>NZ_CP030041.1:1845000-3045000 GCF_003260975.1 Echinicola strongylocentroti | reverse complement strand
CCAGCAAAAGTACCTTCACGCCGATATTGGCAAAGTGACAGGCAATCCTGGATCCCATTACTCCTGAACCTAAAATGGCTACTTTTTGAATGGCTCTCTTCATAGGTTAAAATGATTTTTAGATGGATCCGCCGTAGCGGAACTATATGGTCAGTTTATTGATGCTCGATTACTTGGTTGATCTTTTCAAAAACCCGAAAGAATATTTCCATTTCCCTTTTGGTGACCACATCCCGGATGGCGTGGTTAAATGCTTGAATGGTTTCGATGGATTTTTCCTTTTTCCGCTTGCCCTCAGGGGACAGAAAAATACGGACCGATCGCTTGTCATCAGGATCAGGCCTGCGGCAAATCAGGCCTCGCTCCTCCATGGATTTTAGCATGCGGGTAATGCTCCTTGACTCCAGCCCCATCAGCGGGGCTATCTTGGTGGCAGGAGTGCCTTCATGCGAATTGATATTGATAAGTACAAACCCGATGGAGGTGGTAAATCCCTCTTCGACTGCCTTCTGGTTGTACATGCGCGAGATGGCATGCCAGGCAGATTTGATGTGGAAATCTACGGTTTCTTCAGGTTTCATTGTCTCAGTTCATTGCTGTATTAGCATAACGTAATATACTAATAATTTTGTATGCATGCATACTATTTTTGGTTAAAAAAATTGGAGAACCTTTGGGTTTAAAGGATGGAACGTTAGGAGGTTATAAGACTGTAAAATAGGAAAGTAATGGTCGGAATTTGAAATATCGAAAGCACAAAAGTAACCTTTGGAATCCATCGTTCGCTTTCCACTTGCCTTGAAAAGGCTGGCCAATAATACTCATCGCCAGTCTTCCCAAAACGAGTAAGGCTAGATTGCCTTGATTTTCTGATAAATC
Organism: Echinicola strongylocentroti; assembly: GCF_003260975.1. Classification (NCBI taxonomy): domain Bacteria; kingdom Pseudomonadati; phylum Bacteroidota; class Cytophagia; order Cytophagales; family Cyclobacteriaceae; genus Echinicola; species Echinicola strongylocentroti. The sequence goes on along the minus strand of NZ_CP030041.1, from coordinate 3,044,121 downwards.
GCCAGTTTGGATTTTTCAAATCGATCACCTCCAAATTCTTCATTATCCAAGGAAATAACGCTAGCATTCTTTACTCCCATCATTCCAAAAATAAATTTCAAATAGGTCGTTTGATAATTCATGTGCCCATTCTTTTCCCCTTCACCATAGCCGGTGTCACCTCTGCTGGAAAGAATGAACAATTGCTTGTTTTTCAACAAGCCCACGTAGTCTCCATCTGGCTGCCCCGAACGGAATTTCCACGTTTCGTTGATCCTCATGACCTGATCAATATAGGCTTTCAGCCCGCTTGGAATAGACCAATTGTACATGGGAGTGGCGATTACGTAGACATCGTGGCCTTTTAGTTCTTTTATCAGCTCATTGCTGAAAGCCACTCCTTTTTGGTTTTCGCTATTTCTTGCTTCAGGATCGATGAAAGCACTGGCTATCCAGCCTTCATCCACTGGGGGAATTTCACTTAGCCCTACTTCTCTGTTGGTAAAGGAATCAGCTGGATTTTTTTCTTGCCAATTTTCCATGAACAATCGCGCCAGCTTACGGCTATGTGATCTTTCATTCCTGACGCTAGCGTTAATGATCAATACCTTTTTCATATGATTTTTGCAGTTAGTTTACCCTACAAAAATCCCCATCAGGTGCCACAAAAAAATTGACCTAGTTCAATCAGTATTACTTTCTTTTTCTTATGCGGCTGATAAATTCCGGTGTTACACCCAAGTAAGAAGCTATCAGGTATTGGGGTACTTTGGCCGATATTTTTGGATATTTCTCTATGAAATCAATATAGTTCTGTTCAGCATTACTTGAATTGCTGGTGATAATGCGCTGCTGTAAACTCCCCACATAGCTCTCCAGAATACTTCTAAAATAGGTCTCTAAGGTTGGAATGCGTTGCAGCATTTCCTGAAAAGAATCACGGTGAATTTGTAATAACAAGGTATCTTCCAATGCTTGAATAGTGTAAATGGAAGGTGTTTGTTTTTGAAAACTCAAGATGTCTGTCGCCCACCAATCGTCAATGGCAAAGTACAAAATCTCCTCATTGCCCTTATCTGAAATATAAAATGCCTTAAGTGCGCCGGTGACCACGTAGTTATCACTTTTGGACACCTCTCCATTTCTCAGCAGATAGTCTCCCTTCAGAAGTGTCTTCTCCGTCCAGAAGGTGCGAAAAAGATCAATCTCATCGGGACTGAGTGTGACGTATTTTGCTATGTTTTTGAGCAGTTGATCATTCATGCCGACGCTATTAGGTTAAGCTGTGTAATCCATCCTGAACTCCTGTGTGACTCACGACCCATATTTTTTCAGGTTTCCAGTCCTAAAGGCCGTGTAAGCCAAAAGCACGAGTAAAACTAATTGGACCACCACCATTGCTGTGGCAAAATTGACCAGGGATTCACCTTGAAGCACACCGCCCATGATCAAGCCGCCACGTGTGGTAAACAGGAACAGAAAAATGGAAGCAATCATCAAGATCAAATTGGCAGGTCCGCTACTAAAGGCCATGGCCATCACTTTTACCAAATACACCAAAAAGAAACAGGTCACGGCAAAGGGCCACAAAAAATAAAGACTGCTCATCGCAAAGTAAGAGTCAAACACTTGCAGGTCAAACTGTGTATCTGGCTGAAAGCCTTCCCAGCCAAAATGAAATAGGTGCAGTACAATCACAAGGACCAATGTCCCGGCCAACCAGTATATTTCTTTCTTCATGGTATCGCTTAGGTTTACTTCGAAAATTAGTCCATTATTAGCGATTCCAAAAGACAAGAGTAAAATAAAGTCGATACGCTATTTTACAGGTCACCCCGGATTAGCACTCTCCAACCGAAAGAGGGTAATTTCTGGCCTGACATTGAAGCGAATTTGCCATAAGTGGCCTAGTGCTCTGTTAATGTATAACCTGCGCCCATCACCCAGCTCTATTTGCCCTGAAGAATACTGTTTATTCTCCACTGGTAATAAAGGTGGTGGCAAAAACGGTGGTTTGCACTGACCACCATGCGTATGGCCAGAAAGAATCCATCCTCTATAGCCATTCCATACGTCTAAATCACAAACATCTGGATTATGGCACAGCACCAAATTGGCCATTTGGTCATCTATCTTTCCCATCAAATCTGACGGACCAAAATTAAGTCCCCAATAATCATCCAAACCTATTATGTTTAAACCATTGAATGTTTGTTGTTCATTGCTTAATACCTCTATCCCTGAATTTGAAAGTACTTTTGTTACTGTATCGGCTACATGCTGCTCTGACCAGTTTTTGCCATAATCATGGTTTCCCAAAATCCCCACTGTACCAAATCGCCCCTTTACTACAAATTTCATCACTTCAGCTAACTGTCGAAACTGTTCCTCACCTTCGTAAGTTATATAGTCACCAGTATACACCACAAAATCAGGATCATACTGTTGAGCTTTCTGAAATGAATCAATGATGTAACGGTAATCAAATCGGTTTCCTACATGAATATCACTGATTTGCATCACCGTTTTTCCTATAAGGCTTTCCGGCAAATTGGCAACAGGCATGCTCCTATGCACAAATTCCAACCAAAATGGCTCCAACTTATACGCATAGCCAGTAGTCAGCGCACCAACGCCCATACTCCCCAGAGCTATGTTTCTAATGAATTTTCTTCTTCTCACCTCTTTATACCAATCACGCTAACTTACCTTTTCTCTTTACTATATTTAACCCGGAATATGCATTAGCCTATCTGTTGCGACCTTAAACTGCTTTAAAATCAGCCGTTTCACTTTAGTTTTCGGCATAACCGTAGCGGTGCTACGCTAATGCCTCCAAACTAACTGATTTTCTTGCAATTTCAGCTCTCACTACGATTCCTAATGCATAATCAGGGTTTAAGTAATCCCTAGCCTCGCTCTGCATGGAAAAGACCGTGGAGAAGGACTAGTGAAGATTGCGGTTAATTCCCATTACTTTCCAGTGCTACATTTTCGCTAAGATATTTTTCATTGCCCCATGCCAAAACCTGTACCCCACTGGAATAATGACACAAGTCAGGACGACCAGAGAAAAGCTCGCTGAATCGTGGGTAATTTAGCTCGATGGATGTTAACGTTACTTTCTTAGCTGGCCATGGTGCATGATGGATTTCGTAAGCATTGATTGCGCCAGGGCTATCCTGAAACAGGGCGTATCTTTCCATCAGCCACCATTCCAGTTGACTTTTTTGTTTTACTGATGCACCTATTTCAAAATCTAAATGTAACCTATCTTCTAATGGATCATTCGTGGACCGATACATTCCCTGCTTCCTTTTCATCACCGAATACCGATAAGGCAAAGCGGAAAGACTCTTGGCCATTTGACAGGATAATCTTTTGCTGCCTTCTATACTCAAAAAATATACGCCTTGTTTTCCTTTGTAATTGACGTAAGTGCGGATATTGATTTCATGAAAATTAGATATCGGTGAGAAAGCAGGGAGTACTTTTGGCCTAATCCGCTCCATATCGAAAGCTACCACAGAAACCCAGGCCTTTCCTTCAAACAAGTCTATTTCCAATGTATCAGGAACCCATTTCCTTAGTTCCTGTTCTTCTACTTGCCAATGCAAAAAAATGGCATCATTCCACTCTTGGTAATACTTCCAGCCTCCTTGCGGAAGTGTCCATGGACGGTGGTTTTTGATTTGAAGCAGTTCTTTTATACTCATATGCGTTTTATTAACGACTTTCTTGCCAGTAGGTTTTATTTCTCACGGAACGCACAGAACACCCAGAATGAAGTAGGGTTTTTCTGAGATTTCCGTGGTTACTATGAGCAAGAATTTACTATCTCGGATGAGGCTGATGTCCTTGCGGTCATAAAAAGTAGATGTATTTGGATATATCTTCAAATCCCCATCCCTTCGGCTACGCTCAGGGACCGGGGATCGCTTCGCTCAGGGAACGAGGATCGCTACGCTCTGCGACCGGGGATCGATTCGCTCTGGGAACGATAGACGATTTCGTATAGGGAACGAATGTGCGGATGAGCTTCGAAAAACTTACTTCGGTGACAGGTTTCCATCGCTATGTTTCGGTTGTTAAGCATTAGTGCGGAAACGCTAATGGCCGGATTCCAATGATTAAGCTTCGCTGGCTGGACTCCGTTGACCAAACTCCGGTGGCTGAGCGTAGCCGAAGCCACAAGCCACCAAAAACCAGTAATTTACTCCTTTTTGCTATTATAATTTTTGAAATGCGTCTTATTCTGACATGCTGATAAATTGTGTAATTTATCCAAATCTCCATTAATCAACGCTATTTTCTTGCTCCGTCCCCAACCCTGGATTTGTTTCTCTCTGTAAAAAGCTTGATCTACTCTAGCATATTCCTCAAAATATACCAGTTCTACTGGAAGGTATTTTCTAGTAAAGTTAGCCCCAAATCCAGCTTGATGCTCAGCCAATCTCTTACCCAAATCAACCGTGCTTCCTGTATAAAAAGCTCCATTTGCGCAGGCTAAAATGTACATGTATCCTTTCATTGTCGCGTTATGTTTTGTTAATCCGCCTTCGATCCCTTCGGCTACGCTCAGGGACCGAGGATCGATTCGCTCTGGGAACGAGGATCGCTACACTCTGGGATCGAGGATTGATTCGCTCAGGGAACGAGGATTGCTACACTCTGGGAACGAAGACCGATTCGCTCTGCGAGTGAGGATCTCTTCGCTATGGAACCGAAATGGCTAAGCTCAGGGAATGCACAGAACCCCCAGAATGAAGTAGGGTTTTTCTGAGATTTCCGTGGTTACTGTGAGCAACAATTTACTATCTCGGATGAGGCTGGTTTTCGGTGGCTTCGGCTACGCTCAGCCACCCGCTATTCCCTACTCCCAGAATTTCGCTGCGGGGGTGATATTTACCTCGTCAGGTACTTTTACTTTTTCCTTTAGAAATTCTTTCTTCAAAAGGTAAATGCATCCAGCAAAGGTAATTAAGCCCACCACAATGATCATGACGGCATAAAAGGAGCCACCATAAGTATCTAAAAAACTGCCATCCAACGTAGGGGTATCTTTATTCGTTAACGATATCAATAAGGCCATGAGATTATTGGTCATGTGGATCAATATGGCTAAGGAGATTCGCTTTGTTTTCCAATACACCCAGCCGGCAAATATCCCTATTACAAAGGCAGAAATAAATTGCCAGGGATTAAGGTGCAGGATTCCAAAAAGAAAACTTGAAAGAAGAATCGATTTCACAGGATCATATCGTTTTAACAATCCATCAAGAACAATGCCCCGCATGATCAGTTCTTCTAAAAGAGGAGCAGCTACTACGATGGCCACATGCGAAAAAATACCAGAATAATGCATTCCTTCAAAAATCTCCCTAAATACCTCCGGCATAGGGATCAAACTCACCAATGGAGTGGTAATCGCAAATAGCATAGACGTCGTGCAGAGTATTACAAGTGCTGCAATCCTCAAATTACCAATCGCAAAGTTAAATGACGCATCTCCATTTCTTTTCTTACGTTTGGCCTTAAAGAGCAATAGTGGAATTGAAAATACAAATATGTAATAGAGTAAAAATGAAAGCCCTTCATCCAAAATAAGTCGAAGCCCAATAAACAGTGGCGAAAATACTAGCATAGAAAGTACCATCAGCCCCGTTATTCCCCAGCTTTCTGCCATGCTGGGATAGGGTTTAGGTTTCAAAAAGTAGTTATCCATAAAAATTGATCAAAATAATACAAATACTAAAAACCTAAAGTACACAATTTTGTAAGAGAAAAACATATAACTATTTCTCCTAAATTATGCAAAATTGACCTATACTAAGTAATATACTGTCTATTTCTTCCTGGCTTCAAATTTACTATTGAAAAATAGCAGTTGATAGGCGATGGCATTTTGCCAATACTCGGCATTGTGCACTCCGGGTCGTGAGATAAAATCGTGGGGAATATTACGCTCTTCCATCTTTTCGTGCAGACGTACATTGGCATCATAAAAAAAATCATGGCGGCCGCAATCAAAGATGATGTCCAAGGTTTTTCCATCCAGCAGGTGGAGCATGTTGATGACACTATTTTCCTCCCAGACTTCCTTGTTTTCAGCATAAGATCCCAACCTTTTGGCGATGTCCCAATTCAACGGAAACGGCCGGATGTCCACACCGCCACTTGTACTTCCCACAGCTCCCCAGACATCTTGATGACGAAAGCCCAGATAAAGTCCTCCATGACCGCCCATGCTCAAGCCCGTAATGGCACGATAGGCACGATCTGGCTTGGTAGCATAATGGTCATCCACCCAAGCGACCAATTCGGAAGCGACGTAAGACTCATATTGCATTTTAGGGTCTATAGGGCTGTCGAAATACCAACTGGTGACTCCTGCATCAGGACAGACGATGATAAGGCCGTAGCGGTCCGCATATTGCTGCAAATCGGCAATCCTTGCCCAAGTGGTGTAGTCGCCACCAGCTCCATGGAGCAAATATACGGATGGATAAGTGGTCGAGCTGGAATAGCCACTGGGCGTAATGATCAGATTAGGCACATCCTTGTCCATCGCATCGCTGTGGACTTGTACGGTATCGGTCTTGGCCAATACAATGCACTGCAATCCTAGAAAAAGGGCTACGAGGCTATAAATTTTTCTCATGTCAAGGGAAATACTTGGAGCCATTTCAATCGCTCGATTTCTCAAACTTGCCAATGGCAAAATTCAGTTTCACATAAAATGCACTTGGATCAAACGCCGGTGCATTAGAGATTATCAGGTCTTTGCGAAGGTCTGCACTAAAATTCCTTCTGAGCTTGGTCACACTGGAATAGAGATTTAGCATGTATCCTACTTGCAAGCCCATCCTGGAATACACGCCCACTTGGGTCGTTGGTTTGAGAAATGCGCCTAACAACTTATCCGCATTCAGGCTAAAGTTGAGACCAAGGTTCCGCTGATATAGGAAGCTGGTGTTCATATTTCCCATCAGGTTTTCATTGAAGTCTGACTCCAGATCTTTGGCAATAAGATCCAGTGAGGTCGTCCCATAGTATATTCCCACTTTTGGGTAAAATCTCCAATCCTTGGTGAGGCTATTTTTCCAGTGATATTGTAAACCTGCCGTCACATGGACAGGCAAGTATCGATAATTTACGTAATCATTGCTGAACCTTTTTTTGTTCAAGTTAAAATCAGCCTCTGCAAAAATCCCCAATCTTGACATGGCCACATAGGATATTCCACCTCCCAATGTTGCTGTTTGCTTTTCGAACGTTTGGTAACCTTGTCCACTTAGGTAATTGTTTAGCTCTGTGTAAGGCTGATTTCTGTATCCGGCCGAAATATAAAAATCCGTAAAATAAATTTTTTCTTGCGATGTACTATCCTGTGCAAATAGTGCTATATCAAAAACCGAAATTATTAACAGTGTAAGTATTAACCCTCTCTTCATAGTGACTGAATTTTCTTTGACAGGAGTAGTGCATGCTTAGGCTGGCGTCTAACCTTTTCAAAAGTTAAAGTTATCCATTTTTATTTACTGTAAACAGATTTTTTGCCAATTGATTGAATTTAAATTTACTGACATTTTAATCTGTCATGACATCTCTATCAAATGGGATTTTGGGTTTTCTTCCACTTTCCACACCCTTTATATTTATATTATATTCTTTTTTTAAATAAAAAACTATTACAGTTATTATAGTGTGGATTTGTGGGTAAGTTGGTTGTTTTTATTTACCCACATGTTATGCCTTTCTTATTCATGTTTAATTCACCTATTGTCCACAGCTTATCCACTTGCAACAGGTTGGATATGAATGGTAGTATGTAAGAACCCTTAATTTGTGCATAAATAACCATTCGATTTAGTGTTCATTAATTTGTGTGTGTACAATTGTGGATAGAGGTTTATAAAATTGTGGTTATCCATAGGCCAAAAAAAATTATCCCAAAAGCCAATTCACTTTTGGGATAACCCTTGATTTGTCCATATGTTATAGACAGTTATTCACACTATTTTTGTGAGTTATCTACAGCCGTTTTGTCAGTATTTTGGTCCATTTTCGGAATGGTATCCGTCGTGGTATTGCCATTATTTTTCCTTAGCAGACCTGATTCTGGTGTAGGCATAATATTGATGTTTTGGTTGGTCCACTTTCCTCTAAGGAGTATAAGGTAAGATTGGTTTTCAGTGTCACGGTAATAGTAAATAGGTTCAGGCTGCCGGAGTTCATTGTAGTTGCCAGGATCCCACTTGCCATTATCGTTGCGGTCTATAATGGCCCTTACCATGTACTCGCCTGCTTTGATCTTCTTAAAGCTGTAATTATACTGATCTCTTAAAATTGTTTCACGTGATACTTCACCATTTTTACTTAGAAGTTGGACGATGATTGGTAGTTCCTCAACCATTATTTTGCCTGTTACTTCATCAGCAAGGTTTTCTGGATCTAGTTTAGTAAACGTTGTTTTGATTTCCTTTTCGTTGAATTGATCTTCGATGTCAATAAAGGTGGAGTCAGAGGCATAGAACTGGTAATTTGTTGTTGACAAAGTATCATTTACCGGTATGGAGAATAATAATGTTGACCGCAATGAACTGTCTTTAAAACTTATATGTCTCGGCTCGATTTTAATGAATGATGCTGTATCGTATTGGATGAATAATGAATCATAAACAATATCTTTAATGGGTTTATTAAATGAAATGGATGTGTTGATGTCTTTTAAGAAGTCTTTGTCTTTAGCTATGGTAGGTGTTAGGTTTTCGGGTCTTCTGTCACTTTCCATAAAGGATGCATAAAAAGTGGTATCTACGCCAAATCCTACAGAATCCCTGACACTTATAGATACCTGTGTACTATCCTCCCGCAATGATGTATGATAAAAGCGGATGTTCTTTTCATTGACTCTATAATATAATGATGTGCCGAGATCAGGATGATTGACTTTTAAGGTGGCTGGGTACTTGCTGAGGACTACATCAAAGGTTCTTCCTATGGATGATGTACGATTGATTTTAAAATCAGATAGATCGCCTTTAAACAAGTTAAAATAGCTTCCAGATACATCCTCCATGATGTTGATGGTGTCAGCGATAAAGGCATAAGGCTCACTTTTGTCTTCGGCCTTGGACGTGTTGTTATCGTCCTGCCAGGCATATGCTCTATATTGGCCTCCTTTGATATTAGTGATTTCAAAATTCCCAGTAGAATCTGTTTGTGTGAGATAATAGGGTGGATCTGTAAATACATCCATAGTATCGTCCTCTATCCTATATAGTCCCACGATGACATCTTCCATATTAGGTTTTTGCTGAGGAAATAAGAAGGAAACCTTCCCAATAAATCGGAGACTATCAATCAAATTTCCTGTGGAGAAGACCAGTTTTAAGTTTTCAGCAGGATTGCTTTCTGATATGTCTTGTATGCTTTTTTGGAAGTTAAAGACATAGGTAGTGCTATCTTCCAACTCTTGACCAATTTTGATGCGGAGCTCATTCTTGAGCGCAAGAAACTCCATTTTGCTCTTGTCCAAGCTTGGTGTGATGATGACATTCCGTTGGGGATTTTCGGTCTTTATAAATTCATCGAAGACCAGCGTCACATTTTCTGGCTTGATATTGAGGCTTTGGTCTTTGGGATTTGATGAAAGCAGTTTGGGAGGTTCTTCGTCTTTGGGGCCACCCATTGGGGAACTTTGCTTTGCGCAGGCGTAGCAGAGTAGTAGGGCTGTGGTAGCTAATATTAGGCTGATATAGTGTTTTCTATTGTTCATTTCTTCTTTAATATAAACAATATGCTTGAATAGTTATTGTTGTTGTTTTTAGCTAATTTGTTTGATTTATATCCTGTTAAAAATGAATTTATAAGATTTTTCTTATTATATTTTATATTGTTGGATAGAATGGATACATAGTAACTGTCAAATGGCATGGGTTCTTCTGCAGTGATGCGTAAGTCAAACTCCTCTGCTAATTTTCGCATCGTGGGCCTGGTGAAATGGTACAAGTGTCTCGGCACATCCATAGCTGCCCAATGCTCTTTGAATAACGCGGCGTCGTAGGAAGCATTGTTTGGTACTGCCAGGAAAAGTGTTCCCCTTTTCTTTAATCGTTGAAGAAGGAACTTCATTGTACCTCTTAGATCGTGGACGTGTTCGAGGACATGAAAAAGTGTGATGGCATCAAATTTCTTTTCATTTTCCAATGATTCCAATTTAGGATATAGTTGGAGGTTAAATTTGCCACGAGCGATTTCTGTCGCTTCTTCACTAGGTTCATAGCCTATTCCCTCCCATCCTTTGGTGCTGGCATGATGAAGAAAATGGCCAGTCCCACAACCGTAATCCAATAGTCTTCCTTTTTTCTCTGAATACTTCGTAATCCAGTTTACCTTTTGCTGTAAGGTTATTTTTCTTACCTGTTTGTAGATGAGGTTAACGAGATTATTTGATTTATCAGTATGGGAAATATAGTCCTTTGATTCGTAATATTGGCCGATATTTTTCTGGCTTGGTCTTGGGTTGGTAAATAAAAAATCGCAATTGCTACATTTACAAATGCTAAATGATTCGTCAGAGACGCTGTGGTCTTTCACCACCATATGATTAATAAAAAGTCCACTTTCACAAAGTGGACAGTTGGTTAATCTTTCGTACATGTTATCTTCCTAAATAAACCGTGAGAATGGACAGATCAGCTGGTGATACACCACTGATTCTGGATGCTTGCCCGAGGGTTTCGGGACGTATTTTATGCAATTTCTGCTTTCCTTCAGCAGACAGTGCTGGAATGGCGAGGTAGTCAAAGCTGGACGGTATTTTGAAGTTTTCCATGCTATTGAGTTTCTCTACCATTTGTTTTTCCTTTTCGATATAGCTGTTGTATTTTATTTGTATTTCCGCTTGATCTAGTACTTCTTGTGGGTATTTTGATAGGTATTGATCGATGTCTGGGTCTAATTTCTTTATGGATGTTAGTCCCAGTTGTGGCCTTTTAAGCAGCTTTTCTACGGTGATCTTTTCTTTGATCGTAGCAGTATCTTTTTCTTCCAGTCCTGAATTGATGCTTTCTGGACTTAGTTTCTTTTGCTTAAGATCATTGATCAGTTTGGCGGTATCATTTTTCTTGTCCAGCATTTTCTCCAATCGCTCATCTGAAGCTAAACCTATAGAATGACCAAGTTCTGTCAATCGCAAATCAGCATTATCTTGTCTAAGTAAAAGTCTGAATTCAGCCCTTGAGGTAAACATCCTATAAGGTTCTTCGGTGCCTTTATTGATGAGGTCATCGATAAGTACTCCGATGTAGGCATCGGATCTTTTTAGCAGGAAGGGACTTTCTTCCTGTACCTTTCTAGCTGCATTGATACCTGCTATGAGTCCTTGGCAGCCTGCTTCTTCGTATCCTGTGGTTCCGTTGATCTGCCCTGCAAAGAAGAGATTTTCTACCAGTTGTGTTTCTAGTGTTAATTTTAACTGCGTTGGTGGGAAAAAGTCGTATTCGATCGCATAGCCTGGACGGAACATTTTGCAGTTCTCAAAACCAGCTATTTTTCGGATTGCTTTGTATTGGACATCTTCCGGGAGTGATGTAGAGAAGCCATTGACGTAGATTTCTACTGTATCCCAACCTTCAGGCTCTACAAAGATTTGGTGTCGGTCCCTTTCAGCAAAGCGGTTGATTTTATCCTCTATCGATGGACAATACCGTGGTCCTAATCCTTGAATACGTCCATTAAACATCGGTGACCGATCAAATCCCGTCTCCAATGTTTCGTGTACTTCTTTATTGGTATAAGTTATCCAGCAGGTTCGTTGTTCTTTTAAAGTAGATGTTTCATCAGAAAAGGAGAATTTTTCTGGTTTTTCATCGCCGTATTGAACCTCCATTTTGGAGTAATCTAATGACCTTCCATCCACTCTTGGGGGTGTACCGGTCTTCATTCTTCCTGCTTCAAAACCTAGGTCCACTAATTGTTCCGTAATTCCTTTGGCTGCAGCTTCACCAGTTCTGCCTCCTCCAAACTGCTTTTCTCCTATATGTATGAGTCCGTTGAGAAATGTCCCATTGGTAAGAACTACTGATTTAGCCTTTATTTCAAGGCCGATACCAGTTTTTACACCCACTACCCTTTTGTCTTCTACGACCAAACCAGAGATCATTTCTTGCCAAAAGTCCACGCCTGGTGTGCCTTCCAATGCCAATCTCCACTCTTCGGCAAAGCGCATTCGGTCATTTTGTGATCTTGGGGACCACATAGCAGGGCCTTTAGACCTGTTGAGCATTCGAAATTGGATCATGGATTTATCGGAAATGATACCTGTCATTCCACCGAGTGCATCAATTTCACGAACAATTTGTCCTTTAGCCACACCACCAATAGCTGGATTACATGACATTTGAGCAATAGTGTTCATATTCATGGTACATAAGAGTACCGAATTACCCATTTTGGCTGCCGCATGAGCTGCTTCGCATCCTGCATGGCCTCCCCCAACTACTATTACATCGTATTCTGGAAACATAATTGTGTATATTTTTTAATTGTTCCACGTGAAACATCTGATCTGGAATGGATTCACTGTTTCACGTGGAACTTTTAGGTTCTTTGTATTACTGTTCCACGTGGAACAGTTGGTTGTATTCTATGATCGCTAACTAGTGTTCCACGTGGAACAGTAAGTTGTTGCTACTTTTGTTTTGTAAACGTTCCACGTGGAACGTTAAGTATTTTCTTTTAGTTCGAAGAAGTGTTTTATGGCTTCGTCTTCTTTTGCTCTCATAAGTTGGGCTTCTTCTTTGGTTTTGTCCTTGTAGCCGCAAAGGTGAAGAAGTCCATGGCTGATTACGCGTATAGTTTCTCTATAGGTGTCTTGGTTTTGTGTTTTTGCATTATCTATAATGCGCTCAATGCTTACGAAAATATCTCCTTCTAGCAGGTTTTCTTCTTCGGAGTTGTCAAAGGTGATGATGTCTGTATAGGTATCGTGGTCTAAATAATCCACGTTTATCTGGTAAAGGTATTCGTCAGTGCAGAAAATGTAGTTTAGATCAGTGATCTTGAACCCCTCTTTTTGACCTATTTCTCTTAGCCATCGTTTGGTAAGGTTTTTTTGTGGTAAATTGTAGTTGATGTCTTCTTGAAAGAAATTGATGGCCATGGTCAATTCATGTAGAATGTAAGGATCGTTTTCTTACCATCATTTTCAAAATCCACTTCATCACTCAGGTGTTTCATGATGAATACTCCTCTTCCACCTGACTTTTCCAAGTTTTCTGGTGCAGTTGGGTCTTTTAGGTTTTCGTAATCAAAACCTTTCCCCTCATCTTCAACGATGAATTTCAATTGGTTTTCCAGGAAATTCACTTCAAGATTTACCGCTTTGTTAGCATCTCCTTGGTTGCCGTGGACAATGGCATTGCTGACACATTCTGTTACTGAAATCATGATGTTGCCATAGATATCGTCATTGATCTGGAATTTTTCCCTCGCATTATCAATGAAGCTTTCTACGATCTTAATATTCTCAATGAGAGATGGAATAGAAATTTTGATCGATTTCATTAAGTCTTATGGTTAATATATCCTATAAATTTCCTTTTACGCTATTTCTACCAAGATGGGACAATGATCAGAGTGCACTGCATCCGGCATTATCCTAGCTCCTTTTACTCTTTCTTGCATGTCAGAACTCGTCATATGATAATCTATCCGCCAACCTTTGTTGTTTGCTCGGGAATTGGCACGATAACTCCACCAGGAATATTCATGGGGAGATGGGTTATATAGTCTGAAACTATCATCAAAACCTGCTCCAGTGAATTTGTCCATCCATGCCCTTTCCTCTGGTAAAAAACCCGATGTGTTTTTATTTGCAACAGGGGTATGAATATCAATGGCCTTATGACATATATTGTAATCACCACTGAGAATCAAATTTGACGAGGTTCGCTTTAGATCCTGCGTGAAGCCAAATACATCATCCAAGAAAGCATACTTGAAATCTTGCCGAATGCCTCCTGTGGTACCGGAAGGGAAATAGGCACTGATAAAGGAAAAATCACCATAATCTGCCCTGATCATCCTGCCTTCGTCATCGTATTTGTCCACTCCCATTCCATAGGTAACCTTTTCTGGTTTTATTTTGCTGAGGATAGCTACACCGCTGTATCCTTTCTTCACAGCGGGATACCAATAGCAGTGGTAGCCCATGTCTTCAAATACACCGATCTCTATTTGATCCTCTTTGGCTTTTATTTCCTGTAAGCCAATGATATCTGGAGAGGTTTCGGTAAGCCATTCACCAAACCCTTTGCGCATTGCTGCTCGGATACCGTTGACATTATAGGATACGATATTCATAGATAATGGATTTATTTTCTTTTCAGTTGATCACTATAAATTGATTTATATGATAAACCGATATTTTTATTCTTAGCAAAAACTTTATTTAATGTCTATTTCAAATTCTTTTTCGAAATATTCCAAGACTTGTATTTTAAGTAATTTTTCTTGCTCTAGCATGTCAAAATGCGGCAGTTCCTTCACCAGTTTCCAATGTGGCCAACCATCCTGGTCTATAAAATCCAACTCATAAAAACCAGAAAGGCTGAGCACTTTACATATCGCAATATGCATTAGGTCTTGTTTCTGTTCCTTACTGAAGTTTTTCATCCCTTGGCCAAGCTCTTGGACACCAATGATGAACAGTACACCGTTCAGGTCAGCAGGTTTCTTGCCGATCAGCTCATGGAGGCCCTTTAAGAGTGTGCTCCAGCGCTTTTCTAGGTCCAGGTCCTTTTTAAACATCTTTGTTTGCTTTGTTTTCTAGTTCCTCCCAGTATTCAACGGCTTTCCGTAGGTGTGGGATGACAATAGTCCCTCCGATCAAGTTGGCAATGGAAAATACTTCAAAAACCTGATCCTTTGTCAGGCCTACCTCGTGGCATTTGCCCAAGTGATAGCGTACACAATCATCACAGCGAAGTACCATCGAACAGGCCAAGCCGATCATTTCCTTTGATTGGATATCCACTGCACCTTCTTTGAAGGCGTTTGTGTCCAAATTGAAGATCCTTTTGATGACTTTGTTGTCCTCTCCCAGGATCTTATCGTTCATCTTCGCACGGTACTCGTTGAATTCGTTGACTAAATTCATTAACTTATAGGATAGTTTTTATCTAAATAGCAAATATAACAGGTATTTTCCTGTCAATTAGAACTAACAACCCTTTTTCCTAATGCGTTTCACATTTTTCAATGATTTTTTGGCTTTGGTATTTCCGCAGACCTGTGCGGTATGTCGGAGCAGCCTGTTTGATTTTGAAGAATTGGTCTGTAGGTCATGCCAAGTGCAACTTCCCACCACTACTTATCACCAACGTCCGAACAATAATGATTTGGCCATAAAAATCATGGGACTAACGCAGGTTGGTCGTGTGATGGCTTTTTTGCGGTATACCAAAAAGGGTGTCAGTCAGCAACTACTCCACCAGCTCAAATACCGCAACCAACCCGAAATGGGTGTGCTACTGGGTAAAATGTACGGAGAAGAATTGGTCAGAAGTGGCTATAAAGATATTTGGGATGGGATATTTGCGATTCCCTTGCATCCTGCCAAACAAAAGCGAAGAGGGTATAATCAGAGCATGATGTTTGCTGAGGGACTTTCCGATGCCTTGGGCTCGCCTGTCCACGACTCACTTGTACGTACCAAGTTCACAAGTACCCAAACCAATAAGTCCAGAATGGAACGGATCGCCAATGTGGAGAATGTTTTTTCATTGGTTTCAGCTGCTGATGTAAGGGATAAAAAACTACTTTTAGTAGATGACGTGATGACCACTGGCGCAACACTCGCCGTGGCCGCCAATGTGTTGCTGGCCGCCGGGGCTGCCCAAGTGGATCTAGCGGTCATTGCTGCTGGGAAATAATGGTGATTTCTTTTATAGGTTAATTTATACGATGGTTTTTTATCAGTTTTTATCGTCTCATACCGTAGGCATGAAAGCTTGGTAACAGCCACGAGCATCAGTCCTCTGTTATGTGCCGTAGGTACATCACATTTACTTTCCTTACCCGTGTCCAGTACCTACTGCACTGTTGAGATGCTTTATCCACTTTCTATTACCAAGCTAACGCTCCTAGCGGAGCGTGCTTACTGGCGCTACTGCCTGTCCTGAGCAGGTCGAAGCGTGTAATCGGGAACTTGTAAAATCTCCGTTTTACATCTCAATCAGCCAGGACATTTTCTGGAAGTGTCAATTATTCGGTTTTAATACAGGGAAATTGCTCTTAAACTATTAGTAAAGAGATGTCAGCCTGAGCGGACCTGTCTACCCAACCATAGCCGTTAGGCTAACGCAAGTAAGCTGCTGAAAATCTATATCCTTATTGATGTTTGTGCTCTTCACAAATGGCCTAGGGGGATTACAAATCCCCATTATTCCGGTTCGGGATTCCAAATCCCGAACAGCTAAGTTGGTGTATTTGTGGCAGCTGGTGTGCCAATATCAACTTAAACCCGGAATATGTATTAGCCTATCTACGCCACGGCGCACAGGTGTTGCGACCTGAAACTGATTTTCTTGCAATTTCAGCTCTCACTACGATTCCTAATGCATAATCCGGGTTAAACTGACGGCTATGGTCTATCCACCAGGTAGGGTCGAGGACTAGACGTTGGACCTCGACTACGCTCGGTATCACTCTTTTTGCTTGAATTAAATAACTTCATGGGGTTAAAAGCGATTTCCCTGGATTTTAATATTATCCTTCATAATTATAGCACTAAATCGATTAAATACATAGATTAGTACTGGACTATTAATGTATTAATTACCAATAACAATAAACAGCCCAAAATGAAACACCTGATATTAGCATGTATTAGCCTTGTTTTCTGGTCCTGTGGTGAAAGTACTTCCCAAGAAACAACCACTGCCAAGCCTCATATCATTATCATCTATACGGATGACATGGGCATTGGGGACCTATCGTGTTATAATAGCGGCTGGGTGACCACGCCAAATATTGATAAGCTGGCCGCCAATGGGCTGAAATTTAACCAATATTATTCGGCAGCGCCAGTTTGCTCACCGTCTCGCGTCGGTATTACCACGGGGATGTTTCCGACCGAATGGGGGATCAATACATTCCTACACAGCCGTAAAGGCAATGCGAACTGCGAGCAATTTGACTATTTGGATCCTGCTGCTCCATCCATGGCCCGCGTGCTGAAGACTGTCGGCTACAAAACCAGTCATGTCGGAAAATGGCATATGGGCGGTGGCCGTGATGTGGACGATGCTCCGCAGATTACCGAATATGGGTTTGATGAATATACCACTACCTATGAAGGCCCCGATCCTGATCAGCTGATCACCGCTTCCAACTGGATTTGGAGCGAGAAAGACAGCATTGAGCGATGGGAAAGGACAGGGTATTTTGTGGACAAGACCTTGGATTTTCTGGCAAGAAATAAAGAACAACCTTGTTTTGTGAACTTTTGGCCCGATGATATGCACGATCCCTGGATTCCCAATGAAGAATTTTATGATCAGCGAGACACCTGGCCGAGCAAGCCCAACTTTATTCCCGTACTCAAAGAATACGATCGGCAGATCGGCAAGTTAATGGCCGGACTGGAGGAATTGGGCATTGCCGAAAATACGATGATCATCTTCACCAGTGATAATGGTGCTTACCCGACTTATGAACATATCCGCACAAACAGCCAGCGGGGTTCTAAAAACAGCCTGTATGAGGGAGGAATACGGATGCCATTTATCGTCAGCTGGCCAGCAGCTATCCAAAAGGATCAAACGGATAGCGAAACTATTATTGCGGCAGTTGATTTACTGCCGAGTTTGGCAAGCCTCACGGGAGCCCAATTGCCGGATGGATACGCCTTTTCAGGACAGGATCTAAGTACAGCCCTAACGGGCAAAAGCCCACAGTCCAGAAACAAGGACCTTTTCTGGGATTTTGGAAGAAATGAACACTTCAACCGCCCCCGTCAGCCCCATCACCAAAGCCCTCACTTGGCCGTTCGCCATGAAAACTGGAAATTATTGGTCAATTCCGATAGTACCCAATTGGAGCTCTATGATCTGGAAAAGGATATCAATGAAACCACCAACGTAGCGGATCAGCAACCGCAATTGGCTGGAAAACTGAGCCATGAAGTGATCCAGTGGTACTGGGAAAAACGGAAAATAAGGTGAAAAGAGGTAAGTGTCAGCCAAAGTAATGGCTAAGGATGTTTTGCATCAGTGGCCTGTATGCTCTTGCCCAACTTTGATTTTACGTTGGCAGATCAGCAACAGTTAATTTATGATTTTCCTGATCAGGTTGCTTGCGTTACTAGAGGATTTAATTATTGCTTAACACTCAACTTTGGTAATAATGACTTTTTTACCTTGCATTCTAACCTATTTTAATGACTGTAATTGATTTAAAATCAATGATTTAATACATTGCTCCTAGGTAAATCGCTTTTAAACTATATAGTAAAGAGATGTCAGCCTGAGCGTAGTCGAAGGCTAGACGTTGGACTTCGACTACGCTCGGTCTGACGCTCTTTGCCTGAATACTTCATTGGGTTAAAAACGATTTCCCTGATTGCTACCTGTTGTAATTTTACGTTAACATATAATGAAAAAGCCAGTTGTTTTTTTGATCGTTCTTTTGGCCATCGGTATCAATTCATGCAGTGATAAAAGTACTGGGGATGGGCTGAAACAAAACAAAAACAGTTATGTAAAAGTAGATCTCTCAGAAAAAACTAATCCTGGAGAGCTGGATAGGACAGCATTGGTTGGGAACTGGGAACATACGGGAAATCCATTTGATGAAACTGATCCCAACAAAAGAATCAAGAGATTTGAGCTTAAGCCCGATTCTTCTGCAAAAGTATCTTATCTGGATAAGGAAGTAGTGGGAAGATGGCATTGGAAAGAAGTTGATCTAAGCGAAGGTACAAGGGAGTTTAAAATGTATATTTCTGGACTAATACTTGAATTTTCTAGAAATGGTAAAAGTAAAGTCTTTTTCAGTTTGAAGTTGGACACTATCAAAGTGGATGCCCCAATGACATTAGAGAAGGGCAAATT
The DNA here is from genome assembly GCF_003260975.1 of Echinicola strongylocentroti. Classification (NCBI taxonomy): domain Bacteria; kingdom Pseudomonadati; phylum Bacteroidota; class Cytophagia; order Cytophagales; family Cyclobacteriaceae; genus Echinicola; species Echinicola strongylocentroti. The sequence continues at coordinate 3,025,021 of NZ_CP030041.1, read as the reverse complement.
CAAGAAATTATAGAAATTACTTATCACAATTATTCGTAAATTCATGGGAAACCAAATTGATCAACCATGAAACTCGGTACTTTTTCCATAAGTCTTACAGTCAAGGACCTAAAGGCTTCCAAATCGTTTTACGAAAAATTAGGGTTTACCGTATTTGGCGGCAGTGAAGACCATCATTACCTGATCATGAAAAATGGCAATGCCTCGATTGGCCTATTTCAGGGGATGTTTGACAAAAATATACTTACCTTCAATCCAGGTTGGGATGAAAATGCCCAAAAGCTGGAAGGCTTTGATGATGTCCGCGAAATTCAACGAAAACTTAAAGAAAGTGGTCTGCAGCTAGACCAGGAAGCCAATCCATCAACAAAAGGGCCAGCCAGCATCGTCCTATCCGATCCTGACGGAAATCCCATTTTGATAGACCAACATGTATGAATGTTAGCTGATAATTTAAAATTATGGACGTTGTGCTAGGTCTTCGCCCCAGCACCAAACAGCACTGAGTCGCTGACTCCACCAACCAAAAAAGCACCTCAATGCTTTCTACTCAATACTTATGACTCCAATATCTACAGCCCAATTTAGAATTGAAGGACAGGAATTAGTGTTACTAAGAAAAGGTTTTCCCTATAAGCGGATAGTTTTACGGGAGATTGATAAGGTAGAATTTACCAAAGGCTCTAAAGTTAACAATCCACTATTGCTTGGTTTTTTTGGAATAGCCCTCCTCAGTATGGCTATTTATTCAGCCAGTACTGTGCTGGAAATAAGTCAAGGTTTTATAAGTGGTTACGATAATTTTAAAAATACTGGCTCAATTATGCGCGTATTATTTGTTTGGTTGATTATGTTTGGGCTACTGGGGTTTATAGGGATATTTTCTTTATATGAGGCTTTTTGGCCAGTAAGGATTTTAAAAGTTAATGCTGGAAAGAAAAGATACGTTTTTGAATTAAAAAAAACGGATGAGAATGGTCAGTATAAATCACTTATCAAGGTATTTAGGCAAAGCATAGCTGTGGACGGAATAATCATTTATAGTCCCCAAATTCCTTGAATTGAATAGGCTTCAAGTTGTTTGTGGTCTCCTTCCCAGCATCAAACAGCACTGAGTCGCTGACTCCACCAACCAAAAAAGCAGCAGCCCATTACGCTCGACAACATACAAAAAGATAATATGACCAAATACCTTTGGTATGCCAGTTACGGTTCTAACCTTTTGGAAGAAAGGTTCCTTTGTTATATCAGGGGTGGTAAACCCTTGGGCGCCACGAAAACCTACGAAGGCTGTGTGGATAAGTCGCTTCCAACCGCTAAAAAGGGACTTGAAATGCCTTATGGACTATATTTTGCGCAGCAAGCGAAAATATGGAATGGCGGTGGCGTAGCATTTATCCACAGTGATGGCCGTGGTTCCGAAAGGACCTTGGCCTGCATGTACCGGATTACTGAAGAGCAGTTTTATGACGTGGTCAAGCAGGAAAATGGGCTTCCGCAACGACCAGAAATTGATTTGGATAAGGTGATTGCTCAGGGAAAGATGTTACTTGGAAAAGAGCGTTGGTATGACCAGTTACTGTACCTCGGCAAGGAGGATGGTGAACCCATCTTTACTTTTACCGCCAAGGAATTGTTTCAGCCATATGTGGAGCCGCATGAATCCTACCTCGGAACCATAATCAGGGGAATAAAAGAGGTGCATGGATTGACTGATGAAGAAATTTTTGACTATTTGGCAATGAAAGAGGGCATTAGGAACACCCCCGTCCAAGCTGATCTAAAAAAATTGATTAGCTCTAGTAAGTAACCGAACAACAAAATTTTCGATCCTACTATGAATATTTCTTTAGAAAACCAACGCATTCTCGTCACTGGCGCTTCCCGTGGAATAGGCTGCGCTATTGCGGAGCAACTTTCTGCCTCGGGCGCAGAAGTGTTGATCCATTACCATAAAAACCAAGCCGCGGCCAAGGAGTTGCAGCAGCAATTACCTACTACCAGCCATATCGTCCCGTGCGATCTTGGTGATTTGGAGCAGGTGAAGGGCTGGATTCCACGGTTGGTGGATAAATATGGGGAAATCGATGCAGTAATCAATAATGCTGGCATTGCAGTTTCTGTATCGGATGAGGCGGCTACCGATCAGTGGACAGCCACCTGGCTCCACACGATGACGGTCAATGTCAATGCCTTGGCAGTCATTACGAAGGAATTTGTCCAACACGCCCGCCTCCATAAAAGCGGAAGAGTGGTCAATATCAGTTCGCGTGCAGCTTTTCAAGGAGATACGCCCGATTATTTGGCCTATGCTTCCTCTAAGTCCGCTTTGGTAGGATTTACGAGGTCTGTTGCGCGGTATTATGGCAAAGAAGGCATTCGGGCATTTATCATTGCCCCGGGATTTGTCCGAACGGACATGGCTCAGGATTTTATGGATCAATACGGCGAGGACTTCGCCCTCCATGACATTGCACTGGAGCGACTTACTGAGCCAAAAGATATTGCACCGATGGTATGTTTGCTGGTTTCTGGCCTTGCAGACCATGCGACCGGTAGCACCATCGATATTAATGCTGGTTCTTATGTGCATTAGTGGGGTTAGTAGTGAGATGTGAGTCTTGAGACATGAGTAGTGAGATATGAGACGTGAGACTTGAGATCCTCCCCGCCACGGCGGGGAGGTTAGGTGGGGTTATTTTGGAGCAAAGAGAAACACAATAGGATTTTAGTAAATGACTAGCGATTACAATAATTGATAATGAAAACGAATAATCGACCTTAAATGGATAACCGCGACTTTAGAAAGCATGCCCATCAGTTGGTCGACTGGATGGCTGATTATTTGGAGCAAAAAGAGAACTATCCCGTAACTCCTGATATTAAGCCGGGAGAGATTTATGATAAGTTTCCCGACAAGGCACCGGAAGATCCCGCAACGTTTGATGAGATTTTTGCGGATTTTGAAGAAGTGATACTGCCTGGAATGACGCACTGGCAACATCCGATGTTTTTCGGTTACTTTCCAGCAAATACTTCTGCGCCATCTATCATGGCCGAGATGCTCATGTCCACATTGGGTGCCCAGTGTATGTCCTGGCTAACGTCTCCGGCTGCTACCGAACTGGAAGAAAGAGTGGTCAATTGGCTGCGAGATGCCAAAGGACTGAATTCCACGTGGAAAGGTGTCATCCAGGATACTGCTTCTACGGCTACGCTATGTGCTATTTTGGCCGCTAGGGAACGAGCAAGCAAATTTTCTGTTAATGAAAAGGGCTTCTGTGGCCAGGAGAAATTCAGGGTGTATAGCTCTGAGCACGCCCATTCGTCGGTGGATAAGGCAATGCGAATAGCGGGACTGGGGCATCAAAATCTGGTAAAAATCCCCGTGGACACCAGTTTCGCCATGATCCCGGAGGCTTTGGAAAGCGCTATAGAAGCGGATATACAAAATGGATTTACACCATTGTGCGTAGTTTCGGCTTTGGGAACGACCAGTTCGGCGGCCATTGACCCTATTGGAGAGATCGGAAAATTAGCTGCTCGATTTGAAATGTGGCATCATATCGACGCAGCCTATGCCGGCACTGCCCTCCTACTTCCGGAATTTCGCTGGATGATTGAGGGACATGAGTTGGCCGACAGCTATGTCTTCAATCCGCACAAATGGATGTTTACAAACTTTGATTGCTCGGTGCTTTTTGTAAAAAATGCTGATGATCTTGTCCACACATTTTCCATGACCACCGAATACCTTAAAACTGATCAAGATGAGCATGTGCATAACTACCGTGATTGGGGGATTCAGTTGGGACGTAGGTTTCGCGCTTTGAAGCTTTGGTGGGTGATCAGGTCCTATGGTTTGGCAGGAATTCGTGAAAAGCTCAGAGGGCATATTAGACATACGAAATTGGCAAAAAAATGGATTGAAAATGAAGAAAATGTAATAGTGGAAACAGCTAGTGTTTTGAATGTCATTTGTTTCCGATTTGTGGAAAAGTCACTATCCACACCCCAACAAAATGCCTTTAACAAGGCTTGGATGGATGGAGTAAATGCCAGTGGAAAAGTCTTTTTCACTTCGACTATATTAAACGGAGCATTCGTGATTCGATGGGTCATCGGCCAGACGGACGTAAAAAGGGAGCATGTCCTAATGGCTTGCGATTGCCTAAAATCCGAACTGGAAACTGTGAAAAGGGTGTTTACCATTTAAAAAGTATTCTTCTTAAGACTATGTGGATAACATGTTTAGAACCTTGAATATTAATGGATAAGGAATTTTTGGTATAGGGAATCTTAGAGACCTCAGTGCGTGACTTTGTGCACTTAGTGGTTAGTTGTTTTAACCACAAAGGTCACCAAGGTTCACAAAGGGCACAGAGTGAGTTATGATTTTTGGGATAATGGGTAATTCAGTTAGTACTTTAATATAGACGGATAATCAATTTTTTGGTTTGGCGAGTCTTTGTGACCTCAGTGCTTGCTTAGTGTACTTAGTGGTTAGTCTTTTTAACCACAGAGGTCACCAAGGTTCACAAAGGTCGCAGAGTGAGTTATGATTTTTGGAATAATGGGTAATTCAGTTAGTACTTGAATATAGACGGATAAGGAATTTTTGGTTTAAGTAATCTTAGAGACCTCAGTGCGTTGCTTTGTGGACTTAGTGGTTAGTTGTTTTAACCACAGAGGTCACCAAGGTTCACGAAGGGCGCAGAGTGAATTATGATTTTTGGAATAATGGGTAATTCAGTTAGTACTTGAATATAGACGGATAAGGAATTTTTGGTATAGGGAATCTTAGAGACCTCAGTGCATGGCTTTGTGGACTTAGTGGTTAGTTGTTTTAACCACAGAGGTCACCAAGGTTCACGAAGGGCGCAGAGTGAGTTATGATTTTTGGAATAATGGGTAATTCAGTTAGTACTTGAATATAGACGGATAATCAATTTTTTGGTTTGGCGAGTCTTTGTGACCTCAGTGCGTTGCTTTGTGCACTTAGTGGTTAGTCTTTTTAACCACAGAGGTCACCAAGGTTCACGAAGGGCACAGAGTGAGTTATGATTTTTGGAATAATGGGTAATTCAGTTAGTACTTGAATATAGACGGATAATCAATTTTTTGGTTTGGCGAGTCTTTGTGACCTCAGTGCGTTGCTTTGTGCACTTAGTGGTTAGTCTTTTTAACCATAGAGGTCACCAAGGTTCACGAAGGGCACAGAGTGAGTTATGGTTTTTATAACGACGAATGATTGAGCTTGATAGCATAAACTGGTATAAAAGCGATTTCCTAGGTGTTTTTTATTTAAAATGAGTCTAAATAAAAAGAAAGCTTTATATTTGCATAAGTTTTTGATCGCTAAAAACAATTTAGCAAATGACTATTCAGCAATTAGAATATGTGCTGGCTGTGGATAAGCACCGCCATTTTGGACATGCAGCCGAAGCTTGTTTTGTCACCCAACCCACCCTAAGTGCCCAAATACACAAGTTGGAAAGGGAGTTGGACGTGGTAATTTTTGACCGTTCGAAGATGCCGGTGATTCCGACAGAGATCGGCCAACAGCTGATCGAGCAAGCCAAAAGGGTGGTCTCTGAGAGCAAGGGCATTTATGAGATGATTTCACAAGCCAAAGGAAATATTAGTGGAGTGATCAAACTGGGCATTATTCCGACCTTGGCCCCCTACCTTTTGCATCTTTTTATCCGCAATTTTCTAGAGAAGTATCCCAATGTGCAGCTACAGGTGGAAGAGTTGATCACCGAAGAAATCATCAAGCGCCTGCGAAATGATGAGCTGGATATGGGCATCGTGGTGACGCCATTAGAAGAACAGGGAATTGTGGAAAAACCCATGTTTTATGAACGGTTTTATGCCTATCTTTCCAAAAACCATCGGCTATTGTCAAAGCAAAATATTGAGGTGAAAGATCTTATGGCAGACGATTTTTGGGTACTTCAGCAGGGACATTGTTTCCGGGATCAAGTATTAAGTATCTGCGATCAGTCAAAGTTTCAGCGAATGAACTTTCATTATGAAAGTGGCTCGTTGGAAGGCTTAAAAAATATGGTCAATCGCTATCAAGGAGTTACCCTGCTTCCGGAATTGGCTACTTTTGACCTTAGTGAGGAAGAAAAATCACGCATAAGGTCTTTTGGTGGGGAGGAGCCTACGAGAGAAGTGAGCATTGTGCTGACCAGGAGTTTTTTGAAAAAGCGTCTGGTAGAATTGCTCTATAATGAAGTCACTGAAGCCATTCCTGAAGATATGACCTCTAAAGCACATGGTAAAGTGGTGAAGTTCAAATAATAAAGTTTTCTTGGAAATTAATAGGAGAATTTTAGTGCAAAGGTCTTAGCTGATTTTCCGAAGGTTACCAATTCGTTTTGCAGTAGCTGGACGATTATTCCTTTGGTATTAAACCCGGAATATGCATTAGCCTATCTGTTGCGACCTTAAACTGCTTAAAAATCAGCCGTTTCACTTTAGTTTTCGGCATTACCGTAGCGGTGCTACGCTAATGCCTCCAAACTAACTGATTTTCTTGCAATTTCAGCTCTCACTACGATTCCTAACGCATAATCCGGGTTAATCCACCCACTTTTGATACAAAATCCCAAATGGCAATACCCATGCTCACCGAGATATTTAGGGAATGCTTGGTGCCCATTTGGGGGATTTCCAAGACATGGTCACTGGCCAAGATGACTTCTTCTTCTACCCCAAATACCTCATTGCCAAATACTAATGCGTACCTTTCGTCCTTATCAGGGATGAACTCATTTAGCTTTGTGCTGTTTTCCACTTGCTCCAGTGAACAGATTGTAAAATTTTGCTCTTTTAACCTGGCAATGGCTTCCAATGTACTCGTTGCATATTCCCATTCCACGGATTCGGTGGCGCCAAGGGCCGTTTTCTGAATATCACGATGTGGCGGGGTGCCGGTGATGCCGCAGAGGTAGATCTTCTGAATCCTAAAAGCATCCGAAGTCCGAAAAGCCGATCCTACATTGTTCAGGCTACGGATGTTGTCGAGGGCGATGACCAGAGGGATTTTATCGGATGATTTGAACTCATCGACGGACAAGCGGTTAAGCTCATCCATGGTTAATTTTTTCATTCGGTTTTTGTTTACCTTTTTGAATCGATTAATTTCAGCCTTTGAATAATTACCAAAATTAACACGAAAGATTTAAAATCCGGTAAAAGATGGCCAAAGCAAAGGCAAAAGCAGCGAAGGAAACGCCCCTGATGAAGCAGTACAACAGCATCAAAGCCAAGCACCCAGGCGCTTTGCTGCTGTTCAGGGTGGGGGATTTCTACGAGACATTTGGGGAAGATGCTGTCAAAGCCAGCAAGGTTTTGGACATCGTCCTCACCAAGCGTGCCAATGGTGCCGCCAGTCATATCGAGTTGGCGGGTTTTCCACACCATTCGCTGGACAGCTACCTGCCCAAGCTGGTGCGCGCCGGCAATCGTGTGGCCATTTGTGACCAACTGGAAGATCCTAAAGAAGTCAAGGGCATCGTCAAAAGAGGCGTCACCGAGCTGGTCACCCCGGGACTGTCCTTTAACGACAACGTCCTCGACAAGCGCCGCAACAATTACCTGGCCTCGATCTATTTTGGCAAACAGAGCTTAGGGATCGCATTCTTGGACTTATCCACAGGAGAATTTATGTCTGCCGAGGGCAATGCTTCCTATATCGAAAAACTCCTCCAGAGCTTTAGCCCATCTGAGATCATTTATTCCAAGGCGGATAAAATCAAAGCAGCAGAATTGTTAAAGGATGATTTCACCACCTTCCACTGCGAAGACTGGGTATTCCAGTTTGACTACACCTATGAAAGGCTTACTGATCACTTCCAAACAGCCAATCTCAAGGGCTTTGGCATCGAAAACCTAGAGCAGGGCATCATCGCGGCAGGAGCCATTCTCTATTACCTGGAAGAAACCGAGCACAAGGAAGTCAAGCACATTGCAGCGATTTCACGGATTGCCGAGGAGAAATTTGTCTGGCTGGACAAATTCACCATTCGAAACCTAGAGCTGGTTTATCCACAGCAGGACGGTGGAGTGCCCCTGATCCAAATCCTTGACCAGACGGTGACTCCGATGGGCTCACGGATGATGAAAAAATGGATGGTACTGCCCCTGAAGGAAAAAGCCCCCATCGAAGAGCGGCTGAAAGTCGTGGACCATTTCCATGCAGAGCAGGACCTGGCCGAAGAAATCCTCAATCACCTGAAACATATTGGTGACTTGGAAAGGCTGATCTCCAAAGTGGCCGTGGCACGGATCAATCCCCGTGAGATGAACCAGCTAAAAAAGGCCCTGAAAAGCACCATGCCTATCAAGGAATTGCTCAAGAAGCAAAAGAATCCTTCCCTCAAAAAGCTAGGTGACCAGATCAATGCTTGCGAATTTCTACTAGAAAAAATAGAAAAGGAGCTCAAGGAAGATGCCCCCATGCTCACCCATCAGGGCAATATCATCTGTGACGGCGTGGACCCAGAACTGGACGAGTACCGCAAACTGTCCACTTCCGGTAAGGACTACCTCGTGCAGATACAGCAAAGGGAAATCCAACGTACCGGCATCAGCTCCCTAAAGATCGCCTATAACAAAGTCTTCGGCTATTACCTTGAAGTCTCCAATACCCATAAAGATAAAGTGCCTTCCGAATGGATCAGAAAGCAGACTTTGGTCAATGCGGAAAGATACATCACCGAAGAACTCAAAGAATACGAAGATAAAATCCTCCATGCGGAGGAAAAGTTGGTGGTCTTGGAGCACAAGTACTTTAATCTCTTGGTGCAAAGTGCCGGTGAATATGTCATCCAAATTCAGGAGAATGCCCGGATATTGGCCACTGTGGATTGTTTGCTTTCCTTTGCGTTCATTGCAGCCCAAAATGGCTACTGTCGTCCAAAAGTCGCCGATACAGAAAGCCTGGAAATCAAAGATGGTCGTCATCCAGTGATCGAAAAGCAACTTCCCATCGGGGAAGACTATGTGCCCAATGACATCTACCTGGACAATAGCACCCAGCAGATCATCATCATCACCGGCCCCAATATGGCGGGTAAGTCGGCATTGCTTCGCCAGACTGCATTGATTGTGCTGATGGCCCAGATGGGGAGTTTTGTCCCTGCTTCGTATGCGCGAATTGGCATTATCGATAAAGTGTTTACGCGAGTGGGCGCATCGGATAATCTATCCAAGGGAGAATCTACCTTTATGGTGGAAATGACCGAAACAGCCAGTATTCTGAACAACCTCTCTGATCGCAGCTTGGTGCTTATGGACGAAATCGGCCGTGGCACTTCCACCTATGATGGGATATCCATTGCCTGGTCCATCGTGGAGTTCCTGCACAATCACCCTAAGTTCAATGCCAAAACGCTCTTTGCGACGCACTATCATGAGCTTAACCAGCTGGCAGAAGATTTTCCAAAGGTGAAAAACTTCAACGTTTCTGTAAAGGAGGTGGCCGACAAGGTGATCTTTATGCGAAAACTAAAAGAAGGTGGCAGTGAGCACAGCTTTGGGATCCACGTGGCACAGATGGCCGGTATGCCTAATCCGGTGGTGCTTCGTGCTTCTGAAATCATGGGGCATTTGGAAAAGGACAAAGACATGAACCAGCAGAAAGAAAAGATGAAAGATGTGCCTAAAAACAACTTTCAGCTGAGTCTTTTTGAGATCGATCCGAAGTTCAAAGAAGCCCAGGAATTATTGGACAGCATAGACATCAACACCATTTCCCCCGTGGAAGCCTTGCTAAAACTCAATGAAATCAAGAAAAAACTGGACTAAAAAAATCTCCTTGAAAATCAGTAAGGTAGCACCATAATGTGAGAAATCTTAAAAAATATTGAGTGTGATATTTGTGGTTTTGAAAAAGCTGCGTACATTTGCACTCACAATGACGGAGATAAAACGGTCAACGTCACGATTTTCATCACAAGCGAAAGTAGCTCAGCTGGTAGAGCACGACCTTGCCAAGGTCGGGGTCGCGAGTTCGAATCTCGTCTTTCGCTCTCAAGAGCCCTTGAAAGAAAGGGCTTTCTTGTTTCTGGGTTTATTTTCACGATGATCCAAACAAGAAACCACATTACTTCTATACCCATAGAAGAAGCCGGGATGGTGGAATTGGTAGACACGCAAGACTTAAAATCTTGTGTCCATTAGGACGTGCGGGTTCAAGTCCCGCTCCTGGTACAGAAAAGCCGCTTAATCGCGGCTTTTTGTGTTTAACGCTACTTTTTTAATTTCTTGATTATATTTCGGGTCAAGCGGAATCGTTTTGAATGGCACGCTGATGACGCTGATTGGGCAGATTTTCGCTGATTTTTTTTGGTTGGCCACAAAGTCTCGAAGTCACAAAGGGGGAATGAATTGGGGGTTGTCGAGTACTTGGTCTATTACTTTCAAAAAATACTTAGTGACTTGGTGCCTTCGTGGCTTACTCTTTTTGCCACAAAGTCTCGAAGTCACCAAGAAGGATGAATCGGGTGTTGTCGTGTACTTTATCTATTACTTTCAAAAAATACTTGGTGCCTTCGTGGCTTCTTACTATTCCAGTATTAGTCAGCGGCTGACTAAATGCATATCATCCTATTGTGCCCTATGTTCCTATGTTGTTACCCATAAATCATACTTCAAAGAATAACTTCTGTATGTGGTATTGAGTTAAAAACTCAATTTTACGTGGTTCCGCAGCCCAGCTGTCGGAACAACCGGGATTCTGCTTTCGAAAAAAATCTGCCGAAACCTACCCCTAAATCCCCTAAAGGGGACTTCCTGATCACCCTCATGAAGACGAGTGAATTTAACAAATCGAAAGAATCTTTTCTCTTTACGTTTAAAGGTACTTCTTCTCAGTATGTAAAATTTAGTCGGAACAACCGATTGTCATGTACTTGGCCAATTACTTTCCAAAAACACTTAGCGCCTTGGTGCCTTCGTGGTTTCTTACTGTTCCTGCATAAGGCAGTGGCCGATTAGCTGCCTTTCCCCCTACTGTGGCCTATGTTCCTATGTTGTTACCCATAAACGATGCTTCAAAGTATAACTTCTGTATGTGGTATTGAGTTAAAAACTCAATTTTACGTGGTTCCGCAGCCCAGCTGTCGGAACAACCGGGATTCTGCTTTCGAAAAAAATCTGCCGAAACCTACCCCTAAATCCCCTAAAGGGGACTTTCTGATCACCCTCATGAGGACGAGGTAATTTAACAAATCGAAAGAATCTTTTCTCTTTACGTTTAAAGGTACTTCTTCTCAGTATGTAAAATTTAGTCGGAACAACCGATTGTCATGTACTTGGCCAATTACTTTCAAAAAATACTTAGCGCCTTGGTGCCTTCGTGGCTTCTTACTGTTCTTGCATGAGGCAGTGGCCGATTAGCTGCCTTTCCCCCTATTGTGCCCTATGTTCCTATGTTGTTACCCATAAATCATACTTCAAAGAATAACTTCTGTATGTGGTATTGAGTTAAAAACTCAATTTTAGGTGGTTCCGCAGCCCAGCTGTCGGAACAACCGATTGTCATTTACTTGATCTATTATTTTCCAAAAACACTTAGCGCCTTGGTGCCTTCGTGGCTTCTTACTGTTCCTGCATAAGGCAGTGGCCGATTAGCTGCCTTTCCCCCTACTGTGGCCTATGTTCCTATGTTGTTACCCATAAATTATACTCCAAAGCATAACTTCTGTATGTGGTATTGAGTTAAAAACTCAATTTTACGTGGTTCCGCAGCAGAGCTGTCGGAACAACAGTTGTGCTGGTGGAACAACTGGAAGGATGTAGCAGATGAGATTACCAATAACTCGGTAGAGACTGCGTTTCCTTTCCATTATAATTTGTAATTTAGCCTTCCCTGTGTTGGGCCATAGATTGGCCAGCAGGCTAATTCGTACATTCTAAGCAGATTAAACCCATGCCCAGTCCCGACAAGAAAAAACTCTTTCTTTTAGATGCCATGGCCCTGATCTATCGGGCCCATTTTGCGTTTAGCAAAAATCCTAGAATCAATTCCAAAGGCTTGAACACCGGAATTATGTTAGGGTTTACCAATACCCTTTTGGAGGTGATCGAGAAGCAGGCTCCCAGTCATGTTGCCGTGGCTTTTGATACGGCGGCACCGACATTTCGCCATGAGCAGTTTGAGGCTTATAAGGCCAATCGGCAGGAGCAGCCAGAAGATATCACCATTGGCATTCCCTGGGTAAAGCAGATTGTGGAGGGTTTTAACATCCCTATTTTGGAGTTGGATGGCTTTGAGGCCGATGATATTATCGGGACGATAGCCAAGAAGGCCGAATACAAGGATTTTGAGGTGTACATGATGACGCCTGACAAGGATTATGGACAGCTCGTGGAAGAGCATATCTTCCTGTACAAGCCTGCTTTTATGGGCAATGCGGTGGATGTAATGGGGCCAAAGGAAGTCTGTGCCAAGTGGGAAATCGAAGATCCTGATCAGGTGCGGGATATCCTTGGCCTGATGGGAGATGCTGTGGATAACATTCCAGGCATCCCGGGAATTGGCGAAAAAACGGCCAAAAAGCTGCTGAAAGCTTATGGTACCATCGAAGGGCTCTTGGAGCATGTCGATGACCTGAAAGGCAAGCAAAAGGAAAATGTGGAAAACTTTGGCCAGCAAGGCCTGCTCTCCAAAGAACTGGCCACGATCAAACAAGATGTGCCTATCGAATTTAATCCTAAGGACCTGAAATATGACGGGCCTGATGAAGAAAAACTCAAGGCCCTTTTTGCAGAAATGGAGTTCCGCACATTGACCCAACGCGTTTTTGGCGAGAAGATGAAAAAGCCCGCCGTAAAAGTCAATGACCAATTGGGGCTGTTTACCGGTCCAGAAGACCAAGCGGAGGAAGAAGAGGAAATAGCAGAAATCAACCCCATTCCGGAACCAGAACAGCTGAGCTCGGTGACTTCTATGGTGCATTCCTACCACAAGGTGGATGGACTGGAAGCCATCAAGGAATTGGTGGAATATTTGGAAATACAGGAGGAACTTTGTTTTGATACCGAAACGACAGACCTCGATCCCAATAAAGCAGAATTGGTGGGCTTGTCCTTTGCCTACGTGGCGGGAGAGGCATTTTACATTCCTGTTCCTGCAGACCAAAAAGAGACCAAAAAGCTCTTGGAACCACTACGGGCTATTTTTGAAAATGAAGACATCACCAAGATCGGCCAAAACTTAAAATATGATGCGCTGGTGCTTAAGAACTATGATATTGGGCTGAAGGGTAAACTCTACGATACCATGCTGGCGCATTACCTGATCGAACCAGAAGGGAAACACAATATGGACTGGCTGGCAGAACATTATTTGAATTACCGGCCGGTGTCTATCGAAACGCTTATTGGCAAGAAAGGAAAATCCCAAGGCAATATGCGGGACGCCGATGTGGATAAAGTGGTAGAATACGCCTCCGAGGATGCCGACATCACCTTGCAACTGGCACAAAAACTGAATCCAGACCTAAAAGAAGGTGGTTTGGAGAAACTTTTTTATGAAGTGGAAACCCCGTTGATTCCCGTGCTGACGGCCATGGAATATGAGGGAGTAAAGATCGATAAGGACAGTTTGGCGGAGTTATCCACAGCCTTGGAGAAAGACATTGTCCAGATTGAGGCGAAAGTGTATGAGTTGGCAGGGGTCAAATTTAATTTGGCTTCTCCGAAGCAATTGGGTGAAGTGCTCTTCGTGAAGATGGAGCTCGACCCAAAGGCCAAGAAAACCAAAACGGGCCAGTTTGCCACTGGCGAGGAGGTGCTTTCCAAGTTGGCGCCAAAGCATGAGATTGCTCAAGCCATATTGGATTACCGGGAATTGGTAAAGTTGAAAAACACCTATGTGGATACCTTACCTACTTTGATCAATCCTAAAACTGGACGCATACATACGACTTATAATCAGGTAGTTGCTGCTACAGGAAGGCTTTCCTCTATCAACCCCAATTTGCAAAACATTCCCATTCGAACAGAGCGAGGCAGGGAGATCAGAAAGGCTTTTGTACCTAGGGATGAGGACCATGTGATCTTGGCAGCAGATTACAGTCAGATCGAACTGCGCATCATGGCGGCTTTTTCGCAGGATGAATCCATGATCGAGGCATTTAAGGAAGGACGGGATATCCACAGCACCACTGCGGCCAAGATCTTCCAAGTGCCGTTGGACGAAGTGACCAGCGACATGCGCCGAAAGGCCAAAACGGCCAATTTTGGCATTATCTATGGGATTTCTGCCTTCGGACTGTCCCAGCGCCTTAATATCCCTCGGGGGGAAGCCAAGGAAATCATCGATGCCTATTTCAAGGAATTTCCTGCGGTGAGCCAATACATGAATGACTGCATCGAGAAGGCCCGCAAAAACGAGTATGTCGAGACTATCCTTGGTCGTCGTCGCTATCTCAGGGATATCAACAGCCGCAATGCCACCATGCGCGGCTATTCCGAGCGAAACGCCATCAATGCTCCTATCCAGGGAAGCGCTGCGGACATGATCAAAGTGGCCATGATCCATGTGCATAAGTGGATGCAGGAACAACAGCTGAAATCCAAAATGATCCTTCAGGTACACGATGAACTGGTTTTTGATGCGCATAAGGACGAGGTGGATTTGTTGAAAAAGGAAATTCCGTCCATCATGACCAAGGCCCTAGAGATCGAAGTCCCCATGCAGGTGGAAGTCGGTGTCGGCAAGGATTGGCTGGAAGCGCATTAAAAATTGGAAGATTATAGTATTGAAAAATTGTAGCCCAGTAGAGTAGTCTTGATGTTGAGATAGGTGATTGCACGGCTGTCATTTCATCAGTTACCTTGGGTTCATTTGTGCAATTGGTGGACACCTTCCGGCTAAGGAGCGTTTTCCAACAGCACATGTAAACTATCCTATCAACATGCCAAAAATCAAGACGGCTTATTTCTGCCAAAATTGTGGTGCCCAAAGTCCCAAGTGGGTCGGTAAATGTCCGGCCTGTGGGGAGTGGAATACTTTTGTAGAAGAGGTTATCCACAAGGAAGAAAATGCCCGTGGAAGCTGGAAACAAGGTTCCGAAAAAAATAAACGAAGCAATTCGCCCAGAAAATTACATGAAATAAATTACGAAGAGCACCCTCGATTGGTCACCGAAGACGCAGAGTTGGACCGTGTTTTGGGAGGCGGGATCGTTCCGGGTTCACTGACGCTCATTGGTGGCGAACCGGGCATAGGCAAGTCCACCTTGATGCTCCAGATAGCCCTGATCCTAAACCAAACCAGTGTGCTGTATGTATCCGGTGAGGAAAGCGAGAGCCAGATCAAGATGCGGGCTGATCGGATGCAATATCACAGTGAAAACTGTTTTGTGCTTTCTGAGACCAACACACAGGTGATCTTCCAACAAATAGAAGCACTAAAGCCAGAAGTATTGGTGATCGACTCCATACAGACCTTGCACAGCAAGCATGTGGAATCTGCGGCAGGCTCCGTTTCCCAGGTGCGGGAGTGTACGGCGGAGCTGATGAAGTTTGCGAAAGAAACAGGCACACCGGTTTTTCTAATTGGCCATATTACCAAAGACGGCTCCATCGCTGGGCCAAAGATCTTGGAACACATGGTGGATACCGTGTTGCAATTTGAAGGAGACCGGCACCTTTCCTACCGGATTTTGCGTACTTCCAAAAACCGTTTTGGTTCTACCAATGAGCTCGGCATCTATGAAATGCGCGCGGAAGGCCTCCGTGGCGTAGCCAATCCCTCAGAGATTCTGCTCAGCCAACGCGAAGAGGTGCTCAATGGTGTGGCCATCGGTGCCATGCTGGAAGGAAACCGTCCACTACTGATCGAGATCCAATCACTGATCAGTCCCGCCACTTATGGCACTCCACAGCGAAGCAGCACCGGCCATGATTCCAAACGGCTGAACATGCTCTTGGCTGTCCTGGAGAAACGCGGCGGAATGCGGTTGGGCCAGCAGGATGTTTTCTTGAATGTGGCAGGCGGTATGCGTGTGGATGATCCAGGCTTGGATTTGGCAGTGTGCGCAGCATTGCTTTCTTCCTACGAGGATACACCGGTATCGCCAGACTTGTGCTTTGCAGGTGAAGTGGGGTTAGGTGGTGAAATCCGCGCCGTAAACCGCATCGAAAATCGCATCGCCGAAGCAGATAAACTAGGTTTCAAAAAAATCATCGTTTCCAAATACGCCGTAAAAGGCGTTGACTTATCCACATTTGGCATTGAAGTAATCCCCGTCACCAAGCTGGATGAGATGTACCAGCGATTGTTCAGCTGACCTGTGGATATTACCCCTCGATCCCCTAAAAGGGGAGGTGAAAAAAGATAAATCAGTGATGATCTTAAGAAATCAGCGTCATCAGGGTTCCACCAATTTATAGCACGCAGACAGCGCAGATGGTTATGATTTGCACTGATGAATGCTTCACCAAAAGGGAAGTGGAATAGGTGAAAAAAATAGATGTGTTTATCTGCAATGACACCAGTAATCACAGATATAATAAATAGGTTCGCACAGAAGCCACTGAAATCCCAGAAGAGCTATATTTTATTCTGGGTATTTTGTGTGTTATGTAAGAAATAAAACCTGCTGGCAGGAACATGTATAATTCTTCGAATATTACCCCTCAGTCCCCTAAAAGGGGAGGTAAAAAAAGGTAAATCAGTGATGATCTTAAGAAATCAGCGTCATCAGCGTTCCACCAATTTATAGCACGCAGATAGCGCAGATGGTTATGATTTGCACTGATGAATGTTTCACCAAAAGGGAAGTGGAATGGGTGAAAAAAATAGATGTGTTTATCTGCAATGACACCAGTAATCACGGATGTAATAAATAGGTTCGCACAGAAGCCACTGAAATCCCAGAAGAGCTATATTTTATTCTGGGTATTTTGTGTGTTATGTAAGAAATAAAACCTGCTGGCAGGAAATCGTATAATTAAAAAAAGGACCAGCGATTACCCCTCAGTCCCCTAAAAGGGGAGGTGAAAAAAGGTAAATCAGTGATGATCTTAAGAGATCAGCGTCATCAGCGTTCCATAAAGCATTTGATAATATTATAAACTATACCACATATGAAATTCTTTCAGAAACATACGACGTTAAGGCCTTATGCTAGAGGGTTCCATTTGATTACCAGGGAGGTGGAGGCTGGAATTCCGGAAATTGGGGAAATCCAAACGGGTACTTTACAGGTGTTTATCCAACATACCTCTGCTGGTCTCACCATCAATGAAAATGCCGACCCAACCGTCCGAAAAGACTTCGAAACGTTCATTAATGACATGATTCCTGAAAGTTATCCACGGTTTATCCACACTTACGAAGGGCCAGATGATATGCCCGCCCATATCAAAAGCAGCTTGTTTGGTTGCTCCGTTTCTATTCCTATTTCAGGGGGAAAACTGGCTCTAGGGACTTGGCAGGGCATTTATCTTGGTGAATTTCGGGATCATGGTGGCTCAAGGAAGTTGGTGATCACTGCCATGGGGAAATAAAAAAACCGTGTAAAAAGCTGTAATCCACAGACTTTTCCACACGGTTTTAGTTTTTATATACAGGAAATTGCTTTTAAAAATTATTGCAGCAGTTCCTGTACTTTTTCTACGGTAATTTCGTTGTAGTCTTTGATGTAAATATCGCATGGCGGCAGTTCTTCTTTAGTGTGGGAAGTAAGCACGCCGACGACCTTCATCCCCGCATTGATCCCCGCGGAAACGCCGGAGTAGGAATCCTCGAAAACCACGCAATTGGCTGGTTTTGTGGATAAGTTATCGGCCGATTTGAGATAGACTTCCGGCTCAGGCTTGTGGGTGGTGACATCTTCGCTGGCCATGAGGGATTCCATGTTGTTGCGGATGCCAAGGGTATCGATGATCAAGTCCATATTGGCACGGGGAGCGGAAGTGCCCACGCCCGTCCGGAAGCCTTGTTCCTTTAGGCTCGCCAAGAATTCCATATAGCCCGGCACGGGGGTTACCTGTGAACTGTAGATTTCGCGGAAAAGCCCCTCCTTCTCATTCTCCAGTTCGACCAACTCTTCCGGCGTCACCTCTCGTTTCAGAAAATAGCTGAAAATATAGCTATTGGGTTTCCCGTACATATGGTCGGCATATTCCTCCTTGCTGGCCTTCATGCCGCGCTTTTCAAAAAACCGATCAAAGGCCTGGGAATGGAACGGATTGGTATGACAAATCACCCCGTCCATATCAAATATCACTGCAAAATTTTCCATGCCGCAAAATTAGGGCTTTTTGTGGGATTGGGAAGGAAATGGAAGTTATTGGTTTGTTATGGGAGAGGGTTAGTAAAGAATAGATATGATATTTTAGATGGAGGATTTTTGGGAATGTGTTATCTTGGTATTTGAAACAGTTTTGTAATTTCTAGACCGAATATGAGTTTTTATAATCAATTAAAACAGTTTTTAGATGAAGCTGATTCTGGAAACCTTAAAACGAAACATTATATAAATGAGTACCAAAGAACAAAGGTTCGAGTGAGTTTTGGAATGACAGTTCCTGCTCATATACCATGGATTTCGTTCTTAAGGGATCCCAATACCACAAGTAATGGAATCTATCCAGTTTATCTTTATTTTAAGCAGGAGGAAATTTTAATATTAGCATATGGGGTAAGTGAAACCAAAGACCCAAATTATATTTGGCCAATGAACAATCTTCAAACCATAAAAAATTACTTTGAAGAGAACGGCTTGGAAAAACCAAAAAGATATGGTAACTCTTTCGTTTACAACGTATACGATAGAAATAATTTGCCAAATAGGAATAGTTTAGACAAAGATTTGGACGACCTTATTAATTTTTATAAAACGATGGATTTTCAAAGCGAGAGTATAGATGGCACCAAAGTAGAAGTATTTAGCATCACTTCTTTTATACAATGTCTTCCAACCTCAAATCTGATTTACTCAAATTTATTGGTTAAAAGATTCATCGCTTCTCTCTTAACAAAACCCTTTGTAATTCTTACCGGTTTAGCGGGCTCCGGAAAAACCAAGTTGGCACAGGCATTTGTACATTGGATCTGTCAGGATGAAAGCCAGTACCGTATTGTCCCTGTAGGGGCAGATTGGACGAACAGGGAGCCTTTATTGGGTTACCCCAATGCACTAAATACTGAGGAATATATAAGGCCTGATACAGGTGTTTTGGATTTGATTCTATCAGCCCAAAAACATCCACAATTACCTTATTTTTTGATTTTAGATGAAATGAACCTGAGCCATGTGGAGAGGTATTTTGCTGATTTCCTGAGTGTAATGGAATCAAATGATGGGATATTACTCTATTCGGGAAATGATATTGATGGGGTTCCTTCCAAATTATCCTTACCGAAGAACTTATTTATTATCGGTACCGTGAACATCGATGAAACTACCAATATGTTCAGTCCTAAAGTATTGGATCGCGCTAATACTATCGAATTCAGGGTATCTGAAGAGGAAATGAAAAGTTTCTTTGAAAAAACAGGACAAATAAACATGGAGGCATTAAAAACAAAAGGTGCGATGATGGCGTCAAGCTTTCTGGAAATGGCAGGAACAAAAGAGATCAGCCTTGACGAAGAAATTAAAAGTGAATTATTAAAATTTTTCGCCGAATTAAAAAAAGTAGGTGCAGAGTTTGGTTATCGTACGGCCACAGAGATTTTGCAATTGATCCATCACCTTTCCCAACTGGATACAGCGCTAGAAAAACCTACGCTGATGGATGTGGCTATTATGCAAAAGTTACTTCCCAAACTTCATGGTTCCCAAAGAAAACTTCGTGGCTCACTGGAACGGCTTGGAGGCTTTTGCTTGGAAGATTCGACGAGCGTACGGGAACTGTTTGATAAGAAATCAATAACTGTTGCTCAAGACCCCAATATCAGGTACCCCTTATCTTTTGAAAAAATCCATAGGATGTACTATAGCTGTTTAGAAAATGGCTTTGCCAGTTTTGCTGAAGCATAATCTATGGAGGGCACCAACCTGAAAATATCGCTAGATAACTATTGTCATGGGCTAGAATTAGAGATTAATCCCAAAAATGGAGCTCCTATCTATGACATGGGAAAGGATGCTCATTTATTTGGAGAAGCACGTTTTCAGTTGATGGAAGGTTTTCAGTATGATTACAGTTTGAATAAAGCAGAGTATCTATTGGGCGATCCAGGAATGAAGATCATCCAACCCCATTCAAAAATACCTTATGTGGGAAGAATTGTTCCGAATATTTTTGTCGGAAATCTTCAAATTCCACTCTTCCTTCGATCTGAAAATCGGCAAATTGGTTGTATAGCAGTTGAGGTTCGGTCTGTAAAGTCATCTTATAGGGAAGATTATCGTGATATGTTAGAATATATCACGGAGAAATGTACGGACATTCTGTTGCAGGCAGAATCCCCTGCCCTTCAGAATTTGGAAGTGGATTTTTCAGGAGATAGCCAATCGCTATACCAAAAATTTGCCTTTGTAAATTCCATAGTAGGAAGCTATGAATTTACAGAAGCGGTACATAGGATTATTACTAACCCAGTAACTAAGTGGGCTGACGCTTATGAAAACCGGGACATTAGACGGATCAGAAGGTTTTCAAATAAGAACATAAAAGATCTGAAAAAAGGCAGTAATCGAACGAGAATTCCTGATAGACATTATCTGCGAAATCAAGGAATGAACACAGCTCCACAACGTATTGAATATGCGGTAAAAAGTGATTCAGTAGATACACCTGAAAATAGATTTATCAAGTATGCATTACAATCGTTTTTACAATTTGGTAATGATATAAGACAAAAATCGAATGTTGGGGCAAAACTATATAATGAGGCGGGTGTTTTTGTAGATCGCTTAAGTGCTTACCTTCACCATGCTGTTTTTAATGAAATCAATAGACCAGCTACATTAAAACTCAACAGTCCAGTATTACAGAGAAAAGAAGGTTATAGAGAAATCTTACGAGTTTGGTTAATGTTTGATTTGGCTGCAAAACTAATCTGGGAAGGTGGAGAAGATGTTTATAAGGGAGGCAAAAAAGATGTGGCGACGTTATATGAATATTGGCTCTTTTTCAAACTTTTGGAGTTATTTGGTTCCATTTTTAAAATAAAACCGAAATCAATCCAAGAATTAATAAAGCCCACAAAAGAAGGTCTACACCTTACACTAAAGCAAGGAAAAAGTACTCCTCTAAAAGGAATATATGATGCAGGAAGTAGAAAGTTCAATGTAAGGTTTAATTTTAATAGGTCTTTTAAAGGGGGACGAACTTATCCACAAAGTGGCAGTTGGTCAGCCTCTCTGCGTCCCGATTATACTTTGTCTATTTGGCCTTTGGGAATAACGGAAGAAGAAGCAGAGGACCAAGAGCTAATTGTGCATGTGCATTTTGATGCAAAATATAAAATAAGTAACCTTAGAGATATCATTCCTGACCCTTCCTGCCAAAACTTGGATGATGAGAAAAAACAAAATAAAGCTGGAATCTATAATAATGCAGATCTCTTAAAAATGCATGCATACAAGGATGCTATTAGAAGGACTGGTGGCGCTTATGTACTATATCCAGGCGAAAAGCACTATAATACTAAGGGGTTTCATGAAATTATCCCGGGGCTAGGAGCTTTTCCTGTCCAACCGTCTAAAACAGATAGCGGAGTTAATGAACTCAAGGGATTTATTTTAGAGGTGGTAAAGCATTTTGTCAACAGGGCCTCTCAAAGAGAAAAAGCAGCTTACCGTACTTACAAAATACATAAATCCCCACCAGAAGAAGGATCCGAACTAAATGAGCCACTTCCAGAACTTTATCATGATAATAGACATCTATTGCCTGATGAAACTTATGTTCTAGTTGGCTATTATAAGAATGCGGATCATCTAAATTGGATCAAGAAAAATCACTTGTACAACTTTAGAACAGGCTCCAGAGCAGGTTCTCTTCGCTTAAGTCATGAGGTGGTTAATGCCGAATATTTATTATTGCATTCGAAGGGTGATAATAAGACAAAGGAGTTATGGAGAATTAAAAACAAAGGTCCCAAAATTTTTTCCCAAAGGGATATGGAGAATAGAAATTATCCTTCAGCTAGCATAAAAAGTCATTATTTGGTAGTGGATGTAGAGAAAGTCAATGAGCCAGAACTTAGCGGTCTACACTTTGACTTTAGATCATTAAAGAATTATAGTTCAAAAAATGCCTCTGCCTATCCATTTTTCGCAACACTTTCTGAATTAATGAAAAATAAAGTGAAATAATCAACTACCTGCATTATTAACGAATATGCTCCAAAACCCTCCTCACACAAATCCCCAATTCCTTCTTTACCTCAAAATCCCAAAATCGTAGAACCGTCCATCCATTTCTTTTGTAATACGTATTGATTTCTTGGTCGCGCTGCATGTTGCGTTCGATTTTGGGGATCCAGAAGTCGCGGTTGGATTTGATGGCATGTTTGCGTTCGGGCCAGTTGTGACCGTGCCAGAAGGAGCCGTCGATAAAGATGACCAGTTTGTACTTGATAAATGTAATGTCTGGTTTGCCCGGTAGTTTGCGTGTGTTGGAGCGGTGATGGAGGCCAGTGTGCCAGAGGGCTTTTTTGAGGAGCTTTTCTGGTTTGGTGTTTTTGCCCTTGATCCGAGACATCATAAAAGACCGCTGCTTCGTAGTGTAGAAGCCGTTTTCCTCATTGAACCGAGGCACGTTGATCTTTTGCGCTGGATAAGGCTTTTTCATATTTGAGCAATTTGATCTGGTGTTTTTACTCAGTGATTATACGGAAAGGGAGCGCATTGGATATCCATAATAGTATAAATGACTATCCGTGATATTACACGAAATGGAGCCATTATAAAATTTGGTTTCGAAAGTTTTGCTATCTGCACAATTCAGGAGACTCATTATATTACAAAAACTAATTTTATATGCAGGGTGGAGATTGATTATGATAATTGAAGTCAGTATATTTTGTTCACTGATATTGTTCCAAATCACTTTTACATCACCATGACCACATTTACAAAACTACTGTCTGAATTCAAAGAAAGCTTGGATGACCATGCGCTGTCGCGGTCGGAGAAGCGGGAGATCAAGTCTTATCTGACAGCGCTGACGACACATGATCGACAGGTGCTGTTGTCGGATTTGTTTCAGATGGTCCAAGCCAAAGCACCGGATGTCCACACCGAAAACCTGATCGCTTGGTTTTATGAAGCGGTGAAGATCCTTCAGGAAAAGGACAGCCCTCAGGCCACTGCGGATGTCTTTTTCAGCCCGGGAAATACGTGCAGGGAGGCCATTATGCAGGAAATCAGGTTGGCGCAATCGCTTATCCACATCTGTGTATTTACGATCAGTGATAACCAGATTTCGGATGAATTGATCCATGCCCACCAACGGAATGTGGCCGTAAAGGTCTTGACCGATGATGAAAAATGCTTTGATCTCGGATCGGATATCGATCGGATCAGGCAAGCTGGCATTCCTGTGCAAACAGACCACAGTGCTGCCCATATGCACCACAAGTTTGCCATCTTTGACCAGAAAAAGGTGCTCACGGGAAGTTATAACTGGACCCGGTCAGCAGCAGAATTTAACTACGAAAATATCGTCTTGCTGGAAGATATCCACACGGTAAGGGCCTTCGAAAGGGAGTTTGAGCGGCTGTGGAAAAGTTTTGAAAGGGGGCTTTGATAGCATTCATTGGCCGATTTAACAAAAAAATCAGTGTAAGGCTGCGATATAGATGACGGCTGATGGTATGATGAGCTTGGGAAACAAAAAAGGGAATTTTCTCTATTGGAGCCTGTGCTATTGGCCTGTAATTTGTAATTTTCACTATGATATAACTGGCCGGGGTAAATAGAATGTATAACTATACCGTCAGTTGCAGCATATTTCAGTTTAGGACATAAAAGAACATTATCCATGAACCCACAAGAGCTAGAAAGACTCAAATATCCCATCGGCCAGCACCATGAGCAAATTAAGTACACGATGGAAGATGTACGTAGCTGGATAGGTGATATCGCACAATTTCCACAACAGATCACCTCGCTTACCGAAAGCCTCACCACTGATGAACTCAACTGGCTTCATCGCCCCGACGGATGGACGATAAAGCAATTGGTGCATCACTGTGCAGATAGCCATATGAACAGCTTTATGCGCTATAAGTTGGCACTGACAGAAGATACGCCAAAAATCAAACCGTATTATGAGGATCGTTGGGCGGAATTGCCGGATGGCACAATGGATGAGATTTCTGATTCCCTGATGATCATTGCTGGCATCCATCGCCGATGGGCTGTTTTGCTAAATACGCTTAGCGAGGAGCAGTTGCAGCGGACATTCTATCATCCGGAGCACAGGAAAGAAACGAACCTAGGAACGACCACAAGTATGTACAGTTGGCACTGTAAGCACCATTTGGCACATATCGAACAGGCCTTGGCACATAAAGGGTCGTTTTGATAAAGTAGGATTAGAAAAAATTCCAACGGGTTGGAGTCACCAACTTCATGTGCCTGCTTCCGCAGCATAGTTGTGGGGAACAGCCATAGGTGTGAGGCTAAGGTCTGTTAGTCGCTGAAAATCTATTTTCTTATTGATGTCTTTGCTCTTCACAAGTGGCCCAGGGGGATTTCAAATCCCCATTATCTCCGTTAGAGATTATATATCCCAAACAGCAAAGAACAGTAGGTAAGAATAGGCCACTAAGAAACTAAGCTATTTATAGGATGTATCCTTGGTGACTTAGAGGCTTTGTGACCATAAATCCTCATTAGATAGCAAATCTAAATCAGCAAAAATCTACTCAACCTGTTCCCTCGTTAAACCCGGAATATGTATTAGCCTATCTACGCCACGGCGCACAGGTGTTGCGACCTGAAACTGCTTCAAAATCAGCCGTTTCACTTTAGTTTTCGGCATAACCGTAGCGGTGCTACGCTAATGCCTCCAAACTAACTGATTTTCTTGCACTTTCAGCTCTCACTACGATTCCTAATGCATAATCCGGGTTAAATTTTTAGAGATTGGTAATCATGACGTATCGATACATCGATTCTTTTCCTAATTTTAGGCATGAAATCGTACCTCCGCACTCTTGAAAATGAGTTTCGCCGTCATGGAAATAATGTCGTTGCCAAAGGCCAAAAGGCATACATGAAGGGGCAGTTTGAGTTTATCGGTCTAAAGACGCCAGTACGGAGAAAACTCCAGGGACCATTTTTGGCAAAGGCTGCTTTGCCAGAAAGGTATAAAATACCAGAGATGGTAGAATTGCTCTGGAATATGCCAGAACGGGAATTCCAGCTTTTTGCTCAGGAACTGGTGCAGAAGTACTTCAGCAAACCGGAAAAGGCCGATATTGACCTGCTGGAGTACATGATGGTGAATAAGTCTTGGTGGGATACGGTGGATTTTATAGCGGTAAAGCTAGTGGCCAACTATTTTTGGGAGTATCCAGCGCAAATAAAACCATATGTGGATAAGTGGCTCGCCTCGGACAATATCTGGCTGCAACGGTGCGCCCTGCTCTTTCAGCTGAACTATAAAGAAAAATTAGATACTGAACTCCTCCAAGAGGTTATCCACAAGCTACTGGGCTCGAAGGAATTTTTTATCAACAAGGCCATCGGCTGGATCCTCCGCCAATACAGCAAAACCAACCCCGATTGGGTAAGGCAATTTGTGGATAACACGGAGTTGGCCGCCCTCAGCCGAAAGGAAGCATTGAGGAAGGTGGATAAGTGATTTTGTTTTATTAATCATTGATTTATAATAAATTAACATTATTCAGATAAAGCACTTTATTGATGTTATTTTTCCATTGCACCATTTTCTACTGCGTTATTTATCACCTAAAGGAATTTATAGGCTATCAAAAAAGAAGGTACACAGCAGTACCTACATGCGCCTCGTTTTGATCACGTAATATCAATTTGGAATAATTTTGATCAGTTTTCCTTCTAATTTAGGGTGGCTATTCAGATAAATACAGTTAAATTTATCCCCATAGGCCATTTCTAACCCCCAAAGCTTATAGAAAAATGAGTTTACTCCAGCTTCATGGAATCACCAAGAAATTTCCGCAATCCAAGCAATTTGCCGTAAAGGATATCCACATAGCTATCGAAGAGGGCAGCATTCAGGCTATTGTAGGGGAAAATGGCTCTGGCAAAAGCACCCTGCTAAAGTTGATTGCTGGATTGGAGCACCCTGATAAAGGGGACATCATCTTTTCTGGCCAGACCATCGTAAATGGCAAAACTGCTGTACCCGCCAATCAGCGAGAAGTTGGGGTGATTTTTGAAGAGTATGCCTTGTTTCCTCAGATGACTATTTTGGATAATGTACGCCAAGCGTTGCATCAAGAGACCCGAAACGCCCGACAAATAGCCAAGGATAGCTTAGCACTAGCTGGATTAGAAGACAGTTTTAATACTTATCCACACCAGCTTTCCTCTGGCCAGCGACAGCGGGCAGCACTGGCGAGGGCTTTGGCCTCGCGCCCCAAGCTGCTGCTACTGGATGATCCTTTTCGCAGTTTGGACACGCGGTTCAAAAATGAAATCAGTGAAGACATTCAAGATATCGTCAAGAGTACAGGAATCACCGCTATAATTGCGAGTCACCATGCCAAGGATGCTTTGTCCTTAGCGGATAGTATCGCTATTTTGCACAAGGGCCTGTTGCAGCAAGTGGGTACGCCTATAGAAATATATAAGCAACCTGCCAATGCCTATGTGGCCAACTTTTTCGGTAAGCGCAATGAGATTTTGGCGACGCCTACAGAAGATGGATTTTATGCGGGATTTGGATTTATCCCCCATTTAGAGGCTGGAAATTATACGGGGAAGGTAAAAATACTCTTTCGGTCCGAGGATGCTAAAATCAAGAAAAATACCGAACAACCTCTTAGTGGCGTCGTTTCCCGAATATTGTTTTACGGAGACCATCAGATCGTAAAGCTGGAAGATGACGAAGGGAAGCAGCTCAGCATCAAGGCTGCTCCTGGAAGGGTTTTTGAGAAAGGCGCCAGGATGTTTTTTACTATCGATAAATATGAGATAGAGGAGGCCTTCTAAATAACTACCTAAAACAGCATTGTTCTTGGTAAATACATTGTATCGCTTTATTTTGGAGAAATTATTTTGAGACAACTAATTTTAACCCGAAATATTCCATGCAAAAGAAAAAGAATGCTGGACTCTCCAGAAGAAAATTTATGGGCGCTTCGGCCCTCGGTGCCACTGGCCTTTCATTTTTGCCTTACCTAGGCTTCAGTAAACCGCAGCAATTCACCTCATCCTCTTTAGGTACCAGCAAAGTACGTCTGGGATTTATCGGTCTGGGAAGACAGGCATCCGGACTTCTTAGAAACATGATGAATATTCCCAATGTGGAAATCATCGCTGGTTGTGATGTATATGGAGTGAAGCGAGAGCGCTTCCAGCATGTCGTAGCTGAGCAATATGGGAAAGAGCCTTCATCTATTCCTGTTTATGAGAAATACCAAGACTTGCTTCAGCGAGCTGATGTGGATGCAGTGGTGATTGCCACGCCGGATTTTTGGCATGCCCTGATCGCCATAGATGCCTGTCGTGCCAAAAAGGATATTTACTTGGAAAAACCACTCACTTATACTGTGAAAGAAGGTCAAGAGCTGGTTAAGGCCGTTCGTGATAATAGCGTGGTCTTGGCCGTGGGTAGTCAGCAACGGTCTGAGGCCAACTTCCAATATGCTGTCAGAATGGTCCAAAAAGGCCATATTGGGAAAGTAAACCATGTAAAAGCCCATGTGGGTCAGCCTACTTCACCAAAACCTTATGATCTCTCCAAAGAATCCATCCCTGCTGACCTGAACTGGGATTTATGGCTGGGACCTATCAAGCCAGTGCATTATAATGCTGAGCTAAATCCTCCTATTTCGTTGGATCCGAAAAAAAATGAAAATATCTGGGGAGCTTGGAGATGGTATTGGGAGACTGGTGGCGGGTTGATGACCGACTGGGGAGCCCATATGTTTGATATTGCCCAGTGGGGAATCGGCATGGACCGACATGGTCCGGTAGAAGTCGCTCCTGAAAAAGACAATAATCCGCTAACCTTCACCTATGCAAATGGAATTGTCATGACCGCTGAGCCTTTTGATGGAGGTACGCGAGGTGTACGCTTTATCGGTGACAAAGGCTGGATCCAAGTCTCCAGACAAGGTTTTAAGTCATCTATTCCTGATCTAGCTGTACCAGAAGCCGAAAAATCAACCATAAATGCCCACCCACACCATGTGGATTTTATAGAAAGTGTGATTCGTAGAAAAGATCCGATTGCTTCAGTAGAAATAGGACATAGCACCTGTACGGTATGCACACTTGGAAACATCTCCAATAAACTCGGCCGAAAGCTAAAATGGAATCCTACACAGCAGACTTTTGAGCAGGATGCAGAAGCAGAAGCTATGCTACATTATGATTATGAAAATGGCTATTCGCTAGACGCTTAGGTCAAAATGGCCTTTATTCCCTGTGGATAACTCAGTTATCCACAGGGATATAAATTTTTTTGATAATTTTAATCAATAGGATTTACTGATGACATTTTGTTTTGCGATATAAAAAATGGTAGTTTGCTTGATTAGAAAAGGCTGAAAATTTCTCTTTGGGGAGTAGGGCAGCTAATAAAGCAAAAACGTATGCAATCAAATCAAAAGGCCCAATTTTTTCATTGCTATGCCACAGCTAATGATAATCGGCTTTTTACCAAAGATATCCTTAACCTGGTCCGCTTAAAGTGCGTCCATTCGGGCGTGGAAAAAGTAAACCTCTACATTGCGATCAGCAAGGTGAAGTCCATTGGCTTTATGGATCGACTATTCGTGAATACTGTCAAAAAATTGTTTTCCGACCACCCGACGATTGTGCTTCATGATATTTGTTTTAAGGAGAATAAGGGACGTGATTTTAGCAGTTACGCTGTTCTTTATCGAAAAGTAAAGCAACTTGCCAATGTAGAAGACTATATTTTTTTCCAAAATAGAAGTGGGTTTGGACCTTTTGAAAATAATTGGCTGAAAGCATTTGTGGATCAATTGAACTATTTTCCCAATGTAGCTTTGTGTGGTAGCACCATCAATTTTAAGGACCATCATTGCCGGAGCAATAGCCTGATGCCGCATGTGCAGACCTATGCCTTTATCACACAGCAAAAGTTTCTCACGATGTTTGGAGAAGCCTTTCCCGCAGAAAGTGAAGAAGAGCGATTGCAAATTATCCTAAAAGGAGAAATTGGACTAAGCCAGTTTTTTCTCCAAAAGGGCTATCATGTCACTTGCATGGAATGGCCAGAAAAAAGCCTTTCAGCGACTTGCCCCTCTCTATCCGAAACTGATATCAAAACCCGTGTTTGCGCCAAACACCAGTTCTATCATAGAAAGTATTTTCGAAGAAATAAAAAACCACAGGTACAAAATCCATTGTTTCCACCTGTGGTTACATATTTAAGGGCAATGTTTACGTAAGTTGCTTACTTAGGCCGTGATAAGCCCCTTCCTCTTCAGAATAGTTTCGACAAATTTCCGTTCGTTTTCTGTGTTGAATATTTTGAATGGCAAGTAAACAAATTGGGCCTTTGACATGATCAGCACAAAAGCATCCTTGTGGATTTCCGCTTTTTTGATCATTCCCCAGTTGATCGGCATGCCCTGTTTGGTGTTGATCTTCATCAGGACCTGGCGGCTATCGATCTCATAGGCCAGTTTCTCGAACATCACCTTGTTTTGTTCCATTTGGCTGACACCAGCAAATTGGATGACCCAAAACAGCACGTATAGCAACAAGGCTACAATAGCCATGCTGATCCACCACCAGGAAGCGATCCAAAAATATCCACAGGCAATAGCTATAGCAATC
This sequence comes from Echinicola strongylocentroti, assembly GCF_003260975.1. NCBI lineage: Bacteria > Pseudomonadati > Bacteroidota > Cytophagia > Cytophagales > Cyclobacteriaceae > Echinicola > Echinicola strongylocentroti. The sequence continues at coordinate 2,995,064 of NZ_CP030041.1, read as the reverse complement.
AAAGCCACCCACCATTGTTCCCTAAGGACATTTTTCAATCCCAGTTTGACATACGTTCCTGTTTCGAGTTTATATTTTTTTGTTTTTACGATCATGACACTAGTTTTTCGAACGGCAAATATCTGATGATATGAGGTATTTAACAAATAGATCAGGAAATAGCCACGAAAATTTTTGGTATTTTTATACCATCCTTCGGTGGTAATGGGCAAGATGAAAGCTGAAGTTAGGAGAGATTGTTTGATGGCTTTTATCTCCTTACCTATTTCCTTGGGGAAAAATGTATATCCAAATACCAGCGCTTTGCTCTCAGTGCTATTGACTTATTTTAAATTTTCTTGTAAATTATCGTAAACCAGAAAATTTAAGGCACATGAGCATTATGGTAGTGGATATGATTGTTTTTGGGATGGCATATGTGCTGCTTGTATACTTGGTCATGACGATGATCAGACCGCCGCATTTGCCTAATAGAGACAAAAATGATGATGGCGATGGTGGCATTGACATCCCGGATACGCCAAAGATCGATTTGCCACCGGGTGTGATCTGGCCGTCAGACGGCCCAAAAGCCAAGGATCCTGCGCCGCCCATGGAGGTTTAGCGGTTCAATTGCTGCATTTATTGCAGGTTCCTTGTATCAAAAGACTTTTTTCTTTGACGATAAATCCTTGTGGCAAATGGATATCGGGAAGTGCTATTTCTGCAATACACTGCGTCTGGCCACAGACATCACATTTAAAATGAACGTGTTCATGGTCATGGTGCTCCTCTGCAGCATCGTGGTGACAAAGTGCATATTTAGTCACTCCTGTGTCATCGAGGACCTTGTGGATAAGATCACTGTCCAAAAACGTCTTTAAAGTCCTGTAAATGGTTACCCGATCAAAATTCTCTTTTAACTCTTCCTCCAGGTCTGAATGGGATAATGCAATGTCCCTGTCCAAAAAGGTGTCCAGCACGTCCCTCCTGCAGCTGGTAACGCGGAGCTGATGTCCCTTGAGTATTTTTGCTGATTTTGTAGACATAAACTTTCGGTATTATTGGGCAATTCGTTTGGGTAAAAATAAGCTAAATTCATCTAATTACCGCACTTTTATGCCCCGTGATATCTTTCTTACTTTTGTAATAGAACCAGTTAACTGCCTCTAATCGTTCATTTTTTGACAATTTACGAAATGGGAAGCTACATGCTTGATTCCGGTTATCATATTAATTGATTAGAGATTATGATTTTTTTATCCATGATAACGATTTTTTTACCTACAAATGTCCAGTTTATTCTTTAATATTTATCTATTTTCGTTTATCTTAAGAATTGATAAAGTGAAATCATCCTTTGGCAAATTAGTTGTAGCCAATAAAAATCTAAGTTTTTAACAATTTATTTTATACCTCATGGAAAACACTAATGCAGATACCTTGCAATTGGGAAATGTTAATGCAGAAACCTTGCAATCAATGATTGATCAAGGAATTGAGCTCTTGTGGGCAATTATCCCAAGTCTTCTTTATGCTATTCTTATCTATATTGTAGGTAAGATTATTATTTCACGAATTCTTAAATCCGTAAAGGCCATCATTGCCAAGAAGAATTCGGATCCCTCATTGACCAACTTTTTAGTCTCTCTGTTGAGTGCGATTCTCTATATTTTATTATTCCTGACCATAGCCTATGTGATAGGCATACCGGTTACTTCATTTGTGGCTATTATTGGTGCTGCCGGCTTGGCGATTGGTTTGGCGCTCCAAGGTTCCTTGGCCAATTTTGCCGGTGGGGTGTTGATCCTGCTCTTTAAGCCCTTCAAGGTGGGTGATGTCATCGAAGGACAGGGCCACCTGGGCGTAGTAGAGTCCATCGACATCCTGTATACCAAAATGCACTCTTTTGATAACAAAGACATCGTCATCCCTAATGGTGCGCTGGCCAATTCAGACATTATCAACATGTCCAACAAGCCAACCAGAAGGGCGGATTTTAACGTGGGTGTGGCCTACGGGACTGATCTGAAGAAAACCAGGGAAATCATCTTGGGCGTATTTGCCAAGGACGAAAGGGTACACCAAGACCCCGCTCCTGTGGTATTCTTCAATAGCTTTGGTGATAGCTCCCTTGACTTGGTCATCCGTGTATGGACAGACGCCGGAAATCTATGGCCAGTGTATTTTGACAATATGGAAGCCATGAAAGAGGCCTTTGAAGCCAATGACATCGAAATTCCATTTCCACAAAGGGATGTAAACCATTTCTATCCTGATGGAAAATCCGAGAGTTAATCATAGATAGTACCGATAAAAAAAGGAGGACTGCTCAGTCCTCCTTTTTTTTGTTCTTCTTACTGCTATTGGAAGCACAGCCGATGTTTTTGGTGAGTTCCACATCCTCCGGAATACCTCCAAAACCCTCGCTCACATCCCATTCTGTGGCCTCCTCTTGTTGCTTTTTCTTGTCTTTTTTGCCCATAGTTGAATAAACGAATGGGAGGATGCAAATGTTTATTGATCTATTTCTCAATATCCGTTAATGGTTGTTCCGACAGCTGTGCTGCGGAACCAAGTAAAATTGAGTTTTTAACTCCATACCACTTACAGAAGTTATGCTTTGGAGCTCGTTTTTGGGTAACAACATAGGCACATAGGGCACAATAGGATGATATGCATCTAGTCAGCTGCTGCCTTAAAGTGGGACAATAAAAAGCCACTAAGGCACCAAGACACTATTGTTTTTAGAAAATAATAGATAAAGTATGCGATAATTGGTTGTTCCGACAGCTCTGCTGCGGAACCAGGTAAAATTGAGTTTTTAACTCAATGCTACTTACAGAAGTTATGCTTTGGAGCTCGTTTTTGGGTAACAACATAGGCACATAGGGCACAGTAGGATGATGTGCATCTAGTCAGCTGCTGACTAATACTGGAATAGTAAGAAGCCACTAAGGCACTAAGACGCTAAGTATTTTTAGATAATAATAGATCAAGTATGCGATAATTGGTTGTTCCGACAGCTGTGCTGCGGAACCAGGTAAAATTGAGTTTTTAACTCCATACCACATACAGAAGTTATGCTTTGAAGTATGATTTATGTGTAACAACATAGGCACATAGGGCACAATAGGATGATATGCATTTAGTCAGCTGCTGACTAATACTGGAATAGTAAGAAGCCACTAAGACACCAAGACGCTAAGTATTTTTAGATAATAATAGATCAAGTAAATGACAATCGGTTGTTCCGACTAAATTTTAAATACTCAAAAGAAGTACGTTTAAACGTAAAGAGAAAAGATTTTTTTGATTTTTTAAAATTACCTCGTCCTCATTAGGAGGATCAGAAAGTCCCCTTTAGGGGATTTAGGGGTATTCGGTTGTTCCGACAGCTGTGCTGCGGGACCACCTAAAATTGAGTTTTTAACTCCATACCACATACAGAAGTTATTCTTTGGAGCTCGTTTTTGGGTAACAACATAGGCACATAGGGCACAGTAGGATGATGTGGATCTAGTCAGCTGCTGCCTTACAGTGGGACAATAAAAAGCCACAAAGGCACCAAGGCGCTAAGTGTTTTTAGAAAATAATAGATAAAGTATGCGACAAGCCCCAATTCATCCCCCCTTTGTGACTTTGTGGCCAATAAAAAAAATCAGCGAAAATCTGCCCAATCAGCGTCATCAGCGTGCCATTCAAAATGACCTTAACGCTACTTGGCACAATGACCGTTTTTCCGACTTATACCCCCTTCACTATTGGCATGTGCCTCAATTTCCCACCAAAAAGACCGCATTGGCCATAATAAGTTTGCCATTTTCCCAAAAGCTCCTGAAAAGTGGGTTATCCACAAGGTATATGAGTTGGCCTTTGCCCATGTTTTCGACACCGAACACCAGACTTTCCTTCATTTTGGCTTTTGCCTTGTAGCCGATAAAACCAGCACGGTGCTGATCCAGGCTGTGGATAACTCCTGCATTGATGCAGTTGTTAAGGAAGGAATAGCGGTTTGGATTGTTTTTGAGGCTGTAGTATTTTCCTCCGGTACCAAACCCCAGTGAATAGGTGCTGTCCATGTCCACCTCGAATACTGCTCCTGCCGCATAATTGGAAATGGCCTGGCGTTCCCGATCTCGGTAAGGAGAAGTAAGGTCTTCCTCTTGGTCGGTATCAAAGGTTACTTTTTGTTGGTCCGAAATAAATGTGGATAACCCGAAACCTTCTTTATCCACAAATAGCTCCAACGCCCCTTCTATTGCAATAAGCTTACCTCCTGCTTTGGTCCATTCAGTGATATTCTTCATCTCGCCATTTTCCCAATTATAACTGCCACTGGGCAAGATGAGGACATCGTATTTTTCCAAGTTCAAATGGCCTGCATCTGAAGCATTCAGTACTGCAATCGGGTAATTTAGCTGCTGCTCGAAGAAGTGCCATACTTCTCCAAAATTCAAGGAAGAAACACCCTCGCCGCTGAAAACTGCTATTTTTGGTGCTTTGATGGTCCTTACCGTTGAGGAGCCAAAGTCCTTTCCACTATCCATAAAACCAGTGCTGGCAGTACCCAAGGTGATTTGGTGTTTATTTGCTAGTTGTGTGACTTTTTGGTGGAAATTCTTCACGTAATCATTCCCGCCCCGCGTGATGATCAGGCTTCCTGTAGGATAGCTTTTGCCATCGACCGCAAAAGGATAAGCAGCAGACCTGATACGTATGCCTTCTTGGAGCAGCTCTGCCAAAAATGTAGCCTGTTTAACATCGTTCCACGCGACTAGGTAGCCAAGAGTGGAGTTATCCACCTCATTGTTGACCACTTCTGGCTGTGGATAAGTGGTGCTTCCTTCGAGTTTTTCTTCTAAGGCATAGGCTGCAAGACCATAGGCATAGGGAAGGGCCCAGCTGGTAATGTCATAAGTCAAGCTATCCTGTAGCTGAGCTTCGGGTTCGAACAGTACTTGGGTGAGCACCGACTTGGGCTGCCAGGCATTAATGATGATATCTTCTTTTTCCAGGTTAAATGCCTCCTCTTTTCCTTTTTGGTAAGAATAGCCGCGAAGACTGGTGGATTTTCCACTTTGGCTGTATTGGATTTTATTCTTGTCCAGGAGCGCCAGAAGGCCCGTAATGCGGCCCTCGGAATTGTCGCCTTTGATGACAAAGCTCTTGTACTTTCCTTGGGGTGATTGGTCGAAGTAGGCTTCAAATTCACTCAAGAGCCGCGAAGCGTTCTTGGAGGTGACTTCGATGGCAGTGAGTCCTGTGGTGTGGTGGTGCTTGATACGCTCTTTCAGCGTCAAGGTATCACTTTCCGCCGTATGGACACCTATGCCAGCGGCTCCTGATCCACCTTGCTCGATGGTCATGCCGATGGCTCCGTTAAACATCGGGTAGGTATCACCATAACTGGGGTACAGCAGGTCAAACACTTCCTTGGTAAAATAAAACCAGTCGTTTTTGTCAAAATAGGCAGCATTCTGACGACCAAACGTTTCCTGAAACTCCAGTTGATAATCACTAAGCTGACGATGGAGCGGAACCGCCGCAGGAGCAAAATAATAGGGGCTGTTGATGCCTTGTTCATGAAAATCCAAATGGATATTGGGCATCCATTGTTGATAAAGTGCCATGCGCTGCTGGGATTCCTGCTGTGTCTGCCAAGCCCAGTCCCTGTTCAGGTCAAATAGATAATGGTTTGCCCTTCCTCCGGGCCAAGGCTCTTGGTGCTCTGTGGACTGGATGTCCGGTTGGAGCTGGGTATTCATCTTTTGATTGTACCAGTTGACATAGCGGTCACGGCCGTCGGGATTGACACATGGGTCGATGACCACCATGTTGTTTTGTAGCCAGGTTTTGTTGTTACTTTTTGCAGGATCCACCAGTGCCCAGAGTGTTTTCATCGCTGCTTCGGAAGAAACCGCTTCATTGCCATGAACATTATAGCTCAGCCAGGTGATGGGGATTTGATTGCTGGGACTGCCCGTTTCTAGACCTGTGCGCCGGAGGTTATCCATACGGATTTCTTCCAGTTGGTCGATATTACCCTGTGCCGAGACCCATACGACCATTAAGGGACGTTTTTCGAACGTTTCCCCGTAGTACTCCAGCTTGACATTGTCATTATGCGCCGCCACATGTTCAAAATAATCCACAATGCGATGGTGTGGCGTAAACCGCTCCCCCAATTGATAGCCCAAAAATACTGCGGGACTTTTGGTTTGGCCCTGTGCAATAAAGCTCAGGATAATGAATGAGAGAGTTATCAGTAATTTTCGTTTCATATAGCGGGACTTAAGACATGAGATGCAAGCAATTCACAAAATAAGGGCTTTCCTGAAGGAGGACAACTTATCTTTTATGAAATTATTTTAACTATCTTGAACAACGCTTGACTTTTAAACATCAGCAATGAAAAACATCACTATTATTGGCGGCGGTGCCAATGGCATTTCGGCTTTTATTGAACTGTTTATACAGGTCACCACGGCAGGTTTGGAACGAGCCGTGGAGGTTACCATTGTGGAAAAGGATGAAAAACTGGGTTATGGACTCGCTTTTGGAACGCCACAGCCGGGTCATATTCTAAATACCCAAGCGGATCTGATGGGGATCTTTGCCCATGAGCCGGCACACTTTGCCGACTGGCTAAAAAAGCAAGACCACCGCAAAGACAACAATGTCAAAGGTAAAGGCGACTTGGATAACGCCTATACCACACGGATTTTTTATGGTGACTATATAGCTGAGCAGGCTTCTATTTTTTTAAAGAAAGCTAGGGAATATGGCTTTTCCGTCACCGTGATAAAAGACGAGGCCGTGGACATTGCTACTTCAGAAGAGCGGTATCAGGTCAGGCTGGGGAAGGGCGAGACCATTACGAGCGACTATGTCATTTTGGCCTTGGGGACACCTAAACCCAATAATTTCACTTCCTTCAGAAAACACCAGCGGTATTTGGATTTTCCTTGGCCTGCTTCCAGGATCAAAGCTACCATACCAACCAAAGCTCATGTGGGCGTTTTGGGTACTAGCCTGAGTGCCATTGATACGGTAATGACGCTTGTGGATAATGGCCATCAGGGAAATATCACGCTTTTTTCACCCGACGGAAAGCTTCCTCGCGTTCAGCCTTTAGAAAATAAAGCATACGAACGTGTTTACCTCACGCTGGAAAATATCCACAAGATCAAGCGCAAAACATTGGAAAAGCCCCGAGTAAAATCCCTGATACGGCTCTTTATGGAAGAAGTGGAGCATTATGAGGGGCACCCGGTGGATTGGCAGCAGCTTACTTCCCGCCAATCCGCTGCAGAGGAATTGCTCCAATGGGACATTTCCTCTTCAGAAGAAGGAGGTGATGCATTGCTCAATATCGCCGATGCCCTACGTTACGATGCTTCCACCATCTGGAGCTGGATGGATATGGACCAAAAGGTGCTGTTCAAAAAATGGGTTGGAAACGACTGGGCCATCAACAGACATCCCATGCCGCTGCATAATGCTAAAAAACTCCTAGGGTTATTTGAAGAAGGTCAGCTGGATGTTTGTGCGATGATGGGTGGCGATGCTGTATCCTATGAAAAGCCTGCTTTTAATATAAAGACTAGCGAAGAAAAAGTCATGGCTGTGGATTTTTTGGTCAATGCCACCGGTAGCTCATCAGCTCTTGACCAGATGGAAAGTCCACTTATCCACCGCTTGTTGGAGCGGCAATTTATCCAGCCTTACGAGGTGGGAGGAGCCATCATCAACGAACGCACCATGCAGGTCATCTCTCCCAAGGGAGGTGGAGGCATCTATGCCGTGGGCCATATTGCCAATGGAATTTTGATGGATGTCAATGCCGTTTGGTACAATGTAAAGACCATCGGCACTTTGGCACGTGATCTGATTTTTAGGCTGGTGGAGAAAGACTGAGCGAGGTATCAACAGGCTTTTGCCTTCCTCGTCAGTCATATGGATGAAGCAAATGGGCCGGGAGTTAGTGGTACCTTTCCAAATGACAAAGTCAAAGCCGTTATTAATGCTATGCAGATTAACCTTGGCGGGACAGGTGACGCTGATTGGACGACTTATGGCTGATTTACTTTTGATTGTTTGCTCTTGGAAAAAAGATGGGTGGCCACAAAGGCTCTAAGGCACCAAGTTATAGTTTAAGTTATGTTACAAATGACTTGGGGACCTGATGAATTCGAGGCTTAAAATATGGCGCTGAATCTGGGCAAATTCATATAATATTAATTTCGTATTGGGCACCATCATCCGTGCCGATGGCACTCCTTCGGGAGGTTGAGGAGAGCTTAAGCTCCTGCGGATGAATCCGCAGGTTACTAAATTCATCGTGCCGCTGGCACTTTGCCCCGGTTTGTACATTGGAAACCGCAGTAGCCTATCTTACTGAATGGCGGGATGGGCTGAAAGAATGATGAGTTGATTTGGTTGAGGTTAAACCCCGAATATGCGTTTGCCCTGGATCCAAGCGACATCATCAGGCGGTTTTGCAAATAATCTCCTAACTTTGTGCACAAACGGTGAAGGCATATATGGAAAAAGACACGGTAAGGATCAATAAATACTTAAGTGAAATTGGCTATTGCTCCAGAAGGGCTGCTGATAAGCTGCTAGAGGAAGGCCGCATTACCATCAATGGCCAAGTTCCCGAGCTGGGGACCAAGGTAAGCCCTGGTGATGAGGTCCGTGTCAATGGCCAGCTAGTGTCACCGCCAAAGGAGGATTTTATCTATATCGCCTTTCACAAACCTGTGGGCATTGTTTGCACCACCGATACCAAAAGAGAAAAGGACAATATCATCGATTATATCAACTACCCCAAGCGGATTTTTCCCATTGGCAGGCTTGACAAGCCCAGTGAAGGGTTGATATTTCTTACCAATGATGGTGATATTGTGAACAAGATCCTGCGTGCCAAAAACCACCATGAAAAGGAATACGTCGTCACGGTGGATAAGCCCATCAGCCTAGCGTTTATCCACAAAATGGCCAATGGCGTTCCTATCTTGGACACCGTCACCAAGGAGTGCAAGGTGGAGCAGATCGGTAAGCGGAAGTTTAAGATCATCCTTACACAAGGCCTTAACCGGCAAATCAGACGAATGTGTACCCACTTGGGATACGAAGTCACCAAGCTAAAGCGTATCCGGATCATGAATGTCCAACTGGATACCCCTGTCGGGAAATGGCGCTACCTCACAGCAGAGGAACTTGCTGAGATCAACCACCAAGTGGCCGGTTCGAGTAAAACGTTTGAAGGTTGACTTCAATAGGAAAATGACCTTGGGAGCATACACACCCATGAGGAATGTGGAGAGAAAGCAACTTCCTTTCGAGCCAATTATGTGGATAAGTCATGTTCTGCTATAGCCGTTCCTTGGCATAGTCACGGTACCAACCAATAGGGCAAGTAGCTGCATACTCTTTAAGTGCTGTTTTCCGGTCGATCTTGCCGTCGTTTGAATCGATATACAGCATGGACAGTTTCATGTTCCATTCTAAATGCATGGCAGATAGTGACTTAATGGCTGTTTTGGGATTGTCATCGGGCTGTGGAAAACCCGCATCAGCGACCACCCGCTGGATGAAAGGCATGTGATTTTCGTCAAAAAAACCGTCGGTAGCCTCCAAGATATCCACATAGCTTTTCAGCAAATTCAATAACTCGAACGAGTGGTTTTCTTCCGTAAAGTTCACCAAAGCCGTCTCGAACCAAACAAGCGCCGCATCATATTTCCCTAGATGGCGATAACAGGTGATGAGCTGTAAGGTAATAAAGTGATATAGAAAAGGGTAATCAGTCGGCTGGAGCAGCGTAAGTGCTTTTTCGTAATGGATAATGGAAAGCTCATATTGCTCCGCTTCCCAATAATAAAAAGCGAATTTTTCGTTTTTCCGAATAAAGAGGACGTCTGCATCCATTTTATCTTCCTGACTGGCAAAGAACTCCTCCAGCAAGCGAATTTTTTCCTTCCAATCGGAGGGCGAGAGGTCTTGATTAAGTTTCAGTACCAGTTCTTTGGGCATACAACCCCGTTGTAGTTGAGCTTTATTCATTTTATAGGAGCTGTTATGGTTTCCATTTGGCTAAAAGTTAATGATTTTTATCATAACCGTAAACATGTCTGTTTTATTGAAAAATCCTTTCTTATTGATAGTTAGCGAGTTAAAAACGATTTATTAGGGATTTTAAGAAGAACTGTATTCCAGTTATTAAGGAAGTTTAGGAAGATTTAACATCTTCGTTTGCCAATATATCCGTTTAGTTTAGCTACATTTGGTATAAGGTAAGATGGTGCTACACACAGGAAATTATAAAATTAATACTGAGGCAAATCTTACATCACCTTGAATTAGCTTCTGTGCAGGTAAGCTGCTTTTGCTTCTCAAGCCTCAGGTATTAAGTTTTGAACAAAAAGTAACAAGTATTTTACACACATTTACCTAGACCTAAGGGCCCAAATATATAGCCTACGTAGTTATCCAAGAATTTTCTCTCGATAAAGGTTTAATTCTTTTTGTTCTACAGCGTGGTTCACAACCAGAAAAGATTGGTAATGAACACATTTCGCAGGTTTTCACATTGCGTGCATCGAAATTAATTAATTTACCATTTAATTACATCCAATATCAAGACTATCCGATTTACGGAATCAGCACTGTCTGATTTCTCCATTACACTAAGAAGCCGGGTGAATGCTTATTTTAAGCAGACCCAAAAGTCCAGATATGGCAATCTGGAAATGATTCTCAAGACGTTATTTATGCTTAGCCTCTACTTTGTGCCAGTGTTATTGGTTACCGTGGGAGTAGTGGGACAAACTTGGCAGCTTTTCCTTTGCTTTATCCTAAGTGGATTGGGAATGGCGGGAATAGGCATGGGAGTCATGCACGATGCTATACACGGCACCTACTCTAAAAACAAGCATATCAACAAACTCCTTGGCTATACCCTTAACCTAGTAGGGGCAAATGCTACTTTGTGGAAGATCCAGCATAATGTTCTCCATCATTCCTTTACCAATATCCATGAAGGTGATGATGATATCAATATGCCATTCTTCCTGCGCTTCTCCCCCAATGCCAAAAAGAATGTCATTCATTCCTATCAGCATTTATATACTTGGTTTTTTTATGGGCTTTCTACCCTTTCTTGGGTTACCACCAAGGATTTTGTAAGGCTAAACAGGTATTACAAAATGGGTTTGCTGAGAGGAAAAAATATTTATAGGAACACCGTGCTGAAGATAATTGCTTGGAAAGTCCTTTATTATACCTTTATCTTGGTCCTTCCTATTCTCTTTTCGCCCTTTAGCATTGGTCAGGTCTTTCTTGCATTTATCGCTTTGCACTTTGTGACGGGCTTGAGTATTTCATTAGTGTTTCAGACAGCGCATATTATGCCCGATGTGACTTTCCCTACCGTGGACAGTGAAGGTAAAGTGGAAGGGGAACGTATGATTCACCAGCTGCTGACCACTTGCAATTATTCAGAGAAAAACCGGGTCTTTTCTTGGTTGATTGGTGGGCTTAACTATCAGATTGAGCACCACTTATTTCCTGATATTTGTCATGTGCATTATCGAAAATTAGCACCGATCGTCCGCAAGACAGCTGCTGAGTACGAACTGCCTTATTATTCCAAGGTTACCTTCTTCCAGGCCCTGAAGTCTCACTTCAAAATGTTGCACTGGTTAGGGAATACAAAAGTTGCGAGCTGATTTCAGTAGCAGTATGATCGACTAGGACAATATGGATCAAGAGGAAAAGCAAGGGGGCTGATAGAACGCTGATGACGCAGATGATTATGATTTGCACTGATTTTATTCTTAAACTGAAAAAGCAATTTTAAGAAAGTGTATCGAAAAGTATTCTCCCAGAAGTATTCCTTAATCCGACAATACTCCTTTAACGGGACAACGTTTATAGCTTAAAAAGAGAAAAGGCGATGGGAAATTAATCTCATCGCCTTTTTTGTTGATCACGTCAGTGGAGGTGATTATTCGCAACTTGTATTTTGTAAGCTGGCATCCCAGCAAAAATAGGTATTGCTGTCAAAATGACTTTCACTTTTTACTTGACCAAATTTATCTGACCTACTCCAATTCACGTAGATTTCACTGTCCAGATCGGTGTTGGTGATGATCACACCTCTGTCCATTTCCAGAGTATCATCGATTCGGTAAGTGATAGCGCTTCCGAGGTTGTCTCCCTCTTTCTCTACTGTAAAGGTGGTGGCGCCATTGCCGGTTTCCTTATCATATTCCCAAGAATTGGAGAGCCATACTGAGGTGGACTCAGGTGATTCATAGAGCTCCCAATATCCCGTTTCTCCGGTCATATTGGAAGTTCCGGTGAACCAAACGAAGTTATCCACAATCCCTTCGCCGGAAATATATCCCATCCAGTTGACATTTTCATCTTGCACATTAGCTGTAAGGCGAATGTCATACGAGCCGTGCCCCTCTACATCAAAGGCTCTTTCCCAAACCCAAACCCCTGCATCTTCATCGAAGGAAGCATCTGTACCGATAGTGGCTTTAAAAGCTGTAACCGGGATGGCCAAATGGGTATACAATATGGAAGAGTAGACCCCTACATTAATAGCTGCATATGCCCAGTGGGTAGCGGCAGTAACACGAGCTCCTTCACCGTCCTCATCCTCAAACATGCTCATATCTGGCGCCATGCTGGCTTCAGGGGGAAGTGCTGGTTTTTCTGATTGCTCCGGCATTGGCTCCTCATCATTGTTACAAGAAGCAAAGAGGACCAAAGCGGTCAGAAAGATTCCAAAAGACTTTTTCATAATAATATAGTTGGTTTAGTTTTCAACGGGATAGAAAATCAAAGACAATGCCAATAATCTACCTATTAAAGGTAAATTATGTTCGTAAAAATCACAATCAATGACCCTGCTTTGTAAACCAATATAAATGTGTCTTATAGTCAGGTAGTTGAAATAAATCACTAGGTAGCCTACTTCCCATGTAATTATAGGTTTTCCAGAGATCCGCAGGGACAAGCTATAAGGATTTCTAATGCGAAAACTGTGTTAAGCTCAGTTCGATTCTAAAATCGTCACTGCGAGGCTTAGGGGGGATTTAAGGGGTGGAAGCCGTGGCAGCTCGCCGCGGCGAGTTGCCACACCCTTTTCCAACCCACATCCTACTAAAAAGGGCCTGACTGGGCAGACAGGTTCGCATTGACGCTTTTAATACTTAAAATAAGTCGAGCTCAGGTTGTTAACCTCATTTCAGGTATAAATGCGGTAAATTTTTTTTAATCATCGTCAGTACTTTGGTTTAAAATTTGATGAGCTATTTGCCGTTGGCGTATTGTAGGTTTTACAGTGCGTTTTATTTTCGTAAATTCAAAACCAATTATAGCATATTGTTTATCACTAAATCAAAAATGAATATGAAAAAAATCGCCTACTTTTTAGCGGTCATGTTTTGCTTTGCTGCGTTTTCGCCAGCGGCCATGGCAGCACCCGTAAAAAAGGAAAAAGAAAAAACCGAATTGTCACCCGAGGAGGAAACTAGGCTTGCTGAGATCAATGAGCGGGTGGACGAAATCAAATCCATGGACTTTTCTGAAATGAGCAAAGACGAAATTAAAGATGTTCGTGATGAACTCAGAGGAATGAAAAAAGAAGCTAAAACCATGGGAGAAGGCATTTACCTTTCTGTAGGAGCTATCATCATCATCCTATTAGTATTGATCTTGGTAACTTAAAAAGGTATTGCATCCTGCAAAAAAGAGGCTGATTCACCGTTGGGAAAAATATACGGGATCAGCCTCTTTTGTATTTCTGAATTGGGTTTTTCATAATATACTGATTATCAGTATTGTTATCCCCGATTAGTTTATCAGCAGCTTAAATTAATAACCACTTCAATAATTACTTAAACCCGGAATATGCATTAGCCTATCTACGCCACGGCGCACAGGTGTTGCGACCTGAAACTGCTTCAAAATCAGCCGTTTCACTTTAGTTTTCGGCATAACCGTAGCGGTGCTACGCTAATGCCTCCAAACTAACTGATTTTCTTGCAATTTCAGCTCTCACTACGATTCCTAACGCATAATCCGGGTTTAATCCACTTACTGTTTTGTGGTGGGATTCTCATTCCTATCTGACATCGAGATGACGAACGATTGTCACTACATCTTCCCAAGAAGTCTCACTTAAAATAGGCTCGTTTTGTATTTCATCATCTCGAAAGTTATCCACAATGGCCGTGGAGCGCTCCTTACTGTCAGGATGTGAGCTGATCCAAGTAAAATACGTTACTGCTTCGTGATCATCCAAGGACATTTTATAGAGGAAATTGGCCAAATGCTCAGGACTGACTTGGGCATTTTTCATGTATTCGGCAGCTTTCATATCCGCTTCCCGCTCTTGATCACGGTCAAAGGCAGTAGAAGAAAGCAGCTTTGCTACCTCAGCGATCCCCGTTCCCGAACTTCCCGTCGTCAGCGAAACCAACACTGAAATGCCCACTTCTTTGGCCAGTTTCTTCATCACATGGTTTTGTTGGATATGGGCGATTTCATGACAGATCACCCCCGTCAGCTCCTCCTGTTTATCCACATTCTTGATCAAGCCTGTATAAAGCACCAAATACCCGTCTGGCATGGCGAAGGCATTGACCTCATCTTTTTTTAAGATCCGAAGCTTGATGTTATCCACATCGATGGCATTGGCATCACATATCACGCTGATGATACTGTCCATGGCGGTGCGTAAGGTATCATTGGTGACTTCATCGGATTCTCGCGAATAAAGTTCCCACAACTCCTCACCTAGCCTTTCTTCGAGCTTATCAGTGGATTCTTCCCATTTGAAGAGCTCTAGCCAATCTACCTGAGCTAGCAAAAACCATCCCATCAAAAATGACCCTACTACGACAATTCCTTGGAGAAATATATTGTTCTTCATGACTCCTTACAAATTTTATGGGTGAGACTTCCATATAGCCACCATTCGATGTGAATTCCTTTCCGAATCTGAATGGCGCTATAGATGGTCACTATAAATTCTGTAAGGTTCGCTAGCATGACCATAATCATATAAGCGATATACATATTGCTCAATTCAGTGTCTTTAAAAATCAATGAAAGTGTCCACCAAAACCCAATGGTGTTGATAATAAAAAGTGAAAACTGGGAAACTAAAGCTTGTGTGCAGTGCCAGCGCACAAAATAGGTTCCTTTTCGGTTACCTAAATAAAAGATCAGTGTGGCCAATAGGTTGATAATGGGCAGAGGTAATCCCGCAATCACCGCAATCAGGGACATCAAATAGCTGTTGGATGCTTTTTCGGCCTCGTGGTCGCTGGGTTTATAACTGAAATTGCCAATGTGTATCATATGCCTTTGTATATATTCCAAAACCAATTGATCAGCACTAGCACGGCCAATGGAATGGCCCGGACGGGATTTTTAAGCCAAATCTCGAATTGCTGATAACTTATCCACAAGGTGCTTTTACTTGAAATAACATCGTAGAGCAGCCAAGCTGGTCCTACCAATAATCCCAGCGCCACCACAAATCCAAGGGGGTTACTGAAAAAAGCACCACCAAAATCCCCATAGGCTATGGACACTACCGCACGAGTGGTGCCACAGGAAGGACACGGCACGCCAGTAACATTCTTGATAAGGCATACGGTAGGTCCATGGCTATGCTGCGCGGCAGACAGCAGTTGGTAACCCAACCAACCGTAGCCTGCAGCGAAAGCAATGGCCAAAAACGAATAAAGTTTATTCCTGTTCATTGGTGTCAGGGTTTGGAAGTGACTTTGACATAGAGGCCAATGCTTCTTTGAGTTTTATCCCGTTCTTTTCGCGAACGATACCTTGGATCATAAACCAATCTATGATCGCCCAAATACCCATTCCGCCACAAGTGAGTAATTTTAGTACTCCTAAACCTACGTCGCCTACCATAAAGCGGTCAATGCCCATTTGGCCACCTACCAGTGACACAACTTGTGTGCTGCTGGGGTCGTAAAACTGCAAGATTTGAATGCTCTGCCATGCAGAATCATCTAGTCGAATTAGATGTTCACGGATAAATGGTAGGTGATGGCTTTCAAAATATTTAGCATTCATCATCAGAAATAAATCTACTTTAGAAATGTCCATTTGTGTGTGTTATAAGTGATAGATCAAATTCAAAGAGTATGAGATGGGTCAATTGATTTAGTGTATGGCCTCTGAAATTTCGAAGCCCTATAAAAAAATGAATTTAGGTTTGATAAGAATTTGCTAATATAACACAAAACTCAAAAGGTAAAAAATCGTAAATGAATGACACAGGGAAATCGCTTTTATTGCGCCATGAAGTTATTTAATTTACTCCTCGTAAGTTTTTAGAAAATCCTTTACCTGTAGTGCTTTCCATAATACATAGGTGAGTGGAATCAGCCAAAAAATCTCGTTAAAGCCCAAATGGAATATCGTTCTTTTATTCCATCCGAGGATATCCACATAGGAAACCACAAACCAAATGGCAGAGATGAGCTTTCCCGCGATACCTATCATGGTAAGGTATATCCACGAAATGGGATAAAAAGCACTTAAAAATAACAAAAAGCCAATGATCAACACAAAGGTGCCATAAATGGTGGCGTCTGCAGGGATTGTTTGTTGAGGTGTCATCGCCAACCAGGATAGTAGCGGGTCTCCCATCCATCTAAAAAATGCTCCCCAGGCCACGGTCACCATCCCCGAAATGAGGATAACTCCCCGCATCGGCATGGTATAGCGGGGCATAGCTTGGTCGGTATTTGGCGGTGTATTTTGCATCTGCTGTTTGGGTAAGCATTGAGCTTACAAAACTAAGCTTTGGTCGGTAAAATCCCACTATCCGTAGCAGCCTTTTCAGACAATAGCATTTATATCTGTCGTTTATATTCACGTGCGTTACAGTTTAAGGTACAGGCGGTCACCTTCACCTTCTATATGATCCTCCGCCAAAGGCGGATTAGACAGCATGGCCAGTTGCTAACTCACAAAATTCTTTAATCTAAGCCATCCGCCATACTTGAGCAGCCAGGCGCGAAGGCTTTATCGAACGCCATGTTCACAGATGTCCTTGTTCTTTCAGACATTCTGGCCCGTAGGCTGGGACAGGATGCTACAGTTTCTAATGCACGAACTGGATTAACGTGCCAGCGGCACTGATGATAGCTATATACCTACACGAAAATTTTCCATATTAATATAACATCATCAATTTAATTAATTAATAACAATTCTATAATCAGAATTTTCGGTAGTTCTACCCCTTTAATGATACTTATCTAGTAACTAGTCATTGTTATCATTGTTAAGAATAAGTGCCCACTTTGAGCCACATAAGTGAAGTGACAGTGCGGCGAAAAGAAGAGATTCTCATCTATTGTTGCATTGGTTTTTAGTTATAATGATGATGTCATAAAATGAGTAAACACTACTAAAATTAATATAGCAAAATGAAAAAACTGCTTTTATCAAGCTTAATTGTGGCGGCCTCTTGGTCAGCTTTTGCACAAGAAACTGCCAAAGGAACGGTCTATGAAGACCTTAACAACAACGGCAAAAAAGACCGAAAAGAAGATGGAATAGCACAAGTAGCCGTTTCGAACGGGGTGGATGTCGTCCTGACGGACAAAAAAGGCCGGTACGAACTGCCAATAGGCCAAGATCAGATCATCTTTGTCATCAAACCGGCCGGCTACCAAGCTCCCGTAAATGAGCAAAACCTTCCTCAGTATTTCTACATTCACAAGCCTGAAGGTTCTCCTGAAATGGATTTTGAGGGAGTAGCACCCACTGGCAAGCTTCCAAAGAAAGTAGACTTCGGCCTGTTGCCCATTTCGGACAAGACGAATTTTACCGCGCTGATCTTTGGTGATCCACAGCCTTACACCATTGAGGAGATCAACCACTTTGACAATGGCGTAGTCTCAGAAGTAGAAGGCATTGAGGACATAGACTTTGGGTTGTCATTGGGAGATTTGGTTGGTAATGACTTGGATCTTTTTGATCCGTATATTGCAGCTACCGCCAAGGTGGGCGTCCCTTGGTACAATGTATTGGGAAATCATGACCTTAACTTCGATGCCAAGGAAGACCATCTAGCAGACGAAACGTTTGAAGCGCATTTTGGCCCGGCCAATTATGCCTTTAATCATGGCAAAGTTCACTTTATCGTATTGGACGACGTGATGTATCCTGACCCTCGGGATGGTAAGGGCTACTGGGGAGGTTTTCGTCCAGATCAATTGGAGTTTGTCAAAAATGATCTTAAGTATGTACCAAAGGACCACTTAATTGTTTTGGCTTTCCATATTCCATTGAGTGAGCCAAGTGGTGATCCATTTAACGATGAAGAACGCCAACAGCTGTTTGATCTGCTGAAGGATTATCCACATACGCTTTCACTTTCTGCCCATACCCACTTGCAGCGACAAGACTTCTTTTTTGAGAAGGACGGCTGGGGTCAAGAAAATCCACACCATCACTATAACGTAGGCACTACCTCTGGAGACTGGTACTCTGGTGAGCTCAATGAGAAAGGGGTCCCCAAGTCCACCATGCGAGATGGAACACCAAAAGGTTATGCATTCTTGGACATCACTGGAAATCAATATGAAGTAAGGTACAAGGTGGTGGACCAAAATGAAGACTATCAAATGGCCATTTTCGCACCGAAAGTGCTTGAAAAGGACAAACGTACCTCTGCTGGTATCTTTGTAAATTTCTTTATGGGTACTGCCGATGACGAAGTCCGCTACAGAATCGATGATGGCCCTTGGAAAAAAATGACCTATCTGGAGGAATATGACCCAAGCTACATGATGGATGTATATAAGTGGGACACCACCGAAGAGCTTCTGGATGGCAGACGACCTTCCAATCCTGTAAAAAGTACCCACCTGTGGCGTGCTGGAATAAATGCCAAACAGGATAAAGGGGTACACACTATCGAAGTGGAAGCAACCGATATGTTTGGCAAAAAACATTACGGTAAGAAGACTTATCACATTCGCTAATTTTTTAGATTTAGTTTGTAGCCGGAAAGCCCATTTGCTTTCCGGCTCTTTTTTATGGTTATGAAGGTGGTGAGGCTAAAGACTCAAAAGTGACGAACGGGTACCGAGTTGCTTCCCAGGTTGTTTCGACCAGCTGTGTTGCGGAACCTCTAAAATTGAGTTAAAAACTCCATTTTGTTGATGTGATAAGGAATCCAATTTATAGTATGCTCGCTACGTTTAATCAAATGGTGTGAAAGCCAAAAATGATCACCGAACTTCACCCTATTGTACTCTATGTGCCTAATGTGGTTCTCCCATAAGTTAGCTGTATTGCTCTACTTTTTTCGATATATTGGAATCTGATTATACGCTTTATTGCCGGCAGGTTTTATTTCTCACGGAACGCACTGAACACCTAGAATGAGATAAGGCTTTTCTGATATTTCCATGTTTTCTGTGAGCACCTATTTAATTTCCCTGTGATTAATGGTATCATTCCGGATAAACATATATTGGAATCCAAGTTCTTATTAAAATTGCCAAAAAGCTGAAATCAATAAAATTTGCTACCGATGGATTAAATCACTAATTCATTGAAAAATTGGCTAAACCGTTTTATCTTTTCACAAAATTCTCATTAACCCAAAATACCCCTAATGACAAACCTATGAACAGACGATTAGCCTTAAAACAACTCGCCATGGCGGCAGGTGGCCTGGCTCTGATTCCTTCCTGTGATTTCAGTGAGGAAAAAGTACTGGCCGCTTATGATGAGCTGCAGATCACTGAAAGTCAGCAGCAATTGCTCCAAAAACTGGTGGATACCATTATTCCTAAAACAGACCTCAAAGGTGCAACGGAGCTTGGTGTGCATAATTTTGTCTTAGTCATGGCCAATGACTGCATGAGCGCTGAAGAACAAAAACAATTCCTCGGTGGCCTGAAAGGATTTGATGATTATACCAAAAAGACGTCCGGTACCCGGTTTACCAAAATGGACAATGTAGAAGCAGAAAAAACTGTCAATGCCATTTTGGAAGACAAACCAACATCGGATGATGAAATGGCCACGAAATATTTTTTGCAAACCACCAAAAAATACACCATCCAAGGTTATTTGAATTCCGAATATGTGATGACCGAACTCATGCCCTTCCAGTTGGTGCCCGGGCCGGAGTTCAATGGAAAAAAAGAAATCGTACCAGGAGAAAAAGTGAACATCAATGGCTAATCTGAATATAAAAAGCAAACAAGAAAATACCTATGGAGCCATTGTGATTGGCTCTGGCATGAGTGGCGGCTTCGCTGCCAAAGAACTATGTGACAAAGGTGTCAAAACCTTGGTGCTGGAACGGGGAAGGAGCGTTATCCACAATAAAGATTACCCCACTACGAATATGATGCCGTGGGAATTTGAGCACCGCGGCCAAATGCCGGAAGACATCCAGCGGGAAAATCCTGTCGTCAGTCGCTGCTATGCATTCAGAGAGGATGCTGCGCACTTTTTCGTGAAAGATCAAGAGCATCCTTATATCCAAGAAAAGCCTTTTGACTGGATCAGGGGCTATCAGACGGGAGGAAAATCGCTGTTGTGGGCTCGTCAGGTCCAGCGCTGGAGTGATCACGACTTCGAGGGGCCGGCAAGGGATGGTTTTGCCGTTGATTGGCCGATCAGGTATAAGGACTTGGCACCTTGGTACAGTTATGTGGAAAAGTTTGTCGGCGTGGCCGGTTTTCATGATGGTATTCCACAGCTTCCGGATGGAGAGTTTTTGCCTGGAATCGAGTTGACTGCTGCAGAAGAATACTTTAAATCCGTCGTGGAGCAAAAATACCCTGGACGAAATGTCATCAGTGGCCGCTGTGCTCATATCACAGGGAACGCGGAATATTATGCAAAACAAGGTAGGGGAATCTGCCAGCACCGCACCATTTGCCAGCGTGGATGCCCTTTTGGTGGGTATTTCAGTTCGAACTCCGCATCACTTCCCTGGGCGCAACGTACCGGAAACCTGACCCTAAAAAATCACGCCGTGGTGCATTCCATTATTTATGACGATGCACAGCAAAAAGCCACGGGAGTGAGAGTAATCGATGCGAATACTAAAGAAGTAACAGAATACTTCGCACCGATTATTTTCGTCAACGCCAGTGCACTCAATACCAATTTGATACTGTTGAATTCTACGTCGAAGCGTTTTCCCAATGGGCTGGGCAATGACAATGGTTTGATGGGAAAATACGTTGCTTTTCACAATTACCGCGGTGGTGTATCAGGAGAATATGACGGTCTAAAAGAGTTTACCACAGAAGGAAAAAGGCCCACCAGCGGCTATATGCCGCGATTCAGGAATGTGGATAAACAAGAAACGAAGTTTCTAAGAGGATATGCAGCAGGCATCCATGGTAGCCGATCGAAGGATGTTAATTATAGCGGAACTGGAGCGGATTTAGTTAAAAACATGATGAATCCATCCTATGGTCCATGGAGGGTTGGCTCCCACATGATGGGCGAAACCATTCCGAAGGAAAGCAATTACGTCGCACTCGACACGGACCAAAAAGACGAATGGGGAATGCCCCAGCTCAAGGTCAATGTGGACTATGACCAAAACGACCTTGACATGATCCAGGATTACCGCGACCAGTTATCGGAGATGTTTGATGAAGCGGGATTTAAGAATATCCGCACTTGGGATGATGAACGTCGGCCAGGCTTGGACATCCACGAAATGGGCGGCGTCCGCATGGGGCATGATCCCAAGACATCCCTGCTCAACAAACACCACCAACTCCATACTTGTCCCAATGTCTATGTGACAGACGGCGCTTGCATGACATCCACCAGCACCCAAAACCCCTCGCTGACCTACATGGTTTTTGCAGCTAGGGCGGTGGACCATGCCTTGAAAAACCAAGGATAAATTTGTTGCGGGGTGTTCCTTTTTCCATTGAAGTGCCATAAGGGGCCTCCGTACCATTTTAGTTAAACTCGGGAATATGCATTAGGCTATGAATAGCAGCCTTAATGCATATTCCGAGCCAATTTGGGATGAGGTAAGAAGCTTATTGGAGACGCTAGAATGAGGTGAAAGCCATTAACTTACATGGGGATAATTCATCTTGCCCTGTTTTTATGAACAAGCTAGGCACTTTTATTGCTATTGTTTTATAGAATTAGACAAGTAATTTTATGATAGTCAGATCGATAATTCTTTTTTGTCTTGGGGTGTTGCCTTTGGTGGCTTCGGCCCAAGAACGAGTGGTGATAAACGACCCTAGTATTCAGTTTAGCTATGTCAAACCCAGTGGCTGGGAGGTGAAGGACGATGGCTATACTTATGAGGTGTACGCCCCTAATTCGAGCGGTGCGTATGTGTCCTTCACTTATGTGCAACGGCCCCAAGGAGATGATTATGTAGAGTCTCTCGGTGACAAACCGGCTTTTAAGGAGGATTTTAATTTTGAGCTGTTGTACAATGTGGCCGAAGACGTTGAGGATTTCAAGGTGATAGAACGGGGGAAAACCAAAATAGATGGCGCTACTGCTCTTTGGGCAAAATTTCAGTCCCTTAGCGGTGAGCAAGAGTGGATAAGTTACTTTTATATGTACCCAAAGTTAGGGCAAAATTTTAAGATCATGACGACAGCTCCTTTAGCTGCTGCCGAAAATCTCCAAGAGGATTTTGAGAAACTCATCGCCACCTTTGAAGCAAAGAAAAGGTAGTCCTTCTGGACAAGGTTTTCCCGTCTCTTTTGTTAGATTGAAGTATTCGTCAGTACTTCTGTCAGTTTTTCCAAGTCTTCCTGCATATGGTAGGCCGAGAGGATGATGCGATCCACGGGTGGATCTTCGGGTCTCGGATAGGAAAAAGAAGAAATCATGATGCCTGCTTCCAGTAATTTAGGAGACCAGCCGTTATTTTTGAAGGTGATCACAGGGAAACGAGGATCGTACCTTAGCTGATCCGAGGAATTATTGATTAGTTTAAAAAAATATTCCATGTTAGCTTGAAGAAGTGATTGCTGCTGCTTGTAGATCTTCCCAGCCTGCAAGAATGCTTGACAGTAACCAGGCGCAGCTGGTGATGCTCCCCGGAAGATGGCACTGTTTTTTACCTTCCCGATAAATTGCGCATCTCCCAATACAATGCCCGCAGGAATGGCCAGTCCCTTACCAAGTGAACCTGCCACGATCAAATGTGCCGGGAGGGACTTCCACTGGCTGTAGGTGCCGTATATGCCTTTTCCAAGCAGTCCAAAAGCATGGCTGTCATCCACCAGCAAATAATAGGTATTTGCTGGTGACAGGTCTTTTACCCAGTCAAAATCATGAATGGCCGGCAGGATAGTATCCACTGCATTGGAGAGAATGGCGATGGTCTGGCCTTTTACCTGATGGCTCTTCTGGATGCATTCGTTAGCAAATTCGTGAAAGGATTGTTCTGGATCTGGCTGATAGTTGGCAGGAAGGATAGCCGGATGGGCATCAGGGGCCGCCCATACCGTGTGGGCCATTTCGCAGAGCAAGGTCTGCGTAAGGTAGCCAGCCATGAAGCCACTACTGAGCAAAGCAGCATATGGAGCTCCAGCTCCAGAAGCAAACTGCTGCTCCAGCTCCTCGTACACTTCCAGCTGGACATTGCTAAACCGGCTAGCCCCGTGATTGGGGCCGTATTGTTGGATGCCTTGGATAATGAGCTGTTCGAATTGCGGCACACTGCCCATTCCCAAATAGGCAGTGCCGCTGAAATAGCGGTAGTCCTTTCCCTGCCAAGGAATAAGCCGACCGATTTTGTGAGGTATGGGGTGGTGCTGCATATGGTTTTGGAAGGAAATTTTATGGTTATCGTAGTAGCGCCATGCCGCTCTAATGCATGTTTCGGGTTTTAGGCTGGTGAAATCAGATCAGTTCAGCACCAATGCCTGGTCCTTCTGGGAAAGTGACTTTTCCGGGTTCGATATGGACGCCTGTGGCAATGTCCTTGGCGAGCAGCATGGCCCCGTCCATGTCTACATAATCCAGTAGTGGTGCGATATGGGCAATGGCCGTTACGCCCACAGAAGATTCTGTCATACAGCCTACCATGGTCTGCATGCCCAGCTCCTTGGCCTGATAGAGCATCCTCAATCCCGGTGTGATGCCTCCTGCCTTGACCAGCTTGACATTGATGCCGTGAAAGAGACCGTGGCATTTTTTGACATCTGATTCCACGATGCAGCTTTCATCTGCGATGACAGGCAACTTGCTGTGCTCATATACTTTCTTCATTCCTTCCAAGTCGTCTTTGGCCAGTGGCTGCTCCATAAATTCCACTTGGAGTTTTTTCAGTTCATGGGAGTATTCGATGGCCTGTTCTGCCGTCCAAGCACAATTCGCATCGATGCGAAAAATAGCCTTGGTGTGTTTGCGCAGCTCACGTACGATCTCCAGGTCATGGTCTGTGCCCAGCTTAATTTTATAAAGTGGCCAGTCCAGCTCCCTCATTTTTTCCACCATTTTGTCGGTTTCGGCGATACCAATGGTGAAGTTGGTCGTCGGGATGTCCAGCGGATCCAGCTTGAGGTATTCATAGAGCTTTACGTCCATCTTTTTGGTGAACAGGTCCCAAGCAGCCAAGTCCAGCGCACATTGGGCAAATGGATTATGGGCAAAGATTTCTTTACACTGTTCCCATAGCTTTTCGGGCGTTTCCCAGTCACCTGCTTCGACGATCGGCCGGGCATTTTCCAGTGCCTCCGTCATATTTTCGACCGTCATGCCGTAAAAAGGATTGGTAGTGGACTCACCAAGACCATATCGCTCACCATCTGTGAGACGGACGATAAGCGTTTCCTGCACATCACGACTTTGATGGGCGATGGTAAAGGTGTGTTTCAGTGGCAATTGCTTGATCAATATCTCTAGTTTCATTGGGCTGTGGGTTTTTTTATAGTTGCTACTATTAACGTGGCTTGAGTTTGTCCTGCTTACGATAGAATCCATTCCGAAGGCTAAAGCGAAGCGGTTGGTTTTGTCCACCGCTGCGGATTAGGTCGCAATACCTGTGTACCGTGGCGTAAATAGGCTAGCGCATATTCTAGGTTCAATATAATTAGAAGGGGATACTTCTGCACAAGAACTCAAAACACGTGGTGGTCATGGTTGTTATTTTTGTATTCGAATCAAAATATGCTTGAAGTTTATTATTTTGATTGACATTAAAAAGTGAATAGTGAATTCTGACAATAGTTTTGGCACCTTGTGAAAGAAAAATCCCTGAAATCAGTGAGCCAAGGGAGAGAATTGAAGGGCAATTTTGGAAAAGGAAAATTTAAATAGACCAAAGATATGGATCAATTATACAGGAAACGTGGGAGCATTATAACACTGGTAAGCATAGGGCTTTCCTTGTGCTTGTTTGCATGCAAGCAGCCCCAAGAGCGCAAAAAAAGTCTCCAGCCCGAAGTACTGGAAAAGGCATTTGAGCATTATAAAGAGGCTGCTATCACCCATCGGAGGTTTAAGCATGCGGACTTGCAGCCGCTGATCGAGAAGCATGCCGGGACGTTTGACGTGACGGATCTTGGACAGTCCGTGGAGGGGCGGGCTATCAGACAGCTCGCTTATGGAAGCGGAGAGACCAAGGTGCTGCTGTGGTCTCAGATGCACGGGGATGAAAGCACGGCCACGATGGCGCTTTTTGACTTGTTTAACTTCCTTGAAGGCAGTGGTGATGATTTTGACCCAATCCGAAAAGCCATTCGTGATCAATTGACACTGCATTTTATCCCTATGGTCAACCCAGATGGAGCGGAGAGATTTACCCGCCGCAATGCCTATGGCATTGACCTGAACCGGGATGCCATCAAGGAAGTATCTCCAGAGGCCAAGCTCCTCAAAGGTGCTCGGGAGGAGTTTGAGGCCGATTTTGGCTTTAACCTTCACGATCAGCAGATTTATTATAATGTGGAGCAAACCCCTAAACCTGCTACGATTTCGGTATTGGCACCTGCTTATAATTACAAGACGGAAGTGAACGACGTCCGTGCCAAGGCCATGCAGGTGATCGTGGGCATGAACAGAATCCTCCAAAAAGTCACCCCCGGCCAGGTGGGCAAGTATAACGATGCCTTTGAGCCGAGAGCGTTTGGTGATAATTTCCAAAAGTGGGGCACGAGCACCATCCTGATCGAGTCTGGGGGCTATCCTGACGACCCTGATAAGCAATACATTCGCCAGCTGAACTTTATGATTATCCTGAATGCCCTCTATGAAATTGCCATGGAGGAGTATACCCGCTATGCTGTGGAGGACTACTTTCGCATTCCAGATAATGACAATATGCTGATGGACTTGCTCCTGAAAAATGTAACCATCGCTGATGCCAATGGCCAATATCAGTTGGATTTAGGAATCAAGCGGCGTAATGTGGAGACGGGCAAGGGAGATTATCATGTGCGGGGGAGCTTGGATGATGTGGGCGACCTGTCGGTGTACTACGGATATAAGGAGTTTGATGCCAGCGGAATGGTGCTGAAAGAAGGCAAAGTGGCCGAGGAGACGTTGGATTCACTTAGCAGTATTACTCCTGAAAAGGCCCTTGAGCTGCTGAGAGCTGGAAACTTGGCGGTTAGGGTAAAGTATGCACCTGAAGAGGCACTGCATGAGTTGCCCATCCTGGTTTTTGCTGAGCAGGACAGCATTCCCAGCGGTACCACGACAGGTAGCGCTGCCAATTTTTTCCTGGAAAGTAACGGTCAGCGGACCCATGCCATAGTCAACGGCTACCTGATCAATTTACAAAAACCAATGGTGAAGGGACTGAAGCAGCGGGTGTGGTGGTAGCGCAGTCCACGAATTACACGGATTTACATAGATTTAACCTTTTTGTGTCAGGGCTGTTACCAAGCTTTCTTAAGCCTATGTTAAAGGTTTGGTGGATACTCTGTAGCAAGCTTCCCTTGAAATCACTGAATAGGTGGATTTGAGTTAAAAACTCAATGCTAGTGGTTCCGCAGCATAGCTGTCGGAACAACGGTTCCCTCTGCTGTCGCTGCGTCAGGACAAAGGCATTTAGAAAAATGTCCTTTTAGGGTGCAGATGGTCACCTGTACTTTCTATATGATCCTCCGTCAAAGGCGGATTAGACAACATGCGTAGTTGCTGACTACAAAAGCCATATTCTTTTTACCTATATAATCCACCTCCTATATTTGGACAGGCAGGCGCGAAGGTTGTTTGACCTCCAAATCTTACACATTAAGCTCTTCTCTACATTCGCCGGGATAGGCTACTTCGATTCCTAATGCACCAATCGGGGTATAGTGCCAGCGGCACGATGAATTTTGTAACCTGCGGATTCATCCGCAGGAGGTTAAGGTTTCCTCACCCTCCAGAAGGAGTGCCAGCGGCACGGATGATACCTACCCTGTACAAAAAATGTTTCCTTTCAAAACACTAAATGCGATTGCCTTGGCCGCTAGGTAAACCGAACTAGTTCGTCCACATACCCTAACTTCTTAATACCTAAATGCTTCAAGCCGAAACTATTAATTGATATAAAAATTTGCGCAGTTAAATGATTGCGTTTATATTAGCAGTCAAATAGCTGCATTTATGGAACTACGAAGAGATGTATTTCAGGCCATTGCCGATCCCACGCGGAGGGCAATCATTATGTTGGTGGCGATTCAGGCCATGACACCTAGTGCTATCGCGGGGAACTTTGATTCCTCCAGACAGACCATTTCTAAGCATATCCAGATCCTTACCGAGTGTGAATTGCTGGAGCAGGAGCAGTCCGGTAGGGAAATCTATTACCAGCTGAACCCAGAAAAGCTGAAAACCATCGCTGATTTTATTGCGCCCTTTCGGCAGTTTTGGGATGAGAAGTTCAATAAACTGGAGGCCGTAATGAAAAACTATCAACCTAAAAAAGATAGTGACTGATATTCTCAGTTGTACGATAATAACTAACCATAAAACTTAACCACTAAACTTACCATGGCACTCAAGACAAACGTACATGCAGAAGATGGCAAGCAGGAAATTCTTATTACGCGGGAATTTGACCTTCCGTTGGACTTGCTTTTCAAGGCATATATGGAACCTGAAATCGTGGAACAATGGATGGGCACCAAGGTGCTAAAGCTCGAAAACAGGACGCATGGCAGCTACCACTTTGAGACCACAGATCCAATGGGCAATAAGCACGGCTTTCATGGTACGATCCATGATTTTGTCATCAATGAGAAGATCACGCGAACCTTCGAAATGGAGAATGCAGATTTTGGCGCCCAGTTGGAGTTTTTGGAGTTTGAGTCACTCCATGAGGGCACTAGCAAACTCAGCATGCATGTCATCTACCGCTCGGTAGCCATCAGGGACAAAATCCTCCAGCTCCCCTTCGTCCAAGGCATCAATATGGCACACGACCGATTGGAGGAAGTTCAGAAGAGTAGTAAATGACTAGTAGTGAGACGTGAGATATGAAATCCTTAGGTGGAGTAATGTTGGGACAAAGAAAAAACCGGGGATTAACTGTAAAAAATACCCAACCATTTTTCTTCGGACCACGCTGTATAGACGGTCTATCAGGAAGCGTGCAAAAAATGGGTGAACTTAGAGAACGTACTGATTAAACTAAAAATCATGAAGAAACGGAACAGGATTATCTATTGGATTGCCACCGTTTGGCTGGCATTGGGGATGGTGTCGACGGGCATTGTCCAGTTGATACAGATGGAGGAGGAAGTGCAGATGATGGAACACTTGGGCTATCCTGTGTACTTACTTACGATATTGGGCATATGGAAAATGCTGGGTACGGTGGCCATTTTGATCCCTAAATTTCCATTAGTGAAAGAATGGGCATATGCAGGTTTTTTCTTTGCGATGTCAGGAGCAGTGTGTTCGCACCTGGCCGTTGGTGATGAACCTATTACACTTTTTGGACCTCTACTTTTGGTAGCATTAACGGTTATTTCTTGGTATTTTAGACCTGAAGAGAGGAAAACTATTGCAGTAGCTCGCAAAGCTATCACCAAATAATCACGATGCATATGGACAAGCCCAAAGATGTAAATTCATATATAGCCAATGCCACCGAGGAGGCTCGATCGGTCATGGATGAACTGAGAAGAATCATAAAATCTGCCATGCCCGAAGCAGAAGAAGGTATCAGTTGGAATGTGCCCATATACAAATACCATGGGATATTGGTCGGGTTTTCTGTGGCCAAGCAGCATGTAAGCTTCGGGGTGGATTCGCTACAGGAAGAGGATCGAAAGGTCCTTAAAGAATTAGGTTATAAAACCGGTAAAAAAACGATACAGATTAAGTTTGACCAAGAGGTGCCTTCAGCAATAATAAAACGCCTAGTACTTGCTCAAGCTGAAATTAATGAACTATAAATCAAGAACCGATGAACCCAAAAGTTGATTTTTTCTTTGATAAAGACACCAAATGGAAGGAAGCGTACGGCCAATTGAGGAAGATAGCGCTTGAATGTGGACTCACGGAAGAGCTGAAGTGGGGTGTGCCGTGTTACACTAGTCCATCTGGCAAGACAGGAAAGCAAGCCAACGTGGTATTGATCCATGGATTTAAGGAGTACTGTGCGCTGCTTTTTCATAAGGGAGCCTTGCTTAAGGATACGGATGGTCTGCTGATCCAGCAGACAGATAATGTGCAGGCGGCCCGGCAGATCCGGTTTACCAATGTTCAGGAAATCGTGAACCATCGGTCGGCACTGAAAGCATATATCTACGAAGCCATTGAGGTCGAGAAGGCTGGGCTGGAAGTAAAGCTCAAGAAGACAAAAGAGTTTAGCCTGCCTGATGAATTTAAGGAATATTTGGAGGACCGCCCTGAGCTGAAAGCGGCTTTTGAAAAGCTGACCCCGGGGAGGCAGCGGGGGTACTTGCTCCATTTTTCCCAAGCCAAACAGTCCAAGACCAAAGTGTCCCGGATTGAGAAAGCCATTCCAAGGATCTTTGATGGCTTGGGTTTAAATGATTAGAAGAGAGGGTGAAGAGGTGAAAATCACCGCGGAATTTAGCACAAAAAATAGTCGCCCAATGAATAAAGACCATCCTCAAGCAGGCTGCGCAGAGAAAAGCTCAGCTGGATCAAGAGCGGCGATGAGACGTTAGACTTTGAGGTATGACTTTACGGTGGCAGGGAAGTTTTTGTACCGTAAAATAGCCCCGATGGAAATGACCAACAATATGGCCACGCACCAATACACCCACGATGGAATGGGCACGGGGTCGCCTTTGGCGTAGGAGTGCAAGCCAGAAAGGTAATAGTTGACCCCGAAGGATGTCATGACAATGGAGGCAAATGCCCATAGACTGGCCAGCTGGTAGACCATGAAGTTTTTTAGTCCTGGAATCAACCTCAAATGAAGCACACTGGCATACACGAGAATGGAAATCAGCGCCCAAGTTTCCTTTGGGTCCCAAGCCCAGTAGCGTCCCCAGCTTTCATTGGCCCAGACGCCGCCCAAGAAGGTGCCGATGGTGAGCAAAAACAGCCCAATGGTAATGGCCATTTCATTGACAATGGTCAGCTCCAGCAGGCTTCTCCACCAGTTGGCAAGGGGGCTTTTCGGGGAGAAAATCAGCAAAATCATGCTGAGCAAGGCCATGACAGCGGCGAGTGCCAAGGGTGCGTAGCTGCTTACGATGATCGCCACATGGATCTTGAGCCAGTAGGAATGCAGCACAGGCATGAGGTTGGTGATCTCCGGATTGAGCCATTCCAGAAAGGCCACGAATAGCAATGTACCCGAAAATAGCAGTCCTAGTGGTACTGTAAACCTGGACTTTCGTGAAAAGAGCAGCCCGAAAAGCAAAACTCCCCAGCCCACAAATACGAGCATTTCGAATCCATCACTCCAAGGAGGATGCTGCGCAATGTACCAGCGGAGACCTAGATGAAAGGTGAAGGCAAGCATGCCCAACCCACTCAATACCATTCCTGCTCTCCAGAGCCTTTTGGTCCACTTGTTTTCGGTAAAAGTCTGCCAGATGGCTATTACCATCATGAAAATCCCCAGCAACCAGAATACGCCAAACAGCCGATTGCCAAGGCTGAGTTTATTATAAAAACGCTCGGCCTGTAACCGGCTGTCAGAGGGATAGACCGCTTCGCCTGCTTTGCGCTGGTACAAGTCGATGTATTCGAGGGACTCATTGGCTTTTTGCCAATTATCAGTTTCCAGCCCTTGCTGTAGTCCCTCTAGATAAATTCCGGTAATATAACGGACAAATTGTATATCCTCTTCCGGGAAGTTTTGGGTGGAATTGTCCCGGGTAAACCAAGTGTGGTTTTCATCCAGCCGGTTGGGGAAGAGCTTGAGAAAATCACCGGATAGCAGTCCGAAGAAAATATTAAATCGCTCATCTACTTTGAGGAGTTCATTGTCGCCTTCATTTCTCTCGGATGGTTTGAGGAGATTGGCTTTTTCTACCATGGTCTGCAACTTATACTGACCTTCATCATCCACAAAATCCAAAAAACTCACTTTGCCCGAAGGGGGCAATTTCAAGGCCTCATAGATATGAAGGCCTTTTTGTTCATCGATATTGATGATCGGAAGGCTACCCATCATTTCTGGGTACATCTGCATGGCCAGCAGAAATTGCTCTGGGCTTAGTTCCAGCTGTCCTTCGTCCAGTGCGATGGAGGACTTGCCGTTCAGTTTACGGATGATTTCATTGGCCAGAGTGCCCAATGGTTTCATTCTGCCGTCCAAATCCTGAACGACCAATTGCCCATAGCGGTTGGCCTGCGTTTCAGGCACCACCCATTCCGCCGTTTTGGACATTTCCTGAGCGATACTGGCACCACTCACGAAGACCAGCAGCAGGGTTGCGACGTTTTTGATTTTTTGGAGGTGCTTGTTAAGGTACTGAAAGCGGCTGTTGAGTGTAAAAAGGGTGAAGAACATCCCCAAGCCAAGCAGGAAATAGCCGATATAGGTCAATGTACTGCCCAGTTTATCCTGATTGATGGAGAGTACTGTCCCCTGCTCATCCGTGTCGTAAGAGGCTTGGTAGAAGCGGTAGCCACCGTGATCGAGTACATTGTTCATATATATCCTAAAATCAAAGGATTGCTGCCCATCTTCCACAATTAGCTCACTGGCATAGCTGGAGGGGCTCTGGCTACCAGGATAGCGTTGCATATCAAAGTGCTTCAAGTACAAAGAAAAAGGCAACTGCTGGGCTTTAGGTCCGTAGGTAAATTGGTAGTTTTTACCTTGATAAGTGAAGTGGTTCCATGTGGGGTTAAGCTTTACCAGTTGTACGTGGTTCTTTTGGAGGAGATTTCCGGTTTTGTCCAGTACTTCTAAGGTCACCACATCGGGGAGCTGCTCGGCCAGTTTCGGATCTTTTTCTTCCCTATAGGCCAGTTGGCTGTCTTCATGTGTAGCCTTGATGAGGAAAGCGCCATTTTCCCATTGGTAGAGACTCCGCAGCTTAAGGGGCTTGGTTTCCCCAGCATGGAGGACGCCTAGGTTTTGGTTGCTCATCTGCATGACTTGGAGGTGCACATCAGTGCTGATCATCCAGCTGCTGTCACCTTTATAGATTTTGATGGGGTGGGCTGCTTGTGGTTGGGTGGCCAGGTGAAGCTCCTTCATGGGGAGGCTTTTGCCGATGGGCAAGATGATATCTTCTCGGCCTTCGCCTAGGGTGAGGGCAATGTCCAGGTAATCCTCCTCTCCTTTTTGAAATGTTGGACGGCCGTGAGGAATAAAATCGCTGATCCGGATTTTCAGGCCATCGCTATTGGGCAAAGCTACTTCTTGTGGGCGGAATGTTTGACTGGTGAGCTTGAAGGGTTTTTGAAAATGCAGTGAATTGTTCGGATCGTTTTGTTGTACCTGTAAGTATTTTTCTTGGGTATAGTAAACATTTTGGGCTTGCCCTTCTCGGATATGAATGGTGCCCGTATGGCTAAAATACCGGGTAATGCCCGCACCAATGATCACCACAATAAAGGCCACATGAAATAGTCCGATAGGCCATTTTTGACGGCTAAACAAACCATACCTTTTGATATTGGCGATGAAGTTGACGGCGAGCAGGACCATGACCATTTCAAACCACCACGATTCGTAGATAACGGCCCAGGCTACCGCCGTACCAAAGTCATTTTCCATAAATGTGGCCACTGCCATGGCGGTGGCAAAAGTAAGCAGTAAAAGAAGCATGAACTTGCTTGATACCAGCAACTTTAAAAATCGCATAGAGAAGTAATTACTTTAGCAATGGTATAATGGGTTTTGGAAATGAATAACGGGTTTTTTGGGGATTTACGGTTATTCATTGGAGATCATCTCTATCGAGTAGCCGGCCTCTCTTTTTTTGCCTTCTTCCAGCCATTTAGGAACGACCTCTTGGAGAAACTGCGCTTTATCTGCGCGCTCCTTCTCCATGTCCAGGCCGATATACGCTTGGAGGGCTTCGGTGTCGTTAAAGTCCGGCATTTCCACGGGTTTATTATGTCCCAAGTCGGCCAAGAGCCTGGCCAATTGGAGCCGGGATTCTTCGATGATGGAAGTTCCCGAGGTGACGATGCTGCTAGTCGGCAATGGGGCATGGAAGGCCGCTCCGTGAGAAGCCACGGCATAGTCCCATCGCCACTGGGCATGACGAATTCCTTCTTGGATAGGCTTCATCTGCTCTTCCGACGCACCTAGTTCCCAAGCTTTGCCTGCTTCGATATGGGCTTTGGCGATGAGCCTCATGAGGTTTTGAGAGCCCTTTTTGATGGTGCGTTGGCGATCATAGACATCGGTAATGAGGTCTTCCTTCTTCTCTCGATGGCAGACGAAACAGGAGTTTTCCACATTGCTCAGTGGAGAGCCGATGTGGTGGTCAGTAAATTTCTGACCACCTTCAGTCTTATAGGGCATGTGGCAATCGGCACAGGATACACCCCTTTTGGCATGTACTCCAAGGGAGAAGAGTTCATAATCCGGATGCTGGGCTTTCAGCATGCGGGTTTTGCTGATCGGGTGTACCCAGTCAGCGAAGTCCAACTTGTCGTAGTAAGATTCGACGGATTCGACGTCCATACCGTCTTTCCACGGGAAGGTCAGGTATTGGGCACCTTTTTTATCGGGTGCGTCTTTGTCGAAATAATATTCCACGTGACACTGGGCGCATACAAGACTACGCATTTGCTGGTGGCTTGCCGCATTGACATCTTTTCCCATGGCTTCAAAAGCCTCCACGAGTGCTGGGCGTGTGATGGTCAGGTTCATG
The DNA here is from genome assembly GCF_003260975.1 of Echinicola strongylocentroti. Taxonomy (NCBI): domain Bacteria; kingdom Pseudomonadati; phylum Bacteroidota; class Cytophagia; order Cytophagales; family Cyclobacteriaceae; genus Echinicola; species Echinicola strongylocentroti. The sequence goes on along the minus strand of NZ_CP030041.1, from coordinate 2,960,781 downwards.
GTTTCGGGGTTGTGGCAATCTGCGCAGCCGATCGGGTTGATTACCTCGGCTCCGAGGTCAGACCATTTTTTACTGTAAAATTCTGTCACACCGATTTCTTTCATCAGTCGGGGTACATCGGGGCTTTTGCAGGTCCAGCACGTGCTGGGCATAGGGCCTTCTCCCGGTTCCATGGGGCCACCTGTCCGGAGTATCTGACGGATGTCCTCTACCGCATGGGCGTGTCCCTTGGGCTGGTTGTATTCCTTGCTGAAGGCATATCCTGCCCAGAGGATTACGAGCTCTGGATCTTCTTCCAGCACGGCGACATGCCCAGAAGTATTGTACATGCTATGAAAACTGGTGTCCTTGGTTTTCATATAAGACTGGTATTGCCTGGGGTAGTTCAGCCCCCAGATGGAATCTCGGGGTTCTATGTTCCCAATTTCCACTTTTGGCTGATAGGCGTATTTGGCTTCGTTTTTTCTGTCCATAATGGAATAGGCCAACATGGCCAATAAGAAGACCACTACTGCCGTGATTAAAAAGAGAATCCAGTTTTTCATAGCCCTAGTCGTTTGATTCGTTTTGAGTGTTTTGTTTTTGCATAGAGGATTTTAGCCATGCAGGTATTACCTCCATGTCTTTGGGAGCGTATTCTTTGATAGGCTCGATTTGGTAGCCTACAGAAGAGAGGCTTTTTATCTTGCCATGGGGAACATCCCTGTGGCATTCCCAGCAAGTACGGTCTGTACGCATTTCTTTGTGGTTGGCGATAGTGGCCGTCATTCTGGCGTCGGTGACCTGATCTTGGTGGCACCGGATGCAGTTACTTTGGATCACTGCCTGCGAAGGTGCCAAAGCCCTGATGACCTCTGGCTCTTTTCTTAGCGTAAAGATGGATGCGTGGTAAAGCCCGTCTTTTGCCTTGAAGAAGTACTTGTTGAAGACATTGTCATGGGGCACGTGGCAATCATTGCAATGGGCCACTTCCCTGTGGGAGCTGTGAGTCCACGTGATGTACTGGGGTGTCATCAGGTGGCAGTTGACACAGGCTTGGGGATCATCCGAAAGGTAGGAGGCAGCATTGCTGAGCTTGAGGACATAGATCCCCAACCCCACGATGGCAGCCACCAGCATGATAGCCGGTCTCCGCCAACGATGTGGTGGAATAAGTTTCCACCGAAACAGTGTTCGTTTTGTGGTTTGCCAAAAACCCATGGTTCCTGCTTTATGTTAAAAAAAATGTTTTACCCATCTGATTGGGCATTTGACGTAATAGCTTTATCAAGATAGTAAATCTCTACTGCAAATAGTAAAAGTTATTAGTAATTTTCCATTAAACTTTGGCTTAAATTAGTAATAATGACATAAATCATACTTTAATAATTATAAATCACTTGATTTCGTGTGCAAAGACATTGAAGGTATCAAATGGGTTTTATCGTGTATGGCAGCTATCATCCGTGCCGCTGGCACTCCTTCGGGAGGTTGAGGAGAGCTTAAGCTCCTGCGGATGAATCCGCAGGTTACTAAATTTATCATGCCGCTGGCACTTTACCGCAGTTTGTACATTAGAAATAGCAACAGCCTGTCCCGGCAAATACTGAAAGAGCACGAGCATCAGTTGGTCTAAAGGACAAATAATCCACCGCACCTATCTGCCCAAGTGGGGAGAATGGCTTAGATAAGTTTAACCTAGAATCAATGCCGTTTAGTTAGTGTGTATCTGGAAAATACGGGTTTTATATTTTTTCCTTGGGCAGCATTTCGTCAAACATGCCTGCCTTATTGCCCGCCCGCTTTTTAATTTCTTAACGCCCAATACCTGCAAGGCGGATCCAATTAATAAGTTTCTTTTGGATAAATTAATATCATTATTCCATGTAGTGGCATATTTCTTAATTAAAAGGTTGAGCCATAATTATGGATCCTATTGAGTCCACAAAAGGTGTCGCTTCCTTTTGACGGCCCTTGGTATGTCTGTTTTCCAGTCAATGGTGGAGGCCGTTAAGAAGGGGAGTTGGCTCGCGTCGTGAAACAGCGAGACCCACTCGCTTTTAGGCCGTAGCTATCGGGTGGAAATTAAAATGGGTGACAGATCCCCGTCGCAGGGTAAATCCATGTTCCATTTTAAAAGGAATACCACTGGCCTAGATTTTTTTCTTTCTTTTTTCATCAATAGCCTGTCCCGAAAGCTTTCGGGGGGAAAAGTAGAAAAGTCCGATAAAGGATATGAAGCTAAATTCCCTAGGAACGGCAGATATATTCAAACTGGGATACTTTTTAAATGCGTTTGCCCTAGTCGATATAATTGACGGTTTTATGAAAACAGATTATATAACTATCTTGGATATAAAATCATGACATGAAGACAATATTATTTACCATTGTAAGCGGCGTTTTTTTTAGTTTTCTGGTGGGAAAAGTGATGGCCCAAGGGGCAGAAAGGCCCAATGTGATTTTGATCATGACCGATGACCAGGGCTTTGGCGATTTTGGCTTCACAGGTAATCACCTTGTCCATACGCCGCATTTGGATCAGCTGAAGGAAGAGAGTACCTATTTTGATCAGTTTTATGTTTCGCCGGTCTGTGCTCCTACCCGAGCGAGTCTTATGACGGGCAGGTATTCGCTGCGGACGGGTATCCGTGACACCTATAATGGTGGTGCAATAATGGCGACTGAAGAAATCACCCTTCCCGAAATGCTGAAACAAGGAGGGTACCAAACGGGTATTTTTGGTAAGTGGCACCTTGGAGACAACTATCCATCACGCCCCGTGGATCAGGGATTCGATGAATCGGTCATTCACCTTTCTGGTGGGATGGGACAGGTGGGGGATGTCACTACCTATTTTAAAGGAGACAGGAGCTATTTCGATCCTGTGCTATGGCATAATGGCCGTAAGGAAGCTTACCAAGGGTATTGCTCCGATATTTTTGCCAGTGAAGCCATTGATTTTATGGAGAATTCCCTCAAATCAGGGCAAGAACCCTTCTTTTGTTATCTGTCATTCAATGCTCCCCATACGCCTTTGCAGGTGCCTGATAAATACTACCAAAAATACAAAGATATCGACCCGACAGCTGGCTTTGATTCGGGCAAGGGCGAGTTTCCGGAGATGACTGAAGAGGACAAAGAGGCCGCCAGAAAAGTCTATGCCATGGTGGAAAACATTGACGATAACCTCGGGAAGGTTTTTGACAAGCTACGTGATTGGGGGATTGAAGAGAATACCATCGTGATCTTTATGACGGACAATGGTCCCCAGCATTATCGCTACCTGTCAGGGATGCGTGGAAAAAAAGCTACTGTTTACCGTGGAGGGGTCAGGACACCTTTTTTGATGAGGTATCCAGCCAAATATTCCGGGAATACCACTGTCAGCACCTCGGGAGTGCACATGGATGTGATGCCTACGCTGGCCGAACTCTGCGGAGTACCACTACCAGCAGACAAGACAATAGATGGAAAAAGTCTGGTGCCACTGATAAATGGAGACGCGGTGGATTGGGCCGATAGGCCGTTGTTCTTTTATTGGACCAGAAGGTATCCAGAGCTTTACCAAAATATGGCCGTGCAGCAAGGTGAATTTAAACTTGTAGGCCATGCAGATTATGATGCTTCTTGGAAGGATTTTGAGCTTTTCGAGATAGGGACTGATCAGGGTGAATTCAACAATGTTACCCTTGAAAACCCCGCAAAGGCAAAATTGCTGAAAGGAGCCATGGACAGTATTTATCAGGAGCTAATTCAATCGCCCCATCTTCTTCACCAGCCCCCGATCGTAATCGGCAGTGCAGCGGAAAACCCTTCTATACTCAACAGAAATGATGCGGGTGGTGATCGTGGTATTTGGAGCCAAGAAGATATTTATGGAAAGTGGTACGTGAATGCACAGCCGGGTACTTATACCATGAAGTTTCGATTTCTAAACCCGGTACCAGAAGGAGGTCAAATGACCCTTGAGGTAGGACCACGCGTATTTCGTATGGAAAACCCGTCCAAAGGAGAATGGATCGTCATGGATAATGTAACGTTGGAGGAAATGGAAGGTGACTTTATCCCATTTTATAGCCATAATGGCAAACGGATCTTTCCTTTCTGGGTGGAGGTAGAAAATAATACCCTCTCTGAATGAGCCAATGGCCCCAAAGTCTCGAAGTCACAACGGGGAATGAATTGGGGTTGTTGCGTACTTGGCCAATTACTTTCCAAAATACTTAGTGTCTTGGTGCCTTAGTGGCTTCTTACTGTTCCCGCATAAGGCAGCGGCTGATTCATCCTATTGTGCCCTATGTTCCTATGTTGTTATACATACATCATACTCCAAAGTATAACTTCTGTAAGTGGTATTGAGTTAAAAACTCAATTTTAGGTGGTTCCGCAGCACAGCTGTCGGAACAACCGGATACCCCTAAATCCCCTAAAGGGGACTTTCTGATCACCCTCATGAGGACGAGGGAGATACCCGACATGGCTGATTAGCTGCCTATGCCCCTATTGTGCCCTATGTTCCTATGTTGTTACCCATAAATCATACTCCAAAGTATAACTTCTGTAAGTGGTATTGAGTTAAAAACTCAATTTTAGGTTGTTCCACAGCACAGCTGTCGGAACAACCGGATACCCCTAAATCCCCTAAAAGGGACTTTCTGATCACCCTCATGAGGACGAGGGAGATACCCGACATGGCTGATTAGCTGCCTATGCCCCTATTGTGCCCTATGTTCCTATGTTGTTATACATACATCATACTTCAAAATATAACTTTTATAAGTGGTATTGAGTTAAAAACTCAATTTTTGGTGGTCCCGCAGCACAGCTGTCGGAACAACAGGTGGGGTTAAAAAGACTCGCCTATTCGGAAGTAAACGCCCCAGTCGTCCTTGCCTACGGCTGCATCCAGGCCGATATTGAACTTGACGGTCTTGAAGGCGCGGTAGCGGTAGCCCACGCCTGCTCCGGGGTAGAGCTTCCAGTTGAAGCTATCGGTGTCTGAGCCATATATGGTAGCCATCCCGGCAAAGCCTACCAAGCCCATTTTTTCATTAAAATTATACCTGTACTCACCTTGCAGGGACATCAGGCCATCACCACGGTATTTCCCTTGGGAATAACCCCGGATATCTTTGCCGCCGACTGTCACTTGCTGCTCGAAGGCTATGTCACCTAGGCCAAATTTACCAGCAAAGCGAGCGGCAATAACATCCCTGTCGTCGTGAACGGAAAAGTAATGATTGTACTCAGAGAGTATTTTATTGGCTTCCACCTCGTTGCCAAGGCCTTCAGGGTAAGTGATCCAGCGTAAGCGGGACCGTCTGCCTTTGGTGGGATAATAGACCGCATCTCTGGTGTCCAGCAGGAGGTTGACCTCTAGGCCATTGGTCTCGGTGGTGGAAGGAGGCTGGACATCATCCTCGTATTGGGTATCATAATGGGAATAAGTGTACGTGATACCACCATAGAATTTATCGATGATTTTTCTTTGGATGCCCACACTCACTATGGTGGTCTTGGTGCCATAATCGTAAAACCCTGGCGAGTCGATGTCGTCCATATAAAATTGGGAGTTATTATCACCTGTCAAGGCAAAAAGACTTGCCCTCCATCGATCTTCTTTAAAGTACCACCTGTTAAACCCCGCCACAAAGAAGGAACCATTCGTCGTGTAGATGGCCGATAGTCCCGAGAGGGACTTGGGTGAAATGCTGTCTGTCTGGTCCAGCTTGTACATCATCATTGGGATCACCCCAAGCATCAACTCCAAATTCCGGTTATAGCTAAGAAAGGGCATCAAACTGAAATCCACCTTTTTGGTACTGTCGGTTTTAGTGGACCCTTGGGTAGTATCCTGTTGCGCGGATAATTGGCCTGGTGCAAAGAGGAGCAATAACAATAGTACAGGCAAGAGCTGAAGTGGTTTTTTCATGTCCATCAATAGCGTGGTTTTACAGTGGTTTTTATGCTTGTTGTAAAACAAGGATCCTTGAAATCGTGTTGAAAGATTCATGTTAAGATAAGGATATCCGAGCATAAGGCATTTACAATATGCAAAAGCTTTTATATTTGGGTCATGAAGCTAAACCTCGAAACTGCAGATATTACACAAGAGCTCCGCGTTTGTAAACGGAAAATGGCCAGTTTGTCCTTGGCGAGAATCCTGTTGTTTTTTTCAATTTTGGCCTTGGCGATAGTGGGCCTAACAGAAATTCGTTGGTTGATGTTGGTGTTTTTTCCAATGTGCGGCCTATTCATTTATTTGATTTTGCTTTTTAACCTACAGAAGGACCGGCTGTCGTTTCTGCAAATGGTAGCAAAGATGGAGGAGGAAAGTAGCTGGAGGAAGGACAGAAAGTTAAGGGAATTTGAACCAGGAGAAGAATTTAAAGATAAGCACCATCCATTTTGTAATGATTTGGACCTGTTTGGGGAGCATTCCCTTTTCCAATTGCTGAACCATACTGTTGGAGAAGGTGGAAAGAAGCTGTTGGCTACGTGGATGAAATCTCCGGTGGATCCTGAGCAGGCCAAGAGGCGGTTTTCTGCGGTAAAGGAACTTTCTGGTTTTACTGCCTTTCTTCGAAATTTTGAGGCCATCGGAAAAGCCTTTATCAAGGAAGAAAGGTCCAAGGACCCTTTTTATGGTTGGTTGAAAACTCCCGGAGAATGGAAAGGTTTCTATTGGATTCCAATGGTTGCTGGGCCCCTTGGTGGTATCGCCTTTTTGGTTGGCTGGTTATACCTGGGCTGGTCACTAGGTTATTTGTTGTTGTGGATTTTAGTAGGATTAGGGTTTCTTGGATTTATTTTCAAGCCGCTTTTGGCGGCATATAAGCGGATGCCAGATGAAGGAGACCTGAAAACCCTCACGATCTGGGCACGTGAACTTGAGGAACTGGATTTTGAAGACCCTTATTTGCGAGAACTTCAGCAACCTATTCTCGAAGGGAAATACCGAGCCTCTGCGGCACTACGATCCCTGGAACAGCGCAGTTTTATGATCCAAAACCGCGTTAACATGATGTACATGGTTTTTAATCTCCTGTTTTGGGTGGATTTTGTGGTGTTGTTCTCTTTGGAGCAATGGAAAAGAAAGCATGCCGATAAAGTACAGCGGTGGGAATTTGTCTTTCAAGAATGGCAAGTGATGGTGTCCTTGGCGGCCTTTACACAGGAGGAGAAGCTGGACTGCCAGATAAATTGGTCACGGGAAAAAGTGCTGAATGTGAAGGGTTTGAAACATCCTCTGTTGCTCCAGAAGGCCTGCGTAGCCAATGATTTTAGCTTGACAAAAGACGATAAGACCATTTTGCTGACAGGATCCAATATGTCCGGAAAAACAACGTTTATGCGTACTGTAGGAATCAACATGGTCTTGGCCAATCTCGGAGTGAGCCCCTATGCCCGTTCTTTTGAGAGTGGGGCTTTTTGGCTGTTTACCAGTATGCGCAATACCGATAACCTTGGAGAAAGTGTCAGCTCCTTTTATGCAGAGCTGGCGAGGATCAAGAGCCTTTTGGATCAAGCAGAAAAACAGTATCCGGTGTTTTACTTGTTGGATGAAATTCTCAAAGGCACCAATACTACTGATCGGGTCATGGGGAGTGAGGCCCTGATCAGGCAGCTCACCGATAGCCAAAGTAAAGGTATCATCAGTACCCATGATATCGAATTGGCTGAATTAGCTGATAAAATCCCTAGTTTGCTCAATTATAGTTTCCATAGCGACATAAAAGACAATGAAATCCTCTTTGATTATAAAATAAAAAACGGGCCTTGTCCGAGCTTTAATGCCCATAAATTGATGGAATTGATGGGGATTCGCTTTTAGTAAATGCATAATTTTGGTTGTTTTGGCATAGCTATTGTTTATAAATACCTATAAACCAATTGTTTCACTAAAACGACCATAGTTATGAGTTCTTTATTATATTTGATCGCATTGATTCTTGTTATAGGATGGATATTTGGTGCCTTCGTTTACAGTGTCGGAGGATTAATACATATTTTACTGGTGCTTGCCGTTATCGCTGTATTGTTCCGCCTAATTGGTGGGAGGACAGTCTAGCAGTAGCTAAGCCTAGTACCGAAGAAGTGCCAGTCTCATGGAGGTTGGCACTTTTTTTTGGATCAAGCGGAAAAGTTACCTTTATTACTTATACCGTTGTTCCGACAGCTATGCTGCGGAGCCACTAGCATTGAGTTTTTAACTCAAACCACCTATTGGGTGGTTTTATGTAAACCCTGTAAAGGAGTGTCACCAAATCTTTACCATAATCTTAAGGGCCTCATGCCGTAGACATGAAAGCTTGGTAACAATTCCGGTTTTCGTGTAGGCATAGCTATCATCCGTGCCGCTGGCACTCCTTCGGGAGGTTGAGGAGACCTTAAGCTCCTGCGGATGAATCCGCAGGTTACTAAATTTATCGTGCTGCTGGCACTTTGCCCCGATTTGTACATTGGAAACCGCAGTAGCCTATATTACCGAATGGCGGGATGGGCTGAAAAAATGATTAGTTGATTTGGTTGAGGTTAAACCCTGAATATGCATTAGCCACTGAGCATCCTGCCTCATCCGCCTTTGGCGGAGGGTCATATAGAAGGTGCAGGTGACAACCTGCACCAAAAATGATTACACACAAAAGGGGAAGTTCCGTAGGAACGGCAGATATAAATGCAAATAGGAACATTTTTTTTTAAATGCGTTTGCCCTGGTGCCGATTCTCTCTCGATGTCCATTTTAGACCTAGAATTAGTAGACCAAGAGGGGTTAAAAGGGACAAATTATAGGCTGAAGGTACGTGGTACGGAGAATTTGTTTTAATTTTGGGGCATCATTTTCAAAAAAACAGCGGAAAAGTGCAAGATAACTATCAGCAAAAAATATTGGGAATCGTGGGTGGTGGCCAGCTGGGGCGTATGGTCATCCAATCTGCCATTAACTACAACGTGGATATCCATATCCTTGATCCAGATGAAAATGCACCTTGCAAGCATATTTGCCACGACTTTACCAACGGCAAGTTGACGGATTATGATACGGTATATGCTTTTGGTAAGCAGTGCGACATCATTACGATAGAAATCGAAAATGTGAATACCGAAGCGCTAGAGCAGTTGGCAAAAGAGGGAAAGAAGGTTTTTCCTCAACCAGAAATTATCCGCCTGATCCAAGATAAACGCGAGCAGAAACAGTTTTATAAGGCAAACAATATTCCTACGGCGGATTTTATCCTGACGGATACCAAAGAAGCTGTACTGGCAAATGCCGATTTTTTGCCGGCCGTGAATAAATTGGGAAAAGAAGGCTATGATGGAAGAGGTGTTCAAGTGCTTAAATCCGAAGAGGATTTGGACATGGCTTTCGAAGCGCCTAGTTTATTGGAGAAGTTGATCGATTTTGAAAAGGAAATTGCGGTGATTGTTTCCAGGAATGAACACGGGGAGTTGGTGGCTTTTCCACCTGTGGAATGTGCCTTTCACCCTACCGCCAATTTGGTGGAGTTCTTATTTGCTCCTGCGCAGATAGCTGATGCGATCGGTGAGAAGGCCATCAAAGTGGCCAAGGATGTTATTTTGAAATTAGACATGATCGGGATCCTGGCGGTGGAGATGTTTGTGACCAAATCAGGCGAGATCCTGGTCAATGAAATTGCCCCTAGGCCACATAACAGCGGACACCATACGATCGAAGCTAATTTTACTTCGCAGTTTGAGCAGCACTTAAGATCAGTCATGGGCATGCCGCTGGGCGACACGGGCCTCCGGATGCCTGCAGCCATGGTCAATCTCCTCGGAGAAGATGGGTTTACCGGTGATGCAGTAGTGGAAGGAATGGACGAGGCCATGAAAGAAAAAGGTGTCTATATCCACCTTTATGGTAAGAAAATCACCAAGCCTTTCCGAAAAATGGGGCATGTGACTATTTTGGAAGAAAATGTGGAGGCATTGAAAGTCAAAGCCCTTAAAATCAAAGAAAGCATAAAGATAAAAGCATAAATTATGAGCAAACAGGTAGGAATCATCATGGGAAGCAAGTCTGACCTTCCCATCATGTCAGAAGCAGCCAAAGCCTTGGACGAACTTGGCGTAAACTATGAGCTGACGATCGTCTCCGCCCACCGTACCCCGAGACGGATGATCGATTATGCAGAAAGTGCTCGCCAGCGCGGTATAAAAGTCATCATCGCCGGTGCTGGAGGGGCAGCCCATCTTCCTGGAATGGTGGCTTCATTGACTTCTCTGCCAGTCATCGGTGTTCCGATCAAATCCTCCAATAGCATCGATGGATGGGACAGTATCTTGTCTATCCTCCAAATGCCAGCAGGGATTCCTGTAGCTACCGTGGCCCTCAACGGCGCTAAAAATGCCGGTATCCTCGCAGCATCTATGGTAGGAGCTTATGACGCCAAGGTCGCCGAAAATATGGATAACTTTAAGAAGGAATTGAGGGAAAAGGTAGAGGAAACCGCACGTGATGTTGAGCTAAAAGGCTGGAAAGATACCTTGGAAGATTAATATTCCTACCCCACTTTGGGTGCATTTTCACCTTGGACAATGCACCTAAATTTTTTTAATGTCACTTTTTTATGTTGTTAGATGCATATTTTTAGTAAATTATAACTGATACTATCAACCTTTAAATGATCGACTTATGGAAAAAATGAGAGTTCCTGTTTGGTTTTGGATAGTGGTCGGTGTGATGCTACTATGGAATTTGGTGGGAGTGGGTTCTTTTTTTATGCATACTGGAATGTCCGAAGAAACCTTGGCTACTCTTCCGGACGAAGAGCAAGCAATGTATGCTGCCTACCCGACTTGGGCATTAATTGCTTTTGCTGTGGCCGTTTTTGGAGGTGTGGTAGGATGCGTGGGTTTATTGATGAGAAAAAAGTGGGCAAAATTCATTCTTATCCTCTCCCTGATTGGGATCATCATTCAGATGTTTCATAGTCTTATTATAGCGAGGGCCACCGAAGTGTACGGGCCAGGTGCTGTAGTGATGCCGATTATGGTCATTGTGATCGCTGTATTTTTGGTTTGGTTGGCTAATTTCAGTATCAAAAAACACTGGCTTACCTGAGCCTTCTATGAAGCTCCTTTATTTGCACTGCTGATTCATAAATCCAAAATGCCGTTTCTAGGATGGTGTTGAGTGAAGGGAGTCCTAGCGATAAGCTTAGGTGATCAATAGTGAGGTCGCTATTGAAAATAGTGGAGTCTCCAGTGAGTGTAGGAAAAGAATTGGACTTCTGTCTATACTGATGACAAGGGGTTTTATTGGTTAATTCAACTAACTATCTGATGGAGTATTGTTGAGAATACTTTTTTAGGCTTTATTTATACCACTTGTGGATAACTTATATTTTATTCACAAAACTTACAGTTTTAACTCTTTTTTTTGGTTAATTGGTAAGGGTTTTTATCCACAAAATTTTCTTTTTATCTGAATAATGGAGGTTTGTTGATAATACTGAAAATAGCCATTAGCTCCATCGGCGAAGGTGATATCATCTGTGGCTTATATGGCCAGCTAAAATGATGCTCATTCAATGTGCCCTATCCAATTTGGCATGTTCATGGGGAAATATATAACTAGGCTTTATATCTGATTAATAGCTACATTTCTGGGTTTTTGGTTCGAATATCTTGCCTCAAGCTAATGTAAAAAAAGCTCGCTGTTAGCGAACTTGCTAGGCTACAGCAATTGGTGAAAAATCCCCAAATAGGATTTGATCTGGCATCGCCTATACGCCATAGCAAGGCTGCATAGAAACCTGTAATAGGTAATTAATTGGTTACTTATTTAAATGTTACCAAATAATTACCTATTTTTAATAAAATTACTATAGATACCTTCCTAAATGAGTGCTATTATTGATCCATTTAAAGCCATTGCAGACCCTAATCGTCGGGCGATGTTGATTATTTTGTCACAGGGCAGCCATACTATCAGTTCACTGAGCAGAAATTTTGACATGAGCCGGCCAGCAGTGAGCAAACATTTAAAATTACTTCATGCAGCAGGATTAATTCATGTCCATAGAAAAGGCCGTGAAAAATATTGCCATCTTAATGGAAAGGGCTTTGATGACCTTAAGAAGTGGATGGGTTATTTTGATGGCTTTTGGCTGAATAGGCAAAAAGAGCTGGTTACATCAAAAAAGTAATGTTAATGGATTAAACCTGACTTTTGGCTAGGCTAGGACATATGATTTGCAAAATTTGTAATAGAAGAGCGTTTATTGGTTATTAAAACGGCCACCTATGTAATTATTCTATATATTTTTTGCATATTATACTTATAGTAATAACTAAAGTCTTATTTTTAGAAAAAGAGTATCTTTGCACCTTGTTCAGAGATGTTGATTATGGAAAGAGGTATAAGTAGTCTGATCGATTTGTGGAAGGAAGGTTATTCCGAGAGGTTACAGAAGCATCAGCCGTACCAGGCTATTCAGCAAATCAAGCACATAGCTTCATTGTTCAGTCCCGGGGATTTTTTCTATTTTATTCTAAACATGCACAATTTAGAAATGGAATATGTGCATCCCAATGTGAAGAACTTTATGGACGTGGATCCAGAGCGGGCTAAGATCAATGATTTACTGGAGTGGATTGTCCCGGAAGACATGGAGTCTGTAAGGAAGAAAGAAATGGTGCTTCAAGATTTTTTGGAGAAATTTGAGGATCCTTATGAGCTACCATTCTACAAGGTTTTGTATATGTATCGGATGAAGGATCGGTATAATCGGTACCGGACGATGCTACTTCAGGTCAATGTCCTCTCAGTCTCTGATAATGGCACTATAGAACATGTACTTAGTGTGCATACGGATATTTCTTATTTAGGAGTGGCCAAGAGTGATCACATATCGTTCATTAGCCTGAACGGTAATAAGTCTTATTATAATGTGGATTGTAGTACTGGTGAGTTTGATGATTCACTTTTTGAGATGCCATTAAATAAGTTTGGTGCTGACCTGACAAAGAGAGAACAAGAAATTATCTTTTATTTTTCAAAAGGTCTTGGTGCTAAGGAAATTGGAGAGGCTTTAAACATATCAGAGTTGACCGTGAGAACCCATAGAAAAAACATCTTAAAGAAAACCAAACTACCTAGCATGGCAGAATTGGTTTCCAAATGCGTCATGGAAGGCCTTATTTAGAGTACTTTTTCATAGGTAATTTGTAAAGAATACTAAAATCAAGGCAAAAGATAAACAGTTATTGGGGAAGATGAATGATATATTTTTTATTCTTGCATAATTAAGCCCAAGGAGTTGAATGAAACTGATCTTAAAAAATGTACCGCAGATTTTAGAACGCAGAAAGTACGAAATACTCATTTTTGCGTTGATTGTGAATCTTTACTCAGGTGTATTTTTTGAAAATCTTAATATCTACATCCTTTTTATCTGGCCCTTGAGCACTTTGTTTTTAGGATTGGCCAGTGTAGGGGTATTTAGGGAAAAAGGGCGGTGGAAAATTTTCACTAAAAATTTTCTACTAGTGGTGGTGATTGTTTTGCCCATCTCCCATTCGTTTCTGCAAGATCACGATGTATTTATGCAGATCTTAAGTTTATTGTACGTTGCATTTTTCTCTTTGATATTTTGGGAAGTCATGAAGTTTTTGATCCGGCCGAGCTATGTCAATGCCGATATTATATTTGCTGCAGGATGTGGTTATTTTCTGTTGGTGGAGATCAGTGTTTTTTTACTCCAGTTTATGTTTTACCATCATGAAGGATCATTTGCGAATTTGGATACGAGTAAATTGGCCAAGACCTATATAGACCTGGTCTATTTCGCTTCGGTGATTCAGACTTCCATTGGTTTTGGGGACATTACCCCTACTTTTCATACCACCAAACTGGCCACTTCTTTTTTAGGTGTTCTCAGCCAGCTGTACAATGTCTTGCTGGTGGGGATTTTGATCAGTAAATTCTCCTCCAGAATCAATGCCAAGAAATCATTATAAAAGGTTATTGTTTTCTCTGTTTCTGATTTATATTGTTCATGGATCATTAGGGTTTTTATGATGAGATTGTTCTCTCCAATAATTATGAAGGAATCTGCTGGTACTTCAACAGGGTACGTCCTGACTTGACTTTTGTGACAGTTTCTACCGTGAGGCAAAAGGATGTGGGTAAGTTGGAAGAAGGGTATGAAGGGCTCGCCGATTTTATCATCTGCGTGGACGAGGACATGACCAAAACCTATCCTTGACTTTTTGGTGTTTTTGAGGACCCAAATAATGTACTGTTTTGGGTGAAGTTAAAAAAAGACCTTTGAATAGGTGTAGTTTGATTTTTTAAAGTTTTTTTAACAAAAAATTAGGTTGTTTTTCCAGTGTTATAATTGGTTGAGCTCCGGAAATATCGTCTTATTTCTTTCCAAATGGTAGTCTTAATCTTCTGTGTTATGTTGTAAATAAATGATAAACAGATGTGTATATTTATTTTTTGTAATGAATTTGCTGTTTTATTGTAAGTGGTTAAAAATGTAATTATTTTTGTAGAATAGTGTTTGAAATATTATTTAGTAATATATCTAGTTTACAGAATTAAAAGCTGTTTAGTTCAAACAAGTGTTTAAATGGGTTTTTTGGAAGGGCTAGCGTTCTTTTGGTAGAAAGGTGCTCGGCCAACGTTTTTTTTTAATGACAACAGTCATTTATAAGAAGGTCAAAGGAATACAATATTCGTGTGTATTGTTCAGTTATCTGTACAAACAATAATGACTAAAAGGGAATCAAGCAGCGTAGTTGGGTCATAAAACAGAGGTCAACCACTAAGTGTGCGGATAGTAAAGGTGAATTACGAAAAATTGTTTTAGAGGTAAGCCTAATTTGTTTTTTTATTACGAGGCTACATTCAAGCATTTCCTCCCCTACGTCATCTAGGTTCAAAAAGGCTAAAGAGATAGGTGTAGAAATGGATTTTGGGTAGCTGTATTTAATGAGTAAAAAGTATGGAAATCATCATAAGAAATCTTCGAAAGATCAAGCGTGTCATCATGTATGTCGTCATGGTGGCCTTATTTTCCTTGATGGCAGATGCCTATGTGGAGTGGAAGATGGACAATCACCCCATGCTCTATATCAAAAACCTGATCAATATAGCTATCATCATCATTGCAGTTATCCTTTGTAGGTTCCGTTTTCTCACTATTGAACATGTCTTGATGGTGGTAGTATACTCTATTTTTGTGAGTATATATATTTCAGTTCCTATACGATTGGGCAGCGGATCACTGTTGATGGAAGCTTATTTTGTAAAAGTGGAGCTGATCACTTTATTGCTGATGTTGGTGGCTGGTATCCTTATCCATCGACGACATATGATCTATATATTGCTGATCAATGGTGCTTTTATCATCTCATGTATGTTGATCCTTCCTGTTGACTATCCAATGTCAAAATACATTTTTTATCTCGTACTGTCCACAGGAGCAGGGTTGGCAGGTCACCAGTTACAGAAAGAGCTGAGTGAACTTAGAGAAAGCCTGACAAGGGCCAATGAAAAAGTAGCGCGTCATAATGAAGAACTGATTGAAAGTAACAAGCAAAAAGACCATCTTTTCAGGATTATTGGTCATGATATCAGGACACCGTTTAACCAAATTAGTATGGTGCTCAGTTTGATAACGAGAGAAATGAGCCATGAGGGTTTTGAGGATATGAAAAATGTCATGTTTAAAGCGGTTGAAAATGGCAATCGACTGCTGCAGGACCTAATGCTCTGGGCCAAGTCACAAGCTGCGGAATCCAAGGCAGTGATGGACGACGTTTTGATACATGATTTGATACAAAAAGAAGTCAATTTTTTTGAAGGACAGGCCAAGTCTAAGGACATTGTGATCAATAACCTGATTAATAAAAATGTAAAGATCACCGCTGACCCAAACATGACTGCTACCATCATCAGGAATTTTATTTCCAATGCGTTGAAATTTTCTTATAGGAATACTTCAATTGATATCTCGATGAACAAAACTTCTGATTATAATTGTCTGTCAGTAAGTGATTATGGAGCTGGCATGAAGGCGTCTAGTTTGGAAGATTTGCTGCATTCGGAGCGAAATGTGGTTTCCAGTGATGGGACGGAAAAGGAATCAGGAACGGGTTTTGGCGTCAGAATTTGTCAAAAACTGGCAGAACATCAAGGGGGAAGAGTAGAAATCGATAGTGACTTAGGGAAAGGAAGTACCTTTAGTCTATTGCTTCCCAAAATACAGCCACAAGGAAATGTGAAAGATCCAGAACATTTGGAAAAGTAATCCGTAGATACATAAACCCTTTCACCCCCCTGTGTTTACCAAGACGATCCAAAAGGGAACTTCTGATGTAAATTAGAACAGGTTTTTGAATTTATTCAATATTTTGTCTTCAATAATATGTAGAGCATATTATTGTGGTATGTCATTAGTTTATCTTTTAAAATCAATTTCTATGAGATTAAAAAACATTGTATTAGGTATGGTTGCTGGTTTGGTGACCATGGTGGTTTTCTCGACCAAAGCACAAGAGGTTCCATCTCAGCCCACGGACATCTCTCCCCTACTGATCGGAGAAGAAATTCCAGAGAGTGACCTTAAAGACCCTGACGGAAACACGGTGTCACTTAAGAAAAAAATTGCCCAGAAGCCTACAGTTTTGATTTTTTATCGTGGTGGATGGTGTCCCTATTGTAATAAGCACCTTGCCGAGCTGCAAGAGGTAGAACAGGAAATCCTGGACAAGGGCTATCAGATCCTCGCCATCAGTCCAGATGCACCTGAACAGCTCAAAGCAACAGTGGATAAGAATGAACTGACCTACAGTCTGTATTCGGATAATGACCTTAAAGTAACCAAGTCCTTTGGTTTGGCTTTTCAAGCTCCGGATCGCTATAAAGACATGCTTTTTAAGGCTTCGGATCAGCAAAACCCAGGAGTGCTTCCCGTTCCTTCGGTATTTGTGCTGGACAAAAAAGGAACGATCCTTTTTGAATACGTCAATCCCAATTATGACAGCCGAATGAGTGGTAAAATGCTGACAGCTGTACTTACTAGTCTGGAGGAGTGAACAATAAATAGCTAGCCCCAGACATGAATAAACTGCATCCTGATAGGTCTACTCCGGTCAGGATGCAGTTTTTATGTTTTAACCCGGAATATGCATTAGCCTATCTATTGCGGTATGAACCTACTTCAAAATCAGTCGCTTCGCCGCTGTTTTCGATTTCACCCTAGCGGTGCTATGCCTCAATCTCCAAACAGCCTGATTTTCTTGTAGTTTCAAACCTCATCACAATTCCTAATGCATAAACCGGGTTTAACCAATGGCGTCATTCCGGCTTCATCACCTCTTCTCGATGCTGAAGGCCCCACTTTACCATGGCATCCAGTAGTTCACGGATTTTTCTGCCTGAAGGGGTGAGTTCATATTCCACGGTGACGGGCGTGGTGTCATACACCGTTCTGGTTACGATACTATTTAGTTCGAGCTCCTTGAGTTCTTTGGAGAGCATGCGAGGGGTGATTTTTGGAATGTCATTTTCCAAGTCTTTAAACCGTTTTTTGCCATAACATAGGGATCCGATAATGGGAAGCTTCCATTTCCCACTGATCACATTTAGCGTATCCCGTACTGCTACTACAAATTCACCTGAACAAATGTGAACTTTTTCTTGGCCTTTTGTCGTTGATGTGTCCATAATCATTTTGAACATCACTATACAAAAGTATAGTGGTATATTATATGATGTTACTTCCTTTTGTATAGCAAATATAGCTAATTTTGGAATATCAAAAAAACTAAAGAACGAGATCATGAGCTTATTAGAAAATCTTGAGTGGAGATATGCCACAAAAAAAATGAACGGAAAGGCTGTGCCCCAAGAAAAAGTGGATTATATTCTGGAAGCAGCGAGGCTTTCTCCTTCTTCTTCTGGGCTGCAGCCTTATCGCATCATTGTGATCACCGATCCAGAAATGAAAGAAAAGATAAAACCCATCGCCTGGGATCAAAGCCAGATTACCGATGCATCCCATATATTGGTATTTGCGGCATGGGAAAATTATACAGAAGACAAAATCAAGGAAGTCTTTGCCAATACCTTGACAGCTAGGGGAATGCCACTGGACAAAATGGATGCTTATAGAGAGCGACTCTGGGGCATGTACAGCCAGCTTCCAGAAGAGTGGCATGCCCATCATGCTGCCAAGCAGGCATATATTGCATTTGGTACGGCCATCGCAGCGGCTGCTGAGCAGAAAGTGGATGCCACGCCAATGGAAGGGTTCGATTCGGCCGCTTTGGATGAATTGCTTGCTTTGAAGGAGCTTGGCCTGAAGAGCGCCTTGGTATTGCCTTTGGGCTATAGGGATGAAACGAATGACTGGCTCGCCGGTATGAAAAAATTCCGTACCCCAAAAGAGGAATTTGTGATTTCATCAGCTGAGATCATGGAAAAGTAAATTACCTTCAGGCAATACCCCTGATGCGTTTTCTTAACTAATAGCAAGAGCTGTATCCTGAGTATTGGGGTACAGCTTTTTTTTGTGTATATGCCGCTTTGGAGATGTAGGGCCAGGTCTTATATCTGGTAGAAACTAAGGTTTTCATTTGTTTGGTGAGTGTGGGGAAGTTACTCGGAATGGTGGGTTAGATGAGAAGGTTTGTGGAAACAAACAGTTTGGGATTTGAACCATTTTCAGGTCGCAAGAGAAAGATTAATGCAAATTCCACGATAATACTGGGAAGGTGCCGATAAGTTGATTAGATGAACTCATTCCTTTTGGGTGCCTATAATAAATCTTTGATTTGTCCTAAATGAGCTCTGAAAGGATTTATTTGATCTACTTTTTCTTTTAATAGAAGTAATACCATTGTAAATGAAAAGCTAAAAACAGCAATCAAACCGCTTAATAGTGGGTTTAAAATGAAAATATTTATTTAGTAATTACTTGTTTTAGGTGTTGAGTTTAATATTTTTGCCATCAAACAGCAAAAACAGGTGAAGATTAGCGGTTTTGTTGTGATTTAGGAAAAATATTTTTGAAATGTCAATCACCCTAGCCAAGGAAGTGTCACCAACGGTCCTTGCTAACTAAAATAATACGAATGAAAAGTTTATTGTTCCGCATGTGGAAAAATGGACATAAGATGCTATTTATTTTCTGCACTATTGGAATAAGCCATGCTGGATTTGCCCAGCAGTTTGAGTCAAACAGTGACGGTGATTGGAGTGCTTCCTCCACTTGGGATAGCACGAATCCGAACGGGTGTGCAACGCCTACTCAATCGCCTGATAATTCAAGTCCTTGTCGGACAAACGTGATTGTAAATCATAGCGTAGAGTATCAAGGGGATGCAAATATTGGTAGGAATACGTTTAGCCAAATTACTGTTTCAGGGGCATTGGCCAATCTTATATTTACAGGGGATGTAACTCTATATGACAACAATGGTGGAGTACCTCCTACAGTTTTTAATGTCGAAAATGGGGCTTCATTAAACATACAAAACGGAACATTGAACATTGGTGCAGGTGCCGTGATGAATATTATAGGTAACAGTACCGTAATCGTAGAGAACTTATCAATGGCCAATAACACCTCAACTATTAACATAGAAGAAGGTTCACGATTAATAGTCTTAAATGAATCTATTATTAATTCCAGTTCTACACTGAATGTTAATGGAGATTTTAGTACAAAAGGGCTATCTTTTTCATCAGGAGGAGTCATAAATTCTAACGAAAATGGGGTCGTGAACGTAGAGCAAGACGTAAACATGAATAGTGGCCAGCTTAACATGGAAGGTCGATCTGAAATGCAAGTGGGAGGAAGCATTGTTATGGGGGGAGGTGCCAGAATAGATATGTCAGACGATACGTTTGTCCATACTGAGGGAGATGTAAATGTTAATTCTTGGAATACAGCTGCTCTAAGTGGTAATGCTTCATTTTTGGTAGATGGAAGCACGAATGGAGGTAACCATTTTTCGGCAATAGAAAATGCTTGTTACCGATCTCAAAACCAAAATATGGGGTCTGAATGTGCTAGGACACTACCTGTAGTGTTTAATGAAATCAATGGAATATTGGCATCCTACCAAACTGTCAAGGTCTTATGGTCAGTATATGAGGACAATTTTGTTTCAACATATTCAATAGAACGCTCATTCAATGGCATTTCGAATTTTAAGACTGTTGGAGAGGTTTCAGGTGGAGGATGGACCAATGAGTTACAACACTATACTTTTGACGATGACGATTTACCTGTCCAGGCAGGTCGTCTTTATTATCGTATAAAGCAAGTGGATACCGATGGGAAAGCTACCTTCAGTAAAATTATCGGTTTGGATATCCAAGGTTTATCGACAGGGAAAGCCGCTTGGCAAATTTATCCAAACCCTTCCAAAGGTGAACAAATCCACCTAGCACTGACCAACCCTGAAAAGTACCATGGAGAAGAGATGTCCATAACGATTTTTAATTCACTTAACCAATCGCGTTCCTTCCAGGCAAGTTCTGTAGAAGAGTTAAACATGCGCTTAAGAGAAGAATTGGCCCAGTTTTCGAAAGGACTCGTGGTAGTAAAAGTGCGCTGGGCAGATGAGTCACAGCTTATCAAATTATTGCTTTAGGGATGGTGTAAAATGTAATGTATCACACATGTGATTAGATTATAAAGGAAACCCTTTTTGAGTTCGTTGGTTTTCGTAAGTTTGTATTATACACCCTTACCACCAATATATGAGCATCCTTAATGACCGATTAAAGTGTTCTATTTTTTATTTTAACCTACTTATCGCATTAACTGGCTGGCTTATCTTCACCACGAGTGAGGCAGTAGGGCAGTGTTCAAATACCATTACCGTTCCTTCTGGTGAAAGTGAAATCAATATCGAGCTCGAACTTACGGAGGTCATCACTTACAACACCTATTGCCCTGGAGGATTTGAATATCGAGTAAGGATTGACTATAACGTGAGTTTTACCGGCCCCACCCCTACACTTTGGACATTGCAGGGGTATTTGATTTGCGATGACGGTACAGAGCGTGATGAAAACTATTTTGACCTTCCGGAGGGAGGAGGAAGCGGTTCAGTATTGGCCGCCCAAAGTGATTGGCATACCTGTTATTCCAGTCCTCCACATCCAAGTCCTGCTGATTTAGGATGTTTTAATTTTAGGTTGGTCATACAAGGTCCGGACATCCAGGCAGAAGATAATGAGATCACTGAAGGGGTTTGTGAGGAACCCAATTCCTGTGTTGAAGAAGTGCAAGTTTCCGAGTTGGAGCGCTTGTATATATACCGATGCGATGGGCCATTTACTGTTCCAGCTGAATTTGACGATGCCGAGGTGCTGCTTGTCGCTGGAGGTGGAGGCGGGGGGTATGGCGGCAGTGCCGGCGGTGGAGGTGCAGGAGGAATGGTGTATGAACCATCGGTGTCGCTAAACCAGGGAGAGACCTACCCTGTATATGTGGGCAAGGGAGGAGAAGGAGCCACTTCGTCCAATGAAGCTGGCCAAAATGGAATGAGCTCTTATTTTAATAATGTTACTGCTATAGGAGGTGGAGGCGGGGGATCCTATCATAGCAACAGCACCCATAATACAGGAAGGTCTGGGGGCTCAGGAGGAGGGCATGCAAGTAACTCCTCCTCTGGGGCTTCTAGTGGCTCACAGGGAAATGAAGGAGCTCAGGGAGGGCAAGGAAATGGACAGGCTAGATCAGGTGGCGGTGGTGGTGGGGCCGAGACCCGCGGAATATCCGGAAATGGCTCACGTGGCGGTGATGGTGGTGAAGGAGCCTCTTCACCGATATTGGAAGACCTCGATGTGTCGGTGAGTATTGACAATATTTTTGCCGGAGGTGGGGGTGGTTCTGGACGGCCAGGGCAAGGTAACAATCAGGGTACAGGAGGAAGCGGCATTGGTGGAGATGCGGATACCGATGTTGGTGGGTCGGGGGAGCAGAATACCGGATCAGGAGGAGGTGCTGGTTGGGACGGCGGTGGAGACGGTGCCGACGGAATGGTGATTATCCGCCTTCGCCTATCCAGCTTGCCAGTGCTATGGAAAGCTGTTAACGTTGCCTATCAATCCATCAATAACACCGTCCAAATAGATTGGCAGGTGAAAGAGGAGTCTTCTACCAGCCATTATGTGCTTGAACGCTCGCTGGGAGGAATAGATGATTTTAAACAAATCGCTACTTTGGAGTCACGTGACTTGGGTGAGGAATTGATCGAATACCGCTATCAGGACCATGGTCTACCTGCTTTGGGTGGAAGACTGTATTATCGGATCAGGGAAGTGGACATATATGGTGATAGGTCCTACTCAGAGGTGTATTCCGTTACTGTGCCTACGTCCCAAAAACCGCAAAAGGTTTGGAAAATTTACCCAAATCCATCTTCCGGAGCTGATATGAACGTTTCCTATTCTGGGTCTACAGATAAGATAGAGAAGATATATTTTCGGTTGGTTTCGCCATTGCATACCACTGAATATATCCGGGTAGATGGACAAAAGGCATTTGAAGATGCCCTAAGGGAAATTTTTTCATCGTTGAAAAAAGGAATTTGGGTACTGGAAATCAGGTGGGAAGAAAAGGTCGAATATATCAAACTTGTGAGAGGATAACTCCCTCTAAACCGTGAAGCTTAATTTTCGCTCTGAAGGGATAGTGAAATTTCAGCATTGCCGGAAATAAGGTAATGCCTTCCTGAGGTGACTTCTTCACATAAGACCCGGGTTCTTCGTGGCTGTACTTTTTTGAACTTTCTCCCCCGAAGTTCGAAGACTGTTCCAATGGTGACTTCATAGAGGTAGGTGGCCTTTAGACCATTCAGTGATGCATCGTATTTTCGCAACTCCCTGTTTAGCCAGAAGTCTGTACTGGAGCTGGCTTTTGGGCTGGTCATATGTCTCCTGAGCGGAATGAGCAAGTCTTTGGGAAATACTTCGTCAGTAAGCACAGGCTGCATTAACTGCTTAAAGGTGTTTTTCCATTCGTTCCCGTGTGGCTTGATGGTGGTGCCATATTTCCGAAAGGCCCGATGATGTGCTACTTCATGGATGTACGTAATGAGAAATTGATATCGGTTGAGGTTGTGGTTGATCGTGATGGTTTGGACAGACTGGTCGGCCCGAAAGCGAAAATCCCCCAGCTTTGACAGTCTTGACTTGCTGACGGTAAAATGAAACGGAGCCTCTTTCCATAGCTTGAGGCAGTATGGAGCGGCATTTTCTGGCACTTTGGCCTCAAAAATTTTGGCTAGTTTTGATGCGGCACTTGGTTTCATCTGGTGCTAAGATAAAAAAAAGCACCGATTGCTCGGTGCTTTGGGAATTTTGATTTTAATAGGAGAATTAACCGTTGATTTCTTCGGTCACTTCTTCTACGGTGTCTTCTACTGACTCAGCAGCGTCTTCTACCGATTCTTCAAGCTCTTCCACTGATTCTTCGATTACTTGCTCAGTTTCTTCGAGCTGCGTTTCGATCGTCTCTTCAGTTTGTTCAACTTCCTTCTTGCCGCAAGAAGTGGTCAATGCCAGACCAACTAGGGCAAACAAAACCATTGTCTTTTTCATGTGTTTGTTTCTTAAAATAAGCACGCAAATGTACAGCCCTGATTGATATATTCAAGCGATATAAGAAAAAATATTTTTACTTTTTCTTATAGGTAATTTTTACAGGAACTCCTTGGAAATCAAAGTGTTCTCTGAGTCTGTTTTCCAGGTACCTGGTATAAGGTGCTTTGAGGTATTGTGGCAAATTACAGAAGAAAGCAAATACTGGATTTTTGGTAGGCAGCTGGGTGACGTATTTGATTTTGATGTATTTTCCTTTCCATGCTGGCGGTGGATAACGCTCGATTTCCGGAAGCATTTTGTCATTGAGCTGTGAAGTAGCGATTTTTCTCGTCTTGTTTTCGTACACCTGCACTGCCAGTTCGATGGCCTGAAATATCCGCTGCTTGGTCAGCATGGATGTAAAGATGATAGGGATCCAGCGATTTTCGCCAAGTTTTTCCATCATATCATCTTTGAAGGTGTTCATGGTTTTGTGGTCTTTTTCGATGAGGTCCCACTTATTGACCATTATCATGACGCCTTTGTTGTTTTTGATGGCCAGAGAGATCAAGTTGACATCCTGTGCTTCAAGACCGCGGCTGGCATCCACCATCACGATGACCACATCAGAATCCTCCAGCGTCCGCAATGAACGCATCACGGAATAAAACTCGATATCCTCTTTTACCCTGGACTTTTTACGGATCCCAGCGGTATCGGAGATGATAAAATTCTTCCCGTAAAGGGTATAGTGGGAATTGATGGTATCCCTTGTAGTACCGGCCTCGTCCGTGACGATGGTCCTTTCGGTTCCGAGCAGGGCGTTAAGGAAAGAGGATTTACCGACATTGGGGCGACCCAAGATGGCGAGCTTTGGAATGCCCTCATCCGGATTTTCGATGCCAATATCGTCAAAATTAACCACCAGCTCATCCAACAGGTCTCCCGTACCGCTCCCACTGGCAGCAGCAATAGGATAGACGGCACCATCCCCTAGGCCCAATTCATAAAACTCATTGGCCATAAAAGACCTTTCTTGTGTATCGGCTTTATTGGCGACGATATATATGGGCTTATTGGCACCCCGAAGTTCATTGGCAAATTCCTTGTCCAGATCCGTCAGACCATCGATGCAGTCCACCACAAAAAGGATCACAGAAGCTTCTTCCACAGCCAGCTTCACCTGCTTACGGATCTCCGCCTCGAAGACATCTTCCGAGCCGGTAACGTACCCGCCGGTATCGATCACCGAGAAGTACTTTCCTCCCCACTGGGCATGCCCGTAATGGCGGTCTCTAGTGACCCCACTTTCATTGTCTTCGATAGCCTTACGCTGTTCGATGAGACGGTTGAAGAAAGTGGATTTGCCCACATTTGGCCTCCCTACTATTGCTACAATATTTGCCATTTTTTTCTACGCTTAGTTAGGTTACTGATCGTAACCGAATTTTCTTAGTTTGTTTTTATTTTTTCTCCAGTCGTCCTCTACCTTCACATGGGTTTCGAGAAATACCTGCTTGCCAAAAAAAGCTTCCATCGCCTCTCTTGACTGAATACCTACATTCTTTATGGCCTTGCCTTTATCACCTATGATGATGCCCTTTTGGCTGGATCGCTCCACAAAGATAATAGCTCTGATGCGGATGATCTTATCATCTTCCGTAAATTGATCAATAGTTACTTCTGTGCTGTAGGGGATTTCTTTCTTGTAATTGGTAAAGATCTTTTCCCTGATGATCTCAGAGGCAAAGAAACGCTCTGGCCGATCAGTAAGTTCCTCCTTGTCATAATAGGGTGGATGAACGGGCAACCTGTCCAGAATCTCCTGCATGATCCGCTCAATATTAAAGTTCTCCAATGCCGACACAGGAATGACTGTGTCTGTTTTTAGTCGATCAGTCCAGTATTGGGTGACTTCTTCCAGCTTGTTATTCTTGGCGAGGTCAATTTTGTTGATCACCAATAAAACAGGAGTTCCAGAGGCATTGATTTTTTCGATGACTTCCTCGATTTCATTGTCGGTTTCGAACAGGTCAGTAACAAAAACGATCACATCGGCATCCTCCAATGACAGGTTCACAAAGCTCATCATGCTTTTGTGCAGTTCATATTTTGGCTTGAGCATGCCAGGAGTGTCCGAAAAAACAATCTGATAGTCAGCATCATTCATCAGTCCAAGAATACGGTGGCGTGTAGTCTGTGCTTTGGATGAAATAATCGAAAGCCGCTCACCCACCAATACATTCATCAGTGTGGACTTGCCCACGTTGGGCTTGCCGATGATATTTACAAAACCAGCCTTATGTGTTTTTTCGGTCATAGGATAAATATTTTTACAAAGGTACTTGATTTTTCATAATTTCTGCCTACCTTTGTATCACAATAAAGGAAACAGGGTATTGAGCAAGTCAAAACCACCTTTAAATTTAGACAAAAGATATAAATAATTACAAGATATATCGCGGGATGGAGCAGTTGGTAGCTCGTCGGGCTCATAACCCGAAGGTCACAGGTTCGAGTCCTGTTCCCGCTACTTTTAAACTCCGGACAATGTCAAAATTGTTCGGAGTTTTTTGTTTTTCAGGGGTTTAGCATTATTTCGAATCTGTTTGATTCTGTTAAATTCGGATGATTTTGTCCCTATTTTTTGGATATTAGTTACTGCGCCTAATGCTAATCCAGGATTTAGGTAACCCTTTGTCCAGTTCCTTTTTTCTTTTTGAGCCACGTAAGAAAACAACAAATATTTAAAAACACCACAGCAGTAGGTTTCCACAAAAAACACCCTAGATGGAGTATTTTTTATATTTTTAGGAGTCCCTTAGTTTTAGAGGATTATTCAATCATAAATGTTTACAATTGATCAGTAAACGTTTGTAATGGATAATAAGTCTTGAATTAACTAAGCTGACCATTTTATAAAAACAGAATACAAGAGATATATTCGCAATGCGTATGTCCACTCGTGTACATGCAACCAGAATACCCGTCCAAATGGTACAATACCAATGGATATTCCGGTCGATGTTGACCCCTGTTCCGGTGATATTGACCCCTCTGCAGAGGCTGTTTTGGTAGTATAGTCAGAAGACTGACAATTTTACATTTTTTTTCTGAGACTTTCCCCTTTTAACACGATTCTGTAGGAGGCGTGCACCAACCGGTCAAGGATGGCGTCCGCTATGGTCGGTTCACCTATTACATCATACCAGCTTGAGACAGGGAGCTGGCTTACAATAACAGTGGATTTTTTACCATGTCTGTCTTCGATAAGTTCCATAAAGTCCATTTGTTGTTGTTTGTCCAGGTGTGTGAGCCCGAAGTCATCCAGGATAAGCAGGTCTGTTCTGGCCATTTTATCGAAGAACTTGAGCACGGTACCGTCCAACCTTACCATCTTGATTTTGAGCATAAGCTTCTGGGTATTGAAGTAGGCGACCTTTTTGCCGTGCACACAGGCCTGATGGCCGAGGGCCGAGGCCAGGTAACTTTTTCCGCAGCCGGTGGCTCCCGTGATAAGTACCGCATCACCATGTTCCATATATTCCCCGGTCGCCAGTGTTGTCAGGAGCATGTCATCCAGGCCCCTGGTCCTGTCCAGGGAAAGTTCTTCCAGGGAAGCCCTGTAACGGAAGCCCGCATTGGATTCCAGTCTTTTGAATCTCCTGTTGTCCCGTTCCTGTTCTTCTGCCTGCAGCATAAGCTCAAGGCCTTCGGTAAGGGAGAGGCTTTGGTTTTTACGGGTCTCCTGTAATGTTGCCCAGGTCTGGCGCATGCCATGGAGCCTGAGTTTGATAAGTTGTGTTTCGATCGGGTTGGGCATAGTTGTTTAAAGTTTAAGTTATCGTTGTTCGTTGTAATATGTTCTTCCCCTGACGTTGCCGTGTTTGGGAAGTTCCTTGCCGGAGGCTTCCGTTGTGGCTTCTGTCATATTGTTTTCCAGCATGTTCTTGATAAAGCCATAGCTGTATTGATTGTACTCCATGGCGATATTGCAGGCCTTGTCCAGCCGCTGTTCATCCACCTTCCTGGCCAGGGCAAGTAAGCCGTCACAGGTCCTGTAGAGTTGCTCAGGGTACCTGTCCTGCTTAAAGATCAGGGCAATGTATTTGGCGAAGGTATTGGAGTATTGGGCAGCTTTGTCGCGGTAATACGCCGGACTTCTGTCCCTGTAGTGTTGGTGTTGGGAACACAGGTGTTCTTTGAGTGTGGAATAAGGCCCTTGCTGGAAGCCCCTGCCGTGTATGGCCACCCGTTCCCCTTTATGGAACACATAGAGCATGCTGCGGGTGTAGACCACCTTTACCTTCTGGCCTATCAGGGAATATGGCACGCTGTAATAGTGCTTGTCCCGGGACAGGTAGACGTGGTTGTTCTTGGCTACCGTCAGTTCGGCATAATGCCTCAGCTCGAAGCGCTCCCCGGGAAGCTTTCCCAATAAGTGCTTCTCATCGGCCAGGAACCTTTCCTCCCTGCAGTAAGGCTTTTGCTGCATACGGGTCTGGTTATGGGCCTTCACCTTTTCGGCAATGGCCCGGTTCAGGCTGTGTATGTCGAAGAATTGGACGTTCCTGAGCTTGGCATATACCCGGGAATAGAGCACCTTTACCTGGTTTTCCACCAATGCCTTGTCCTGCGGTTTCCTTGCCCTGGCAGGCACTACGGCCGTGCCGTAATGGTTGGCAAAGTCCTCCAGGGCCCGGTTGATACCTGGCTCATATTTGTCGGCCTTGTTTACGGCCGCTTTTAGGTTGTCAGGGACGAGCAGCTGTGGCACCCCTCCCAGCTGCTCCATACAACAGCCCAGGACGTGCAGGAAGTCGGGGATGGTCTGGGAGGGCACAGCCATGGCAAAGGCATAGTCCGAATAGGGCAGGCAGGCCACGAACAGTTGGCACCTGATCTCCTCCCCGGTCTCCCTGTCTATGTAGCAGATGGGCTTGCCCGCAAAGTCTATATACAGCTTCTCTGCCGGTTTATGGTCAAGCACCATGGAAGGCTTTGCCCTGGCCACCTCCTGCTGGCCAAGGTGATAACAAAACTGGCTCCGGCCATACCCTTCGGGGTAAGATTCCCTGTATTCCTCCCATAGAAGGGTTTTGGTCACCCCTTTACGCTTGAGTTCTTTTTGATAATAAGGGAGGTTGGCTATAAAGTGCTCGTAACGGGGGTCTTTATAGGACGGATCCCCTGAAAGGAACAGCTTCTCAACTTCGGGGTCTTCCATGGACAGCAGCTTTTTGGTTGTAAGCCCTGTCTTCCTGTTGTTTTCCAGCAGCTTGTCAAGCTTGAAAAGATAGCTTTTTACCGTGTTCTTGCTCATGTCCAGCATACGGGCAATGGTTTTGATACCGTTGCCCTGCTGCCGTAAAATAATCATCTGTTTGATCTGACTCATCGGTTTTGGTTTTCCTGCCATCGGACTATACTTAGCGGTTTTTTAAAATGTCCGCTAAAAAACCAAAACAACTCCATAGAGGGGGCAACTTGCTCCGGAATCCAGGATCCAAAGGGGTCAGCTTGCTCCGGAATCAGCTCAATATTATTCTTCAGGGGGTCAGCATCCGCCGGAATGGCAGGCGGTTCCGGCACCTAAAGCCACTTCGGTACTTGAATTATTGCCTGGATCCAAGGGGTCAACTTGCTCCGGAATATCCAACCAAAATCAACCTTTTTTGCCATTTGACAAATTCCTAATAAAATGCAACGACAACCTTTGTGACTATGGACAAACTAATAAACTATCTATTGGAGTTCGGGCAGCTAAATCAACAGCAAATTGAATTGATCAAGAGAAAAGCACGGGTATTGGAGTTAAAAAAAGGCGATTACTTTTCCGAAGCAGGAAAAACACCAAAACAAGTAGCTTTTATTGAAGAAGGTATTTTACGGGTATGTTACTATAACAGCGAAGGGGATGAAATCACCAAATACTTTGTTGATGAAAACAATTTTGCAGTGGATATAAACAGCTTCAATCAAAAAATCCCCTCTTCCGAATATGTCCAGGCTGTTACAGATTGTATGCTACTCGTATTTTCTACAGAATCACTTAACGATTTGTCAGCCACCGTCATTCAGTGGGACGGCATTATCAATAAAATAACAGAAAAAGCATTGGTTGAAAAGGTAAATAAACTAAGTCCTATGTTAGCCGAGGATGCCAAGACTAGGTATCTTAGTTTTTTAGAAAAGTTTCCGAATTTAGCCAACAGAATTCCGCTTTCCTATCTCGCGTCTTATTTAGGAATCACGCAATCATCATTAAGCAGAATTCGAAAAAGTATCTGAATTTATTATTTGCCAAATGGCAAAAGTTTTTGCTTTTGAAGTGCTGAGCTTTATTTCATCATTTTAACAAAAAGCGAAAAAATGGATTCAATAATTATTACAGGAGCAACCAGTGGAATTGGTTTTGAGTGTACTTTACAAATGGCTCAAATTGCCAAAAACGAACAAATTATCATTCCTGCCAGAAATATTAAAGCAGGAAAAGAAATAATAGAAAAAATAAAAACCAAAACAGGTCATAAAAACCTAAAATGTCTGGAATTAGATTTGGCTTCTTTAGAATCTATAAGAAAGTTCTCTGAATCATTTGCCAAAGAAAAAAACAACTCTATTTCTATCTTGATAAATAATGCAGGAGTACAGAATATTGGCGAAACACACTATACGGCAGATGGATTTGAAGAGACATTTGGTGTAAATCATCTCGGGTCTTTTGCCTTGACTATGCAATTGCTACCCCTAATAAAAAATGACGGACACATAATATTCACATCTAGCGAAACACATGACCCAGCACTTAAAACACCAATAGAACCACCTATTTATACCAGTGTTCAAGACCTCGCTTTCCCAAAGGAAACTGCCGAAAAACCTAATATAGTTGGGCAAAGAAGGTATTCTACATCAAAATTGTGTAATATAATAACCACTTATCAATTACAAGAACGAGTAAAAAACACAAACATGAGGATAAATGCCTATGACCCAGGAATGACACCAGGAACAGGGCTTGCCAAAACTTATTCACCTATTATGCGATTTTTATGGAAAAACGTCTTCCCTGTTTTGACCCTATTAAAAAGCAACATACATTCACCAGCCCAAGCAGGAAGAAATTTAGCAAACCTTGCTTATTCTGAAAAGTACAAAGACTTGAAGGGAATTTATTTCTCGGATGGGAAAGTGGTTAAAACTTCAGTTGATTCTTATAACAAAGTTTTTCAAAAAAGCCTGTGGGATGGTAGTCTCGAACTGACAAAAACCACATTTACAGAATAACATAAAGAAACTTCTGAAAAGATTGGCAGCTGGTCATGCTGAAAAAGCAGTGTGTTAAATCCGATACTGCGCATGGCCAAACCGTTGTGCCTCATGCCAAAAACGAGAGTAAAACTTACCTTTCACATCAAAACAAGAGTAAGTAATCCCGGAATATGCATTAGCCTATCTATTGCGGTATGAACCTACTTCAAAATCAGTCGCTTCGCTGCTGTTTTCGATTTCACCATAGCGGTGCTATGCCTCAATCTCCAAACAGCCTGATTTTCTTGTAGTTTCAAACCTCATCACGATTCCTAATGCATAAACCGGGATAATTAGTGTTTTTACCCTCGAATAAAGTTCAAGTGCAAAGTTACTCTCGTTATGAACGACTTCAATAAATCTCAACCTTATAACAATCTACTTCTTCTTCCGCCTAGAGCAGATTTAGAAACTAAAGAGATACTAACTAAAACCATTAAGGCTAGTAGAGCATTAGCTCAGCTTAATGGTGCCATAAGAAACCTTCCTAATCCTAGTCTATTTCTTGACACCCTTCACTTACAAGAGGCAAAACCTAATTGACATAGACTTAGGAACACCAAAAACAGTTGGAAACTATCTCAACGCATTGGAAGAAGAAGGCTTCCTGAAATCTGTTAGGGTAGGAAAAGAAAAATTATACTTGAACCAGAAATTGATGAACATACTAGAAAATTAATAAGCAGGAAGGCACACACTCCGAGTATGATAAGGTGGATGCGAATACGGTAGATCAATTTTAAAGGCGTAAACCAACGTGGAATCATGAAGAGGGAAAAGGCTTAAAAGACAAGGATCTGATTCCGGCGATAGGCAGTAAAAAGCATTAGTTAAAAGAAAAAGAGACGACCGTGCAACGAATAAGGAGTGTATTTGATGCAAAATAAGCATCGATTATTTTTGATTTGCGTCGAATAAAGGCTATTTTCGTTGCAAACAATGCGTCGAATGAAGGCTTTTATACATCAAAAAGATAACTGGCCAGAATTTACCTGGAACAGTAATGACTTCTTGGGCCTGTTAAGTGAGGCAAGAAATTTACAGGGTAGACTTATTGGAAAAATGGAAACATTAGGTTTCGGTTTGAGAAACGAGGCCCTACTTGATACATTGACCCTTGATGTATTAAAATCATCGGAGATAGAAGGCGAATTCCTTGACCCTGACCAAGTGCGTTCATCAATTGCACGTAGATTGGGAATGGAAATAGCAGGAGCAGTGGATGCTGACAGAAGTGTAGAAGGAGTAGTTGAAATGATGCTTGACGCTACCCAAAGATGCTTTGATCCATTAACAGCTGACAGGCTTTTTGACTGGCATGCCGCATTGTTTCCAACAGGAAGAAGTGGGATGTACAAAATTACCGTAGCAGATTGGAGAAAAGATACAACTGGGCCTATGCAGGTAGTATCTGGGGCAATGGGGAAAGAAAGGGTTCATTTTCAAGCACCTGATTCCGATCTGGTTGAAAAAGAAATGACCCGATTTCTAAATTGGTTCAACAATAATAAAATTGACTTGGTAATTAAAGCAGCAATCGCCCATTTATGGTTTGTGACAATCCACCCTTTTGAAGGTGGAAATGGAAGAATAACAAGGGCATTGACGGATATGCTCTTGGCGCGAGCTGACAAAAGTAACCAACGTTTTTACAGTATGTCTGCCCAGATCCGGTTGGAAAGAAAACAGTATTATGAGATATTGGAAAAAACGCAAAAAGGGGATTTGGATATAACTGATTGGATTGTTTGGTTTTTAAACTGTTTGATTAACGCTTTAAAAACCACGGATTTAATACTTTCAAAAGTTTTATTCATAGCAGATTTTTGGCAAAAGCATATAGATACTGCAATAAATGACCGACAAAGAAAATTATTGAATAAGCTAATGGATGGATTTGACGGGAAATTAACTTCGTCCAAATGGGCAAAGATTGCAAAGTGCTCTAAAGATTCAGCAGTTAGGGATATTAACGACCTTATTGAGAAAGGGATCTTGCAAAAAGAAGCAGCAGGAGGAAGAAGCACTAATTACGAATTGATAGGAATGCCAGCTGGTAGTCGGGAAGGCAAAGGGGAATCCCACCCCTAAACCTCACCAGGGCTATATCCTGTAAGTATGTTTGACAGGCTGCGAACCTCTCGGTTCATACGGCGCATATTATGCAGTCGGTTAATATTCCAACAAGGTAGACTAACTTAACGAATTGGATGGGAAGCATGAACAAGCGATTAAGTTTTCTTCAAAGCATTGTAGGAACCATACCCCTCGTACCGTACGAAAAATAGTAGACGGAAAAATGCACACACTGTGTGCACAATTCAATTGCTGATGTTTCTTGAAGCAAGTGACACAAAATGGTTAAGGCATTAAAGCCGGGTTGAAAGCTTGGCAACCACTACTTCCGACAGTTATCTATAATGTCACCCTTAAAATTGTATGAATAAAAAAAATCCAATGGAAAGCGCTGGAGGCTGAATTTGATGAAAACCCCAAAAAACAGGAACATCTCTCCTACTTTCGCGTATTTTTGAATTATGAATCATATGCCATCTGCTGAAAGAGCGTTTTCCCTTCCTGCTTTTTTAAGGATTATCAGGACTGATAACTTACTGATGATGGCTTTTGCACAACTGATGACGGCTTATTTTTTGGTAGGGGAAACCTTGTCGGGCATTCCTGCCCTTCTGGATCCTAGTATCTATCTGCTGATCACTTCCACTGTTCTGATAGCTGCAGCTGGTTACTTGATAAATGACTATTACGATGTGAAAATCGATTATATAAACAAACCTGATGAGGTAATTATCGGTAAGGGAATGCGCCGCAGAGTGGTGATGTTTCTCCACACATTTTTGAATATAGCAGGAATAGGCCTTGCTTGCTTGGTAAGCCTAAAAGTAGGCGTCACTCACTTTGGGGCGGCTTTTATTCTTTGGCTATATTCCAATACCCTGAAGCGGTTGCCATTTGTGGGAAATTTGGCAGTGGCCACACTGACGGGATTGGCCATTTGGATGGTAGGGTTTTACTTTGGACAGTCACGGCTTTTGGTGCTCACCTATGCTGTTTTCGCATTCTTCATTAACCTTATCCGCG
The DNA here is from genome assembly GCF_003260975.1 of Echinicola strongylocentroti. NCBI lineage: Bacteria > Pseudomonadati > Bacteroidota > Cytophagia > Cytophagales > Cyclobacteriaceae > Echinicola > Echinicola strongylocentroti. The sequence goes on along the minus strand of NZ_CP030041.1, from coordinate 2,926,805 downwards.
AAATCATCAAAGACATCGAAGACCGGGAAGGTGATCGGAAACACGGTTGCAAAACACTGCCCATTGTATTGGGGTTTCGAGCTACAAAGAACATCATCTTTGTCATTGCTGCCGTTTTTGTTTGTTCTATATTGATAGTTGCTTATAAAGTTGACGAAACACTTTTGTATGTTTACTTCGGTTTTATTGGAATGTTGTTTATCTATTTTATGTCTTTGATTTACCAAGCAGACAGGAAGGCCCATTTTACACGACTCAGCTTACTTTCTAAAATATTGATGTTGACGGGTGTGCTGAGCATGGCTTTTTTGTAGTCGGTTCTATTGTGGCGCAGCTCTTGTAGTACGGTACTGGTGGTCCCATGAGTACGACAAAGTCTACTATGCTGCTCCAATTAGGATTTTGACCTGATCGGGTTATATTGATCAATAAGCCAAAATTATGATTATTTTTGCCCACGAAAAGATACATTAAGCACTTAAAAACTGGTTTTCAATTGAAAAAAATCGCCATACTCGCCTCAGGAAACGGTAGCAATGCCGAAGAGATCATCAAACATTTTGATGGCTCCACCAAAGGAAAAGTCGCCGTCATCGCATCCAATAAAAAAGATGCTTATGTGCTGGAAAGGGCCAAAAACCACGATATCCCCTTCTTTTCATTTAACAGAAAGGAAATGGAAGAGGCGGTATTGGAAAAGGCATTCGAGGAGCTGGATGTGGACCTCGTCGTACTGGCCGGTTTTCTCCTCAAGGTACCCGATGGCCTGATCCACATGTTTCCCGAAAGGATCATCAATATACACCCTGCGTTACTGCCAAAATTTGGTGGCAAAGGCATGTATGGGATGCGTGTACATGAAGCTGTCAAGGCAAAAAGAGAGAAAGAAACAGGTATCACCATCCATTATGTCAACGAAAAGTATGATGATGGCCGGGTCATCTTTCAGGAAAACGTTACTGTGGACGAAAACGACACCCCAGAGGACATCGCCAAGAAAGTACATGCCCTTGAACACAAATATTTCCCAAAAGTCATCGAAAGCCTACTTTAATCAGCTGATTTTCCTAACTTTGCAGCTTAAATCAAAATTAAGCAAACCTATTTCATTCAATACTTCAAAAAATGGCTGTTAAGAAAATAGAATCTGCCCTTATCTCGGTCTTTTATAAAGACAATCTTGAACCGATCATCGCCCAGCTAAAAGAGCAAGGCGTAAAGATCTACTCCACAGGAGGCACCCAAAAGTTCATCGAAGAGCAAGGCGCAGAAGTAACTGCTGTAGAAGACCTTACTGGGTACCCTTCCATCTTCGGGGGAAGAGTCAAAACACTCCACCCAAAAGTATTTGGAGGCATCCTCCACAGGAGAGAAGATGAAGGAGATCTTTCCCAAGCACAAGAATTTGATATCCCTGCCATTGACCTGGTGATCGTGGACCTGTATCCATTTGAGGAGACAGTAGCCTCCGGTGCTTCAGAGCAGGATATTATCGAAAAAATCGACATCGGAGGCATTTCCCTGATCAGGGCTGCCGCCAAAAACTTCAAAGATGTCACCATCATCGCTTCACGTGACCAGTATGGTGAACTGGAAGAGCGATTGAAAAACAATAACGGTGGCACGACCCTGGAGGACAGAAGGTACTTTGCTGCCCAAGCTTTCCAAGTGTCCTCACATTACGATACCCATATCTTCAACTACTTCAACCAAACGGAAGAAATTCCAGCGTTGAAAGTAAGCGAAACCAACTCCAAGGCACTTCGCTACGGCGAAAACCCGCACCAAAAAGCCCATTTCTATGGCAAGTTGGACGACCTTTTTGACCAGCTAAATGGCAAAGAACTTTCTTATAACAATCTTGTGGACGTGGATGCCGCTGTGGCCTTGATGGCCGAATTTGACGGCGAAACAGCCTTTGCCATCCTTAAGCACAACAATGCCTGTGGCGTGGCCAAAGGAACCTCGGTAAAAGAAGCGTATCTAAAAGCCTTTGAAGCAGACACCCTATCTGCATTTGGTGGTGTACTGATCACCAACCAGGCGGTGGACAAAGCGGCTGCAGAAGAAATGCACAGCCTGTTCTTTGAAGTGCTGATCGCTCCTGCGTTTGACGAAGATGCCCTGGAAATACTGAAAGGCAAGAAAAACAGGATTCTACTGGTACAGAAAACCCAAGTGGGCGGTACCAAGCAGATCAAAACCTTGCTCAACGGCATCATCGAACAAGACAAAGACCTAGCTACAGAAACCAAGGAGGACTTCAAAGTCGCTACCAAAGTAGCTCCTACCGAAGAACAAAAAGACGCATTGGTATTTGCGGCCAAAGTCTGTAAACACTCCAAATCCAATACCATCGTGTTAAGCAACAAGGACCAACTGTTTGCCAGCGGTGTAGGCCAAACTTCTCGTGTAGATGCCTTGAAACAAGCTATCGAAAAAGCCAAGTCTTTTGGTTTTGAACTGAAAGGTTCCGTAATGGCGTCCGACGCCTTCTTCCCTTTCCCTGACTGCGTGGAGATCGCCTTTAAAGAGGGAGTCGCTGCCGTGGTACAGCCAGGAGGCTCCATCAAGGACCAAGACAGCATCGCCTTCTGTGACAAGGTAGGCGTGAGCATGGTGATGACAGGAGTAAGGCACTTCAAACACTAAAATATCCCGCAATAATAATTTCCCCATCCCCAACAGTTCTGTTGGGGATTTTTTTTGACTATTAGCTCCTCGGGATTTGCAATCCCGAGGACAGATAAAGAGGATTTGCAATCCTCCTATAGCCGGATTATAAATCCGGTTTATTTGGGTTCGGGATTGCAAATCCCGAACAGCACTCCAATCACCCTAAAACAGCAAGTCGATAGAAAAAAGCACTCCGATAATTGGAAATATAATCAAAAGCCATATATTATTTGTGAAATTTAACAAACTACTTCTCATGGCTTTTTCATACGCGATTAAAGATCAATCAGCGACCTATTTTTTAACCTTCACAGTTCATCAATGGGTAGACGTTTTCACACGAAAAATCTATACCGATCAATTGCTGAATAGCATTAAACATTGTCAGAAGCAAAAAGGACTTCTAGTTTATGCCTATGTCATCATGACTAACCATTGTCATTTTATCATGCAAAGCACTAAAGTCCCATTAAGTGACATCATCAGGGATTTTAAGAAATACACAGCAAAAAGTATTGTCAAAGCGATTGAAGAAAACCCACAAGAAAGCAGGAAAAATTGGTTGCTATGGTTGTTGAAGAAGGAGGAGGGGATTTGGTTTTGGAAAGAAGGCTATCACGGAGAGGAAATAACTTCAGCGAAATTTATGGCTACTAAAATAAATTATATTCATCTAAACCCTGTAAAAGCCGGCATTGTAGAAAAAGAAGAAGAGTACTTGAACAGTAGTTGTGGTGAGTTTTACGGTATTCGAAACAGTCCTATTGAATTGGCTCCATTATAAAATTTGATGATTAAGGAATAATAGCTCTCCTCGGGATTTGCAATCCCGATGACAGATAGAGAGGATTTGCAATCCTCCTATAGCCGGATTATAAATCCGGTTCATTTGGGTTCGGGATTACAAATCCCGAACAGCGGCAATAAATAAAAATTGGACTGCTTTTTGCTAATGCAGCCCAAAGCTTGGTTCGGCAATCTGGTATCACCCAAAAAACGCTTATTTACTTCCCTAATTTGAGATTTAGCATCTGGGCTATTTGTATCTCTGTGCAAGTGACTTAAAAAAAGTCAGTGGTCACTATTATAAATCCAAATTAAGGTAATAATTTTGTCGTCCCTCGTTTTATTTAAGCATTGTTAATGCTAACTTTAAACGATCAACTCAAACGTAAATTCTAAGTAAAACTACCAGGATGGGATTATTTGACTTTTTTTCAAGTGATATAGCAATAGATTTAGGTACGGCAAATACACTTATAATTCATAAAGAAAAAATTGTAGTGGACGAACCTTCCATTATCGCCATTGACAAATCCAGTAACAGGATTTTGGCAGTGGGTAGGGAAGCCATGAACATGCATGAAAAGACGCACGAAAACATCAAGACCGTCCGTCCGCTGAAGGATGGTGTGATTGCGGATTTCTACGCTGCCGAACAAATGATCCGTGGTCTGATCAAAATGATTCCTGGACACAAAAAAGGCATGTTTCCCCAGTCCCACCGCATGGTCATCTGTATTCCGTCAGGGATCACAGAAGTGGAAAAGAGAGCGGTACGGGATTCGGCCGAGCATGCAGGAGCCAAAGAAGTGTACATGGTCTACGAACCTATCGCAGCAGCTATCGGAATCGGAATCGATATCGAAAAGCCCATGGGATCTATGATCGTGGACATCGGTGGTGGTACGACTGAGATTGCATTGATAGCCCTTTCTGGAATCGTCGCCGACCAGTCCATCAGGGTTGCTGGCGACACCTTTACAAAAGACATTTTGGATTACATGAGAAGGCAGCATAACCTGCTGATCGGAGAGCGGTCTGCAGAAAAAGTGAAGATCGCCATTGGCTCTGCGCTTACGGAGCTGGATGATGCTCCTGAAGACTACGAAATCCGTGGACGTGACCTGATGACAGGGATTCCTAAGGTGATCAAGGTTTCTTATTCGGAGATTGCTTTCGCATTGGATAAGTCGGTTTCCAAAATCGAAGAAGCTGTGCTCAAGGCATTGGAAATCGCACCGCCGGAATTGTCAGCAGACATCTATGACAATGGCATTCACCTCACCGGTGGTGGCGCGCTACTCAAAGGGCTGGACAGAAGGCTTCACCAAAAGACCAAATTGCCCATCCATATCGCTGAAGATCCACTAAGGGCTGTGGTGCGAGGAACAGGCACCGCCCTGAAAAACATAAATAGTTTCCGAACCGTGCTGATGACCTGATGACTGAATGCAACGCATTTTATTATTTCTATATAGCATAAGGGCCTTTTTGCTGTTTATTACATTGGAAACTGCCGCCGTTTGGCTGATTGTTTCCTATAACTCACCACAAGGGGCCGTCTTCTTTAATAGTTCCAATACCTTTACTGGGGCATTTCTAAGTACCAAAGATAACTTTACGGAGTACTTCACCCTTGGCAGGTCCAATGAGGAATTGGCAAAAAAGAACGCACAGCTGATGAAACAGCTGGCCAATTTTCAGCCAGCCAAAGACAGTGTGCACCTATCTCTGGACAGTGCCATGGAAAGCATGTATGAATTTCGGTCTGCGAAGGTCATCAATAATTCCATTAATCTCCGCTACAATTACATTACCTTGAACAGGGGAGCGGAAGACGGTATCAAAGAAGGAATGGGCGTCTTCAATGGAGATGGTATCGTAGGGCGTGTAAAAGGTGTCAGCAGTCATTATGCCTCAGTCATTTCCTTGCTGCACACCGACCTCTTTGTCTCTTCAAAGATAAAATCCACGAATGTATTTGGGTCTACCCAGTGGGACGGTAAAAATCCGCAAAAAGCCAAGCTAAAATACGTCCCTAGGCACGTACAGGTGGCGCATGGAGACACCGTAGTGACTTCTGGCTATAATGCCATATTCCCGGAAGGGATCTTAGTGGGTACCGTGGACACCGTTGCTAACGGTACCGAAACCAATTACCTAGATATAACCATTGAGTTGGCGGCTAATTTCAGTACGCTTACTTATGTATATCTTGTAGAAAATAACCGTGAAGTGGAGCTTGATTCCCTTCAGGAAATGACCGAAATTGTCAATGAATAGCAGAACTGTTATCGCTTCTATTGGAGGTATCTTTCTTTACATGATCATCCAGGTACTGGTGCTAAAAAACCTCGTGCTTTTTGGTACGGCATTTTGTTTTTTGTACATCATTTACCTGTTGCTGCTACCTATTGAAATCAAGACCATTCCTTTAATGCTGATTGCTTTTGTTCTTGGTTTTGGTATAGATGTGTTTTATGACAGTTTGGGGATTCACACTGCCAGTGCGGTAATGATGGCTTTTTTTCGCAAACCTTGGCTTACGATCATCACCCCGACTGGCGGCTATGATACCAATACCCCTCCCACGCTACTGAATATGGGCATAGGATGGTTTTTGATTTATAGTGTTCCCTTAATTTTCTTGCACCACCTGACTTTCTTCTTCATTGATAATCTAGGGACTTCCTTGTATATTCCGATGGCGTACAAAACACTGAGCAGTACGGTGTTTACGTTTATTATTGGTATCATCGTTCAGGTTTTGTTTTACAAGAAAAGGAGAGGCATTTAAATGAACGAAAACAGGCACAGTGTCATCATCATCGTTATCATTATCGTTGGGGTAATCCTGCTGAGCAAACTGTTCATGATCCAAGTAGTGGATGACAGTTTCCTAAGGCGTGCCGAAAGAAATGCTGTACAGCGAATAGTGGATTATCCATATAGAGGCCTGATATCCGACCGCAATGAAGAACTCTTGGTCTATAATAATCCGGTTTTTGACCTGATGGTCATCCCGCAGGAGTTCAACATTGAAGATACAGCCAAATTTTGTGATATTTTTCAGATCGAAAAAGAAAAGCTGATCGAGCGATATACCGCAGCAAAAAAGTACTCTTGGGTAAAACCTTCGCCTCTTATAAAGCAAATCTCCACTACCGATTTTGCAAAAATTCAGGACTACCTGATCGATTATGCTGGTTTATTTGTCATGACCAGATCAGTCAGGGCATATCCTGATTCCATTGCTGGTAGCGCTTTGGGATATATTGCTGAGATCATACCGAGGCAGTTGGAAAGGGACACTATCAACTATTATATACAAGGTGACTATATCGGTCACTCTGGACTGGAGTCTTATTATGAAAAAACACTCCGTGGCAAAAAGGGCGCCAAATACAAAATGGTCAATGTACGTGGCGTGGATAAAGGCTCCTTCAAAAACGGCGCTTTGGATACAGCTTCCGTGGAAGGAATGAACCTTCAAACCACCATTGACCTGCAATTACAGAAGTACGGAGAAAAGCTCATGAAAGGCAAACGGGGATCTGTGGTGGCGATCGAACCAAAAACTGGGGAGATACTGTCGATGGTTTCTGCACCCGTTTATGACCCAAACCTGCTGGCCGGGGCTGCTTACAGCAAGAATTATAATGTTTTGCTATCGGACACGACAAAGCCACTTTTTATTCGGCCTATTCAGGCAAAATATCCTCCAGGCTCCATCTTTAAGGTGGTGCAGTCCTTAATAGGCCTGCAATGGGGCGTCTTGACACCAAAAACCACTTATGCATGCAATAAAGCGTTAGTGGCTTGCCATAACCACCCGAGCCCCGTAAATCTATTCGGTGCTATTCGGAACTCTTGTAACCCATACTATTATCAAGCCTTCAGGCAAATGATCAATCAGGAGGTATCTTCCAACACTTACAAGGATACCCAGATTGGTTTGGATAAGTGGCATGAGGCGGTCGAGAAATTTGGCCTGGGAAATAAACTGGGAGTGGATCTACCCTACGAAAATAGTGGTAGTGTTCCTTCCAGCTCACTCTACGATAGGATTTATGGTAAGGCCAGGTGGAAGTACAGTACGATCTATTCATTATCCATTGGCCAAGGTGAAATGGAGGTCACTCCAATACAAATGGCCAATTTAGCAGCAATATTTGCTAATAAAGGCTATTATTATACTCCGCACCTCATCAAGGCAATCAACGGGGATCCAGACAATATCCCTGAAGAATATACCACCAAGCATGATGTTGGTGTGGCCGCCCATCACTTTGATATGGTACAGGATGCCATGGCGGAGGCGCTTTACGGTACTGCCATGCGCGCCATCATCAAGGACATTGCTATTGCCGGAAAGACTGGGACTGCGCAAAACCCCCAAGGGGAAGATCACTCGGTCTTCATCGCCTTCGCACCAAAAGAGGATCCCAAGATCGCTATTGCGGTGTACGTAGAAAATGCCGGCTGGGGTGGCCGGGCCGCTGCCAGCACGGCCAGCTTGATGATCGAGAAATATTTGAGAGGACATATAGAAAGACCGGCACTCGAAGAGTACGTTCTGGTCGGAGACTTTGCAGACTGACGTGAGACAAGACGATTTATATATCAACAAAATTGATTGGCTGAGCATTTTGCTTTACGGAGCTTTGGTGATGATCGGCTGGTTTAACATCTATGCTGCCGTCTATGATGAACAGGCCGCAAAAAGTATCTTTGATTTTAGTATCAACAGTGGAAAACAGCTGGTATGGATCGGAACTGCCGTGCTTCTGATTACTGTCATCATGGTCGCCGATTACCGGCTTTTTGATAACCTTAGCCTGATCCTTTATGGGGTATTCTTGGTGATCTTGCTCCTGACTCCATTTATCGGCAAAGAGATCAATGGACAACGAGCCTGGTTTGAAATAGGCCCGTTCCGTTTACAACCTGGGGAGTTTGCCAAATTTGCCACGGCATTGGCGTTGGCCAAGTTCATCGAAAAACCTTCATTTGACCTCAGCCAGCCCAAATTCCAGTTTCAGGCACTTCTTGTCATCATGATACCTGTGTCACTGATCATGCTCCAGCCAGATACGGGTACTGCCATGGTGTATTTTTCATTTTTCATCATGCTGTACCGTGAAGGAATGCCCCAGAAATATTATATCACTGCATTGGTTTTTATTGCCATTTCGCTACTCTCCTTGGCAGTGGATAATAACCTGTACATTGCACTTCCCGTGGCCGGCCTTACCCTCGCCCTGATCTTGATGGGTAAGAAAAACTGGCAGCGAATCGTGACGCTGGGCCTTATCGGTATCGCTATCATTGCTTATTCTTACAGTTTGGACTTGGTCGTTTCCAAACTTCCCCAGCACCAACAAAACAGGATAATGGTGCTTTTTAATCCTGACATTGACCCTTTGGGTGTGGGATGGAATGTCACCCAGTCCAAAATTGCGATCGGATCTGGTGGTTTCTTGGGAAAAGGGTACCTTGAGGGAACCCAGACGAAGTTTGATTTTGTGCCCGAGCAGCATACCGATTTTATCTTCTGTACGCTGGGAGAAGAGTTTGGGTGGATAGGAAGTTTGGTCGTGGTGGTGCTCTTTGTAGCCTTGCTTGTCCGGTTGGTGTTTTTGGCCGAGCGGCAAAAAACCCGATTCTCGCGAGTGTATGGCTACTGTGTCATATCCATCTTACTCTTTCACTTTATGATCAATATATCCATGACCATTGGGCTGTTTCCAGTGGTAGGGATTCCACTGCCGTTTTTTAGTTATGGCGGATCTTCCTTGTGGTCCTTTACCATCCTGTTGTTCATCTTTATCAAGTTGGATTCACACCGGATCCAACTACTTGGAAGGATGAATTAACCCGGGATTAATAATCAATCCGGCTGGTTGATCGGGTAGCTTTTATCATATTGGCCTATTTGGATTGGTCTCCACTCAGGTCCTTCCAAAAACAATGGATGTGGCAACCTGACGTCCCAGTGCCCCAGTTTTTGGAGCAGGTTTTTGGTTACCTCAAGGTTTTCTAAGGCTACGTCATGCTGCTCTGAAACATCCGTACTAAGATCAAACAACATCGGCAACCTGTCAGGTAGCCTAACCAATTTCCAATCTCCCTCCCGGATGGCGGCGCTGATGGTGAATCTCCATTTTATCTCCTCATGTGGCGCCTGCTTATTTTCTCCCAGGAGATAAGGCATTAGGTTGACGCCATCAAATTGGTTTTCTTTCCGCAAGGTACCTCCACCAAGTGCTATAAAGGTAGGTGTCAGGTCCAGAGCGCTTACAGGGTGTGGATATATCGTTCCACCTTGCAGGTGTCCTTTCCAGTTGATGATAAATGGAACCCGAATACCCCCTTCCAGCAATGTCCCCTTTTTGCCATTGTAGGGGGCATTGATGGAAGCGTTGGTTATCACAGGACCGCCGTTGTCACTGATAAATACAAAGACTGTTTCTTCTACCAGCCCCGCTTCTTTTACCGCATTGACGATTTTGCCCACATTGACATCCAGTCGGTGTACCATTGCAGCATAAGTCCTTCTTTTTTTGTCTTTGATATGCGAGTAAAGTTCCAGGTCTTCTGCTGTGGCCTGCATCGGTGTGTGGGGAGCATTAAAGGAGGCATATAGGAAAAAAGGTTCCTCCTGATGACGAAGGATAAAATCTACACATTCGTCCCCCTTATCGTCGGTTATGTAGGTGATTTCTTGAGGGATTTTATAATTACTTTCCAGCTGGGCTTTATAGCCCCGGCGAGCTTCAGTAGCTTCAAAATAATCATGGCCACCACCCCGATAGCCCCAAAATTCATCAAAGCCCCTGTTCAGTGGGTAGAACTGGTCTTTCTCGCCCAAGTGCCATTTTCCGACTATCCCTGTGGTATAGCCCAGTTCTTGAAGGTGGTTTCCGACCGTTTTGACATCCACTGGCAAGCCGAGGTATTCTGGGTCAAAACCCGCTTGGTTATTTGATAAGTTATTGTCATAGCCAAAAGTCACCTGATTTTTGCCCGTCAAAAATCCCGCCCTGGATGGGCTGCAGACTGCCGAAGAAACATATCCTTGAGAAAAAACCACACCAGTCTCTGCAAGTAGGTCAATATGGGGCGTCTTAATTTGTGTGCTTCCAGTAAAGCTGAGATCTCCGTAGCCAAGATCATCTGCAACGATCAAAACATAGTTAGGTTGTTTTTTGCCTTGCGGCAAATTACTGGATGTCAAATTCTGGGCAAATACCGTAGTGCAGATAAGTCCTAGGAGAACCAGGGAAAGACCGATTTTTCGCATTTTCTTCAAATTCATAATAGTTATCAAACATGCTGTGTCCTCGGTATCAGGGCGCAGTTGGCCTCTCTAAAGAGGTGCCTTCACTGCCGCACCGATAGCCTCGCAGATTTACATGAGAATTTTTAGATAATGGATTATCGGGTTAGGGGATGACTAAGGTACTACTTTTCGTCAAATTTCCGATAGATCAGGTGCAAGAACTCATTTACCTCATCGGATTCTTTGTCCCAGTTCAGCTCGTCGACATACCTATCATTGACCAGGTCTATTGCTTCCACAAAACTATCGCATTCATCGATCGATTTAAATGCGTGTCCCATCAGGTCAGGATTGCCATCGAAGAGTTTTTTCGTAAACATAAATCGCTGGTTGATGGCCAGTCCGTCATCCATAGAGGTAATGGGACCTTTTAGTATACCACTTTGCTCTGCTTCAAATTTTGCCCAAGCCAATGCTGGGTCGATGTCTTTTTCATGGCTGCCAAAGGCATTTTTTTCTACTGCTTCCACTTTTTCTTCGCTATCCACCTGAGTTTCTTCGAGGTCCTCTGCTTCCGGAGACTCATTGTGAAGTGGCGTTTCGTCTGGAGTGGCGTCTTCGATGTGGTTTTTTTTCTTTGTTTCAGGAAGTAGCTGTTCCCAGACGATAGGCTGTACTTGTGCCAGTCCTTCCAGCAGGGGTTTTGGCTCAGCCAACTGATCGAGCAATTGCTGATAGGTATCGCTCAGGGCGGTTTTGTATTGATCTGCATAACCGTGGCCTCCTTTTTCCATCAGCTCATTCAGCATATTTTCGTGCCATTTGATGTACTTTCTAGAAGCTTTCAGATGACCATGAGGGCTGGAACCCTGGCTCTTTTCGATTTCTCCCCAGAAGTAGACCATGGGATCCAAAGCCAACAGCACCGTATCAATTACTGCGATTTCCAATAGCGGCAAAAAGTGATGATGCTCGATTTTAATGGCCCTGGAGAGTACATTCATAAATTCCTTCAAGGCTTCGGAAACGGCCATGTCCTTATAGTCAAAGTAGGGATTGGCTTTCAGCTTTTCCAATTCCGCGTTCCACTTTTCAAAAAGCGTCTTGATTACCATAAAATTAACCTGTGAACTTGGGGTCAATTGGATGATTTCTTGCCCAGACATGTACCTTTTGGTACCAAAATATTCGGAACATATCTTTTCCGATACATCATGAGCATAGTTTTCTAAATAATTGAGGTTAATTTTATCGTTCATTTCGTTGTTGGATTAGCTATAGCCTTTTGAGAATAATGCCTAAAATAATAATTGAAAACCTATACCACAAGGAGATTTCCACAAAAGCCCTCGACCGCAAAGTTATCGAAATTATCCATGAAAATTACGTAGATTGGATGCATGCTTGTGGAAAAAAAGGCAGGTGTACCACTTGTATGATGATTGTGGAAGAAGGTATGGAAAACTTATCTGAACTCACGGACCGGGAAGCCCATTTTCGAAAACTGGGTAAACTTAACGCCAATCAACGGCTCACCTGTCAAGCCCAACTGAAAGAGGGCACCCTTCGTATCCGGGTCAATGAACTGTACAAACTTCCCCACTTGGATTATGGTGAATGATACAAAGGGAATGATAGACGGTTTCACAATTTTCCTTAACATTGCAATACTATGTTCATAGAACCTCTCATAGGAAATAATAATCCCAAGGATAAAAAGGGGCACATTGAAGTAATCTGCGGATCGATGTTTTCGGGGAAGACTGAAGAGCTGATCCGGAGGCTCAACAGGGCATTGATAGCCCGACAGAAGATCGAAATCTTCAAGCCAGCCATAGACACGCGGTATCACGAAAGTAATGTGGTCTCGCATAACGAAACCGAAATCCGCTCCACCCCTGTTCAATTTGCCGATGATATTTTGCTTTTGGCAGGCGATTGCGATGTGGTGGGAATTGATGAAGTGCAGTTTTTTGATGAACAGATCGTGCGTGTGGCCAACCAGCTGGCAATAGCCGGAAAGAGGGTGATCATCGCTGGGTTGGACATGGATTTTGAAGGAAGGCCTTTTGATCCCATGCCCCAGCTTTTGGCTGCCGCAGAGTATGTCACCAAGGTACATGCCATCTGCATGAAATGCGGCGACCTGGCATCCTACAGCTATCGGCTTACTCCCGCAAAGGAAAAAGTGGTGCTCGGAGAAAAAGACAGTTATGAAGCCCGATGTAGGAAGTGCTTTTATGATAGTAAATCGTAGCCCTGCCACCATCAACTATCCTAGGTTATGATCAAAAAAACACAGGGAATCGTCATTCACTATATCAAGTATAGGGAAACTTCCATTATCGTTAAGGTCTTCACACGCGACCTTGGACTGAAAAGCTATATAGTCAATGGTGTAAGAAGTGCCAAATCCAAGTCCAAGATGGCCCTTTACCAACCACTAAGTCTTTTGGAACTAGTCGTTTATGATAAAGAAAACGCTTCGCTTAATCGCATTTCAGAAGTGAAATTGGCCCATCCCTTTCAGCGAATTCCGTTTGATTTTTATCGGTCTGGTGTGGCCATGTTTATAGGAGAAATATTGAGCAAGTACATCTATGAAAACTATCAAAACGAATATTTGTTTGATTTTATCTATCAATCGGTTGCTTTGTTGGATAGTGAGGGGATCAGTCTAAGTGCTTATCCACTTTCCTTCTTGCTGGAGACCTCGCGGTTTTTGGGTTTTGCGCCCGGTTCCGCTGCCGAGTTTTTTGAGCAGGTCCATCCGGATGTCAACGACAGCTCATTTGCTCTCAAAGAAAAAAAACATTTCCACCAACTCTTGGCAGCACCATTTGACCCATCCGTAAAAATACCTTCCTCAGTGAGAAAAAGTTTATTGGATGACCTATTGACATTTTATAAACTCCACTTGGATACCTTCTTCGAGGTAAAATCACTGGAAGTCCTTCGAAACCTGATGTAAGGTACAATACGTACCATCATCATAAGGCTCATTTGACTTCTATTTCTCTTATTGTTTTCGAAAAAATCCCAGGAAGCTCTTTGCCATTAGCATCTACCAGTGCCACGGAAACTTGGTGAGTTCCAGTTGGTAAATTGGCGATATTCACCATCCCAAGTTCATGTGTGGTAAATTCCTCCTCTCCAGCCTTAACCATTATTTGCAAACTATCTTCCTGCAAATCTCCCCCTACCAGAACAAAATCTACCAGCACTTCTTCTCCAGCTTCATACACTTGCCCATTTTCAGGCTTGTTCAGCCCGATGTAGGGATCGTCACTTTCTGGAAATGGCTTGGATTTGCCTACTACAAAGTCACGTTCGACATAATTGCCGTATTCCTTCAGGGCCATGCCCTCGTCATCCACCAAAAAAGCCAGCACCTTATACGTTCCCGTATCAAAATTTTCCTTGAAGATAGGGCTGTTATAGCCAATGGGGTCATTTCCGTTGATGATCATTTTTAGCTGGAACCCCTTGTGTCCATGCTCGAAGGGGTAGTTTTTGATATTGAATTCGAAAGCTACATCACCCTCATCAAAGACTTGGTTTTCCAGTGGATGATGAAGCTCAAGGATGGCATCGGGATATGAGTTATGCTGCTTTTCGTACCGAAATGCAGTGGTTTTTTGGCTAGGCTTTGCTACTTCAATGGATGTGGTATCGTCATTGACCTTTTCCTTTTTCGAGTCAGAAGAACATGAATAAAAAATGACAACACTAATAACTAGCAATGCAATGGATGTGATTTTCATGATTGGCGGGAGATTGGGTTTAGCTAAAGATATTTAATTTTCCTATAAAATATTTACCTTGCATGATAAATTAATCTTGTCATGAGCGAAATCCTATATAACGAAATACCCTCCTTGGATCTATCTGATTTTACCGATGGAGATCCGAACAAAAAGGCCCAATTTGTAAAAAAACTAGGTGAAGCATACCAAAATATTGGTTTTGTAGCCATAAAAAACCACGGACTTACCCAAGAGCTACAGGATCAGCTATACGCTTCTATCAAAGCATTTTTTGGTCTGGATGATGCTATTAAGTCCAATTATGAACGCCCAGAGATCGGCTACCAACGCGGCTATACCGGCAAAGGAAAAGAACATGCCAAAGGTAGGAATACCGGTGATCTGAAGGAATTTTACCACGTCGGCCAGGAGCTCTCCAATATTGCCGATACTGATCCGCTCAAAAAAGATTATCCGCCCAATGTTTGGCCTGAAGAGGTGCCTGAATTTAAGCAAACTGCGCTAGAAGTGTTTCGCATCATTGAAGCTGCTGGCAAGTCGATGCTACAGGCGATCGCACTATATTTGGAATTGGAGGAGAATTATTTTGAAGACAAGGTCCTGCATGGCAATTCGATTTTGCGCCCCATTCATTATTTTCCCATAGAAAATCCCGCTGATGTGCCCAGTGATGCGGTACGGGCAGCGGAGCACGGTGATATTAACCTGATCACCCTACTGATGGGGGCTAGTGCAGATGGACTTCAGGTACTGCGCAAAGATGGCCAATGGATCCCCATCACCGCCTTACCGGAACAGCTGGTGGTCAACGTAGGGGACATGCTCGAAAGACTGACCAACAAAAAGCTGAAATCCACCATCCACCGCGTGGTGAATCCTCCCCGTGAGAAGATGAACAACAGCCGCTATTCTATTCCATTTTTTATGCATCCCCGATCTGATATGGATCTTACCTGCTTGGAAAGCTGTGTGGATGATGAAAGCCCAAAAGGATTTGCTGATGCTACTGCGGGAGAATTTTTGGAAGAAAGACTCCGTGAATTAGGCTTACGTAAATAAGGGCTGGTGACCATCCGCAAAGTAAAATACTACCTTTACCTGAAGGATGTCATCACCCTTTCGGTAACTGCATTTGGCGGCCCTCAGGCTTTCTTGGCCATGGTCTTGGACATCATGGTTCGTAAACGCCACTACATAACAGAGGAGGAGCTCTGGGAGCTGAATGCCCTCTGCCAGGTATTGCCAGGCCCTACATCTACCCAGACCATTTCTGCCATTGGCTATCGGGTGGGAGGGCCCAACTTGGCTTACCTGTCGCTAGTGGTATGGATTCTTCCAGCCACCTTGATCATGACCTCTGCAGCGATCTTAGTGGACTTCCTCCAGACGCAGACAGAGGGTTCGCTGGATTTTGCCAAGTTTATTCAGCCAATGGCCATAGGGTTCATCATTTATGCCGCCCAAAAAACCATTGGGAAAATGGTGAAAACTACCGAGGCAATGGTGCTGATGTTGTTATCCGCCTTTGTGGCTTTCTTTTATAATTCCCCCTATATTTTTCCGGTAATGCTTGTAGCGGGAGGGATTACCACTTCCTTGAAGTATAACAAACACCCTAAAATCGAAGAAAAAAGTGGTATTAAAGTTCAGTGGGCCAATTTTCTGCTCTGGGGAGGGGTGCTGATCTTGGCGGCTACCTTGGGGCATTTCACTAAAATCCTTCCCATTAGGCTATTTGAAAACTTTTATCGTAACGGCAGTTTGATTTTTGGAGGGGGACAAGTGCTGGTGCCTTACTTGTATACAGAATTTGTGGAATTTAAGGCCTATCTTACTTCCGAAGAGTTTCTGACGGGGTATGCCATTTCGCAAGGTGTGCCAGGGCCTACTTTCAGTATCAGTTCGTACATAGGCGCCTTATCCATGCGCAGCGCCGGAATGGGAGTTGGTGGGGCTATTGTAGGTGGACTAGTCTCTGCCGCAGGAATATTTCTTCCAGGCACATTTTTGATATTTTTTGTCATCAGGTTTTGGGACGAACTCAAAAAATACCGTCCTGTCCGTGCAGCACTGGAAGGCATCAACGCCGTCAGCTGTGGAATGCTCATTGCCGCAGCCTATTTGCTCTTCGAGCCGATGCCCGCTAATGTATTCAACATCACTGCCATTATCTCCACTTACTTACTTCTTCAGTTTACCAAAATCCCTACCCCTTTTATTATTATTGGGGGAATTAGCATTGGGATTGGCTACCAGCTTTTCACCAATCTTCTTCTGGGATAGGTTTTACAATCATCGAAAAAATAAAATAATAATGAACTGCGAAAAAGCAGCAATGAAACTATTACTTATGGCATGTTAATTGTTGCCAGCCAAAGCACTAAACCAACTACTATTATGTTATGAACACTTTACCAAAGAAGAAATAGCTTCTGATGTTGGAATAGAAATAGGTCTTGGCCGATAAAAAGCATACCAACTATTGTTTATAACTGCCTCAAGGCTGCTCATACAATGTGAGCAGCCTTGTTTTGTTTATATGATGATCATTCCTATTTACTTGTCCGAAATCCTTACCTTTGTGACGAAATCAAGCAGAAGTAACCGGACGTTACCACTAGATAAGTAGTTGACCAATTTATCAATGGGTACATCAAATTCCGGTAATCTTGCGTAGTTTACCTCATACTAATCTATCAAGGTAATGCACAGACTTAAACGATCTCTTGGGCTGTACCTGCCCATTCTTTTTCTCACCTTTAGCTGTTTGGATGATGCCTCCAATCAAAGCCACTCCTTGGTGAATGTTTACCTCGTCGATGCTCCTGGAGATTGGGATAAGGTATATTTGGATATTGAGCGAGTAGAACTTTTTGTAGAAAGCGGAAATAGCGCAGGTACACAAGAATGGATTCCATTGGATTACTTGCCGCTCAGCAATATCGTCAATGTAAGTGCGCTGGTCAATGACTCCAAGTTAATCCTAGGTAGAGGAGAGCTTCCATTGGGGAAAATCAGTCAGGTCAAATTGGTTTTTGGAGATGGTCAGTATTTGGTGTCAGAAGACCAAGAACTGTCGCTCCAATTTGCCAATGCCGAAGATGAAGCCTATATCCATGAAGTGAATTACCCCCTAGAAGGAGGGATGTCCTATGATTTGGTCCTGGATATTGACCTGAGCAGGTCCATTCAGGCCGGCAACACCAATGATGTCTTTTTATTTGACCCTGTTATACGCGTCTTCGAGACAGGGAGCAGTGCTACCATCGAAGGCAAAGTGACGCCCTTGGATGCCTATCCATATATTTATGCTATTATGGGACAAGATACCTTGGGCACACTAACGGACAGCTTGGGCAATTTTACTTTTATTGGCTTGGAGGCCGGTGAATATACAGTGTCATTTGAGCCTAGAGCGCCATATTTGGACAGCCTGACCACAGTGATCACCAAACTGGATTCCACTTCTCAAATGGAGACGGTATTGCTCCAAGAACAGGAAATACCATCAGAATAACCCCTACAAGATCCATGACTGTAGACGAAAAATATATGCTCCGTGCATTGGAACTTGCCGAGTTGGGCAGAAGTGATGTCAGCCCTAATCCCATGGTAGGTTGTGTCATTGTCTATCAAGGACGAATCATCGGAGAGGGATATCACCAAAATTATGGCGGACCTCATGCCGAGCCCAATGCGGTCAACCAAGTGAAGGATCAGGAATTGCTCAAAGAGGCGATCGTTTATGTGACACTGGAGCCTTGTGCGCATTTCGGCAAAACCCCACCATGTGCCAGCCTATTGGCCGAAAAACAAGTAAAGAAAGTGGTCATCGCTGCAGTGGACAGCAATCCCCTTGTAGGCGGCAAGGGAATTGATATTCTCCGGGAGGCGGGAGTGGATGTAGTCACTGGAGTATTAGAAAAAGAAGCCCGTATACAGAACAAGCGCTTTTTTACGGCTATAGAAAAAAAACGGCCTTATGTCATCCTCAAGTGGGCACAGACGCAAGACGGCTTCGTGGCCCGAGCCAATTATGACAGCAAATGGATTTCCAATGCTTACAGCCGCCAGCTCGTGCACCAATGGCGCTCCGAAGAAGACGCCATCATGGTAGGTACCAAGACGGCTCATTTTGATGATCCCAAACTCAACGTGCGTGATTGGCAGGGGAAAGACCCGCTGAGAATCGTACTGGATAAGCAGCTCACCTTGGACAATAATCTCCACCTTTTTGATCAAAGTATCCCCACGATCTGCTATAATCTGATCAAGGACGAAACGCTGGAAAACCTCGTCTACGTAAAACTCCAAAGAAATTTTGACATCAGCGCCATACTGGAAGATCTTCACAAAAGAAAAGTCCAAAGTATCATCATAGAGGGAGGAAGTTATTTGTTACAAAAGTTTGTCCAAAGTGAACTTTGGGACGAGGCCAGGGTGTTTACTGGCCAAAGCAAATTTGAAAGCGGTATTGCAGCACCGAAGCTAAAGCAACATCCGCATGAAAAACATGACATCATGGGGGATCAATTGGCAATTTACAAGCGAGTCAACTAACCCGATCAAACTAATCCAACACGCAATGGCCGAATCATTATTCTTTCCCGACAATGCCACAAAAGCAGAAAAATACAACGCCCTACTTCCGCAATTAGACGCCCTCACCAACGGTGAAGAAGACCTCACTGCCAATCTTGCCAATATCAGTGCGGCACTTAAAGAAGCATTTGGCTTTTTTTGGGTAGGCTTCTATTTGGTAAAAAATGACCAGCTGGTTTTGGGACCCTTTCAGGGGCCGATTGCCTGTACTCGGATCAACTTTGGCAAAGGCGTTTGCGGTGCCGCTTGGAAAGAAGGCAAAACACAGTTGGTTCCAGACGTAGACGTATTTCCAGGGCATATTGCCTGCAGTTCTTCCTCTAAGTCCGAAATCGTCCTCCCTGCCTTCAAAGCCAGCAAGGTGGCTTTGGTACTCGATATTGACAGCGATCAGCTCAATGATTTTGATAAAACCGATGCCGAATACTTGGAGAAGCTGATGCGGATCATCGAGGCGTTTATTTAGAGGGGTCAGGTTGACCAAGAAAACACCATCAATCCGTCACCCATTTTAATTTCCAGCCGGTGGCTACGGCCTGAAAGCGAGTGGGTCTCGCTGTTCCACGACGCGAGCCAACTCCCTTTCCTAACGGCCTCCACCACCGGCTGGAAAACAGGCATACCAAGGGCCATCAAAAGGAAGCGACACCTTTTGTGGACTCAGCAGGGCTCATAATTCTGGCTCAACCTTATAGCTAGATTTCCCAATACAGATCGTCCACTGAGAGAATTATGGTTTTAATCCATGGCCTTTTTAAACATGTATAAAATGGATCCGCCTTGCAGGTACATACTAACTAAACAGCACTGAAACCATGCTTAACCTGGTTTCAATGCCGAGTTTAACCCGGTTTATGCATTAGGAATCGTGATCGCCTGTCCCGATAGCTATCGGGAAGGTTTGAAACTGCAAGAAAATCAGGCTGTTTGGAGATTGAGGCATAGCACCGCTATGGTGAAATCGAAAACAGCAGCGAAGCGACTGATTTTGAAGTAGGTTCATACCGTAATACCTGTGCGCCGCGGCGTAGATAGGCTAATGCATATTCCGGGTTTAATAAGCGGGATCACTTTACCGCCATCCGTTTATCTTTTGCTGTTTGGGTAGAGGGAACTTCATCATTGAGTGATTCGATAAAAGCCACCAGGGCTGCTTTTTCGGCTTCTGTCAGCTCTAGCCTATCCGTAGGCAAGGTTTGGTTAGGAAGATCGATGCCGATGCCAACACCCCCTCCCCGATCATAGAAGTCCACCACTTCTTCCAATGTTTCATATACACCATTATGCATATACGGTGCGGTGAGGGCTGCATTTCTTACGGTAGGTGTTTTAAAGAAAAATTTACGTTCCTTGGTCCCATAGACATGGTACCTGCCGAGATCCTCGTCTATGGAGGCATTGATCGTGTCATTGGAGGCGGGTACGCCGATCAGCTCCATTTCAGATTCTTTGAATGTAACGGGTACAGTGCCGTTAAAGACGGGAGGAAAATGGCATGTGGCGCATTTTGCCTTGCCCATGAACAGATTAAAGCCTTCCCGTTCATCTGCGGTCAGGGTTTGTTCTTGTCCATTGATGTTTCTGTCAAACTTGGAGTCGAAGGGTGTCAAGCTTCTGATATAACTGGCAATGGCGTTACGGATATCCCCTTCCGCAACCGTCCCGTCACCATAAAGGTCTTTAAAAGCCTCCACATACGCTTCATTGCGGGAAGTGACTTTCTGGAGATGCTCCAAATCTGTGTGGAACTCTTTTTCATTTGTGGTCACATCCACTATTTGTCCCTCTAGGCTGCCTGACCGATTGTCATAGAAAAATCCCTTCTGAAGCGCAGCATAAAGAAGGGTGGGGCTGTTTCGGGTATTCCCTAGGGAGGTTTTCATTCCGTCGGTAAATTGCTTTTCTGGTAGATGGCAGGTGGCGCAGCTCATGTCACCACTACGGGAAAAGGCCTTTTCATTAAACAACTGCTTTCCCAGGGCTGCTTTTTTTTGGTCCAAGACCCCAAAGTTTTCAGAGGAGAAATAACTGATGTTAAAGGTTTGGTCCGAAAACAGGGAGGTTGCGTTATTCCGTATGGCTTCATCAAACGGGAAGTTCACTGCCCAATCCTTGACCACTTCATTCCAAACGCCGAGCATCGGTTGGGTGTGGTTTTTGATAAAACCGTATCGGTCAAAACTGTTGAAATCACCGGTCAATGCTGCTATTCCAGCATCGAGTTTTTTCATTGTTTTTTGGTAAAGTCCCTTGTCATTAAAGTGCCCTTCATATGCTTCCATGGTGGTTTTTAAGCCTGAGTACACATACTGTGCTTCGGTCAGTGAGTTTTGCAATACAGGAGAATCGAAGCCGGTGATTCCCGTCAGGGCCACTCTCACTATGCCGTCCCGAAACATCCATAAGACATGGTAAGGCTTTACAAAATCAAAGGTTGAATTGGCATGGACCAATTGTATTCTTTTTGAAGTGACCTTGGCCGTCTTGCCTATCAAGTGCCAGTCAGGATCATCCGCAAAGATATTCTCCTCAAGTACCTGAAATCCTTTGGGCGATTTGATTTTTATATCCGTAAAATCTTCTTCCTCCACCTTGGTGATATTCGGCTGGTTAAGGAACTTATAGTTTTCGGAGTCCATGAAAGCAAGGATTGGCTCGGCTTTTTTAAAGTGCTTTCGGGCCAATAAAAAGTAATTCTCCACCTTTCTGAAATCTCTCTCATCGGGAATACTGTCCAAGTAAAGAAAGGATTTTTTTAGGTGAAACATGTATTGTTCTGCGAGTCGATCGACAGGACGATGGTCTTGCTGCGAATCTGTAGCCTTGCCACAAGAAACAAAGAAAGCTAAAAAACCTAAAAGGCTTATGAAACCATAAGCCTTTTTAGAATATATATTATGCATGTTGTTAGCGTTTTAAGCCCTTCAGCACGTAAAGCATACTGCCTTCGTTAGAATCAGTTGTCGGGTTGGCATTGGGATCAGTGAAAGCATCATTTTCCCAGCCATGATTTTGGGTAATGAGTACAAAAGTCTCTTCCTCTCCTAAAATATCGGAAACATCGATCATCCCTGTGAGCTC
Organism: Echinicola strongylocentroti; assembly: GCF_003260975.1. Classification (NCBI taxonomy): domain Bacteria; kingdom Pseudomonadati; phylum Bacteroidota; class Cytophagia; order Cytophagales; family Cyclobacteriaceae; genus Echinicola; species Echinicola strongylocentroti. Next base: position 2,904,614 of record NZ_CP030041.1, on the reverse strand, counting down.
CCAAGTACGGTCCGTAGTACCATAATTTTGGCTTGCAGCAGCATCTTGATCGCACTCAAGTACTGTTCTCAAATCACCTGTGTTGATATCATATTGATACAACTGTGCAAAGTGCATTTTATCTTCTTGGTCAAAATAGCCATTGGGGTCTTCTTGGATATAGACATAATTTTCGGTCACCAAGATATTGTCCGGGCTATGAAATGCCTTGGCTTTTCCGTCCAGCTTATCGCCATCTAGCACGCAGGAAATCGTAGCTTTGGTAGGGTCTTCTTCATCTAGGACGATTTTATAAACCCGGCCATAAAAAGTGCCTTTGTTTAGTAGCGGGTCGTTTTTTCTTCCCGTCACGGCTACATAAATTTCTCTGTTATTGGCAGCAGATCCCCTTCTCCAGTCGATGTCTTCCACTCTGGAAAAGCCCATAAAGCCTTTTGCTCTGGATTCTTCCTCTAGTTCATCATAGGTACGCTCTTCATATTCCAAAAATTCTACCTCATACTCTTCTCCTTCCACCATGTCCATTTCATAGGTAATGTCAGGGCTGGTGACCTTTAATCCATAAAGTTTACCTCCTGAGAGGTCTCCATGATCACCGATATACATGGCCACTTGGCCAGAAGGTGTTTCATTATCGCTGGTATCATCGCCGATAAAGACCACTGTCTGTCCAGGGTAGGCCTCTTTTCCGATGGCTACGGCGTTTTCTACAGACCATTGTCCCAGTGCAGGAAGTAAAGTGGCCACATCTGCATCCGCAGGATCTTTTGCCGGGTCGGTCATAAAAACACCTTTGGAGTTTCCGCCCCATTCTCCACCAGAGAGATATAATGGCCCAAAACCATGCTCCTCCATGGTGATCAAAGAACCGGAGCACTGCGCAGTGGAAGCGGTGGCTTCCGCATTAAGGATATATTCTCCCCCTACTGGCTTAAATGTCTCATCAAAAGAAATACGGGCCACAGAGTAATCAGCCTCAATATTGTTCAGCAAGGTAAACGTGCCATCGTCATTTTTCATCAGGCCTGCACCGTCTGCCATACTTCCATAAACGAAGTCCGGCGTGTTTTCCAATTGGTCCTCTGAAGACAACAGGTTATAGACTTCTACGTCTTCAAAGCCCGATTTTAATTTGAGGAATACTGGAGAACTTGAATGGTTCGCCAGTTCTACATCTGATGATGGGGTGGTAGGAACTCCCCCTTCTTTGTCATCACCACAGCCGGCTAAAAATAACGTGCCGACAACCGCTTGGATGGTCAATAATTTTTTCATAATTGGTCTCTTTAGAGTGGTTGTGTTATTACAAAAATACTCCGAGAGCCAGTCAATCTGATTAAGACAATGTTTTGTTTTATTTATGATTTGAACAATAAGAAAATTTATAAAAAACAATTAATTAATAATACTGCGTGCGCCAAAGCTATCGAGGCAGGAAACCAGTTCTTCCCAGTTATTTTCCCCATTTAGGGACAAACTTGGGCTCATAAGCAGCCATCTTGTCCAGCATCTCGGCAGGGTCGTCACTGATGATCAGCAGCTCCATTTGGGCTTGTTTCAGAAAACCTTCTTGGGCAGAAAAACTCAAAAATTCGATCAATTTATCGTAATACCCCTCCACGTTATATAGTGCCAATGGCTTTTGGATATAGGCGAGTTGGTTAAGGGTCATGATCTCAAAAAGCTCCTCCAGTGTACCGATTCCCCCTGGCATGGCGATGAAGCCATCACCGGTCTCTGCCATGAGCCACTTACGGTCTCGCATGGTCTCTACCACAGTGAGCTCCGTACAACCGTGATGAGCGACTTCCACATCTACCAGTTTTTGGGGAATGAAGCCATATACATTTCTTCCCACGCTTAGCATATAATCAGCGATAATCCCCATTAGCCCCACTTTGCCTGCTCCATACACCAAATCCATCTTCCTTAAGGTCATTTCTTCTGCCAATGCGATAGCGCCATTTTTATAGGCAGGATTATTTCCGGTATTGGAGCCGCAGTAGATGGTTATTTTTTTCATTGTATTGCAAATGAGGGTAAAACAATATTACTAATAACTGGATTTTTATGCCCTTTCCCAAGTTCTTCGAGTTAAATAAAATTGAAAAGACGGCCTCGAAAAATCCTATTTGTAACAGATGTTTCCAACAAAGAGAAGGGCATTTTATGCTAATCCAATGAAGAAAGAGAGTTTTTCAGTATTCACCATACATAAACCCTACTTTTCTATTAACTTTGTGCCTGCTTTTGAAACAATTAGCTCAGCGCTGTAATCCTTTTCGGGAGCACAGAGCTGGCACTTAAGCATTTGATCAAGAAGAAATAAGAGAGATATCGTGAAAAAATATCAGGAGTTCAAACAAGTAGATTATCCCGGAATAGGAGAAAGTGTACTGCACTACTGGCAGGAGAATAAGATCTTCGAAAAATCCGTCAAAAACCGAGAGGGAGCGGAGACATTTACCTTTTTTGAAGGCCCTCCATCTGCTAATGGAACGCCGGGAATTCACCATGTGATGGCCAGAACATTGAAGGATATTTTTTGTCGGTACAAAACCCTCAAAGGATACCAGGTGAAGCGGAAAGGCGGCTGGGACACGCACGGATTGCCTGTAGAGCTGCAAGTGGAGAAGGAACTGGGCATCACCAAGGAAGATATCGGTAAGAAAATCTCTGTAGAGGAATACAATCAAAAATGCCGGGAAACGGTCATGCGCTTCAAGGATGAATGGGATGACCTTACCGAAAAAATAGGCTATTGGGTGGACTTGGATGATCCTTATATCACTTTTGAGCCGAAATACATCGAAACCCTGTGGAGCCTTCTTAAGCGACTTTACGAGAAGGACCTGCTCTATAAAGGCTATACGATCCAGCCTTATTCCCCTGCAGCTGGCACGGGGCTGAGTTCCCACGAACTCAACCAGCCAGGTTGCTACCGTGATGTGAAGGACACTTCCATCACGGCGCAGTTTAAGGTAAAAGGCCGCGAAAATGAATACATCATCGCTTGGACCACGACCCCGTGGACACTTCCTTCCAATTCCGCCCTGGCGGTGGGAGAAAAGCTCGATTATGTCAAGGTCAAAACCTTCAACCCCTATACCTTCCAGCCACAAACGGTTATTTTGGCCAAGGCCAGAATGGGCGCTTTGTTCAGTAATAAAGCTGCGGACCTAAAAATAGAGGACTATAAAGCTGGCGATAAGCTGATTCCTTATGAAATCGTGGAGGAATTCAAAGGATCGGACATGTTGGGAATGGAGTACGAACCGCTCTTCCCTATTGATGGCATCAAGCTGCCCCATCCTGCATATACAGTAATTCCTGCCGACTATGTGACCACAGAAGATGGTACGGGGATCGTCCACCTTGCCAAGGCATTTGGCGCGGATGACTTTAGGACATTGGTGCAGGCAGGTGTGCCCGGCGTATTTATCAAGGACGACCAGGACAATGAAATCCCTGTAGTGGATAAAAAAGGCAAGTTCTTGCCCGTGGTAGGTGAATACTTGCTGGCCAAAATGGATGAGCACCAAATCACCGCACATAAAGAATACACGGTCGATGATTTCTATGTAAAAAATTACCTGAAAGAGGATGAAAATGCAGCGGAATACAAAAATACCGATGTGATCATTTCCATCATCTTGAAGAATGAAAACAAGGCGTTCAAGGTAGAGAAATACGAGCACAGCTATCCCCATTGCTGGAGGACAGACATGCCTGTGCTGTATTATCCCCTAGAAAGCTGGTTTGTCAAAACCACCGCTTACAAGGATCGCTTAGTGGAGCTGAACAATACCATCAACTGGAAGCCGGAAGCCACCGGTACTGGGCGTTTTGGCAACTGGCTGGAAAATTTGGTAGACTGGAACCTCAGCCGCTCGCGGTTCTGGGGCACGCCACTGCCCGTTTGGAGAAATGAAGATGCTACCGAAACCAAGTGTATCGGCTCTATCGCTGAACTGAACGAAGAGATCAAGAAATCCATTGCCAAGGGCATTATGCAGGAATCTCCATTCAAAGGAGAAGAAATCGATCTGCACAGACCTTATGTAGATGACGTGGTCTTGGTGGACAGCCAAGGCAATAAAATGTTCCGTGAGCCAGACCTGATCGATGTGTGGTTTGACTCTGGAGCCATGCCGTATGCACAGTGGCATTACCCATTTGAAAACGAGGAAATATTTAAGGCCAATTACCCGGCAGACTATATCGCAGAAGGCGTAGACCAGACCAGAGGATGGTTCTTCACTTTGCATACCATTGCTGTGATGCTCTTTGACAGTGTAGCCTTCAAAAACGTGATCGCCAACGGCCTTGTACTGGACAAAAACGGCAACAAGATGTCCAAACGCCATGGCAATGCCGTCGATCCATTCAAAACGCTGAAAGAATATGGACCGGATGCACTCCGCTGGTACATGCTCTCCAATGCCAATCCTTGGGACAACCTGAAGTTTAACCTGGAAGGTGTAGCGGAAGTTCAGCGAAGGTTTTTTGGCACCTTGCAAAATACCTATAACTTCTTTGCGTTATATGCCAATCTGGATGCTTTTACTTATGACCCCGCCAATACCGTGGCCGTAAGTGAGCGGCCGGAACTGGACAGATGGATCATTTCCAAGCTCCAGTCCCTGATCAAGGAAGTGGAAAACTCCATGGACAATTATGATGCTACCCGAGCAACGCGTGCCATCATGAACTTTACCGTGGACCAGCTGTCCAATTGGTACGTAAGGTTGGCGAGAAAACGCTTCTGGAGAGGCGAGATGAACCAGGACAAGCAAGCGGCTTACGAGACCTTGTACGAATGTCTTATGGCGATCAGCCAGTTGATGTCGTCCTTTGCGCCGTTCTATTCGGACTGGATGTTCACCAACTTGACCGAAGGCGCTAAAGAAGCAGGTCAGAAAATTCCGGAATCGGTACATTTGACCGACTGGAAGGCAGCTGATAATGCCCTTATCAATGAAGACCTGGAAGCCAGCATGCAGTTGGCGCAAGACATTTCTTCATTAGTGCATAGCCTACGGAAGAAGGATAAACTGAAAGTACGCCAACCGCTTCAAAAGATCCTTATTCCTATCCTGAATGAAAAAACCAGGCAGCAAATCCAACATGTGGAAGAGCTGATCAAGTCTGAAGTGAACATCAAAAGTGTCGAGTACATCGATGATGCTTCAGGAATATTGGTAAAAAATGCCAAGCCTAACTTCCCGCTTCTCGGGAAACGTTTTGGGCCAAAAATGAAGCTGGTGGCCGCAGCCATCGGTAAGTGGGGCCACGAGGAAATCAACATGCTGGAGCGAAATGGCAGCATTGACATCGAGGTGGATGGAGAGAAAGCCAGCTTGGCACAAGAAGAAGTCCTCATCACCTCCCAGGACATCCCTGGCTGGTCTGTGGCCAGTGCCAATGGCATCACCGTCGCCCTGGATGTCACCCTGACCGAAGCACTCAAGCAAGAAGGCATCGCCCGGGACTTGGTCAATAGGATCCAAAATCTGAGAAAGGACATGGGGCTGGAAGTGCAGGACAAAATCACCATCAAGGTGGCCAAGCTGAACGAGCAGGTGGACAGTGCATTGGAAAACTTCTCGGCTTATATCCAGTCCGAAACACAAGCCCTCTCACTTTCTGTCAATGGAGATGTGGAAGAAGGAACAGTGCTGGACATGGATGAATTCGAACTGAAAGTAAAGGTAGATAAAGTATAAACTAAACTGGCGCGGCCATCACGTAGTCGCTGAACGTAGAGCAAATGAAATATTTAAAGTACTTTGGTATTACCTTACTGGTCATTTTGATTGACCAAATCGTAAAATTGGCTGTCGATACCAATATGGCAATGGGAACTGCCGGTCAGATCAAGATTTTTGGTGACTGGTTTAAGCTCCATTACACGACCAATCCAGGAATGGCCTTCGGCATGGAGCTGGGTTCTGAATATGGGAAGTTGATCTTGACGACCTTTAGGCTAGTGGCCATGGTGGGTATCGGATATTACCTGTACTACCTGATCATGAAGAAAGTACACCCTGGCTATATCATTTGCATCGCCATGATTTTGGGTGGTGCCATAGGCAATTTGGTAGATAGTGTGTTTTACGGTGTGCTTTTAGGCAATGCCCCCTATGATGCCAGCACACCATGGTTTCATGGACAAGTGGTGGACATGTTCTATATTGACATTTGGGAAGGTTTCATACCAGACTGGGTGCCGCTATGGGGCGGAAGCTATACGGCATTATGGCCGATCTTCAATGTCGCTGACGCCTCCATCTTTATGGGTGTAGTGTTCATCCTACTCTTCCAGAAAAGATTCTTTGGAGAGGAGACCAAGCAGCATCAAGAAGAGGAAGAAGACGAAATACAGCGCCAGTTTATCGAAGAAAAATAAGCCACAGAGCCTCGGGAGAACCCCGGGGCTTTTTTTGTTGGGTCAAGTCGTTTTTCTGGAGTCTATTTAACCCGGTTTATGCATTAGGAATCGTCATCGCCTGTCCCGATAGCTATCGGGAAGGTTTGTAACTACAAGAAAATCAGGCTGTTTGGAGATTGAGGCATAGCACCGCTATGGTGAAATCGAAAACAGCAGCGAAGCGACTGATTTTGAAGTAGATTCATACCGCAATAGATAGGCTAATGCATATTCCGGGTTTAAGGATCAAGCCATATTGTTGGGCGAATAAATTTCGACACACTTTCTTGAAATTTATTTCCTATTGATTTTTGGACTAAAGCGCTGTTGGTGTGTGTTGGGTTTTAGCGTGAATTTATAAGCGCTAGGAAGGTAATAGCTGCTAAAACAATGAGATTATTTTTGATGTTTACCATGGGTGTTGCCCATGGCTATGGATGTCACGCCCTTTCAGGGCTTTTTTATGCCACTTGGCTATTCCAATTTAAGCAAAAAATCAGCGCAAATCATAATCATCTGAGCCACCTGTCTCGCCGAGGTAAATCAGCGTTCCATCAGCCCCTCAACTTTTCCGCTTGATCCACAAATTGGTCTAACTTATGGACTATTAACCGACTGCACCATAAGAGCCATATGTATCGAGAGGTTCACGTACGGTTCTGTGAGAGGTTTAGGGGTGAGATTTCTCTTTACCTATTCGACTGGCGGTAGTTTATATCTCAGGAGCTTCCAACTCTTCCACTAGTTCTTCTTTATTGCAGTGTTTGATGAAGAAGTAAAATGTTGAATCAATAATTTTCAAAGTCCTAGTGCTTCTGTCATAGTCGAAAATAGGTGGGATTATGTTTTTTTTGACTTGAGTTTTTACTATATCATGCAAGAAATATCCCATATCAGAAGGTCTTACATCATCTGGGCGATGGTGGTCTTTTTTTATAAGTTCCTGAACTTCTTTCCTTTTAAAACCTTTGGTAATATCATCAAAGGTTGACTCAAAAACACCCTTTACGAAGTAGTAAGCAAGGTACAACGGTGTTTTATCAGAAGTTTTAGCCTTTTGTTCAATAAAGGACTCTAGGCACCTAATATGCCTGCTCGAATAATCTTCTAATTTCTGAGCTTCCGCATTGTTTAGGTTAGTCGCTGATAATGTAACCATTTTTTCCTGCTGGGTTTCTTCGACACCTGCGTCAAAGCAAGCATATTTTGCGAGTTCTTGAAAAACACCAATGCTGTCAAAAGCTGACTCTACCATTTGATCTTCAATTGTACTGAAATCAACATTTAATAAAGGCTCACCGCCTCTAAGTACTTTCAGAAAATCTTCTTTTTTCCATGGTTCAACAGGAACCTCGATCATTCGGTCTAGCAAATCACCATTGAATTGTGAAAGCCTATTTTTTTCTCTCCAGATTCCAAGAACGATGAACAGTATATGATGATCCTCAAAAATCCTAAGATCGAATGCAAGAGACTTTTGAACTTCCTCATCCAAGTAATGGAAGTTTTCTAGTATGATTCTTTTGTTCGATCCGGCTTTCTTCAATATTTCTGAAATATCTTGAGCCAAGCTCAAATTAAAATCTACATTTTTATACGTTTTTGACATTTTCTCTCCTCCCTTACCTTCGCCTTCGCCACCGAATTCAGCCTCTGCTATCAATGGTATTTTAACCTTAGCTTTTGCTCCGATCTTACCACCGAATTCACTACTTTTTTCATCAGTTCGACCAATTTCAAACTCAATATTTTCTTGTCTAAGGATTGACTTAAATAAGTCAAGTGAGGTAGAGTTGGGGGCACAATCAACTCGAATAAATTCACTTGGCTCCATGTGCCTGTTGGTAAGAGCCGTTTTCCCTTGCTTTGAAGCACCGTACACAACGATGTGTTTGTTAGAATTGAGTCCCTCCAGAAATCTATCGTCGACTTCTTCTCTTTGAATATATGATTCAACTTTCTCGTTGGAAACTCCAAATACTTTATTGGTTTTCATTGTTGCTCCTTCCATTATATTATTTCTAACGTTAAGTATATGCAAAGTAGGCGATTGCGGGCTTCAAACCTATCAAACCGTTACGATTTTTAAGCGGGCTACAACCTTTGAATTAACTACTATCTCGCCCATTTTGTATATACATTGTGTGTGCCCAGCATGGGCATCTGGATCGAAGATACCAAAATATTCCAGAGGGTGAAAGTCCCTTACAGACGAGTTGGTGAAGTCTGTTAGCAATTCGCAAGCTGGTTGCCGTGAGGCATACAGTGAAGGAAGCGGGACTGCAAATTCCGGTACTATCGAACAGAAACGGCATATATGAGTCAAGAAGTCAGCAAAGGCCATAATAGTCAACAGGGCTTGAGCTTAGTAAACCGAAGAGTTCTCACGGGTTGATGAAGGGCCATCCGTCAGGCGGGGTCGAAATGGATCTGAGCTGATTGGCTGAGCTCGGGCTACTCGACTGGCAAACGTTATTTTATATTCCATTCTATTTTTTTAAGACGAGCACCAACTTGTTTCAGGGTTTCAATCAATTTGCTTTCTGCCGGAAGTTTACCTGTTACTAGGTTTTTGAAATCACCTTTGTATGCAGTGCTGAGTTGTTTCCATGTTTCTTGTGGTTTGTCAAATATGATGGCCGTTGAAGGATGTTCGGAAATCCAGTCATTGTTGTTCTTATAGCCGATCATGTCGTCATTACCCACCTTTATCAGCATATCATCAAAACCACTACTTTCAAAGAACTGCTGTATTTCTTCATCTTTTAACATTTGATGGATGTCGTACACATGACGGATCTTGTTTCTCAGGTCATCTATCGGTTCTTCTGTTCTGGAGAACCTCACTAGACTCATGATCTTCTCGCAGATAGTTCTCAGCTTGCTCAATACCTGAATGGTGAATGGAGCCATGTTGTATTGTTCAATCAGTTCGTCTTGTCCTTTAGACTTCATCATTTCATATATGTAAGAACTGACCTGCATATCAGAAAAAGGTTCAAAATTCCCTAACCATGTAGCTTCAACCACTACGTGTTCCCTGATCTGACCAAAATCTCCTTCAAGTAACTTGTTGTATTGATGAACCGTTTTCCGAATATTTCCCCTTTTATTGGTGAGTCCTTTAACTTCTACTTCTGGAATTACCCTTTCCACCACTTTACTGATTGCCCGGATTTTCTTCTTTAACTGATTGTCATTCTCTCCTTCATTGCGGAGCACTACTATGTCAATATCTTCTGAGAATCACTCTATCAGTTTGTGGCATTTTGAAAGTGCTGTTCCACCTTTAAAAACGGATTGGTCGGCTATATCTGAAAGGAATATCTCATACAAAGCAACCGTTACCCAATAATCCTTCTCCACATAAATGTCTCTCATATCGATATATTCCGCTGTGGCAAGGATTGCGTCTTGTAGTAGTTCTTTGTTGCTGTGTAAATTCATATCAGTTAATATTCCATTCTGGTGCTGTTGGTAATGTTTCTTTCTTTATTACAAGTCTATAGGTGGTCAACGGATTCAATTTTGCTCTCAGTCTATCAAGACCACTCTTTTTGTTTGATAGTTCCAATATGGCTCCCAATAGTGCTGTTGCTCGTGGTGGGTATTTCAATGCATACCGGATTATTTTTGTTTGATCATTTTCAGATAGCTTGCTTATTTCGTTTTTCAGTAACGCAATGGCGGATTTCTTGTCCAGGTCGGGAATGGTTTTGAAGTCTTTTAGCGCATCCAAAATTTCCAGTAGGTAGTAGTTTTCATTGGATACATCCACATAGCTTTTAACTGGTTTGACTTGTGTTTTCCCGATTTTGGTGGTTACCCGTTTAACTTTGCTGGCTACCTTGATGGTTTTGGGTACCTGCGTGGTTAAGCCCATTCGATTGTATAATGATCCTCCGGTAATGTATGCAATGCGTTTTCCATCCTGAAAGAGATATGGTTTAAGCAGTTCTTCTTCCCGTGGTCTGAGTTCACCAAATGCAGACTGTTTAGGTTTATAGAATACTCCGGTAGACACTCTTTTGATCATTCCTTTCTTAATCAATCGCTCAATCGTTTTCGTAGCAGCACTGTACTCAGACTGATCAATACCCAACTGTTGATACTTGAAGGTAATTCCTTCCTGCATCCTGTTGATCTTGCGTTGTATTTTCTCTGCCACCTTCATTGATTGATAAGACATTGCTTAACGGAAGCAAAGATAAGAAAGTGTAGTGATTTGTCAAGTATATTGCGCAAAATACTTGACATTATAGATTCGGGTTCTAAAAAGGGATTAGCCACTTGTTTTAATGTTTGCCAACGGTTTGGATATGAGCAGTGTCCCGAAGGGCATTGCTTATAGTTGTTGTGTGTGCCCAGCACGGGCAACTGGTATCGAAGATACCAAATATTCCAGAGGGTGAAAGTCCCTTACAGGTGAGTTGGTAAAGTCTGTTAGCAAGCCGCAAGCTGGTTGTCGTGAGGCATACAGTGAAGGGAGTGGGACTGCAAAATCCTGTACTATCGAACAGAAGCTGCATACAGAGGCCATAGTAGTCAACAGGACTTGAGCTTCGTAAAACCGAAGAGTTCTCACGTGTTGATGAAGGGCCGAACGTATTGTTAAGTGAAAACCTGGCCATCCGTCAGGCCGGTTCGATAAGAAGCCTTAGTGTAGCCTTATCTTAGAAGTAAGGGGATATTGGTGTAAAGAGCGGCATTCCTATGCTTTACGAACCGCCGTATACAGCCTGTACCGATTGACTATCGGTAAGACCCGTACGTACGGTGGTACTTCGACAAGCTCAGCAGAGCTGTGAGAGCCTCAACCTGAGCTAATTGGATCAGGTTGGGCTACTCGACTGGCAAACGTATTTTTTGATTATCATTGCCGAACAATGTCCGCCAAATCCAAAACTGTTGCTTAAAGCATAATCAATCTTTTTCAATGATTTCTTTCTTAATGTTAGGTTTAATTCCTTCGAAATATTTTCATCAATTTCGGTGGTATTGATTGTTGGTGGTATCAAATCTGTTTTTACGGATAAACAAGTCGATATTGCTTCTATAGCACCTGTTCCGCCTAGTAAATGTCCAGTCATAGATTTAGACGCACTAATTTGTACCTTGTCAATACTTGATTTAAACAGTCTTTCGATAGCTTTAATTTCAGATAAATCTCCTAAACCAGTTGATGTTGCGTGTGCATTTATATAATCAATTTCATTTGATGTTATTTGAGCTTCTTTGATTCCGATTTCCATTGTTAAATATGCTCCAAGTCCTTCGGGATGCGTTCCGGTTATATGATAAGCATCCGAACTTTCTCCACCACCAACGATTTCGGCATAAATTTTCGCATTTCTTTTCAATGCCGAATCAAGACTTTCTACTATTAAAGCTCCTGCACCTTCTCCAACAACAAAACCATCTCTATTTGTATCAAATGGTTTTGAAGCGGAACTGAAATTTTCATTGTTGGTGGACATTGCTTTCATAGCATTAAATCCTCCAATTGATGATTCTGTTATTGGTGCTTCTGAACCACCAGCGATAATAATATCTGCTTTTCCTAACCTGATATAATTAAAGGATTGAATAATGCTTTGAGTTGATGAAGCACAAGCGGTAACAGGGCAGTAATTTACACCTCTTAAGCCGTGATTAATTGAAATTATACCAGACAAACCATTGGATATTATCTTTGGTATAAAAAACGGATTAAAACCAGGGTTTAAATTCCTATTTGTATAATCAATTATTTCCTTTTCAAAGGTTTCAAAGCCACCAATGCCACTTGAAAAAATTACACCAATTCTATTTGTGTCTAATTTTGAAAAATCGAGATTAGCATCTTTAATGGCTTCTTCTGCTGAAATTAGCCCATATTGACTAAACCTATCAAGTTTTCTAGCTTCTTTACGGTCAAAATAATCTAAAGCGTCATACTCTTTTATTTCACAAGCGAATTGAGTCTTGAATTTGCTTGCATCAAAACGTGTTATTTTATTTGCACCCGAAATTCCTTTCAATAGATTTTCCCAATACTGTTTTACATTTTTTCCAATAGGTGTAATTGCTCCTAGCCCTGTTATTACTACTCTTTTCATATATATTTTTTTACCATATACCTTACGGTATATGAATGATTAAATTTTTTTACTCCTGTTTTAATTGTAGAATTTCTGTTTCTAGATGTTCTATGTTATTTAATAAAATCTCTGGTTTGTTCAATGTTTTTGCCAATAAAATGCTACCCTCAATTATAGCAATCATTCGATACGAAAATAGGTCGATGTCTATTTCTTTGAGTTCATTTTTTTTAACTCCTTCAATTAATATTGATACTATTTTTTTATGCCAGTTATGAATTGTTTTTAGTACTTCTTCTTTTAATAATTCATTTCCATCATCAGCATCAACCGCAGTATTTAGAATTGCACAACCTCCATTATTAAAAATTGGTTTAAATGATGATTTATAATGATTTAGAAAGGCAATTAATTTATTTGCTGAATTATCTTCTTTTTCAATTTTGTTAATTATTTGATGCGTCTGAAATTTATAATTGAATTTAAAAGCTTCTAAAGCGACTTCGTTTTTATCTTTGAAATTGCCATAAATACTGCCTTTTGTCAATCCAGTAGCATTGGTCAAATCGGACAAATAAGTTCCTGTATATCCCTTTTTATTGAATATAGAAGCTGTCTTTTCAATTATTAATTGCCTAGTTTTCTCTGACCTTACCATTTTACAAATATACTCTACGGTATATAGTTTTCCAAATTTCTGTATTTATTTTGTTTTTTCTATGATTTTACTTAGTTGCTTGATGTGTTGGCTAACGGTTTGTGTATGGTGCGTATCCCGAAGGGTATGCACTATACTGTCTGCTAGGCTTTAGGTGGGGTGCTTTTCCAGTATAACTTCCCTACATATAAATACATCCACAGTTTCCTAGCTTTGGTCCATATCCAAATCATAAAACACTGATTTAATTTGGTTTATATTATAAACTACTTTATGTTAGTGTGTTCTTTAACAACAAGTACTATCAATATGAAAACGTGGGATTCAGGCTCAGCGGTAAAGCGCTCATCATTTAAGGGAAGGGGCACCAATCAGATAGCCTCGCTTTCAATGCGGTGGCCATCATGACATTCGATGAGCAAGACCAATCCTGCAAGATGCGCTCTTGGCCTGCAATGGCACCCAAGTTTGGATATGGATTTAACCCGGAATATGCATTAGCCTATCTACGCCACGGCGCACAGGTATTGCGATCTGAAATTGCTTTAAAATCAGCCGCTTCGCTTTAGTTTTCGGTGTCACCGTAGCGGTGCTACGCTCACACCTCCAAACCAACTGATTTTTCTTGCTCTTTCAGCTCTTCCTGATAGCCATCGGGACAGGCTATGACGATTCCAAATACATAAACCGAGTTTAACTAAAAAATAAAACCGATGGAAAAAACAAGACAATGGAACGAGAAGGAAAGCATCCAGCTGATCCGCTCAATGATGGAATCTACCAAATACCAGATTTATCAAGACCGCTTTTTATATTTTATGTGGGGGTACCTCACATTGGGATGTGCAGTGGCTCATTATGTATTGGCGTTTGTCGTGCAGTACCCACAAGCTTATCAGATATGGACACTGATGGCATTGGGCGGTGTGGCTCATTTCGTCTATCTGGCCAAGAAGAAAAAGCGGCGCAAAGCAAGTACCTACATGGGGCGAGTGATGGCAGGTATATGGGGAGGCATGGGAATTGCCCTTGTTCTTGTACTTTTTAGGGCCTTTGTCATTGGTTGGGATGTCGTATACCCTATCTTTATGATTTTGTACGGAACAGCTTCCTATGCTACTGCGGTGTCTTTGAAGTACAGGGTGTTGATGGTCGGTGGGATTGTCAGTTCGGTTTGCGGCTTTATTGCCTTCACACAACCATTTCAATACCAACTCATTCTGCTTATGGTGGCCGTTTTGACCAGTTATATTATCCCAGCTCACCTAATGAAGCCAAAATCCCCAGTAAACAATGTTTAAAACATTAAATCCCATTCTCCACAGCCAATTGAGGCTGGCCGTCGTTTCATTGTTGATGTCAGTAGAGGATGCAGAATTTAATTATATCAAAGAAAAAACCGGGGCCACTTCAGGCAATCTTTCCATCCAGATCGGCAAACTTAAAACCGCAGGCTATATAGAGGTGGATAAATCATTTCGGGACAATTTTCCCCTTACCACCTGCAGAATTACCAAAAAAGGAGTCCGAGCCTTCGAAGAATACGTCCAAACCTTAGAGGTTTATCTTCAGGTGAAGAAAAAATAAAGGGCAATATTGGCAGTTCCCACATTTCTCCTTGTTGTTCCGACAGCTGTGCTGAGGCACTATGAGTAGTGGGTTTCTAACTCAATACCATATCGTTGGTAGCTACTACTATTCTTTGCTGATAGCTGTCACTTCCAAATAATACACCGTACTTCCAGCAGGCATGGCTGGAGGCACATCGGTGTACTTCCAATAGCGACCACGAAAGGTGACTTCTAGCGCCTCTTCAGTAGTCTCGGGCAATGGAAAATCAGTCGGAATATGGCAAACAACTCCCACATCCACCATATCAATCGTTTCTGGATAATGGTAATTGATAGCGTAGTTTTCTGAATCTTCCATTCGATATAATCTTCCTTCCCTGTTTTCTACCTCTTGGACAAACTCCGTGGCTTCTGCACATTTGGAATCCGGATATTCAGGAGTTGCCGATTGGCATGACCATAATAGTAAAACAACGATAAACATTCCAAGCATTCTACTCATAGCAATAAAGGCTTTAGGTTGATCAAAGGATTATTGTAGAGGAAGTAATAATGCGGTGTTCGTCGCACTTGATTTATGCATCAGCTCTCCAGCCGCTTCCGCCAATAACCCGTTTTGAAATAGATAAAAGCGACGATGGCAGAGACCCAGTTGGAGATGGGGAATGCCCAGTAGATTCCTTCGTGGCCCAAAGAAGTATGGTAAGCCAGGTAATATCCCACTGGAAAACGGATAATCCACAGGTTCAGGAAAGAGATAAACATGGACGCTTTGGTAAATCCTGCTCCATTAAAGGTGCCATTGACCACCTGCTGGACGCCGAGGAAGCCAAAGCTAGGCCCCATGATCTTTATAAAAAGGGCACCGTCAGCAATCACATTGGGCTCATTGGGAACAAAAAACCGCACCAAATCCTCGGCAAACAGAAACAGCAATATGCCAATGCCCGTTAGCCCAAAAAAGGCAACTTTTATGCTGAGCAGGCCTGTTTTTTCTGCTCTTTTGAGTTTTCGCGCCCCCACATTCTGTCCCACAAGGGTAGTCGTGGCAATGGCCAATCCCAATGCTGGCACGATTACAAAACTCAGCATTCTGGCGCCCACTCCATATGCAGCGACCGTTTCACTTCCAAAGCTAGTGACCAGCATGACCATCATGATCATTCCCAAAGCCCTGGCGGATTGCTCCATACTGGAAGGAAAACCAAGCTGGAACAGTTTTTTGGCCCATGGAGGATCCCATTTCATTTCGGAAAAATGGATTTGAATGCCGTGTTTCCCTCTCCACATGATGTAGATGCCTGCGATGGCCGAGAGCCCTTGGGTAATGACACTGGCCACGGCTGCACCCGCTACTCCAAATCCCGGCACTGGCCCAAACCCGTAAATAAAAAGTGGGTCAAGCACCAAGTTGAGCAATACGGTGACCAATACCACATAAACGGGTAGTTTGACATTGCCGATCCCACGCATAAGGGACTGGAAGACAAAGAACATGAAGAGAAAGACAAAGCCCAATGAAGATACTTTGAAATAATCAACCGAATCGGAGTAGATTTCCGGGCCTGCCCCAATCACCTTCATCAAGGGTCCAGCAGCAAAATAACCCACGATAGCCAGTAAAACCGAGATAGAAAACACCACAAATACCGTCTGGGAAGAGGCGGAATTGACCATTTTTTGGTTATTGGCTCCCTTGTGCTGAGAGACGAGCACCGTACCGGCCAGCGTAAGCCCGGCCCCGACCGATAAGATCAGAAAGAGAATAGGAAAACTCACACTCACCGCAGCCACCGCATTGGCCCCCAATCTTCCCAGCCAAAAAGTATCAATCAGCTGATAGGCAGTTTGAAGGACATTGGCCAAAATGATCGGGAAGGCGAGGCTGACAAGTGCAGATATTAACTTCCCTTCTGTGTATTTTTTCTCTTTCGGTGCTTGCATAAAAACAGTTGGTCAAAGATAATTAATCATAAAGAAATAGCACCTGGAAAGGGAAGTTTTGTCAAGGCAAACGCGTTTAGTGTTTTGAAGGGGAACAATTTTCGTGTAGGCATAGCTATCATCCGTTCCGATGGCACTCCTTCGGAAGGTTGAGGAGAGCTTAAGCTCCTGCGGATGAATCCGCAGGTTACAAGATTTATCGTGCCGCTGGCACTTTGCCCCGATTTGTACATTGGAAACCGCAGTAGCCTAGAGTCAAGTCAACGCTTAAATGACGGGTAAGGCGGTAGTGGATTTTGGACGAGATCAAGGCACAAAAAACGCCCCTAGCCGTAGCTAAGGAAGTCTTTTTGCAACGTAGAGATAGGCCAAAAGACACACCGGATTACACGTAGGTTTAGGTTTGGCTTGACACTAGATTACCGAATGGCGGGATGGGCTGAAAGAATGATTAGTTGATTTGGTTGAGGTTAAACCCTGAATATGCGTTAGCAACTGAGCATCCTGCCTCATCCGCCTTTGGCGGAGGGGCATATAGAAGGTGCAGGTGACAACAAAAAATGATTACACACAAAAGTGTAAGTTCCGTAGGAACGACAGATATAAATGCAAATAGGAACATTTTTTTAAATGCGTTTGCTCTGGAAGTTTTGTCATTTTAAACGCAACTGACTGACTGGCCTTTTGTACTTGGAACTAGGATCAGTCATCCTTGATGGCACTATTGGCATGCATAAACCGGGTTAATTCATTTATTGCCAAGGGCATTCAGCAGGGATGTCCAAAAAACTTTGAGAAATTAAACCTTCTCTTTTTTAATAAAAGGGGTGAATGAGTACCTTCGTGGTTCGGAAAGGCAATAAAAATAAATAACTATATGGAAATTAACGGTAAAATCATTCAGATCATGCCTGAGCAATCTGGCAATGGAAAAAATGGGACATGGAGAAAGCAGGATTTTATTCTTGAGACAGAAGGGCAATATCCCAAAAAAGTTTGCCTAACCGTCTGGGGAGATAAAATTGACCAGTTTGGGATGCAGCAAGGTGACACTGTCAAAGCGGGAATAGAGATCGAAAGCCGTGAGTATAACAGCAGATGGTACACCGACGTAAAGGTATGGAGAGTGGATAAGCAAGGTGGAGCACCAGCTGGCGGCCAAGGAGCGGCAGGTTCTCCTGAGGTAAGCACCTTCAATGACGAAAGTGGAGAAGATATTTTGCCATTCTGATAGAGGCAAAACTATCAAAAAGACTATATTTAAGGGCTGTATCGAGATTTCGGTACAGCCCTTTTTACTAGTAAAATAGCTTAACAATAAATCTGGAGTTTATGTGGAATGATTTTGATGATGACGATGATCAATGGGATGATGGAGACGAGGAAGATTTCAGAAGAGAACAAGACCGCATCAGGAAGCACCCACTCATGCAGAAGGCCAACGACATCCTTCACCTTACCGAAGCGCTGGTAGGTGTCTTGGATGAAGGGGCCAAAGAAATGTACGGTACATATATGCTAGAAGATGCCACTGTCATATGCGGAAAATTTGCAGGTGCCGAAGGGGTGGACGATTATATCCTAAAAATGGAAAATGCCGTTTTTATGAAAGTGCATGCCCGCCATCTAAATTCAATGACCTATTCGGTGGCCATGGTGGACAATCATTCGGAAGAACACCTTCAGCTACTCCGCGATGCCATTAACGACTTCAAGTCACTATTTGTGGACTGGGTAAAGGGCTTCGATCCTTCCTGCAAATTTGACGACGGCTGGGGCTTGTTTTGAACGGTATTCCCTACCTACTTAATCAATAATTGAAAAACGTGGGCGGGGAAGAACGAAAGACCATTGGGGAAATGATCATTGGCCCTTTTTCAGAAAAAGGGCCTACTTTGTGTAGCGCTATCCCCATCAAGCCATATTCGACTGATAGATTATCAGGTGGTTATCGAGGGTTTTGTATTTTGCTGTTTAGAGAATCCTTAAAATATCATAGCGTCCGGCCCGTTCTTACCTTGGTCATGAGTCAGTTTTCATCAATGGGTTTTTCCATAGTAATATCCCAAGTAAGCCCCTCCTACGATCATTACAAGAGCGATCCCAAGTAAGAGCAAAAGCACGCCGAAGGGCATTTCCCAGTCTTCTGATCCGATACGAAATCGAATATTCTTTTTTAAATCAAACATGTCAGTAAAGTTATGGTTTACTTTACGATTTCAAAACTGCCTTGCTTACCGTAACTGCATTCAATTGTACGAAAGCTTATGCCCGCCAACGATCCGATATTGACTTCTGAGCTGATCAAGATCATGAAGATCTTTGGTCTTGTGTCCGTAGGAATAGTGTTGATCCTGTCTTTTTTTAACGACTACCGGGCAGATAATTCCGCTTCTAAAGGCCCCAATCATATCACAGATTCCAATCTGTTATATTTTAAAAATGTGAGAAAACCTTATTATGATATCGATAAAAATAAGGAGTCAAAACTGGAAATATATCGTTTAAGGAAGCGTTTTAAGAATAAAAATTTGATATTTGTTAATCCCTCTATTATTATAAGCCGTATAAGGAATAAAGCCTACATCTTTATAGAACCTTCTGAAAGGCTGGAAAATGAAGCCCAAGTGGAGGTGAGATGGATAGTGGATAAAGAAATAAGGGATACTGTAAGTTTTCGCCAAGGAGATCGCAGGAGTCACTATCGTTTCGTCAAAAAAATCTGGCCTTTAATAGATGGCAAGACTAAATTCCAAGTAAAGGTGGCTCAAGAATGGCTCCCAATTCTGGACACAGAAGAGGGACAAGAGGCTTTTTTAACGACCGCTGAAGATTACTTTCGGTTGATAGAGTAGACCCAAAATATCGTGAAAATGGACGTAAGAAAAATTGATAACTTATGGAGGTTCCTATCCATCAAGAATAACTTGCCTGTTAAATTAGAGCTGGATCATCATGTGAGCTATAAATTCATAAGGGGAAACATCCAGGTCACCCATCAGTTCAATCCAAAGTTATGGCAATCCTCCATGCTTCATATATCCGAAAAGCTGTTTCAGGAAAAGTCCGTTCAGCATCGTTATCACCACAAAAAGAAGCAATTTGGCATTCATTATGACATGACCTCTACCCATGTCCAGATTTTTTTTCCAAGAGAATTACTTCAGCTGAAGAACCAATATGAATTGGACATCCAAAAGGACAGACATGGCAATTACCAAATCAGCCTGAGCCCTTTTGTGCCCAAAAATATCTACCAGATTTTAGATTGTGTCAATTTCGTTTGTAAAGAGATGTGGAAGAAGAATTTTTTCTCAGAGGGAATTAGAAATTAAACCCGAAATCAATGCCGTTTAGTTAAAGGTATTTATCCTTTTTATGTATTTAAGCCCCCCTTTTTTGATTGACTGTGGCCGCAGAAACCTGATCATCTTGGTGGATTTTATCCTTTTCCTTTTTTCCATTGATGAAAAAAGAAAGAAAAAAATCTAGGCCTGTGGTATGCCTTTTAAAATGGGACATACATTTCCCATGCGACGACGATCCCTCCCCCATTTTAATTTTCATCCGGTAGCTACGGCCTAAAAGAGAGTGGGTCTCGCTGTTCCACGACGCGAGCCAACTCCCTTTTCTAACGGCCTCCACCACCTACTGAAAAACAGGCATGCCAAGGGCCGTCTTAAGGAAACGATACCATTTTTTGGCTCAGGGGAGCTTATAGTTCTGGCTCAACTTGGTTATTTAAGAAAATAGGCCACTGCATGGAATAATCATGATAATTTATCCAAAAGAGACTCTTTATAGCATAAAACAGACTTATTAACTGATTCCGCCTTGCAGGTATTGGGCGTTAAGAAATTAAAAAGCGAGCGGGCAATAAGGCAGGCTTGTCTATCAGTCTTTTACACCCTTGACCTAGCGGCTATGGTTTAGCTGCCAGGTAGAACCGAAAACTAAAGCAAAGCAATTTCTTGTCGCAATAGATAGGCTAATGCATATTTTCATCTAACTTCCGAAGATTTGTATGTCGTTGGATTTGGTATGGCTTCAGCATATTGATTACCGAATTTTCCCTAATGTACCCTATGTTCCTAATGTGGTTAAATAAGTTAGCTGATTTACGTCACTATTTGCCGATGTCTTGTAGTGCGGGTTAAAATTATCTTCCCAAGTAATGCACGAGACGAAGGATCAGTGAGATGATGATGCTGGAAGGTTTCAAGCTCCTTGACTCCTGTGGACAGTCGACAGCTGACCGACGACACCGCTTACTTCTATCCTACTGATAAAATCCTGATATCCTTCCGGGGCTTACTCTTCTTTCTTCTTGAAAAAGACCTGACGGATCCATCTAGGAAGGAAGATCGCCCCCAAGAGCAAATAAGGATAATAAGAGAACATTCTCCATAGGATACTTCCCACAAAGGTGTAGTTGGTCAGGAATTCATAGAAGAACTGTGCAAAGAAAAACTCTGCTGTACCGCTGCTGCCAGGGGTAGGGGAAATCATCATGACGATCCACATGATGATCTGCCTCGCAAAGACCAAAATATGTTCCGTAAAACTCAAGTCTACATAAGCCGTCATCAGGGCATTGAGCATCAGGTAGCGGGAAGACCAGATAAAAATGGTGGCTACGGCGATGGTGATCCAATATTTGGCTTTTTTGCCTTGTAGCTCCTTGCTGGATTCGATGATCTGGTCGCCATACTCGCTGGCATTGTACTTCCATTTGCGTATCCATCGGATGCTAAAGATTTTTAATAGCACCCACTTAAAGACCCTTGGCCGATAAAATAATGCCGCCGCCATGATCAAGGAATACAGCGCATATAAGGAATAGCTCACCCAAAAGATGTAATTCAGGCTCTTGCCCAATCTCAGCTCCAGGACGTGACTGTCCGGGAAAATACTTCCCTGTGCAAAAAACAACACCAAAGGAGCGCCAATGACGAAGAACAAATTGTCCAATATAGCGGTCACCATCACAAAGGCAATGGCCTTTCCCAGCTTGATGCCTTCCTTGTGGAGGATAAACACGGCCACAGCTGTACCCCCTACGATCGATGGTGTCACTGCTGAAGCAAACTCCCAAAGGATGATCACATAAATGGCCCTGGTCCAGCTAAGGTGCTTATCCGTGATCTCCCTGATCCGATAGACATAGCCTGCATCACGCAGAAATATCACCAAAATAGCCAATAAGATGGATGGCCACGAGGCATCGAAGACACTCCGAAGGTTTTCTCGTGTAATGGAGGGGTCGGAGTAGAACATCACAAAGACAATACCTATCCCGAATAGCACAGGAATCCAGACTTTGTTCGGATTAAGCGTCTTGAAAATCTCTTTGTTGTCTAACTTCATAAAATTTACGCTGCTGGGATTTCCTCTATTTTTTCTACCCAAAAATTGTTAAAGCCCTCTCCCAGCTTGATCGTAACCAAGGAAAGCTGAAGGAGCTCCAAAATCGCCAAAAAAGTGTAGATTACAAATATCTTGTCCGGCTTGTACTCGATAAACTCTGTAAAAGGCATCCTTTTTTTGAAACTGATCTTATCCAGTACAAAATTCTTTTGCTGATCAATGGTGTAGGGATATTGCACCACTGTGTGCTTAGTCTCATCAGTTCTGGCGGCGTATCGAGCCATTACCCGTTGAAAAACCTTGAGGATTTTGTACAGGTCCAAGTCTTGGATTTCACTTTCTACATCATCTGACTTGCTGAGCTCTTTAAGCTCCGAAGCGATATTGCCCCTTTTTTCTTTGGTCATTCGGGCAGCCTCCATCTCGGTGAGCTCCCCGATGACGGATTTGTACTTCTTATACTCCAGCAGGTGCCTGATGAGCTCCTCTCTGGGATCGATCTCCTCTCCATTTTCATCCAGCTCCGGTCTGGGGATCAGTAGTTTGGACTTGATTTTCATCAATGTGGCCGCAACGAGGATAAATTCACTGGCCACTTCGATTTCCATTTGTTCCAGGTGTTTGAGGTAATCCAGGAAATCATGGGTGATTTTGGAAATGGGAATATCATATATATCCAGCTCATCCCGCTCAATAAAGAACAGAAGCAAATCGAACGGCCCCTCAAAAAGCGGTAATTTGATCTCGAAACTCACTGGATACTATTAAATTTCTCTTAATTTTGCGATCAGATTGAATATCAAAGATATTACATAAATACAAAATTCAATATGAGACGGTTCAAAATCAGCAAGAAAACTTGCAGATAAGAAGTTTGGCTAAATTTTGGCTATATTAAAACAATCATTTACCGTCACAGTTATTAGTACAGAAGGGATATAGACCGCAATGTTAATAGAACCAGGAAAATTACTTGCCCAGATCAACTCTCCTGCTGACCTCAAGCAGTTCAGAAAGGATCAGCTTGTTCAGATTTGTGAAGAGTTGCGTCAATACATTATTGACAGCGTCTCCGTGTATGGAGGTCATTTTGGGGCAAGTCTGGGTGTTGTGGAACTGACCGTGGCATTGCACTATGTGCTCAATACCCCTTCTGACCAGCTTATCTGGGATGTGGGCCACCAAGCTTATGGCCATAAGATCCTGACCGGAAGAAGAGAAACTTTCCATACCAATAGACTTTACAAAGGGATTTCAGGTTTTCCTAAGAGGAAGGAAAGCGAATACGATGCCTTCGGGGTGGGCCATTCAAGCACATCCATTTCTGCAGCCTTGGGAATGGCCATGGCGTCCAAATATAAAGGCGATGAGCTCAAGCAGCACGTGGCCGTTATTGGCGATGGATCAATGACAGGCGGAATGGCTTTTGAGGCCATGAACCACGCCGGTGTATCGGATACCAATATGATCATTGTCCTTAATGACAATTGTATGTCTATCGATCCCAATGTGGGAGCACTCAGGGATTACCTGACAGACATCACCACTTCGCAAACCTATAATAGGTTCAAGGATGACTTATGGCGGATTTTGGGCAAGTTCAGCAAATTCGGATCCAGTGCCCAAGAAGTCATTTCCAAAGTAGAGGGAGCTGTTAAGTCAGCCCTTTTGCACCAAAGCAATTTGTTCGAATCGCTCAACCTGCGCTACTTTGGTCCAGTGGACGGCCATGATGTCAATCACTTAGTAGAAGTGATGAATGACCTCAAGAAAATCCCAGGCCCTAAGATTTTGCATTGCCTGACGGTAAAAGGGAAAGGCTACGACCTGGCCGAAAAAGACCAAACCAAATGGCATGCTCCCGGGAAATTTGACAAGATCACAGGAGAAATAGCCAAGAAAGTATACGATACCCCTCAGCCTCCCAAATACCAAGATGTCTTTGGGCATACCATCGTAGAACTAGCCGAGGAAAATGATAGCATCATGGGGGTCACCCCTGCCATGCCTTCTGGCTCTTCTATGAACATCATGATGAAAGCCATGCCAGACCGGGCTTTTGATGTGGGCATCGCCGAGCAGCATGCCGTGACATTTTCAGCAGGTCTCGCCACGCAGGGCATGAAACCCTTCTGCAATATCTACAGCACTTTTATGCAACGTGCCTATGACCAAGTGGTACATGATGTCTGCTTGCAGAATTTGCCCGTTGTTTTTTGTCTGGACAGAGCAGGATTTGCCGGTGCCGATGGCCCTACACATCACGGTGCATATGATTTGGCCTTTTTCAGGTGTGTTCCCAACTTGGTAGTGGCCGCGCCGATGAACGAAGAAGAGCTTCGAAATATGATGTATTCTGCATCGATCTATGAAGGGCCGTATTCGATCCGCTATCCACGTGGACAAGGTGTGATGCCTGACTGGAGGAAGCCTATGCGGGAAATCACCACAGGGCAAGGGCGCATTGTAAAAGAAGGTGAAGATGTAGCCATCCTTACCATCGGTCATATTGGAAATTATGCAGTGGAAGCATGTGATAAACTGACCAAGGAAGGACTTGACCCAGCTCACTATGACATGCGATTTGTGAAGCCGTTGGATGAAGAAATGCTGCATGAAGTGTTTGGCAAATTCAAGAAAGTCATCACCGTGGAAGACGGTTGTCTCATGGGAGGTTTTGGTAGTGCTGTACTGGAATGGATGATGGACAATGACTATCAAGCACAAGTCAAGCGACTGGGAATTCCAGATGAGGTGGTCGAACACGGCACTCAACTGGAACTGCATAAGGAATGTGGTATGGATTCGGAGGGAATTGTAGCAGCGGTGAAAAAAATGACCGAGGCCATTTCTGCCAATCATTGATTGAATTTTTTCATTATCCAGTTTTATGCTTATAAAGTAATCTGACCAGTCATTTATGGTGGATAATCGGTCACGGAAGAGGGGCGACAGACTACAGTCGTTATAGCATTTGGTCACTGGCACGATTACTCATACTCAAATTTCTTAATGCCACCAGTAATCACAGAGATTGTAAACAGGTTCTCACAGAAACCACCAAAATCCCAGAAAAGCCATATTTCATTCCGGGTATCCTGTGCGTTCTGTGAGAAATAAAACTTACCGGTAAAAAGCGTATAGTAAAATTAAATTTTTCATATCAATAGAATAGTCTTATATCATATCTAGTGTTCGGGAAAGAAAGCATTGACGGCTATAATTTGCTCAGCCAGATAAGCCTTCCTTTGACTATAGAAATCGCTGTCTGCCGCCAGGTAGAGAGCATGGAGAAGCCACCTCGACCCAAAAAGAAAGATTCCTCCAGTCCGCTATCGCTGCGTTCGCAGTGAGGCATTGATGCCAGTTGTATAATCCAACTCAGATCTGTAGAACCTAGGTTCTCAATTGGCAGTTACCTACTTTATCCTTAACTTCATTTTTATGACCGCTACCATCGAATACACCGACCAAGGGCATGGAAAGCCCGTGATTTTTATCCATGGTTTCTGTGAGACCAAGGAGATGTGGGGAAAATTTATCGAGGCTTTTTCCGGTGAATACCGGGTACTGTGTCCTGATCTGCCCGGTTTTGGGGATTCCCGTTGGTATGAAGAAACGATCTCTATGGAGCAGGCTGCACAAATGCTACAAGACTGGATCCATGATTTAGCATTGGAAAAGCCAGTGGTCATTGGACATTCCCTTGGCGGATATGTGGCCTTGGCCATGGCAGAATTGATGGGTGATGAGCTTGGAGGCCTGGGGCTTTTTCATTCTACGGCCTTTGCAGATGATGAGGAAAAAATCGGGGTCCGAAACCGTACCCTTACCTTTGTAAAGAAGCATGGCGTTAAGGTTTTTGTCGACTCCTTTGTTCCTCCGCTGTTTACAGCAGCACACCGCGAATCCATGAAAGGCACCATCCAGGAAGTTGTCCAAATCGCCCGCAGAACCACCAATGAAGGATTGGTGTCCTTTACCAAAGCTATGCGGGACAGGAAAGACAGGATGGATGTGCTCCGTGATTTTAGTGGCAAAAAGCTGATGATTGCCGGAGTGCTTGACGGTGCAGTAAAAATAGACGACAGCAGAAAACATCAGGTCTATGTGGATGCCTACCACGAACTTCCCGATGCCGGTCACATGGGGATGTTTGAGCAAGAAGCGACTACGCTGGCAATGGTAAGGGAGTTTTTGGAAATTTGATAGTGCCTATCAACGGTAGAGAGAGATGGTAAATCTCCATCGCCTAGAGGTTGCTAATGAACAAACCGGGTTTAAAAAAACTTGGATGTAAAATTTATTTATCGTAATATTGCAATATAACAATTGACAAAATGGGACTAGCTAAAACAGACATCTTTTCATCCGAGCAAAATGCCATTGCTGCTTATGCTAAAGTATTTGGGCATCCAGCTAGGGTAGCCATTCTCCAGCATTTGTTCAAAATCAATACCTGTGTTTGTGGCGACTTGGTGCTTGAGATAGGCTTGGCACAGGCCACGATCTCGCAACACCTCAAAGAACTCAAACACCTTGGCTTGATCAAAGGAAGTGTGGAAGGAACAAGTGTCTGCTATTGTATCCATAAGGAAAACTGGCTCAAGATGAAGGAGGTTATGATGCCTTTTATGGATCAAGATATTACTAGTTTGGATTGTTGTTAAAAAAAAATTACCTTGTTTTATCGTAATATCGCAATAAACTAATGAATCTATGAGACTATCAGAAGTAAAATCAGCATTGAACAGTTTGGAGAGAATAGGCTTTCAACTTCCAGACGGGAGTTTGGTTCCGGGCCATTTTCACGTCACCGAGGTAGGGAAAGTCACCAAACACTTTATCGATTGTGGCGGCACTGTCCGAAATGAGGAGGTTGTTAATTTCCAACTTTGGAATGCGGATGATTACGACCATCGACTGCACCCCGAAAAGTTAGTGCATATTATTGAACTCTCTGAGAAAACCCTAGGACTTCCAGATGCGGAAATAGAAGTAGAGTACCAAGGAGAAACAATCGGAAAATTCGGACTGGACTTTGACGGTACCAATTTTATCTTGACTACCAAGGAAACTGACTGCCTGGCCAAAGATCAGTGCGGAATTCCTGCTGAAAAACCAAAGGTGGAAGTTTCTTCAAGCCAGTTTGGAGCGTGTACTCCTGGTGGAAACTGTTGTTAATATCCAATAACTAAGATCATGGAAAAAACGCTATTTAATAACTTGTCAGCCACTATAGATGCGGTAAGCAGCGACCAAATTTCAGATGACCGTAAGTTGACGCTACAGCCATTGGTAGATTATCTTCAGGCCAAGGTAGACCGAAACGAACCTGTCCTACTGAATTTTATATGCACCCATAATTCCAGAAGGAGCCATTTGGCCCAAGTGTGGGCACAGTGCATGGCCTATTACTGGGGGATAGGTCAGGTGAGAAGTTTCTCTGGAGGTACGGAGGCGACAGCCTTATTTCCCAAGGTTGCTGAGACGTTGTCCCATCAGGGATTTAATGTAGTAAAGCTCCAAGAAGAAGGGAAAAATCCTGTTTACAGTATAAAATACGCAAGCAATGCACATCCGGTGATTGGGTTTTCCAAAAAATGGGATGATGGGTTTAATCCCGATTCAGGTTTTGCAGCGATAATGACCTGCTCCCAAGCGGACGAGGGTTGCCCTTTTATTGCTGGCGCTGAGCAACGGATCCCCGTTACCTATGATGACCCCAAAGCTTTTGATGGCACACCGCAACAGTCAGAAAAGTACTTGGAAAGAAGCCATCAGATCGCTTCAGAAATGTACTATGTATTTTCGAAAATCAACAAACCATCATGACAGCGAGTAAAAAATTAAGTTTTCTTGACAAAAACCTCACCCTGTGGATATTTGTGGCCATGGCGGTGGGGGTTGGTCTAGGATACTATTTTCCTGCCATACCTATCAAAGTAGAGTCCCTAAGTCATGGCAGCACGAATATCCCCATTGCTATTGGGCTGATCCTGATGATGTATCCCCCATTGGCAAAAGTGAATTATTCATTATTGCCCAAAGTCTTCAAAAACACCAAAATCCTATCCATATCATTACTGCTCAACTGGGTGATAGGGCCAGTATTGATGTTCGTATTGGCTATCCTGTTTTTGCGGGATTATCCAGAATATATGGTAGGGTTGATCCTGATAGGCTTGGCGCGGTGTATTGCCATGGTTTTGGTCTGGAACGACCTGGCAGAGGGAAGTAGCGAGTACGGTGCTGGATTGGTGGCGCTGAACAGTATTTTCCAAGTTTTCTTTTACAGCTTTTATGCTTGGATATTTATCACTGTACTTCCTCCTTATTTCGGGTTTGATGGTGTCTTGGTGGACATTTCCATTCAGACCATAGCCGAAAGTGTGGCCATTTATCTGGGGATTCCGTTCTTAATGGGGATATTGAGCCGGTATTTTCTGATCCGGACAAAAGGTGAAGACTGGTACACTAACACGTTTATTCCTGCCATCTCTCCTATGACGCTGGTAGCATTGCTATTTACGATCGTCGTCATGTTTTCGCTAAAAGGGGAGCTGATCATGGAAATCCCTGGTGATGTGGTGATCATTGCTATTCCGTTGATGATTTATTTTACGGTGATGTTTATCATTGGCTTTTTTATCACCAAAGCCATGGGTGCCACGTATGACAAAACCGCTGCGGTGGCCTTTACGGCTGCGGGAAATAACTTTGAGCTGGCGATAGCTGTGGCGATAGCTGTTTTTGGCTTGAACTCAGGCCAGGCATTTGCAGGGGTTATTGGTCCTTTGATAGAGGTGCCGGCATTGATCCTGCTGGTTAGAGTGGCTTTCTGGTTACGTAAAAAGTATTTCTCATTTACATAAAAAAGTGATGGCACGCAGATAACACGGATTTACGCTGGATATAATCCGCGACTATCTGATCCACAAGTATTCATCTGCGTGCCATTAACTTAGGCTTAAAATTTCACGTTTACTCCCGCCATAAAATTGGTTCCGGCCATAGGGTAGTAATAATTTTCGGTTACCAGCTCCCTGTTTGCATCACCGGGAACAAAATAGCTAAAGGTGTACCCGTTGGGTTCATACATGACATCAAAGACATTGTTCACTTTCACATTAAACTCCAATGCCTTTAAGAACCTTGGCCGAAGTGTGTAAGCAAATCGGATGTCATTGGTAAAGAAGGCATCCAGCTTCCTGCCATCATTCTGCGTATTGTCCAGGTACTGGTCATCCACATACTTGGCCATCCAGCTGATCTCCATGTTTTTGATTGGATGAAAATCCACCATGGCCGAACCTACGATATTTGGGGAAAAGGCGATGTCCGTATCTTCATACGTAAATTCCTCCTGCTGGAATACTTCGCTGGAGTAATCATCCACATACTCTGTAAAGGCATCGATCTTATTGCGGCTGAAGGCGATGTTTCCGCCAAGGGTCCACTTGGGGGATAGCTTCACGGCTCCATCCAGTTCGATCCCCGCGCGATAGGAATTATCCACATTTTCCCGAATGTAAGCACCGACATCATTGATCTGCCCAGTTAGGATCAGCTGATCCTTATAGCCCATATAGTAGAAATTGGCATTATAGCTAACGTTGCCTTTTTGTGCCCTGATACCTGCTTCTATATTATGGAGCCGTTCTGGACGTGGGATTTCCGTGATGGGATTATCCGTAAAGTCACTTCTGACCGGTTCCCGATTAGCCACTGCATAGGAGGCATACCAGGTTTCGCCTTTTCCACTTTCGTAGCTGATGCCAAATTTTGGATTGAAGAAATTGTAATGCTGCGCACCGTCTACTACTCGCTGGTCGTCATTGACGCCCTCAAAGCGGTAATCAATCTGCCTAAACTGCACGTCACCAAACAAGTACAACCGATCTGCGACTTCGTAAGTGGCTTTGGCATAGATGTTACGGTCGTCTTTTACCGCATTATTGTCATAATAGCGATCGCGGATATCGGTGTCGCCAGCGACCCGGGCCCAGATGATCTCGCCAAAGTGGTCCCCATCATAACGGTTGGCACCACCACCCAAGATCAGGTCCCAGCGGCCATCGTCAGACACATAATTCACCGAAAATACTCCTCCAAAGAAGTCATTGTCCAGCCATCTTCTTCTGATAATGTCGGTACTCTCGATGGTCTCATCACCGATCACCACTGGGGCTAGGCCGTAGCTCGCAAAGTCATCCTCCTCGCGGTATTGTTCATAGTATCCTCGACCATACGTATAATGCAAGGCCGCGTGTGTCTTCCAGTTTTGACCGTACTTCCCCGTATAGATAAACTGGTAATGGTCTTGCTGGTAATTATCGGTTTCGTTGTCGTAGGTGTAGTAATTAAATGTCCGGTCGGTTTCCAGTTTGTCTTCGGGAAGGCCATACCAAGCCTGGTAGGTTTTTTCTTTGCCAGAAAATACATTGACTTTGAAGACGTGGTCATCCCCGTAATACCCTCCAGAGAGGAAATAGGATTTTAGGTCGGACGTAGCCCTGTCCACATACCCGTCGGATTTGATCTGGGAGAGGCGGGCATCCACGGCCCAGCGGTCATTCAGGAGGCCTGAACCAGCTTGGACGGTGTATTTTTGGGAGTTAAAAGAACCGAACGAGGTGGCTACCTCGCCATACGCTTCTTCCTTTTTGGTATCCGTCTGGATGTTCATGCTGGCGCCAAAAGTCGCCGCACCATTGGTGGATGTTCCTACACCACGTTGGATCTGGATATTGTCCACCGAGCTGGCAAAGTCAGGCATATTTACCCAGAAGACGCCATGGGACTCGGCATCATTCATAGGGATTCCATTTACCGTGACATTGATCCTCGTCTGGTCAGACCCTCTGATGCGCAGGCCTGTATAGCCGATGCCTGCTCCAGCATCCGAATTGGTTACTACGGATGGCGTGTAGTTCAGCAACATGGGCATGTCCTGACCGAGGTTGTTTTTGGCAAGGTCTTCCTTGGTGACGGTGGAGAACGTCGTAGGAGTAGTTTCGGAAGCCCTTGTGGCCGAAACGATAAACTCTTCTGTCAACAGTGAATTTTCCTTCAGCTTGATCTCAAGCTCAGGAGATGGGATTTCCAACGCTTTCACCTCTGCCTCATAGCCAACAAAGGAGACCTTCAGTTGGTACTGGCCATCTGGGATGTTTTTGATGGCAAAGGCTCCATTGAGATCTGCAGTACTTCCTCTGCCTGTGCCTTCAAGGAGCACGTTGGCACCGATTAATGGTTCTCCGGTGGTGGCATCTATGACCTTTCCGGTGAGTTGGTTTTGCGCGATTGCACAAACTCCGACCAGCAGCATTGCTGCTGTCAACAACATACGTTTCATAATGAAAATTGATTAAGCTTGGTTAAACATTAGAGCCATCCAGGGGTGATTGCTCCATTTATTGTTTACCCGATTGTTCCATGTGTCATGGAAATCGCCTTTCCCTTCGCCGGCACTACCCGGATCAGGTAATATGGGTATGATCTCAGCCCGTTTGGTAGGGCACCCCTAATTCGATCTTTCTTCCCGCAAAGGTAGAAGGATTATCGAAGAATGAAAAGGTGTTGTTGAGTTGTGCTGTAGGAACAAGCAGATATATTCAAACTGGGATACTTTTTTAAATGCGTTCGCCCTGGTCTAGGGGGGATTTCCAATCCCCATTATCCCGGTTCGGGATTACAAATCCCGAACAGCTAAGCTTTTTATGCCACTTGTCTTTTTCAATTTAAGCAAAAAATCAGCGCAAATCATCATCATCTGCGTCATCAGCGTTCCATCAACCCCTCAACTTTTCCGCTTGACCCCATATCCGTTTAAACTGACGGCTATGGCCGTGGCGAGAGGCTCCATGGCCTGGCTTTTTGGCTTTATTCTCATTCCCCTAGGACAAGGTGCATGGTAAACATCCAGGACAGAAAAAAGCCCTCTCTGGGTTTGACCAGAAAGGGCAATATGATTGATAATATAGTTCAGATTATACTTTTTCCAATCCGGAAGATTTAGCTTTTCTCTTAATGGCCACGACGGTTTTTTCCGATGGTTCCATCATTTCATCATTGAGGCGTCCGAGCATGTCTATAGCGTCCAGATAGTCTTGCATCAAGCGATCGTCGATTTGCAAAAGCTGCTCAAAACCTTCGCTTTCCTCATCGCTCATTTCCTGATATAGATACTTTATCAGCTGTTCATTTGGGGTAAAATATTTTGTCATAGGCAACATTAATTTGTTTCAACTTTTTCCGCATGTTGATAAGCGCATAACGCATTCTTCCAAGCGCCGTGTTGATGCTTACTCCTGTTTGGTCAGCGATTTCCTGAAAACTCAAATCCATATAGTGTCTCATGATCAGCACTTGTTTTTGGCTTTCTGGAAGTTCGTCGATAAGCTCTCTGACCAATGCATGGGTCTCATCTTTGACCTTTTGGTCCTCGACATTGGAATCAGCAAATTTTAATGTATTAAAGAGATTGGAGCCATCCTCCATCATGATAAATGGATAGCGCTTCATCTTCCTGAAATAGTCTACAGCCAAGTTGTGCGCAATCCGCATCAGCCATGGCTGGAACTTCCCTTCTTCGTTATACCGGTCAGAGTTCAGCGTTTGGATTACTTTCACAAACACATCCTGTAACAGATCTTCTGCTACACCCTGATCTTTTACTATCATATAAATCGTCGTGAAGACACGGGATTTATATTTATCTACCAACACTTCGAAAGCAGCTTCACTCCCATTTCTGTACTGAGCGATCAATTCGCTGTCTTTCGGTCTTAACCTTTTACTCATAAATTCTGACGTTTAAATAACGTAGAAGTCTACTCCATATTGCGGGTTTTAGGGATGAAACAAATTCAGTCAAAGCCAAATGTATATATTTGAAATACACAATGCAATGAATTAACTGATTTTTTTATGCAAAATATACCTGACATCAATACTTATTCGGAATATTTATTCGTTAAAATAGATAAATCAAAATAATCAATCGATTTTAATTTTATCGAAAATAACCCATTAATAAGTCAATTTTTATACCAAAAATTACGTAATTCATAAGATACATGGACGTGTGATAAAAAATCTTTTAATAATAATAAAATCGCTCGTTTATCGTAGTCCACCAGACTCACTTGTTGTAGAAACCTTCATGAAGCTGTGGATATTATCAACAACCTTTAATTTAATTAACCATGCACCGATTAGTTGTCAAGTATTTTCTGTTCGCCGTACTGGGTACTGGGGTCATTTCCTGTAATTTAAACCAGCCTAACGCTACCAAAACCATAGCCCTTATTGGCGTGGATAAAGTCACTTTTGAAGAGGTCGCACCCTGTATCAACGTAAGTTTTAACGGTAATCTAGATCAGAAAAAAGCCCTAGAGTCTTTGATGAAAGGAACGGAAATGGCAAAGTTCAGGGTAGACATCACCAGTGAAAACTTCTATAAGGACGGTGGGTACGATAGCAAAACTGGCGCAGGTGATTTTACTTATGGAATTAGCTATACCGTGGTCCTGAACAAGGCCACCGAAAAAGACCTCATCAGTAAATTGCTTGCCGAAAATAAGCTCCCTGTCAACATCAATAGTAGCGGTTACTATCTTTCGCCCCAAAAAAATAAAGCCCTCCAGGACATTGGGTTTCAAAAGGCCTTGGCCAATGCCAAAAGCCGCATCAATGCTTATGCAGATTCACTGGGCATGCAGTATGAAGTCATGGATATAGAGGAAATCGATGACTATCAGCTTTACCCTGCCAATGGAATCATTTACACTGATGAACTGGTCAAAAAAGTTAAGGTTAAGGCCCATTTAACGGGGGATTAGGAAGAAGGGGAACTTTTCCAGTAAATTCAGCTTTAAACAAATTACCAATTCACAGGTTGACTTGGTATCTTTGTAAGCTATGAATGAGACAACTGCCTTGAATCCATCATCGATAGAGAATTTAGACCCCAAAGAATACATCATCATCAAGAACGCTCGGGTAAACAACCTGAAAAACCTGAGCGTGGCCATCCCGCGCAACAAACTGGTGGTGGTGACAGGACTTTCAGGTTCTGGCAAGTCCAGTTTGGCTTTTGACACGTTGTTTGCCGAAGGCCAGCGGATGTACGTGGAGAGCCTGAGCTCTTATGCCCGCCAGTTTCTGGGCAGAATGGAAAAACCTGATGTGGAATACATCAAAGGGGTTTCTCCGGCCATCGCCATTCAGCAGAAAGTGTCCACCAAAAATCCCCGGTCTACTGTGGGCACCACCACAGAAATCTATGATTACCTCAAGCTCCTTTTTAGCAGAATCGGCCACACCATATCGCCGGTAAGTGGAGAAGAAGTGAAGCACCATACCGTTACCGATGTCGTGGATTTTGTCCATAGCTTTGAAGAGAACGATAAAGTGATGATCAGCTGTCCGCTACAGGCAAATGCTTCTCGCAGTATCGAGAAAGAGCTGGAAATACTGCTTCAAAAAGGATTTACACGGGTTATCATTGATGGTGAGGTCTACTATGTAGAGGACCTGCTGGAGGAGAAGGAGATTCCAAAGGGTGAAATGGAAATCCTGATCGATAGGGCTGTGGTCAGAAAAGATGACGAGGACAACCACTTCCGAATTGCGGATAGTGTACAGACAGCTTTCTTTGAAGGGCATGGAGACTGTCACGTGGTGGTACCTGGAAAAGAAGCGCGCAATTTCAGTGACCGATTTGAGCTGGATGGAATATCCTTCGAGCTTCCATCGGTTAATTTCTTCAGCTTTAACAACCCTTACGGTGCCTGTAAAACCTGCGAAGGATTTGGTTCAGTGCTGGGAATAGATCCTGATCTGGTGATTCCAGACAAGTCGCTTTCTATTTACGAAGGGGCCATTGCCCCCTGGCGTGGGGAGACCACCAAAAAATGGGCCGCTCCGTTGATCAAAAATGGCATTCGCTTTGATTTTCCCATCCATAGACCATACGAAGAATTGGACGATGAGCACAAGGAGCTGCTCTGGAAAGGAAATAGCCATTTTAAAGGCCTGGATGCTTTCTTTGAGCACCTCCAGAGCAAGACCCATAAAATCCAATACCGCGTGATGCTCTCCCGCTTTCGTGGGAGGACCACTTGCCCCGATTGTAAAGGTACTCGTCTTAGAAAAGACGCAGCTTATGTAAAGGTCAATGGCCACTCCATCACCGATATCGTCTTGATGCCCATCGATAGGGCGCTGGATTTTTTCCAAACTATCCAGCTCACCGAGGCAGAAACAAAAACGGCCAATCGACTTCTCAAGGAGATCTTGAACCGATTGGAGTACATCGATAAAGTTGGTTTGGGCTATTTGACGTTAAATCGCCTTACCTCTAGCCTCTCGGGCGGGGAATATCAGCGGATCAAGCTGGCTACTTCGCTGGGAAGTGCTCTGGTGGGATCCATGTATATCTTGGATGAGCCAAGTATTGGCCTGCACCCAAGGGATAGCGACCGGCTGATATCGGTGCTCCAATCCCTTCGTGATATGGGCAATACGGTCATTGTGGTAGAGCATGAGGAAAAAATCATGAAAGCGGCAGATGAAATCATTGATATTGGCCCGGATGCGGGCAATAATGGCGGTGAGTTGGTATTTCAGGGCAAGCTCCAAGACCTTATCAGCCATGGCGAAACCTATACGGCAAAATACCTAAAGGGTGAAGAAAAAATCGACATCAAGCAGGGCAATAGAAAATGGAAGGATAAAATCCTGGTCAGTGGAGCCCGTGAAAATAACCTGAACAACATCAATGTGCAGATTCCACTGCACACCCTTACGGTGATCACTGGGGTCAGTGGTTCAGGCAAATCCACCTTGATCAAGAAAGTGCTGTATCCGGCATTGGGCAAAATGCTGGGAACGGTAATCGATGAGACGGGCAAATTCGATACGCTGGGCGGAGACTACAAGTCCATTAGTCAGGTGGAGTTTGTGGACCAAAACCCAATAGGCAAGTCTTCCCGATCCAACCCTGTGACGTATGTGAAAGCTTATGATGCCATTAGGAGCTTGTTTGCTGATCGTCCCACATCTAAGCAGCGCGGTTACAAGCCGGCTTTTTTTAGCTTCAATGTAGACGGAGGCCGCTGTGAAGCTTGTCAAGGTGAAGGCACACAGAAAATCGAAATGCAGTTCATGGCGGATATTTTCCTTACCTGTGAATCCTGCAAGGGGAAGCGTTTCAAAAACGAAATTCTGGACGTCACTTATAAGGACAAGAATATCGCAGATGTCCTCGACATGACCATTGACGAGGCAATGGAGTTTTTTAAAGGCAAAAATGCGATCATCACACGTCTTCAGCCCCTCCAAGAAGTAGGCTTGGGATATATAGGTCTGGGGCAGAGTTCAAACACCCTTAGTGGAGGGGAAGCCCAGCGGGTGAAGTTGGCCTCCTTTCTCGGTAAGGGCGGTAACAAGGCCAAAGACCATGTGTTATTTATCTTTGACGAGCCTACCACAGGACTCCACTTTCATGACATCAAAAAACTGCTCCATTCCATCAATGCGTTGATCGAGGAAGGGCACTCTGTCATCATTATTGAGCACAATACCGAGGTCATCAAATCTGCCGATTGGGTCATTGACCTAGGGCCAGAAGGCGGTGAACGTGGAGGAAACGTGACCTTTGAAGGGACGCCGGAAGCATTGCAAGAGGTGGAGGATAATTATACCGCGAAGTACTTGAGAGAGTCGTTTTCTTAATGGGATGTTAGAAAAATGTTATCCTTCAGTATGAAAGAAACTTTTCCGATGGCTTTGGGGTTAAAAAATATACTTTATAAAATAGAAGTGCTCCAGGTCAAGTACATTCAATTTATTATTATATAGGTTGCCAAGATTTTTATCGAGAACAAATGAAACATCTTAATTATCATCAAGTTATTGTTTGGGTATTTTTCAGTCTCCTTTTTTCATGCAATGCCCCCAAGTCCACAGAGAGCAGTTCTCCCATGGGCTGGCGCGAAGTCACCACACCTACAGAAGCTTCTCTAAGAGGTTTGTCACCGTTGACAGCCGATATTGCTTGGGCGACAGGAAGCAATGGGCGTTGGATGCTTACGATGGATGGTGGTGAGCACTGGGACGAGGGCGTGATTGCTGGACTGGATACGGTAGATTTTAGGGATATTGAGGCCTTCGATGCCAAGACGGCAGTAGCCATTTCGGCAGGTCAGCCAGCGGTAATTTATAAGACCACCGATGGCGGGAAGTCATGGGAAAAGAAATACGAAGGGCCTGAAGAAGCGTTTTTGGACGGATTGGCCTTTGTGAATGAAAGAAGAGGATACGCCTATGGAGATCCTGTGGATGGCAAATGGATGGTGCTGCTTACCCTGAATGGTGGAGATACCTGGGAAGCCCTCAACCGTACGGCAAAAGTACCTGAGGGAGAAGCCGGCTTTGCGGCAAGTGGATCGGGGATTTTGGCCAAAGGTCATGAAATCTGGATGGCCAGTGGAGGAGTCAAAAGCAATATCTACTATTCGGATAATGGCGGTGTGGACTGGGATACTATCCCGGCACCACTTATACAGGGCGAACCTTCCCAAGGCATTTTCTCCCTCACTTTTATGAACAAAAGGCATATTGTAGCTGTTGGTGGGGATTACCTGGATGCTGATAATACATCAGGAAATAGTGCTTTTTCATTTGATCGTGGCCAGACATGGCAGCCCACAAAAGGTACACCACCCTCTGGGTACCGTTCTGGAGTTTCCTATTTTCCTGAAAAAGGCTGGCTTATTGCCGTAGGCCCTAATGGAAGTGATTTCTCTAAGGACGGCGGGAGCAATTGGGCCAATTTCTCCAGTACCGGCTTCCATGCTGTGAAGTGCTCGAAAAACGGAGAAGCCATCTGGGCATCAGGGGCAGATGGCCGGGTAGCTAAGCTTGACTATTAGGAATCAAATATATCTAGTGTTTAATTATTAAATCAGGTTGTTTAATGTTATATTAGGAAAGGTTTGACTAGAAACAGGAGCTTTTTATACCATCCAGAAGGGGTAGAGAGCACAAACCTACCAATAACCCATAACCTAGACCCAACATGTTTGAAATAATTCCATCCATATGGATCATCAATGGAAAGTGCGTCCGTCTCAGAAAAGGTGACTTTAGCACCGAGCAGGTGATTTCTCACAATCCGCTAGAAATAGCACAGGAATTTGAGAATTGTGGAATCGAACGGGTACATTTGGTTGACCTTGACGGTGCCCGAAGAGGTAGTCCCAAAAACTATCATATCCTTCACACGCTTGCCGCCTACACTTCCTTGAAGGTAGATTTTACCGGGGGTGTTGGTACGGACGGTGATGTGATCAAAGTCTTTGAACATGGCGCAGACACCATCACCGCCGCCACCGTAGCGGTCAATTCCCCAGAGAAATTCTCCCAGTGGCTGGTTTCCTATGGACGCGAAAAAATCAATATGGCAGCAGACACTGACCCTAAAGACCACTTGATCAAAATAAGAGGCTGGCAAAAAAACACCAACATACACTTGCTGGATCAGATAAGCTATTTCTATGATAGAGGGCTTAAATACCTTAAATGTTCCGATATCACCCGGGATGGTGTCATGGAAGGCCCAAACTTTAAGCTCTATGGAGAAATTGTAGAGCGATTTCCGAACATCCACTTGATAGCTAGCGGAGGTGTTCGGAATGTGGAGGATTTCAAAAAATTACGCGATTTGGGTTTGCGTGGAGTGGTCTTCGGTAAAGCCTATTATGCCGGCAACATCACAGCTGAAGAACTCAAAACCTTTATCGCCAGCTGTAAAGCCCCTATTTAAACCCGAATTCTAAGACGTTGAGAAAGTAACGTATTTAGTTTTTTGAAGGGAAACACTTTTCGTGTAGGGCAGCTATCATCCGTGCCGCTGGCACTTTGCCGCAGTTTGTACATTAGGAATAGCAGCAACCTGTCCCGGCAAATACTGAAAGAGCACGAGCATCAGTTGGTCTAAAGAACGAATAATTCACCGCAGCTATCTGCCCAAATGGGCATAGCCGTCAGGCTGACGTCTTTAAGTTGCCAAAAACTTATATTCATATTGGTTTCTGTGCTATCCACAAATGGATTAGGGGGGTTGCAAATCCCCATTATCTCGGTTCGAGATTATAAATCCCGAACAGCTAAAGTGAAACGGCTGATTTTGAAGCAGTTTAAGGTCGCAACACCTGTGCGCCGTGGCGTAGATAGGCTAATGCATATTCCGGGTTTAAATACGTTCGCCCTGAACGCATTGGCTGTTGTTTGTTTTCCTTCAATTTTCTTACATTTGGGAGCAATGACAGTCACTGAGGTAAAAAACAAATACAGGCTTGGAAGGATGTTCATGAGGTACCTCAGCCTAAGGAAGGTGCTGAATTATATGTTGCTTTATGGCTCTTTCCATTGGTCCCGGCTGATCAAAAGACCGCATTTGCTTGGCCTTCCCATCGCCATGTCCATCGAACCCACTACGGGCTGTAACCTCCGCTGTCCAGAGTGTCCATCTGGCCTGCGCAGCTTTACGCGTCCCACAGGAATGCTCGATAAAAATCTCTACCAAAAAATCATCGAGCAAAGTGCCCATCACCTTGCTTACCTGCACCTTTATTTTCAGGGTGAGCCATTTTTACACCCTGGATTTTTGGATTTGGTGAAATATGCAGACGAGAAGGGGATTTTTACGGCTACCTCTACCAATGCCCATTTCCTGAATGAGAAGACCGTTCCAAAAATCCTTTCTTCTGGCCTCAAACACCTTATCGTTTCGGTGGATGGCGCATCACAGGGCGTCTATGAACAGTACCGGATTGGTGGAAACCTAGAAAGGGTGAAGAAAGGAGTCCAACTGCTAATTGCGGAACGGAATGCCGCAGGAAAGCAATTTCCGCAAGTGATTTTCCAGTTTTTGGTAACAGGCAAAAACGAGCATGAACTGCCGGATATCCAACGCCTGTCCGCTTCTCTCCAAGTGGACGAGCTCCAGCTCAAGACGGCACAGATCTATGATTTTGAAAATGGGTCTGACCTGATTCCAAAAGATCTTCAATACTCCCGCTATTTGCCAAAGGGAAATGGTAAATGGCAACTAAAAAAACCTATCCGCAACAAATGCTGGCGGATGTGGCAAGGAGCCGTAATTACCTGGGATGGAGATATGGTGCCATGCTGCTTTGATAAAGATGCCAACCATAAAATGGGCAGCTTGGTAAAAGTCCCCCTCAATCAAATCTGGCACAATACGATGTATCGCACCTTTCGAAAGCAATTGCTAAAAGACCGCACACAAATAGCAATATGTAAAAACTGTTCGGAATAATGTCGTTTATGCTTTTCTTGTAATTTCTCATTTTTGGAATACATAGTGAATATTCTAGGGGAAGGGAAGCTTTCTACTGCGATATAAAAGTTTAGGGACTCAACAATCCTTCATTTTTTTAAAAAACGATAATTGTGTTTTATTTGAAATATTCATATTGATACTTGCAAAAACACAATATAAAATTCAAGTATTTTTTACTCAAACGATAATTGCGTGGTGTTGATTTCTGTCATATATAGGTTAATTCTACAGATTACAGGGGTATTTTTGACAAGAAATGTTAATTTTTCTTAAAAAAATAACAAAAACTACCTTATATTTCGATTGGAGAAATTCATTACTAAATAAACAGTATATCGAATAATCCCACAAAACCAACATTAAATATTTAAAATCAATCGAATGAGGAAAAGTTTACTAAGTCTTATCTTAGCCCTCTTTACCATTTCGTCGGTTTGGGCACAGAGCCGAACCGTGACTGGAAAAGTTATTTCTGAAGAGGAGCCAAATGGAATGCCGGGCGTGAATGTTCTGGTAAAGGGATCCACAGTGGGTGCTATCACCGACTTGGACGGTATGTACACTTTAGAAGTACCAGAAGGCAGCAACACCTTGGTGTTTAGCTTTATTGGCTATAGCAGCCAGGAAATTAACATTGCTAACCAAAGCACTGTGAATGTCACCTTGACACCAGATACCCAAAATCTGGAAGAGGTGATCGTCGTCGCTTATGGATCTGCCGACAAAGGCAATTTTGCTGGATCAGCAGTAGCCATTAAGGAAGCCAAAATCGCCAACCGTCCCATCAACAGTGTGACCAACGTACTGGAAGGGCAGGCAGCCGGTGTGATCACCACTTCTGCCAGTGGCCAGCCAGGCGAAAGCCCAACTGTCCGTATCCGGGGTATTGGCTCTGTAAATGCCTCCCAGGATCCTCTCTATGTGGTAGATGGTGTTCCCTATTCCGGTGACATCTCTAACCTAAACCCTATGGACATAGCTGATGTGACGGTGCTAAAAGATGCATCTTCTTCGGCCCTTTACGGTGCCCGGGCGGCCAATGGGGTCATCATGATCACGACCAAAAAAGGAGGAGCAAAAAAATCTACCTTTAACCTCTCTGTAAGACAAGGGGTTTCTTCCAGGGCATTGCCAGAATATGATCGGGTAAATGCCGAGCAGTATTATCCACTGGTGTGGGAATCCCTCAAGCATGGACAAATGAACTCAAACGGTCTCGAAGACGGAGCGGCTAGCCAATACGCTTCTGAAAACCTGATCGAATTATTGGGATACAATATCTATAATGTACCTAATGAAGAAGTGGTAGGACTGGACGGTACCTTAAACTCCGGTGCAGTAAACAACTTTACCGGCCTTGACTGGTATGATGAACTGATCGGTACTGGTAACCGTGGCGAGTACAATATGTCGTATTCAGGAGGAACCGAAAAGACCGATTTCTACACCTCAGTAGGTTACCTTAACGAGAAAGGTTTCTTGATGAAAACGGATATGGAGCGCTTTACCGGCCGTATCAATGTGAATACGCAGGCCACTGATTGGTTCAAGACGGGCATCAACTTGTCCGCCACCATGGCAGATGGTAACAGTTCACGTACCTCTGGTAACTCCAGCTATGTAAACCCATTCTTCTTTGCCAGAAATATGGGCCCCATCTATCCGGTTTACCTTCAAAACCAGCAGACAGGTGGCTATATCCTCGATGCCAACGGTCAGCGGATCTACGATACAGGGGATATGACGAGTTTGGGATCGGTAAATCGTGGCCCCGGAGCATCTGTAGGACGTCATGTCGTGCAGGAAACCAGGCTGAATGAGGACTTGTATGACCGCGATGTGATCAGTGCAAGGGCCTATGCTGAAGTAAGCTTCCTAAAGGATTTCACTTTCCGTACCAATGTCTCTACGGACATGATTTCTTATCTGGGTATGGAATATGACAATAAAATCGTCGGTGATGGCGCTCCAGCAGGCAGGGCCAATCGTACAAATACCAGGAGAAATGCCCTGACCTTTAACCAAATCCTCAGCTATGCGAACACCTTCAACACAAAGCATTACTTCGAGGGATTAGTCGCGCACGAAAGTTATGACTTCAAGTACAACTACCAATATATTGCCAAGCAAGAACAAATTTTGGATGGGAATATCGAGCCGGACAACTTCGTAGTAACCAGTGCTGCGGACGGTCGTGTGGACTCGTACAGAATCGAGTCTTATTTCTCTCGGTTTAATTACGTCTATGATGACAAGTATTCTTTTTCTGCATCGATCAGAACAGATGGATCTTCCAGGTTCTTTGAAGATGTACGCTGGGGTACCTTCTGGTCAGTGGCCGGTGCTTGGAATATTGAGAAAGAAGCCTTCTTCAATGCCGATTTCTTTGACATGTTAAAGCTTCGTGCTTCTTACGGTGAAGTGGGCAATGATGGCTTGCTAAATGATGATGATACGCAAAATTATTATCCTTGGCAGGCGCTTTACAATCTTGACAATAATAATGCGTTGGAACCGGGGATCCTTCAAGGAAGTTTATCAGCGATGGAATTGCTTTGGGAATCCAATAATACCTTTGATGTAGGGCTGGATTTTGCTTTTGCAAGGCGCTTTACAGGTACATTGGAGTATTACTACCGAGTTTCTGAAAACTTGTTGTTTGACGTGCCTTTATCCCTCACTACTGGCTTGGAAAGCAGACCGATCAATATCGGTAGCATGGCCAATAGCGGGGTGGAGTTCCAGATCCAAGGTGACATCATTAGAAATCAGGATTTCACTTGGAATGCCAACTTGAACGTATCGACTTTCTCCAATAAATTCAAAAAGCTTCCTTTTGATGAACAAATCAACGGCACCAAAAAATATGTCGTAGGCGGATCGATTTACGATTACTGGTTGAGAGACTGGAGAGGCGTGGATCCTGAGACGGGATATGGGCTTTACACTGCTAATGAATACCTTAATCAAAATGGTGAAGTACGTGAAGATGTGAAAATCGTCGGAACAGACACGCTTACCACGGAATACACAAATGCCAAGCAGCATTTTGCCGGTTCGGCGATTCCTGATTTCTCTGGTGGATTGGCCAACACCCTGTCCTACAAAAACTTTGAATTAAGTGTATTGGTCAGCTTCTCGGTAGGTGGAGAAGTCTACGATGGACTGTATGCCAGCCTAATGAGCTCTAGTCCTGATGGAGATGCCCTTCATACGGACGCTCTTGATAGATGGCAGCAGCCGGGAGATGTAACTGATGTGCCAAGAATGGACAATATCAATGCTACCGAAACCAATGGTTCCTCGGACCGATGGTTGATTGACCGTTCTTACCTGAACTTAAGGTCGATAAACCTGAGCTATACCCTGCCGACTACTGTTCTTAGTAAGATAGACGCTTCCCGTGCCACGGTATTTATTGCCGGTGAAAATTTGGGCTGGCTATCCAAGAGAAAGGGGATGTTTGTGTCTGAAGAGTTTAATGGAACTACTTCCAATACCTACACTCCTGCCAGAACATTCACCTTGGGTCTTAATGTAAGCTTCTAAATGAGAATTACCATGAAAAAAATAATCCATAAAATAGTTCTATTGGCATTGATGGTAAACATTGGCTGTGCCAGTGATTACCTGGATACAGTGCCTACTGATGCAGTTTCTGAGGAATCTGCTTTTGCCACTACGGGCAATGCCATGGC
Source organism: Echinicola strongylocentroti (assembly GCF_003260975.1). Taxonomy (NCBI): domain Bacteria; kingdom Pseudomonadati; phylum Bacteroidota; class Cytophagia; order Cytophagales; family Cyclobacteriaceae; genus Echinicola; species Echinicola strongylocentroti. The sequence goes on along the minus strand of NZ_CP030041.1, from coordinate 2,860,490 downwards.
GGCACTTAATGGCATTCACCGTGCCATGGGGCTTCGGTATGATTCCCAAGGTCAACCAGGAGAGCATGGTGCGATGATCATGCGTGATGTGATGAGTGAAGATGTCGTTATGACTGATCAGGCTAACGGTTGGTTTATAGCCATTGCTTCTTGGCAAAGACATACAGATGAAACTCGATCTGATGTGGAGTTTCTATGGAAATTTTATTATAAAATCATTGGCAATGCCAACATGCTTATCGATAAAATAGATGCAGCCGAAGGTACTCAGGAAGAGCGTGATGAGATCAAAGGACAAGCACTGGCTTACCGTGCTTGGGGGCACTTTAACTTGGTACAGTTATTTGCTGAGCGTTATGATTATAATGGAGGCAATGACCAAATGGGTGTACCTATTGTGACTGAACCAATTACTGAAGGAGGTCCACGAAATACAGTAGAGGAAGTTTATGCACAAATTCACCAAGATTTGGATGATGCCATTGCGCTACTTGACGAGACTAGAAACAATGCTTCCCACCTAAATATCAATGTGACCAGAGGAATCAAAGCCAGGGTGTTGCTTACTCAAGGTAAATTTGCTGAAGCCGCTTCAGAGGCCAATGCTGCCAAAGATGGCTTCGAGCTTATGGACGAATCAGGAATTCTTGGTGGTTTTAATGACTACAATAATTCAGAATGGATGTGGGGGTTTCATCAGATCGATATTCAACAAACTTATTTTGCTTCTTTCTTTGCCTATATGTCGGTAAACTTTAGTTCTACTAACATCCGAGGTAACCCTAAGGCGATATTTCAGCCTCTTTATGACCAGATCAGTGATACCGATTATAGAAAAAGGCTTTGGGACGCCAATGCTTCGGATACTCTATTAAGGGATCCATTTATCGATGAAGTGACCTTAGAGTCCTTTACGAAAGAGGATTACATGAACCGCAAGTTTGTGGCGCAAGCCAACGGTAGCTCCGTGGGTGATGTTCCTTATATGAGAGCAGCAGAAATGATCCTGATCGAAGCAGAAGCCTTGGCCAGGTCTGGCGATGATGCAGGAGCAGCGGCAGCTTTGTTCGAACTGGCTTCTGCCAGGGATCCAGAATATACCCAAAGTACCAATACGGGTCAGGCACTGATCGATGAGATCATGATCCAGCGCCGTGTGGAGCTGTGGGGTGAAGGGTTCAGGTTTTATGACCTTAAGCGTTTGAACCTGCCCTTGGACAGAAATGGCGGTAACCATGTAGGCATTGTCATCAATAGCAAGTTCTACGAAGAAGCAGGAACAGCTAATTGGCAATGGAGGATTCCTATAGATGAGTTAAATGCCAATGATAACATGATCCAAAATCCTACTGAATAAGGAGGAGGTTCTTCAAGTAACCTATTCAAAGCCCGGACATTCCATCCGGGCTTTTTTTTGTGCAGTTGACCAGTAGCTCATGCGCCATTCGCCCTTATCCCTTTTTAACCCGGATTATGCGTTAGGAATCGTAGTGAGAGCTGAAATTGCAAGAAAATCAGTTAGTTTGGAGGCATTAGCGTAGCACCGCTACGGTTATGCCGAAAACTAAAGTGAAACGGCTGATTTTGAAGCAATTTAAGGTCGCAACAGATAGGCTAATGCATATTCCGGGTTTAATTTGATTAACGAAGCAGGGCATTTAATTACAAACATTGCCCTCAATCAGTCGGAATAATTATCTTTACGGTGGTTTTCTATTTACGTGGCTAGATAATGAAAATTAATTCATTGGTCACCAAAACTGGGAGTGACGTGGCGAAGCTGTGTCCACTGCCTACGATAAATTAAACAAATCAGGAATAATGATAAAATTTTTAAACTTGGTGCTCGTGCAGGCCATGATGGGCTTGGCCTTGCTGTTGGCAGTTCCCCAAGGAGTTAATGCCCAGTCCATGTCTGACGTGGCCACCATTAAGGTAGATGAGCTATCAGATGATCAGGTCCGGACATTGCTCCAAAAAGCAAAAGATGCAGGACTTAGCAATACGGAGCTATTGGAAATGGCCCGCTCGCGGGGAATGGCCAATGCAGAAGTCGAAAAACTCGCTCAGCGGATCGAGCAGGTAGAAACCAGCTCCAAAACGGGTAAAAATAGCTCTACACTTGCTAACCGCAAACCCAGACAGCAAGCCAACCAACAAGAAATCCAACAAGGCTTTTATGCTAAAAAAGAGCAACCAACAGAAGTCAAAAAGAAGGATAGTTACTTTGGGTTGGATCTTTTCTATCAAAAGGACCGACAGCTGACTTTTGAGCCCAACTTGAACATGGCCACTCCTGATAGTTATGTCTTGGGCCCTGGTGATCTGGTCTATGTGGATGTATATGGTGCTTCCGAAAATTATTACGAATCCACCGTTACTCCAGAAGGTAACCTACTGCTGGAGAATATCGGCCCTATCGGTGTGTCGGGACTATCCATCGCAGAGGCCACTAGAGTGATCAAAAACAGGCTTTCACGATTCTATGCGGATATGCAGGGGGATGACGCAAGCACTTTTATGCAAATTTCACTCGGCAATGTACGCAGTATAAAAGTACATCTAGTGGGAGAATTGAGACTGCCGGGGACCTTTACCCTCAGTGCATTCAGCACCGTATTCAATGCATTGTATGCTGCAGGTGGTCCCACTAAAAACGGTACCATGCGAAACATCAAGGTGATGCGCAACAATAAGCAAGTAGCCACTGTGGATGCCTATGATTTTCTCGTCAATGGTAAGGCCAATATGGACCTGCAGCTACAGGACCAAGACGTGATATTGGTGGAGCCCTACCAGTCCAGAGTGACCCTCCAGGGCGCAGTGAAGCGGCCAATGGTTTTTGAGGTCAAAGGAGATGAGTCCTTTGCCGATGTATTGGACTATGCGGGAGGCTTTACTGATAATGCCTACAAGGATAAAATCAGCGTCACCCGAATTACCGATAAAGAAAAGACTGTCTCTGACGTATATAATGGGCAGTTTGATATCTTTACCGTCAAGGCCGGGGACCACTATACCGTAGGCACTGTCCTTGATCGCTATAATAACCGGGTACAGCTCAAGGGAGCAGTGTTTAGGGAAGGAAATTATGCCCTATCGGACGGGCTTACCCTTTCCCAGCTCATCGCGCGGGCCGATGGCTTGCGAGGTGATGCCTACCTTGACCGTGCCAGTATCTTGAGAACCCACGATGACCTCTCTACATCAGTCATTCAAGTGGATCTAAAAGAGGTAATGAACGGAACTGAAGAAGTCTACTTGGAAGAAGAAGATATCGTTAGAATCTCTTCGATCTATGACCTGAAAGACGAATATTATCTTAAAATTTCGGGAGAGGTCAGAGACCCTGGAATCTATCCGTATTCAACAGAGATGACGGTGGAAGATTTGATCCAACGTGCAGGTGGTTTTACGGAATCAGCCTCTAAAAACGACGTGGAGATTGCCCGTAGAATCCTAGAGGACCGAGAAAATGGTGAGATTGCCGACCTGATTCCAGTGGAGGTAAACCCTGATTTGGACGCAACCGCCAGCTCCATTACCTTGGCTCCCTATGACAATATCATTGTTCGTCGCAAGCCCAATTTTGCCTTGGAACGCATCGTGATGGTGGAAGGACAGGTCAATGCACCAGGGGAATTTGCCTTGAGAGATACCGAAGAGCGTATTTCAGATGTGATCAGCCGAGCAGGAGGGCTGACAGGTTATGCTTATCCGGCTGGCGCTACGCTGATTCGAAGGACGGAGTATTACCATACTGAATCAGAAAAGCTCAGAAAACAAAAAAATCTCGAAAAGCTTCTCGACCGGATCGACAATGGGGATCCTTCCGAAGCCCAGGCCCGTCAAATGCGGCGCTTGGAAAGGGAAACGCAGGATAGCCTTAGTGAACAGGAAAAGAGGGACTTGATCGCCCAAAGCCGTCAAGAAACACTTCATGATATTGGGCAGGGAGAAGGCACTGCCATCAAGATAAAAGAGACCGAGGCCATTGCAATTGACCTCAATGCCATCATAGAGCAGCCTGGTTCTAAGTACGACCTGATCTTAGAGGAAGGGGATATCATCAGCGTACCGAAACAGCTACAGACGGTGAGAATGCGAGGGGATGTTATCTACCCGACCACGGTAAGGCACGAAGACTTCAGAAGCATGAAATACTATATTGACCGTGCTGGGGGATTTGACAATAGGGCTAACCGTAAACGCACTTATGTGGTCTATGCCAATGGAGAAGTAGCCAGAACCAAAAGCTTCTTAGGACTCAAATCATACCCAAGGATAGAGCCAGGCTCAGAGGTGATCGTACCATCAAAGGGGCCTAGGGTTCCGCTAAGGATTGGGGAAATCATCGGTTTGACATCAGGATTGGCTACCTTGGCACTGGTCATCTCTCAGATCAATTTCGATAACGGATCAGGAAACTAATGGCAGAACAGAAGCACATCATCGACGATAAAATCACTTTCAGAGAGCTCATCCTACGAGGAAAGGGCTGGCTGGAATATTTTAGGAGCAAATCCAACATCATCATTATCATAGTGCTGGTGGGTGCCCTATTGGGGTTATTGGCATCATGGGTCAAAAAAACCAAGTATTCCGCTTCTACTTCTTTTGTGCTGGAGGAGCCCAGCGGAAGCAGCATGGGAGGCATATCAGGATTAGCCAGCTTGGCAGGCATTAACTTGGGCTCTCTTGGAAGCAGCAGTGGCCTGTTCCAAGGAGACAATATCATGGAGCTCTACCGCTCCGACAATATGCTGATCAAAACCTTGCTGACGCCAGCAGAGGACATCGATGGTAAACTACTCGTAGAGCAATACATCGATTTTCATGAGCTTGAAGAAAAGTGGAGCAAAGAGGTGGATTTTGGGAAGTTGGATTTTAGCCTACCTAGAGAGCAGTTTTCGGTACAGCAAGATAGTGTGATGAAAGAACTGGCCAAGCTGATCCGTGACAATGAACTGGCGGTGGACAAGCCAGACCGAAAGCTGAGTATCATCAAAGTAACGACTACTTCTAAAGATGAGCCTTTTGCCAAAGCTTACAATGAAAAGCTAGTGGAAAATGTCAACCAGTTTTACTTTGAAACTAAAACCAAAAAGACAGCTGAAAACCTCCAAATCCTGCAATCCCAAGCCGATAGTGTCCGGAAAGTGCTGGACCAAGACCTACAGGAATATGCCCGCCTACAGGACAATCGCCCCAACCCCAATCCCCTTATGCAACGTGCCATCGTAGATGCTGAACGCAAGCAGATAGACATCCGCGTATCCAGCAGTGCCTATGAAGAGATCGTCAAAAACCTGGAAATCGCCAAAATCAACCACCGCAACAGCTCACCGCTTATCCAGATCATCGACAAGCCACGCTTTCCTCTGGAGGAAAGCAAGCTGAAATGGTATGTCGGCATCTTTATAGGAGGAGTGGTGGCGTTTATGCTGGCCCTGTTTTACCTCTACATCTCTCGCCTATATCAGGCGAATATTAGGGTGTCCAAGAGCTAGATATGAGTATTGAGGTAGCAAAAATATGGCGTTGAGTCAGGAGACTCAACTTTTGCAGTCCCACGTCAGAGACGATGGGACAACGTTCAGTCGGTGTTGTGCTGGGTCTCTGCCCCAGCACTATGAAACATTGAGTCTCAGACTCACTTAAGCTGTTCTTGATGCCTGTGCTAAGCGTAACGAAGGACGAAATCATGAATGCGCTAGAAATGGATTTGTAATCTGCGTGATTGTAAACCTTTCAACATTTTAATCCTTTCAAGGATGATCGAAAAACTTATATCAGTAACCCTGCCCCAATTGATCCGGCATAAGTCTGTTCAGAACTTTATTTTTTTACTGATCATCCAGTCATCTAACATTCTTATTACCCTGATCGTAATGCCACTCCTGATCCAGTCCATTGGTGTGGATCAGTTTGGGTTGGTCAGTCTGGCATTGTCAGTTATTTTGATTACCAATGTATTTGTGGGGTTTGGCTATAACCTGAGCGCACCAAAACAGGTAGCACTCAACCAAAAAAATAAAAGGAAACTTTCGGACATCTTATCGAATACCATCTCCAGCAAGTTGGTGCTGGCGGTTTCAGCAGCCTTAGTGCTGCTGATTGCCGTTAAGGGGTTGGGGATGTTTGCAGCGTATCAGGTGATTTTGACGTATTCTTTGCTCATGCTCTTTTCTGAAGCTACTTTACCAGTTTGGTTTTTTCAGGGAATGGAAAAAATGAAGCTTGTCTCGGTGGCCAACGTCTTCAGCAAGCTACTCTACCTTACAGGGATTGTGCTATTTATCCATGAGCCTGCTGATGCCAAGTGGGTCAACTTCTTTTTTGGGGGAGCAGGTCTGAGTATAAACCTTTGTGTATTATTCTATCTTGCTGTTTTCTTGGATATTAAGTTCCGCTTTTCTGCATTTACTAAAATTATCTCTTCATGGAAAACCAATCTGTATCTTTTCCTGTCAAGCTTTGCCAGCCATATTTCGGTAAGTGGAGGGTTGGTGGTACTGAGTTTTTTTGCATCAGCAGAAATTTTGGGGATGTATAGTTTGGCCGAAAGGGTCTCCATGGTACTGAGATTGCTTCCCTCCATGACTATAGGAGCGGTATTTCCCAATGCTAGCAAATTGTACCATCAAGATCAGGAGGCCTTTATACACTTTTTACTAAAGGTATATCGGGTGATCCTAATAGGGGTGGTGTTGATTACCGTAGTGATATTTAATCTAGCTCCACTTATCATCAAGCTGCTGTCAGGCACTGTGATAATTGATTCTGTCGAATTTCTGAGAATATTGGTCTTTGTTCCCTTCCTTGCCACGATCAATATCGCCAACATGATAATGATCTTAGTAACTGATCAAAAAAAGCTGCTTTTTAACAGTTCTTGGATATACTGTTTGTTTATGCTTATCACGGCACCTTTGCTGACCATGTGGATGGGCGGAAAAGGGCTGGCCCTAGCTTTAGTCTTTACAGAACTGGTCATATTTGCTACCTGTTCATTTCAAGTAAGAAAGTATTCCCCTAAATTATTTAATGGCTTCTATCAGCGGTTCTTCGGTAGCTATCATCGTTCTTAACTGGAACGGCTATGAGCACACCAGAAACTGTCTGCATTCTTTGCGGGCTGTGGAAGGAGCTTCATATGACGTTATTTTGGTGGACAATGCATCAACGGATGGTTCAGTAATAAAACTTGAGAAAGACTTTCCCGAACCGGATTACCTCGTCAATGAAAAGAACTTGGGCTTTACAGGAGGAAATAATGTAGGGATCAATTATGCTTTGGATCAAGGATACGGTTATATCATGCTGCTAAACAATGATACAGAAGTAACTCCTTCTTTTCTAAAAAAACTCATCGATGCGCTTGAACATACCCCCGACCTAGGAGCTGTCCAGCCAATGATGTATTATTTACATGACCGATCTGTCATCTGGAATGCCGGTGGTAAATTCAGGCCTTGGACAGGTGCTTCAGTATCGATTAGAAAAGCTAAACTGCATGCTCCATTCTATCCAACAGATTGGATTACAGGTTGCTGTCTATTGGTCAAGTCTTCTGTAATTAGAGAAGTGGGATTGCTGAACGACCATTATTTTGCGTATTTTGAGGATGTGGACTGGTCCTTGAGGATGCGTGAGAAAGGCTATCAGCTGGCAGTGGTGCCTTCCTCCATTATCTACCATGAGGCGGGGGCTTCCTCCAAAGCCAAAAAGAAAAACACTGAAGGGATCTTGAACCCAAAAGTCCATTACCTCAATACCCGAAATCAATTGTTCCAGTTGAGGAATCATGTCCGATTTCCCTACTGCTTACTGGCTTGGCCTATTCAATTGATCAAACTGAGCACATTTGGCCTTTACTTCTTGGCCCGGCTTCGAAAACAAAAACTCCACGCCTTGCTTAGAGGGGTGAAAGACGGCCTTTTATTGGAATGTTAATTAAATAATCCTCTCCTGGTTTGCTATTTATACTTGTCCTGATATATGTTATCCCCTTGCTGATGATCACGGTTTATCAAATCGTCTTCAAGGGAAAATGGGAGTGGGCGATCTTTTTTCTGGTCCTATACGTTCCTTGCTACATTTCTATTTTGAGTATTGTATTCCAAGCAACTGGCTCACCTTTTATTGTCAGCATTTTTCAATATTTAAAGGAATTCATCCTACTTCTATCCATTTTATCCTACCTTGTATTTCAACAAAATATCTTTGATTACCCATTTAGGATCCAGTTAGTAGATAAACTTTTTTTAGCCTTTTATGTCTTGTGCATAGGTTTTTTAGTGCTTCCTATAGGTGACGCCAGTTTTGTGGTTAAAGCCCAATATTTCAAGAATGTTTTAGTTATGGGACTTGTTTACTTCTTAGGAAGAAACAGCTCTTTAAGTGATCGCGAATACCGTTCACTTTTCTTGATTGTCTTGGTCCTATTCCTCTCGGCTTTTGGGCTGAATATCATAGAAAAATTAGCCGGTATTCATTTCCAAAACATGACTGGCTATGCCCAATATAACAGGGTCATCAATGATGTGGAGCCATCGGGAAACTTTGGTCTCACTTGGACTTTTGAGACGCAGGCAGGAGGTATGAGATTGGCTTCCTTCTTTTCGGATCCGTTAGAATTGGCCAGTTCTTGTTTGTTTGGTTTTTCGGTAGGTCTCATCGGTTACCTGACTTCTAAGAGACAGCAATCCTGGGTATTCATCGTATTGATGCTCTTGGCGATGGGGAGTTTGTCTTTTGCTGCTTCTAGGGCCTCATTTGGCTCTTTTTTTATAATGCTATGTTTCATTGCGCTGATTTTCAGGCTTTATGGATTGATTAAATTTGGACTGTTGCTATTTTCGGCTTTTGTCATTTACGTGATTGGTTTTGCCTCTGATGAATTCTATTATTTTGTTGTAGATACGATCACGTTCGAGAACGCTTCCAGTGTAGGGCATGTTTTGGCATGGTTAGAAGCGATTGACCAAATGGTGGCCGCTCCATTGGGCTCAGGCTTGGCTACCAGTGGAAATGCCGGTGGCGTCACTGATGAGCTTCGAATCGGTGGAGAAAATCAATTTTTGATATTTGGTGTCCAACTTGGCGTAGTAGGTATGTTGTTGTACATCGCTATCCTCTTTGCAGGTATCTGGACTGCCGTCCAAGCGTTTAGAAAAGCTGACGATACACATTTGGCACGAATAGCATTCATTGCCGCTACCACTAAAGTAGCCCTGCTATTACCGTTGTTTACGGCCAACGCAGAGCTCTATGCGTTTGTCTCATGGACAAGTTGGTGGATGATTGGCCTTAGCGTCAAAACCTATAACCAATGTGTCCCAAAAACCATGCTTTCTCCAAGCTCCCTTTAAATGATGAATAAAGCAAACCTCTTCGTAGTAGGAGCTGCTAAATGTGGCACTACATCGCTTCATGAATACCTAAATCATCATCCAGAAATATGGATGTCCGATGTGAAGGAACCTCATTACTTTAGCGGGGTAGGCACCCTCCTTCACGACAATACTTCCGAAAAGGCCAGAAAACATACTACTCTTATCAAGGAAGAAGGAGCTTATCATGCCCTTTTTAAAGACGGTCAAAGCCACCTATATAGAGGTGAATCCAGCCCTTCGTACCTCTGGGACCCCAGCGCAGCAAAAAAGATAGCGGAATATAACCCTCAAAGTAAAATCATCATCCTATTACGGGATCCCGTTAAGCGGGCTTTTTCGCATTTTCAAATGGGCATACAGGCTGGCTTCCAAAAAAGAATGCCTTTTTATGAAGCTTTGCAGCGCGACTATTCACTTCCAGATCATGAAAAAGGCTGGAATAAAAGTCATTTGTATGTAGAACTTGGTTTTTATTATGATCAAGTGATGCGTTATTATAACGTATTGCCAACAGAACAGATCAAGCTTATCAAGTTTGAAGATTTTGTGAAGGATATCCACACTGGTATGGAAGATCTATATAAATTTCTCAAAGTATCTCCTCATTCATTTCAACAGTTGGATAAAGAAGGTCAACATAACCAAGCCATTTCTCCCAAATATCCGATCGTTGACATTTTGAAAGACAATAAATTCACCCAAAAGTTACTTTCAATGATGCCGCAAACCCTGAAAAACCACATGAAAAGCTATACACATAAGGAAGGATACCGGGAGGATTTGATCTTAGACGAAAAGTCAGTGGTCTTTTTAAATGAGTGTTATAAAGAAAATTTGGCAGCATTGGAAAATGAGTTTGCCATTTCTTTTCAATAAGGGGGCGCCATGAAAAAAAAGATCCTTGTTGACATCTTTTATCTTCATGTTGCGCAGACGGGTATCCGGACCTATACCGAATCACTGATTGAAGCCATTGAGGGTAACGGGAAAACGGGGAAGTATGACTATATCGTCAGTCCTAGCTTTGCCTCCATTAAGTCCAGCACTTTCTTCAAGGGCAAGACTCCAAAATGGAAAAACCTACTTTTCCAGTTTCTGTACTTTTTTAGGAAAATCGTTTCGCTCCCGCTACTAAGTTACTGGTACCGAAGTGATCTGGTGTTTTCTCCTGATATCCTCTCCCCTCTCTGGGCAAGGGGGACGAAGATATCGGTGCTCCACGATGCTTTTTTTTGGGAAAACCCATCACATTACAATTCTGTATGGCGACGATTTTTCCTAAAAATGCTCGATTTTTCACTTCGTAAAAATGCCCATGTGGTCACCATCACCGAGCATTCCAAAAAACAGATCCAGCACTATTTAGGCCTCCCAGATCGGTCCATTCATGTGGTCTATCCCGCTACCAATATTGCTGCCAAACCAAAAGCCCCTACCAGTCATTCCCTACTTGACTCTCGCTACTTCCTTCACGTGGGGGTAATGGAAAAGCGTAAGAACCTGGTTACCCTTATTAGGGCTTATAGCTATTTTCTGAAAGCATCCGAGGAAGATGATTTTAAACTCGTTTTGGTGGGGCAGCGGGGACCTCGGAAGGACCTGGATGATTATGATAATGTCCTCAGCCAAATAGCGGAACTTGGCTTACAAGAAAAGGTGGTCTTGCCCGGCTTTGTAAGCCGTGAAGTTTTGGAAAGGTATTATCAGCATGCCTTTGCTTATATTTTCCCATCTCTCAATGAAGGCTTTGGGATGCCTGTGTTGGAGGCCTTTTCTTACCAACTTCCCGTGATCATTTCCCGTCAAGGCGCACTGATGGAAGTGGGTGGTGATGCTGTAAGCTGTCCTGTGGATAATTCACCAAAGGCTTTTTCTGAAGAAATGCAGCGGGTCGTAGAGGACCCAACCCTCCGCAAAACGCTGATCCAAAAAGGGAACCAACGACTTACCCGTTTTAGTGGCAAGCGATTTTTAGTGGACTTGGAGGCTTGTTTTAGCAAGATACTGCGAGCATAGTGTTGTACCTACGGCACAAATGTGGATAAGTTGGCAGAGCTCTTGTTACCAAGCTTTCATACCTAGCGGCATGGAAAAGGGTGATTGGACAAAGGGTACTGACTGAAGAGCGGCATCTTATTAAAGGTGTTTGCTATATATTTCCCCCCCATAGAATACCTTGCCGCCAAACCTTCCGCCGTAGGTAGACAGGCTTGGTAACAGGGAAGAGCGATAGAAATACTACCAGATGTGTCGTAGGTAGATTACTTCAATTCTTCGAGCATAGTGTTGTACCTCCGGCACAAGTGTGGATAAGTTGGCAGAGCTCGTGTTACCAAGCTTTCATACCTAGCGGCATGAAAAAAGGTTGATTTGACAAAGGGTAATGGCTGAAGAACGGCATCTTATTAAAGGTGTTTGCTGTACATTTCCCCCATAGAATACCTTGCCGCCAAACCTTCCGCCGTAGGTGGAAAAGCTTGGTAACAGGGAAGAGCGTAAAAATACTACCAGATGTGTCGCAGGTAGATTACTTCAATTCTACGAGCATAGTGTTGTGTCTCTGGCACAAGTGTGGATAAGTCTACAGGCCTCGTGTTACCAAGCTTTCATACCTAACGGCATGAAAAAGGGTGGTTGGACAAAGGGTAATGGCTGAAGAGCGGCATCTTATTAAAGGTGTTTGCTGTACATTTCCCCCTATAGAATACCTTGCCGCCAAACCTTCCGCCGTAGGTAGACAGGCTTGGTAATTGGGAAGAGCGTAAAAATACTACCAGATGTGTCGTAGGTAGATTACTTCAATTCTTCGAGCATAGTGTTGTACCTACAGCACAAGTGTGGATAAGTTGGCAGAGCTCGTGTTACCAAGCTTTCATACCTAGCGGCATGAAAAAGGGTGATTGGACAAAGGGTAATGGCTGAAGAACGGCATCTTATTAAAGGTGTTTGCTGTACATTTCCCCCATAGAATACCTTGCCGCCAAACCTTCCGCCGTAGGTGGAAAAGCTTGGTAACTGTCAAATGGTCATTTATCTTTAGTTTGTGCCGTAGGTACAATACATTTCCGGAAGTAAAGGACCTTTATAACTATAAACCCAAACCAATGCCTAATACCTATACACAAATTCATATCCAATGTGTATTTGCAGTGAAATACCGTAGAGCTTTGATCCACCCATCATGGAAAGAACGACTCCATAAATACATCATTGGGGTCATCAATAACCAAGGACACAAAACACTGTCAATAAACAGCATGCCTGATCACCTTCACGTTTTTTTTGGTATGCGGCCGACTCAGTCTCTTTCTGACTTAATGAGACTGGTAAAAGGTGAATCATCAGAGTGGATAAACAAAAATTTATTGGTGAGAGGGAAGTTTCGGTGGCAAGATGGATATGGTGCGTTTTCATATTCAAAATCCCAGACCGATGCTGTGGTAAACTACATCCTCAATCAGGAAAAGCACCATCAAAAAAAGACCTTTCTTGAAGAATATAAAGAGATGTTAGCAAAGTTCCAGGTTGAATATGATGATCAGTATGTCTTTAAAGAACTGGAGTAAAGTTATGTACCTACGGCACAAATGTGGATAAGTTTACTGCTATGATGTTACCAAGCTTTCATACCTAGCGGCATGGAAAAGGGTGATTGGACAAAGGGTACTGACTGAAGAGCGGCATCTTATTAAAGGTGTTTGCTATATATTTCCCCCTTAGAATACCTTGCCGCCAAACCTTCCGCCGTAGGTGGAAAAGCTTGGTAACTGAATAATAAAATAAAAGTCGCCGATGTGCCGTAGGTACATTACTAAGCTGACCAAAAAAATAAAAAGTCAAAATAAAACCACTAAGGCCTGTAGCATTATCTTTCTTATTTTGTACAGGGAGTATAATGTTTCATCTTTTAACCTTTAGCACTATGAAAAAATTATCCTATTTGTTTTTTGCTTGTCTTTTAGTTTTATCTGTGTCCTGTAAGGATGATGAAGATAATAATCCCAATACCGTCCTGGGAACTTGGGAAGACTCCAATGAGGAGGAAAATGAAGGAGAAGATTATTATGCGGTTGAAACGTTCATTTTCAAAGCAGACGGCACCTATGAAAATAGCGTGACGGGTCGTGATTCGGAAAGTGGAGAAGTGACGTGTTATTATCGAATGTCATCTGGGACATATACCAGATCGGGGGATAAATTGATTCTTGATGGGTCAGGCTATGCACATTTATATCACCCTTCAGGGTGCGGTACAATGGAAGAATTGGTAGATTATGATCCTGCGGAACCAGTTGAGCCAAGAGAAATCACTTTTGAAATCACCAATCAAGGCACTGAGCTTACCCTTGATTATGGGCCGTGCAATGATGTGTGTCCACCCAATGCCTTCTGTATCTGTATAGGTCCTCAAACTTTCATTAAAGTAGATTGATTTATCATTAAAAATCTACGTTAAGACAACGGAATGCCTAATGTTGTAGACATTCCGTTGTCTTATCAATTTTGAGGTTCCTTATCAATACCTCAGTGCATGACCTGTAACTTCCAACGTTTCCACATCGATATTCACCATGATAGGGCCAAGTAATGGGGCTTGCTTGGCATGGAAGGTAACTACATACCTCCCCCTCTTTGGTTATACTTCGGCTTCCTACCAAGGCTTAATGACCGATTCACGACCAAATTCTCCTTCGTCAATGCTGTTCCAAGCTATCTCCCTCACTTCCATCAAGTCTGGGTCATCATCATTGGTATTACAGCTCTATATGACCATGAAGGTCATGAGCATTACCAATAGTCCCATTTTTTTCAACTTTTAAGTGAGTTTAAAGGTTATCCGCTAATAGTTTATTGAAAATAGCCATTTTTGCGTTTCTTTGAAAGATAAAATACCTGTTTCCTTAAAATGGAAAAATCGTATAATGTACCATGGCTAATTTTATCCAACGCACCATCAATACCGTCACTGGAATGGACATGTCCGATAGGTTTGACGAAAACTGGGACAGTCTATCCACGCTTGGGGTGCTACTGCGCACGAGTGTGTGGTTTGTCCGGGGCAGTTTCCGCAGATTGTGGTTTAAGTCCTCCGAGGGAATGCTGCTGATCGGCAAAAGAGTGACGATCCGGCAAGCCCGCTATCTGTCTGTGGGCAAGAATTTTATCGCCCAGGATAATTGTGAGATCAACTGCCTATCCCAAAAGGGCATTGTCTTTGGTGATAAGGTAACCGTAGGCAGCTATGCCATCATCCGCCCCACCAACCTGTATGGAGGAGAGGCCGGAGTAGGACTAAAAGTGGGCAATAATTCCAGCATCGGTCCCTACGCCTATATCGGCTGCTCAGGCTATATAGAGATCGGTGACAACGTGATGATGTCCCCGAGAGTAAGTATATACTCCGAAAACCATAACTTTGGTGATACCGAAAACCCGATGATCGAGCAAGGTGTGACCAGGTCCTTTGCCAAGATAGAAGATGATTGTTGGATTGCGAGTAATTCCATAATTTTGGCAGGGGTAACGGTGGGAAGAGGATCCGTAGTGGCCGCAGGAAGCGTGGTGACCAAGGATGTGCCTCCTTACTCCATTGTAGGTGGTAATCCTGCAAAACTTTTAAAAACAAGATTGGACAAAAAATTAGCAGGTAAAACAGCAAATGATCAATAAGAAAACTGCTCTGATCTTACACAGTTCATCAGATCTGTACGGGGCAAGTAGATGTGTGTTCAGAACGGTAGATGCCCTAGAAGCAAGTGGATTTCAATCCATCGTTGTCTTATCGGGTGAAGGGCCATTAGCTGCTATGCTGAGGGAAAAAGGAATCGCCGTGGTCATTGTCAAACTAGGCATTATGAGGCGGAAGTACATGAATCCAAAAGGCCTCCTGAATCGATTAAAATGCCTTTACAAGGCAAATGGCGCACTGTCAAAATTAATCAAGAAAGAAAACGTATCGCTAGTGTATTCCAATACTGCCGCTGTTTGGATAGGTGCTTGGGTGGCCAAAAAGAAAAGGCTGAGGCATATTTGGCACATACATGAGATCATAGTCACTCCAACTTGGTTCAAGAATTTTATCGAAAGGTATATTACTTATACAGGTGATTTGGCCCTTTGCGTTTCCCGGGCCGTTATCGAAAACATGAAGCCCAATGTACCGGCTTATATGATGAGGCTGGTTTACAACGGCATCGACTACCTGCCCTTCAAAGAAGCCAACTATGACCTGAAGGCAGAAATCGGCATTTCCCAAGAGACCATCCTGATCGGGATGATCGCGCGGGTGCATTTCTGGAAAGGGCAGTCCTACTTTCTGGATGTGGCCAAAGCATTGGCCGAAAGGCATGATCATCTTCATTTTGTCATGGTAGGCGACGCCTTCGAAGGGTACGAATACCTCTACGATGAGATCAATGCCAAGATTAAAGCCAATGGCCTGACCGATAAGGTCACCAACTTAGGTTATCGCACAGACATTCCGAATATCATGAGTGGCCTGGACATCTTTATGCTGCCATCTATTTTGCCCGACCCTTTGCCCACCACCGTTCTGGAAGCCATGGCCTCCGCCAAACCGGTGATCGCTACTGCCCACGGCGGTGCCACCGAGATGGTGCTGAATGAAGAAACGGGCCATTTGGTCCCTTGGGATGATGCTGAGAAAGCCTCCCTTGCCTTTGATGCACTGATCGAAGACCCTTCAAAGAGACTAGCTATGGGCCAGGCCGGTCAAGAAAGAGTAATGGAGCATTTTTCCATTGAAGCTTATGTGGAGAATATGGGGAATGTCTTTCGAGAGTTTATAGGGAGAAGTAGTAGTGAGACATGAGATATGAGACAAATCCTCCCCGCCACGGCGGGGAGCTTAGGTGGGGTTGTTTAATGGAAAGTGGAATCCCCAACGTCACAATGCTAAAACCGTGTTTTTGTCGCAGTACTAAAAAGCGTTGCATCTCAGGATGTGACAAGACTAAATGATATCGACCACAAGCTGTGGATCATGAACCATAAACTGTCCACCAATAATTCAAAATTGGCTAGGGGGTAATTTCCTGAGTTGTGCTGGGTCTCTGCCCCAGCACAAGATAGACGCTGAGTCTCTGACTCCATAAAGAGATAAAAATAGAACAATTCAGTCTTGTATTCAGTTGAACCCAGTTCGGGCTAGTGATTATGATATTGGCTTTAGACTTCCGACAATTGTCAAACTTTAGAACCTTCAAATTTTCCAATCCAAAAACATGAAAAACAAGCCACTTCACGTCGCCATCTTCGGAGCCAAAGGATATCCCTATGTATATGGGGGATACGATACCATGGTGAAGGAACTGTGCGAAAGATTGGTAAAAAAAAATATCCGCGTCACGGTGTATTGTCACCGCTCCTTGTTCAAGGAGCGGCCTAAGCAGGTCAATGGCATCGATTTGGTGTATATACCGGCCATAGAGTCCAAGTCATTTACACAGCTGACCCACTCGTTTTTCTCCATGATCCATGCCTGCTTTTCCAGTGCGGATGTGATCTTTGTGGTGAATAGTGGCAATGGCCCATTTGGGCTGATTTCCCGCATCATGCGGAAGCCTACTGCCATCAATGTAGATGGACTGGAATGGCTCCGCCCAAAGTGGAAAGGGATCGGTGGAAAGTATTTTTACTGGGCCTCTAAAATGGCCACCAAATGCTATGACCAAATCATCAATGATTCGGACGAAATGCAGCGCATCTATCAGGAGCTTTTCAATGCGTCTTCCAAGGTGATTGCCTATGGTTCCAACCCCGGGTTACAGGCAGATCCCTCCCTGATCAATAAGTGGCAGCTGGCAAAGCAAGGCTATTACCTGATCGTAGGGAGGCTGATTCCTGACAATAACGCTGACCTGATCATCGAAGGCTTTATCCAGTCCAGCAGTACCCGAAAACTTGTCGTGGTGGGAGATGTTCCCTACAAAGATGAATTTGCCGAACGGCTCAAAAACATCCCCGATGAACGTTTGCTGTTCACGGGTTATGTCAAAGACCAGCAGGAATTGGCCGCCTTGTATAGAAATTGTTATGCCTATTTCCATGGACATGAGTACGGAGGCACCAACCCCGCCATGCTAAAGGCCCTGGGCTATGACTGTGCCATCCTCGCTTTGGACACGCCATTTAACCAAGAAATGCTCCAAAATGGCAAACACGGCTGGTACTTTCAGAAGGGCCAAAAAGCCATCTCTGCCGTAATAGAGAAAGCCGAGCAATCTCCAGAAGCCATGCAGCAGCTCCGCAAAACCTCCCATGAAGGCCTTACCAAAAAGTACAACTGGGACCATGTGACGGATCAGTACATCGAGGTGTTTAAGGAATTAGCTGCGAGGAAGTAGTGTTAAGGTTTGTAACCTGAGCTCGACTTAAATTTAGTATTAAAAGCGTTGCGAACCCTTTTTAGGTGGATGTGGGTTGGAAAAGGGTGTGGCAACTCGCCGCGGCGAGCTGCCACGGCTTCCACCCCTCATATCTCCCTCTAAGCCTCGCAGTGCATGTTCCGACCACTGTACGGAAACGATTTTATAATCGAACTGAGGTTTGTAGGTTTTAATCCGCGCGACCTGCGTGCTATCGGAACCAATCCTAATCCCCCCAAACATTTCCCTTGACCCGAGCCTTTGACCAACACAGGCTATCAAAATTATCTGTGAACATCAGCCCTATCTGCGTGCTCAGCGTTCCATAAAAATGACGCTACTATAACGCTAAAAATCAACCTACTTCAACACCGGCTGCGTCCAGGCCACCTCTTTGTCACCGATTTGATAGGGGTTTTCTTTGGGCTTGGAGGAAGTGACTTTTGCTCGGACGTACATATCACCTTCTTGGAGGATATAGGACGCCTCGGTGCCATTTATTTCGTGCAGCAGCTCACCGCTTCTATCTGGAGATGATTTTTTGGTGCCAAAAAATTGGATGGAATAATCAACCCCTTCTTCTTCGGAAACGGATACCGTCAGCTCTTCACCATCAAAGTGGACGTCTCGCAAGGTAACACCTGTGGAGGCATAAAACTGCCCCGCTTCCATGGCTTCGATCAGGGAGCTTGGCGAAAGGTCCTTGGCTTTTACCATTACCCAGCCCCTGCCGGGGTTGCTGCTTTTTTCATTAAACACATGGTAATTGTGCGCATCATCAACGGCCAATCCATAGAGTGGTGGTTTGCCAGCTTGCAGGTAAGCCGCTTGGACCTTGTCCCACAGGACTTCCATGCTGGGACGTAGTGAATCACCGTAATTGTGCACCAATGGATGGCCATTGTACACTTCAAAAAAACGCTCACCATCCAGCTGGATGATGTCTTCCGGCGTGATGGCCCAGATAAAGTTGGGGTGATTGATATGCATAAACATCGGCACCCCGGTGGCTTCCCGCTGTTGTTTTACCTTGTCGAGGTTGTTTTGCAGGACTTCTGCGACAGAATTTCCTCCTTGCGGCTCGATCAATTTTTGAATATTGGTGACATTCATGTGAAGGGGCTTTTTGTCATAACTGTCACTGATCTCTTCGGATTGGATAATAAGAAACTCTCCTTCCACTTCAAACATTGGCCTGTACTCTTCTAGGGTTTTTAGCCGCACCTCTTTCCGGCCTGCCGAATCTTCCCTGTATTCGACCCACTCTTCCCCATATTTTGCCAAGTACTTCTCAAAAGCCTTTTTGTGCACCGGAGACTTTGGAATCAGCTTCCACTTTTCACTATTTGCCAGTACATTGTGATCAGAAAGGACAATAAAATCATAGTCGTGTGACTTATACCAGTCCATGATCATTTCGGGGTAATCGTCACCATCACTCCAATAAGAATGGGTGTGGAGGTTACCTTTGTACCATTGCGCCTCTTCAGTATTGGAGGCTTTTTCGGCACATGAAAATATTAAAAGCAAAAAACAAATGAGAACAGGTAACTTTCGCATGACTTTGGTGGTGCTAATGAGGGACATTGTTTATGAAACAGGATATAAGCTACTATAAATTAATAGTTTAAACAACACAATAAATCACAAACCATGAAAGATAACACATTAGTAAAGGAGACAATCAAGCATTCCGTATTTCGTTTGGAAGAGAACAATTCCAAAATCGTAAGTTGCCTGGAGTGGTTGTCAGAAGATGAAATCTGGGAAAAGCCCAACGAAGCCTCCAACAGCATGGGGAATTTGGTTTTGCACCTATGCGGCAACCTGACACAGTACTTGCTGTCTTCTCTGGGAAAAGCCGAGGACAAGCGTGACCGCGAGGCAGAATTTAGCACCAGCAAGACCATGGATAAACAAGCATTGATAGACAAATTAAATACCACGGTGAGCCAATGCGCAGATTTATTGCAAAGCTTGGATCAAAACAGCCTAGAAAGTAAATATACCGTCCAAGGCTATCACTACTCGGGCATTGGAAATGTCATCCATGCCGTGGAACATTTTTCTTATCATGCTGGCCAAATTGCCTTTTGGACCAAAATATTGAGAAGAAAAGACTTGGGATTTTATGCAGGAATGGATCTGAACAAGAAAAATGAACGCTAAGATAATCAGCATAGCGGCTCCTGAATTTTGTGGCATTATTATAGAAAGTTGGAAAAGGCCTGCCGTGGCGGAAAAAGAATATTTAACTTGCCAAAAATAACTTTTAATCGATAACATTTTTGACCGTTATGAAAAACCTGAGCCTCTTACTGCTTTTATGCGCCTTGATGGCTTCTTGCCAATCCAACAAAGTGCTTTTACAACTTGATTTGGCCGAAGGAGAAACCTATTACCAAAAATCCACGATGGAATCCCACATCAGCCAGGAGTTTGGCGGAAACAACTTCGATATTGATATGAATATTGTCGGTGACATGTCGCTAAAGGTCCTGGAAGTAGCAGGTGATTCTTACCTGATGGAGGCCAAGTTTGACAAAATGAGCATGGCCATGAAAATGCAGACGATGGAAATGGCTTTTAGTTCGGAGGATGCTGACAAAGAAGACAGCAATCCACTCAGCAAGATGTTTGGAAAAATGGCCGAAAAGCCCTTTAGCATTAAAATGAGCAAAAAAGGTAAAATCCTTGAAGTATCAGGAATGGATGAGGCCTTTTCTTCGGCAGTTGATGAGGTCGCAGAGGTGCTCGGAGATGACCAGTTGGACAAGGTCAAGTCCCAAATGAAGCAGAATTTTGGCGAAAATGGTATGTTGGGAAATCTCCAGCTTACCAGCCCTATTTTTCCAGAGGACAAGGTAGAGCCAGGAGACACTTGGGATGCGACGATCACTTCTTCCATGAACGGGGTCGATGCCAATCACCAAATCACCTATACCTATGTGAAAAAAGAAAATGACCAGTATTACCTACAAGCCAATGGCAATACCAAAATGGCCCAAAGTGAGAAGGTAGATCCCTCGGTAATGCCATTTCCCATGACCTATGACATGGGCGGAACCTTAAACGCCACCATTATTCTAGACGCTAAAACGGGCTGGATCAAAACCATCGACCTGGACCAGGCAATGGAGGGCTTTGTGGAAATCGAAAAGAACGAACAACTTCCTGACGGGATGTCCATGCCCATGGAAATCAATATGAAAACCAAGGTGATGGACTGAGCAATTCAGCCAAGTAGCAGGATACACGTACCAAGTACTTAGCATTGAGTCGGGAGACTCAGCCTTTGTGCTCCCGCGTCAGAGACGACGGGACAGCGCTAAGCCGTGATTGTACTGGAGACCGCTACGGAACAAAGGGGAGCTTAGCTGGGCTTGTTTTGAGAACGGTTGTACCAAGTCAGCCTAGGGTTGTGCTGGGTCTCTGCCCCAGCACTGGCTAGCTTTGAGCCTCCGACTCAAATAGGCTGCTTCTGATTCCTGTCCTGAGCGTAGCCGAAGGGGGCTTCCGTCTATTCCTCAAAAATCCCCGTATTCCCCTTTTCCCAGCTGGGCATAAGCTGCTTCACTACTTTTGGCTGCTCCTTGGCCACGTTTATACTTTCATAGGGATCTTTTTGGTGATCGTATAGCTCCATGGACGGTGACTGCTCGCGGAAATATTTGGTCAATCTATAGTTAGGAGTTCGCAAGGAAATTCCCCTGTTGAAGTAGCTGTAAGCGGTATTTCTCCAGTTCGTTGTTGCAGGATTGTCCATTAGTGCTACCATACTTTCCCCATCTAGCGGCACGTGTGATGATACATTTGCCAGCTTCATGATGGTCGGATAGATGTCTGTGGTGCTCACGACCTGCGATATGCGCTGGCCACCTTCTCCTGGGCGCTTGATCATCAGTACGCTCTGCAGGGCATTGTCAAAGACGGTGTGTTTGCCCCATGTTTTTTGGTCTCCCAAGTGCCAGCCGTGGTCTCCCCACACCACCACAATGGTGTTTTCTGCCAAGCCCTGATCCTCCAGCTCATCCAATAACTTTCCTACTTGCGCATCGATATAACTTACTGCGGCCAAATAGCCATGACGGAGTTTTCTGGCATAAGCATCAGAGGCGGCACTGTCCAGATCGGGTTTTTCTTCTCCTAGCTTGTATTGGTTTAGCTCTCCGCTGTTCTGGAGGCTTGCCTTTGAGCTGTTTTCAGGGATTTCTGCGAATGGTGCCAGCGGAATATCCTCTTCATCATATAAGTCCCAATATTTTTTGGGAGCAGTGAAGGGCAAGTGCGGTTTGAAAAAACCCACTCCTAGAAAAAATGGCTTTCCCTTTTCTTTGAGCTGTTTCAGCTTTTTGATGGCCAAGTTTGTCGTAAGCCCATCCGGGTATCCTTCGTCCTGCACATCAGCAGCTTCATAAGGCTTCACCCGCTTCTCCCTATCGTTTCGATTAGTGCCATCTGCATAGCCGAAAAAAGCATTGTGCCCGGTACCCCATTTGCCTGCATCTAGGAGCATTTCGTCCCAGCTGCCAGGCAGTTCGATAAGGTCACTTTTAGGCTCTCGGTAGCCATAGACATAGCCATCGGGATGATGGGAGATTTTTCCGATTCCTACGGTGTAATAGCCGTTTTTCCGTATTTGCTCTAAGAAGGTGGTGGGGCTTTGCTCCCCGTTTTTCTTGGCTATTCTGTTGGCTGCTGCTTGATTGCTTAGGTCACCTGGACTTTTGGGGAGTTGGCCTGTAAGGAGGTTGTAACGGGAAGCACCACAGGTGGGCACGGTGACGTAGTGATTTTCAAATAGGGAGCTTTCGCCAGCGAGCTTATCTAAGTTTGGGGAATGGACATATTGTTTCCCGTAACAGCCAAGTTCAGGCCGTAGGTCATCCACCGCAATAAAAAGGATATTTGGTGGTGGTACTGATTTTTTCTCACAGGAAAAATTACACAATATGATGAGCCCAATAACAAAAAAACGAACTAAACCGCTATTTTTCATAGATTTCAATTTAGGTGAACTGTCCAAATATATCTGGTAAATCCTATTCCTGAAAGTAGCCTAGTACCTAATTTAGGCTAAAGTGAAAATAGTATCTCAATTTGAGATTTTATTGGTCAATAGACTATAAAAAGGCCATAACATTGTGTAATTTTAGTCAGAAAGACTTGATAAATTTAGCCATTGGGCTTTTCAGGTGTTTCTATTTTCCAGTCAATAATCCAATTTTTATATGGCCAGTTTTCAAATCAATCAAAGCGAAAAATTTCGATGTCCATGGTGTCTGGGATTTGAAGATTATATCAAATATCATGATGAAGAATGGGGTGTGCCTGTCTATAGCGACCGGATCCATTTTGAGTTTTTGGTGCTGGAAAGTGCCCAGGCCGGGCTGAGCTGGGCTACTATACTGAAGAAGAGAGAAGGCTATCGAAAGGCTTTTGCAGACTTCGACTATAAGCAGGTGGCAGATTTTCCGGACAGCATGGTGGAAGAGCTGCTCCAAGATGCCGGAATCGTCCGCAACAGGCTAAAAATCGCTGCTGCTATCAATAACGCCAAACGCTTTATGGAAGTACAAGCCGAAGTGGGAAGCTTTACTAGCTACATTTGGGATTTTGTAAATGGCAAACCCATAGATGGCCACCTGAAAAATATGGCAGATGCCAAAGCCACCATCCCAGAGTCGGACAAATTGGCCAAAGACCTCAAAAAAAGAGGGTTCAAATTCCTTGGCAGCACGACCATTTATGCGCACATGCAGGCCACCGGGCTTGTCAACGACCACCTGATGCAGTGCTTTCGCCACCAAGAGGTGAAGCGGATGGTAAGGTAAGAGGGGCCAAATGGGGGTACGTGGATGCAGAAACCGGGTAAGAAGAATAACGGTACCGAGGACTGTGCCTCGGTACCAGTTGGTCTCATGCCCAAACAAGCATATAGATTTTCGCAGCTTACATGCTTTAGCCTTACGTCTAAGGGCGGTCAGACAGCCTTGTCATCCATGGCAGAAGATACCTAGATCTCCAAACAGCTGTTCAAACTTTCTACCGATTCGAAACCTTGCTGTTTGGGATTTGTAATCCAGAACCGAGATAATGGGGATTTGAAATCCCTCTAGGCCATTTGTAAAGAGCACTAACCGGGTTAGAAGCTTCCTTCTCCTTGTTTTGGGTCTTCACCATATTGGTTGGGGCCGTGCTCACCTTCTGAAACCAATAGCACCAGTAGCCATATCGCTCCTACCAAAGGAATCAAGCCAACGAAGTACATCCAGCCGCTTTTGCCAATATCATGGAGCCTGCGTACAAGTACGGCTAGAGAAGGAATGATAGTGCCCAAAGTATAGGCTCCGAATAATATGATATAAGGAAGCTCACTCGAGAGCGCCATAGAGAGCATACCACCCACTATGCTCAATACGATTACTACCAAGAAATTGAACAGTATAAACATCCAGTACTCTTTTCGTCGTGCACGTCCGTTAAAGTTAGCGTATTCTGTAAGTACTTTTTTGTAGTATTCCATGATTTATTTTTAGGTTAGTAAAAGATTCAATCTAACAAAGTAGTTCTATCGGTTAAGTTTTGTCCGTTTTCGCTGTTGTTGTGTTCGGCCAGCACCTGTTCCAGCTGACTGTAATCCTTGATAAGCTTGGTCACCAACAAGCCACTTACCATTATAATTCCGGAGGTAATCATATCGATAATGGTCATTTCGACAAATTCATCAATGGTGTCGGCATTCGCATATACTCTCCAAGATATGCGACCGATCAAGCCTCCCAAAATCCATGTTATCCACCAACTGATGACCAAGCCCTCCTGATACGGAGCATCAAACTTTACCTTCTTCCTTCTCAAATAAGACTCCGTTTCGTCAAATAGCTCCATCATGATCCGATATGGCCTATAAAGGTTAATCAAAGGCACAAACCATGCTCCCACAGCCCACCCTTCCGAAAATTCCAACCGCTCGGACATCAGCAGGTGTAAATTAAAATAGGCCCTCCGAAACCAATTAAGAAAAACTATCACAGAAACGACGTACGTAACGACGATCAACACCGCAATTACCGTTTCCCTCAAGTCATTAAGTTCGGCTTCTTGGTCGGTGATCCCTGATTCTGCTGCATTGCTGAGCAGTTCATATTGCATATAGCCTGAAATGATGCTGACTGCATGGAAAACTATTATTATATAAATAAATAACTGAGCGAGCTTGGCTCTTTTTTGGTTAGGTCTTAAAGCTTCCAAATGAGTAGTAGTTACGTTAAACGACCCCAAAAATTTCTAATGATCCCTATCCATCTACCAAAAAATCAATCCCTATAAAAAGAGCTTGACTGCACACATCAAAAATATATGGGTATACAAAAGTACAAATTTTAATGTCAAATGTGTCCTTTCTGTAAACATAAAGTAGCGGCCCCTTTCCGGTCAACGGATACAAGACTATTTTAATGATGCTTATTATATTAATGATTCGAACTATTGTTTTATTCGCTAAATAGTGAGAACTTAAAATCGTCATTTGATGGCTATGGGCTACCCAAAGGCTGATGTTTAAGATTTTACTGCTGACTAGCTGATTTTACCATGAACAAGTACGTTAAGATTGCTATTTTTTCCCTGCTGATCATTATGGCAGGGTTTATCTACTGGAGATACTTCTTTGTTTTTGCAGAAGGTGTTAAGGGCGGCACCTTAAATTATTATGAAAAGAAAGGCTTTATCTTCAAAACCTGGGAAGGACGCTTGGTACAGGAAGGCTTCCAAAGCCCTACAGCAGGAGCTCTCCAAAGTAATGAGTTCCGATTTAGCGGTGTTGATGGGGATGTTTCTGAAAAACTGGAAAGGGCTAGCGGCAATTTCGTGGAAGTCCGCTACCGTGAATACCTCGGAGCACTCCCTTGGAGAGGAGCCAGCAAACACGTCGTCTATGAAGTCCTCCAAGTTGGCAAACGAAACAACGGATCTGGCAACGGGGAGTTACCGGTGAATGGGCAGTGACCCCTCGATAAATGGATCAATAACTCATTTAAAGAGGCCTCAGTTACTGAGCCAATTCATCATCGATTCTTCCAACTATCTTCAAAACAACCCCACCTAACCTCCCCGCCATGGCGGGGAAGAATCTCAAATCTCAAATCTCAAGACTCACATCTCATTACTAAATCGTCCTCACTGCCACTACCAACCCAGTGGACCAATTCATCTTGCATAAAGACAGATCAGTGCGGGATTCGAGTGCAGCGATAAGTTTTTTTACATTCTCTTCATGACCTGCGGGCCAATTGGCTTGGGTATCCATGTCATCGATGATATAGAAGCCCCCTGCTTTTAGCAATGCTAGGGTCTCATCCAGTTCACTGTACTTGCCTGGCCAAGCATCTGCAAAAATCAAATCAAACGCATCACCTGCATAGTTCTTGATCCATTCACTGCCGTCTGCACAGACGATATCCACCCGTTTATCATTACTGAAAAACTCCCCTGCTATTGCCGTTAAAGTTGGGTCATTATCCACGGTGGTCAATTGGGCTTTTTCACTTAGCCCATCCACCATCCAAGCAAGTGAAAGGCCTATTCCGGTACCTATTTCCAGAAAATTGCCCCCTGGCTTCGAAAGCATCAGTGTTTTCAGAAGCGACCCAATATACTGATCTGAGGGCATCGTAAATCCTATTTCTTGGCACTTGGCCTGTACCTGTCGGTAGATCGCTGGCACATCCTTAAAATCAGCATCATTCATAAGCTATGGGGTAAAAGTGAAGTAATAACCTGAGCTGGTTAAATAGAACTCAGGTTAATAAATATAGCTATCTTCCGTAATTTTTCACCATTGGATGACAAATACATGTGGAAGGAGGACCAGTGACCAATAAAAAGCACGGCCCAAAGTGTTTTGAGCCGTGTCGTTGGTTTAGTTATGCTAAAAAATTATTCGAGTAATACTTTTAGGTATTGGACATTGTTTTCCCATTTTACTTCCAAGATCACTAATCCATTTCCAAATGCTTGTAACATTTTTGAAACCTGTGGATTCAAATCGTCAAGTGTATCTACAGTGCTGCTGGCTGATTTATTCAGTGCGTTCATTGCCCTCAGGCGGATTGATCCGCCTAGGTAGGAACTTCCATCCAATAACGCCAATTTTAGTTCTTGGCTTGCACTTGGGTTAGGGTATGCTTGCCAGGCATCTGTGGTCAAGGTGATTTTCGGAACGGTTACTTGGCGCAGGGAGCCATATGTAAAGCTGTTGTCCAAGTTTACTTGCTTTAAGCGGTAATATAATTTTCCTCCAGAAGAAGGTAGGGCATTATCTGTAAATTGATACTGTGTCAGCTCATCTGTCCATCCAACGGCTTTCACTTCCCCTATTTTCTGAAAACCTGATGCGCCGTCCACTGAGCGTTCGATTTCATAATGACTGTTTTCCCATTCCTTGCTTACACTCCAAGCCAATTGGGTACTGTGTTGCTCAGCCTTGAATGCTGCATCAAAATCCTGCCATATCACAGGGAGGGCAGCCATCACCCGAAGTCCAAAATTAGCTTCCCTCACGGAAGTGTTGTTTAACGTCAATACACCCAGTATACCGGATGGGTCATGTAGGTTTTGGTCCTCTTCCGTTCCTAACTGGGCACCGGTATTTTCCCAGTCCTCAGGCAATTGAGGCCCTGGGTTTTGCTCACCAGGTGCGACAGTTGTGGTGGAGAGCACCGCATTATAGCTGCCATCCGGTACACGGTCAATAAAATAGCTTCCGTCTGGGGATACAGGTACTGTTGCCACCACCTCATCATGTTCATCTACGATGAGCACATGTAAGCCTTCCGCCGCAGTCGGTTGGCCATAGATAAGGCCGTCTTCAATCCCATCATCGTCGTCATAGACGTTTCCCTCAAATGTCAAGTAGCGGTATTCATCGTCTTCATTTACCTCCGTATAATAAGAAGCCGCCCAAGTGTTGATGGTGTTTCTTTCACTGAAGCCATTATTCCCGTCAGCATGCCAGACATGGCTATCCCCTGCTTCACCGGTTACATTCACGGGAAGAGAGACGGCACTGGTCTTGGAATTGTCATCCAAGTCTTCAAATCCATTTTCCCCATCTCGTGGGATCAGTGAATCATCCCAATAGATCGTATTATCTTCCGGGTCTCCTGGGCGGACATTGGTGATGGTGATCCCCATACTCTGCTCCATATCATACACGGGGAAGTGGACGGGGGAAAATATAACCGCAGCAAAAACCCCGATGGGAGATCCACTTGTGACCACATTTTCATTGGCATCTTTTCCATCCCAATAAATTTCGTATTCCCCACTGGCATCGTATTTTTCACTCATGATCAGGTCAGTACCTGCGTCATAGGTGCCGTTTCCATTCAGGTCTATCAATACATCTACGATCCCGGGAAGGCTGATGTCTATATCCACCCAAGCATGTCCCCCATTTCCGGTAGTGTCCTTTTCTTCGTACGTGATGTTTAAGGTAGCACTGGGCTCTTCGGTGGTAGGCCAAAATTCCAGGTCGGGATCGTTTAGAAAGAGCGGATACTGGTAATTGGAGGAAACACCCTCTATAGATTTTCGGTTATCTACGTGGCTGCCCTGGTTATTCCGTGGGCCATCCTGATTGGCAAAGAAATTTACGAAGCCACCATTGGAATTGGGAAACTGGGCATGCTTCACAAAGTAGGTGTCGCCCATGCCCCCAAACGTATCGTCTACGGGTACGTAGAACCCAAAATCATTATGAAATGCACGGTCATTTACCACTCCGGCCTCCCGTGGCAAGCCATTCAGGATACTCCAATACTTGGAATACAACCTCCCTGGCTGTACCTCTTTTGCCGCATTGGCTACGGTGACATCCCAAAAACTGATAGGAAGTCCATCACTAATTGGGTCCCCGTTATTTCGGGAAATCTCCACCCAAAAAGCCCTTGCTTCTCCGGTGTCATTTGTAAAAGAATAAGCGTCATATCCAGTGGTTCCTACTATGGCAGACGGTCCATTAGCTGCTGCTTGGGCATTGGCTGGCCTGCCTTGTATTCCTCCGTTGGAGTGGGCATCATAGTAGTGGTTGTCTACTGGGACTCCATATCGCTTATCTGGAAAGAAGCCGGTATCAGTATCATCGTAAAACCACCTCACCCGGATATCTTCATTATTGTCGTAATAGTTAAATCCTAAAAAATCAAACTCCTCCTCATTTCTAAAACCCCAGTATACTGTCTCTCCAGGCTTGACGTAGACATACATCCTATGGGCAGCATTATAATTATTGGTCTTGGAAGGCATCATCATGTATCCGCGACTTCCATATCCACCGTTATTGTTGCTGCTATTGGCGGGTATCCATAGCCAACTTCTTCGGTTGGTAGCCGTTCCCCAGTCTCCGGATCCCTCCGCCAAGGAAGTTTGGTTGAGCTGTACTGCCAGCAAGATCACCATTATCAGGTGAAAGGGAAATAGTCTTTTCGAGTTTCGAGTAGCGTGTTTCTTCATGCACCTTTTATTTTTAATTAAAACAGGTACTTATTACCACTTCTTCACCATAGTGGTCAGTGGCTTTTACTGAAGGACTGATGCCAAGTGGCAAAGCCTTAAGTATTGTTTGGTATATATTATGGATTTGGTGCTCTTAGTTACTGTTGGGAGTAACCAATAATCATAAATTACTATGTGTTGTGACTAACGTTTTCACTACATAGATAAAATAAAAACCACGTAATTAAAAATAATACAAAATAATATTTTAAAAAGCATATTAGTGGTAAAAAACGACAGAAAACAAAATCTGTAATACAACAAAAAAGCCTCAAACCCAAGGGCTTGAGGCTAACAATTATTGAAGTGTTGGATTTTATCCGTTCATGCTGATCAGAAATTCGGCATTGTCTCTTGTGCCTTTCATTCGCTGGAGCAAGAATTCCATGGCTTCTTGAGAAGTCATGTCGGACATGAGTTTTCTCAAGATCCAGATACGTTGCATCTCTTCTCTTTCCATCAGCAGGTCTTCTCTTCGTGTACCTGATCCAGGGACATCGATGGCAGGATAGATCCTTCTGTTGGAGAGTTTTCTGTCCAAGCTCAGTTCCATATTGCCAGTACCTTTGAATTCCTCAAAGATCACCTCATCCATTTTGGAGCCAGTTTCTACCAGTGCAGTGGCAATGATGGTTAGTGAGCCGCCATTTTCCACGTTTCTGGCAGCACCGAAGAACCTCTTCGGCTTATGAAGCGCATTGGCATCCACACCACCTGAAAGGATCTTTCCAGAAGATGGCACTACAGTATTGTAGGCCCTGGCAAGTCGTGTGATGGAGTCCAATAGGATGACCACGTCATGGCCGCATTCTACCATTCTTTTGGCTTTTTCCAGTACCATGGAAGATACTTTTACATGGCGCTCGGCCTGCTCGTCAAAAGTGGAAGAAATCACTTCTGCTTTTACCGAACGAGCCATGTCCGTCACCTCTTCAGGTCGCTCGTCGATCAATAAGATCATTAAGTGACACTCTGGATGATTTTCGGCTATGGCATTGGCAACTTTCTGAAGCAAGACGGTCTTACCTGTTTTTGGCTGGGCTACGATCATGCCCCGCTGTCCTTTTCCGATAGGAGCAAACAAGTCTACGATTCGAGTGGAGAAATTGTCCGCTCGCGTGGTCAGGTTTAATCTTTCTTCAGGAAATAATGGGGTAAGGTATTCAAATGGTATCCTGTCACGAATCTCCTCAGTGGTCTTGCCATTTACGGAAGATACTTTGAGAAGGGCAAAATATTTTTCTCCTTCCTTGGGAGGCCTGATCTGGCCTTTAATATTATCGCCTGTCTTCAGGCCAAAAAGCTTGATCTGGGAAGGTGATACATAAATATCGTCTGGAGAGGCCAGGTAATTATAGTCCAGTGACCTTAAAAAGCCATATCCGTCAGACATGATCTCCAGTACTCCTTCGTTTTCTATAATTCCATCAAATTCCTTCACCAAAGAAGCATACTTTTTTCTGCTATTTCCAGTGGTCGGTTGGGAAGGCTCATCTGATACCTCTTTAATGTTTTTTCTTCTGGGAAGGTCTGCTTCAGCTTCTTGGGGACGTTCAGTGGCCACTCGCTGTGCCACCTCATCTACTACTGCCTTTCTTCTCGGTCTGAATCCCCTAGGTCTGTTATCGTCGTTGCTTGATTTCTCCTGCTTAGGTTCAGGTTTGCTTTCAGGCTTGTTTTCAGGCTTGCTTTCAGCTTTACTTTCTGTTTTGCCTTCAGGTTTGTTTTCGGCCTTAGGCGCCTCGTTTTTCCGTTCCCTTTTCTCCTTAGGAGCGGGCTTGGTGTCTTCCTTCGGCTTTTTGGTAGGTTTAGGAGGCTCTTTGGTTGCTTCTCCCTTTTTGGAATCAGCGACGTTTTGGCGTTTGAATTTAGGCTTTGACTCCTTTTGTTCCTCAGTGGTCGCCTTTGCTGGTTCTGCTGCTGGCTCCTTTTCGGGGGTACTGTCCGGGGAAGTCTTTTCAGCTTTGGAAGGTTTTTTCTTTGGAAGGGCTTTCTCAGGGGTGATAGCTTGCTGATCTAAGATCGCATAGATGAGATCGTCCTTCTTTAGGGATTTGTAGTTTTTAACCCCGAGGTCTTCTGCTATCTCCTTCAGTTCGGATAGCAGTCTAATTTTTAGTTCTTCAATATTATACATAAAAAACGTATAAGAGGTACTTGATGTGATTAATAGAAATGAGTACTGTGACTATATTAATTGATTGGTATAAAAAGGTGTCTTATGAAATAAGATGAACCCACAGGGCGTGGATTATGAACTTTTTGATTTCACAATATTACAGTAAGCAATTTTAATACGCAAACTTTTTTTTTGAGGATGTGTATTTATCAGAAAATTAGAAGGTTTTAACCTTCCTTAAATATCTATAAAAGGTCAGTTTCCTGCTGTTTTGGGCTAGTTTTACCTACTTCATTTTCTTAATACCAAAAACGGAAAAAAGATTCATATTATTATCCTATGTTATAAAACTTTCTTTAAAAAGGTGAAAATCTAAAGTTTATTGGCAAAGAAAAGTGGATGGTGGGCAGGCAAGGGATCGCTGATCCATAATAACATTAGTGAAAATCAAGGTCATCTGCAAGGAACAACACTACCGACATCTCCTTTCGATTTTTTGTCATTCCGCTCCTGAGCTCTGTGCGAAATCACTATCTTTGCATTTCCAAAATAAAGCTTATACGACATGCTACAGGTAAATTTTATCCGTGACAATTTTGACCAGGCAGTGGAAGGATTGCAGAAACGCTTCTTTGCCGATGCAAAGGACAAGCTGCAAAACGTCCTGGATTTAGACAAAGAAAGAAAAGAAACCCAGCTGGAAAGAGACCAGCTGCAAGCTGAATCCAATACCATTTCCAAGCAAATTGGTCTATTGATGCGTGAAGGCAAAAAAGACGAGGCGGAAACAATAAAAAAGCGTAC
The DNA here is from genome assembly GCF_003260975.1 of Echinicola strongylocentroti. Lineage (NCBI taxonomy): Bacteria > Pseudomonadati > Bacteroidota > Cytophagia > Cytophagales > Cyclobacteriaceae > Echinicola > Echinicola strongylocentroti. The sequence continues at coordinate 2,828,223 of NZ_CP030041.1, read as the reverse complement.
ATCCGAAATCAAAAGCCAGATAAAATCCCTGGAAGAAAAGTATGGCGAAATAGAGGAAGCCTTGAAACAATTGCTTTATGCCATTCCCAATGTGCCCCATGCCAACGTCAAGGCCGGAAAATCAGCAGATGACAATGAAGTCGTCTTGGAACATGGCGAAGCACCAAGTCTTCACCAAGGTAAACAAGCGCACTGGGACCTGATCAAAAAATACGACATTATTGACTTTGAGCTGGGCAATAAAATTACTGGAGCGGGATTTCCTATTTATAAGGGCAAGGGAGCTCGGTTGCAGCGTGGTTTGGTAAACTTCTTCTTGGATGAAGCTACCAAGCACGGTTACCATGAAGTGCAGCCGCCCATACTGATCAATGAAGAAAGTGGATATGGCACTGGTCAACTTCCGGACAAGGAAGGCCAAATGTACCATGTCACGAATGATGACCTTTTTCTGATCCCTACCGCAGAAGTGCCGATCACCAATATGTACAGGGATGTGATGCTAAAAGCCAGCGATCTTCCGATCAAAAACACGGCTTTCACCCCTTGCTTCCGAAGAGAAGCGGGCAGTTGGGGAGCGCACGTGAGAGGGCTTAATAGACTTCACCAGTTTGACAAAGTGGAGCTCGTGCAGATCACCCATCCGGACAAGTCTTATGAGACATTGGAAGACATGAGTGCCTATGTGCAGGCATTGCTGAAAAAACTGGGGCTGCAATATCGTGTACTTCGCCTTTGTGGAGGTGATACAGGATTCACTTCAGCCATGACCTACGATATGGAGGTGTTTTCTGCCGCCCAAGAAATGTGGCTGGAAGTAAGTTCTGTAAGTAACTTTGAAACGTTCCAGGCTAACCGGCTGAAACTGCGCTTCAAGGATGAAAACAAGAAGACCATACTTGCCCATACCTTGAACGGAAGTGCACTGGCTCTACCGAGAATAGTCGCGGCCATTCTAGAAAATAACCAGACCGAAAAAGGCATCAAAATGCCCGAAGTGCTAGTGCCTTATTTGGGTTTTGAGTGGATTGATTAAAAAAAGAGGCTGTCTTATAAATCAAAAAAAATCATTGCGAATGCAGCAACAGCGGAGTGAAGAAATCTTGCCTTTGAAGGCGAGATTGCCGCGTCGCAGGCTCCTCGCAAGGGCGCAGATGTATAAGACAGCCTTTATTTACAGAAAATGACTTTTTGATCCAATAAGGAATCAAGCGGAAAAACTGAGGGGCTGATGGAACGCTGATGATTTGCGCTGATTTTTTGCTTAAATTGAAAAAGACTAGCAGCATAAAAAAGCCCTGAAAGGGCGTAACATCCATAGCCATGGGCAACGCCCATGGTAAACAGCAAAAATAACTTTTTTAAATGCGTTCGCCCTGACTTTTGTCTGTCTTCTACGATTATGCTTTTCACTTTTCCCTATATTTGCGGGATCATGTGGAAAGAAATCATCGTACTGATCAAAAAAGAGATAACGCTGGAATGGCGTCAGAAATATGCACTTAACGGTATTTTGCTTTATGTGGTCAGTGCTGTTTTTATTACTTACCTGAGTGTGGGGGCCAAGCAGGGTAATATTTCCGTTCCGACTTGGAACGCGCTTTATTGGATCATCATCCTCTTTTCGTCTGTAAACGCCGTGGCCAAGAGTTTTGTCCAGGAGCACCAAGGCCGACAGCTTTACTATTATATGATCGCTTCGCCAGAAGGAATCATTATTTCCAAAATCATCTATAATACCTTGCTGACGGCTGTTTTGGCGATTTTGGGATACTTGGTTTTTAGCGTTATTTTGGGTAATCCCGTGCAGGACCAGGGACTTTTTGTGCTGAACTTGCTGTTGGGAGCCATCGGTTTTTCAGCTTGCTTGACCATGGTGTCGGGGATAGCTTCCAAGGCCAGTAATAACGCCACGCTTATGGCCATCCTGAGCTTTCCCATTATCATTCCTATTCTGTTGATGGCCATCCGCATTTCGAAAAATGCCATCGATGGGCTGGACAGAGGGGTAAGTGCTGATAAGTTGATCAGCCTACTTGCCATCAACGCCATTATCGGTACCACAGCCTACATCTTATTTCCTTACTTGTGGAGGAGTTGAGGGCTGAATATGGTAATGTTGGAAGGTTCTGACATTTGCTGTCCACAGCTGGCTGAAGAGCCACTGTCCACTGATCATGGCTAATTTCCTTGTTTGTTCTTCCACATAGCTTCTACGTTCAGTTGATTGACTGCAGGTTTGTACCATCCGTTCGTATAATCCCCATGACAAGCTGCTAAAAGCTGTTTTTTCATTTTCTCTAGGCGTTCGGGGTTGTTGGCTGATAGATCATTCGTTTCTTTATAGTCATCTGGTAGGTAAAAAAGCTCAAAGGTATCTTTGCGGATAAAATACCGCAATTTCCAGCCGTCTGCTGCTATCAAAGTAGGCCCTTCAAATGACGAGTGAACGATAAACTCGTGTGTGTTTGCTTGTTCTTTATCTGTCACTTCTTGCATGAAGCTGATGCCGTCTGTATCAAATTCCTTTTGAAAGCCTGTAACCTCCGCTACCGTAGGTAGCCAATCATAATTGGTGACCAGGAGATCAGAGGTACTGCCTGCAGGTGTATGGCCTGGCCATCTCACAATAAGCGGCACTTCCAGTCCGCCCTGCAAGTTGCTTCTCTTCATCCCGGCACGCCCGTTATTTCCATTAAAAATATCACCAGCAAGTTCACTGTAATATTTGTCGTCCAAATTGTCAAACCGTTCACCTGTTTGCATATTGGTGTAGGGCTTCAGCACCCTGCCTTCCTTCGTGTAGTAAATCTCATGGCCATTATCACTGGTGAAAATCACCATGGTGTTTTCTGCTAATTGCAGGCGATCCAGTTCCTCCAAAATTTGACCGACATTATCGTCGAGCATTTTCACCATGGAGGCATATTCCTTTTCTATTTGGGTAAGCTCAGTGGATGCGGCGACTTCAGGATGAACGGACGGCACCGCCACTGGGCCATGTGGCAGCTGGGTAGGGAAATAGAGAAAGAAAGGCTGGTCTTTATTGCTCCGGATAAAACCCAGTACTTTATCCATAAACAAATCCTGTGAATAAACGGCTTTGCCGGTCATGTCCCATCGGTCATCATAGGCTTTTTGCGTCTCAAGCTCGATGGTCTTGCCACAGTCAGCACGGGTATTTCCCGGAATGTTTACCAGCTGTCCATTCTCGAATAAATAAGGTGGATAAAATCCATGTGCCCGATTATGGTCAAGATAACCAAAATACTGATCCCAGCCGTGACGCTGCATTTGATGGTCAGATACCGAAAATCCCCATTCCAGTTTGCCAAATTGCCCTGTAACATATCCAGCTTCCTGCGCTACTTGGCCTAAAAAGACCTGGGAGTCAGGAATAGGAGCTAGGGTAGTATTGATCATTTGTTCTATTTCCTTCACGCTATAAGTGGAGTCTCCGACACGTTGGTACAATGTACCATCAGTGATAGGAAATGCCGGATCATGGCAATCGTGCAGTCCTGTGATCAGCGATGCCCTGGCAGGAGCGCAAAGCATGCTTCCTGAGGCATTGGTAAACTTCATCCCCTCAGCAGCCAAGCGATCGATGTTTGGTGTAGAGAGATGTTGCTGGCCTTCGTGGCTGAGCATTCCTTTTCCTAAATCATCTGCGTAAATGAGTATGATATTGGGCTTGGAAGGTGTTTGATCACCGTTTTTACATCCTAAAACGCTTAGGCAAATTAAAGTAAAGCAGAGGAATCGGGCTATGGTTTCATTTATCATGCCGTAATTTAGAGGCTTTGGGAGATATATAAAAATGGTGGGGACGTTTTGGTGATTGGCCGTGCCAAATAAATTTACCTAAATGCCTGCTCCTTGGGTGTCAGCTGAAGGATCACGGTAGTAGGTGATTCGAACAGGTCTTTTCCCTCAAAGACTTTTTTGTAGCGAATACCTAACATTTCCAATTCCTTGAGATGGGTTTTTCTGGTGATCAAGTAGCCTGATGCATGTTTGGGCGTGCCGACCTCTTGGATGTTTTCCAGTGGCTGTCGGAGATAAAATGAAAATGCTGGGTTGTAAATTTTGAAGTAGTACCAATTGTTAGCGGAAAGAGCATAGGTTTTGGCAGCAAGAACAGGATTTTGGCGGTCGATTTTCGGAAAGGCAAGCCAAAAAAAGATCAACGCTACTAACATAAAACTACCACCATAATAAAATACAAACGCTTCAGCCCGTTTTTTATATAAGGCCATTATCATTAGTGGAACTGCCATCGTGGGGATGAAGAATAGCCATAACATACTCCAAGAAACAGTCAACGATCGATCCGCCGATAACCCAAAGTAAATGCCAAAAGGTAAAGCAATCAACAGCATGGCAATTAATACCGCAGGCACCAGTAACGGCTTCCATTGTTTTTTTATGGTCATATCATTGAGGTAATTCCCAATGATGATGGCCAAAAACGGATAGGCCGGTACGGTGTAATTTGGGAGCTTGGTGCCTGCCAGCATGAAAAACACAATGATGGTGGTCGCAGAAATTAAGGAAAATGTCGTGACTCTATTAGTCCGGAATTTTAGCGTATGCCATATGCCTTGCAACAGAAAAAAAGCAAAGGGCAGCATTCCGCCGAGCACAAACAGCCATGTCAACCAAAAGCCTCCTCCGTGCCCTTCCATAGGAGCCGAAAACCGATTGAGGTTATGCTTAAAGATAAACTCTTCTATCCAAAGGCCATTGGTTTTGGTGGCTACCAGCACATACCAAGGCAAAGCGATCAGGAAAAATACGGCCAAGCCCATGGGGTGAAAAATTCGTTGCAGTCTTTTGCCATTAAGCAGCTGCATTACCAGTCCATATACCAAAAAGGCTATGCAAGGCAGTAATACCCCCACTGGGCCTTTAGAAAGTACGGCCAACCCTAGTGACGCATAAGTGACCAGCATCAGCATAGTAGAACGAAAACCTGATAGGGACCATTCGTAAAATGCCATGAACGCCATGGTCATAAAAAAAATCAAAAATGGATCTGGTACGGCCATATGAAACTGGATATACCAATGGAGACTGGAGGTGAGTACAAGTAGCGTCAGGATGCCAGCACGATATCCCAGGTTCTTTCTGGCAAAACGATACGTAAAGTACACTGTCAAAAAACCAAACAAGGCGGGAAAAAAACGCGCAGCAAACTCATTGATGCCAAAGAGCTGATAAGCCAATATAAAAAAATAATAGTGGAGAGGAGGCTTGTCAAAGCGGTATTCACCATTGAATGTAGGAACGACCCATTCCCTCTGTTGGAGCATTTCTATGGCAGCAGTGGCGTTTTTTGCTTCGTCCAGTGCGTAAATACTAAGTCCATGGAGGTTGGAAAAATGTAAAAATAAGGCTATCAACAACAGTAGGCTGGAAATGAGTCCTTTTTTGTCCATGATATTTTCCATAGGCCAAAATTACGCGCTATCCTCTTCCTTGATGTCAATAAAGCATTATTAAAAAGTTAGGTTTTGATTATGGGACTTGGTGACCGTGCAAAAAAGCTGTAATTTTGACCAAATTTTATATGGTATGTCCAAATTACAGCTTTCTCTCGTTGTCACGGTTTATAACGAAGAGGAAAACATAGCACCTCTTTTAGCCGCTGTTTACACAGCCCTTGAGGAGATTTCTTACGAGTTGATTTTAGTAGATGACGGTAGCACTGACCAAACAGTGGCCAAGGCCAAAGAACACGCCAATGGAAATACCAAAGTATTGATTTTTAACAAAAACTATGGGCAGACCACAGCCCTGGCAGCTGGCATAGACAATGCCATTGGAGAGTACATCGTCACGATGGACGGGGACTTGCAAAACGATCCATCAGACATTCCGATGATGCTCCAAAAAGCCATCGACGAGGACTGGGATGTAGTGGCAGGTGTGCGTGCCAACCGGCAAGATGGTTTTGTGTTGAGAAAATTGCCCAGCAAGTTTGCCAATTGGATGATCCGAAATACCACCAAGGTATACCTCAAGGATTATGGCTGTAGCCTGCGGGTATATAAGGCAAATATCGCCCAGAATATGGGGCTTTATGGGGAATTGCACCGATTTATCCCGGTGCTGGCCAAGCAGGAAGGAGCTCGGATGACGGAGGTGAATGTCAAGCACCATCCTCGGATCCATGGCACTTCCAAATATGGCTTGAACAGGACTTTTAAGGTCTTGGCAGACCTGATCCTGATGCTTTTCTTCCAAAAATACCTCCAACGGCCCATTCATATTTTCGGTGGACTGGGGCTTTTGGCATTAATTTCCGGTGCCCTTATCAATTTTTACCTTTTGGTGCTCAAAATCCTTGGTGAGGACATCTGGGGCAGGCCGATTCTGTTGGTCGGACTGATCTTGATTTTGGGGGGACTGCAGCTGATCACCACTGGTATCGTGGCGGAGATCATCGTCAGGACGTACTTTGAGTCACAGGATAAAAAGACCTATACCATCAAAGAAGTCTTCGAAGGTGAATAAGAAAACACTAAAGCTACTCCTGAAACTGCTGCTCACAGGAGTGGCCATTTACTTGGTGTTTCGAAAAATAGACATGGATGCGACCTGGCAGGTAATCAAGAAGGCCAACTTCGGTTATCTCACCATTGCAGCGCTATGTTTTGTACTTTCCAAAGCCCTTTCTTCCCTCCGGCTCAATTGCCTTTTCCGGAACTTAACCGTGCGCCTCAGTGAGCGCCAAAACCTCAAGCTGTACTGGATTGGGATGTTCTATAATCTCTTCCTTCCCGGAGGAATAGGCGGCGACGGGTACAAAGTCTACTGGCTCAATAAGCGCTTTGAAGCCAAGGTAAAAAAACTCCTCGCTGCCGTGCTCCTTGACCGTGTGAGCGGACTTGCCGCATTGGTATGGCTACTGCTGGTCATTTGGTTTTTTGTAAAGGTGGAGTGGACAGCTCCATGGGGCATTGACTTGGATATCGTCGCTGGCATTGGCCTCGCCATAGTGCCCTTGGTATTTGCTGGCGTGGTGAGGTGGTGGTTTCCTACTTTTAGACGTGCTACAGCGGTTACCAGTGGCTATTCGCTTTTGGTACAGTCTGCCCAGCTTATTTGTGCCTATTTTATCCTGCTTGCTTTGGGAGTCCATGAGCAAGTCCTCGAATACCAGTTTGTCTTTTTACTGTCTTCGATCGTAGCGGTATTGCCGCTCACTATTGGCGGTGTGGGCGCACGGGAATTGGTGTTTATCTTTAGCCATGAATACATGGGCATTGATAAAAATATTGCGGTAGCCTTTAGCCTGTTGTTCTTTTTGATTACTGCAGTGGTTTCCCTAGCTGGTGCAACGGTGAAGATGGAGGAAACTCAAGAAGCTGCCGGCAATAAGTAGTGGGAAAGCGTTAGATTAGTTATTACAATTTTTCAATCTTCCAATTTTCCAATCAATTCAAATCCCCTTTCTTGGCCACATCACATTTGCCACAGCCACAGTCCAGTCCATTGGATTTCTTGGGCTTGAAATATTGGTACACTTTCCAGCCAATAATCCCCACAAACAACGTCCATACAATAATTTCTTGCCACATAAGTTCCTGTGTTTTTTGGTTATTTACGAAAACAGCTGATAGGCGATGAAGGCCGATACATAGGCCAGGGCCGTCATGTAGACGGTCTGGATCAGTGGCCACTTCCACCCTTTGGTCTCACGATATACTACCGCCAAGGTACTCATGCATTGCATCGCAAAAGCATAGAATACCATCAGCGAAATAGCAGTCGCCAAGTTAAATACCGCTTCGCCGGTAGTGGGATTCACCTCGCTTTTCAGCTTTTCCTGAATGGTCAATTCATCCTCCACCTCACTGCCGACGCTGTAGAGCGTGGCCATCGTGGAGACAAAGACCTCACGGGCTGCAAAAGAAGTAATCAGCGCAATGCCTATTTTCCAATCATAGCCCAAAGGCCGAATGGCCGGCTCGATAAATCGTCCAGCTATTCCTATGTACGAAGATTCCAGCTCTGCTGATTCAAGGGTATGCTGATAATCGAGCATTTCTTCTTCGGATGCTCCATCAGCGGGGACTTCCACTGCGGCTATAGCCTCTTCCCTTGCGCTTGACGGTCCATAGGTCGCCAGTACCCACAGGACGATCGAAATGGCCAAAATCACTTTCCCCGCTTCGAATACGAAGGTTTTCGATTTGGAGTATACGGTGATCAGGACATCTTTCCATCGCGGCACTCTGAACAATGGCATCTCTACCATCAAATAGCTCCTTTCATTGAAATGCAGGACAAGTTTCAGCACCCAGGCCGTCACCAATACCGCTACCACACCCAACAGGTACATGCCCAGCATGACCAATGCCTGCAGGTTAAACGGCCCAATATTCGCAGCTGGAACGGCGATACCAATAAGGATGACATATACCGGAAGTCTGGCCGAGCAGCTCATCAAAGGGGTAACCATGATCGTGATCAGACGGTCTTTCCAATTGCCGATATTACGGGTAGCCATGATGCCGGGGATGGCACAGGCAATGCCAGAAATCAACGGCACCACACTCTTGCCATTCAAGCCAAAGGGACGCATGAGCCTGTCCATCAAGAAGACCACGCGCGACATGTATCCGGTATCTTCCAAAATCCCCAAGAAAGCAAATAACAACGCAATCTGAGGAATGAAAATTACCACTCCACCAATCCCTGGGATAATCCCCTCTGTGATCAGGTCAGTGAGCAGCCCTTCCGGTAATAATCCCGCCACGGACGCACTCAAGCTGGCAAAAAAGCCATCAATTAGGTCCATAGGCATTGCTGACCAAGCAAATACCGCTTGGAATATCACCAACAGAATCCCCAAGAAAATAGCATATCCACCAATTTTATGAAGCAAGACTTTGTCCAACATATCTGTTAGCCGCTTTTTCTTCATGTCGGTCTTTTCTACCACCGTTTCCAACACCTGCTGAATGGCAGCGTAGCGGTCTTGGGTCTCTTGGAGTTGGGTGGACTTGATGTCAAAATCTGCCCCCTTTATTTCTTGTCTGAGCCATTCACTTTCTTCGTGGCTTAGAATAGGTTCTTTGTCATGAAAGCGGATCAGCTGATAGGCTTGGTAAGAATTGTCCAGTGAAAAACGCTCTTGGATAGCAGTGGACAGTTGCTCAGGCAAAAGTCGGTCGCTTTCCAAAAACGAAGCAGGCTGTTCAAACATCTGGTCGCCAATCAGGTCAGTAATGCCGCTGATGCCTTTGTTGCTGCGGGCATTGGTTTGGATGACCGGTACGCCAAGTGCTTTGTATAGTTGGTGGGTCTTGACTTTGATCCCTTGCTCTTCTGCTGTGTCGGACATATTGAGCACTACTGCCATGGGCAGCCCAAGATCCATGATCTGGGTTACCAAAAACAGCCCTCGCTCCATGCTGGACATGTCCACTACTGCCAGCACAAAATCCGGCTTGGAGGTCTTGTCCAGTCCATTGAGCACACGGTGGACGATCACTTCATCTTCTGAGTTGGGGTAGATGCTGTACGTGCCTGGCAGGTCAATGATGGTAGTGTTTTGATCGCCTATTTTTAGGGAGGCAAAGCGCTTGTCCACCGTCACACCTGGGTAATTGCCCACTTTTTGGCGTAATCCAGTCAGACGGTTAAATATCGTAGTTTTTCCCACATTCGGATTTCCGATGAGGGCCACAGTAAAGGTCGATAACTTCTCAGGGGTGAGTACTTCTGGCATACAGCAATTAGTTTTCTAGGATCACTTCGATGAGTTGGGCTTCAGTTTTGCGAAGGGCAATGACGGTGTTTTCCAGCCTAAAGGCCATCGGATCCTTCAATGGCGCCCGCTGCAACAAGGATATCCGTTTACCAGGCAAAAAACCCATTTCCATTAGGTTTAGGGTCAGTTCACTGGGCAATATTTTATCAATAATCGCCACTTCTCCTTTTTTTATGGTATCTGCCGTCCTCATAGCTGTTGCTTTTATAGCATTAGGTGTATCCTTCGAATTGATAGGTCGCAAGAATATCGTATTCGTTTATTCCTCTGAAAGCGGAATGCACTAAAACCCTACTTTCAGCATGGCTCACAAAAACTTGAATCCCTGGATATCAAATCCGTATTTCTTTTTAATTGAATTAGATTGAATCTAAATTGCTGCAAAATTAACGGAAAATGCATAGAAAACGTTCTGTTTTTTCCGAAATCTTAGCTTTACATGATAAATGGCAGCTAGACTTTATATGAAGGAGGCGTTCGCTTCTGCCGGAAACAGTGCGCCCCACTGCCTTTCAGGCCTTAGCCATCAGAAGGAAATTACAAGCGGAATCAATGCATAGCCGTCAGGCTAACGTCCGTAAGTAGCTGAAAATTTATATTCTTATTGGTGTCTGTGCTATCCATAAATGGAAGAGGGAGATTGCAAATCCCCATTATCTCGGTTCGAGATTACAAACCTCGAACAGCTAAGCGTTATAAACTCAAGCCGCCAACTTCCGCAGCAAAGCTGTCGGAAAAATATTTTTTTTACAAATATCTTAGTGCCTTGTCGACGTAGTGGCCCCTGTTTTTAGTAGCGCAAAAGGGGAACCTCCCCTTAACTAAACCGCCTTAAGTCCGGGGTAAACATAGAGAATCTTAACTATTATCCACAGCATTAGTATTCAATGGTGACTCCCAAGGTCGGAAGCTCATAAAATAGCGATATACACCAATTTTTTCATGTAATTAAAACGGGATTTTAGTACTAAATACTCCCTCCAGTTAAGCCCAGATTCCATCAATTAACGTAGGAAATCCCTCCTGCTTTCAGGTGATTGCCCTACCTTGATTTTACATTTCGGTGCTTTCTTGAGCCCGGAATATGCAATAGCCTTCCTGTTGCGACCTTAAACTGATTCAAAATCAGCCGTTTCACTTTAGTTTTCGGCATAACCGTAGCGGTGCTACGCTAATGCCTCCAAACTAACTGATTTTCTTGCAATTTCAGCTCTTACTACGATTCCTAACGCATAATCCGGGTTGAAAGATGCACAATGTAGACCCAAAGAGAAAAACCAAACGTTAACTAATGAAGAGAATATTACTTTCTATTTTATCAATTGGGGTGTTGGCAGCTTGTTCTCCCGAAACCCAAGAGGAGGAAAACAGTTCTGCCGCCTCGGCAGTTTCCGAGCGTACCTTCAAGACGTACTGCAATCCGATCGATATTGACTACACCTATATGTCCCATTACAGGGCCAGAAATAATGTATCCTATCGATCAGGAGCCGATCCCGCTATTGTGAACTTCAAAGGCAAGTACTACCTCTTTGTCACGCGTTCCCATGGTTATTGGGTGTCGGATGATATGAGCAATTGGGAATTTATCCGTCCCCAAAGCTGGTACTTCAATGGTTCCAATGCTCCCGCGGCGGCGGTGAAAGATGGGAAGATCATTTTGCTGGGGGATCCATCAGGGCGTGGAGCGGTGATCCAATCAGAAAATCCTGACCTAGGGGATTGGGAGACTAACTTTGCGGTGATCAATGTCCCCGGTGGGGTGCAAGATCCCAACCTGTTTGTCGATGATGACGGTAAGGTATATCTCTACGAAGAATCGTCTAATAAATGGCCCATTCATGGCATAGAACTGGATGCCGAGAATTATTACATCCCAATGGGCGAGCAGGTGGACCTGTTTAATCTTGAACCGGAAAAACACGGTTGGGAGCGTTTTGGCCAAGATCATAAAAGTGACCTGAAGCCATTTATCGAAGGCCCTTGGATGGTCAAGCACAATGGGACCTATTACTTGGAGTATGGCGCTCCCGGCACACAGTGGAATGTGTATGCAGATGGTGTCTATACCAGCGACAGTCCGCTTGGGCCATTTACCTACGCTCCTTATAATCCCATTTCTTATAAGCCCGGCGGTTTCCTCAAGGGCTCTGGTCATGGTAGCACAGTAGAAGATAATAATGGAAACCATTGGCATTTTGCGACCATGGCCATCTCCGTTAATTATAAATTTGAGCGCAGGATCGGCATGTATCCAGCCGGGTTTGAAGAGGATGGACAGATGTTTGTCAACACGGCTTATGGGGATTATCCACATTACCTGCCCGACACCGATGTGGAGGAGCACAAGCACCGCTTTACGGGCTGGATGCTCCTATCTTATAACAAACCTGTAAAAACCAACTCTGCGGAAGTCAATAAGGACATCAATGTGGTGGATGAGAGTGAAGGTGGCTATATGCAGGAACAGATCAGGGAATTTGACATTGGCCAGATCAATGACGAAGAGATCCGTTCTTATTGGGTCTCTGAAGCCAATAATGATTCTATCTATGTGGAACTGGATTTGGAAAAACCAATGGATGTCAAAGCGGTCCAGATCAATTTCCAGGATTTTAACAGTGAGATCTTTGGCCGTCCTGACACCCTTCGGCAACAGTTTGTGATCAAAACTTCCCTGGACGGCACCAATTGGGAAACCGTCGCGGATTACTCCAAAAACCAACGTGACATGCCCCATGGCTATGTCGAACTGGACAAGGCTGTGGAAGCGCGGTATGTACGCTATGAGCACGTTTACTGTACCAATAAATATTTGGCTATCTCGGAGCTTAGGGTATTTGGCAATGGTCAAGAAACTCTTCCTGAGACTCCTTCAAACTTCTCCGTGAAGCGCCAAAGTGACCGCAGAAACGCGGATCTCCAATGGGATGCTGTAGATGGTGCCATGGGTTATGTGATCTACTGGGGTATCAATAAGGACAAGCTTAATCTCGCCGCACAGATGTATGGCCAAAATGCATACGAACTTCGTGCGCTCAACACGGATCAAGGCTACTATTACCAAGTAGAGGCTTTTGATGAAAATGGCATTTCCAAGAAAAGTGAAGTAAGGTATACGGAATGATATTGAGCAAAAAGATGTTTTAAGAATACCCGTTTTGGGTTGTTGTGGTTAATTGTAAGTGTGTTTGTGAAGGTCTACCCGCCTTTTAGGGTAGACCTCACAAGTACCTTGGGATTATCCATCCATTTTAATCTCATTAAATCGGCACGTTTTGTGCTATATCAAAAACGAAAATTAAATCAACCGCAATAAGCCGGGCTGCTGAGCAATCAGTTTCCCGGCTTTCTTTTTTTCCTGTGTAATTTATCCCGGTTTATGATTATCCACAATGATACCAGTAATCACGGGAAAATTAAACCCGGAATATGCATTAGCCTATCTGTTGCGACCTGAAACTGCTTCAAAATCAGTCGTTTCACTTTAGTTTTCGGCATAACCGTAGCGGTGCTACGCTAATGCCTCCAAACTAACTGATTTTCTTGCAATTTCAGCTCTCACTACGATTCCTAACGCATAATCCGGGTTAAATAGGTGCTCACAGAAAACATGGAAATCTCAGAAAAGCCTTGCTTCATTCTGGGTGTTTTGTGCGTTCCGTGAGAAATAAAACCTATAATCAATAGGGAAAAAATTTCAAGGAAGTATGTCCAAAACTATTCCCCCAGAAATATTGGTTGGTCCAGCAATGCCCATCTCTGCTTCCATTATGAGCTCTTTAGGTGCCGGGAAGCGCAATGCCTTTCACTTTTCTGTAGAGCGATAGGGCGTACTTATCGGTCATCCCGGAGATGAAGTCGATCAGGTTTCTCAGCAGGATATAGGGCATTTGCATTTCTTTGTTCATCTTAAAAGTTTCCGGTAATAAACGAAGAATACTTTTGTCTTTACCTGAGAAATTTTGCGTGTCGTAATACTGGTTATATAATGCCGTTGAAAAGACTTCTAATAAACCTTCCAAAACCTGAAATCCCGCTGCTTCTTTCTCCAATACGGGTTGGGATCGGTAGATTTTTTTGACGGAGAGCTTGGTGATTTTTTCGAGTGCATCAGCGGATGGAATGCAATCCGTAAGGGCTTGGTCAAACTCTCCTTTCAGCATGGCTTCTTCGTATAGTCGAAATGTGGCTACCGTTTCCTCCACCAGTTTTCCAATCGCCATGGCCCGTAAGATGGCCAACTTTTGGGCGGAGGATTTGAGGGAATTGAGTTTTTCTTCTTGGAATTTATCCCCAATGATTTCTGCCAATAGTGGAATGGCCTCTTCCAGCTGTACCAATCCTAAGGTACACCCATCTTCCAGGTCAATAATGCTATAGCAAATATCATCTGCTGCCTCGACCAAAAAAGCCAAAGGATGCCTATGCCAAGAGTTTTGTCCGGATAAGCTAAGGCCAAGCATGTCCGCCAATTGTTGGTAAACACCCAAGTGATTGGAAAAGAACCCAAATTTCTTTTGGCTGCGCCGATCAGGGTCACGTTGGTCGATTAGCGCTGGTCGTGGATATTTGGTAAAAGCGGCCAAGGTAGCATAGCAGACCTGAAGGCCGTTGTCCTTGTCCACCAACATCCGAAAACCTTGGGCGTTGCCCTCAAAGTTGATCATGTCCTCCCACTCATCTTTCCGCAAATGGGTTTTCCAGACTTGGCCTGAGGGATGGAATTTAAAGAAATCCGATATCGCATCCTCTCCTGCATGGCCAAAGGGTGGATTGCCTATATCATGGGTCAGGGCGGCAGCGGCCACGATGGCTCCGATATCACTGGATCCTACTCCTCGCTGGTTCAGCTCAGGGTACTTTTCGAGCAGGTATTCGCCGGCAGATTTTCCCAATGATCGGCCCACACTGGAAACTTCCAAGCTGTGGGTAAGCCGTGTATGCACAAAATCCAATTCCGGCAAAGGAAATACTTGGGTCTTGTCCTGCAGGTTTCGAAAAGGTGCCGAAAAAATAATCCGGTCATAATCCCGCTCAAATTCACTTCTGTATTGTTCTTGACTCGCCTTGGACTTCTTTTTGAAATCTGCCCTTCCGGCACTTAACAGCTGTTCCCATTTCATCATGCCCAAAAATAATGATCCCTCCCAAATTAATGGCTAAATCCACCTACAAAATCTGATACGACTAGCCCTTTATACTGCTTTATCCTGTCAATTATCCAATATACTTACCATGGTACCTTTTATGGAGTTGTTTGTCAAATTATGCGCATTTCACCATGAAGAGCCTAATTATTTAAATATATTTGTAAAGAGTTGATGAATTAATAAAATATTTGATGATCTTCATGGTTAGACTGCTATATTTCCTGCTTTTGTTTCCAGTATGCCTTCATGCACAACAGCTGAAAGACAGAAATCACTATGTAACCTACCGTACCACTGGTAATCTTGTTATGGATGGGAATATGGATGAAGAAGACTGGACGGCTGCCAAGTGGTCATCATTATTTGTGGACATTGAAGGGGATGCTCAGCCAGCGCCATTATATGACACAAAACTAAAAATGCTCTGGGATGAGGAGCACCTTTACATTGGTGTGTGGATGGAAGAGCCTGATTTGTGGGCCACCTATACCGAAAGAGAGTCGGTCATTTTTCATGAGAATGATATTGAAGTTTTTTTGGATCCAGACGGAGATACACACAATTACTATGAACTGGAAATCAATGCTCTCGGTACAGAATGGGACTTAATGATTACGAAGCCATATCGAAATGCCGGAAGCCCTATTAATGGCTGGAATATCAATGGCCTGGAAAAGGGGATTTCGCTGGATGGGACGGTCAATGATCCTACTGATAAAGACCGTTCTTGGACCGTGGAGATGGCGATTCCGTGGAAAGCACTTTCACAGCGGGGACCGGCCTATCGGGCACCAGCTGACGGAGAACAATGGCGAATCAACTTTTCCCGGGTCCAGTGGCAGTTAGAGGTCGACAATAACCAATACACCAAAAAGATCAATCCCAAAACCGGCAAACACTTTCCCGAATACAATTGGGTGTGGTCTCCCCAAGGCCACATCAACATGCACCTACCCGAATATTGGGGTTACCTACAGTTTGTGGAGCAGCCTGTAGGTAGTGAAGAAGTACCTTTTCGCCTGAAAGAAGACGAAAGAGTAAAAGATGCGTTAAGGACGCTTTACCATAAACAACATGCATTTTTCAAGGAAAACGGAAAGTTTGCCTATCAGCTTTCCGAGCTGCCTGATGTGGAAGCATTGGAGCGTTACCATCCTCAGTTTGAAGTAAGCCCTACCCGATTTAAGCTATCTGCGCCATCGCTTAGCAGTGACAAAACCTGGTATATCACCGAGGATAGCAGAACTTGGAGTGAATGATACACGCCTTTTATACTCGGCGTTCATTTCCATCTAAGAGGTATTTCACTCGTGATATTTTGTCACTTCGTTTTACTTCGGGCCCGATAAATCTACCAGCTTCTTGCTCCCCCTCTTGGTGGACGGAATCCCCCTGGGCGATCTGGTCGGTCTCCTTCTTCTGGCTTTTTGAATTTACCGATTATATAGGTAAACGTGATCAACCCGTATCGGGTGAGGACATTGGAGTGGACGTCGGATACTGTCACATCGGAAACGGTCCTGCTTATGCTGTTGTTTTGACCCAGAAGATCGAAGATGCTGAGTTTTAGTTCGCCTTTATTTTCTTTAAGAAAACGATAGCCAGCTTCGACATTCCAGAGCCAAAAGGACTGGTCAAAGCCTTCCGAAAGTCCCGTGTACCAGGTATTGGTCAAGTTTGAATTGACGAATAGTTTCCCATCATTGGGAGAATAATAAAACTGGAACGAGGAGTTCTGGGTGTAGTAGTTGTTTTCGTTGGCTGTTTGCAGACTGCTGTTGACGATATTGTAGGTGCCGGATGCGGATAGTGTAAAATCAACGTTCTTGCTGATATTACTCGTCAGGGAAAGCCTCTGGGTCAGGCCAATATTATCGTTATTGTTTAGTTGGTTATTGATCATCCCAGGCGTTCGGCTAAAGCTGACACTGGTGTTGGTGTTGAAGTTGGACTTTAGTTTTTCCCAAGGGCTTCCATAATTCAGAAAGACCCGGGCATTCCATCTGCCGTGGAGGTTGACGGGCTGAGTGATCTGGCCCCCTTTGCGGAGCAGTACTTCCCCATTGATCAAGGTGTCCTGACTGGTCACATAAGTGTGTGTTCCAATGTAATCATTGGTAAGTGACCCGGTGGCAAAGACAAAAAGGGTCTTGGAGTTTTCCATATCGAATTTGCCAAAGTTGGCAAAGAGGTTATGATTATAGCTCTGGCCCAAAGAAGGATTACCGATGCTGAGCTGTAGGGGATTACTATTGTCGATGACATTCTGAAGCTGGTTTACACTGGGTTCATCCGTGCTGGTGCGGTAGCGGAAGCGCAGGTTTTTGCCCGTTTCTCGGGAGCGAAAACTGATGCTGGCATTGGGAAGCAGGTTGTTGAAGCTACGGGAATAATTTGCCATAACCGGAAAGACAGCCTCATTGTTCAGTTTGGCATGCTGATAGTCCAGGTTCATGTTGACATTCCATCCGTTGTCACTAAAGCGGTACCCAAGGCCCACTTTCTGGGTAGTGAACTTGTTGTCAAACTCATTGCTGAGCGCAGTGTCCAGCACCATGATATTTTGCTCTCGTGCCAATACATAGGTTTTTTGGTCCGCACTGCTTTTATTATTGCCAATGGAATAATCCAATGACACAATCGATTTTTCGCTCAGGGGCTCGGTATAGGTGATGTTTGCCCGGTAATTAAACCCGTCGGAAAGTGCCGTGGTCTCCTGTAATGTCGTATCGATAGCGCTGTTTACAAAATCTGTATTGGCCGTCAACAGCTCTGTGAGCTGGTCCCTGTCATTTATGCTGGTGAAGATATTGGTGGACAAGGTTCGCCCTTGTTTGTCAAATTTGTAGCGGTAAGTGAAGTTGTTGGAGAAATTGAATCCATTGACATCCCGGTCATTTAACGTTCTGGCGGCACTAAGGGAATCCAAGTTATTGTCCAAGTTGAGCCCGTCCTGGTCGCTTATGCTCAAATTGTCTTGAAAGCTAAAGCTGGGAGCAAGGACAATACTGTTTTTGTCATCTATATCGTATTCCATTCGGGCCCTAAACCGATGATTTTGGTTTTTGGTGTTTTGGAGCAGCTGCTCTTGGTAATATTGGTCAATATCTTCCGAAACGACCGTTTGGGTATTGGTAAGTTGATTGAGGTTTGTATTGGAGTTATTGAAGAAATAGCTCCCTGTAAAATTGATTTTTTCCCCCCAGCGGTCACTGTAGTTCAGCCCAATGGAGTTGGTTTTGGCGATGCCGTTATTATTGCCCGTTATGAAGTTTGAATCTTCGCCGCCTCCTGGCCCCCTTCTGCGCCCACGGCCCACTCCTCCGGACACCCCCAAGAGGTCTTCCGAGGAGAAGTTTTGTTGATTGATATTATTGGACAGCCCGATGATCGAGATCCGTTTGTCTCCTTTAAAAAGGTTGATATTGCCCCCACCTGTATATCGGTCGTCGGTACCATAGCCTCCATATACCCTACCAAAATATCCATTGCGCATATCCCCTTTGGTGATGATATTGATGGTTTTGGCATAATTGCCATCGTCTAATCCCGTCAGCCTTGCTTGGTCGGACTTTTGATCGAGGATTTCTACTTGATCGATCATGTTTGCCGGGAGGTTTTTTAGGGCAATATTGGGATCACTGCCAAAAAACTCCCTACCATCCACCAGCACTTTCTGCACCTCTTCCCCTTGTGCTTGGATGGTGCCATTTTCGATGACGACACCAGGGATTTTCTTTACCAAATCTTCCGCATAGCCATTTTCTTTGGTCTTGAATGCCCCAGCATTGAATACGGCGGTATCTCCTTTCATCTCGCCCACAGGGATCTGCCCCTCCACCAGGACCTCATTGAGTTCATTTTGGTCCTCCATCAGGCGAAGTGTCCCCAGTGAGATGGGGCCGCGCTGGTCAAGGGTTTGGCTAAGTTTGGTATAGCCGATGTACGTAATCTCCAAGACCAATGGAAATACCCGTGGCCTGTTGAGTGAAAAAGCACCCTTTTGGTCCGTCACCGCTGATGACAGTAGGGAGTCTGCTTGGCTCTTTATGAGAATATTCGCACCGATAAGTGGCTCTTCTGTACCGGCGTCGATGACTGTCCCTGTGATGGTGAGCGACCTTCTGCCTCCGGGACCTTGTCCTGCTGGCCTTTCCGTAGGTCGTTGTGCAAATGATGGATAAATCCACGTGGCCAACAAGAGGCTAAAAATGATTTTGGTAACGGTGTCCTTCATGCGTTTAGTTTTTAACGCTTGTTAGACCGCAGAAATGGGCAGATGTTTAAGGGGCATTAAAAAATAAATGGCCATTTATTGCATAAGGCAAATAATGGCCATAAATGGTATATATCGAGGTTGGATCCCAAGCTCTTGGGGTTTTACCTAGAATCAATGCCGTTTAGTTAGTGTGTATCTGGAAAATACGGATCCTATATTTTTTCCTTGGGCAGCATTTCGTCAAACCTGTCTAGCAACGAGATAGACAAGCCTGCCTTTTTGCCCACCCGCTTTTTAACCCGATTTATGCATTAGGAACCGTAGTGAGGACTGAAAGTGCAAGAAAAGCAGTTGGTTTGGAGGTGTGAGCGTAGCACCGCTACGGTTACACCGAAAACTAAAGCAAAGCGGCTGATTTTAAAGCAATTTCAGGTCGCAATAGATTGGCTAATGCATATTTCGGGTTTAATTTCTTAACGCCCAATACCTGCAAGGCGGATCCAATTAATAAGTTTCTTTGGATAAATTAATACCATTATTCCATGCAGTGGCATATTTCTTAACTAAAAGGTTGAGCCAGAATTATGGGCCCTGTTGAGTCCACAAAAGGTGTCGCTTCCTTTTGACGGCCCTTGGTATGCCTGTTTTTCAGTAGGTGGTGGAGGCCGTTAGGAAAGGGAGTTGGCTCGCGTCGTGGAACAGCGAGACCCACTCTCTTTTAGGCCGTAGCCACCGGATGAAAATTAAAATGGGCGACGGATCCCCGTCACAGGGTAAATCCATGTCCCATTTTAAAAGGCATACCACAGGCCTAGATTTTTTTCTTTCTTTTTTCATCAATGGAAAAAAGGAAAAGGATAAAATCCACCAAGATGATCAGGTTTCCCCAGCCAAAGTCAATCAAAAAAAGGACTTTTAGGTATATGAAAAGGAGGATATATCCTTAACTAAACGGCATTGATTCCGGGTTTAATTACACCTTGTCAATAATATCTTGGTAATTGATACCCATGTGGCTGGTGTCATAAAAAGCCATGCCGTCCTTGAGAAGGATCACTTGGGGGGATTCATGGTCCACGGCAAACTCTTGGGCGATGGCATTGGAGATATCACGATAGCTCAGCAGGTCCAGTACGTAAGGACTGACTTTTTCGAAGTCTCCCTCCTGCCAATTGCGTTGCAGCCGGTTCCAGGCCATGCCACTGATGCTGCAGCTGGTAGAGTGTTTGAAGATTAGCACCGGTTGGTTCTTGCTTTCTTCTTTGATTTTATTGATTTGTTCGAGGTGATCAATTGCTTTCCAAGTCATAGTTTCTTTTCGTTTGGTGTGTAACAACCCAAAAGCTGGTTTTGGTTCGAAGATAAGTGAAAAATGGTTATGATGGGGAAGTCTTGAGTAGTGAGTCTTGAGATTTGAGCCGTGAGACACAGGACAGGTAAGATTTGAGTTGCTGACCGTATAAGCGGTTCCTGATTCCTGTGCTGAGCGTGCTCCCATTTTACCGCCCCAACTTCATGCTTCCAATATCCCTTTTCAGGTCAATAATATCCCCGTTCAGGTGCAATGTAGGCTTTTCAGCAGGATAGTTCAGGAAGGTTTGGCTACCTTATTAAGTAACTTTACATAAGTAATTTAAGGAATATGTACGGTATCACCGACTTTCTTTGGCTTGTAAGATTAACAGCGGTATGGCTTTGCGAAGCTGCTGCCCTAAACCTAAAATTAACTGAATATGTTGGCTATGAATAAGTCATTTTGGCAAAAAAACTTGCTCATGATGGGTGCATCGGCACTGCTGGGCATGGAAGCATTTGCTCAATATCCCGAAATCCCACCGGCCATGCAGGCCAAGACCGACTCCATAATGGCCTTGGAAGAAGCGAGACTGGACAAGGTATGGGACGAAATTTACCCTACCATCCAACAAGAAGCCACAGAAGGAAGGCCTTATATGCGCTGGGCATCTTATCCCAAGGATTTTGTAAAAGCCGCTATTCCTGCTTTTCCTGGTGCAGAAGGTGGCGGAGCCTATACGGCTGGCGGAAGAGGGGGAAAGGTTTTCGTCGTGACCAGCTTGGCAGATAGTGGCCCAGGAACGCTACGGGAAGCGTGCGAGGCTGGTGGTGCCAGGACCATTGTGTTTAATGTCGCCGGGATTATCCAACTGGAAAAACCCATCAGCATCCGTGCTCCCTATGTCACCATTGCAGGGCAGTCAGCTCCTGGGGATGGCGTTTGTGTGGCCGGTGAGACCTTTGCGGTGGATACACATGATGTGATCATCCGGCACATGAGGTTCCGAAGAGGTGCCACGGATGTGACACGTAGAGATGATGCGCTGAGTGGTGACCCCATGGGCAATGTCATCATCGACCACTGCTCGGTGAGCTGGGGCTTGGATGAAAATATCTCCATGTACCGAAACATGTTTACGGCCAATGAAAATTCAGATCGAAAGAAATTGCCTACCGCCAATATTACCATCCAGAATACCATTTCGTCCGAAGGACTGGATACCTATAACCACGCTTTTGGCAGCACCATCGGTGGGCTGAACAGCACCTTTATCCGAAACCTTTGGGCCAATAACATTTCCCGGAACCCTTCCGTGGGGATGTACGGGGACTTTACCTTCGTCAATAATGTACTGTTCAACTGGTGGAACCGGTCCGTGGATGGCGGTGATTACCGTTCCCTGTTCAACATCATCAATAATTACTACAAACCGGGACCGATGACGCCTGAAGGCAAACCCATCAGCTATCGGATCATCAAACCAGAATCTGGCTATTTGGATCCCAAGACCTTTGGTAGGGCTTATGTGGATGGAAACTACGTAGAAGGCAATCCACAGGTGACCGCAGACAACTGGGACGGTGGCGTGCAGCCTGGTGATCTCAGCCCTGCAGAGAGGGAAAAGCACTTTGCCTATATGCGTCAATCCAAGCCATTCGAAATGGCACCGCTAAACATCATGTCTGCCAAAGCAGCTTACAAGTTTGTATTGGACCATGCTGGAGCTACATTGCCCAAGCGTGATGCGGTGGACCAGCGGATCGTGAAGACTGTCAAGAGCGGTCAAATCAATGCACCGGAAGGAAAAGAAATGGAAATCGGAGCAGAACTTATCAACAGAAGATTGCCAATAGATTCTTATAAAAAGGGCATTATCGTCCATCCTGACCAAGTAGGTGGTTATCCAGAATACAAGGGGTCTCCTTATCAGGAATCCGATGGTGATGGTATCCCAGATGCTTGGGAGGAGAAATACGGCCTCGATCCCAATGATCCTTCTGACGCCAATGCAGACCTCAATGGTGATGGCTATACCAACCTCGAAAAATACCTCAACGGTATCGATCCCACCAAAAAAGTAGATTGGACCAACTGGGACAACAACCACGATACCCTGTTGGAAGTGGCCAAGAACGGTGGGCTTTTGCAGGAATAAGTATCAATGCCTGTTCCGTGTTTTTAATGCCTTTAAAATCAAGATTAAGAAATCAAACAACTATGAAAACGAATATAAAATCACTTCTATTTGCAGCCATTATGATGATGGGATTGGTGCAGCTAACGAATGCCCAGGACTTTGATCCGGAGTATGTGAAGGTGACCAATGAACGGGCCAAGAAGATCGTAGAGAATATGGATATTGCTGATGCCCAAAAAGCAGATAAGGTAACCGACTATATAGCCAAACAATACAGAAACCTTAGCCTGATCCATGACGAGCGTGACACGCAAATCGATGCGGCGAAGGAAATGTACGAGGGCAAGAAGCAGGAAAAGAAAATCAGCAAAGCCGAAAAGAAAGCCAACAAGGCCATGGCCAAACTACACAAGAAGTACCTTGCACAGCTTTCTTCCGAATTGACTGCAGAGCAGGTGGATCAGGTAAAGGATGGGATGACCTACGGTGTGGCTCCCAACACCTTCAAAGTGTACCAAGAGATGCTGCCAGACCTTACGCAAGCGCAGAAAGACAACATCTGGAATTGGTTGGCAGAAGCCAGAGAGCATGCCATGGATGCAGGATCTTCCCATGCCAAGCACGCTTGGTTCGGAAAATACAAAGGAAAGATCACCAATTACCTCTCGGATTTAGGCTATGATCTCAAGCAGGCTGAAAAGGATATGTTTGAACGCCAAAAAGCCGATAACAATCAATAAGCTACGAAAAAAGTGAAACAGTTTTATAGCAATAATAAAAGGTTGATAGGCATCCAAAATTCTGGGAGAAGGTTCTTCCAGAATTTTGTGGTACTTGGCCTTTTGGTCTGTTGGTCTTTGCCGCTTATGGCGAGGCAGGACGAAAACCCCATCAGCCGGGAAGAGGGAAAACTCCATTATCAGCAATATGATAGGGGCAATACGGTCCCGGATTTTTCCTATTGCGGGTATATGGCCAGTGAGAAAGCGATCCCTACGGTGCCCGTGAAAGTGGTACTTCCACCTGTCGAGGGGGATGCAACTGCCCACATCCAAGCTGCGCTTGAATATGTCGGCAGCTTGAAGGCAGATGAAAATGGCTTTAGAGGAGCCGTTTTGCTGCAATCAGGCACTTATGAGGTAGCTGGACAGCTTCAGTTTGCCCAATCAGGTGTAGTGCTCAGGGGAAGTGGCCAAGGAGAAACGACCTTGCTCGGTTCAGGCAAAACCCGTGAAACCCTTGTTCGGGTACTGGGAAGGGATAATCGCGCATTTGGTGATACCCTGCACATCACCGATGATTATGTGCCCGTCAATGCACAGGAAGTAACCGTGAATGGAGGGATTTCGGCAGGAACGAAGGTCATGGTGGTGCGGCCTTCTACCCAAGCGTGGATCGATGCGCTTGGAATGAAGGATTTTGGCGGCGAGACCGGCTGGATAGGCTGGAAACCCGGCGGCCACAACCAATATTGGGACAGGGAGGTAGCCAACGCGGCAGAAGGAAAAGTCACCTTCGATGTGCCCTTGACCAATTCCCTTGACCAAGAATATGGTGGAGGATACCTGGTGGCCTATCACTGGCCGGGGAGAATAAAAAATGTAGCTATCGAAAACCTCACCATGCAGTCCACTTATGATCAGGCTAATCCCAAAGACGAAGACCACCGCTGGTCGGCCATCTCCATGGAAAATGTTCAGGACGCTTGGGTGAGGCAGGTGGAGTTTAAGCATTTTGCTGGGTCAGCCGTGGCCGTTTATAAGACAGGTAGGAGAATCACCGTGGAAGATTGCCGCTCTTTGGCACCAGTGTCCGAGGTGGCAGGAGAGCGACGAAACACCTTTTTTACAGAAGGACAGCAAACGCTTTTCCAGCGTTGCTATTCGGAATTTGGCTATCACGATTTCAGCACCGGACTGGCCACTGCCGGTCCCAATGCTTTTGTGCAGTGCAAGGCTTACTTGCCCCACAGCTTTAGTGGTGCCCAGCAAGGATGGGCTTCGGGCGTATTGTTTGACATTGTGAGGATCGATGGTCACGCATTGGTTTTTGCGAACCGCATGCAAGAAGGCCGAGGTGCCGGATGGACTGCTGCCAACAGTGTCTTCTGGCAGTGTGATGCAGCTGAAATCCGCAACTACAGTCCTCCTACCGCCCAAAACTGGGCGTTTGGAGCTTGGGCGCAATTTGAAGGAAATGGCCACTGGATCGAAACCAACAACCATGTCAATCCCCGCAGCCTTTACTATGCGCAGCTGGAAGACCGGTTGGGCAGCTTGCCTTTGGATCCGTTCCTGATGTCTGTGGGGTCCGAACCGACCAGTAGTCCCTCGGTGGAGCAGGCAGCGGAGATGACCATGCTGGCAAGGGAACCTTTATTGACCATGGAGGAATGGATCCGTCAGGCTGCTGAAAGAAACCCAATAGATACCAAGGCTTCCCAAGCTAAGGCCTTTTCCGATTTAAAAATTGATATAGAAAAAGCCGATAAAACTACCGCTCCCCGTGTGGTGATCGAGGATGGGCGGCTCACCTGGAATGGCCAACTGCTTACCGGCCAGACCCAATCCGTCCAATGGTGGCGGGGAAGCCTGCGCCCGCGAGACGTAGAGCGGGCACGTCCGCATGTGACACGTTTTGTACCGGGAAGGTATGGGGAAGGCTATACGGATTTGATTCCCGAGGTAGTATCCACTATGAAAGCGGAAGGAAGTGTAGCCTTGGATCACAACTATGGACTTTGGTACGAGCGAAGAAGGGATGACCATGAGCGGGTCAGGAGACTTGATCCGGATGTATGGCCGCCCTTCTATGAGCAGCCTTTTGCCCGAAGTGGCCAAGGAGAAGCTTGGGACAGACTGAGCAAATATGACCTGACCAAGTACAGCTATTTTTATTGGAGCAGATTGGATCAATTTGCCGATCTAGCCGAGCGGGAAGGTATTCTGCTGATGCACCAAAATTACTTCCAACACAATATCCTGGAGGCAGGAGCCCATTGGGCAGACTCCCCTTGGCGAACGGCCAATAATATCAATGATACCGGCTTCCCAGAGCCCCCGCCCTATGCCGGCGATAAGCGCATTTTCATGGATGAATATTTCTATGATGTAGACCATCCACAGCGAAGGGAATTGCACCGGAAATTTATCCGGCAGTGTTTAGGGAATTTTGCCGATAACAGCAATGTGCTGCAATTTACCAGTGCCGAATACACAGGGCCACTGCACTTTACGCAATTCTGGTTTGATGTGATTGGGGAATGGGAAGCGGAGACCGCAAACGATGCCCTGATCGCACTGAGTGCCACGAAGGATGTGCAGGATTCCATTTTGGCAGATCCGGTAAGGAGCAAGTTGGTGGATGTGATTGACATTCGCTATTGGCATCCTTCGGAGGGGGAGGATTATACACCTTTGGGAGGAATGCACATGGCTCCACGTCAGCATGCCCGAAAAATGAAACAGGGAAAGGAAACCCCAGGTGCTATTTACGAAGGGATCAGAAAGTACCGCGACCAATTTCCCGAAAAAGCAGTGATCTACTCCACACCTGCTGGCAGCAGGATGGGCTGGGCGGTGCTGTTTGCCGGAGGCTCATTGCCCAATTTGCCCGTCGTGGCAGATCCATATTGGAAGGAGAGTCTGGCCATGATGAAACCCGTGGAAGATGGCAGTGGGGATTGGTTGATGAAGAATGAAAAAGGAGATGTGCTGATTTATCTGTCAACATTAGATACGGCCGGAAATACGGGTTTTAGTGGTCAAATTCCTGAAGATGGAGAATTGCTGGTCATTCACTCCGGAAGCGGGGAAATTATCAAAAGAGGGGTAAGCCCCAAAGAAATGAACGCTGGTTTGTCGTTAGAAGCCGAAGGTCCCGTTGTCCTGTGGATTAAAGGGAAATAAAGGAGGCATTTGTTGTTCCGTCGGCTGTGCCGCGGGACTAGCTAAAGTGGAGTCTAAGACTCCATTTTCATGGTGCAAGGGGAGAGACCCTGCACAACTATAGCTGGAATTTGCCATCCCCTTACTTTGAGCTGAACGTGTGGAAAAAACATCATAACCTTACAACATTGAAATAGTAAAAATCTTTCAACAATTATACCATGAAACTCAACATAACACTGGGCATCGCAGCCCTTGTCCTTGGCTCCCTACTAGGCTGCCAAAGCAATAAAACTGAAACACAAACCGCAGCAAAGCCAGCAGAAGCCCCAAAGGGCCTGCCCTTCCTGAAGGTTTCCGACAATAAGCGCTATTTCGTCACCACCAGTGGCGAGCCATTTTTTTGGCTGGGGGATACCGGATGGTTGTTGTTCAATAAGCTCAAGCGGGAAGAAGCGTTACACTATTTTGAAGACCGGAAGGAAAAGGGTTACAATGTCGTTCAGGTGATGACTTTGCATACCCTTGATGCCGTCAATGCCTACGGCGACAGTGCCTTGGTGAACCAAAATGTGGCCACGCCGCTGACACATCCTGGAAGTGATTTTGCGGATTCTACCGCGTACGATTTTTGGGATCATATTGACTTCTTGGTAAGGGAAGCCGAGAAAAAAGGCATTTACATGGCCATGGTGCCCGTTTGGGGTTCCAATGTCAAGGACGGTGCCGTCACGGTGGAGGAAGCAAAGAAATATGCCAAGTTCCTCACCCTACGCTACAAAGACCGTCCCAATGTCATTTGGCTCAATGGAGGAGACACCTTTGGCAATGAGCATACGGATGTATGGAATGCCATTGGCGAAACCTTGGACAAAAATGACAGAAACCACCTGATCACTTTCCACCCAAGAGGCAGAATGCAATCTTCAGATTGGTTCGCAGATGCCCCGTGGATGGATTTTCATATGTTTCAGTCGGGTCATCGTCGTTATGACCAAGACGACACGGACAGGGCCTATGGCGAGGACAACTGGAAGTATGTCCAGGCGGATTACAAACTGGATCGTAAAATGCCTACCGTGGATGGAGAGCCCTCTTACGAAGGCATTCCAGAGGGACTTCATGATCCTGAAGAAGGGTTTTGGGGTGCGGATGCAGTAAGAAGATATGCCTACTGGGCGGTTTTCTCGGGAGCAGCAGGCCACACTTACGGCCATAGTGCCGTGATGCAAATGCACCGTCCCCAAGATGGCGAAGTGGGCGCTTACGGCAATACCAAACTATGGACCGATGCCATCAATGACCCTGGTGCCAAGCAGATGCACCACCTGAAAGACCTGATAGTGCAATTCCCGTACTTGGAGCGTATTCCTGACCAATCCCTGATCGCCAACCAAGGAGAGCAACACGATCATTTGGCTGCCACCAGAGGCGAAAAATACGCACTCATCTATACGTATACCGGTAGGGCCATTCAAGTAAACATGGAGGTGATCAAAGGTGAAAAAGCCACGGCGAGCTGGTTTAATCCCAGAAATGGGAAAATGACCGAAATCGGTGAAGTGGATGCCAGGGGCGTTCAGGAGTTTAAGCCAGACGGGAAGGTGCAGGATGGCAACGACTGGGTCTTGGTGTTAAATTACAAGTGAGAGTAGTGAGTCATGAGTACTGAGATGTGAGTCTTGAGATTTGAGACTCTTAAGCTGTACGGGATTTGGATATCCGAGCCAATTCATGAGGCTGACCTGTCCGGGATTTGTAATCCCGAACCAACAATAATGGGGATTTCAAATCCCCAACTACCTATCAAAATAACCTATGAAAAGAATAACAAAATTACTGTTTGTGGTAGGCCTTTTTGCCTTTAGTCAATCGTTGACAGCGGCCAATTCCGGCTGGACCAATATTTTGGATGTTGGTGGCAACAACGAAGGGGAGCTTTGTACGGAAGCGATCCAAAATGCCATTGACAAGGCTGCAGAGGAAGGTGGAGGAACCCTGTATTTCCCGGCAGGTGATTACCTTACGGGAGCCATTCACATGAAAAGCAATACGACGCTTCACTTGGATGCAGGAGCAGTGTTGCGGTTTTCTACCAATTTTGATCATTATTTACCCTTCGTGCAGATGCGCTGGGAAGGTACTGTGATGAATAACTTCTCACCACTGATCTATGCGTATGAGGCAGAGAATATCACCATTACCGGTCGCGGAAAAATAGATGGTCAAGGCAAAGACTGGTGGATGGAAATGTACCGCATCCATGAGGCAGATCCCGAAACCCTCAAGGAAAGCAAATACCAAAAAATGTGGACTGAGGCCAATGTGGGACTGGAAACCACTCCCAATTACCAAAAGACGATGCGGCTGAAGTTTTTCAGGCCGCCATTGATCCAGCCTTTCCGCTGCAAAAATGTACGCATCGAGGGAGTGACCATTGTGAACTCACCTTTTTGGACGGTAAACCCCGCTTTCTGTGATAATGTCACCATCACCGGTGTCACCATCGAAAACCCACCCTCTCCCAATACCGACGGCATCAACCCTACTTCGTGTCGCAATGTGCACATCTCCGATTGCCATATCAGCGTGGGCGATGACTGTATCACGATCAAGTCAGGCAGGGACATTGATGGCCGCAAGTGGGACACTCCGACCGAAAATGTCACTATCACCAACTGTACGATGCTTAGCGGGCATGGTGGAGTGGTGATCGGAAGTGAGGTTTCGGGAAGTATCCGTAAAGTAACGATCTCCAATTGTGTCTTTGATGGCACGGACAGGGGAATCCGACTGAAAGCAGCCAGAGGACGTGGCGGTGTGGTCGAAGAAATCAGGGTGGACAATGTGGTCATGAAGGACATTCAGCTGGAGGCCATTGTGATGAACCTGTTTTATGATAAAAATACCAAAGAAGGCCCAGTGACAGAAGAGACACCCATCTTCCGCAATATCCATATTTCCAATGTCACCGGAAGCGAAGTAAATGTGGCCGGAAAAATCCTGGGTATTCCTGAAATGCCTATCGACCAGATCAGCTTCTCCAATATTAACATGCAGGCCAAAGAAGGAATTTCTATTCATACCGCCACCAATGTGGAGCTGCATGATGTACAAATCACCACTGAGAAGGGACCTTCAGTAAGTGTGACGGAGACAAAAGGTATCCTACTGGACAATATCAAAAGCCGTCGACCCCATGCCAATCGACCTGTGATCGAAATGACGAATGTAAGCAATGCCTTGGTCACCAATAATTTTCCAATGGTCAGTACGCCGAATTTCTTAAAAATAGTCGGAGAAAAGAGCATGGACATCTTTATCCAAAACAACCAATGGAACAATGTGGAGGAACCAGTGATAAAGGGGAATGAGGTGAAAGGAGTATCAGGACAATAGAGGCTAGACAATGGATTTGAGTAACGGTATCCGGTGTGTTGGATGATCCAAGAGGGCTAAACTATCTATCCCAAAGGGGAGAAAGCTCTGAGAGCTTATGAGGCGAGGTTGTAAGGTTAAAAAGTGGGAAGGTGGTTTCTACTTATAAAGCCGTGTCTGGTTCCTATGGTGACAGAGGTATATCGAATCAGAAGATGGATACGAAAGTGCTTGGCAATTAAATGGAGATGTGCCCTGATAACTCCGAAGGGGTGTTAATATTTTAGTGGTGGGTAAAGCCTACGGTAAAGAAAGGCTAAGCTCGCTGTTGGGGATTTTAAATCCCGAACCGGAATAAGGGGGATTTGTAATCCCCGTAAGATTTAATGAAGAAATACATGAAGAAAAAAGTCGAACATTATTGGTGGGTAGTTGGGTTAATACTGACTGGAATCTGCTTTCTGGGCTGTCAGTCAGAGAAGGAGTATTACATCTTTACGTCCTTTAGAGAGCCTGCAGACGAAGGGCTTTACTTGGCTTATAGTGAAGATGGGTATCACTGGGAGAGCCTAGGCGGCCCCTTCCTTCCTCCGGAAGCAGGCAAGAGTAAAATCATGCGTGACCCCTCTGTGGTCAGAGGGCCAGAGGGGACGTATCATATGGTGTGGACCACCGATTGGAAGGGTGGCAATGGTTTTGGCTATGCCAGCACTAAGGATTTTATTCAATGGTCGAAGCAGCAATTCATCCCTGCGATGGCCCATGAGCCCGAGGTGGTCAATGTCTGGGCACCAGAGATTTTTTATGACGATGAAGAAGACCGCTACATTATCATCTGGGCATCCACTATTCCTTTTCGCTATGAAAAGGGCGAGGAGGAAGAGCGTAACAATCACCGGATGTACTATACCACCACCAAGGACTTTGAGGAATTTACCCCCACCCAACTCTTTTTGGAGCCTGGATTTAGTGTGATCGATGCGGTGATCGTGAAGCGAAAGAAGGATGATTATGTTTTGGTGCTGAAAGACAATACCCGGCCCAATAGAAATATTCAAGTGGCTTTTAGCAATTCCCCTTTAGGCCCGTGGGAGGATTACTCCGCTCCTTTTTCTGACTTTCTCACTGAAGGTCCTACCGTACTGAAAGACGGAGATAAGTGGCTGATTTACTTTGACAGCTATGGAGCCAAAACCTATCAGGCCGTCAGCACCGATGATTTCGAGAATTTTACCAGTATTGATGATCAGATCAGCTTGCCCGAGGGCCATAAACACGGTACCATCAGCACGGTTTCCAAAGAAGTGCTGGATAACCTAAAAGCCAACGCAAAAACGAAATGAAGCTATTTAAGCGTATGAAGATAGAAGTACGAGGTACGAAGTATAAAGGACGAAGGCCAGGAAATGCTGAATTTCCGTGCTTCCCAGGCGTCATAGCGAGGAGGACGGGAGGACGACGTGGCAATCTCCAATTAAAGGGCTTAGCC
Source organism: Echinicola strongylocentroti (assembly GCF_003260975.1). Lineage (NCBI taxonomy): Bacteria > Pseudomonadati > Bacteroidota > Cytophagia > Cytophagales > Cyclobacteriaceae > Echinicola > Echinicola strongylocentroti. The sequence continues at coordinate 2,796,879 of NZ_CP030041.1, read as the reverse complement.
AGCAAACTGTTCCGGATGTCTGTACAGGGCCTTTCCGAAGGAACGAAACCGTTCAGGATTTGTAATCCCCGAATTATACATTATTTATTGATCCTATGCATTATCACCATCACCTCAGCGCAGCTTTCCGCCCAGGACACTCTGCATTACAGTGGCAGTACCTTGTCCAGAGTGGATTATCACCATGGGCAGCTGAAGCCGGCCATTGGCGTGCACGCTGTCCAGACCATGCGTGCCAACCGGGAACAGCCTGAAAAAGGGGACGGCTTTGGCTGGACCTATAACCACGCGCCGATGATCGCTTTTTGGGAGGGTAAATTCTATATGGAATACCTGAGCGATCCGGTTGGGGAGCACATTGCCCCGAGCCAGACCCTTCTGCAGGTTTCTGATGATGGCTACGACTGGACAGCTCCCGCAGTGATTTTTCCCCCTTATCGTATTCCTGATGGCACCACCAAAGAGGGACATGATGGCGTGGCCAAAGACCTCGATGCGGTGATGCACCAGCGAATGGGCTTCTATGTAGCTGACAATGGTAAGTTGCTGGCGCTGGCCTATTATGGGATTGCCCTGGATGCACACGATGGACCGAATGATGGCAACGGCATTGGGCGAGTGGTCAGGGAAATCAAAGCGGACGGCAGTTTTGGACCGATCCATTTTATCCGATATAACGAAGGGTGGAGTGAAGAGAACACCGATTTTCCATTCTATGAGTCTAGCAGGGACAAGGGCCTTGTGGAAGCCTGTGACGAATTGCTGAGCAAACCGCTGATGATGCAACAGTGGGTAGAAGAAGCAGATCGCGATGACCCTTTGATTCCCCTAAAGAAACAGTACAAAGCATTTAGTTATTATCACCTACCTGATGGCCGCGTGGTAGGCTTGTGGAAACATGCCCTTACCAGCATCAGCCATGATGGCGGGAAGTCCTGGGAGTATAGTCCGCTGAGAGCCCCAGGCGTCGTAAATGGCAATGCCAAAATCTGGGGGCAACGAACGCCGGATGGAGCTTATGCCACGGTTTACAATCCTTCCGAATACCGGTGGCCACTGGCGGTTTCTACCAGTCAGGATGGAATTGACTATACTGATTTGCTGCTTGTACATGGGGAAATCACTTCCATGCGCTATGGCGGAAACTACAAATCATACGGCCCACAGTATGTTCGAGGGATTTTGGAAGGTAATGGCACTCCGCCGGATGGCAAGATGTGGTTGACCTATAGTGTCAATAAAGAGGATATTTGGGTGGCTTCTGTGCCCACTCCCATTACTGCAGATGCTGCTGGTCATGCCAATGAAGTTTTTGACCAGTTGCCTCAGGGACGCGAACTGGACCTTTGGAATACCTATAGCCCGCAGTGGGCCAAAACGGGAATCAGCCAAAAAGATGGTAAAAAATACCTGACCTTCCATGACAAGGACCCCTTTGATTATGGCAAGGCACAGCGGATGGTACCAAGCAGTAAGCAGCTGCATGTGGAGTTTACGGTCAGGCCGGGGCAAAGTGATCACGGTAAATTTCAGATCGAAATCCAAGATGCCAAAGGTCGCCCAGGGGTGCAGCTGATCTTTGACGAAGATGGGCTGTTCAAAACGCGAGCTGGTTACCGAATGAATACCCTCACCGAATACCAAAAAGGGAAAAGCTATCATGTGGAAATGGACCTCAACACGGAAACACGCTTCTATCAAATCAAGGTGAATGGAGAGGAAAAAGGGCCTAAGCTCTTCTTTGCACCGCTGAATGCGATGGAGCGAGTAGTGTTCAGGACAGGTGCCCAGCGTTACTTTCCCAATGCAGAAACACCGACCGACCAAGATTATGACTTGGACAATGCTGGAGACGAAGATCCGGAAGCGGTGTTCTATTTGGAGTCGCTAGTGACGTATTAGAAATTTCCTTAGGGATTTAACCACGGATGAAATCCTGAATTGACGATAATTAAAGTGTTAAGTTTTGCGGACGATATGTCGTCCTTGCGTCCCTTGCGGAAAAAAAAGCAGATAATTGAAATTAGTTATAAACAATAGATAATCCTAAAGCATGAAAATAGTTGTCAGCAACTCCATCATACAACTTTTTTGCACGATAGTGTCCCTATTGTTGTCAGGGGGCTTGCTGCTCAGCTGTAATTCTGGGCCAAAAGGCACCCTCCTTCAGGTAGCCAAATCCACCACAGAACTGGCCGTAAACCCTGTGAACATGGAGAAAATGGCTCCGCGATTTGGTTGGGAGCTCGTTGCGGGAGAAAACGGTGCACGGCAGACGGCCTATCAGTTGGTCGTGTCCCATTCAGCAAGTGATGAAGAAGCTTCCGTCGTTTGGGACAGCGGAAAAGTCAGCAGTGATCAGAGCCAATTGATCCCTTATGAAGGAGGTTCGCTGATCAACGGAGAGCGGTATTTTTGGAAGGTGAAAGTGTGGAATGAGGAAGGCATCGCATCGGATTGGAGTGAATTGGCCTTTTTCGAGATGGCACCCTATGAACTGGAAAAGGAAGCTCAGTGGATCGGCGCCATCACCCGTGCAGAAAGCGGATTGCCAGCTGGTAGAAATTACCATGAACCGGACATGCGCCGAGAGGAAAACAAGGAAAAATGGCAGAAGGTGAAGCCTTTGGCAAAGCAGAGCATCCAGCTTCGAAAGGACTTCAAAACCGAAAAAGCCATTGAAAAAGCCACGGTATATATCAGTGGACTTGGTCATTATGAGTTGACCCTCAATGGTAAAAAAGTGGGCAAAAGTGAATTTGCACCGTTGTGGTCAGATTATGATAAAACCGTCTATTATAATACCTACGATGTCACCGAGCAGCTCGAAAACGGTAACAATGCCATCGGCGTGCTGCTGGGCAATGGCATGTACAATGTTTCCGGCGACCGCTACGCCAAATTCCTGATCAGCTTCGGCCCGCCGACGCTTTTTTTCCACATGAAAGTAACTTATGCTGATGGTCAGGAGCAAGTGATTTCATCTGACGATTCCTGGAAGTGGTCAGCAAGTCCGATTACATTTAATTGTGTTTTTGGCGGAGAAGATTATGATGCCAACTTGGAGCAGGAAGGCTGGAACAAGCCCGGCTTTGATGAGGAAGGCTGGATGTCAGTGGTGCTTCAGGAAGCACCCAAAGGTCAATTACGTCCACAGCAGGCCGCTCCCGTGCTTATCCAAAAACAATACGACATCAAAGCAACCACCGAACCAGAAGCCAATACCTACGTGCTGGATATGGGGCAAAATTTGGCTGGCTTTCCTTCCATCAAAGTGAAAGGTAAAAAGGGACAGCAAGTCAAGCTGGTCGTCGGTGAGCATATCAAAGAGAATGGCTTGGTGGGCCAAGGCCGAACGGGAGGTCCGCATTACTATGAGTACACGCTCAAAGGCGATGGAGAGGAATCCTGGCAACCTAGATTTAGTTTTTACGGGTATCAATACATCCAGGTGGAAAATGTCAATTTGCCTGGTCAAGAGCAACAGGAAGGTCGCCCGACCATTACCGCAATCAAATCCAATTTCATCTATAATGATGCCCATGAAAAAGGCACCTTTGAGAGCTCCAATGAGATTTTTAACCAAACCCATTGGCTGATCAATAATGCTATCAAAAGCAATATGCAGAGTGTGTTTACCGACTGCCCGCACCGTGAGAAATTGGGATGGTTGGAAGAGACGCATTTGAATGGCCCTGGTTTGTTTTTCAATTATGACCTTACCCAATTGGTGCCCAAAGTCATGCAGGACATGGCAGATGCCCAGCGGGAAAATGGCTTGGTGCCAAATATCGCGCCGGAATATGTGGTCTTTGGCGGTGACTTTACCGATTCTCCCGAATGGGGAGTGGCTGCGGTGGTGCTGCCATGGATGTATTATGATTATTATGGGGACAGCTCCTTGATCCGCGAGTACTATCCCATGATGAAAAAGTACATCGACTACTTGGGCACAACAGCCGAAAACCACATTGTATCCCATGGATTGGGAGACTGGTACGACTACGGAGAGCATGCGGCAGGATACTCCAAAAACAGCCCGATCGCACTTTCGGCCACGTCCCATTATTACTTTGGAGTGAAATTATTGAAGAAAGCAGCACTCATGCTCCAGCGCGGAGAAGATTACCGCCAATATAGCCGACTGGAAGAAGCCGTCAAAGAGGCTTTTAACAAGGAATTCTTTGACCCCGAAACCAACCAATATGGCACAGGCAGCCAGTTTTCCAATGCAGTTCCTTTGTTCTTGGACATGGTAGAGGCTGCCAAGCGGGAAGCGGTACTGGAGAATTTGGTCAAGGACATCAAAGCCCAAGGTTACCGGCTGACGACAGGTGATGTGGGCAACCGGTATTTGTACCAGACGCTGGCAAGAAATGGGCTGAATGAGGTGATGTACGAAATGCAGAACCACTACGATACACCAGGTTATGGTTTTCAGATCCAATTTGGGCTGACGACATTGACCGAGCAGTGGGATCCCCGTAAGGGCAATAGCTGGAACCACTTTATGATGGGCCAGATCGAAGAATGGTTTTATCGGGATTTGGCAGGCATTCAGTCAGATCCAGACCAGCCAGGCTTTAAGCATTTCTTTCTGAAGCCACAGATGGTGGGCGATATGACCTTTGTGAAGGCCACTTATGAAAGTATTTACGGAACCATTGGTTCGGAATGGAAAAAGAAAGAGGGCAGCGTTCAATTCCTTTTTGACATTCCCGCCAATACAAGCGCTACCGTGGTACTTCCCATGGCCAAAACGGCGCAGGTTTTTATCAATGGAAGCAAGGCTGAACATACCAACACAGTTACCAAATCGGAACATCCCTCTCACCCTGCATATACCTTGGGTTCGGGAAGATATAGTATTGAGGTGAAGATATAGTATTGAGACATGAGAGGTGAGTCTTGAGAATCTTCCTCGTCGTGGCGGGGTAGATTGGAGCAAGGAGCAAAATAAGAATACAGATAGCAAAATATATGGTTGAGTCGGGAGACTCAATCTTTGTGCTCCCGCGTCAGAGACGGCGGGAGAACGCTAAGCCGTGGTTTGTGCTGGGTCTCTGCCCCAGCACAGTAAAGCATTGAGTCTCTGACTCAATAATAATTGGACCAAGGCAAAAGTGCAAATATGGATAAAAATCGTCATTGTGATGACCGAAGGAAGGAGGCAATCTCATCTAGCGAAGAGGGGACGCTTAATTATTCTTCCTTGTAATGACGGATGAAAAGTTGGTCTTTAGTCTGAAATCTAACTGCAGCAATCTAAAGAAAATGAAAAAACAATATCAAGGCGTGGTGGTGCCGATGGTGACGCCACTGACAGCGAGTAGAGAGATTGACCGAGAGGCGGTGGCCAAGATGATGGAGGAGTTTGCCAAAAATGACATCTCGCCTTTAGTACTTGGAACTACCGGAGAGTCGGCTTCTTTTTCGGAGAAGGAAAGTCTCGAAATGATCAAAGCAACCGTGGCCTCCAAAGCGCCCCATCAGCAGGTGTACGCAGGAGTAGTAAGCAACCTGGTGGAAGAGCAGCACCGCAGAGGGAGCCAGTACTTGGAGCAGGGAGTAGATGCGATCGTGGCGACCTTACCGGCTTATTATGTCCTGTCTGATGACCAGATGAAGCTGCATTTTGAAGGGCTTGCAGACCATCTTAAGGGACCACTGCTGATGTACAATATCAAGGCAACTACGCAAATGTCCATTCCCCTATCTGTAGTGGAGGAAATGAGTCATCATCCACACATTTGGGGACTGAAGGACTCCGAAAGGGACATTTCCAGGATGCATGCGGCGATCGACCACTACCAGAAAAGGGCAGATTTTTCCTTTTTCTGCGGATGGGGAGCCCAGTCGGCCAACAGTCTCAGGACAGGGGCAGATGGTATTGTGCCAAGTACGGGCAATATTGTTCCTGAAATGTACAAATCCTTATATACTGCCGCAAAGGAAGGTGATGAAGAAGGGGCGGTACATTATCAGGAATTGACCGATGAGGTGGCCAAAATCTACCAAGGAGGAAGAAGCCTCGGTGCGTCTCTCGCAGCCCTAAAGGTGCTTCTGCAGCAGAAAGGATGGTGCCAAGCGTATCTGAAACCGCCGCTGACCGAACTGAGCAAAAGCGAAGAGGAAAAGGTGCTGAGCGATTGGCAAACGATGATGGAGCAGGTGAAGTGAGGAATTACCGGACCGTAATGCCAAAAGTTATCTTGTAGTTCCGTCAGCTGTTCTGCGGATGATGGTAAATGAGTCAGGAGACTCAACTTTCACAGTCCCGCGTCGGAGACGGTGGGACAGCAGGACATACCGGTGATCTGTGGGGAAACAGACCATGGTAATGAGGGGACGAAAGAACAACAGATAAATTTACCTTGGCGTTTTTGTGCCTTAGTGGCAACTGTTCAACTTTATAACATTAAAACGTTACAACCTTGACAACCAAGAAACAATTTAACCCAATAACCAAATGAACGCATCATTACATTGGATAGATTACCTGCTTATCGTCGCCTCGATTTTGGGGACGGTTTATATGGGGATCTATTTTTCCAAACGACAAAAGAGCAGCGAGGATTATTTTGCCGGAGGCGGGGGAATTCCTTCCTGGGCGATTGGCATGTCCATTTTTGCTACGCTTATCAGTAGTGTGACCTTCTTGGCCTATCCGAGTGCAGCGTATAAATCCAATTGGATATTGCTGGTGCAGGGACTGATGGTTCCCATTGTGCTGGTATGTATGATCTGGGTGATAGTACCGCTGTTCAGGAGGGTGATTGGTCTCAGCACTTACGAATACTTTGAAAAACGCTTTGGTTTCTTTGCGCGCTTGTACAGCTCTTTGGCCTTTGTGCTGACCCACTTTTCGAAGATGGGAACAGTGCTTTACCTGGTGAGCTTGGCACTGAGCAGCATGATGGATGTCAATATCTTTATGGTGATTGGGGTGTTGACCTTTGTGATCATCGTACTGACCCTGTTGGGAGGCATAGAAGCGGTGATCTGGATGGACGTGATCCAGGGATTTTTGTTGATTGGGGGCGGATTGTTTTGCTTGGGGCTGTTGCTTTGGGTGCCCGAAGGAGGTCCCCAGCGGGTCATGGAAGAAGCCATTAATAGGAATAAAATCGGCTTTGGGCCGTATGATATTGATTTTACGCAGCTCACCTTTATTGTGATGGTGGTGAATGGGATTTTTTATGCCATCCAAAAGTACGGTACCGATCAGACCATTGTACAGCGCTATTTGACGGCAAGAAATGACCGTGAAGCTAAGAAGGCGGCATATATGGGGGTATTTCTGAGCGTACCGGTGTGGGCGCTTTTTATGCTGATCGGCTCCTTGCTGTTTGTGTTTTACCAGATTTCAGGTTCAGCGCTTCCAGAAGGCACGACGGTGGATGCGGTATTTCCTTATTTCATCATGACCGAATTGCCCCCTGGCGTTACAGGTCTCGTGATAGCGGCGTTGGCGGCAGCGGCAGTTTCCAGCTTGGATTCTGACATGAACTGCCTAGCGGCCGTAGGGGTCGAAGATTACTACAAACGCTTCAATCCGAATTGTAATACCCATCAAAAGCTCAAGGTAGGGCGGATATTGGTGCTGATTGCTGGATTGGCAGCGGCTTTGGTGGCGGTGCTATATGTCCTTTGGCAGGGAGAGGGAGTACTCGGTGCTGTGTTTGGGCTCTATGCCATTTTCTCTGCCGGGATTGTAGGGATATTTCTTTTGGGACTCTTTAGCCGCAGGGCCAATAAGGAAGGGCTTTATATCGGGATAGTGGCCTGTGTTTTATTTACCGCCTACGCCTTGCTTACTTCCACTCCGATGAGTTTTGGCGGAGGTGAAAAGACGCTACTATTGGATTTTGGTAAGTTCAATTTTGCGCAGCACAAATACATGCTGGGTGTTTACAGCCATTTGATCGTCTTGATCGTGGGCTATGTGGCCAGTTTGTTCTTCAAGAGACCACCGGCAGACGAAAACCTCACGATTTACGGCTATTTCAAGCAAAAGAAGAAAATGGAAAGAGTGAAGGAGGTAGTCTGATATCAGCTGAAAAGGACGCGGTTACTGCAGAAGTTTATGATATGGCAGCTATCAATTTAGATAATGAAGCGCTCCCTACCAAGTCAGCGGCACCTTTCGCACCACGGCAAACTAGCCTATCAAACCAGTGGTTTTGCGTTCTCGTTCTGGTGGCTTCGGCTCCGCTCAGCCACCGAAGCCGAAGCCACCGGAAAGGGACCGAAGCCACCGAAGCCGCATACTAGTGACCATAAATGAAAACAAATAACAAAAACCAATAACGAAATAAGATGAGGGCGATAACTTTATTACAACCCCCAAAACTAGTGTTTGGAGCCGGGGCCTTTTCCCGGTTTGTGGAAGATACTATAGCTGCTGGTCGGCAGCGGATATGGATTTTGGTGGCCCAGCCATTGGTGGACACCTTGAATGGAGGAGTGGAGGAAATGAGAAGTGCAGGATTAATGGTAGATGTAGTGGTTTACGAAGCTGGAGAACCTACATTTACCCTTTACGAGGAATTTTTACAGCAGGTAGAGAAATTTGGTCCGGATACTGTCGTGGGCATTGGTGGAGGCAGTGTCTTAGATCTGGCCAAACTTTTGGCAGCCATGCAGGACAGTACTGGGCAGTTATCCGATTTTGTTGGTATAAATTTGTTAAAGAGCAGAAGCACACATATGGTGTGTATTCCAACTACCTCAGGAACAGGGAGTGAAGTGTCTCCCAATGCGATCCTGCTAGATGAAGGCACCTTGGAGAAAAAAGGGATCATCAGTCCTTTTTTGGTACCAGATGCCACTTATATTGATCCGGCGCTCACTATTGGGCTTCCGCCAAAGATAACTGCGGAGACGGGGATAGACGCCTTGTCGCATTGCATTGAGGCATTTACCAACAAGTTTAGCCATCCACTAGTGGACGATTATGCCTTGAGGGGAATTAGCCTGATCGGCCAACATCTCCATCGGGCATTTGAAGTGCCCGATGACATGGATGCACGATCGGCAGTGGCACTTGGAAGCATGTACGGAGGGCTTTGCCTGGGGCCAGTGAACACCGCCGCGGTACATGCGCTATCTTACCCTCTTGGTGGAAAGTACCATGTGCCCCATGGACTGGCGAACGCGGTATTGCTCCCCGAGGTAATGGCTTATAACCTTCCTTCCAATGTGCAGAAGCACGAGCAGATAGCATTGGCACTGGGAGCAGAAAGGGGAACTACTTCGGAAGAAACGGCCAAAAATGGCGTGGAGAAAGTAAAGGAACTGGTGAAGCTATGTGACATACCACAAAACCTCACCAAACTGGGTGTCCAGAAGGAAGATGTAGCTGAGTTGACCGGCTTGGCCATGAAAGTGACGCGCCTGCTCAAAAACAATCCCAGAGAAGTAACCTTTGCCGATGCCGAGGAAATATATTGTCGCTTGTTTTAAAGGGGTGTGAGTAGTGAGATGTGGGTAGTGAGATATGAGACGTGAGACATGAGAATCCTCCCCGCCACGGCGGGGAGGTTAGGTGGGGTTATTTTTGAGCAAAGAGAAACACAATTGGATTTTAGTAAATGACTAGCGATTACAATAATTGATAATGAAAACTAATATTAATCGGGTCAACACTAATCAGGGAAGTACAATAAGAATGCCGGGGCTGAGGCCTCGACATCGCCGATAAAACGAGGAAAGTACTTAGAAAAAAGAAAATAGGGTTAGCATTGAGGCCGAAAGTCTCACATCTCTCGTCTCAAATCTAACATCTTAAAAGAAAGAATATGGAAAGACCAATTATAGCCATCACCATGGGGGATCCTGCGGGAATCGGTCCTGAGATTATCGTAAAGAGCTTTCGGGATGGAGGATTGCATGCCAAATGTCAGCCATTGGTGGTGGGCGATGCGGCGACCATTGCGAGGATGGCCAAGCAGTTAAGTGCTCCATTGACCGTGAGGGCGATTCAGGAGGTTCGGGAGGCCAGCTTTGACCCGCAAGTGATCGAGGTGGTGGACTTGGATAATGTGGATGCCGATCAGCTGGAGATGGGCAAAGTCAGTGCCATGTCTGGAGCAGCGGCTTTTCAATCGGTAAAAAAAACCATTGAACTGGCGTTAAGTGAAGAAGTTGATGCGACTGTCACCAGCCCCATTAACAAAGAATCGATTAATTTGGCCGGGCATCACTATGCCGGCCATACAGAGATATACGCAGAATTTACCGGTACGGAGAAATTTGCGATGTTGCTCGTGGAACAAAACCTTCGGGTAATCCATGTGACTACGCATGTGCCCTTGCGTCAAGCATGCGACTTGGTGAAAAAAGACCGGGTACTGGACGTAATCCGATTGCTTCACAATGCTTGTGTGCAATTTGGAATCGAGCAACCTCGCATAGGAGTGGCGGGACTCAATCCCCACGCCGGAGATGGAGGGTTGTTTGGCACAGAGGATGAAGAAGAAATCTCCCCTGCTGTGCAGATGGCACAAGCAGAGGGATATGTCGCCGAAGGGCCAGTTCCTCCGGATACCTTGTTTGCCAAGGCCGTACAGGGATATTATGATGGCTGTGTGGCCATGTATCACGACCAAGGACACATTCCTTTTAAGATGGTAGGCTTCAAATGGAACAATGAAACCAAGACCATGGAGAGCGTAAAAGGGGTAAACATCACCCTTGGATTACCGATTATCCGTACTTCTGTGGACCATGGTACTGCCTTCGAAATAGCCGGGCAGGGCATTGCTTCAGAAGATGCATTGAACTTAGCGATTGACTATGCCATTCCGATGGCACAAAACAGAAAGAAACATGATAGCAGTTATAGCCGATGATATTACCGGGGCAGCCGAAATAGCCGGTGTATGCCTAAGATGGGGAATTCCCGTGTCGTTTTCCTTGGATGCCAGTCCTGCCAGTGGTGCCGAAGTGATGGTGATTGCCACAGACACCCGATCGATGGCAGAGGCAGAAGCCCTGAAGGAAACGGATCGCATAGCTTCCATGCTGATGGATATGGGCATTACGTGGATTTTTAAGAAGTCTGATTCTGTGATGCGCGGACATGTGTCCAAAGAGCTCAAAGTCTTGGCCAAGCGGCTCCACAAGGAAAAAATGCTGCTGGTACCAGCCAACCCTTACACGGGCAGGAGCATCAGTGATGGGATTTACTATGTGAAAGGACGACCACTGAACGAAACCAGTTTTAAGGATGATCCTACCTTTCCGGCATTTTCTGCGAATGTAAAAGACTTGTTGCGGGAAGATGAATTGTCCGTGGCATATGGTAGGTTTTCGGAAGAAGGAGACCTTCAGCAGGGCTTTAATATTCCAGACTCCCAGACCATGCAGGACCTATATACTTGGGCGAGCCTCATGGATAATAGCGTTTTGCCGGCAGGCAGTGCGGCCTTTTTTGAAATGTGCCTGAAGCGCAATTTCCCCGAATGGATGAGAGGTCAGGAGCCTGACCCACTTTCCTTTGTGGGCAATAGCCTTATGATCGCAGGAAGTAGCCACCAAAATAGCAAAGACTTCGTGGAGAAGGCGGTGGAAAAAGGCGTCCACCTGAGCGAGATGCCGGAGTTGCTGATAGAAGAGGAATACAATCCTGCCGGTACAGAGGCGTGGGTGCATGATGTAGGCCGAGGTCTCCTGGAAGGAAATCGGGTGATCATGGCATATGGCAAAAAGAAAGCAAGCTTTAAGAATTATCCGGCCATTCTCAAGAAACGTACTGCACAAGCAGTGGCCAGAGTGATCGAAGAAGTACCTGTAAGAGAACTGCTATTAGAGGGCGGGGCGACTACCTGTGCAGTGATCGAAGAACTTTCCCTTGGGGCACTGATTCCCATGCAAGAACTTAGCCCCGGAGTGGTGCGCCTAAAAGCCGTCGACCATGACATGGTGCTCACCATCAAACCGGGAAGCTATGCCTGGCCAGAGGCTGTATATAGATATTTTGAGTTGGAAAAGCCAGTGGTGTGATGGGAACGGAAAGTAGGGAGGCTTTTGACTCAAGTGAAAGGAAAGAGCGACAATTGACCGTGGACAGTCGACCATGGACTGTGGACTTCCCTTCAGGGAACCGAGATGGGTGCGAGAGAAAGGGCCATTTGTTCTTCACGCTGTCATTGATGACTACCCTTTTCCTTTTCAGTGGAATTACAACCTTGTCTGCCCAAGATGCTGACCAAAATTATCGAGCTTCGTTGGAGGAGACCCTTGACCGGATCGAAACGACTTTTAATGTCACGTTGCAGTACGACCAAAAATTACTTGAGAACAAGGAATTGGAATATGCTTTTTGGCGAGTTAGGCCAGGGAATCTGGAAAATTCCCTCACGGCAGTGCTGTCACCTTTTGACCTCACCTATTATCAAGAAGGAGCAAAGACCTATTCCATTAAGCCCTTTCAATACCACAAAAAATCCATTTCAACGGCCAGGGAAGAACTGGCTTATTTTGAAAGCCTTTATGATAATCGAATTGCTTGGGAAGACAGAAAATCCCAGTTGCGTCAGTGCATGATCAAGGCACTTGGTATAGTGGAGCTTCCTAAGAAGCCATCCTCCGAACCCATCATTACCAAAAAAAGGAAATTCAAAGGCTATACAGTAGAAAATGTGGCCCTGGAAGTGTTGCCGGGGATCTATACCACTGGCTCAGTATATAAACCTCGTCCGCTGAAAAAACATCATCCCATCATCATTATGCCCAATGGCCACTTTGGCGAGGGGCGCTATCGGGAAAGTGAGCAGATCCGAGCCGCTACGCTTGCCAAAATGGGAGCCGTGGTGGTCGGGTATGACCTTTTTGCCTGGGGTGAATCCCAATTGCAGTTTGCTTCCGAAGATCATCAGCTGAGTGCGGCCCATACCATCCAAACTTGGAATGGCATCATGTGGATCGATTACCTTTCAGCACTTGAGGAAACCGATCCTGAGCGTGTGGGCATTACGGGTGGATCAGGCGGCGGGTCACAAACCATGCTGCTGACAGCCATTGATGATCGCATCAAAGTGGCCGTGCCTACCGTGATGGTTTCTTCTCACTTCTCTGGTGGATGTCCCTGTGAAAGCGGCAAGCCGATTCACCTCTGTGGTGGTGGAACCAACAATGCAGAAATTGCTGCCATGGCAGCGCCAAGGCCTATGCTGATCATCTCAGATGGTGGCGACTGGACCCATACGGTACCGGAATTGGAGTATCCATTTATCCAACGGACGTATGGATTTTATGGTGCCAAAAATAAGGTGGCCAATGCGCACTTTCCCAAGGAAGGCCATGACTATAACTATTCGAAGCGTCAGGCCATGTATCCATTTATGGCCATGCACTTAGGCTTGCAGATGGATAAGTTAAAGAATGCTGAAGGAAAGGTGGATGAAAGCGGCGTGGCCATTGAAACCGAGCAAACCTTGAAAGTGTTTGGTGCAAAAGGGGAAGACCTTCCTGAAAATGCCATAAAGGGAAAAGATGCGCTCTTTAATATCCTGGAATAATCGCCATTTCAACTGCATGGCTTTTTCGGAATCAGCGTACGGCTGTTCGGAATTTGTTGTTCGGGATTTGTAATCCCGAACCCAAATAACCCGGATTTGTAATCCGAGCAGGGGATTTCAACCCCTCATTTATATGGCATCCAGATAATGAATCTGGATTAGCGCAGAATTATCAACGGTGGACAGTTGACCATTGACTGTCGACCAATAACCAAGTAACTCATTAACCTACTAACTCAAAAAACCAATGCGGAGGACAACACGCTTACTTCTCGTCTTTTTTGCAACTATTATGGGCCTTCAGGCGCAGGAAACGCCGTGGAAGCTTTGGTACGATAAGCCTGCTTCCAACTGGAATGAAGCCTTGCCCTTGGGCAATGGTCGTCTTGGGGCGATGGTCTTTGGTGCACCAGCGATGGAGCGTTTACAGCTGAATGAGGAGACCATCTGGGCGGGTTCACCCAATAGCAATGCCCACACCAACGCAAAAGAGGCCATTCCTTATGTGCAGCAATTGATTTTTGAAGGAGACTATCAGGCCGCCCAAGAGCTGGCAGATGAAAGAATCATGTCCCAGACCAATGACGGGATGCCTTATGAAACGTTTGGGAATGTTTATATTTCTTTTCCGGGACATCAAGGTTATGAAGATTATTACCGTGACCTGAACTTGGAGGAGGCCACCAGTACCGTGAGCTATACTGTGGACGGTGTCCAGTACAAAAGAGAAGTCCTCAGCGCTTTTGAGGATGATGTCATTATGGTAAGGTTGACAGCAGACCAACCAGGCAGCATTACCTGCAATGTCCACATGACCAGCCCCCATGACAATGCCGTGGCGCGTGTCCGAGAAGATCAGCTGACCCTTTCCGGTGTCTCCCAGACCCATGATCATCAGCGCGGTGGCGTGAAGTTTCAAGGAAGAATAAAGGCCTCTAATGAAGGCGGGCAAATGGTCACCAAAGATGGATTGATCAGTGTAGAGGGTGCCGATGAGGTGACCTTGTATATTTCCATTGCGACCAATTTCAAGAACTATAAAGACCTATCGGTCGAATATGAAAGGAAAGCAGCTGAAATGTTGGATGCTGCTTACCAAAAGGATTTTGATGCCATTAAGTGTGCACACATAGCCTATTATCAGCAGTTTTATGACCGTGTGGCCATTGACCTTGGCACCACAGAAGCCGCTGAGCAACCTACAGACCAGCGGATCCAGCAGTTTTCGGAAATCAATGATCCCCAGCTGGCAGCGCTTTATTTTCAGTTTGCGCGATACCTGTTGATATCATGCTCACAGCCCGGCGGACAGCCGTCCAATTTGCAGGGAATTTGGAATGACATGCTTTTTCCCCCTTGGGAGAGTAAGTACACCGTAAACATCAATGCCGAAATGAACTATTGGCCAGCAGAGCTCACCAACTTGAGTGAGATGCATGAGCCGTTTTTGAAGATGGTGCGGGAAGTGAGCGAAACAGGCCGAGAAACGGCCAAAATGATGTATGGTGCCCGTGGATGGGTGCTTCATCACAATACGGACATCTGGCGTATCACTGGCCCGATCGATTATGCGGCATCAGGGTTGTGGCCAAGCGGCGGGGCGTGGTTGAGCCAGCACCTTTGGGAGCGGTACCTTTACAGTGGAGACGAAGATTTTCTGAAAGAAGCTTATCCGATCATGAAGGGAGCAGCACAGTTTTTCTTGGATGTGCTGATCGAGGAGCCAGAGCATGACTGGCTGGTCGTGTCTCCTTCGAGTTCTCCAGAAAACAGCCATGTGCATGGCGCGACCATTGCGGCAGGGGTAACGATGGATAACCAACTGATGTTTGACCTGTTTTCTAACCTGATCCGTTCCAGTGAAATTCTGGGACAAGATGAGGCTTTTGCAGATACGTTGAAAGCCACCCGTTCGCGATTGGCACCCATGCAAGTGGGGCAATACGGCCAGCTCCAAGAGTGGATGCACGATTGGGATGATCCTGAGGACAAGCACCGCCATGTGTCGCACCTTTACGGCGTATTCCCAAGTAACCAAATTTCACCTTTCCGGACACCAGCATTATTTGATGCCGCCAAGACCTCGCTGATGTTCAGGGGCGATCCCTCCACTGGCTGGTCCATGGGTTGGAAAGTAAACCTCTGGGCACGATTCCTTGATGGCGACCATGCCTATAAATTGCTCCAAAACCAATTGAGTCTCGTCACTCCTTCCACGCGCGGTGGTGGCACCTATGCCAATATGTTTGATGCACATCCTCCTTTTCAGATTGATGGGAATTTTGGTTGTGCGGCAGGAATTGCGGAGATGCTGATGCAGAGCCAGGAGGGCGCCATCCACCTGTTGCCGGCATTACCAAGTGTTTGGGAAGAAGGAAGCATCGAAGGGTTGCGCGCAAGAGGAGGCTTCGAAATTGTCGAGCTGACCTGGAAGGACAATAAGGTGGATAAACTCGTGATCAAATCCACCCTCGGCGGGAACCTAAGGCTCCGCACTACCAACCAACTCAAGGCAAAAGGCCTGGAAGAAGCTTCTGGAAATAACCCTAATCATTTCTTCGATCTACCAAAAGTCCAACAGCCGCTAATTTCGGAACAAGCGACAATGAATCCGGTAACATTGCCGGAATACTATGAATATGACTTGGCTACAGAGGCTGGAAAAGTGTATGAAATTTCGAAGAAGTAAGCTCATCCCCCCTTTGATGAGGCCATTTCAATTGCCGGGCTAGATGGCGGTTCGTTAAAACGAGTGCCATTGGAATAATCTTAGATACTGAAGAATTGAATTAAAAAGACATGATAAATTATAAATTGATAATAGGGGCGGCGATTTTGCTATGCGCTTGCGGAGGTAAAAAGGAGAACAGCAATGAGCATACGGATGCAGAAGCGGTGGTGGAAGAGAAATGGTCCGTGCGCTTGGCAGATTCTGACATGAAGCGTTTTGAGGACTGGATTGTGGGTGACCCTTACTGGGGCTACCATGAAGGCTTGGTGTGCAAGGCCATGCTGGACATGTGGCACTACACGGGAGATGAGAAGTACTTCGATTTTGTAAAAGGCTTTGGCAATAATATTATTGAAGGTGATGGCACGATCAAGACCTACAAAATGGAGATTTATAACATTGATAACATCAATTCCGGCAAAGTGCTAATTCCCCTGTACGAAGAGACAGGAGAAGAGAAATTCCGCATTGCCTTGGATACCTTGGTCAAGCAGCTTGAGGAGCATCCACGGGTTTCGGATGGTGGATTCTGGCATAAAAAGAAATATCCCCATCAGGTTTGGCTAGATGGCCTGTATATGGCAGGCCCTTTTTTGGCAGCTTATGGAACTACTTTTGATCAGCCCGCACAGGTGGATGACGCCGCAGCGCAATTGATTGCTGCCTATGAGGTGCTTTATAATCCTGAAAAGCAGTTGCTTTACCATGGCTGGGATGAGAGCAGGGAGCAAGACTGGGCCGACAAGGAAACCGGCCTATCTTCCAATTTCTGGAGCAGGGGCATGGGATGGTATGTGATGGCCATTGTGGATGTGCTGGACTATTTGCCCGCAGATCATCCAGATCGATCTAAGCTGATAGCAATGGCCAATAGCATCGCGGAAGGCATCGCGGATTTTCAAGATCCAGCCACCGGAGCTTGGTACCAAGTGACCGACCAGGGAGATCGAGAGGGAAATTACCTCGAAGCTTCCGGGACAGGGATGTTTGTGTATTTTCTTTATAAAGGCGTTCGTAAAGGGTATTTGCCCGAAAGCTATTTGGCTACGGCCAATAAAGGCTATGAAGGCTTGGTCAACGAGTTTTTTAAAGTAGAGGACGATGGCACCGTTTCCGTGACCGATGTTTGCTCTGTAGCTGGACTGGGCGGAGACGGCAATCGTGACGGGAGTTTTGAGTACTACATTTCGGAACCGATCAAGGAAAATGACCCCAAGGGCACTGCTCCGGCCGTGATGGCCAGCATAGAACATGAAAGATCTTCAGGAGAAAATCAATAATTTACGACATGCACTACCCAAAAATACTTAGCGCTTTTGCGCCTTTGCGAATACCTTTTCTCGGTCTTCTGACAGCGGTTTTGCTGGGCAGCTGTGCCACGACAGTGGAGGCACAGGGTCCGGCGATTTTGAAGAAAGAAGACTTTAAACACTATGCGGAGTACTTTAACCGCATGGAAGATGAAAACATCACCCAGGCCATCTCCAATGAAGCTTCCTGGGCTTGGATGGAAGAAAATATTCCGCTTTTTGAGGCACCCCAAAAGAACTTTGAGGAGATTTTTTACTTCAGGTGGTGGTCATTGCGCAAGCACATCAAAGAAACCCCGGTGGGCTATGCCATGACAGAGTTTCTGGTGGAGCGGTCTTATTCGGATAAGTACAATTTGATCAGCTGTGCCCTGGGGCATCACATTTATGAGTCCCGCTGGCTACATGATCCTAAGTACCTGGACCAGATCGCCCACACGTGGTACCGCGGCAATGAGGGTGAGCCCATGGAAAAGCTGCATAGTTTCAGCAGTTGGACAGCAGATGCTTTGTATCAGCGCTATTTGGTGACCGGTGATGAGCAATACCTGCTGGACATGCTTCCTGACCTGCTGAAAGAGTACCAGTGGTGGGAGGAAAACCGCCAGCGGGAAGACGGACTTTTTTGGCAGATCGACGTGAAAGATGGCATGGAAGAATCCATCAGCGGTGGTAGACATGTGAAAAACGTACGACCGACCATCAATAGTTACATGTACGGCAATGCAAAAGCCATTGCCAAGATTGCTACGCTCAAAAGCGACGATGCCTTGGCCAAGAAGTACGGAGAAAAAGCAGCGAAAATCCAGCAATTGGTGCAGGCTAACCTTTGGAACCAAGAGGATTTGTTTTTTGAGACTGTAAAGGAAGAAGGTGGCTTTGCCAATGTGCGGGAGGCGATCGGATTTATCCCTTGGTATTTCAACCTTCCAGAGGACAACAATCCCTACCATGCTGCTTGGGATCAGGTGACGGATGAAGGCGGATTTTTGGCACCCTTTGGTTTGACCACTGCAGAATGTCGGCATCCTGACTTCAGGACTCACGGCTGCTGTAATTGTGAATGGGATGGAGCCATCTGGCCCTTTGCCACTAGCCAGACCATGACGGGGATGGCCAATTTGCTGAACAACTACGATCAAGACATGGTGGAGAAATCCGATTACTTTACCCTCATGGACAAGTATGTGGAGTCCCAGTATTACCGTGGGCGACCGTATATCGGTGAATATTTGGATGAAAAAACCGGATTTTGGCTAAAAGGTGACCAAGAGCGTAGCCGCTACTACAATCACTCTACCTTCAATGACATGATCATCACAGGCTTGGTAGGGTTCAGACCTGGTCCCAATGGCCAGATGGAAGTAAACCCTCTGGTACCAGCTGATAAATGGGATTGGTTCTGTCTGGACAATATCGCCTATCAAGGAAATATCGTGACCATCTTCTGGGACAAAACCGGTGAGAAATACAATAAGGGCAAAGGCCTGCATGTGTTGCTGAACGGTGAAGAAGTAGGCAGTGCTGAAGACTTGGAGCGAATTGTGGTGGAGTAGGCCGCAACGCCACTTAATCCGCTGCGGCCTAAGTTAATTTAGAGCAACACGGATTGCTTTGCCTCCCAAACATACAAGCCTTGCGGACGAGGAACAGTGCAAGAAATTTTCCCCTTCAGGGACAACGGTAAAAAACGAACACAAAATGAAACAATTTATCGCTTCGGTATTTCTTTTTTTTACGGTGATATCAACGGCCATGAGCCATCCAGCGGATGGCATTGCTGTGAGTAGTTTGAAAGTGGAAATGCTGACCAATCCGGAAGGCATTGATGTGGTAAATCCGAAGCTAAGCTGGAAGATTTTGGCAGGCCCAAAGGAGACTTATCAGGAAGCCTATCAAGTACTGGTGGCCACTTCTCCGTCATTGCTGAGTCCCGATAAGGCCGATGTGTGGAATTCAGGGAAGGTGTCGTCTGAGGAGAGTATCAATGTCTCCTTTGATGGTGAGGCATTAGAGAAGGACACCAAGGTATATTGGAAAGTAAAGGTATGGACCAACCATGGTGAGAGCGACTGGAGTGAAACAGCCCATTGGTCTTTTGGTCTGCGCTATTACAAGGATTGGAAGGGCAGGTGGATTGGTTTTGACAGGGCTTTTCCGTGGGAAGATATTTCTACTTTTCCGACCCTGGGAGCACGGTATTTTCGGAATGAATTTGACGTAAATAAGGAGGTCAAGCGAGCCACCATTTATATTATGGGGCTGGGGTTATATGAACTGTCCCTTAATGGTCAAAAAGTGGGGGATGCCGTTTTGGCTCCCACGCCAACAGATTATACCCAAAATGTAAAATACAATACCTATGATGTGACGGCAATGCTTCAGGGAAAGGCTGAAAACGCTGTGGGTGTCATGCTGGGCAATGGCCGCTACTTTACGATGCGCCAAAACTACAAACCCTATAAGATCAAGAATTTCGGATTTCCCAAGCTCCTTGTCAACCTCG
The DNA here is from genome assembly GCF_003260975.1 of Echinicola strongylocentroti. Lineage (NCBI taxonomy): Bacteria > Pseudomonadati > Bacteroidota > Cytophagia > Cytophagales > Cyclobacteriaceae > Echinicola > Echinicola strongylocentroti. Next base: position 2,776,809 of record NZ_CP030041.1, on the reverse strand, counting down.
TGATCCACTATGCTGATGGCAGCAAGGAGGTGATTTCGACCAGCGACCAGTGGAAAGGCACAGCAGATGGTCCTATCAGAAATAATAATGAATACGACGGGGAATACTATGATGCCAACAAGGAATTTCCCGGATGGGACAGTGTAGGTTTTGATGATTCATCATGGCTCCAGGCAGAATATGTGCAGGAACCACGGGGGAATTTTGAGGCGCAGATGAACGAAAACATGAAGGTGATGAGGGAAGTTGCGCCTATATCGCTGGAAGCGATTGGCGGAGACCGATACATCCTGGACATGGGCCAAAATATGGTGGGTTGGCTGCAAATGACGGTGCAAGGAGAAAAAGGAGATACCGTAAAGCTAAAATTTGCTGAATCCCTTCAAGAAGACGGCGAGCTTTTCATGACCAATCTCCGCGATGCCAAAGTCACGGATACCTACATTCTTAAAGACGACCAACAAGTCAGCTGGGAGCCACGCTTTACCTATCATGGTTTTCGGTTTGTAGAGATTTCTGGCTATCCCGGGACGCCCAAAATGGAAGATTTCGTTGGCAAGATGGTATACGATGATATCAAGACTGTCGGGCAGTTTGACACATCAGACCCAGTGCTGAACCAAATCTATCAAAACGCCTGGTGGGGCATAGCGGGCAACTATAAAGGCATGCCGGTGGACTGCCCACAGCGCAATGAACGACAACCTTGGTTGGGAGATCGGGCCGTAGGGGCGCATGGCGAATTTTATATGTTTGACAATGCCCGGTTGTACAAAAAATGGCTGGAAGACATCCGCTTGGCACAAAAGGCAGATGGTGCCCTTCCTGATGTAGCCCCTGCTTATTGGCGATACTACAGTGATAATATGACTTGGCCAGGCACTTACCTGATGATTGCCGAGATGCTTTATCAGCAAACGGGAGATATCAGTGTGATTCGCGAAAATTATCCAGCCATGAAAAGGTGGCTTACCTACATGGCTGACCGATATATGAACGAGGATTATATCGTCACGAAGGACAGCTATGGAGACTGGGTGGTGCCGCCGCCAAGTATCGAAGCGGGCACTGGCCAAAATGCCGATGTGAAGCGCCCAAGTGCGCTAATTTCCACTGCTTACTATTATCATTTTATGGAAATGATGAGTGAATTCGCAACCATCCTCGATCAACAAGAAGACATCCCAGCCTATCAGCATCTAAAGGAAAAAGTCCATGGTGGTTTCAAGAGGGAATTCTATCAAGATGGTTTTTATGGAGACAACAAAATGACCGATAACCTGCTGCCATTGGCCTTTGGAATGGTACCGGAAGGGGACCGGGAAAGGGTCTTTGACCAAGTGGTAGAAACGATCGAAGTAAAGAACCGCGGGCACCTTAGTACGGGCTTGATTGGGACGCAGTGGTTGATGCGGACGCTTTCGGATTTTGGTAGGGCGGATTTGGCCCTTAAGCTGGCGACCAATACCACTTTCCCCAGCTGGGGATATATGATCGAAAATGGTGCTACTACCATCTGGGAGCTTTGGCACGGCAATGTGGCGAAACCTACCATGAATTCCCAAAATCATACCATGCTATTGGGGGACCTGACTGTGTGGTTTTACGAATACTTGGCTGGAATCAAGGCAGGAAAAGACAGTCCCGGGTTTAAGACCTTTGAGCTGGATCCCGTTTTTGTGGAAGGGCTGGATAGGGTGAAGGCCAGCTTCGATTCGCCCTATGGCACCATCGGTAGCCACTGGGAAAGAAAAGGTGATCAGGTTATTTGGAAGGTGCAGGTGCCTGTCAATACCACCGCAAGGGTAATGCTCCCGCCCACGGCAACCAAAGAATTTACATTGAATGGGGAGACTTTGCCCAAAGGGGAGGTATCGATAACCTTGGGGTCGGGGGAGTACGAATTTGGTTTTTGAATAGCCGATAGGTTGATGTATGTACGTTATTGAAGATCAATGATTTTATTGCTTTATGTGTTGTTCACAAATGGCCTAGGGGGATTACAAATCCCCTTTATCTCGGTTCGAGATTATAAATCTCGAACAGCTAAGTTGATGTATTTGTGGTAGCTAGTGTGCTGATAGCAGCTTATACTGACGGCTGTGGTCTAGTGCCAGATAGAACCGAAAACTAAAGCGAAGCCACCTGATTTTGTCCGCCCTTTAGGCGGATTAGGCGCAATACCTGTGCCGTGGCGTGGATAGGCTAATCCATTTTCCATCTAACTGGAAGGCTTTTTCCGTGCTATTAATTGTTTAGGGCTTCTTTTCCCATAAAGGGATCCGAAATACTGTCTTTGCCAGTTTCTAGTCTGCCCGCATAGCGTAGCTCGAAGTGGCTAATGCCCGGAGATTGGAGTTTGAAATCATACCAACCCTTGGTAGAGGCAGTGTCCAATGTGAAGCTTGTCTCGTCTTCTGCTTTTACCTTGAATTCCTTCTCTAGTTTTTGGTAGGTCTCGTCCGCCAGTTTTAAACGAAGTGCCTGTAATGAACTCACGTTTTTGACGGTGATTTTCAGCTTGTCCGTATAGTTTCTCCGCTTTTTGATAGGCTTGCAGGAGAGCTCCACACGTGGCCCCTGTGCATCTCCCAAAAACTCCCTGAAGTAGCCATTTGGTCCATACACCCTGAGATGGTACTGGCCATTTTCAAAAGCCGCTAATGGCCACTGATACTCCAGTGCATCGCCTGATTTTACGGCAAATGCCCATGTTTTGACAGGCTCATAAGTCTCGGATGCTTGGTTCCAATAATTCCCCGGAGCATACACATTAAAAGGAGCGCCAAGAGACTTCTCACCAAAAATTTCATTGGCTGCTTCAAACTTCACTACAAAGTGCTTCCCATCTTCACTGACTTTGCCATCTACATATAGTTCGTAAGGAAGGCCATTGGAGGGTTTGGTACCGGGCTCCTGCTGCGGCAGTACATCGTTGTCAGGGTCTGCCGCTACTTTACGGGCTTCTTCCTCGGTCAGTGTCCTGAAGTTTTTGGGCAGGTCCTTGAATTTTGCATTGTAAATCTGCTGGACATGTTTGTTTCTGTCCACCCAAGCTGGCAAATCGATTTCTTCACCTTTATACGGTCTGAAGGCAGAAGTCAGGTCACCGCTGACGGCCCTTCGCCATTCGCTGATATTGGTTTCTTTGATGGATTTTCCGGTTTTTTTGGAAAGCCATGTTTCCACTAGCTGGATGGTGGAGGTGATGTCACAGACTTGGGAATTGACCCAGCCACCACGAGTCCAGGGGGAGGCGATCACCAACGGCACACGGTAGCCCAAGCCTACAGGACTGGTCCTAGAATCTTCTTCGCTAAATCCAGCAGCCTGCTCTTCTTCTTTGGTCACAAACTCACCCGTGACATCCAATCCTTCAGAGGCTTTACCGTTGTCCGGATCTTGGGGGTTAGGTGCTACGAAAGGAGGGACATGATCAAAATATCCGTCGTTCTCGTCATAATTTAGGATGAATATGGTCTTCTTCCACAGCGCTGGATTTTGGGTCAAAATATCCAGCACTTCTGATACATACCAGGCTCCGTACCAAGGGGCACTTGGATGATCGGAAAATTTCTGTGGGGCTACCACCCACGAAACAGCCGGCAACTTCCCTTCCTTGACATCTTTGCGAAATTGATACAGCACGTCGCCTTTGGGAATACTTGTTTCGCGCTGCTCAAGTCCATCTGCGTAGGTTAAGGTCTCTACTTTATGGTAGTTTTTATCACCATTGTTGGTGGCAAAAGCTTTTTTATGGAGGCGCTGCTCTCTCTCGGACAGTTGGTTGAATTTTTCTGGGTTCCAAGTGGTAAGGTATTCCTCCAGTTTGGCCAGTTCGGCTTTCTTTTCTGCAATTTGCTCGGTCAGCGCATCTTTGTCCACATCCGGCTTGTCCAGATTTGCTTCCAAGGTCTTTAGCTCAGCGGGTAATTCCTCCTGCCTTTTTTTCAGGTACTGGTAATGCCCTTGGCTGTACCTCACGCCAAACTGCTTGAACCACTCGAGGTTGTTATCGGTAAAATTGGCCAGCAAAGAACTGTCCTCTACACCTGTGGGCAGACTGATTTCATTTTGGTAGATCTTCCAGGAAATGCCCTCGTCTTCTAGCCTGTCCGGAAAAGTAGCCCAGTCCACTTCATGGCTATAGTTCAGCTCTCCATTGCGGACCCTGGCTTTTTCACCATCACCGTGGGTTTTTCCCGCCCAGAAATAATTTCGGTTTGTCGTAGTCCCAGTCAGTGAAGCACAGAAGTGCTGATCACAAACGGTGAAGGCATCCGCCAGCGCATAGTAGAACGGAATATCCTCACGACTATAATACCCCATGGTCATCGGTACATCGCGGAATTCCGCACGGCCAGAGCGTTTGGCTTCTATCCAGCCATCGTATTTGCCTTCATTACGGGCATCTACTTGGTTTTCCCAGCTATGGGGAATATCACGCATCCAAGTGGCTTTGGTGTCCTTGATGTCAAAACGAAAAGGGGCAAAGCGGTTACCGTTCTTGTCCGGTTGTAGCCAAACGGGATTCTTGTCCGGTAGGCTGATCGCGCGTGGATCATTGAATCCCCGGACACCTTTTAGGGCACCAAAACAATGGTCAAAGGAGCGGTTTTCTTGCATGAGCATGACGACATGCTCTGCATCGTAAAAAGTAGTTCCCGGATCTGGCGTAATGGCCAGTGCTTTTTCGATGGAAGTGGGCAATACACTCCACATCCCTGCACTTCCGGATAGCAGTGCCGCTTTCTTTAAAAAATCTCTTCTAGAATCGTTCATGTTTCTTCTCTGATCAAATTTATAACCTAAAACTAATCATTTCAGGTAAAATAGGCTACAAAGTCACCAAGACACAAAGGAATGCGTTGGTTATGTCGCCGTAAGTACTGGCTTCCCAAGCTCCTTCGTGTCTTCGTGGCCTATTTATTATTTACACTTTTAACCCGGATTATGCATTAGGAATCGTTGTGAGAGCTGAAATTGCAAGAAAATCAGTTAGTTTGGAGGCATTAGCGTAGCACCGCTACGGATATGCCGAAAACTAAAGTGAAACGGCTGATTTTGAGGCAGTTTCAGGTCGCAACACCTGTGCGCCGTGGCGTAGATAGGCTAATGCATATTCCGGGTTTATTCTAGCCACCAAGGCATTTGGTTGATCTGGTCATTGCCTTCGCCAAACTGGCGGGTGATGGCTTCTGTTACGTTGGTGGCATTGTAATTATATTCTGACTGTGGGTAGATCCATCGGTAAGGGATCTCTACACCTTCCGGTCTTCTGAAAGAGGGATATCCTCCCGCCCTGTGGTATTCATAGAAAGAAGTCCATCCCAGTTGGAAAAAGGACTGTAGGTACTTCTGCATGATGACAAGCTGAATTTGTTCCTCCTCGGAACTCGCTGAGGCGAAGTTATTGATGGAGTTGGCCAAATAATCCGTTGCGGCCTCTTCGGTGACATAGGCGGCGTATTCTTCTGAATAGAGCTCATAGAACTTAAAAGAAGCTTTCACTGCCGATTCATAGAGCATTCCCGCATCAGCGGAGATCCAGCCTCTCACCGCTGCTTCTGCCAATATCAACTGCTGCTCCGAATACCCCAAGAGCATATAGGGTTCATTGACGGGGTCTTGATGATATCGCTCATTTACCTTGGAAACATTCCCCTCTGTGGCTTTCTCATTCACTTCTGCATAAGGAGCAGCAGGATCGCCGCCCTCATAAGCCGTAAAATCATCGATGGCCTTTCCAGCTTCTTTGGCAGATTTGGTTTGGGTACTATAAATGAACAACCGTGGATCTAGCCTATCTTGAAGCTGCTGGATGAAAGTGGAGTCCATGTACATCCCAGAGCTAAAACTACTGCTGTTAAATGTCGGATAGCGGTTATTTTGCTGATCCAGAAATACCACTTGACCGTTTTCCTCTACATTTTCCATCAGTGGCTGATTTTGATAGATAGTGGAGAATTCACTTACATCTACACTGCCCGTTTTTTCAGAAAGGGTCAGCATCACTTTAAGTCTAAAGGCGTTGATCAATTTTCTCCAGCTGGTCAGGTCACCGTCATAGATGATATCACCAGCGATGATATTGTTGGACTCGGCCAAGAGATCATTGGCTTCCTTAAGCTCAGTAAGGATGCCTTCGAATACTGCTTCTTGACTGTCGTAAGCAGGAGCATAGTTTTCTTCATCTTCTCCTTGTAGGGCTGCTGAATAAGGGACGTCACCAAAGGTCAATGTCAGGTTATAGAAGTGGTAAGCCCTGAAAAACTTGCCCAATGCCACATAGGTCATGTCACCGATCCGCTCACCTTCTTCGATCATTTTGGTCACATCGCGCATATCACTGTAGGCGCCATAGCTTCCCCTGGCCCATTTATAATATTGGTTGGTGTTTTCACCGTCCGTTTGCACGAGCATTTTGAGCGCGTAGAGCGGAGATGTACCGCCATAGGACCTGAATGCTTCCCATTCGATATTGGTCAGTAATAACTGCGGGTGGGTCTCTGTAGGCAGGTTGGGATTGACGTTCATTTCCTCAAGATTATCACAAGAGGCCAAGCCAATCAATGCTGCAAATAGGATAAGTATATTTTTCATTTTCTTATAATTTCTTAATGGAATAATCCCTTAAAATGTAGCTTTCAGCGTAAAACCAACGTACCTAGAGGATGGATCTTGGAGGTTATTGTCATTTCCATAATCCGGATCCAGCAGCGGCATTTTTTTCCACATGGCCAAGTTATAGCCATATAGGGAAAGGTTCAGTTTTTTGATTTTTTCTGACTGCATGATGTTCATCAGGTCATAGGTTACGGCCAGTCTTCTCAATTTGAAGTAAGACCTGTCAAAGACGTTGGCAAACGTTTCGCTTTCTTCTTCAGTGACTTGGGCTTGGTACGGATAGATCTGCGACCAAGTCTGCCAGCTCACCGCTGTGGTGTTTTGGGTATATTCGCGGGTGTCGGAGAGGACGTTGCCATCTACGTCCCTAGTGAGCTCACCACCAGTGACTACTACGCCTTCAGGCACGTAAACAGGCTCTCCTGCTGCATATTCCTGATCTCTGTAAAGTACGGAATTGGGATGCTTACCGCCCCACCACATTTTTTCGATGGTAAGTGATCGGATCAAGCCTCCCCAAGCACCGTCCACGTCCATATCGACCTGAAAGTCTCCGATGCGGAAGCGGTTCTGGATGCCCAATCTCCAGTTTGGATCCAAGTGGCCGATTTTGGTCGGATAGGGATCTTTAGTTGGTAGGCCAGTGTTGGCGTCAAGGATGACTTGACCGTCGGCACTTTTCTGCCAAACAGTGGCATAATATGCGTCAGCACGGTCGCCTTCCTTCAAAAAGCGGCTTGTTGTTGTACCAAAGCTTTCTACGTCCACATTTCCTGAGGTATTTTCTCCGTGCATATCAGTGATCCGCTTCACAAAACGTGACCAGTTCAATCCAATATTCCAATCAAACTTATCATGGTCAATAGCCAAGTAATTCAACATGATCTCCACCCCATTAGTGGTAAACTGGTTGCCATTTACCTTTCTGGAATTGAATCCGGAAGCTTGGGAAATACTGAGGTTGATGATCTGGTTTTCGTCCAAGATGCGGTAGTAAGTACCTTCTAGTGTTACTCTTTTCTGGGCAAAAGAAGTACTCAACCCCGCTTCAAAAGTTGTGGATTTTTCTGGCTGGATAGCCGGATTTACCAGTCCTGACGGATAGTAAACAGACGGTGTGGAGCCATACGTGACACCTTTGTTATAGGTTGACTGCAGGCTGTACGGATCCAGGTCACTGGATACTTCAGACCAAGAAGTGTATAACTTCAGGTAGTCCATGGCTTTTGGCAATGTGATGAATTCGGATACCATCGCACTTAGGGAGGCCGATGGATAGAAATAGGAGTTGGTAGATGTAGGAAGGGTAGAAGACCAATCATTTCTTCCTGTAAGGTTAAGAAATACGGAGTTCCACATTTCCAAGTTTACGGTACCATAGACACTTCGAATGGCTTTTTCTTGAAAGGTGTTGGATGCCTGTACGGGGCCTTGGGTATTGCTAAGGCTGTATACGCCTGGAACGATGAGCCCATCGGAAGAGGCATATTCCTGCTGGTATGTCCTGCGGAAGCTTGACGCGCCGGCATTGACACCAAAGGAAAAGTTATCCGTAAGGGTCTTATAATAACTTGCCAAGAAGTCGGTGTCCACGTTCAGCTGGTCTTCGTTCCACATCTTGTAGTCACCGTTTCTGGAATCACCATAGTTTAAGTAAGACTTAGGGCTCTGTGCATCGGTAAACCACCCTTTGTTTCTGGCAGAAACCCTTCCCTGAATATATAGATCAGGCGTGATCTGGTATTTCAGCTTCAGCTTTCCGTCCAAGGTGTTTTGGTTGTACAGTTGGTTATATTCATTGGCTGCAAAGTAGACATTGTTATACCATGCATAATTGAAGTTTGCCTGACGGTAGCCTTCCAGTCCCGGTACATACATGTGGTCTTTCAGGTCTTGGCCATTGACATCATCGCCCATCCAGATCAGGATGGTGTACATGTGGTTTTTTGGGCCATAGCCGTATCGGGGGTAGTTGGGAGAATGCACCTTGTTATAACTCGCCGTGGCGTCAAGTTGTAATTTCTCGGATAATTTAAAGGAAGAATTGAACGTCATTCCACCTGTGGTGAGGGAACTGTTAGGTACTTGTCCTTTTTGGTGGGAATAGTTTCCTGAGAAATAAAACTGTGCGCGGTCGCCTTGATAGGCTATTGAGAAATCATTTTTCGTAACCACCCCTGTACCTAGAAAATCATTCAGGTTATCATGTCTTACCCATGGAGTAGGTACTCGCTCATAACGAGACTTGTCATCATAAACAGTTCCGGCCACATTGCCGTACCATTCGATGGTTTCGCCAGTTTCCTTGTCGCGGATGGGGCTGTTCCATTGTGGTATCATGACGCCAGGCTCAAACTTCGGTCCCCAGATCATATCACCGTCTGAGATTCCGCCGTCTGCACCATCCCAAAATTCATATTTGCCATTGGAGCCGTTTCCGTATTCTGTCTGAGTTTCTGGAAATACCGTAAATCCTGCCGTCACCATATTGCTGGTCGAGGCCGTGACGGTAAGGCCTACTTTGGAAGCATTTTTCCGGGTGATCAGGATGGCGCCGTTTTTACCTCTGGCACCATACAGTGCGGAAGCAGCACCACCTTTGAGGACGTTGATGCTCTCGATATCATCAGGAGAAAGGTCGAAGAAATCGGTCTCCACGGGCACCCCGTCCAAGACGATCAGGGGATTTTTTCCTCGAAGACTAAACGATGGCGACTGGAACATCCCCGTGGGATTGGTGACGGTCAGGCCGGCTACCTGACCTGATAGCGCATTGCCTATGTTCATTGTATTGGCCTGATCCAGTCTCTCTGTATTGACCTCTTGGGTTGCGTAGCCAAGTTTTTTCTTTTGCTGCTTGATCCCAATGGCCGTTACGACGACTTCATCAAGGCTCTTTTCGTCCTCAGTAAGGGTAACATCGATTTTGGATTGGCTGTTTACAGGGATTTCCTGCGTACTAAAGCCAATAAAACTAAATTGCAAAACAGCATCAGTGGCCGCTTCAATGGCGTAATTGCCGTCAAAATCAGCAATTGTACCTTTGGTGGTGCCTTTGATCATGACAGTAACTCCCGGAAGCCCCATTCCTGAAGCATCCGTTATCTGTCCGGTGACCTGATCTTGCCCTATTGCCAAGAAAGGAAGCGAAAACAGTAATAGTAAAATAGTAAAAGCCTGTTTCATAAAGAAATATAAGTTATAGGTGGTAGATGATTGAAATTCAATGAATTATGTTGCGTTTAAGGTCTGCTATTGCCTTAATTTACCGCAAAACTATTCCTAATGCGTGTTTCATTTAGAAAGACCCGATTATGAAATTTTTAATTAAAAAGAAGAATAGTTAAGTGAAAATTAATATCAAAGAATAGCCTTTAAGCAGTGCTGCCACAAAAGTCTATCGTGTATAAGAAAAGTCTAACCAATTGGGAGATGCCAACGGTATCACCCTATCAAAATCAAAATATAACTATTACCAAAAAGTTAAACGAAACAAAAAATAACTTCAATTAAACGTAATAAAAAGGTTATGAAATAAAAAAAACAGATAGAGTCTATCTGTTCTTTTCAAAATTAAATCAACCGCATATATATTGTTTTTGGTCCAACTATTGGGTTGGGAAATAGTCAAACCGTTCTGTTGGCTAATGCAGGAAGGTAAATGGGGCAATGGCAATAAGTAAAAGATATTCCAGTCCCCAGTACCTGATACTTACTTCACCAAGAGTTCTTTGGTCAGCTTGTTCAGGGCTTCCACTTTGTATTCAAAATCGCCTTTTAGCGTATCTCGATATTCATGGATATTTTCCACCATTTCATTGATGTCATCAGGGATGACTTCTTCTAGAAACTGGCGAAGTCTTTTTGCGGTAGTGGGGGATTTGCCATTGGTGCTGATGGCGATTTTTACATTGCCTTTGGTGACGATACCTCCCAAGTAAAAATCACATAGCTCTGGTGTATCAGCGATATTTACCAACAGATGCTTGGCTTTGGCTTCTTGTTGGATCTGCTTGTTTACGTTTTTATCGTCAGTGGCTCCAATGACGATATGTCGACCTTCTAGGTACTTTTTATCATAAGCAGCTTCGATGAGCTGTAGGTTTTCCGTTTTGGCAGCTACTGCCTTGATCTCATCTGAGATGTTTTTTGCAAGAACAGTTACTTTGGCTTTTGGGCTGGATTTGAGCAAAAAAGATAACTTTTCCATTCCTACATTGCCTCCTCCTACGATCAAGGTATCCAGTTGTGCTACTTTTAGAAACACTGGGTAAAGTTCATTCATAATGGTTATGGTTAGTGGTTAAAGTAGCATCGGAAATGGGTGAAATTTCCAATGCTAATCAATTATTTTGGGTATAACTATACGCTGATAGCTGCTCTATAGACATCCATTAATTTTGGGCTTTCGCGCACCACGTCACCAATAATGATTACTGCGGGTGCTCCTATACCAGATGTCTGCACTTTATGTTCGATATCATGAATATGACCTGCTACCACTTTTTCCTCTGCTGTGGTGCCGCTTTGGATCAGGGCAATGGGGGTGTTTTCTCGTCCCGCCTGACCAAATGCCGCTACGATCTCCGGAAGTTTTCTGGTGCCCATCAGGATGACGACCGTTGCGGTGGATTGGGTCGCTAGCTGCACATCACGGGACAGTTGTCCCGATGAAGTAGTGCCTGTAATCACCCAGAAACTTTCGGAAACGCCTCTTTTGGTCACTGGAATTCCTTGGTTAGCAGGTACAGAAATGCTTGATGTGATGCCCGGAATTACCTCTGTCTCAATTCCAAATTGCTGCACATAGTCGATTTCTTCTGCACCACGGCCAAAGACAAACGGGTCTCCGCCCTTTAGTCGCACCACATGGCCATGTTTCATCGCATATTCTACGATCAACTTGTTGGTGTCTTGCTGGGGGTGCTGTTTGTACCCATGTCGTTTGCCAACAAATATCTTAATGGCATTTTCTGTGGCATGCTTCAGCAGTGCTTGGTCCACTAACGCATCATAAAGTATCACATCCGCCTTGCCCAGTGCCAAAATCCCTTTGAGGGTGATCAGTTCGGGATCACCTGGACCAGCACCGACCAAGGTCAGTTTCGGTGTGATGGGTGATATCATGCTTCTACCTCCTTCGCTCTGTAATCGCTGATGGCATGGTATACTTTTTCAGCTTTTTCATAATAAGCTTTTGCAAAAGCCTCAGTAGGCTCATTTTGCTGGATTTCATATACGGTATCCGCAAAGCTACCATCAAGCGTGATTTTTCCTGAATCTACGAATGTTTCGTCAAATTGCTTCACAATATCTGCATAAGAATTGGTCTTCTTACCTTCAGATACCAAGATAGCCTTTGCTGTATTTACCAAGGTGGCATAGGTATGGTAGATGCTGTCTGACCATTTTTTGTCATTGAAGCTGTCTTCTGCATTGGCGAGTTTTTCACGGGCTTCCAGTAACAAGGTAGCCACCAGGTCGATAACTACACCGGCACATTCACCTACCCCTACAGCTTTGACATAAGGGTTTTCATTGCCCCAGTCGATATAATCACTGTCCACCACATCATCCGTGCTGGTCAGTGGTTTTAAGAATTCGTAGAAGTACATCTGTCCCTGACGGTCATAATATTCTACGAAGACTTCGTTCTTTTCTGCGTTTTTCTCATAGTCGTCAAGGATCAAGCGTAGGGCTTGAGGCGCTCTTTTGCTTGGGATCTTGATGACTTTATCAGCAAACCGCCCTTGGCCTTGGCCTAACGTGGCACCACCAAGAAGTACCTGCAATGCTGGAATAACGGATTTGCCCACCTTGATGGACATGCCCTGAAAACCTATAGAAGCCATATTGTGCTGGCCACAGGCATTCATACATCCTGAGATTTTTATGGTCAAGTCCCTGTTGAAAAGGTACTGCGGGTATTCTTTGAAGATCACTTCTTCCAGTACATGTGCGGCACCTGTACTGCTCGCAATGCCAAGATTACATGTATCAGTACCTGGACAAGCTGTCAGGTCACCCAAGGTGTTGTAGCCATGGGCCACAAAGTCCAGTTTCTCGAGTTCCTTATAGAAGAACGGCAGTGCTTCCTCTTTGACATCCCGGATAAGGATGTTTTGACGCAAGGTTAGACGGATTTCATCATTGGCATATTGACTTACAAGATCGGCCAGTTTCCGGGCCTTGTCAGTATAGAAATCACCTAAGTGTACTTTTATGCCGATCGAAACGTACCCTTCTTGTTTTTGGGGAAGGACGTTGGTTTTTAACCAGCGCTCATAAGCTTCGCTTGTCGGGGCTTCTACGGAAGGAAGTTGGGGATTTGGAAGCGTCTGCTTGGCTTCGTAGCTTTTATAATCAATCGGATAAGACTGAAACTGCAGTGCTTTTTGTTCCTCGTTTACCAATTTCATAAACTCCTCTACGCCGATATCTTTGATCAAGAACTTCATACGGGCCTTCATCCGTTTGGCACGCTCACCATGACGGTCAAAGATCCTTACTACGCCTTCAATGAACGGAATCAGCTTATCGGTCTCCAAAAACTCTTCGATGACATCAGCGTGTCGTGGTTGGGAGCCAAGGCCTCCGCCAAGGAGGACTTTAAATCCTCGAACTTCCTCACCATCCACGGTTTTTACTTGCGGGATAAATCCCAGATCATGTAAATAGGTCAGGGCGGTGTCTTCTTCGCTGGATGAAAAAGCCATCTTAAACTTCCTGCCCATCTCTTGACAGATCGGGTTTCTCAGCATGTACTTGAAGGTCGCATCTGCATAAGGGGTGACGTCAAAAGGCTCTTTGGGATCTGTTCCGGCAGTCTCAGAAGCCGTGACGTTTCTTACGGTATTACCACATGCTTCCCGAAGGGTAACATCATCTTTCTCCAGCTCCGCCCATAGCTCAGGTGTTCTGTCCAAGCTTACATAGTGGATCTGGATATCCTGACGGGTGGTGATATGTAGTCTCCCCGTGGAATATTCATCGGAAACCTTACAGATCCTGTGCAGCTGTTTGCTGGTTACTTTGCCATAGGGCAATTTGATCCTGATCATCTGCACACCCGGCTGGCGCTGGCCGTATACACCTCTGGCCAACCGTAGGCTTCTGAATTTTTCCTCATCTATTTTACCGTCCTTAAAAAGAGAAATCTTCTTTTCAAGTTCGATAATATCCTTTTCCACAGTGGGATTTTCGATTTCTGTTCTAAAGCTTTGCATAGTGGTTGTTTTGTTCTTTTTGGGTGAAATGCCTTTTCCCCGCTTTGCCAGGGAAAAGAAACTACTGAATGAACCCTACACTAGTGGTGTCGTACGAAGCTTCATCGATAAGGATAAAGCTTCCGTTTGACTTGCTGTCACCATAAGGGTCAAAGTGAATAGGCTTGCTCAGCCGGAAGTTCACTTTACCGATATCATTTAACTTCAACTGCTCTGTCTCCTCTGTTCCGGAGAAGTCTGTGTGTACCAAGCCCTCTATGCTATCTACTTTGGCCAACACCTGGTTTACACCATGCTGAAGGATGTATTTAGTACCTAATCTAAGTGGTTTGCTGTTTACCTGACAGATGGTAGCTGACAGCTGCTTTTCGGACTTTGGTAGTTCGTCGGATTTTACCAACATGTCACCACGGCTCACATCTACTTCGTCTTCCAAGGTGATGGTTACCGAACTACCCGGAGTAGCTTCTTCAAACTCCTGATCAAAGAAATGGATGGACTTTACTTTGCTGGTAGTGAAGGAGGGCAATACCGTCACTTCATCTCCTACAGACAGGTTGCCGCCATAGAGCTTTCCGGCAAAACCACGGAAATCATGATAAGCTTCTGTCTTAGGCCTTACTACATATTGCACGGGAAAACGGGCTGCACTGTTGTCTTCATGCTCGTCGATCTCAAGGGCTTCCAGGTAATCCAATAGTGAAGGCCCTTGGTACCAGTTCATTATTTCTGAGCTACCTGCTATATTGTCCCCGTGAAGGGCACTTACAGGAATAAACTTCACTTGATCCTCAGAATAGTCACTTTTCTCAATCAGTGCCTCAAAATCTTTTTTGATATCTTCAAAAACCTGTTGGTCATAATCTACCAGATCCATTTTGTTGATGGCAACGACTACATGGCCTACACGAAGGAGGTTATTGATAAAAAAGTGACGGTAGGTCTGCTCGATCACTCCTTTTCTGGCGTCTATCAAGATGATGGCCGCTGAGGATGTGGAGGCACCCGTTACCATGTTTCGGGTATATTCCACGTGACCCGGAGTGTCAGCGATGATATAATTGGTTTTTTCTGTGTTAAAATAGATGTGGGCCACATCAATGGTGATCCCTTGTTCCCTTTCGGCCACCAAGCCATCCGTAGCCAATGAAAAATCCAGGTAATCAAAGCCTTTCTGCTTGCTGTTGCGCTCAATGGCCTCCAACTTATCAGTGGTCAGCGACTTGGTATCATACAGTAATCTTCCGATAAGCGTACTTTTGCCATCATCCACACTTCCTGCCGTCGCAATATTGATCAGTTTTCTGTTTTCAGTGCTCATTTTCAGTTGTTTTTTTTGGGGGATTACAAATCCCCAATATCGGCAGATAGGGATCCATGGTCCCTACCAACTTAAATCTTGTCTCTTTGTTCTTTTCTCGGTACTTTTTGCAGCTTAGTGGCTTGTACTAAAAGTACCCCACCTTTTTACGGTTTTCCATAGCCGCCTCGGAGCGCTTGTCATCGATCCTTGCTCCACGCTCGGAAATTGTACTTGCCTTGATTTCGTCCACCACTTCTTCCAGTGACTCTGCTTCTGAAAGTACTGCTGCGGTACAGGTCATATCTCCTACAGTCCTGAACCTTACCATGCGTTCTTTTACTTCTTCATGCTCTTCTCTATAGACATGCTCGGAAGCCGTCCAGATCATCCCATCCCGCACAAAGGTCTCTCGCTTATGGGCAAAATAGATGGAAGGTATCTTGATATTTTCGGTCTTAATGTATTCCCATACGTCCAGCTCAGTCCAATTGGAAATAGGAAATGCTCTTACATTCTGGCCATGATGGATCTTTCCGTTCAGCATGTCAAAGAGCTCCGGGCGTTGGTTCTTCTCGTCCCACTGTCCAAAATCATCTCGCACAGAGAACACGCGCTCCTTAGCGCGGGCTTTTTCCTCGTCCCTTCGGGCACCGCCGATACAGGCATCGAACTTATGCGCTTCGATGGCATCCAGTAATGTGGTGGTCTGCAAGGAATTTCTACTGGAATAACGTCCTTTTTCTTCTTGTACTTTTCCTTGGTCGATGGTGTCCTGTACATTGGCCACGATCAGCTCAAGCCCCAGTTCTTCTACTAACTTGTCACGGAATTCGATGGTCTCTGGAAAATTGTGTCCAGTGTCCACATGTAACAAAGGGAAAGGGATTTTGGCAGGATAAAAAGCTTTTTGGGCTAATCTCACCAACGTGATCGAATCTTTCCCTCCGGAAAACATCAACACTGGTTTTTCGAATTGGGCAGCCACTTCACGGATGATGTGAATGGATTCGGCTTCTTTCGGATTAGGGACAAACGTATTTTTCATGTGCTATTATTGTTTTTATCCGAAGCTCTTGGCGATGGTTTTTCCTGCCTAAAGCTCCAAGCTAAACTTCTATTTTATGTGCAATCCGCATTCTTTTTGGGAAGCTTCCCACCACCACCTGCCGGCGCGTGGGTCTTCACCAGGCTCAATGGCCCGGGTACAAGGAGCGCAGCCAATGCTGACAAATCCTTTGTCATGAAGGGGGTTATATGGGATTTTGTGGTCGCTGATATACTGGTGCATTTCTTCCATCGTCCAGTTCAGCAAAGGGTTGAATTTCATGATCTGGTTACCTTGATCCCATTCCAGTTTTTGCATGGAATTGCGATTATTGCTCTGCTCAGCGCGGAGGCCGGTAATCCAGATGCTGTTTCCCGCAAGTGCCCGCTTGAGCGGCTCGACCTTACGGACGTAGCAGCAACTCTTACGGTTTTCGGGAGATTCATAAAATCCATTAATGCCTATATCTCCTACCAGTTTCTCCACAGAGCTGGTAGTGGGATAATAAGGCTTTATTTTAATCTTATATCTACTCTCTGTTCGTGACAACAGATCATACGTCTCGTAAAATAACCTTCCTGTGTCTAAAGTAAAAATTTTTACCGGAAGATTGTTTTTTGCAATGATTTCCGTGATCACTTGGTCTTCCTGACCCAGTGACGTGGAAAACACAACCTTTCCCGGAAACAACTCGCACAGCTGGGACAGTGCCTCTGCAATGGAGAGGTTTTCCAGACGTGTCGACAAATCTTTCAAAAGGTTCTTCTTCATAGCAATTATTGATTATCTGATACTTTTGCCCAAGCTCTCTCATGGAAATAGTACAACACCATTTTGCTGACCACTTCTATAGAACCTATGGACAAGGCTGTTTTTATTTGTCCAGTGATGAGGTAGGAGATCACCATTGTATCTATCGTCCCCACTATTCTCCAAGATATAGACTTGAGCACGCTCTTTACATTGGAGTCTTTCCCCTTATCATCTACAAACCATTTTTTGATAGACTGATCAAAAATCATAGGTTTTATAATTTGTTGAAAGACAAAAGTATATAAAACCTATAAAAAAAGTAGGGTTTATAGGAAAATTTTTTCATTCTTTATCCAATATGTCAGATAAGGTTTTGTTTTCCAGTATGTTAAGCGTCTCGTCTCTCACTTGAATCATCACTTTATTGAGTCCACATTTTTCTTGATCTTTACACTCTTCACACCCTTCGTAGTAGTTCAAACTCACACATGGCAATAAGGCGATAGGGCCATCCAATAACCTGATAATTCTGGACAATGGAATGTCCTTTGGTTCCTTGATCAGGTAATACCCTCCTCCTTTGCCTTTTTTACTTCCCAAAAAGCCTGCTTTCTTCAGTTCCAGCAGGATGTTTTCGAGAAATTTGTGTGAGATACCGTGTTCTGCGGCAATGTCTTGAATCAATACAGAGCCCCCATCTTTGTGCTTTCCTAGATAGGTCAACGCATGAAAGGCATATTTGGTTTTCTTGGATAACATCTTACAAAAATAAAATAATTCCTGAAATCACTCGGTTTGTGTAGGTTTTTTCCTAAACGTAATGGCCAGTGTCATTGGTTTCTTACAAAATTATGCCGCTGATAAGCAAAATAGAAGGGTTTTTGGCAGAAAAAGTGAAAGAAAAAAAATCCCCAAAAAATGAAATCGGGGATTTTTTTTAGCTTTATGTGATCCGTCAGGGTACAAGGGGCATTATCGTAAGGGATGTTATGCCCTTTGGTTTTCTTCATCCCAGGGGGCATTGATTTTAATAAGCAGGATCCTGGGCAAGTGTCGGTGTGCCCTTTAAATAGGACCTTTCGATTGCTTCCAGTGGAATCGGATAATACTCATTTTTTCCTTTGGTGAAAGAGGCATCCTTTAGGTAGGTACGTTTTGTTCTTTCTTCCTCTAAGTATTCGTTCAGTACCTGTGCGGATATTCCCCAGCGTTGCAGGTCAAAGAAACGGTGTCCTTCCATTGCAAATTCCAGCCGGGCTTCCATCCTTACCGCCTTTCTGGCCGAGGCCTTATCTGTCCAAGGAACATCATACATGTTGATGACATAATTGGCTGCCGGTTCTCCTTCTACAATGGTGAATTCGTTTCGTTCAGCGCCTTGGATGGCTTTTGGAACGAAGCCGTTTGGGTTGGCAGCCCTTTCGCGGATCATATTGACCAGTTCCCTGGCCCTTTCCAAGCTCCCTATTTCCACTTCACATTCTGCCAACCAGAGCAATATCATGCTGTAACGCATGATCCTGTAATTATTGGCAGACAATCTTGGGTTGGCTCCTATTCCAAAAAAAGCTGGTTCGGCCAAGTGCTTTTTGGGCGAATAGGGCCCTGCATAGTTTTGATCCCGGATAAAGTCGCTTCCGTGGATTTTGAAGCCCTTGTGCAAGATCCCTCTCCTGCCGACGGTATGGTCCAGTCGCGGATCCAAGGGGCCTTGATAAGGGGTAAAATCAGCATTCCAAGCGATTCCTTGGTCATTGGTCACGTCTTCTTCATTGAAGGTGTCCAACAGTGGAAGACCGTTTGCATCTGTTTTGTAGGCATTTACCAAATTCTGGGAAGGCTGATAAAAGCCACAGCATCCCCAAGGATCTGTATAGGGGTAGTTGAGCGTGGTGGTCTCATTGGAGGCCTGTTGGTTGGCACCGGAAATATTGTATTGGATTTCAAAAATTGATTCCACATTGTTTCTGGTTCCCACCATAAAATTCTCCTCAAATTTCTCCATGAGCTGAAATCTTCCAGAGGCCACAATTTCCTCCAATAGCGCTTTGGCTTGTTGTAGTTTATCGGTATTGGCTGTCCCTGTTGCATTATCCCATCCTTGGTACATGTAGGCTTTGGCAAGGAACGCCATGGCTGCCCATTTAGTGGCTCTTCCTACTTCTGTTTGTTGATCAGGAAGGACATCCATAGCTGCTTTTAGATCTTCTTCGATATCTGGCCAGATCTCTTTGTCATTGGGTACTTTGGAGCTCTCTAGGTCATTGATGTCAAATACCTCATCGGAGATATAGGGGACTTTTCTCCACATCTTTCTGGCTTCAAAATGAAAGAAACCACGCAAAAACCTCGCTTCTGCCACGATTTGCTGGCGACGTGCATCCGAGATACCTGATTCTACATTTTTGAGGGTATTCAGTACGTCATTGGTTCGGGCGATCCCTTTGTAAAGTGCCCGCCATTTATTTTTCAGGTGATTGTTGGTGGGCTGGAAATCATATCTTTCCAGAAAGGATTGCTCTGGTTGATCTCCTGCATCGGTGCCTTTATAGGCGTCATCGGAAGTAACTCCACCATAGACCCAGTTGTCCACCGCTCCGTTCCAGGAGCTTTGACCTTCTAGACCATATCCGGTAGTCATCTTATATGCTCCGATCAATAGGCCTTCTACACCATCTGGTGAGGCCAGCTCCTCCTCACTTATGCTTCCTTGGGGCGACCGTTCCAAAAACTCATCGCTGCAGGATAGACTGATAACGGCTGCTGCCAACATCATCAATACGTGCTTTATATTTATAACTGTTCTTTTCATGATTCTTCAATTAAAATGATATGTTCAAACCTAAAATCAGACTTTTGGAAACCGGCATATATCCGCCATCAAAACCCAAGGTGGCGTCATTATCAGTCCCCACTTGGATCTCAGGATTCAAGCCAGAGTATTTGGTGATGGTCAGGAGGTTTTGTCCCTGCAGGTACACCGAAGCACTGCCTAAGCCAATTGCTTTTAGACCCTGATCAGGCAAGTGATAGGTCAATTGTATGTTTCTCAGCCTGAAATAAGAGCCATCTTCAATGAAATAGCTGGAAGGCCGACTACTTACTTGGTCATTGGCGTCCATAATAGGCGTTTGGGCGCTGGGATCGGCCGCTACCCATTGGCTGCGGGGAGCTTCTGGGTTACTTGGCTGCCATGCCTCGTACAATGCTCTCTTTGAACGGTTTCCTTGAAAAGTGTTGAAGTCCGTGAAGTACCTGACGTAATTGTAAATATCATTTCCCACTGATCCATTTCCGAAGATGTCCAAGTCCCAGTTTTTGTATCCTAGGCTGATATTGATGCCATAATTGAAGTCAGGGTGTGGGTTGCCAATGATGGTACGATCGGCATCCGTGATGACACCATCCTCATTTACATCCTGGACTTTAAACTTGCCAGGAGCATTGTATTCTCCATACGCAGGCCAAGAGTCTGCTTCTTCCTGTGTTTGGAAAATACCTACCACATTATACCCGTAAAATGAAGAAAGTGGAATGCCTGCACGGCTGATCGTGAGCGATGGTACCCGAGTGGATCTGCCAAACAATACGGCATTTTCTCCCTCATCAAGCTGGTCCACATTATTGCGGTACATGGAGTAGTTACCTGATATGCTGTACCTAAAATCCCGTCCATGGGCGGTATTATTATAGCCCAAGCTAATATCCATGCCTTTGTTGGTCATCTGTCCGACATTGAAATAAGGTGCGACGGCATCTCCATGACCATAGCTAACGGGTACTTGGAAAAGCATATCTGTGGTCTTCCTGTTCCATAGGTCAAACTCGAAAAAGATCTTGCCAGCGAGCATTTCCACGTCAAGTCCTAGGTTATTGGAGGTCGTAGCTTCCCATTTGGCATTTCTGTTGCCGAACTGCAGTACATCAAAACCCACTGTAGGGGTAGAGGTGGAGCCATCAATCGGGTAACCAGCATTAAAGATATTGGTCTTATAAGTGGTGTAGGCATTATAGTCTCCGATCAGCTGATTACCGGTCTTGCCCCAGCCGTACCTCAACTTCATATCAGAAATAAAAGGCAGGGCGTTTTTGATGAATAATTCATCTGATAATCTCCATCCCAAACTAAACGCTGGGAAAACTGCTGACCTTGAGGATTGTAAAAATCTCGATGATGCATCATTCCTTAGGATAAACTGTACAAGGTATTTACCCTCATAAGAATAGTTGAACTGCCCAAAAGTGGAAAATAGGCTATAATCTACATCCACGCCTCCCGAGTTCTTTGCCGTGGAGGCATCTCCCAAGTCAAGGTAACTGAGCACTGGAGTGGATAGGAAGGGAAACTTCTCCCTCCTGGCAGTGAAGCTCTCGCCAAATTCGCGTATGGCTTCTGTGCCTATGTATGCGTCCACTTTGTGCGCATCGCCAAACTCGTGCGACCAACTTAACGTGTTGGTCCAGACCGTTTGGAGGGAATATTGATTTTGAGCCTCTGAACTATTGATGAAGTTTCCTTCCACATATTCAGGCTGGGGTCTTCCAAGGATTCTACTTCTCCTCATATTGCCATCAAATCCATAGCTGGTCTTAAAAATCAGGTCATCGGTAATATCATACGAGGCATATACATTGCCAAACCCTCGTATCCTAAAGTGCCTGTTGTCTTTTTGCCTGGCCAGAATGGCCACTGGATTATAATTATTGCCCAAATTCCGTCCCCGGCTTCCTGCAAATTCTCCCATGATATCATATACGGGAAGAAGTGGGTGGTTTTTATATGAGCTGGAAACTGCGTTCTGCTCGTCGTCATTGGAAAATCCACCCTTGCGAATGTCAAATGAGGTAGATAGATTTTCTCCAATGGTCAGCTTGTTGTTCAGGGCTTTGAATTCGGTGTTTGCCCGGAGACTGTACCTTTCATAGCCAACGTTATTGACGATACCTTCTTGGTTAAAGTAATTAAGGGATAATGCATACCGACCATTTTCGGTCCCTCCAGCAGCGCTTACCTGATAGCTCTGGATGGGGGCTTTTCCGGTAGATTCCTTCCACCAGTCTGTGTCGCCTGCACGGGTGATGGGGTAGATATTGCCAGGCTCCAATGCGTATAGGTCTGGATTGGTCGCCGGATCACCCTCCATGGCACCACTGGGGAATACATAATCTGGTAGCATTACTTCTCCATTGGCACCATAAGTATATTGGCCATGGTCTGTGGTTCTGCCTGCGTAGGTATTGGTTAAGTACAAGTAACGGCCAAGCTCCTCTGCATTGAGAACATCAGGGCTGTTAGCGGCTGACTGTGTTCCATAGTAGGCACTGACAGAAATAGTTGGTTTACCCACTTTGCCCCGCTTGGTGGTGATGATCACTACGCCGTTGGCCGCTCTGGATCCGTAGATAGAAGCTGCGGAAGCATCTTTCAGAATTTGTATCGACTCGATATCATTGGGGTTTAAATTGCCCTGGTTTTGGGTAGGTACTCCATCGATGACATACAGCGGGTCATTGTTGCCGATGGTACCGAAGCCCCGAATCCTTACCGTAGCATTGCCGCCCGGTGTGGCATCGTTGACGATGTTAACACCAGATGCGCGACCTTGAAGTTGCTGCGCAAAAGTAGTCGCTGGCACTTTCTGTAACTCCTCCGAATCCACCGACGATACCGCACCGGTAATGTCTTTTTTTGACTGGGAGCTGTAGCCTGTTACCACGACTTCATCCAGACTGCTTAAAGATGCTCCCAACCTCACATCGATAATACTTCTCGTGCCTACCTTTTCCTCTTTGGATTCATATCCTACAAAGGAAAATACTAGGACGCTCTCGTTGCTAGGAACATCGATGGAGTACGTGCCGTCAAGATCTGTCACGGTGCCGTTAGAAGTGCCCTTCACTAAGATAGTGGCCCCCGGCAATCCTTCTTTTGTGTCATCCGTAATCTTACCTGTAATCGTTCGCTGGGCAAACGCTGATAATCCTGTACTCAATAACAAAATCGTCATCAAGCACCATCGCTTGTAAAACTTGGTCATAATAAATGGGTTAATGATAATTACTATAGAAAAGTCTAATAAACTGTCTTATTGACGCTTAATACCATGTAGAGACAGACTCTAAAAATATAAAATTTACTCAGTGGTATCAAAATTATATTAAGTCTTTTTATTGATAAAAATATTTATTATTTCGAAAAAGTTTATTTTAACCAAATATAAGTTCTTTTTACTGTAGTGTAGTAAAATATCGCCTCCCCTATAAACAACAAATCTCCAAGAGTTTAACACCCTTGGAGATTTGCCAATACAATTCGTGAAGAAATAACTTAGATCATCTCCACACTTCTTTTTACGAACTCGGTCAAGTCCTTTCCTGAAAGCATCCCTTGGGAAAGTTTGGCCAGGTCAAATGCTTGCTTGGCAAGTCGGCCCTTTTCGTCCTCTCCTTCTGCTTTGAGTATCTTGTCGATGATCTTGTGGTTGCCGTTGATGGCTACTTTATAATTATCAGGCATCGCTCCATAGAAGCCCATGCCCCCACCAGTCTGTGCCATGTCCTTCATCCTACGCATAAACTCCTCCATGGTGATCGTCACAGGGAGTTCCTCTGGACTGAGGCCTTCCACTTCCACTGTGTAGCTTTGGCTGGCAATGGCCTTTTCGAAGATTTCCTTTACCTGCTTGCTTTGCTCTTCTGTCAGTACAGTGGTTGTGCTGTCCTCTTTCTTGATGAGCTTATCCACTACATCGGCATCTACACGCTTCAGGGAAGTTTTTTCTAGCTTCTGCTCTAAGTTATTGATAAAATGGCTGTCGATCGGAGAGTCCAGTGAAAGCACATCATATTCCTTCTTATTGGCAGACTCGATGAAGGTATTTTGTTTTTCAGGATCAGTGCTGTACAAGAAGATGGTCTGTTCGTCCTTGTCGGTCTGTGCAGCTTTTACCTTTTCCTGGTATTCAGGGATGGTGAAATATTCATCCTTGGTATTTTTGAGCAAGGCAAAATCCTTGGCTTTGTCATAAAACTTATCCTCGCTTACCATGCCGTACTTCACGAATAGACCAATGTCATTCCACTTGTCTTCGTAGGACTTTCTGTCTTTTTTGAACAACTCACCTAGCTTGTCGGCTACTTTTTTGGTGATATAGCTGTTGATCTTTTTCACATTACCATCTGCTTGCAAGAAGCTTCGTGATACATTCAGGGGAATATCCGGAGAGTCGATCACACCGTGCAGCAACATAAGGAATTCCGGTACGATGTCCTTCACCTCATCGGTAATGAATACCTGTCTGGAGAATAGCTTGATTTTGTTCCGTTGTAGTTCAAACTCGTTTTTTACCTTCGGGAAATACAATACTCCTGTCAGGTTAAATGGATAATCCACGTTCAGATGGATCCAGAAAAGTGGATCTTCGCTCATCGGGTACAGCTCCTTGTAGAAGGCCAGATAATCTTCATCCTTCAGCTCACTGGGCGACTTGGTCCATAGCGGCTCAGTGGTATTGATGATATTGTCTACTTCTACGGATTTGTATGTTGGATTTCCTTCATCATCCTTGCCATCTTCGATACTTTCTGTTTTGGTCTCAAACTTGATCGGGACTGGCAGGAATTTACAGTACTTGTCCAGAATTTCCTGAAGTTTATACTTATCCAAAAACTCCTCGGAGTCCTCGTTAATGTGGAGGACGATTTCGGTTCCACGCTCTGTTCGGTCACCTTCGGAGATTTCGAAGGAAGTACTGCCATCACATGTCCATTTGGCAGGCTCGGCTCCTTCTTGATACGAGAGGGAATGGATATCCACTCGGTGGGCCACCATAAAGGCAGAGTAAAATCCAAGACCAAATTTACCGATGATCTCATTGGCATCTTTGGCATCCTTGAATTTCTCCACAAATTCAGT
This sequence comes from Echinicola strongylocentroti, assembly GCF_003260975.1. Lineage (NCBI taxonomy): Bacteria > Pseudomonadati > Bacteroidota > Cytophagia > Cytophagales > Cyclobacteriaceae > Echinicola > Echinicola strongylocentroti. The sequence goes on along the minus strand of NZ_CP030041.1, from coordinate 2,751,940 downwards.
AGCACCTGAAAAAGCGATCTGATTGATGTACTTTTTGATCTCCTCAGCGGTCATGCCAAGGCCCTTATCAGTAATGGTGATGGTTTTTTTCTCCTTGTCAAAACTCACCTCCACGGTCAAATCTCCCAAGTCACCAGTGTACTGACCCAATGTAGCCAAACGCTTGACCTTTTGGGTAGCATCCACGGCATTGGAAACCAATTCTCTCAGAAAAATCTCGTTGTCTGAATAAAGAAACTTCTTGATGATCGGGAAAATATTCTCGGTATGGATCGAGATGGTACCTTTCTCCTGCATAATTATTGATGTTTTTAATTGTTTGCTGTTGTTAAACTAATTCCTTGTTATCAAGTGGTGTTCCAATTCCCTTTTCGTGCCAAAATGACAGTTCCTGTTCCTCCTTAATCATTGTTTTAACCCGGATTCTAAGACGTTGAGAAAGTAACGCAAAGTAGCTAACTTATTTGACAACCATATTAGACATATAGGGCAGTAGCCGCAATGACACCAGTAACCACAGAGATAGCAAACTGGTTCTCACAGAAACCAATGAAATCTCAGAAAAGCCTTATTTCATTCTGTGCGTTCCGTGAGAAATTAACCCCGGATTATGCGTTAGGGATCGTAGTGAGGGCTGAAATTGCAAGAAAATCAGTTAGTTTGGAGGCATTAGCGTAGCACCGCTACGGTAATGCCGAAAACTAAAGTGAAACGGCTGATTTTGAAGCAGTTTAAGGTCGCAACAGATAGGCTAATGCATATTCCGGGTTAAATCTACTGGGGATCAGGCATATAGTATAAATAGGATAAGGTCCTCCAGAACAATCAATGTTCCGAGGCTAAAGTGAATCAAAAAGGGGAAATGCCCTTAACTAAACGAGAATGAAACCGGGGTAAGTGAATAAGCTGTTTTGGAATCTAACTTCAACGAAATGAAACATTTTTAGTTAAAACATGTTTATATATAAAGAGATGTTTAATGTATTTAAAATACTTTTTAATAGTTGTAAAATTAACTTATATTGTAATTCATTTTATGAAACCGCATAGTTGCCCTAAACCTAAATTAGGAGGTTTAGGAGTGACACTATTACTAAAGCAAGTATATGAAAATAGTCATCATTAGTGAATGCAAGGCTAGGGAAATGATTGTTGTGAACAGTATATTGAAATTCCAGCCAAGAGCTGTGGTCATACAGCCAAAATTTACGGGAGTAAGACCAAAAAAGAAAAGGGGATTTTATAGCTTGGCCAATCGGGTATTGGGAAGGATTCGTTATCAAGCCTTAAAAAGTAGGTTGGGAGAGTATCGTCAAGATAGTCCAAGCATTCTTAATCGTGTTCCTTACGACGCCAAAGAGCTAAATTCTCCTGAAGGGGCGGAGTTTCTCAGACGCCTGTCACCAGACTTGTTGATTACTTGTCGAGCACCCTTGCTCAGCAATGAGATATTACGAATACCCCGCTTGGCTGCAATTAATATTCACTACGGGATAGCGCCCGAATACAGGGGAAACGATACCCTTTTTTGGGCCATGCACAATCGAGATTACCGAAATATAGGAGGTACCATTCATCATATTAGCCCAGGAGTGGATACTGGCAATATCATAGCAAGGGTTTTTCCTGCCCTTTTGCCAGGCGATGATGAAACATCCATCGACATCAAGACTTCCGAACTACTTGCCAAAACACTGGACCAGTACCTAGAGAAAATTTCCAATGCCAAGCAATTAATACCCGGTGTGCCCCAGGCTAAAAAAGGAAATAATTACCGAGCCGCAGAGAGAACATTCGGTAAGAGTCTTCGGATGATGTTCCAGAATTTGGTCGGCTATCAGGCATTTCCTTCTCAGGAAGAGATAGTCGAAACCTATTTTGAAGAGGAAAGCATCAGTATTTTTGCGTGATAGCGTTAGTTCGATTTATCTTCATCAGGCTTTTTATTCATCGAATATGGGGGGGATAAGTTAGCGGTTTTACGTCACTTTTTTTCAATGTCTTGGAGTCCGGGTTTAAAATATTAAATGAGCTAGGTACCTTGTAAGGCAAATGAATAATGCCCATGCAGCAATTACTAAAAGAGATAAGGTCCTGTGATCTATGTAAGGAATCTCTGCCTTTGGGGGCTAATCCCATCGTTACAGGGAGCCCACAAAGCAAGATTGTCATCATCGGCCAGGCACCGGGCAAAATCGTCCATGAATCTAGCATTCCTTGGAATGACAAAAGTGGCGACAACCTTCGCAAATGGATGGATGTAGACAGGGCTATCTTTTATGATCCTAATAAAATCGCCTTGGTGCCTATGGGGTTTTGCTATCCGGGAAGAGGTAAATCAGGCGATCTTCCCCCGCGGCCAGAATGCGCACCACTGTGGCACCGTCGGCTAATGGAGATGATGGAGGAAGTAAGGCTGACCATGTTGGTAGGGAGTTATGCACAAGCATATTATTTGGAAAACCGTTCACGAAAAACACTGACCGAGACGGTAAAAAATTTCCACGAGTACCTCCCTGAATATTTGCCACTGCCTCATCCCTCACCCCGAAACAATATCTGGCAGGCCAAAAACCCGTGGTTTGGGGAGGAAGTGCTTCCTATACTGAAGGAACGGGTAAAGCGGATATTGGAAGAATAATAATGTTATACAGAAAGTCAATTTTATCTCCTGAAAGAGGACGTCCTAAAAACCTGAGCTCGACTTATTTTTAGTATTAAAACGGTCATTGCAAATGGAGCGATAGCGGAATGAAGCAATCTCGTTTTTAGAGGAGAGATGGCTTCGTCGTTCCTCCTCGCGATGACGGTTATGTTACGTCATCGCGAACCTGTCTGCCCAGGCACACCCTCCGCTCCTCAAATCTCCCCCTAAGCCTTGTTTGGCTCCAGACAAGCACGCCTTTGGCTTCCTTCCGACCACTCTACGGAAACGGTTTTATAATCGAATTGAGGTTCTTAGCTCTAAGAAGTACTCTTCTCTCATGAAAAAAACACCTCAGCAAAAGCTGAGGTGTTTCTAGTTATGATATCTTTTCTCAGAACCGGGTTTAATCCATCCCCAAGAATTCCACATTATAGATTAAAATCGAGTTGGCTGGAATTAGTCCCTTTTCTTGATCCTGATAAGCAAGTGGTGAAGGAATAACCAACACGGCTTTTGAGCCACTTCTTAAATGGCTAAACCCATATTGCCAGCCTAAAATAACTTCGGATTGCTGTCCAGGTGCTACTAACTGAAAATCATAAGGACCATACTCATCACCCTCTTCATGCAGATCATTTTCTATGGCTTCAGATTCAATATTGGTATCGAACACCGTCCCGTCCTCCATCAATTTTCCGACATAATTGGTATAAATGACATTGCCATAATTAGGCCTAGAAGCATTGCCTTCTTCTTGGACGATGATCACTGTGCCACTTGGGTCATGTATCCGGTAAAGGCTGTCGATCTGAGCTGTATCCAAGTAGGCGGCGATCTTGAGGCTATCGGTTTCCATATTGCCTTCAAAATCATACTGAGGACCAAAATCATATGGATTGTTCGGCTCACATGAAAATGCGGCTATTCCTACTATCGCAGCCATTAGGCCAATCACTAACTTTTTCATATCACTCTTCGGTCGTTATGTCTTCTTCGCTTTTGATGATATCCTTGAGTTCGAGATCAAATATCAACACGGAATTGGGGGGGATTATTCCTTTGTCTACATTTCCATAGCCCCATATAGATGGCATGATGACTCTGGCCCTATCGCCTTTTTCCATTTCGGAAAGTGCATATAAAAACCCTTGGATATAATTGTTGCTGTAAACCTCTAATGGAACATAGTCCCTTTCTGAGGAATACATTCCGTTTTCTCTGGCAACGGCCTCGATATTGGTGTCAAATACCGTTTCGTCAAGTAACATTCCCGTATAGTTCACAAGTAGGGTGTCCCCTTCTTCCGATTTTATCCCTGAATAAGAAAGGGAGTCCCATTGCATGACTATCCCTCTGTCTGGGTCTTGTTCCGTTTTTTTGGCCTGGAAATCGGTGGTAGCCAGGTAATCTTCAATCTTCTTGAGATCTTTTTGATAAACCTCCTGTGGGCTTTCCTGATCCTTGATACAGGAAGCAAACAGCCCCACAATGAGGGCTGTTATGAATAGTTGCTTAAGGATTTTCATTCAATTATTTCTGCACTTCTACTATTTCTACGTCAAATACTAAAACAGAGTTTGGCTTGATCACTTCACCAGCCTGACGAGGTCCGTAAGCCAAAGTAGAAGGAATCAATAACTTGGCCTTACTTCCGCCTTTTAGCAGTTGAAGTCCTTCGTCCCATCCGGGGATCACACGTCCTTTGCCCACCATCACTTCAAATGGCTCATAAGGTCTTCCTTCACTGAAAATGTCGTTTTCTTTGGCTATGTGCTCTAGGCTGGTGTCAAAGATCGTTTCATCTTCAAGGACATAACCGGTATAATTTACCACAGCTGTATTGCCTTCTTCCACGGTCTCTCCATTACCTTCTTCTTCGATGACATAGAATAATCCTGATTCAGTTTTGGTAGCATTGATATTGTTTTCTGCCATGTAATCTTGGATCTTCTTGATGTCCTCGGCAAGCTGTGCTTCGGCTTCTTCGGCCATTTTAGCTTGCTGCTTCTCCTGCACCTTGGTCATGAAGTCTTGCATCTCGGATTCATCCAAAATATCGGTAACACCAATATTAAGGGTCACATTTTCATCGGCCGTTAAGAAAGGAGGAGTGTTCATTTCCCCAAAAATCTTGCTCGCAGCAGCTGTAAACTGTATGCTGTCACCCTTGCGGATACTGGAGAAGATCTCATCGATACCTGGTCTTACCTTAGTGGTGTCGTAGCGCTTGACGGAGTCATTGTGCATCATGTAGGCGGGTGCGCCATTCTCAATGCTGGAGATAAATATGGAGTCCTTGCTGTTTTTGGCAGTAAATTCATAGATGATAAACTGGCCGTTTTCTGGTTTTTCGCTACCCTCCTCGATGTACGTGTACTCGGTACCGTCTTCGGTAGTTTTGGTTTTTTGGCAAGAGATTACCCCCAAGCATGCTGCCACCATACCGGCTGACAACATCAAACTTTTAATGTTTTTCATGTGATGTTTGATTGTTTTCAATGGCCACATGGAACCTTGAAGATTTTAATTAATCATTTATTTTAACTTATTGATTAATTAAACCTTGTCGGTTTCATTGACTAATTCTAGTTGATTTAATAATCGTTCTTGATTTTCTTTTATTAATTTCTCGAATCTTTCGATGGTGTCTTTGAGAGAGTCCATGGATTTTCCCCCAGCGGCGTTTCTATGTCCTCCACCTTCAAAATACTTGGCAGCAAATTTATTTACCGCCACGTTTTCGATCGATCGGAAGGAGATTTTCACACCGTCTTTTCGCTCGGTAAACATAGCAGCGATTTTGATGCCGTCCAAGGAAAGTGCATAATTCACCAGCCCTTCTGTGTCTCCTGTCCGCGAATCGTATTTTTTCAGGTCGCGCTTGCTGATCCAAAAATAGGCCGTATGCAGATCCGTATGGATGACCAGCCGTCTGCTTAGCGCAAATCCGATAAATTTTAGGCGATTGACAGAATTGGTGTCATATATCAAGCGGGAGATTTTGGAATTGTCAGCACCTAGACCGATCAGCTCCGCTGTGACCATATGCACGTGCTTCGTGGTGTTGGGGTGCTTAAACCCGCCTGTATCGGTCATGATCCCGGAATACAAGCAATCAGCGATATCGCTGTCTATAAGGTCTTTTTCATCCATCTTCACGATAAGATCATAAACCAACTCACAGGTAGCCGCAGCGTCCGTGCTCCAGTACCTGAAATCGGCAAAATCCTCAGGATCTTGGTGATGATCAATGTTCACCTTAGTGGCATCTGCTTCTTTGACCAGCTTACCTAGTTCATTGATCCGGCTCAAACAGGAAAAATCCAAGCACATAATAATCTCAGCCGCATTGATCAACTCAATGGCCTCTTTTTGACAGCCTTCCCTCTCGAAGTTCACCACATCATCGTTTCCTTTCATCCAATACAGGAAAGAAGGATAATCTGAAGGGGTGATCACCGTCACGTCGTGCCCTTTCTTCTTGAGGTAATTTGACATCCCCAATGAAGATCCCAAAGCGTCGGCATCAGGCTTGTGATGGGTGGTGATGACGATCTTCTTCGGTGAGGACAGCAGTTTTTGAAATGACTCTAAATCTAGCATCTACAATATTTTAGTAGCACTTTTTACAGTACACAAGACGCAAAGGTCTATATAATTTTTTAAAAATCCCAAATTTATATAAGCGTCTTATAGTGAATAAGATAACCTACAAATAATTGTAAATATTCTGAGTTTCCAGTAAAAACGCTAATTTTGCAGCCAAATATAAACCATCATTTTCAAAAACAAACAAAATGGCAAGTAACAGAACTTTCACCATGATCAAGCCAGACGCATTTGCTGAAGGCAACTCAGGTGCTATCCTAAAAATGATCGAAGAAGCTGGATTCAGGGTAGTGGCCTTGAAGGCTACGCAACTCTCCGCTGCGCTGGCAGGTAAATTTTATGCCGTGCACAAAGAGCGTCCTTTTTACAATGACCTGTGCAATTACATGTCTTCTGGTCCGATCATCGCTGCCATCCTCGAAAAAGACAATGCTGTAGCTGACTTCAGAACCCTTATCGGGGCCACAAACCCTGCTGAGGCAGCAGATGGAACCATCAGAAAATTGTTTGCCAAGTCTATCGAAGCCAACGCCGTCCACGGATCTGACTCTGATGAAAACGCCGAAATCGAAGGAAGCTTCTTCTTCAGCCAATTGGAACGCATAAAATAAACGCAGTTTTATCCTGCTAAAACCTAAAGCGCCAAGAACTCTACATTCTATTAAGAGGGCTTGGCGTTTTTTATTGGAAGACTGCCCACTGTCTAACGTCAACTCACCATTGAATCGGCCGCTGGTTACCGCTTACAGTTTACCGTACACCGAGCGCGGGCTCCTCCCCTTTTAGGGGACCGAGGGGTATGCGAAGGGAGAAAATTTATCCCTTAGGATGCCTAAACAATCGCCGCCGGTCAACTTTTTGATGAAAAGGTCGAAAATGAAGAAGTTATACCTTACTTTTGCACCACAATAGCAAAGTAATAACCATGCGAGCAAATTGGTGGAAAGTATTGGCGGTCATTCTCTTAGCTTACACGATCATCGCCGGCCTTCTCTTCGAAGCACCTAGATTACCCATTCTCAATGAAACCATCCGGGCCCTTCATTTTCATGTGACCATGTGGTTTGGCATGATCATTATGTTGGTGGTGGCGGTCATTTATAGTGTGAAGTATTTAAGGTCAGGAAACCTGCAAGACGATGACATCGCTATAGAATTTACCAATGCAGCGATCCTGTTCGGTGTGTTAGGGATCATAACCGGCATGCTATGGGCCAAGTTTACTTGGGGAGATTATTGGAGTGGTGATCCCAAGCAGAATGCAGCAGCCATTGGTTTGCTCATTTATTTTGCCTACCTCATCCTTAGAAACTCCCTAGTGGATGTCCACCAACGTGCCAGGATCGGCGCTGTTTATAATATTTTTGCGTTTGCTGCATTTATCCCGTTGATTTTTGTGTTGCCGCGGCTTACGGACAGCCTTCATCCAGGAAATGGTGGTAACCCGGGCTTTAATGCCTATGACCTTGACAGCAATCTCCGAATGGTCTTCTACCCGGCGATCATCGCTTGGACTTTGCTGGGAGTGTGGTTGGCAAGCCTCCGCATCAGGGCCAAGCGACTGGAAAGAATAATAGAAGATAAACTTATCAATCAATAGCAAATGCAAAAGTGGCTAGTGGTTTTCCTGCTGTTTATCAGCCTACAGGTGATGGGGCAGGAAAAGAAAGAAATCAATACCGAAGATTACGAAAACTATAGTGTAGACATGGCCGACGAGATGCGGTCCAATGGAAAAATCTACGTGCTAGTGGGCGTAATTGGAATTGTTATGGGAGGAATTTTGGTTTACCTTATAGGTACAGACAAAAAACTGTCCCGACTTGAAAAAGAATTTAGAAACTGAGCAAACCTCCCCTTGGGATTTGCGTAAGGTTTCTAAGTACATCCATCTGCGGAATACCATCCGCTGATTAACGTAAACAACTCATGAAAAAAGGACATATCATCGGTCTTGGAATTATCGCGGTGGCGATCGTCATCATTATTTCCTCTATAGGAGATGCCAGCTCTTACGAAAGCTTCTCTACTGCAAAGGAAATGGCCAGTAATGGAGATGAAGACCCTATCCATGTGGTCGGCCACTTAAAAAAGGACAGCCGTGGCACCGTCACTGGACTGGAAGTAGGCGAGGACAAAACCTCCTTTACCTTTACCATGGTAGATAATGACGGTACCGAACAGCAAGTGTATTATAACGAACCTGTTCCCGCTGATTTTACCAGATCGGAACAAGTCGTGGTTATCGGTGCGTATAAGACCGATCAGATGTTTGTTGCCGACAAGATCCTGATGAAGTGCCCATCAAAATACCAGGACAACGAATTTAGAGAGGTTACCGCGTCCAAGAAATAACTGACCTGTCCCATTGCTCAACCTGATTTATGTAAAAAATTATGATTAATACCTTTATTGGTAACCTGGGCCATTTCATGGTGATCTTGGCTTTTGTTAGTGCGATCATCACCGCTTGGTCCTATTATCAATACACCATAGTACCCGAAACGGAAAAGGCCTCTTGGAGAAAATTCAGCAGAATTTTCTTTTATATCCATGCGGTATCCGCCGTATCCATTGGCGTGATCCTTTTTAATATAATTTATAATCACCGTTTCGAATATTTCTACGCCTATTCTCACTCCTCCGAAGCACTGCCGGTGCATTATATGATTTCCAGTTTCTGGGAAGGGCAAGAAGGGAGTTTTATCCTTTGGATATTTTGGGATGTCCTGTTGGGCTTGTTCTTGATTCACACCAACAAGTCGTGGGAAGGCCCTGTTATGGTGGTGTTTTCGTTGGTGCAAGCGTTCTTGGTCTCCATGATCCTAGGTGTGGTGATTGGTGATTTGAAGATCGGTAGTTCCCCTTTTATTCTCTTGAGGGATGTGGCCAATGCGCCCATTTTCCAAATGAACCCTGATTTCGTTCCCGAAGATGGCACTGGTCTTAACCCGCTCTTGCAAAATATCTGGATGGTGATCCATCCTCCGACACTTTTCTTGGGCTATGCTTCTACACTTGTGCCTTTTGCGTACTTGATGGCAGGGCTGTGGACAGGGCGCTACAAAGAATGGATCAGGCCAGCACTTCCTTGGACTATTTTCTCCGCTTCCATTTTGGGTATGGGCATCATCATGGGGGCTTATTGGGCTTATGTCACCTTGAACTTTGGGGGCTATTGGAACTGGGATCCAGTGGAAAATGCCTCCTATGTCCCTTGGCTGATCATTGTGGCATCTATCCACACCATGATCACCTTTAAGAAAAGTAGCACCGCCCTGAAGACTTCCATCGTTTTAGTAATTACGCAGTTTATTTTAGTGCTTTATGCTACATTCTTGGTGAGAAGTGGTGTGTTGGGAGACACTTCCGTACACTCCTTTACGGATTTGGGCCTTTCGGGCCAATTGCTGATTTACCTGTTCTTTTTCCTGTTTGTAGCGATTTTCTTTTCTGTCAGGGCCTGGAAAGACATTCCAAGTTCTGAAAGGGAAGCTTCTGTTTACTCTCGGGAGTTTTGGATATTTATTGGTGCCACGGTCTTGAGTCTGATGGCCTTTCAGGTAATCCTGCCGACTTCCATTCCAGTTTATAATGCCATCATAGAGGCTTTTGGAGGGATCTCCAATATGGCACCTCCGGCAGATCAGGTTGAGTTTTACACTAAATTCCAACTTTGGTTTGGGGTAGTCGTGGCCTTGCTTACCGCCGTGGGACAATTCTTCTGGTGGAAAAAGATGGACAAGGCGGCCTTAAAAAGTGCCTTGGTGACACCTTATATTATTTCCTTGTTGTTGTCTGCTATTATCATCAGCTTGGCACAAGTATGGAACATTACCTATATGATCATCGTCATGGCGGGTACCTTTACTGTGGTGGCCAATGCCACCATTCTTACCAAGCTACTTCGCAAATCCACCTTCAAACTGGCCGGTGGGTCACTGGCCCATATCGGGATAGGATTGATGCTCATCGGTATCATGTTTTCTTCCGGTTATTCGGATACGGTCAGTATTAACATGTCTGGCCTTACCTATAAGCGGGATTGGGAAGATGAGCTGAACAAGGAAAATGTCCTCCTCTGGGTCAACCAGCCACTTCAGATGAAAGATTATGAAGTGGTCTATCGTGGAAGACACAAGAAACTGGAGGGAGTGCCCGGCTATGTCAGTGTGCGTAAGCTCGAAATGACGGGACAACAGAACAAAGCGATCGCCTTAGAAGATATTGTCATAGATGAGGAAACTTACCACAAAAAAGGTGATGAAGTAGATATTGTTTTGGAAGAAAACAGCTATTTCGAAATCGAGTATTATCAAGATCAGCAGCTGCAGTTTACGCTGTTTCCGATGTCACAGCCCAATCCCACTATGGGGTTGATCTCTTCACCTGATTCCAAACATTACCTGAACAAGGATCTTTATACACACATTTCTGCTATCAATAGTTATGACGACCCTGAGTGGGGCGAGGACAAAGAGTACAAAGCTACTCCGGGAGAGCAGTTTCACTTAGGTGATTATGTGACCACTTTTGAAGGTGGAGAAGTCGTGGAAAATGTAGATGGGGTGGAGCTAAAAGAAGGTGATGTCGCCGTAAAAGCGAACTTGGTCGTTCAGGACCATGACAGACAAATCCGTCTAGAGCCCATTTTCCTGATCCGGGGAAATCAAGTAGGAAGAATACCGGTGACCAACCATGACTTGGGCATCAAAGTCCAAGTGGATAATATCAGCCCTGAAAGTAACCAGTTTATTTTTACGGTGAATAGTCATCAGAAAGATTATGTGGTGATGAAAGCACTCGTAAAACCCTATATCAATGTGCTATGGATGGGTACCATCGTCATGTTGATGGGGTTTGCAGTAGCGATTTACAGGCGCTATGATGAATTCGTAAAAATGCGGGACAAGGGTCTCGAGTAAATAAATATTAGCCGCCCGCTTCCAAATTAAGGAGCGGGCTTTTTTATGGTTTGGGTTAAACCCGGAATATGCATTAGCCTATCTGTTGCGACCTGAAACTGCTTCAAAATCAGCCATTTCACTTTAGTTTTCGGCATAACCGTAGCGGTGCTACGCTAATACCTCCAAACTAACTGATTTTCTTGCACTTTCAGCTCTCACTACGATTCCTAACGCATAATCCGGGTTAAACCTGTAATTTAGGAACCAACAAAAACAACGTTGAGCCCTATGGGAAAATACAAAATAGCAGTGATTGGTACCGGCAATGTCGCTTGGCATTTGGCGCCAGCGCTGGAAAATGCAGGTCATACCGTCACGGAGATTTATAGTAGGGACTTTCATAGAGCCGAAAAAATTGTCAATCAGCTTTATACTGCCGAAGTCAAAACGGACCTTGATTTTTCTGAAAGCCAAGCAAGGGTCTATATCATAGCCGTTGCCGATGCGGCCATCAGCCAGATTGCCGATGCCATTATTTTGCCGGAAAACAGCATCCTTGTGCACACCTCTGGCAGCATGCCCTTGGATGTGCTAAATTACAGTTCGGCCAGCTATACAGGGATATTTTATCCTTTGCAGAGTTTTAGCAAGTCTCGGCAGATAGAAATGGACGAAGTGCCCTTTCTATTGGAGTCAGACGATCAGGCCACACTTCTATGCCTCAAAAAACTCGCCAAGAGCCTCTCCCCCAATTGTTATGTGGTGAAGTCCAAGGATCGGAAGGCCCTGCATATAGCAGCGGTGTTTGCAAGTAATTTTACCAATCACATGATCAGAATAGCGGAAGAAGTGATGCGAAGACAGGGATTGGACTTTGATATGTTGCAGCCGCTTATTATAGAACAAATCAGTAAAACCCTGGAAATAGGTGCCAAAGCCGCCCAAACGGGCCCCGCAGTTCGAGGGGACCTGAATGTGTTGGACATGCATCACCAGTTCCTGAACTATAATGATCAAATAGCAGAGATTTATAAGATCATCTCACAGGACATTATTGACGCCAATTGATTCATTGATTTTGAAGCAATTTCAGATCGCAATAGATAGGCTTTTATATCGTGGAAGTTGGTTTGGTAAGATGCAGGTGTTGAACCCGGAATCAATGCCGTTTAGTTAGTGTGAATCTGGAAAATATGGGTTCTATATTTTTCCCTTGGGCAGCTATTTTTCTAGCTAAATTCCTAGGTGTTTTTCATCCCTTTACCTTTGTTACTTTTTTGCTTCAGGTCAAAAAAGTAACCAAAAAACCCCGCCGCTGTGCATCTATTGGCCTAAAATTAAAACCTGCCCTCATGCAGGCAAACTCCTCCTTTTTAGCTGCCAACATTCTTTTAGGGCAGCATTTCGTCAAACAAGCCTGCCTTTTTGCCCACCCGCTATTTAATTTCTTAACGCCCAATACCTGCAAGGCGGATCCGATTAATAAGTTTCTTATGGATAAATTATCATCATTATTCCATGTAGTGGTATATTTTCTTAAGTAACCAAGTTGAGCGAGAACTATAAGCCCCCCTGATCCAAAAAAGGTATCGCTTCCTTATTACGGCCCTTGGTATGCCTGTTTTCCAGCCGATGGTGGAGGCCGTTAAGAAAGGGAGTTGGCTCGCGTCGTGGAACAGCGAGACCCACTCACTTTTAGGTCGTAGCCATCGGGTGGAAATTAAAATGGGTGACGGATCTCGGTCGCAGGGTAAATCCATGTTCCATTTTAAAAGGCATACCACCGGCCTAGATTTTTTTCTTTCTTTTTTCATCAATGGAAAAAAGGAAAAGGATAAAATCCACCAAGATGATCAGGTTTCCCCAGCCAAAGCCAATCAAAAAAAGGACTTTTAGGTACATGAAAAGGAGGACATACCCTTAACTAAACGGCATTGAACCCTGATTATGCGTTAGGAATCGCAACAGATAGGCTAATGCATATTCCGGGTTGAACTAGGCTTTCAGCTTGCGTGAGGGCAATGTTTTTGGATACATTCCCCCAGAAATAGCGCTTGATCCGGTAAACCCTGCTTATGTGTTGTCATCATTAAGAAAGCGGATGTTTCGTTGGAGGCCTTTTAGCTTGGTTCTTTTGACCGCTGATTTTTGGAATACCTTACTGAAAGTTTCTTGGGTGATCTCCTCCCAGTCCCGCCGGGTCATTTCTTCAAGCTCCGGATGGGGCAGGAATTCTGGTTCTTGGTGAGGCTGCGAAAAGCGGTTCCACGGGCAGACATCCTGACAGATATCGCAACCAAACATCCAGTTTTCAAATTTGCCTTTCATCGAAGTGGGCAACTCCTCCTTTAGCTCAATGGTGAAATAGGAAATACATCGGCTTCCATCTACCACCCCTGGCTGGACGATGGCGTCCGTAGGACATGCATCTATGCAGCGGGTACAGCTACCGCAATAATCCTTGGTCACCGGGTTGTCGGGAGTGGCTTTGAGGTCAATGATGAGCTCTGCCAAAAAGAAAAAACTGCCCATTTTGCGATTGAGCAGGAGGCTGTTTTTTCCTTGCCATCCCAGGCCGGATTTTTGGGCCCATTGTCGTTCCATCACTGGCGCAGAATCTACAAAAGCCCTTCCTCCCACATCGCCAATTTCTTCTTTTAGACGGTTCAAAAAGGACTTAAGCTTGTCTTTGATCACAAAATGGTAATCCTTGCCGTAGGCATATTTGGCAATTTTGAGCTCTTTATCTCCCTCAGGGAGCTTTTTTTCAGGGTAATAATTATACACCAAGCTCACCACGGTTTTGGCTCCATCGACGAGCTTGGTAGGATCGAGCCTTTTGTCAAAGTGGTTGGCCATGTAAGCCATCTCACCATGATAGTTTCGGTTGAGCCAAGCCTCCAGTCTTGGGGCTTCCTCTTCCAAGAACCCTGCTTCCGCAATGCCGCAAAATTCAAACCCCAACTCCTGGGCAAGTTGCTTGATCGTTGCTGCGTTGTTGTCCTCCTGCATCATAGCTGAGATTACCTTGACTTCATTTGGCCCATTTCTTCAAACGGGCAACTTAGGGATTAACCTTCAAAAAGTTGGCCACTTTGGCCACCAAAATGAGGTCGGATATTCAGGTGTTTATAGGCCAGTTCCGTGGCGATTCGTCCTCTGGAGGTCCTTTTTAAATAACCTTCCTGAATCAAAAACGGCTCGTAGACCTCTTCAATGGTCTCTCCTTCTTCACTACAGGCGGTGGCAATAGTGGAGATACCCACTGGTCCCCCCTTAAACTTTTCGATGATAGTGGTAAGAATCCGATTGTCCATTTCATCAAGACCGTTTTCATCCACGTCCAAGGCATCCAAAGCTATTTTTGCGATCTCCAAGGTGATGGTACCATCACCCTTGATATCGGCAAAATCCCGGGTCCTCCTCAGTAGGGTATTGGCGATCCTCGGTGTGCCACGGCTCCTTCGGGCTATCTCAAATGCCGCTATTTCATCTATAGGCGTCTTGAGGATGTTAGCTGACCGTGTGACTATGGTAGTCAGAAGTTTGGCATCGTAATACTCCAATCGAGCATTGATGCCGAATCGGGCACGGAGCGGAGAAGTGAGCAGGCCTGACCTGGTAGTGGCACCGATGAGGGTAAAGGGGTTCAGGGTGATCTGAACAGACCGTGCATTGGGGCCAGAGTCCAGCATGATATCAATTCTGAAATCCTCCATGGCAGAATAAAGGTACTCCTCTACTACCGCATTGAGGCGGTGGATCTCATCTATAAAAAGCACATCTCCCTCTTCGAGGTTGGTCAGGAGGCCTGCAAGATCAGACGGCTTGTCCAAGACCGGTCCTGAGGTGATCTTCAAACTTGATTCGAGTTCGTTGGCAATAATATGGCTTAGGGTGGTTTTGCCCAGACCAGGAGGGCCATGTAAAAGTACATGATCCAAAGGTTCGCCTCTTTTTTTGGCTGCCTTTACAAAGACCTGGACATTGTCCAGTATTTTTTGTTGGCCTGTAAAGTCATCAAAGCTCAGCGGGCGTAAGGCTTTTTCAAAGTCCTTGTCCGTCTGGTTCATGTGCTCATCATCGCCATTTAGATAATCTTCTCTCATATTGCTGCATTCCTGAGTTACAAATATAGGAAATGTTCCAAGCTTTGAACCCGGTTTATGCATTAGGAATCGTGATGAGGTTTGAAACTGCAAGAAAATCAGGCTGTTTGGAGATTGAGGCATAGCACCGCTATGGTGAAATCGAAAACAGCAGCGAAGCGACTGATTTTGAAGTAGGTTCATACCGCAATACCTGTGCGCCGTGGCGTAGATAGGCTAATGCATATTCCGGGTTGAAGATGACAGGTAAGAAGGATAGCCAATATCTTTTCGGGCATCCCGTGAAAAACTGTTTTTGGAAAAGGAGTAGCTGTTTTGGCCAAGGAAACGGTACGTCATTATTCCGGCAATCAAACTACGCTTTTTCCATATTAAAATATAGCGTAACTTTGCGGAAAATACACCGTCCGTACATGCACAAAAACGCCAGAAAAAACATCATCTACTCCATCATTCTGCTATTGGTGGTGTTCTTAGTTTATCTCTACAGACAAAACCAACAAGCGCCACCGCCACCTGAGCCAGAAAAAGACGGAAAGACCACCATCACCGGCAAAACCATGGGCACTAGCTATAGAATTGTGTACATGGATGAGCTCAGCAGGGACTTTAAACCTTCTGTCGATTCACTGCTGGAAGTGTTTAATGCGTCATTGTCCACCTACATCCCCAGTTCCGAGCTGAGCAGGTTTAACCAAGGAGATACCTTGGCGTTTGAGTCGGTTTATCTTCCCACCATCCTGAAGACGAGTTATGACGTATATAAACGGACAGATGGAGCATTTGATCCTACTGTAGGACCCTTGGTCAATGCGTGGGGCTTTGGCCCTGATGGTGCACAGCTTAAGGACAGTGTAGATGTGTTTCAACTTTTGAGATTTGTAGGTTTTGAGAAAATCAATTTTGACACCGAAAAAGTGTGGAAAACCCAGCCGGAAGTATACTTGGACTTCAGTGCTATCGCCAAAGGGTATGGTGTGGATGTAGTGGCCGGCTACTTGGAAGACCAAGGTATTGAGGATATGTTAGTGGAAATCGGCGGTGAATTGGTGGCCCGTGGCACCAATGAAAATGGAGAATTGTGGAAGGTGGGAGTGAATCAGCCAAGTGAGGACGTAAGTTCAAGGGATATTTTCAGCATTATAGGGCTTGATAACAAGGGGATGGCTACCTCTGGTAATTACCGCAATTTTTACTACAAGGACAGCGTAAGGTATTCACACACCATTAACCCCAAAACCGGTAACCCTGTCAATCATACCTTGCTCAGTGCTACTGTGCTGGCGGAGGACTGCATGACGGCAGATGCTATTGCTACAGCGATGATGGTAATGGGCACTGAAAAAGCCATCGATCTTCAGGATTCACAGGACAATATTGATGCCTTCCTGATTTATAGTGATAGCTTGGGGGTGCATACATTCGTGAGTGATAAACTGAAACCGTATGTTTCTTATATAAAAGGCGAAAAAGAATAAGCATGGTCATAAAAATCCTGGTACTTTTTTTATCAGCATTACTGTCAGGACTCTTGGCGGTGGTCATGCCCAGCTGGAAGGAAAAAAACTTTAAGCTGATCTTGGTCTTTGCCGGTTCTTACCTTTTCTCGATTACTGTCTTGCACATACTGCCAGAGTTATTTGCTAACCCTGACTCGGCGTATTATATGGGACTTTACGTTTTGATTGGCTTTTTGCTCCAGCAAGTATTGGAGTTTTTGTCATCTGGAATTGAGCACGGTCACATTCATGACCAGCATCATGGCAAAAATACCGTTTGGATGGTGATGATAGGGCTGTCTTTGCATGCTTTGCTAGAAGGTACACTGCTGAGCCAACAGCCCTCTCTTAGCGGCCATCATCATGGCACGGAGACCTTGCTTTTTGGGATTATCATGCACAAGGCTCCTGCTGCTTTTGCCTTGGTGGCAGTACTCTCCAATAGTTTGAAGCGAAGCACGGTGCTGTTTTTACTGGTTATTTTCGCTTTGGCATCTCCGCTGGGTATGCTCATCTCCAGCGTAGCCTTTTCGCACCAGTTGCTAGCGGCGGAAGTGATGGATGTGCTTTTTGGCTTGGTCGCTGGTGGCTTTTTGCATATTTCTACCACCATTTTCTTTGAAAGCAGCCCTCATCACAAGTTTCACCTTACCAGGTTGCTGGTCAGCCTGTTTGCGGCTTTTCTTGCCATCACCTCCGAATACCTGATTTGATCCGAATGCCATACGGTTTAGATGAGGAGAAGGACAGCAAGTTTCTTTCAAACCTGTCTAGCAGCCCATAGCCGTTGGTCTAAGCTGTTATGGGGACACCTGTTGCCATAAATACATAAACTTAGCTGTTCGGGATTTGAAATCCCGAACCGGAATAAGGGGGATTTGTAATCTCCCTAGGCTATTTGTGAATAACATTGATATCAGGGATCAAGCAATATTTCTGGGGGAATAAATTTCGACACACTTTCTTGAAATTTATTCCCTATTGGTTTTTTCGGGATAGATTACCATCGTTATTCCATATAGTGTCCTATTTTTTAACTAAGCGGCATTGATTCCATCTCACCTCAGGAGGCTTTTATATTGTGGAATTTGGTATGGCTAGAAGTAGGCATTGAACCCTGAATATGCATTAGCCTATCTACACCACGCACAGGTATTACGAGCTGAAACTGCATATACCGTGTTTAATGATTAGCCTCTCTCTAGTTCAGTTTCTTTTTCCCTTAGCGTAGATTTTTGTATCGATAATTATCTTTTTTGTTTAATTAAAATAATAAAAGATTAAACAATAATTGTTATTTTGTTTAATAATTAATAGTTTTGATTAAACAAAAAAATCGGTGTTATGACTAATGTAGAATTCAGCTATTCGCTAAACGAGCATTCCAAGTCCTTGAGACCCTTTGCTATGCGACTGACCAAAGACATGGATGATGCCAATGATTTGGTTCAGGAGACGATGCTAAAGGCATATACGAACCGGGATAAGTTTTCGGATGGGACCAACCTGCGTGCTTGGCTATATACGATCATGAAAAACACCTTTTTTACCAGGTATCAACGGATGTTGAGGCGGGGAACCTTTGTGGACACCACAGACAATCTTCACTATATCAATTCGGGAGATTTTTCCATTGAAAACAAGGCGCATAGCAAATTTGCCCTTGATGATATTTATAAATGTATAGGAGCGCTTAACTCAGCTTATAAGGTACCGTTCATGATGTATTTTAAAGGCTTTAAGTACCAAGAAATAGCCGATGAACTGAATTTGCCCATTGGTACGGTCAAAAACAGGATCCACCTAGCGAGGAAAACGTTAAAGGGCGATTTAAAAGTTTATAAGACCAATTAACATGGAAAGAAAAGAGGTCATTGTTATAGGGGCTGGATTTGCAGGGATTGCGGCTGCCACTACCCTTGCACATCAAGGTTTTCATGTTACTGTTTTGGAAAAAAACGACAGTGCAGGTGGTAGGGCAAGGAAATTTACAGCTGAAGGCTTCACCTTTGATATGGGGCCAAGTTGGTATTGGATGCCTGATATTTTCGAAAACTATTTTGCCAAGTTTGGTAAGCAACCTAGTGACTATTATGACTTGGTTCGGTTGGATCCTTCCTATAAAGTCATCTTTGGGCCAGAAGAAGAACTATTGATGCCAGCCGATCCGTCGGCGCTTCGGGCACTTTTTGAATCACTCGAACCTGGTGCAGGAGCCCGACTGGATCAGTTTTTACAACAGGCGGCCCGAAAATATCAAGTAGGTATCCAAGATTGGGTATATAAGCCGTGTCAGTCTATTTGGGAATTTGTCCAACCTGGTGTCTTTAGTGACCTCATCAAATTGGACTTGTTTCAATCCATGAAAAAGCATGTACGCAGTTTTTTCAGCAATGAAAAATTGATTCGAATCATGGAGTTTCCGGTGTTATTTCTAGGGCAGACTGCCGAGAAAATCCCGGCGCTGTACAGTATGATGAATTATGCCGACCTGGTGCTCGGGACTTGGTACCCCATGGGCGGCATGCATGAGATCATTAAGGCTATGGTAAGTCTTGCCGAAGAGCAAGGCGTACAGTTTAAGTTCAATGCAGCGGTATCCCATATCAATACAGATAATGGAAAAGCAACTGGAGTAACATTACAGGATGGGCGTACAATCTCTGCCGACGTGGTGGTGGCAGGAGCAGATTATCATCATGTGGAGACCATGCTTTTGCCTCATGGATCCCGCAATTACTCTTCTGATTATTGGGAAAAACGGACATTGGCGCCATCCACTCTCATCTTTTACCTTGGGGTAGAAGGTAAAGTAAATGGCCTAAGCCATCATAATTTGTTCTTTGATGAGCCATTGGCTCCTCATGCCAAGGCCATTTATGATCAGCCTGACTGGCCTGAAAAACCCCTGTTTTATGTATGCTGTCCTTCCAAAACTGATTCCTCGGTAGCGCCAGAGGGCAAAGAAAATTTATTTATCCTAATCCCATTGGCTCCAGGCTTAGAGGATACGAACAAAAGACGCGAGGCATATTTTGACCTGGTCATGGATCGTTTGGAGAAATATACAGGTCAAGATATCCGTGGCAAGGTATGCTATCGGCGCTCGTATGCCCATCAGGACTTTATTAAAGATTACAATGCCTTCAAGGGAAATGCTTATGGTTTGGCCAATACATTGGGGCAAACCGCCATGCTCAAGCCTAGATTACGCAATAAGAAGCTGAGCAACCTTTTTTATACGGGACAACTGACAGTGCCGGGGCCTGGTGTACCACCATCCCTGATTTCTGGGCAGGTAGTGGCCGGAGAAGTAACCAAGGAGTACCTATCTACATCACTTCAACACTGACTTATGGATGCACTTAAATTATATCATCAAACCACGAAGGAATGCAGTAAGCTGATTACCCAGCGCTATAGTACTTCTTTTAGTTTGGGTATTCGAACCATGGATGCAGCCCTGCATCAACCCATTTATGGTATTTATGGTTTTGTGCGCTTTGCTGATGAGATCGTGGATACCTTTCATCATCAGGATAAAAAATACCTACTTGATAAGTTCAGGAAGGATACCTACGAGGCCATGGATCTCCAGTTTTCACTGAATCCCGTTTTGCATGCATTCCAAATGGTGGTTCATGAATATGACATCACCTTGGACCTGATCGATGCGTTTTTGGACAGCATGGCAATGGACTTGGATGTTAGTACTTACAGTGATGCCAAGTACAAGGAATACATCTATGGATCTGCCGAAGTGGTCGGTCTGATGTGTCTAAAGGTATTTTGTAATGGAGACAAGAGGGCCTACGAAAAGCTGAAAGCACCTGCATGTAAATTGGGATCGGCATTCCAAAAAGTAAACTTCCTCCGGGATATTAAAAGCGACTATGAAGAAAGGGGCCGGGTATATTTTCCCGGGGTAGATTATCTTACCTTTGATCAACGGACCAAAATGGCCATTGAACAAGATATCCAGCAGGACTTTGATGAAGCATACAAAGGGATTAAACAATTGCCATCTGGCGCCAAGCTAGGAGTAAAAATTGCTTATTTGTATTACCTGAACCTCTTTGGCAAGATAAAACGGCTCAGCCCGTCCACCATCACGGCCAAAAGGGTGAGGATACCGAACATTAAAAAACTGTCACTGCTCATGGGAATGTACTTCGGCAATAAACTGGGGTTTGAATAATTGATCGTATGGAGCGCTATCTGTATTTGGCCATTAATATCGCCACTGTGCTGTTTCCGGTGCTTTGGTCTTTTGAGCGGAAGGTGTGTTATTATAAAAAATGGCCATTTTTATTCCCTTCAATGGCCATCACCGCTGTGGTGTTTTTAGTTTGGGATCACTGGTTTACGGATATGAGCGTCTGGGGCTTTAATGACCGCTACCTTTCAGGAATTTATTTGGGAAATTTGCCCTTGGAGGAATACCTGTTTTTTATCACCGTGCCTTTTTCCTGTATCTTCATTTATGAGGTACTCCAATATTACCTTGATGATGATACAGGGGTTCCTTATGCCAAGCCGATCACTTTTTTGCTGATGGTATTTTTATTTGGCTTGTCGGCCATGAATTGGCAAAAGTGGTACACAGCAGTCAATTTTGCCTTTGTGGCTGGTTTGTTGGCCGTACATTATATAGTGTTTCGGTCAGCTATCTTAGGTAGGTTTTACCTTTTTTATTTAGTACACCTGATCCCTTTTTTGGTGGTGAATGGTGCCTTGACAGGTGCATTTACCCCTGAACCTGTGGTGATGTATAATAATATGGAAAACTTGTCCATTCGCATTTTCACTATCCCGATCGAAGACTTTGTCTATTCGATGGGCCTCATGCTCATGAATGTATCGCTTTATCAATTTTTTCGTCAAAGAAAAACAATCAGCGCTTCAGTTGGTTAATAGGATATGTTGGATTTGTCCGTATATATCGATCATAATTCTGGGTTTTGCTTTGGAGTGGTGTATGCTATCGAAATGGCAGAAGACATGCTGGATCAAGAAGGGCACCTTTACTGTTTAGGGGATATCGTTCATAATGATGAAGAGGTAAAGCGCTTGGTCAAGAAAGGGCTTAAAATCATCAATCACGCTGATCTAAAAACCCTTCACCATGAAAAAGTGCTCATCCGAGCCCATGGAGAACCACCTGCAACCTATAAGCTGGCCATTGAAAATGACCTCACACTTGTAGATGCGAGCTGCCCGGTGGTCCTGAAGCTTCAAAACCGAATTAAAAATGCCTTTGATAGGAGTGAGCCCATTTATATTTATGGCAAACACGGACATGCAGAAGTGGAAGGACTGCTAGGACAAACAGGAAATGAAGCGGTGGTGTTTCAGAATGTCTCCGAACTTGATTTTGAAAAAATGCCTTCGAAGATTACCCTCTTCAGCCAAACCACCAAAAGTACCGACCGATTTTATGAAATCAATAACATACTTCGGGAAAAAGGTATCGAAGTACAAACCAATGACACCATTTGCCGTCAGGTATCCAACAGGGACAAAGAACTTAGGATTTTTGCCTCGAAATACGACAAGATCGTGTTTGTGAGCGGTAGCAAATCCAGTAATGGCAGGGCCCTTTATGAAGTGTGCAAACAACAGAATCCAAGTACCTTTTTTGTTTCACATCCCGATCAAATCACTTCCGAGTTATTTGATCGCGGAGATGCAGTGGGGATTTGCGGGGCTACCTCTACCCCAATGTGGCTAATGGAAGAAGTGCAGGGAAAGTTGCTACGGTACTGAATATTTTAACCCGGTTTATGCATTAGGAATCGTTATGGGAGCAGAAAGTACAATGAAATCGGTTAGTTTGGAGGTGCGAGCGTCCACTGCAGCGGACGGTTACTCTGTCATGCTGCCAGATAAAACCGAAAACTAAAGCATACCGGCTGATTTTGTCCGCGCGGCGGACCAGGTCGCAATAGATAAGCTAATGCATATTCCGAGTTTAATTACCTTTTACCTAATTTTAGAGAAAAATGAGTCCATCCAAACTTCCCAACCGGTCCATTGATCCAGCAGGAAGCGTGATCGCCTTGCTCATCATTGCTCTATGGCTGACTTCGCTTGCTGTGTTGCTGCATTGGCAATTTGATTATGCCAATCCGATGGTTTATTTGGCCATTTTGGTACAAATGCACTTGTACACAGGGCTTTTTATCACTGCTCACGATGCTATGCACGGAAGTGTCTCCCGAAAAGCTTTCTGGAACAGGGCCCTAGGCTGGGTTTCGGCTATATTGTTTTCTTTTAACTTCTATGACAAGTTACTTCCCAAGCATCATGAACACCACCGCTATGTGGCCACTGGGCAGGACCCGGATTACCATCAGTCTGATCATTTCTGGAAATGGTACTGGAGTTTTATTTCAACTTACCTGTCTCCTCTCCAACTGGTGTTAATGGGTTTGGCATTTTGGGGGCTGCAGGTTTTCTTCCCGTTGCCCAATTTGGTTTTGTTTTGGATGGTGCCAGCTATCCTCTCTACATTTCAGCTTTTTTATTTTGGTACATACTTGCCTCATCGTGGCGAGCACCCTAATCGGCATAAGTCAGGTTCACAGGTCAAAAACCACCTCTGGGCATTCTTGAGCTGTTATTTTTTTGGCTATCATTATGAGCACCACGATTCACCGGGCACACCATGGTGGCGTCTCTGGCGCATGAAATAGGAAAGGGGAAGAATTTCCGGTATTCTTTCTCGGATCTCGTGGTTTTGGAGTACTTTTACCCATTATTTAACCTGTTCTGTTGACTGCTACCATGCTGACGCATAAAATATCCCCTGTTCCGTTTTTGGTGAGTTTGCTATTTTGCTTATGGTCCCCATTGGCCCAAGGGCAGGTGGACAGCATAGCCATGGATTCGGTCGCCAAGGAACCTTTCCATGACCAGTTGCTAAATACTGCGGACGATGTATTGGATTGGATGAGCACCGACACTTGGTCATTTATCCCGGTGGTTACTTATTCGCCTGAAACCAGTTTGGGATTGGGTCTTGGCGCCATCAAGGTGTTTAAGCCCCAAGTCGGTGCCTCTGAACGTCTCCGGCCTTCTTCCATGCCCATTACTTTTATTTACACCTTGAAGAAGCAGGCCATTCTGGAAATGGACATTGATTTGTGGAAAAACGACAATAGGGACTTTTTCAATGCCAGTTTGGAATTGGCCAATTATCCCTTTGAATTTTATGGCATAGGGAATGATTTACCTGCAGACAATATGGAAGACTATTCTAGCCGCTATTTTTATCTTCGGCTTAACTATATGCGGAAAATTCTACCCAATGTGTATGTGGGGCCATGGATGGAATATAGAACAGAAGAAGTTTATAAAAAAGAAGAGGGAGGGCTGCTCGCCGGTGGGACGATCCCCGGTAGCAACAGTCCACAAGTCGCTGGCATAGGGCTTAAAATCAACTATGATTCGAGAAATGATATTTTCCAGCCGGACAAGGGGTCTTTTCATCAGGTTTCATGGATAACTTATCATGATTTTTTTGGCAGTGACTACACGTATAACCGCTATGAGGTGGATCTTCGCAAATACATTCCTGTATGGAAAAACAAGGTGCTGGCCGTTCAGGGATATTGGAGTTTTGTGGATGGAGTAGCACCTTTTCAGCAAACCTCACTCTTGGGCGGAAGCAAGCGAATGAGGGGGTATTTTGAAGGAAGGTACCGTGACCAACTTGCCATGGTATATCAAGCAGAACTACGCATGCCCATTTATAGAAGCCTCGGGCTAGTGTTTTTTGGGAGTACCGGCCAAGTGGCGGAGAAGCTATCCCAATATGGCTTTGACAGGTTCCATTATGGCGCTGGATTTGGGTTTCGCTATAAGTTCATGGATGAAGGGATCAACATCCGCATTGACTTTGGTTTTGGCGACCAGACAGCCTTCTATTTTGGATTGAATGAGGTGATTTGACCCTTGCAGTGTTTTAGTTTAGTCGAACAAATACATCAAACTTACTTGGCCAACAAAATTGGTCCTGTCCCAGCCCGCTGTGAAATACTTGTTGGGGTCGTTTTCAAGGTACCATTTGTAATTCAGGGTATTGACATATTGTAGCTTTCCTGAAAGTAAGATGTCGTTAAACCTCCAGTTGGCGATCAATGATGGAACCAAGTCAATGTACTTGCGCCGCCAATCTTTGATTATTTCAAAGCGTTCATAGTAAAAATCGTTATTATAAACGATTCGCTCCATCGTAACACCTATTTTTTTGAAGTCCTGTACATAACTGGCTTCCACAAAGATGACATTACTGCCAGGGCCATTACCTGCTCCCAAAACCTGGCCCATGTGCGTATATCCGTGCCTTACATAAGGGTGGGTGTACCATGAATTATAAGAAACGATTGCTTCCCGAACCGTTTGGCCGGTTTGGGTCATTTCGGAGCTGATTTGGATAAAAGCGTTTTCTTTTCGCAGCGGGATGAGGTTACTGAAACCAAAGGTAAATGCCCTGTTCAGGTCGGGATTGGTCAGAAAATCCCTAAGCTGGCGACTATTGCCATTGGATCCGTATTCGCCATAAAATTCAAATAATCCATCATGGCTCATCCATCGAAAATACCCTGAACTCAGCTGGTTACGCTGATCACGGTCTGGGTTTTCGACGTTTTTTGGGCCCTTTTCACCATTGAAGATCGGCAGGTAATCACCAAAGCTATCCATATCATTATGGTACATTTGGGATACACTGCTGTAGCCTACACTCAGACCAGGCACCCACTTGGGCTGGTAGCTCACCGAAATGCCTGATAGGTAGCGCCAGTCCTCATCCCTTTTGGAAATATGAAGGGGGCTATGCTGGTTATAGTAGCCTGATTTGGGAGGCAGATAACCTGAGTTTTGGAGTTTGCCTGCGATCAACTGTCCTTCAAAATAGCCAATGGCTGTTTTCACGGGGCGCTTGGTCTCCAGCGTAGCGTGTAAAAAACCAGGTGCATTATTGCTCATGAGCAGGGAGTTCCTCTTTCCCGGTCCCCACCAAAGGCTCTCTGTGGAGATACCCACTGAAAAGTCACGGTAGGTGTATTTAATACTGGATTGTCCCGGTAAGAATTTGGTGTATGCCCCATTGCCAAACCGCTCAGGAATATCGCTTGTATTCAGCCACTCATAATAATGGCGCCAGGTACTTCCCCAGTGGTCAGTAGGGAAGCCTTCAAAATCCTTGTTTTGGGCACTGATCAGTTCCGGCTGCAGCTGTACACTTAGTCCTCCATATTCGATATATACACCTCCGCTCAGCAAAACCTGCAAGCCCCTGTTTGGAATCATGGCCCCATCGTTGATCCCAAAGGAATAGTTGGAGTTGAATTGTGCGTTTACGAATATGGGAAGGGGCTTTACGATCCCTTTGCCATCGTCAAACACTTGTTCGTCATTATAACCGTATAGCTTGGTATAGACGCTCCCTTTGTCACCAAACTCTCCTTCTAGATCGTCTACTGTTGGAGTGAGTGGGCGAAGGTTAAAGGAAAAATTCTTGTTGAATTTTCCGATCAATTGCTGTCTCCTCAGGTAATCTTCCAGAAATGGAGCATTCAAGTTGGCCGTTTGGGCCATTGCCGCTAGTGGCAACATGAACAGCAATAGCAATAAAAGGGATTTGAAACGAAATGGCATGATAATATCTGTTGATCGTAACATTTACTTGACTGAAAGGGCGCTTACTTCGATTTTTGATAGAGACCAGCTCTCATCACAGATGGCCGAAGGAGCATTTTCCTGCAATAATTGATCTCCACAGGTGATGGATATAGCAGGGCCTGTGTGGGCAATGAGTTTACTGATGGTGTATTTTGTGGTCCATCCGGGAGTGTCAGCATACTGGCACAATCCGGGCAGGTCTGTCTCGTCAGCGCCTGTTTTAGGGTCGTTTAGTCGTCCATATTGGTTGGGGTAGGACTGGTAAATACAATAGGAAGGGGTGCAGGGGGAGTTGGAGAAAGTAGTGTTGAGGAGCTGTGCGCCATCTACATTCAGAAACCAATAATCTGGACCACTTGCCCCGGTATTGTTCCCGTCCCAGCTATCGTGAACCAAAAGTTCAATTACCACGCGCACGGTATTGTGGCTAGGCATTCCTGTTACGGCAATGGTGACTTCTTCGTTATTATAGTTGCCCAACACGGTGTCTTCCTGGAAGACCATTAGTTTCCCGTTTTCTATTCCCGATAGGTTGGCCGGTGCCGAAAAATCATTTTCGTAAACCAACACCTCTCCCATCAGTTCATCTTCTTGGCAAGAACTTAGGAGTACAGTCAGGGAAATGAGCAGAAAAAATAGTAATGCAAACTTGGGGGTAATAAACTGCATGGAGTAATAGATCCGGATTTAATTAATTATTCGTTTACTGTTTTTATCCATTGAAGGACAGGCATTTGCCCGATTTTTTTTCGAGCACACAAATATAAGGGAAATTAAAAGAAAGTCGGTGATCCCGACTTTAGTAAATCTTGTATTGCCCCGAAAACCATGCAAATAGGGCCATTATTCTATAAACAACCAGCCCTAGAATGTGTATATTCGCAGAGATTAGCTGTGACCATCACGTTCCATTATTATAAAAAGCCATCAAAATGCTTCAAATCACATTGATCGCCGGGGCCAGGCCAAACTTCATGAAGATAGCACCGATCATACATGCGATCCAAGGTTGGCAAAAATCCGGCCATTCCATCCAATATAGGTTGGTCCATACTGGTCAGCACTATGATCGCAAGATGTCCGGTGACTTTTTTGAACAGTTGGACATCCCGGATCCGGATGTCAACTTGGGTGCAGGAGGAGGTAGCCAAGCCGAACAGACGGCTGCCATTATGGTAGGTTTTGAAAAAGAGCTGGTGGCCAATCGCCCTGATGTGGTATTGGTAGTGGGAGATGTGACTTCTACCCTTGCCTGTAGCATCACTGCCAAAAAGCTGCTGGTACCAGTAGTCCACGTAGAAGGCGGTATCCGCTCCGGTGACCTTAGTATGCCTGAGGAAATCAATAGAATGGTTACTGATAGCATTACTGATCACTTTTTTACTACCTCTGCTCTGGCCAATGAAAACCTCAAAAAAGCTGGTGTGGAAGGTCATCGTATCCATTTTGTCGGCAACACCATGATCGACACGTTGCTCAGCCAACAGCCAAAATTCAAACGACCATCCGGAGAAGTTTTCAACGGCCTTCAGGCCAATGCTTATTTTGTGCTGACACTTCATCGACCTGCCAATGTAGATGAGGAAGCTAAATTGAAAGCGACAATGGAGGCGATTTTGGAAGGTACTGGAGGAATGCCTGTGCTTTTTCCTGTTCATCCCAGGACGGCGAAGATCCTAAAAAATATCGGCGTACAGCATCCAAACCTCCATTATCTGGAGCCACTTTCTTACTTGGAGTTCAATTACCTCGTCAAGCATGCCAAAGGGGTCATTACTGACTCTGGTGGGATCACCGAAGAGGCTTCTGTCATGAACGTTCCTTGCCTGACACTCAGGGACAATACCGAAAGGCCCGAAACCATTGAGCTAGGTACCAATGAACTTGTGGGCACTGACCCTAGCAAGCTTAAGCCCTATTTGGAAAAAATCCTGTCGGGCGAATGGAAACAATACCAGGGGATTCCACAATGGGATGGCCACACTGCAGAAAGAATAGTCAACATCCTCGTTGAAATCTATGGTCAATCATGAATCAAGCAGCCTGGTAAAAGGGCTGTTTTGTAAAGGTCAATCCATAAAATAAACCCGCTTTACCCTACTGCTGATGTTGGTCAGTAGCTCATAGGGAATAGTGCCAATGGCAGTAGCCTGTTCTTTCAGGGACAATCCTTCTCCATAGATGATGACTTCATCCCCTTCGTGGACATCCATTCCGGTGACCTCTATCATGGTCATGTCCATACATACATTCCCGATCACGGCGGCTTTTTTTCCATGGATAAGCACTTGGCCTTTACCGTTGCTGAATCTTCTGTCGTAGCCATCTGCATATCCGATGGCAATAGTGGCGATCTGGCCATCACTGGCCATCACTCCTTTCCGGCCATAACCTACCGTTTCACCTTTCTTGAGCGATTTGAGTTGTGAGATGGTAGTCTTCAGCACACTTACCGGCTGGAGTGCTTCTTGGTGGAGGCCGTTGACTTCTACGCCATACAGGCCTATTCCCAGCCTTACCATGTCCATTTGAAAATCCGGATAGCGGACAATGCCCGCTGAGTTTAGCGCATGTACCAAAGGGGAATAGCCCAGAAAACCTTTGACCGTCTTGCACATGGCTTCGAATAGGGACAGTTGGCGCTTGGTGTATTCTTCGTGGTCGGCTTCATCAGCACCGGCCAGATGAGTGTACATACTGGCCACTTTCAAGGACGGGTAGGCTGTGATCATTTCCCTTAAGGCTTCCAAGTCGGTTTCTCCAAACCCTAATCTGTGCATTCCCGTGTCCAGGTCAAGGTGGATTTTTAGGCTGGTATGATTGGAATGGCAATAGGCTCCCAGTTGCCTAAAGAAGCTCAGGCTATATACCACCGGTTCGAGCTGGTACTTTACGAGGTTGCCAAAAGATTCTGGTGCAGGATTGAGCACCATGATCGGCAGGTTAATCTGTTCTTGACGTAAGCTGACACCTTCATCTGTATAGGCTACAGCTAAGTAGTCCGCATTGAGCTGTTGTAGGTGGTGGGCTATTTCGGTGGCTCCACCTCCATAGGCAAAAGCCTTTACCATGATCATTACCTTGGTAGATGGCTTCAATTGACTTTTGTAGAAAGTAAAATTTCTTCTGAGTGCATTCAGGTTAATCTCTAGTACAGTACCGTGAAGGCGCTCTTGCAGCGCATCCACAATTTGCTCAAACCGGTACATCCTCGCTCCCTTGATCAAGATCAGGTCATCCTGAAATGATAGCGTGCCCAAAGCTTCCAAAAGCTGATCGGTGTCCTGATAAAAATGGCTCTCGCATGGTGGATTTTCTTCCAACTGGCTGATTTCCTGTCCCACGCCCAGCAACATGTCCACTTGGTAATGCCTGACCAGTGCCCTGACATTATTGTAGACATCTTCTTTTTTTCCTGCCTGCAATAGGTCGGAGAGCATCAGTATTTTTCTCTTTTTGGGCCGTTGGGTATTCATGAACTCCAGTGCTATATCGAGTCCAGCCAAGTCATTATTGTAGGTGTCATCGATAAGGAGGCATTGGTGGATTCCTGACTTGAGCGTAAGCCGCATTTCCACAGTGTTTAGCCCAGGAATGACCTGCTGGATTTCCGGTTCAGGCAGCCCCAGTACCAAGCTGGCCACCATTGTATGTCGCAGATTTTCTAATGATGCTTCGTCCGTGAAGGGACTGTGGAAGGTGAAAATGCCCAGGTCAGGCTTGATCAATGTGATTTTGCTTCCATTGTTGTTTTTTTTGATGGACAGTGTATAGTCAGCACCAGCGTATTCGGACCACGCTACCAGCCTTGAGGGAGCAAAATGCTCTTGTAAAATGCGGTGGATGAGTGGGTGGTCCTTTCTGTAAATGATCAGTTGGGCATCATTGAAAAGCTTTATTTTTTCCTTTAGTTTTTGCTCTTGGCTGGAAAAACCTTCCGCATGTGCAGTGCCGATATTGGTCAGAATGCCGATATCCGGTTGGATGATACGTTCGAGTCTTGCCATTTCGCCCACTTGTGATATACCAGCTTCGATAATGGCAGCTTTATGATACTCTTCGATTCCAAATATCGAGAGCGGCACTCCCGTCTGGCTGTTATAGCTTTTGGGGCTTTTTGCAAGCGCAAATTTACTCGCCAGCACCTGCCCGAGCCATTCCTTTATGATCGTTTTGCCATTACTGCCAGTAATGCCTATGACAGTACCCCCAAATTGCTTTCGATTCCATTTGGCAATGGCCTGTAATGCCTTCAGACCGTCATTTACCTGCAAGACCGCAATCCCCGGAAATTGATTGAGCAGTAGCGGTTTTTGTACAATAAAGAGCCGCACCCCTTTTTCGTAGGCATCTTTTAGATAATCATGGCCATCAACCTTAAATCCCTTTAAGGCAATAAACAGCGTCTGCTGGCCATGAATGATCTTTCTGGAATCTGTACTGATGTACCTGACAGGCTGGTCTTCTCTGTCTTGCAGGACGGTTTGGCCTTGGGTGATAAGGGTCAATTGCTGAAACGTGAGGCTTTTTACCATATTAAAAAAACGTCTTGGAGGGTATTGACAAATGGAAGGTGTAGATTTTTAGGATAATTTAGTGCCATCGGGAACCTTCAGGTCAGTGGTGGCGAGGGAAACATGACCGTTTTCATCATGAAACCCAGTCACTAACACTTCGGACATTATGTTGGCGATTTGTTTGGGAGGAAAATTACAGATACAAATGACCTGTTTACCCGGCAAATCTTCTGCCTTGTAATATTCGGTGATTTGGGCGGAGGATTTTTTTATCCCCAATTTTCCGAGGTCGACCTGAAGTTTATAAGCTGGTTTTTTGGCCTCTTTGAAAATTTCAGCACTGACAATGGTGCCTATTCTTATTTCAACCTTTTGAAAATCAGAAAACTGAATCGTTTGCATATTATTCAATAATTTGTATATTTGGAAACCTCGAATTCTCTAGGAATAATTTTATATTGTTAAAATTATATTTTACGATGTTCAAAACTAACCAAATTCTATCTAATTACTGCAAAGTAGTCCTTTTAGGGATAGGTTTTATGGTGTGTTATTCCGTGGAGGTTAGTGCGCAGGAAATTAGGGACTGCGACCGACATGTAGAGCATGAAGGACAGTCACAGGGTAGTGAATTCGAAGAAGAGTCATTTGAGGAATACAAGCCTGAAAGGGTGACCTCTACCCAACCAGCACAAACTTCTGTCAAAGAGAGAAAGGAAAATCCAATTTATAAAGCAGGTGGTGAAAAGGAGACCAAAAAAGATAAAGAAATGTCCACATTGTCCTTTAACCTATTTCTGTACATCGTGGATCGTTTCAAAGAAGATTAAAAAATAGTACCCATTTTACAATTAACAATAACCCACGGTAAGGAGGCTCGAAAGGCCTCCTTACTTTTTGTGTGCCATGGACAGGTCTTTAAGGGGTAAACATCAAAAATTATCTCCTTGTTGTAGCAGCCACCATCTTCCTGGCGCTTATCAATTCACACAACTACCGCTTTATCCTAAAAAAAGCTTGGTCCATCAATGGCCAAGCTTTTTTCATTTATTGATTGGTGGTTTTTATTCATTTATACGAAAGCAAAGAAAATCAGCCAAGTGATGATCAGTACCGGTAAGAGAATCGGTATTGAAAACCGAATGATGTAGCCAAAGAAAGAAGGCATTTTGATACCTGATTGCTCCGCAATTGACTTTACCATAAAGTTAGGTCCGTTACCAATATAGGTCATGGCGCCGAAGAACACAGAGGCAATGGAGATCGCCATTAGCTGAAAAGCTGAATCATGGTAACCGTCCATGGCAAACTGTCTTACCATGTCTACATTGGAAATAGTAGCTCCCCTGGAGGCCATTGCCGCTGCAAGGAAGTTGAGGTAAGTGGGGGCGTTATCCAAGAATCCCGAAAGCAAGCCTGTTCCCCAGTAGAGGCTATTGTGGGTGATCAGTTCCGCGCCAGCGGGGGATTTGGCAAAGTTGCCTACCAGCTCTAGCGCTGGCATCATGGTGCCAAAAATCCCTATGAATATAAAGGCTACTTCCCTGATAGGTTCGAAGTTAAATTCATTGCCCTTTATGGCCCTTTTATCTGCAAACTTATAGGAGAAAAAGGCTACCGAAAACATGATGGTTTCTCTGATAAAGGAGAATTTGGTGCCGTCATAAACGATGGCAGGTACCCAGTCAAGGACGTTGGGATCCAGAAATACGGAGATGATCACTACCAATAACCAAAGAAAATTTCTGGAACCGATCAGTGAAATCTTATTGGTGTAGGAAGGGGTTTCTTCGATTTCCTCGTCATTCGCTGCCCGCCCAAGCTTTTTGTCTATAAAATAGAAAGCCGTTGCGAGAATAACCAAGGCAATGATCCAAGCCGGCCAATTATGTTGCAGTGTCCAGAAGAAGGGCACTCCTTTCAGAAATCCCAAAAACAATGGGGGGTCACCGATAGGCGTGAGTGATCCTCCCACATTACTCACCATAAAGATGAAGAAAATGATATGGTAGGCTTTTATGTTGTTTTTATTGAGCCGAATGAAAGGCCTAATGAGGAGCATCGAAGCTCCAGTGGTGCCTATAAAGTTAGCGATCACCGACCCTATCAATAGGAGTGTTACATTGGCTAGCGGAGTAGATTGCTTGTCGATAGAGATCATTATACCGCCCGACGCAATATAAAGCGAGGCCAGCAAAGCAATGAACTGAAGGTATTCTGCGAGCGCATGTACCGGTGCGTGGGTATTGTGCATCGCAAAGATATAATACAGGACCACCAGGGCAGCCAATACAACAGCGACTTTGGGGTAGTTGTGGTGCCAAAAATTCTCATAGAACAACGGGCCTGTGGCGATCATCAATAGCAGGACTACAAAAGGAATGACTAACCAAACAGGTGCATGAGCATGACCTGCTTCATCCTCTCCATGGGCATCACCATGCTCAGTGTCAGATTGATGGCCTTGATCTTCTCCGTGTTCCTCCTGTTGCGTTGATACTTGGGTAGTTTGGTGGTTATCCTGGGCCATGACACTGGCTGAGCCGGTAAAGAATACCGTTCCCAAGATAATCCCAAAAGCAATTATAACATTCTTCATTAAAATGGAATTAGATTAATTCGTCTTAGGTTTTTTTGATCCTTTCCCCTATGGGAATAAAAGCAGTTGAAGGAATACGCACCCCTAAACTACAGAATTTGAACCAAACCCACCAAAATAAATTCGTATGGCCGGAATAAATTAATTTTATGTTAATCATTATTCCTGATCAGTAGTTTTTTGACTTTCTTTATACCAATTGTCTTAACGCTATCTCAAAAGACTTTTTGGCAATGCCCGTTTTTTGAGAATGGAGGTCACAGATTTTTTTCAATGCGTTCAAAACGGCCCTGCTCACATCCTCAGGTTCGCTATCGTTCCACTCAAAAACAATCCCTGGCTTCATGCCCTCACATCGCTTTAGCAATTCATTCATACGGTATGGGTTATTGGGTTGAACAAAAATATAAAAAAATAGATTTTAGGCTATTTTTTGCAGTGCTGATTATTGTTTTTCTACAAAAATACCTGCTTCAGGTTTGAATTTTTTCTTACAATGGGCGATTTGGTGAAAAATACTTCTTTTCATGGTTTTATATTAGGCTTATAGTATGGGATACCAAATGGTAAATTTCTGCAAATTAATGCCTATAATTTAGTCAAAAAGTATTGAAAATATAGTATAAGCGAAAAAAAAACACGACAGATTGGGTATAGCATTGGTGTTGACTAGCAAGTCAGAGGGCAACCTAAAAGGCGGGGCCTTGCGGTTTATAGAGTACTCCCCCGCTGCTGTCCCGATTAGCGCCTGTCACCGACCCGAATGTGTT
This sequence comes from Echinicola strongylocentroti, assembly GCF_003260975.1. Classification (NCBI taxonomy): domain Bacteria; kingdom Pseudomonadati; phylum Bacteroidota; class Cytophagia; order Cytophagales; family Cyclobacteriaceae; genus Echinicola; species Echinicola strongylocentroti. The sequence goes on along the minus strand of NZ_CP030041.1, from coordinate 2,717,596 downwards.
GATTTCATTGTTCATTTTTAGGACCCCAAGAAAGGCAAAGATCACAGCTTCCTTAAATTCGACAATGGAGGGAGCCGGTACCACTACTTCTGTCATAGTGCCCAGACGTTGCTGTAGTTGCTTGATGAAGTAATCATTATAAGCCCCTCCTCCAGTCACCAAAAGCTTGTTGGTCTGGATGGTGGGATGGTGGTGGATGACTTTGGAGATTTGCTCAGTATAGTGTGTTATTAAGGTGGCCAGTAAGTTTTCGATAGTGTCCTCCTGCTGGTTCAACAATGGAAGGAATACACTTTCCATTTCTTCTCTCCCTAGTGACTTGGCCCCTTCTTTTTGGTAAAAGCCGACCGAATTAAGTTGGTTCAAAAAAGTGGTATTGACTGTGCCAGCAGAAGCCATTTTACCCCCTCGGTCATAAGGTAAACCTTTTTTGCGGGCAAGCTCATTCAGTAGCAGGTTAAAAGGAGATACGTCAAATGCCGCCCTTTTACCATTATGCATCATGGAGACGTTGGAGATCCCTCCGAGGTTAAGGCAAAAATCATACGCGGGAAATAGGAAATGGTCGCCGACGGGGGCTAAAGGGGCTCCTTGTCCTCCCAAGGAAACATCCAAACTTCTGAAATCATTGATGACGGTACAGTTGCTTTCTTGTGACAACGTCCAGCCCGAACCTATCTGTAAGGTCATTCCCTTATGGGGCTGGTGAAAAACGGTGTGGCCATGGGAGGCTACCAAATCTGGTGTCAGTTTGTTTTCTTGGCAGAATTGCCTTACGCATTTCCCCATCCACGAGCCAAAATCTACGTCCAGCAAAGCAAGCTCCTCGCCGGACAGCAGGTGTGAGCCACCTAACCGTCTGCCCAGATCAACGGGAAATGGCACCGTGGATGCCTTGTCTATAACAAAGCTCCAGGTAGCGGTCCGCCGAAAAGTGCAATGGGCAATATCCAGTCCATCACCAGATGTGCCAGACATCAATCCGATTGCCTTATAAGTGTCAGAAGATTTCATAAGGGTTAAAGTTTGTTAAAAACGAAAGGTTAAAGATAATTTTAATGGGCGTATTTCAAACCTCCTTTTTAAATTCCGTATTTTAGGGCCGAAATTTGGGATACTGTTAATTTTGAAAATAGCACCCATTTAATGTGAAAATGTAGCGAGACTTTCAAAGCGTACAGATTGAAAAATTTGGTCATCGATATCGGTAATACGCGAATCAAGGCAGCGCTGTTTGACGGCGAGAAGCTTGTGGAGGATGTCGTGGAAGAGTATTTGGACGAGCTGTTGGTCAGCATAGAGGGATGGGGAATCGACCAAGTGCTGGTGAGCTCAGTGAGATGGGCGAAAAAAGAACTTGAGGTGATGCTTCCATTTTCATTTCTATTTCTGGACCGAAGCACCCCCATGCCTGTAGCCAATGGCTATGAGACCCCGCACACGCTGGGGCTGGACAGGATAGCTGCGGCAATTGGTGCGCACACCATGGCTGAAGGCTGTTCCGTCCTGAGCATAGACTTGGGTACTTGCATCACGTACGATTTTATAGACGGTCAGCCCTGCTATTGGGGTGGTGCGATCTCTCCAGGCGTCCAAATGAGATTTCAGGCCATGCATGCGCAAACGGCGCGTCTTCCCTTAGTGATCCATGATCCGGAACGCTCATTCCCGATTCTCACGGGCAAAAGCACCCAAGAAGGAATGGAAAGCGGTGTTTATCATGGAATCCGCTTTGAGCTGGAAGGAGCTATAAGCGAATACCGCAGGCAATACGAAGATTTAAAGGTGTTTATTTGCGGTGGCGATGCGAAATTCTTTGAAAGCTTAACAAAAGACTACATATTTGTAATCCCCAATTTGGTCCTGCATGGATTGAATAGAATATTAAATTACAATGTCAATACAAACTAGACTGCAACTACTTGGCGTATTTTGTGCCATTTTTATATCTAATCAGGTAAAAGGACAGGTTGGTTCTTCCACATACAGCTCCATAGGGGCGGGTGACATGAACAACTCAGGCCTTACCCAAAACCAAGCGATGGGAGGGCTGGGCATCAGCTATGGTGACGCTTGGTCTGTCAATCAGGTAAACCCCGCCATGTCAGTAAAGAACAATGTATTTAACTTTCAGGCGGCCTTTAACTACAAGCGCTATAATGCGAGTACTCAAGACAGTGAGTCTACCTTAGATGGTGGAGGTCTTAGTTATGTGACATTGTCTTTCCCCGTAAAGCCCCGCAAGTGGACCATCGGTCTAGGGCTAGACCAAGTCAGTACGGTAGATTATGAGCACTTAGTAGAATCACCAGTGGTCAATTCCGATTTGTCTTCCATCAGCCGAATGAGAGGTCGTGGAGGCATCAGTGAGGTTTATGTAAATACGGGTTTTGAGCTGTTCAAAAATTTTAATTTAGGAATACAAGGATCTTATTTGTTTGGTTCGACGATCAAGCGTCAGCAGATCACCTTATTGGATGATGATGGTGTACTTGCTGGAGCGCAAACACAATATTACGATCGGATGACCATTCACGATTTTGGATTGAAAGGTGGAGCCCACTATGCTTTACGCACTGGGGACCGCAGTAGGTTAAATTTTGGTGCCATTTATCAGGTTTTTGGTGAGCTTAATGGAAAAGCTTATGCAAATGTCACAGATCTTGACGATGCTAGTAACTTGGATTCGGAAGGCCAGGTAATCTTCGATAATGAAAAAGGAAATATTTATTTACCTAATAAGTTAGGTTATGGCGCATCTTTCGAAAAAATTAATAAATTTGTGATTGGGCTTGAAGCTCAGCATCAGGATTTTACACAGTATGAGTCCTTTTTAGGAAGAAATGATGATCTTGGAAAATCCTTTAGAATAGCTTTAGGGGGGCAATTTATTCCGGATATTTACTCTATCGAGAGTGTTTTTATGCGGAGTACATTTCGTGCAGGGATTGAATTTGAGCAGACACCTTATCTTATAGGTGACAATAAAGTCAATGATATTGGCATCAATTTTGGAGCTTCTGTTCCGATGAACAGCTTATCTCTGTTAAATTTTGCAGTAAAGCTAGGACAGAGAGGTACAACAGAAGGTGGACTGGTACAAGAGGATTATGTAAAATTCTCTTTGGGCTTTTCCATCAACGACAACAGTTGGTTCTACAAAAAAGTATTTGAATAAACAAAACGAGTATGAAAGGTAAATTTGCATTATTAGGGTTATTGTCTTTTGTATTGGTGGGTATGGCACAGGCCCAAGAAGGTTGGAACTGGCCATCTGACCCCCAAATGGAAGCAAAAGCTAGGGAGTATAACGCTGCCTACAACGATTACATGAAAGCTGATCAGTTCATTCAGGCGACCAAGCCGCTCCACTGGCTATTGGTCAACGCTCCTGATCTGAACGAAGCCATTTATATCAATGGGGTTACCGTATACGATGGCGCATCAAAAGAAACATCTGATGAAGCCCAAAAGGAAGTATATCAGGATTCCGTAATGACGGTATATGAACTAAGGGGCGAGAAGTACGATAACACAGCCAACTGGATCGAAAACCAAGCATATTATGCCTATAACTACTATAGAGGTGACAAAGAAAAAGTAGGGATAGCTGCTGATTATTTTGCCAAGGATATTGAGCTGAACGGCGAAATCAACACGGCCGGATTGGTACCTGCGTACTTCGACTTGGTGTATAGAAATTATGCTTATAACCAAGCGTATACCGACCAAGAAGTGTTGGAGATCTATGACGGTCTCTATGCCAGATTGGATAAGGCAGAAGCGGAAGGCGCTGATGTCTCAGGACAAAAATCAACTTTGGACAAGATCCTTGTAAACATGGAAATTATCGATTGTGATTTTATCCAAAACAAACTTGCTCCGCAAATGGAAGCTAATCCTGACGATATTGCCTTGGCAAAGCGAGTATTCCAATACTCTGTACAATACAAGTGTACTTCTTCAGAAGCATTTACCAAAGCATTGGAAATTGTTGATAACGATAGTCCGACATTCTCTACTTCCCAAGTAAGGGGTATGCGAGCCATGCAAAGTAAAGATTATAGCACTGCAGAGGAAATGTTTACAAAGGCGCTGGATCTTGCTGATAACGACTCGCAGCGTGCAGAGGTGTATTACGACCTTGCCAAAGCCCAAGCGCAGCAAGGTAAAAAGTCTACTGCCCGTCAATCAGCTTTAAAGGTTCTCGAATTTGATAGCGAGAAGACGGCTGATGTATGGAACTTCATCGGTAGTCTGTACATGGGTTCTTCAAATGATTGTAGAGGCGGTCAGAGCCGTGTGAAAGATTATTCTGTATTTATCGCAGCTTATGAAGCATTTGCCAAAGCAGGAAACAATTCAGGAATGGCCAATGCAAAAGCAAGATTCCCATCTAAAGAGGAACTGTTTACAGAAGGTTATCAAGAAGGACAGTCCATCAACACTGGATGTTGGGTAGGTCAGTCAGTGACCTTAAGAACCAGAGATTAAGAAAAAGCACACTAAATTATAGGCAATAGCCAAATGCGAAAAGGCGGTTTTTACAACCGCCTTTTTTATTACCCGTTTAGGGATAAGGAATAACTCGATTTAATTAATAAATTTGTTGCATGATTAGGAATCTTTTCGTTGTGTTTGTGATGGCTTGGGCAGGATTTTCCTGTCGGGAAAGCGTGGATCTTAGCCAACTGGAAGATTATAATGGACCAATGAGGATCACCACTGATATGGAGGTGTTCAGGAGTGATTCTGCTGTCGTGCGGATAAAACTCAATGCAGGAAAGCAGTTGGTCTTTAATGACCAGGACATGGAGTTCCCGGATGGAATCCAGATTCATTTTTTTGATAAAGAAGGGAAACTGACTTCTACTATTCGGGCAGATAAAGCATATTATGACAATAAAACCAAGCTGTATCGAGGAGTAGGGGATGTCCGTGTCCACAATATAGAAAAAGGGGAAAAACTCAATACCGAAGAGCTGTTTTGGAATGAGCGAAAGGAGACTATTTTTACGGAAAAGTTTTTTACCATTGAAAAGGCCGATGGTACTTTGCTTAAAGGTACTGGATTAGAATCAGATCAGTCGTTTAGTAAATATACTTTCTATAGTGTGAAGGACACTAGGCTGCCATTACAGGGAGAGGAGAATTAAAACTATGAAACTGAAAGGAATTGTGTTGCTGTCACTGTCAGCGGCATTAGTAATTATAGGCACACATCTTACCATGACTCAGGGCATCACCACTTCATATCCTGTGTTCATGTTTGCCGTGACGTTGTTGTTTTGGTATAAATACCTAAAAACCAAATGGGCCGAACAAGCTGATGATACAGAACGGCAGGGTGACAATAAGAAAAAACGAAGATAATGGAATATCAGTATTTGGTCTATGTCTTGATTACGCTAATGTTTTCGGCCCTGTTTTCTGGTTTGGAAATTGCTTTTGTGTCGGCCAATAAGCTGCATATAGAGCTGCAGAACAAGCAGGGAGATTTCACGGGTAAGCTATTGGCAGGATTCATGAAGAATCCCGGACAATTCATAGGGACTACTTTATTGGGAAATACGGTTTCATTAGTCGTATATGGTATTTTTATGGCCTATTTGCTTGAACCCACGATTGGCCATTATTTGCAGTTTTTGCCAGATGGGCTTAGTGGTTTAAACAATCAGGCCACCGTAATGATCATCCAGACGGTATTGTCCACATTGATTGTGCTGATTACTGCTGAGTTTATTCCAAAGAGTATCTTTATGCTCAATCCGAACAATTTATTGAGCTTCTTTGCTGTTCCATTTGTCATTATCTACTATGCTTTGTACCCCATTGTGTGGCTTGTGGTAGGGATGTCGCGTTTTTTTATCACTAGGATCTTGGGGCTCGATTACAGTGAGGACCGGCCAGTGTTCAAAATCACAGACCTCAACAGCTTTATCCAGAATAACTTGGAGACAGAGGGCGAGGAAGGGACGGACATTGATACCAAGATTTTTGATAATGCCGTAGAGTTTAAAAAAGTAAAGGCCAGGGATTGTATGGTGCCCAGGACCGATATTGTGGCCGTGGATGTAGAAGACAGCATTGAGGAGCTCAAGGCCACCTTTATGGAGAGCGGACACTCCAAGATCATCGTCTATAAGGAAAATATCGATGATGTGATCGGTTACTGCCATCACTTAGCGCTCTTCAAGAAGCCCAAGAACATCAATGATATCCTAACACAGATCATTATTGTGCCAGAAACGGCTTTGGTACATGAGCTGTTGGTTCAGTTTATTTCGGAACGGAAGAGCTTGGCGCTAGTAGTGGATGAGTTTGGAGGGACCAGTGGCATTGTGAGCATGGAGGACATTATAGAGGAGATCTTTGGTGAAATCGAAGACGAATATGACAGCGACGACCTGATAGAGCAAGAGTTGTCCGATGATGAATTTCTGTTAAGTGCCCGTCATGAGATCGATTACCTCAATGAAAAATACGACTGGAATTTGCCAGAAGGGGATTATGATACATTGTCGGGTTTTATCCTTTCGGTGACAGAAAATATTCCGAAAAAAGGAGAGTCTGCGGTGTACGGACCATTTACATTTACGGTGGTTTCCAAGCAGGAACACCGAATTGATACAGTGAAACTTAAAATAAATACCTAAGAGAAGTTAAGAAGTAATTATTGGAGGCGATAATATTTTGAATTTACCTCCAGATGTAATTATTTTGCGACACTTCAAAAACTAGAAGAATGGCTTTAATAAAAGAAATTAGACAGAGAACAGGTCTGGCGATCGGTGTGATTGCGGTAGGGTTGATACTTTTCCTTGTAGGGGGAGATTTATTAGGCCCCAATTCAATGCTCTTGGGTGGTAGAGATACCGTTGTGGGAGAGATCAATGGGGAAGAGATTTCCTATGAAGAGTATATTGGCCAAGTGGAGCGCTTCAAGCAAAACTATGTGCAGAACTCAGGGAGAAACCCAACAGAAAATGAGATGTACAGCATTCGTGAGCAAGCTTGGCAAGCCATGGTGGTGAAGCGTGTGTTTTCTGAGCAATACGAAGAACTGGGAATGACCATTTCCGATGCGGAGTTGGTTGATATGGTACAGGGCAAGAACATCGTAGGCGAGCTTCGTCAACAACTTACCAATCCCGAAACAGGGCAGTTTGATAGACAGCAACTGATTTCTTTCCTGCAATCACTCGAATCCGCTTCGCCCCAGCAGCGAGCGTTTTGGGCCCAACAAGAACAGACTTTTGCTGATTCCCGGTTGAGGATCAAATATGACAATCTGCTGGCTTCTTCCTCTTATGCCACCAAGGCTCAGGGTGAAGAACAGTACAAGACGCAAAATACCATTGCTGATATTGGGCATTTGTTTGTCCCTTATTATGCTGTATCCGATTCGGAAGTGACCATTACAGATGCTGATCTGGAAAGTTACCTTTCTGAACACAGAGAGGAGTTCGAAGCACAGAATACGAGAGATATATCTTATGTATCCTTTGACCTCCATCCTAGTGGAGCAGATTCTGCCGCTGTGATCGATGAGATCAGCCAATTGACAGAAGAGCTTCGAGCCACTGACAACGATTCTGTTTTTGTGTTGAGAAACTCAGAAATCAGTAATCCCTACAGAACCTTTCTCCCCGGAGAGAGCTTGCCGGCGGATTTTTCTTCTAACGTAGATGATCCGCAAGTAGGCGAGGTTTATGGCCCGTTCATTACGAGCAGAAGTACGTATGTGACTTATAAGCTTTCTGGCAAATCTGAAGGTACTCCACGTATGAGGGCAAGTCATATTCTATTCAGTACCCAAGGGATGGATGATGCTGCTAAAGCCGGAGCTAAAGCACAGGCCGAGCAAGTTTTGGCGGAATTGGAAGAAGGTGGAAACTTCTTCGCAGCAGCGCAGCAGTATGGTCAGGATGGAACTGCCCAAAGAGGCGGTGACCTTGGCTGGTTTGCAAAAGAGGATTTTGTAGAGCCATTTGCCGAAGCAGTATTTGACAGAGATGAAACCGGTCTTTTGGGTGACTTGGTAGAGACCGAATATGGCTACCATATTATCAATGTGACCGAGTTGCCTAAAACCGAGACCGTCAAGTTGGCCATTCTGGAGCGTGAGCTTATCCCAAGTGATGCCACACGTAATGAAGTCTTCAGGAACGCAGACATGTTTGCGTCAGGCACAGGTAATGCCGAAGAATTCAAATCCAATGCAGAAGCTGATGGTTATCGTGTCATGGAGGCCGATGGCCTTGCTGCCAATGCAAGAACTGTCAATAACCTTACTGGTGCGCGAGAGGTGGTTAGATGGGCTTTTAATGATGCCTCTGTAGGCGGTGTGTCTTCTGTGTTTGAGCTTGAAAACGCCTATGTCGTAGCCACTCTGAAAGGTAAAACTGAAGAAGGAGATGTGACCTTGGATCAAGTTAGGGGAGTAGTAAGGGATGAAGTTCTAAGAGAAAAGAAATTTCAAATAATAAAAGAGAAGCTTTCAGGAAAAAGTACCTTGGAAGATATGAAAGCGGTGTTCTCTAATGAAGCTTCTATCGGAACAGCTCCTAGTTTGAAGCTTAGTGAGAATACTATTCCAGGAGTAGGTTTTGCGCCAAAAGCCATAGGAGCTGTGTTTGGCTTGGAAAACGGACAAATCACAGCGCCTATCAAAGAAGATATCGGCGTCATCGTAGCCAAATTGAACAGCAAAACTCCAGCAGGAGAAGTCGCTGACTATACGATGTACCAAAACCAACTACAGGCCAACGGACAGCAACGAACTGCCTACATGATCATGATGGCCGCTGAGGAATTGGCCGAGGTGAAAGATTATAGATACAAGTTCTTCTAAGAAGAAGTCAAAATAAATATAAATCCCATTCTCTATTGAGGGTGGGATTTTCTTGTTTATGGATTTTATTTTTTATCTATCGTGTTAAAAAGGTAAATTCACCATATGATGAAGAAAGAGTTTAACAAGGCGGCTTTTAAAGAAAAGCTAGATGAGCAGACCACCTTTCCGGCATTATATATGTTTAAGTTTATAGTGCCCAAAGGCAAAGAAGACCAAGTGAAGGAGTTGTTGCCGAAGCACGAGGTGGTCTTTAAGGAGTCAGCAAAGGGAACGTACGTGAGCGCCACTATCAAGGCCATGATGAGGGACAGTGAGGCGATCATGGCGGTGTACGACCGTGCTTCCAAGATCGAAGGAATTATTTCGCTATAAGAATAAAGATGTTATGTGGGAAGAAAAAAACAACCAATTAGTAAGAGAATTTGAATTTTCGGATTTTCAAGAGGCCTTTGCTTTTATGACGAGAGTGGCCTTCCTAGCAGAATCCCAAGGCCATCACCCTAACTGGAGCAATGTGTACAATAAAGTGAGTATAGCGCTTACCACACATGATGAGGGGAATGCAGTCACTGAAAAAGACAAAAAACTGGCTTCAGCCATCGATGAACTGATCTAATGACAGAGGATAAGAAGCCCCACTTGTTTTTGGTACCTACACCGATCGGCAATCTCAAGGACATTACCCTAAGGGCTATTGAAGTATTAAAACAGGTAGATGTGATCTTGGCGGAAGATACCCGTACCACTGGGAAGCTGTTGAAGCACCTTGAGATCCAGCGCCCCCTACAGAGCTACCATATTTTCAACGAACACAAAACCGTGGAGAGACTGGTAGGAAGAATGGAAGCTGGTGAACAGTTTGCGCTTGTCAGTGATGCTGGGACACCTGCCATATCCGATCCTGGTTTTTTACTTGTCAGGGCCGCTAGGGAAGCAGGGCTTGAGGTAAATTGCCTCCCCGGAGCCACGGCCTTTGTGCCCGCTCTGGTCAATTCTGCCTTGCCTAATGACCGATTTGTATTTGAAGGCTTCCTGCCCCATAAAAAAGGTCGAAAGACGCGCCTTGAGAATTTGATGGAAGAAGCCCGTACCATGATCTTTTATGAGTCCCCTCACCGTCTTTTGAAGACCCTTCTTCAGTTTAAGGAAACCTTCGGGGGAGATAGGCTCGCCTGCGTCTCACGTGAGCTTACCAAAATGTACGAGGAGAATATACGGGGCAGTTTGGAAGAGTTAATAACATATTATCAAGAGAATACCATAAAAGGAGAAATAGTCATCACTGTAGCAGGAAAAAATTAACCCATGGAATTAAACGAACTTTTAGACAACACCATTGCCATTGCCAAAGAGGCAGGCGCTTTTATCAGAAAAGAAAGACAGCGTTTTGATCTTAAAAAAGTAGAACATAAGGGCTTCAATGATTTGGTGTCTTATGTGGACAAGGAAGCCGAAAAAATAGTAGTGAGCGGGCTACAGGCCATACTGCCTGAAGCTGGTTTTATCACAGAGGAAGGCACTATCAATAAAGAGGGCGAACTATACAACTGGATAGTAGATCCCTTGGATGGTACCACCAACTTTGTTCATGGGGTACCCGTGTTTTCGGTGAGTATAGCACTTATGAAAGAAGAAGAGATCATTTTAGGTGTAGTATATGAGGTGAACAATAATGAGTGCTTTTACGCCACGAAAGGAGGAGGCGCTTTCTGTAACGACACGGCTATAAATGTAAGCCCTACAAAAGACATGGCAGGCAGCTTGATAGCGACAGGCTTCCCTTATAGTGCCTTTGATGAGGTAGATAAATACTTGGCATTACTGAAAGATATCATTCAGCATTCGCACGGTATCAGAAGAATGGGCAGTGCTGCAGTGGACCTTTGCTATGTGGCGGCAGGCCGAATGGATGGATACTTTGAATATAACCTCAACTCCTACGATGTGGCCGGAGGGGTGATCATACTACAGGAGGCCGGTGGAAAGGTGAGTGATTTTAAAGGTGGAGATAATTATATCTTTGGTAGAGAATTGGTGGGGAGCAACGAAAAAACCCACGGAGAATTGCTGGAGATGGTGAGAAAATACTGGTGAAGGCAACTTAAAACTATCTTTTGAAGCTAGTTTTTGGTTTTTTGCCTGATTGAAAATGTATCAGACTTATTTACAGATAATTATACAGTAAAATGTTTGGTCTGCTACATTTTTTTTTATAGTTTTCAATTGATTCTGCAAGTGGCTATTACTAGTTGCATAAATCACCCAAAATCTTTCCAATCACCTAGGAAAGAAACCCACACCTTTTTCGTTAATAGGATACAGGATTATTGAAGACCACGTAAGCATGACGTTAGGAATTATTGGAGGAACAAAATTGTCAGTGACTTTAGGAAATAAATATATTTCCAGAGGCTTGGATGTAGTATTTGGAGTAAGAGAAGAGTTTGAAGCCAGGCAAATAGAATGGAAGATTCTAAAAATGCAAAAGGACAAGGTTTTTGGCTATTGCGAAGCGATGGAAAAAGCTGATGTCATTATGGTTTGTTGTGAGAATGAATTTCTTCCATTGGTATGCCAGTGCCTTTCGCGGTTAGAGACAGAAGATAAACTTGTGCTGGATTGTACCAACGGAAAATACAATCCGAATTTTGGTTGCAACACCCGCTATATTCAAGAAAAGGCAGATTATAAGAGGGTATTAAAAGGGTTTAATAATTTAGGGCTTGACTATCCAAAATCAGATCCGCTGGAACTTGTCAAAGAGACTTATTTCTGTGGAGATAATGATTTTGATAAATACAGGGTGAAAAAGCTAATAGAACTTATTGGTTTTAAGGCTATTGATGCAGGAGGGTTGAATAATGCCCCGCTTTTGGAAGCTTTTTACCATTTGCGAAATCAAATTTGTCACTTCAAAAATGAGAACGTAGACTATCATTTTAAGCTGATGTCCGTTTAATAAGGATAAAAAAACTAATAATTATGAAATTTGGGGACATTCACATGTCCCCTTTTTTTATTGAGGCATCAATTTTGATAACTTTGTGTATGATCTTGCCAGTTAGATGATTTTTAGTTCAAGGCAAGTGTTATGTATCACTAATTTTGACATACTATGAAAAAGACCCTGATTATCATATTTTCCGTTGTTGCTTTTTTGCTGGTGGCACTCATCGCCATACCGTTTATCTTTAAGGATAAGATCGTGGCAAGAATAGACCAGGAAATTGCCAATGCTGTAGATGCCCAGGTTTATTATGATGTGGATCAAATTGGGTTGAGCGTACTGAAGCGGTTTCCCAATATTTCTGCGACCGTAAATGAATTTGGTGTGCACGGTAATGCTCCCTTTGAAGGTGATACCTTGGCGCATATTAATAACTTCCAAATCGACTTTAATCTTATGTCGGTGATTTTTGGAGACTATCCAGAGCTGACAGGATTGCACCTGAAAGGGGGAGTATCTATGTGAAAGTACTGGAAGATGGTACGGCCAACTACGATATTGCCAAGGATTCCGGTGAGCCTACAGCCCCTGAAGAGCCATCTAACTTCAAGCTGGGCATTGACCTGATGGAAATAGAGGATGTCAATTTTGTCTATGACGATCGGCAGATGCAATTCCTTTTGGCATTGGAGGATTTTGACTTGGAAGGTAACGGAGATTTTACCACTGAAGTATACGGCCTCAATGGCCAGATCCAAACCACTATCGCTCGAATGGATTTTGAAGAAGTGAATTACTTGACAAACAAGGTTTTTACTGCTGATACGGAAATTCAAGTGGATATGAACCAAATGAAATTTACGTTTGGTGAAGGGATGTTTGGTGTCAATGACTTCATGTTTGGAGTGGACGGCTTTCTGGCGATGCCTTCGGAAGATATCGACTTTGACCTGACTTTTGAAGGAAAAGAGAATACGTTTAAGAGCGTATTGTCCTTGGTCCCGGGAATATATACCGAGTCATTTGATGGTATCAATACATCAGGAACAATGGATTTTGGCGGTTATTTTAAAGGCACTTATAGTGAGACTCAGTTTCCTGCTTTTGATATAGGTCTGAAGGTAACGGATGGGATGTTCCAATATCCCGATCTGCCAAAACCTGTCAGCAATATCAATGTGGACATGTCCGTAAAAAATGAGACCAATAACTTGGACAATACGCAAGTCAATATCCCTGCATTTAACCTTAACTTTGGTTCTAATCCTGTTTCGGGAAGGCTATTGTTAGAGAATTTGGTGACCTATGATATCGACGGGGCATTGAAAGGAAAGCTGGATCTGGAAGAGCTCACGTCTATCTTTCCGATAGAAGGGATGGAGCTGAGAGGGATATTGGATGTGGATGCCGCCGCAAAAGGCCGCTACGACAGTGTCGCAAAAATCATCCCGGCGATCGATGCCAAGATGACCCTTACCAATGGCTACGTGAAAAGTGAGGAGTACCCTGCGCCCATCGAAGAACTCAACGTACATACCGTTATCGTTAACAATAGCGGCCAAATGAATGACTTCTTGGTGGACATGTCCAAGTTTGGCTTTCAGCTGGAAGGAGAAGAAGTAAATGGCAACATGGCCATTCGGGACTTGGATAAGCTTAACTGGGATGGTTCTATTCACGGGTCGGTGGACTTAGGTAAGATCAGCAAGATCTTCCCGATGGAAGAAGTGATCATGGACGGAAAGGTAAGGGCTGATATAGACACAAAGGGGAGCTATGCCGATGTAGAGGCGGAGCGCTATAATCGCTTGGACACCAGGGGACAGGTAACCCTTACGGATTTTTACTACACCGATAAAGACCTTCCCCAAGGCGTACGCATACATGAAGCCAAAGGTGACTTTAGTCCGCAAGCGATCAACTTAACTAATTTTGACGCAAGGCTTGGGGAAAGCCCCGTGAAAGCAAATGGAAGCTTGGCCAACTATATTGCCTATGTGTTTGAAGAAAATGAGGTGCTTTCAGGCAAGCTTAATATCAGCTCCACCAAGTTCAATATCAATGAATGGATGACCGAAAGCGAAACCACAACGGAAGATACTACGGAACTTCAGCTTATCGAATTGCCCAGGAATATTGACTTTGCGATGAGTGTTCAGGCAGATGAAGTGCTTTACGATGATTTGGTATTCAGTGATGCCAAAGGAACAATGACCTTAAAAAATGGCATCCTGACTTTCAAGGATGCCGGAATGAAGACCCTAGGTGGTCAACTTACCCTAAATGGTGCATATAACACCCAGGATATTAAGGATCCTAAGTTCAATATGGACTTTGCTATCAGCGCGATGAGCATTCAGCAGGCCTTTAAAAGTTTCAATACGGTGAAGGCTTTTGCTCCTATTGCCCAAAACCTAAATGGGGATTTTACGACTAACTTTTCCTTGTCAGGAAACTTGGGGCAGGACATGATGCCTGTGCTGTCCTCGCTGGATGGCAGTGGCCTGATCAAGGTGGCAGAGGCAGCTTTAGAAAATAGTAAGATTGTGAGCGGAATTACCTCGCTTACCAAACTCAAAGATGGCAGTACCATTAATCTTAAAGACATCAACCTCAAAGCAGAAATAAAGGATGGAATGCTGGAGGTGCAGCCATTTGATGTGAAACTCTGGGACTACGAAGCGAATATACAGGGCAGCACCGGTTTTGATGGTAGTGTGAATTACCTGATCAATATGCAAGTGCCGGCCGGAAAGCTGGGGAGCCAGGCCAATAATCTGTTGGCAAGTATTGCTGGTACAGAGGCTACCGGCGACACCAAAATTCCTATTGCCATTAATTTGGGAGGAACGTATTCTTCGCCAAAAGTGAGTTTGGCAGGTGGAGAGAGCATGGAGACGATGCTTACCAATGCATTGAAATCCCGCGCTTCGTCAGAAGGTGCAAAGCTCCAAGAGCAAGTCCAAGAGCAGTTCAAAGCGCATGAGGACAGTGCCAAACAAGAGATGAAAGTCAAAGCTGAGGCCGCTCAAGACAGTGCCAAACAAGAATTGGACAAGAAGGTGGAAGAAGCGCAAAACAAAGCAGCAGATGAAGTGAAGGATGCTTTGAAAGGATTGTTTGGCAGGTCAAAATCCAAAACGGATACCACGAAGAACAACTGATAGTAATGACCTGGGTTCTATCATGAAATAGAAAAAACTGTCTCCATACAGTGGTCGGAATATGCACTGCGATCTTGTCTGGAGTCAAACAGGACTCAGAGGGAGATTTGAGGGGCGAAAGCCGCGGATAACTGCCGCGGCTTTCGCCCCTTCTCCTTTCCTACGCACCGTCCATTACAAAAGATCCGGTATGGCATTTTTCACTCCGCTGTCCCTGCATTCGCCACACAAAGCCATCGATTTTCTGATCAAATCCAGAATAGTGAGCGTCAAGGGGGATGCTCCGCTAGGAGCATTAGCTTGGTAATAGTAGGTGGATAAAGCACCCCTACAGTGCCGCAGGTACTGAACTGGGATAAGTAAAGCAAAGCGGATGATTTTGTCTGCCGCGGCGGATCAGGTCGCAATAGATAGACTAATAACCTGAGCTCGACTTAATTTTAGTATTAAAAGCGTCATTGCGAACCCTTTTTAGAAGGATGTGGGTTGGAAAAGGGTGTGGCAACTCGCCGCGGCGAGCTGCCACGGCTTCCACCCACTCAAACCTCCCTCTAAGCCTCGCAGTGCATGTTCCGACCACTGTACGGAAACGGTTTCATAATCGAACTGAGGTTAATACATAATTCGGGTTAATAACTCATGGCTAGTGGTTCCGCAGGATTGCCGTCGGAACAACTGTCCTCACAGCTGTAGCCTTTTTGGGTTACTTCGTTTTATCCTACTCCGTCACCTTCCCTTGAACCCGGATCTCATTAGGAGATAGGAACCATACTTTTTGTGTGCCGGCTACCGAATAAGTGGAAATAAGCCCAGTGGATTCGTTGAAATGAAGTGTGCCCGTTGTGCTGGATTCATAAAAGAAGTTCTCTGATTTGGCCACAAAGGTCACCTCCATCACCTTATTACTGTCCGGTGACAGGTAAGTGACTTTTATCTCTTTGATGTTTCCTTTGGCTTCAGGTTTTAGGCGGTAGACTTTCTCTTTGCCATTTTTCTGCTCTTCATAGGCGGTCGAATTAGCTGCTTTGTTAATGTCCGCTTGGATGAAAGCATCGAGCTCTTTCCGCCATTGTTCTTTAGTAAGGGTGACTTCGGTAGTTTCTTCTTCACCATTGATCACGGTGACTTTTTGGACTTGATGATTGTTCAGTTTATCGAGCTGGTTGATCACAAAATCCTTTAGCGGAAAATACTTATCTATCTGGGTCGGATTTGCCAAGGGCTGCTTTTCTCCATTATCGCAGGAAAAAAGCAGCCCTAGAAGCAACATTAATGAAAATAGGTTTTTCAAAAGATCGTTTATTTTAGCAATACATCACCAGTCATTTCAGCTGGGATGTCTACGCCCATCATTTTGAGAATGGTAGGCGCAAGGTCACCCAACTTACCGTCATTTACTTCCAGCTGGTCTTTCTTGTCAACCATAATACATGGAACTAAGTTCGTGGTATGGGCTGTATTTGGAGAGCCATCTTCGTTGAGCATTTTGTCGCTATTGCCGTGATCGGCGATGACAATGATCGAGTAATCATTTTTCAATGCGGTGGAGATGACAGTATTAGCACATTCATCCACTGCTTCACAGGCTTTGACAGCTGCTTCAAAAACGCCAGTATGACCGACCATATCGGCATTGGCAAAATTTAGACAAACAAAATCCGGTTCCTTTTTGTCCAGCTCTACATTGATCTTCTTGGAGATTTCGTAAGCGCTCATTTCCGGCTGAAGGTCATAAGTAGCTACCTTTGGAGAGCTGCAGAGAATGCGGGATTCTCCCTCAAATTCCGACTCACGTCCGCCGCTGAAGAAGAACGTTACGTGCGGGTATTTTTCGGTTTCGGCGATCCTGATCTGTTTTTTGCCATTGGCGGCAAGCACCTCACCAAGCGTGTTTTGGAGATTGTCCTTTTCAAAAATCACAGAAACACCTTTGAAGGTTTCGTCATAGTTGGTGAAAGTCACATAGTGCAAGTCCAGCTTGTTCATTTTGTAATCCTCAAAATCCTGCTGGGTCAGCACCTGCGTGATCTCACGTCCCCTGTCCGTGCGGAAATTGAAACAGATCACGACGTCCCCTTCCTCGATGGCAGCTATGGCTTTTCCATTTTCGTCTACCTGTACTATTGGACGGATGAATTCATCTGTTACACCATTCGAATAGGATTTTTTGATGGATGCCAGAATATTCTTGGACTTTTCTCCTTCTCCCAATACCATGGCGTCATAGGCCAATTTCACCCTTTCCCAACGCTTGTCACGGTCCATGGCATAATAGCGTCCAATTACGGAGGCGACCTTGCCTACGGATTGGTTGCAGTGGTCTTGGAGGTCTTCCAGAAATCCGAGGCCGCTTTTGGGGTCAGTGTCTCGTCCATCTGTAAAGGCATGGATAAACGGCTCCTCTACACCATTGGCTTTGGCTGCATCACAGAGTCCCTTAAGGTGTTTGATGTGGGCATGTACGCCGCCATCGGATACTAAGCCAATAAAGTGTACCTTTTTCTGGTGTTCTTTTGCTGTGGCAAAAGCTTTCTTTAAAATTGGATTGTCTTTGAGATCCCCCTCTTCGACAGCTTTGTTGATTTTTACCAAATCTTGGTAGACAACCCTCCCGGCACCGATATTCATGTGCCCTACTTCTGAGTTGCCCATCTGACCATCTGGTAAACCCACCGCCAAGCCAGATGCATCTAATTTGGAGTGTGGATATTTTTCAAAAAGACTGTCGATAAATGGCGTGTTTGCCTTGTCAATCGCAGAAACTTCAGGGTTGGTAGCTAAGCCCCAACCATCCAAAATCATTAATAAAACTTTTTTATCCATGTGGCAAATATAAAGATTTTAAATACAATGATAGAAAATTCCTGCGATTCTATGGCATAGATTGCCCACTAATGAATTGTCACTTTTTATAATCCGTTATGAATAGTTAATGAGGTGCTGGGAGAATGGCGGTCAAATGAAAATATTGTAGCCGAGCGTTGCCGTTGCTGGTAGTACGGTGATCCTGCAGATCGAGGAGACTTGTGGTGATTATCTTTTTTGTCCTGATTTTCCTCTTTTATGTGTGCAAAGTGCATCATGCCGTAGGTGCATCATATTTGATCAATTAATTTTTTGATTATACGCTTTCTTGCTGGTAAATTTTATTTCTCACGGAACGCACAGAACTCCCTGAATGAAACAAGGCTTTTCTGAGATTTCCATGTTTTCTATGAGAACTTATTTACTATTTCTGTGAATACTGGTGTCATAGTAGATATGAATAATTGTTTTTTTTGAAAGCCTATTTCGGCTGATTAGGCAATCGATATTTACTTTCTTTGCCCGTGTCCAGTACCTACGGCAGTGTTAGGCTGCTTTTCCGCTTGATCCTTTTAATTTTAGCTCAACAGGATATTGGGATTCAATATCCATAAAATAAAAAGAGGCCGCCCATTCACAATGGACAGCCTCCTTAAGCTTTTTTAGGAAGCATATTTTATTCAGTAGCTTGTGTGATCAGCTTATCTTCGGGGTTTTCCTGATAAGGAATGGCTGCCAGTTGGTCCATCTTTTCAGCTTTGACTCTTTCGAAAGCCATTTTGTTATCTTCTAAGATCGGGTCGGATGGTGGGATATCTTCATTTAGCCAGTCCACTTGCTTGCCATGTTTCCAAAACCTGAAGCACAGGTGAGGGCCCGTAGCCAGTCCAGTACTTCCGACATACCCAATGACCTGACCTTGCTTAACCCGTACACCGTTGCGTATGCCTGATGCGATTTTGGACATGTGAAGGTATTGGGTGGTGTAAGTGCCATTGTGCTTTACTTTGACATAGTTGCCATTTCCGCCGGTATAGCTGGCGGCGATGATGGTTCCGTCTCCGACAGCCCGTATTTCAGTGCCTCTGGGAGCTGCATAATCGGTCCCTAAGTGGGCTTTGTAGCGTTTTTGTACGGGATGATATCTTCTTGGGCTATATCGGGAGCTTATCCGTGTAAATTTTACTGGATCCCTCAAAAAAGCCTTTTTGAAACTATTGCCTTCCAAGTCAAAGAAGGAGATTTGACCGTTTTGCTCAAACGGAATGGCATGATACGGTTCGCCCATATGCTCAAAATAAGCTACCTGAATAGGTTCAATACCTACCACTTGGCCATCCACAACTTTTTCGTTGTAGACCACCTTGTATTTATCGCCTTTTTGAAGACGCTGAAAATCCACGCTCCAACCGTAAAGGTCTGCAAATTCATCGATAAGGTCAGGAGTGATGCCCTGCTCGGTCATATTGACATATAATGACGAAGAAATGGTGCCGGCCACTTCTCGTTTACGAAGCTCTACCGGCTTCGCTTCTTTATATATATCGTTGCCATCAAGTTTGTAAACAACAAATTCTGCTGCATTGGGTTCGTAAATAAAAAACTCAGCGGTTGAAGTACTGTCCTTGGAGGTCAGTACGGTGTATTTTTTGTCAAAAGCGATTTTTCGGACGTCAAAGATGTCCTTGGATTTCTTGGCAATTTGATCGATGATCTGGTAAGGAACATCAAATGGAGCTAAAATAGTGGAAAGGGTTTGGTTTCTAGCTACTTTTCCCTCTACTACATCCAGGTCATTTACATTAATTCCATAAAGTAAATTCTCTTCCTTAACCGCTTCCTTCACTTCAGTTGCTATTGCGGTTACTTCTGCATCTACAACTTCACGTTGAGGTTTTAGCTTGGTCTCGTACAAGCCATAACCCGCTGCCGTCAGCAGCACGATTCCGGCTGCTGCGATCAATGATTTCTTCATTCCCTAATGTTGATTTTTGGTAATTAAAATGATCTTGTAATAAATTTAAATTTTGGTCAAATAGCAAGAGGTTTGGTTGTTTTTTGCCGTATATTGTGTCTTTTTAATAAATATTAAGATAGTAACGATAAAAGTACGATCGAATTGTGTCTTAGAAGACGATATTTATAGGTTTGAATTACAAATAGGCTGAAAAAAGCTAGGATACTTTTTGTCATAATAGTAAACTGTGAATCGAATTATTATCTTTGGCGTCTGATATCGAATAAAAAATTAAAAATATGCTAAGAACACATACTTGCGGGGAATTGCGCATAGGAAATGTGGGCGAGAAAGTCACCCTTTCCGGCTGGGTACAACGGGTACGAAACAAAGGGGGCTTGGTCTGGGTGGATCTACGGGACAGGTACGGTGTTACCCAACTGATTTTTGAAGAAGGATCCAGTGAACAGGCACTTCTTGAGAAAGCCGCCTCTCTGGGCAGAGAATTCGTTATCCAAGCCGAAGGTGAGGTGATCGAAAGGACTTCCAAAAACAATAAGATCCCGACAGGAGATATTGAGGTGAAGACGACTTCACTCGACGTGCTGAATGCCGCCAAGGTACCGCCGTTTGTCATCGAAGATGAAACGGATGGTGGTGAGGACCTTCGGATGAAGTACCGCTACTTGGACTTGAGAAGAAGGGTCGTGCGGGAAAAACTTCAGCTGAGGCACCGCATGATGCAGGAAACGCGAAAATTTATGGACGGACTGGACTTTATGGAAGTGGAGACCCCCGTACTGATCAAGTCTACTCCAGAAGGTGCCAGGGACTTTTTGGTCCCCAGCAGGATCAATGAAGGTGAATTTTATGCATTGCCACAGTCACCGCAGACATTCAAGCAGCTGTTGATGGTGAGTGGTTTTGACCGGTATTTCCAGATTGTAAAATGCTTCCGTGATGAGGACCTTAGGGCCGATCGTCAGCCGGAATTTACGCAGATAGACTGTGAAATGTCCTTTGTGGAGCAGGAAGATATCCTGACGACCTTCGAAGGACTAGTGAAGCACCTCTTTTCGACCGTAAAAAAGGTAGAGCTTGGTGAGGTGGAAAGGATGACCTTTGCCGATGCCATGAAATATTACGGCAATGACAAGCCTGATCTGCGTTTTGACATGAAGTTCGTGGAGCTTAATGATGTAGCCCAAAATAAAGGTTTTAAGATATTTGATGAGGCGGAATTGGTAGTGGGCATCGCTGCGCCTGGAGCGGCCAGCTATACCAGAAAGCAAGTGGATGCGCTGACCGAGTGGGTGAAAAGACCGCAAATCGGAGCCAAAGGCCTGGTATATGTAAAATGCAATGAGGATGGAAGCTTCAAATCTTCCGTGGATAAGTTCTACAGCCAAGAAGACCTCAAGGCTTGGGCGGACAAGATGAATGCCCAGCCAGGTGATTTGATCCTTGTCCTGTCAGGTGATCAAAGTGCCACTAGGAAGCAGCTTTCTGAGCTGAGGCTGAAAATGGGAAGTGATCTTGGACTAAGGGACAAGAACGTGTTCAAGCCACTTTGGGTATTGGACTTCCCGCTGCTGGAGTGGGATGAGGAGTCTGCTCGTTTTCATGCGATGCACCACCCTTTTACTTCTCCTAAGCAAGAAGATATTCCATTGTTGGAAGAAGACCCGGGAGCCGTACGTGCCAATGCTTATGATCTCGTGATCAATGGGGTGGAAATCGGCGGTGGATCCATCAGGATCCATGATCGTGATACCCAAAAGACCATGTTCAAGCACCTGGGTTTTACCGATGAAGAGGCACAGGCTCAGTTTGGCTTCTTGATGGAGGCATTTGAGTACGGTGCTCCACCGCATGGAGGCATTGCTTTTGGATTTGACAGGTTATGTGCCATCTTCGGAGGAAGTGATTCGATCAGGGATTATATCGCCTTCCCTAAAAACAATTCAGGAAGGGATGTGATGATCGACTCTCCAAGTGCCATTGCTGATGAGCAACTGAAGGAATTGAGCATTCAACTGGCATTGAAGAAGTAAGATTCATTTTATTAGATAAGTTTCACGCAGGGCCGCGGAGCCGCCGAGTTGATTTTCTTGGCGATTCTGCGGCGTTGTTTTTTTAGGGCAAAGCCCACATTCCACGGTCGACTGTAGATCGTGGACCAACTTTACTGCTTTGCCGTAGGGCTGTGCACCAAATGGCTTCTGATGCCCATCACGATGAGCAATTGGGCCAAAATGTACGTTCCCATGATCAGGATATCAGCACTGGCGATGGGGCTAAAGAAAAGATCCAAAGCAAGAATGCTATCAGAAACCATAAAGAGCGATGCCCCTACAAATACCTGAATAAAGCTGAGCATATTGGTGCGCTTGAAACGCTCTCTGGCGATGGATACCATCAAGACCATGGCCAGGATATACAGCACCACAGGTACTTTCATTTGTCCCAAGTGATCATTGACCAGAAAATACAGCAAGGCAGCAAAAATGTAAATGGGCAGGTTATAGAAAAATGTTTTCAGGAAATTGATATTGCGGAGATTGATCTGATGGTTTTGGGTGAGCTTAAAGGCAATGGTATAGCCGATCAAGGCAATCAGAAAAGCCCCGAGACCGTACAGAAACAGGGAAGGAAATAGTAAAAGTACGTCTCCTGCCAACGAAAACAGTAATGCCGCTCCTACACACTTTCTCAGCAAACTGTTTTTGATCACCGCAGTGGTGGTGAGAAAATAGACCGCCAGTGCCAGCATGATCAGTGGCTTGGTAAAGAAACGATAATCCTGATGACCTTCTACGATCATTATCATGTCGCTTACACCTGCGAATAAATAGAGGTATAGCCATGCTATTCCTTTTTGCTTCATGGTTTTTTGGTAGTTTTATTTCTCACAGAACACCCAGAATGAAAGAAGGCTTTTCTGAAATTTCCATGTTTTCTGTGAGAACCTATTTACTATTTCTGTGATTACTGGTGTCATTGCGGATATACATAATATTCCAGAAAAGGAAAGAATGCAAGAGCTAACATCATAAACGTGATTTTGGTGGAGATGGTGTTGGGTGAAAACTTGATTTTTTTATGATCGTCAGAAAATTAGGCAATTTTGACCAAAAACTTGAAAAAAATATTTGATTATACTCTTTCTTGCCAGCAGGATTTATTTCTCACGGAACGCACAGAACACCTAGAATGAAATAAGGCTCTTCTGAGGTTTCCATGTTTTCTGTGAGCACCTATTTAATTTCCCTGTGATTACTGGTGTCATTGCGGATAGTCATAAAAAAATAATTAGTGGCAAAAACTATTTGTGCTTAAAAATTAGCAATCTGAGAAAGTGTTTTGCACAAATTAGATTTTATTTGTAACAAAAGTAAGTGTATGCAAGGCAAGAATGTGAAAAGAATAAATTCTGTATTTTTGATGTGGATATGCGTTAATTTTTCGGAATTACTTTTTTTAGTTCTTATATTTAGAATAAAATTTTAGGCCAGTGCGAATTTAATGTTAAGAAAATCGATTGTAGGAAGGAGAAACTTAACAATAACTAAAATAAAAACCCTGTAAAGTCCTATACATTTGTATTGGAAAACCAATTTAAACAAATCAGTTTTTATCAATCACAAAATCAGATTATGAAGCAACTATTACTAAAGAGTCTATTCGCAATGACACTACTTCTGGCTGGAGTAAGTTCGTTGTATGGCCAAGGGATTACCACTGCCAGTATGAGCGGAGTGGTGGAAGATCCAAATGGAGAAACGTTGCCTGGGGCCAATGTGGTAGCTACCCACACGCCGTCAGGAACCAAATATGGTGCCTCAACCCGTGTAGATGGCAGATTTACCATCCAAGGGATGCGTGTAGGCGGGCCTTACACGGTAGAAATCAGCTATATCGGTTTCGAGAAAGCCGTGGTTGAAAATATTAACCTGCAATTGGGGCAAGCTTATGGACTGGATGTGGTGTTACAGGAAGAGGGGCTTGAAATAGAAGGAGTGGAAGTGCTGGCCACTCGCAGTCCTGTGATCAACGATGAGCGGACGGGAGCTGCCACAAATATCAGCAATGAGCAAATTAACTCTTTGCCTTCTATTTCCCGATCCATTTCGGATTTTACCCGATTGACACCTCAAGCATCTACCGCTGGGTCGGGGACTTCCTTCGCCGGCCAAAACAACCGATACAATCAATTTGCCATAGATGGTACGGTAAACAATGACGTTTTTGGTCTATCTGCATCAGGAACCAATGGTGGCCAGACGGGCGTGCAGCCCATTTCCTTGGATGCGATCGAGCAGGTTCAGGTGGTGATTGCACCTTATGACGTGCGTCAGGGTGGATTTACCGGTGGTGGTATCAATGCCATTACCCGATCAGGTAACAATAACTACGAAGGTTCTGTTTATTACTATAGCAATAATCAAAACTTAGTGGGTAAGAGTCCAGATGAAGAGCGTATCAAGCTAGATAGTTATACCGATTATCAAACCGGCTTTAGACTGGGAGGCCCAGTGGTAAAAGATAAATTGTTCTTCTTCGTCAACGGGGAAGTGACCAATAGAACACAGCCTTTGCTTTATCAGCCAGGTTCTGGCAGCTCCAATATTTCCGTAGACGAAATGGAGCGTGTGGCTTCTGTAGCGGAGAGATTAGGATATGATCCAGGCCCGTATGGAGCGTATAGTAATGTTACTAGCTCAGAGAAAGTATTTGCACGCTTGGACTGGAATATCAACCAAAACAATAAATTGACGCTGCGTCACTCTTATGTGTATGGGGAGAATATTGATGGATCCAGAAGTCCCAACTCCGCAAATTTTTATAACAACGGAGAATTTTTCCCGTCTACGACCAATAGTACCGTACTGGAGTTGACCAGTAATTTCCAAAGTAATATCTCCAACGAATTGCGTATCGGTTATACCTCGGTACGTGATGATAGGGATTATTTAGGAGATCCTTTTCCTGCGATCAATGTAAGGTTAAGTGGCGGTAGAAGCATTAACCTAGGTTCGGAGCCATTTTCTACTGCTAACCAGCTAGATCAGGATGTACTGACCATCACGGATAACCTGACTTTATTTAAAGGAAGACATACCCTGACTTTTGGTACACACAATGAGTTCTACAGCACCTACAATTTATTTATCCGTCAAAACTTCGGAGCTTATTCTTACTTCAGCATTGAGGATTTCGAAACGGTAGGTACCCCCGGAGAAGTGTTGCCAAGAAGCTATGACTATTCTTACTCCAGAACAGATAATCCCCAGCAAGGTGCAGAGTTCAATGCCTTCCAACTGGGTTTCTACGCACAGGATGAGTACCAAGCTACCAGAGACCTGAAGCTTACCGCCGGCCTAAGGTTGGATATCCCAACATTCTCAGAAAAGCCTTCCGTCAACGAACAGTTTAATGAAGAATTTGCTGAATATGGCGTAGCTACTGACCAAATGCCCGGAGCTCAGCTTATGATTTCTCCACGGGTTGGAGTCAACTGGGATGTCAATGGTGAAGGCACCACTCAAGTGCGAGGTGGTATAGGACTGTTTACCGGTCGTGTGCCATTTGTTTGGTTGTCTAATCAATACACCAATACAGGTAATGAATTTGGCCGGGTTAACTTGTCAAGGAATGAAGGAAGCATTGGTAGGTTTGAGGGGAATGAAGATTTTACCTTTGTTCCGGATCCTTATGGCCAGCCGGACGCTGCCGATTTGGGGCAGGATCTTACCTCATCAGAAATTAATGTAACAGATAAAGATTTCAAGTTTCCCCAAATATTCAGGGTAAATGGTGCAGTTGATCACCAGTTCCCAGGTGGATTGATTGCTACTTTTGAAGCCATTTATTCCAAAAACCTAAAAAATATTGATTACAGAAATCTGAATAAGCAAGAGGCAGGTACATTACAAGGAGGCCCGGATGATCGGGTGATTTTCGATTCTGAATATATGAATGGAGGGTTTAATGATGTTCTGTTGCTGACCAATACCAATAAAGGTTATGCCTATAATTTAACCGCTCAATTGCAGAAGAACTTTGAAGGCGGTTTGTCCATGAGTGCTGCCTATACCTATGGGGAGTCTAAGGATGTTAATGGTGGTACTTCCAGTCAGGCGTATTCTAACTGGAGATATGTGGAAACTGTCAATGGCGGTAACAATACCGAGCTGGGCTTTTCGGACAATAATATCCGGTCCAGGGTAGTAGCCTCCGTAAACTATAAGATCAATTATAAAAATGGTTCTTCTACTAGCATCGGGCTTTTCTACAATGGTCAGTCAGGTGTGCCGCTTTCATATGTGTATGATGGTGATATCAATAACGATGATACAAATGGAAATGACTTGATCTACGTACCGGCCAGTGCTGATGAAATCAATTTTGTAGGATCAGCGTCAGAGCAAGCTTCTCAGTGGAATAGGCTGAATGCCTTTATCGAAGGTAACGAGTACCTTAGCTCCAGAAGAGGACAGTATGTAGAGCGAAATGGTGATAAACTACCTTGGACCAACCAAGTGGATTTGCGCTTTATGCATGAATTCAAACTGGCCACTGTCGGTGAGACCAATCACAGATTACAACTTTCCTTTGATGTGTTTAACCTCGGTAACCTGATCAGCAAAGAGTGGGGCAGACAATATAGCGTAAGCAATAACTCCTTCTCCTTGATCAATTTTGAGGGTTATGAAGATGGAGGTTATGTGCCTACTTACAGCTATGATGGCTCCGGACTAAGTGAAGGCAATCCTTACTTTGTAAGTGACTTCCTTAGCAGATGGAGAGGACAGATTGGCATCAGGTATATCTTTGATTAATCGCGTTCATCTTAATGATTTTGTAGAGGCATCCGTTACGGCGGATGCCTTTTTTTTTGCTTCCGTAGTCATCTTATTAGTTGGCTAAAAACCTCAGTTCGATTTAAATTCGAATTCCAAGACATCGAAAAAAGTAGCTAACTTATTAGTAGTGGACAACCACATTAGACACATAGGGCACAATAGGAAAAATGTAGTAATCAATTAGCCGGAGACAAACTTAGCTCTTCGAGGTTTGTAATCTCGAACCGAGATAATGGGGGTAAATCCTCCTAGGCCATTTATAAATAAGCAAAAGCCAATAAGAATATAGTTTTCAGCAACTTACAGACCTTATCCTGACAGCTATGGTCTGCCGCCAAGTAGAGAAGCATGACGAAGCAATGTCGTTGTCAATGGAAAGATTGCTTCACTCCCCTATCGTTGCGTTCGCTATGGCGCTAGCGACCCTATTTCACTGCTTTTTGGATCGAGCTCGGGTTAAAACACGAATCCTTCATCGATTAGAATTAATCTAAATTAATTGCTGGCATAGTAGTCCGTTTTCGAAATAAGTAATACTTTTGTTTTTCAATCAATAATAAGTCTAAATAAAAACTAGTGATATGAAAAACAGTTTACTTTTTCTGTTTCTCCTAAGCTTAAGCACCCTAGCTACTGCCCAAACGGGGAAACTAAAAGGCACCGTCACAGACCAAAACGGTGAGCGTGCGCAATATGTCAATGTGCTCATCGAAGGAACGGGTAAGGGGATCCTTACGGATAGAAAAGGAGCGTACGTTTTGGAGAATGTTCCTACAGGTGAACATACCGTAAAATTCAGCTCATTTACGTATTCCCCCGTGTCGAGACAAGTCGTCATCAAGGAAGGCCAGACAGTAACCTTGGATATTTCAGTAGAAGAAGACGAGCTTCAGCTGCAGACAGTGGAGATCATTGGCCGAGCGGAGAGCAGTTATAAAAACACCAACTCGTTCATTGGGACGAAGTCCTCTACACCTCTCAGGGATGTGCCGCAGTCCATTGGCTATGTGACCAAAGAACTCGCGCTGGACCAAGGAGCGTATACCGTAAATGACGTGGTCAAAAATGTCAGTGGCGTCAATCAATTTACTTTTTATAATGACATCACGATCCGTGGGCACCGGATCAAGGGTCAGGATATTTCCGGTAATTTGGTGAATGGCATGCGTGCGTTTACCAGCTTCTGGAAGCAGCAATTGATTCCCCACATCGAGCGGGTGGAGGTGATCAAAGGACCTGCGTCTGCACTTTTTGGCAATGCTTCAGCAGGTGGCACGATCAATAGGGTGACCAAAAAACCACTAAAAGAGAAACGCCAATCCATCAGTTCCACTGTAGGAAGCTTTAACACTTTCCGTATGCTAGGCGACTTCACTGGGCCAATGACCGAGGATGAAAGCCTTCTCTATCGCTTAAACCTTGGCTATGAGAATTCAGGAAGTTTTCGAGATCTCCAATATGCCAAGAACTTGGTAGTAGCACCATCATTTTCCTTTTTGCCATCAGAAAACACCATGGTGAATTTTGATGTGGTCTATCAGAAATCCGATGGAATGCTGGATCGAGGCCAAGCGGTATTTGGCAACGGTGACCTCTTCTCTGTGCCCATCAGCAAGTCTATCAATGCGGTCAACGACTACCTCAAGGAAGAAAGCCTCAATATCACCATTTCCCTTACCCATCAAATTACCGATGGTTTGAGCTTTAATTCTGTCTTCATGCGCTCAGACTACAGTGAAGACCTTCAGGAGCACCGTGGCAATAATAAGTTTGCAAACAATGGTGACGGAAGTCTCGACATAGAGAAGGTAGAAATGCGGATGGGCATTCGCCAACGAAGCTGGAGCAATAATAATTTCAGCAACTATTTTAACTATGATTTCAGCACCGGTGATGTGGACCATAAACTGCTAGTAGGGTATGATTACTTCCAGCAGACGCTGCATCCAGGCGGCTCACAGCTTCAAGCCAGAGGCTACCTTACCGCAGACCGAACAGGATCCATCAATTCCTATAATGCTGACAATAAGGATCTTTATGCGTTAGATGCAGAAGGTAATCCGATACCTGTAGTTCCTCATTTTGACCTGACCGATCCTTATGGTAACCAGCTTCAGGACATTAGTAAATATATTTACACGACCAACAGTTTTCCTCAATCCAGTCTCCACTCCCATGGCGTTTATATACAGGAGCAAATGAAAATAGGGAAGCTTAAGGTGCTCCTTGGCCTGAGACAGGATTACTATACGGATGTGCTGAACTATGAAACTACAGATGAAGAAAACGTAAGACAAAATGCGCTTATTCCTAGGGTGGGTTTGGTATATTCGCTAAGTCCAAGGGTCAATCTTTACGGTACTTTTGTGCAAGGGTACCAGCCCCAAACGGCCACCGTCATCAACAGTCCAGAAGCTGGTGGGCCTTTTGATCCGCTGACGAGTGAGCTCAAAGAAATTGGTGCAAAAAGTGATTGGTTTGACGGAAGGCTTAGTGCTACAGTGGCCCTGTACTATCTTACCGAAAAAGGAGCACTCTACAATGCCAATGAGCCTGGTAATCCAGACCTGTTGGTGCAGACTGGAAAAGACTTGTCCAAAGGAGTGGAAATTGACCTGGCAGGTAAGATCACGGACAACTGGAGTGTAGTGGTCAATTACGCCTACAATGAAGCCACTGTGGAAGAAAGTGATGATGAAAATCTCGTTGGCCGCCAAAAGCCAAATGCTCCAAAGCATGCTGGGAACCTATGGACAAAATACATCATTGGCGAAGGTAGCCTTAAAGGCCTAGGCTTTGGTCTGGGGGGCAACTTCGTGACGGAGCGATTTGGCTCATTAGGATCTACCGAGGAGCCTCCGGTGTTTCCAGGGTACGAGCTGGTAAATGCTGCTGTTTATTACAAGATCGACAAATTCCAGATCCAGATGAATATTAATAATATCTTTGATAAGACCCATTGGGTAGGTGGATACGATTATATCAGGGCATTCCCGGGAGCTCCACGAAATGTCATGACCACCGTTTCTTATACGTTTTAATACATAGGTAAGACAGCCTCTTTATTTCGCTGTATGGATAATAAGTTACTTTGGAAGATTCACAATTGGGTAGGCCTGTATGTAGGAGTGGTGATCGCCTTTCTCAGCATTACGGGAGCAGCTGCGCTCTTTAGGCCAGAGGTGGACCGACTGCTGAATCCCCACTTGACCAAGGTAACACCTCAGTCAGCTCAGGTTTCACTCACCACAGCGGTGGAGGAAGTCCTCGCTAGCCATCCTGACCATGAGCTGTTTGAGATCGAACTTCCCAAGGCTTACCTTGACACGTGGAATATTCGCCTGAGACCAAGAGACCCAGACCCCATGCAACCGACGTTTTGGGAGGTCTTTGTCAATCCGTATACGGGCGAAGTGCTGGGAGAGCGGAATTATTTTAAAAGTTTCAGCTATTTCCTTAGGAATGTACACGTGCGGCTTTATGAGGCCCAATACGGGAGACAGTTGGTGGGATTAGCAGGGATTGCACTGGTCATATCTACCATTACGGGGCTGCTCATCTACGGAAAATTTACCAAGAAGCAATCCTTTGGGAAGATCAGGAGAAAAAACCTTCGAATTACTCAGGCTGATCTACATAAATTTATCGGTATTGGAGCTTTGGCCTTTAATCTGGTGATTGCCATTACTGGAGCTTGGCTGGGGCTGCAGGTGTATCTGATGCAAGCTATTGACATGGATCAGCCCAATGGGTTTGTACGTAGTGAGAAGCCATTTACTCCTGAAGAAGATACCAACTATGCACTGGATTATGAGGCCGTATTAGCAACTACAATGCGGGAATTTCCGGCACTGAAGGTTTGGAATATCCGGCCGACCACTAACGGCGAAGGCATAATACAGGTTCTTGGAAACGTCCAAGGTCAAGCCTATGAAAGAAGATCCAACAAGCTTTTTTTGGATAAAAGGGACTTTAATGTCCAGCGTAAATACAATATAAGTGAGCAGGGTTTTGGGGAAAAGCTCTATTATGTCCAAGAATCATTTCACTTTGGGGATTTTGGAGGATTACCGTTAAAGCTGCTTTATTGCATATTGGCATTGAGCTCTGCCTTTCTTTCCCTAAGTGGGTTTATAATTTATCTGGAAAGAACCAAGAAAAAACGGTCTCGGAAGCCCGACTACGTACCACTGAAACCTCTGCTGATACGCTGGGGAGGAGGAATGGCTGCGTTTATCGTTGTTGTGGCTATTCTGAGTACCAATTTTGGAATTGCGGTTCCTTCCTTATTGGTAAGTACAGGAGTTTATGGGTTTTTCCTATATTTAGTGGTCAGGGCATTGTGGAAGTGTTTGAAGCCCCATCGTAAATTCTCTAATACATCTGACTCTGTGGTATGAAAAAGGAGGTTGATCGATTATACCAACACGCTATTATCCCAGTGCTATTGGGACTGGCTTCCATTACGCTGGTGGTGGCACTTTATTTTTGCTCCGAGTGGCTGGTAAGTTCTGGGATTCCCCATGATGCCTCGTTTTATGCGTATGGGGATGAGGTTTCCAGCCAAGCATATCGGGCAAAAGTGGGGCAGTTGATGGCGTTGTTTTTTTTGGCCGCAGCGATTTGTATAGCGGCAGTGATTGTTCAGCGCCGACTCATGGGTTTGGTGGCCATAGTACTGGGTGTATGTAGTATACTTTACATTGTCCTTTAGCCCATCTACACGCTCCTCCTGAGGTGGATTGGTAGTCGGGTTTCTAATGCATAAACTGAGTTGAATTAGGGTTTTAGTTTGGGTGAGGAAAATGATTTTGGACATATTCCCCAAGGCCTTGCTTCGGGTAAATTGATTACGGAATTTTCCCTGTTGTGTCCTATGTGCCCTATGTGCCTGTCAAATAAGTTAGCTGCTTTATGATATTTCTTCAAAGTCTTAGAATTCGGGTTTAATAAAGATGCATCGATAGACAAAGACCTTTTTGTAGGGAAGTTGCTTGATAGAAATCACCCAAGGAAATCGCTATTAAAGTATTAGTAAAGAGATGTCAGCCTGAGTGGAGTCGAAGGCTAGACGTTGGGCCTCGACTCCGCTCGGTCTGACTCTTTTTGCCTGAATTAAATAACTTCATTGGGTTAAAAGCAATTTCCCTGAGAAATCACCTGCTTAAAATTCATTATTAACGATTTCATAAGCGAAATATATTGACTTTGTGCTGATTGATTAGTTTATTGAATTCTCAAGTAATAGGGGTTAGTATTCAAGGGCTTAATTACAAAAATCAAATGAGGTTGGTATGAAAAAGTTAACGATTTTTTGCCTTGCTTTCCTCTGCTCACAGGTTGCTAATGCCCAGTATTGGGAATTCGAAAAGCCAAACTACGAAACCATAGAAGTTGCGGTCAAGGACAGCAGTTCGCCAATGTACTATCCACGGTTATTGGGTAGATTTGAAGATGGTGACACCACCCTTACCATTGCCGAAACACGCCATCTTTATTACGGTTTTGTGTTTCATCCTTCTTATTCTTTGGATAGTGGTTTTGCCAAAATGGACAGTCTAGAGCTCATTCTTCAAAAACAGGATCATGATAAGAGTGACCTGAGAAATATCATTGCTTATGGAAATGAAGTCCTCCGGCAAGATCCATTTGAGCTCAATGTTATGAATTACCAGCTCTATGCCTTGGAAATCCTTCAGGACTCGGCACGGTACGCAAAAGTACTCTTCAAAATAGAAATGGTTTGTGAGACATTGATGAGTTCTGGAGATGGATCTTCAAGTGAGAATGCTTTCTATGTTATCCACCCCAATCACATTACCGTGTTGCTACACGCATTAGGGCTCCGGTCAGGTGAAGAGCGTCGGTCCATTGGGCACTATGATTATTTGGAGTTAGCGGCAAATGACATTGGGCTCGAAGGTTTGTATTTTGACCTTGGTCCATATAGAAATTTCCTCAGCGATTCATTACGAAACAATAACCTTTAAAAAACTGCCCCCATGAAGACCCAGCCACAAACCTCAAAAGCTTATTTTAAGAACCTGACGATGCTTCATGGGGTGCTTTTGGTGGCTCAGATTGCTTTTTTTACTGCTGCATTCTTTTTTACGGACAGAAGCACCGTAAGCAATGAGGAGTTGAATTCCCTGTTTACTTATCTTGCTCCGGTTTTGGTCTTTGCGGGAATTGCTGGAAGTAATCTCCTGTTCAGGAAGCAGCTGGCCAAGCTCATGGGAACTGCTGAACTAAAAGCCAAGCTTGGCGGCTACCTGAGCAGCTTGGTGATCAAGTATGCCCTATTGGAAATGCCCGCGATGCTGTCCATTGTGGCATATTTTATCACTGCCAATTACCTGTTTTTAGGAACGGCTGTAGTGGTTCTGATCGTTTTTATCCTTGATCGTCCTTCCATGGGCAAGGCGGTCGCTGACCTTCAGCTCAGTGTCGCAGAGCGACAGAAAGTCGAAAACCCTAATGAGGAGGTGGCGGAGGTGAATGTTCGATAAAGTCGATATTTGCACAGGTCTAATAACTATCCGTTTTTACTTCATCAATGTGTCGTAGGTTTTTATAGATTTCGATGCTAAAAACCCGGACGGTGTCACCTCTGTGGATTCCATAATGGGTTTCTTTCAGGATTCGTTCATCAAAACCATCTATCACCTCCGGTCGATCGGCTGTATTCCACTGTACGAAAATGCCGTCATAGCCTTTGTTTTCAAATTGTCCAATACCCGGCCACAGGTCAAACTGGTTTTTTCTTCTTCCTAGGTTGATGGTGTAGGTCTGAGGGTTTCCGGAGACATAAAAGGCCATTTCTGAAGCCAAATGGTAGCTATCACTGAAGATAAAATGCTTCTGTAGCTGAAGGGAGTCCACTAGTTCATCCACTCGTTGGCCCATTTCACGATAGCCTGCCAAGCGAGCCAGTGGATCCTTGTCGGGACGAAGGACTTTCCTGAATCCAATGGCATCCAATGGTTCCGGTTTCATGATCAGTACCAGTAGAATGCCGGAAATCGCAGTGGCATATACTGCGTACTTTCTCCAATTTTGGCTTACGACGGTCAGTGCATAAGCCATGGCCAAGGGCAAAGTGACATAGGCAAATGCCGGCCAGTTGACCTCCACTCTTTTGGTGATAGAAATCAGGAAGAACAGTATCCATACCAAGGTGGCAGGAAGAAGGTTAAAAAGCATCTTTTTTTCTTTGTACTTTATAAGCCTACGAAAGGCCATGATCAAGAACGGAATAAAAAATGCCGAAATAATGGCCAATTGTCCCCCGACATATTCGGAAATATATTTGAGGGATTCGCCAAAATCAAAAGGCTTACTTTCCCCTTCTACTCCCCCCAACGTGCCTACATGCCGGAAGGTGACAAAGTCATGCTGAAAGTTCCAAATTAGAATAGGGAGAAAAGAAAGAGAAAATACCAGACAATAAATATAGAAGCCTTTTTGCTTGAGCTGTTTGGGATCGACTAGGAGCAGGTAGACAAATATCAGTGGGATTGCCAGTACCATGGTGTTTTTGGAGAGCATGCCCATGGCGCTGGCCAGTCCTGCATACACCCAATGGCTATTTTTCTGTGAGGTAGTGGCCCGATAGAGCCAATAAAAACTCAATGCCCAGAAAAACAATAAGGAGGAGTCGGTGGTATGGAAAAATGAAGCCAAATGAAAATAAGGCATCACCACAAGCATTAATGCTGCCCCAAAACCAATTCGTGGATCACGGTACATGCGTTGGCCAAGCTCAAAAATCACCCAAGCTGTGCCCGCAGAAAACAATACTGCACTGAGCCGTACGGCCACATCTGTATTGCCAAGGATACCCGTAACGATAAAATTGTACACGGCGATCATTAGTGGCTTGGAGTAATAGTTCCAGTCGAGATTTTGAGACCATAACCAATATTGCGTTTCCTCAGAGAAAAGGCTTAGGGGGGTGGTGGCCGTGAAGAGGATTTTAAAAAATGAAACAATTGCCAAAATGATGAGCAAATATATTCTGAGCTGTTTGGAGTCTTTCATTTGGTGATCGGTTTGTCGGTCTAAGCCAAAAAAAGGCAGCGGGACCCATTAAGATTACAAATCTGCCAAAAACCTGCTAAAAAAATAGTATTTATCTTTAAAATTTGGCGCTATGGATTTTTGCTGAGATTACTGGGCGTGTTGGCGTTGTTGACATTTCATGATGGTAAGCAATATATGCTTTGCCATTTTTCTGCCCCATGGGCCTAATGTGCCAGTCAAATAAGTTAGCTGCTTTTTTTCGGGCTCATGGAGTCTGGGTCAAAAAGGCCATTTCCATGGTTTTATTTTGATTCGGACAGGCTGATAGCCGGGTTTGAGATCTGCAAGGGGTACTTTTTTCTTGCGTAAGAGGCCTCTTTTGTAAGTTTTGCCACGGAAGTAATGGCGGACAATGGCTCTAGAGGTCATAGCAGAACCTACACCCAAGACAGAGCCCGCCAATACATCTGCGATAAAATGCTGCATAAGATATACCCTGCTAAAGGCTATCAATACCGCAATAAGCAAAAAAGTGAATTGTAGCCGGTGTCTCTTAGGGTATAGCATCGCCAACATGGCAGTCACCGCAAATGCTGTGGCCGTATGGCCAGAGGGGAAAGCATGCCAATGGTGCATCTGTACCCCTGCCACTTGGACCAGGTCAATCTCCTTGAAGTATTCTGCTGGCCTTGGGGAGTGTACGAAGACGAGCCTCTTTAAGATCACACTAAGTAGCATGTGGATGGCGGCATTAAAAACACATAAAAGTGCGTGAGCATAGCGATACATCAATAGTACCGGAAATATCACTAAGAACACTAAGCCATCGCCAATATGGGTGATAAAAGAAAAAAATAAATCGGCTAACAAAAAGTGATGCCGATTAATAAAAAGTTCGTAATCCCCTTTGGGCACATTTAATAAAACAATCCCGCCAATAATAAAAGTCAAAAAATAAAAGAACAGGTAAACTTCTGGTATTGATTTCTTTTTCATTGCTTTATGTTACTGTTCCAAAGGTAAAAGCTTCTCATAACAAATGCGTTAAGTGAACATGATGGCTACGTTAAAAAAACAAAACCCGCTCACTTGAGCGGGTTTGTCATTGCATTATTTGGAATTGGGTTATATTGTCATTGTCGTGCGAGTACTAACTTCTCTTTGAATTTTTTGATTTGTCTCCGGAGACCTTCGATGGCCTCATCAGCAGCTCCTTCAAAACTATCCGTTTGATGTTTTGCAAACAGTTGCTTGCTTGGTACATTCAATTTGATTTCAACTATCTTGTTCTTATTGTTCTCATTTTTGTCGAGCCTCATAAATACCTCACCATCTATAATGTGATCATAAAACGTATCCAGTTTGTCAGCTTTTTTCTGGATAAAATCAATCAGCTTTTGATCAGCGTCGAAATGGATTGAATGCATTTGTAATTTCATAGTATTAACATTTTAAAAGTTAAACTTTTATTTAAGCTTTAGGATGTGCTTGGTCAAACACAGCCTTAAGTTTCTCCATCGAATTGTGTGTGTATACCTGTGTGGCAGCGAGATTGGCATGACCCAACAGATCTTTTACCGCATTGAGGTCAGCTCCTTTGTTGAGCAAGTGCGTCGCAAAAGTGTGTCTCAGAAGGTGAGGGCTACGCTTGGACGTCTGCGCAAAAAGGTCTAAATATTTCCTCACTATCCGGTAAATTTTCATAGGGTATGCTTGCTTTCTACTTATTGTAACGATAAAATAATCACTCTCGTTTACATTTGAAAATGTTTCTTCAAATACTTTTTTATATGAAATAATATTCTTTGATAAGGTGTTTGTTAGCGGTATTATTCGTTGTTTCTTCCTCTTTCCGGATACTTTGACGGTTTGGTCGTGTAGGTTGATGTCTTGCCAGGTCAAACCAATCAATTCGGACAGACGGACGCCAGTCAAATACAAAAATTCCATTACCATCTTGTCCCGCTGTCCTTCGAAGTCCGGTTCGTATTCGATGTCGTTCAGCAATTGGTCCATGGTGGACTCTTGGACAAATTCGGGGAGCTTTTTCGGGGTTTTTAATGCCCGTAGCTTATAGGTGGGGTCCTTGGTGATTTCGCCTGATCGGAGCAGAAACTTATAGAATGAGCGTAATGTGGCCATTTTTCTGTTGACAGTGGTGGCGGAGAGGCCTTGCTCCACCAAGTCTACGATCCAAGCCCGTATTTCGGCATGCCCGACAAGGGCGATGTCTTCGGTGCTGAAGGACAGGTTTAAAAATTCCTTGAATTGTTCAAGGTCCTTCTCGTAGGCTAGCACGGTATGGGCGCTGGCCCGTTTTTCATGTTCGAGATAGTTTATAAAAGAAAAGAGCATATCGGCGTAATTATACACCAATATGCTCAATTATTTTTAGGAAGGAAAATAAATTACTTACCTTCTTCGTCTCTCAGATGTTGCTTATAAGCAGCTTTGATCACTTCAGTTCTTCTCTTCACAGAAGGCTTCTCAAAATGCTGACGAGATCTCAGTTCACGGATTGCTCCGGTTCTGTCAAATTTCTTCTTAAAACGCTTCAGCGCTTTTTCGATAGATTCGTTCTCTTTTACGTTTACTACGATCATATATAACACCTCCTTTCGGCTGCAAATGTAGAAAGATGTTTTGGCAAAACCTACCTTCTCCTAAACTTTATCAAACTAAGCCTACACTGTCCAGCAGCCTGACTTTTGGGAAAACGGCATTTAGAGAATTGATGAATAGAAGTGCTTTTCGATGTGGTGTCTATGCCTTGGGGACGGTAGGGACTTTTTGTTGTTGCCGATCTTTGAGGATGCTGATGGCTGTGTGGTTATTTTAATATTTCCCTTGAGATCACCAGTTTCTGTATTTCCGAGGTGCCTTCCCCTATGGTGCATAGTTTGGCGTCACGGTAATATTTTTCTACAGGATAATCTTTGGTAAATCCATATCCTCCAAAGATCTGCACCGCTTCATTGGATAGCTCTACGGCTATTTCCGATGCATAGTATTTAGCTTTTGCACTGGCTAAAGTGACGCGTTCACCTCGGTTTTTTAAGTCTGCGGCTTTGAATGTAAGTAACTTGGCGGCCTCTAGCTTAGTGGCCATGTCAGCTAATTTGAAAGAAATGCCCTGATAGGAGCTAATGGGTTTGTTGAACTGGTGTCTCTCCTTGGAGTAGTTGATGGATGCCTCTAATGCGCCTTCGGCAATGCCCAGTGAAAGAGCGGCAATAGAGATTCTTCCCCCATCCAGGACTTTCATGGATTGGACAAATCCCCCTCCTACCTTGCCTAGAACTTGGCTTTTGTGGACCCGGCAATCTTCAAAAATCAGTTCCGTCGTCTCTGAACTCCTCATGCCCAGCTTGTCCTCCTTACGGCCACCCCGAAAACCCTCCATGCCTTTTTCCAGAATAAATGCCGTCATGCCGTGCTTGTCCCCTACATCCCCTGTTCTGGCGATTACCACTGCTATATCTCCTGATACCCCGTGGGTGATGAAGTTTTTGGCGCCGTTCAGGATAAAGTGATCCCCTTCTTCTACAGCGGTTGTTTTCATATTGGCTGCATCAGACCCCGTATTGGGCTCGGTAAGGCCCCAGGCACCCAAGTGTTCACAAGTGGCTAATTTGGGCAGGTATTTTTGTTTTTGCTCCTCACTGCCAAATAGCAGAATGTGTCCTGAGCATAGGGAATTGTGGGCGGCCATGGATAGTCCGATGCCCGGATCGAGCTTGGACAGCTCCAGAATTGCTGTCACGTACTCAAAATAGCCAAAACCACTGCCTCCATATTGTGAAGGAATCAGTACTCCCATTAGCCCTAATTCTCCAAGTTGCTTGAAAAGTGGCAGGGGAAAGATTTGCTCATCATCCCATTTTTTTCGGTGTGGAGTAATCTCCTTTGCGCCAAAATCCCTGATCATTTGAGCGATCATGGATTGGTTCTCATTCATTTCAAAATTCATCATGTAGTTACTTTTGTTATTTGGGTTGTATTCTTCACATTGGCGAAGCCGAAAAAATCAACATTGGTAGTATCCGGCTGTCTTTACCTTTTGTAAGATATTAACTTCCTGTGTAAAATTTAGTTTTTACCCATTAAAAAGGGCCAAAAATTTCATGCCTGAATGGATTAATTTATATTTGTCTTCACATCACTTGATATGCTATTAACCCTAGTAAAATAACTATAATTTCATGCAGCAAATCTTAATTACAGGTGGAGCGGGGTACATCGGTTCGCACACCGCAGTAGCGCTCGTTAACGCCGGTTATGAACCTATTATCGTTGACAATTTTTCAAACTCCAACCAAGATGTGCTTGCTGGACTTGAAAAAATCTTAGGAAAAAAAGTTAAGCACTATGAAGGGGACTGCAATGACCGTGAGTTTATGCATGGTGTCTTCAAGGAAAACAGTCTTAAAGGGGTCATTCACTTTGCAGCTTCCAAGGCAGTAGGAGAAAGCACCCAAATTCCACTGACCTATTACAGCAATAACATCAATTCATTGATTGTCCTGTTGGAGACCATGAAGACATTTGGTGTCAAGGACATTGTTTTTTCTTCTTCCTGTACCGTGTACGGTCAGCCTGACGAGCTTCCTGTCAAGGAGTCCACTCCCAGAAAAGACGCTGAGAGCCCATACGGAAATACCAAGAAGATATGCGAGGACATTTTAACGGATCATGTAAAAAGTGGGGCTGCAGCCAGAGTAGTGGCGCTTCGCTACTTTAATCCTATTGGAGCCCATCCTTCTTCGCTTATCGGCGAGCTGCCTTTGGGGGTCCCTGCTAATTTGGTGCCTTTTGTCACTCAGACAGGGGCCGGCATCCGTGAAAAAATCACCGTCTTTGGAGATGATTATGACACTCCTGACGGAACTTGTATCAGGGATTATATCCATGTGATGGATCTGGCTGATGCCCATGTGAAATCTATTCAATACTTGGAAAACCAGCAGGATACCTTTTTCGACTTGTTCAATGTGGGCACAGGAAACGGTAACTCGGTCATGGAAGTGGTCAAGGTGTTTGAAAAAGTAAGTGGAAAAACACTGAATTATGAAATAGGCCCAAGAAGATCGGGAGACATAGAAAAAGTGTGGGCAAATACCGATAAGGTTTCCAAAGTCCTTGGTTGGACACCGCAGTTTGGATTGGAGGAAGCATTGAGGGATGCCTGGAACTGGCAGGTCAGCTTAGAGAAATAGTCGTTATACTCCAAAAAACTAATATACAAGATGGTACAGGACGGTATTATCAGAAAATTCTATTAGTTTTAGGCTATAATTATAATTTTAATTAGGGGTTTATTAATCAAAAAACCATCCGTTTTATAGCGGATGGTTTTTTTGTCATACCCAATGTGGAATCAAGCTGAAAAGTAGGGGGAGCACTAATAAAACACTGCTGGCGCAGATGAGTATGATTTGCGCTGATTTTTTTCTTAAACCCGGAATATGCATTAGCCTATCTATTGCGGTATGAACCTACTTCAAAATCAGTCGCTTCGCTGCTGTTTTCGATTTCACCATAGCGGTGCTATGCCTCAATCTCCAAACAGCCTGATTTTCTTGTAGTTTCAAACCTCATCACGATTCCTAATGCATAAACCGGGTTCAATGCCGTTTAGTTAGTGTGTATCTGGAAAATATGGGTTCTATATTTTTTCCTTGGGCAGTTATTTTTCTAGCTAAATTCCTAGGTGTTTTTCATCCCTTTACCTTTGTTACTTTTTTGCTTCAGGTCAAAAAAGTAACCAAAAAACCCCGCCGCTGTGCATCTATTGGCCTAAAATTAAAACCTTCCCTCATGCAGGCAAACTCCTCCTTTTCTAGCAGCCAACATTCTTTTTGGCTAGTATTTCGTCAAACAAGCCTGCCTTTTTGCCCACCCGCTTTTTAATTTCTTAACGCCCAATACCTGCAAGGCGGATCCGATTAATAAGTTTCTTATGGATAAATTATCATCATTATTCCATGTAGTGGTATATTTTCTTAAGTAACCAAGTTGAGCGAGAACTATAAGTCCTCCTGAGCCAAAAAAGGTATCGCTTCCTTAATTACGGCCCTTGGTATGCCTGTTTTCCAGCCGATGGTGGAGGCCGTTAAGAAAGTGAGTTGGCTCGCGTCGTGGAACAGCGAGACCCACTCACTTTTAGGTCGTAGCCATCGGGTGGAAATTAAAATGGGTGACGGATCTCGGTCGCAGGGTAAATCCATGTTCCATTTTAAAAGGCATACCACCGGCCTAGATTTTTTTCTTTCTTTTTTCATCAATGGAAAAAAGGAAAAGGATAAAATCCACCAAGATGATCAGGTTTCCCCAGCCAAAGTCAATCAAAAAAAAGACTTTTAGGTATATGAAAAGGAGGAAATGCCCTTAACTAAACGGCATTTAAACCGGGTTTAAGGAAGGGTGTCGAAAATTCCCCGGATATACAGCTTGACACCTAATCTGCTGGTAAAACAAGCATATAATACGTACTGTGATTAGGTTATAGGTTTATTCATCTATTTTACTGAAATATTTCTTGATTTTTTGAACGTTTGTGAGGAATAATTGTGTATGTAATACGCAAAAAAGTATATTTAAGGTATGATTGTGCGTTTGATTTGTTGTAGGGGATTTGCCCGGCAAGATTAACGACACACTTAACTACTCACTTGCCCTACTTTGTATGTTTGAAGATATAAACCTGTTTTATATTGCCATTTCACTGATCCCCGCATTGTTCAATGTGGCGATCTTTGGTTATATATTTTGGATCTATCCCAGTAATAGAGAAACCAATATTTTTCTGCTGTTTGTAGTGTCATTGGTTGTGTGGCAACTACAGGATACTTTGATGCGGCTTAATATCGATTATGATATGGCATGTCACATCTCTCGCTCGTTGGATTTCGGATGGATGTTTATTGGAGCGGTAATCCTGCATTTTGTGAGCTATTATACTGATCAACCTTTTATCAAGAGCCGTTTTTTTCTCATTGCTATCTATGGCATCTCGGCAGTGTTGTATGTGGTTTATTTGGCTAATTTGGACGAAGTGATCCTTAGTTATGACGAAAACTGGGGGTACATTACTGGAGTACGTCCGGGGTCTTATGATTTACACAGCCGTGGTTGGGTGGCTTTACTGGCGATGATGGGCTTGGCAGTGCTGCTCTATTCTGCTTTTGACAAACGTCATTCTCCGATCATGAAGAGGCAGATATTAGTATTGTTTTTGGGGGCTGTATTGCCAGTGATACAGGGAGTGGTGACGCAATTTTACTTTTCTTCACAGGGACTAACGGATATTCCTGTGACTTCCACTACACTGACCAGTTTTTCGGTGGCTGCGGTGATTGCATTGAGAAAATACAAGCTGTTTGATGTCTCCTCGTACATTGCGGCAGGGAAGATCGTGAAGCAAATCGAGAATGGTATGATGGTGCTTTCTCCTGAAAATAAGATCATCTATCTTAACCCGAGCGCATGTGAGCTCTTTGATGTGGACAAGCATAAAGGAGATTTTGGTAGTTTGCCTGTTTTTTTTGACTCTGAAGCCAAGTACCAAAATTTCCTGAAGAATGTAAATAGCCAACTCGCTAATAAAGACAGGGAAAGTGGTAGTGCCCAATTGATGGCCAAAGACGGAAAGCAATTGCAGGTGTTGTTTAGGGCGAGTACATTTTATTATAGTAGGGGGAAGCGTGGCACCTTGATTATTTTTAATGATATTACGGCGCTCCAACAGGCCAATCATGTGATAAAAATGATAGATATGCGGTATGATTTTGTGGCAAAAGCCTCGGATGAAGCTGTTTGGGAATGGTCTTTTGAAAGCAAAAGTATCTATTGGAATGAAAATTATGAAGGGTTGTTTGGGTATAAGTTGGCCAGTGGAACCAGTTCAATAGAGCATTGGGTAGACCGTATCCATTCAGATGACCGGGAGCGTGTGCTGAAAGGAATGGAGCAACATGTCCTGTCCAAAAAGAAGAGCCGGTGGGAAGTGGAATACAGGTACCAAAAAAATGATGGAAGTTATGCCCATGTTTTTGACAAAGGCTTTGTGATCTATAATGAAAAGGGCGTAGCCACAAGAATGGTAGGTACCATGCAGGACCTGACTAAAATCAAGTCCTATATCGAGAAAATAGAGCGTCAAAACCAAGAGCTGAGCGCGATCACATGGATGCAGTCCCATGAGTTTAGGGCGCCGTTGTCACGGTTGATGGGCTTGGTGGAATGTGTCAAAGGATTTGGGGTGGATGAAGAGGTGGACGCCAAGTTTTTGGAAGAAATAGAGGCTTCATGTGTTGAGTTGGACCAGATTGTCCACAAGATCGTGGACCGCGTGGGCAAGGTAAGCACTGGGTAAATTAAGCGAGAAAAAGAAATCTTTTTTTAAAGTAAAAAAAGCAGCTAAAATATTCTTTTTTGTGCCTTCAGGGCTGTTGTCAGGCGATTTTCTCCAAACTTTGTTGTGAATGTTAGGAGCGAGGGTCAAAATTAATCCTAAATGAAGCTGATCCTAATTTGATTTTTATGCACCATTAATTATTTTTCTAACAAATTTAGTTTCACATACATAAACCAATGCTTAAACTAACAGAAAAAGAGATTGACACGATTGCCAATTATTTATTGAAAGGCAAGGTTTGCTATTATCAGGAAGATAAAAAAATCATTCACCATCTCCCTGATGAAGAAGAGAATTTTAATGAGAATTTGACCACTGAGGAAGAGGACTTGTTGGATGAGGTTGATGCGGACCCAATGAATTACGCGGAGTTCATTAAAATGGAGCCTGCTCAGGAGTCATTGATTATGGAGCAATTTACCGAACGGTTTGTGGATAATAGATCCTTTCAGGAGGACTTATATGATGCACTGACCAAGAGCAAGGCCATGGAAAGGTTTACTTTCCTGATTGAAGAGTCCAATAATTACAAGCAGAAATGGTTGGATTATCGCGTCCAAAAATACAAGGACTGGGTGATGGAGCAAGTAGATAGCTATAATACCCTTGAAGAAGATTAAGAAAAGCCCCGATTAAGGGGCTTTTTTATTTGACTATCCATACAGGGAGATTTTTGTCATAGGCGATCAGTTGTTCTGCTACACTGCCGATCAGAAGGTCTCCTTCATCTTTTTTTCCTTTGTTTCCCACAAGGATCAGGTTTGCTGAAGTAAGCACGGCATTATTATAAATTAGCCGGCTGATGTGTTGTTCATTGTCCTTGATAATGGTCAGGGGACTGGACAGTCCATACTGTTTTTGTAGTTTTTTATAGGATTTTAAGGCTTCTTTCTCCAGCTCCTCACTGATCTTATTGTAATTTTTGATGTAGGGAAAATATTGAATCCCAACCTTAATGACATGAATTGGGTGAAGTTTGCCATGGACTTTTTTGGATAAATTGGTCCCTAGCTGAAGAAGTTTTTCAGAATACGAACTAAAGTCCAATGCCAAGGAGATGTTGTCAAAAGAGGGGACAGCGATCTCTGGAAGGAATAAGGTGTCACATGACGTCAATCGGGCCACCCTGCCGCTAAGGATACCGGCGCCGAAGTGGCTGCTTTTTTTGCCCATTAGCAGCAGGTCGAATTTTTGGCTGTCAATATAATTTGCAAAATCCTCTACATTGCCACCACTGTGTACATGAATGTTGATATTTGGGTTGCTGTCAAATACACTGTCTACCTTTTCCTGGATTTCAGATTCGAGCACTTGAATGATGCTTTTTCCCAAGTTTGGCAGGAGCGACTGGATGTTATCCGAAAACTCCTCCAGTTCGATAAGGTGGAGGACAGTCAGGCTATTGAACTCAAAGGCATCATCCAGCTTTTTGATGTAGTTCAATAGTAAGCTGTCCATATCGGTCAGGTCGACACATAGTGCTATGTTTTTTAAGTTTTTCATTTTGGCGTGTCTTTAGGGAGGTTCTTTTTGATGATTTCGGTGAGGTTCTTCTCGTAATTTTTCCTGTTGATATCCTGTTTGAGGGCTTCTTTTCGAGCGTGTTCTTTCTGTAATCCCCTAAAGAGG
Organism: Echinicola strongylocentroti; assembly: GCF_003260975.1. Classification (NCBI taxonomy): domain Bacteria; kingdom Pseudomonadati; phylum Bacteroidota; class Cytophagia; order Cytophagales; family Cyclobacteriaceae; genus Echinicola; species Echinicola strongylocentroti. The sequence goes on along the minus strand of NZ_CP030041.1, from coordinate 2,672,933 downwards.
CTATAGCACATAATAAGAAGAACGATCAAAAACGGCAGCCCCGTAGTAATAGTGGCCGTCTGGAGCGCTGTCAGCCCGCCGCCGATCAGCAAAACGGCTGCCACAGCCCCTTCTGTAAGTGCCCAAAAGATGCGCTGTCCTACCGGAGCATCTAGTTTTCCTCCCGCCGTGATGCTATCGATCACTAATGAACCGGAATCAGAAGAAGTGACAAAGAAGCTCATGACCAATAACACTCCGATGCCAGAACCAAGTGTGCTGAACGGAAATTCATGTAGAAATACAAATAAGGCGGTGGATTCATCCTTGATGATGGCACTGGCAAAGTCGTGTGTTTCATTTTGCATGTCCATAAAGATGGCACTTCCTCCCATGGCGGTAAGCCAGAAGAACGTCAATAAGGCAGGCACCAAAAGTACGCCTAAAATAAACTCCCTGATGGTCCTTCCTTTGGAGATACGGGCGATAAACATGCCCACAAAAGGGGACCAGGAAACCCACCAAGCCCAGTAAAATATGGTCCAGGTTCCTTGCCATTCATTGTCACGATAGGCTTCCGTCCAAGTGGATACAGCGATAAATTGGTTTAGGTAATTTCCAAGATTCTGGACAAAACCTCTCATAATATACACGGTGGGCCCGGCTATGAGTACGAAAATCAACAGGGCGGCGGCAATTCGGACGTTCCACTCACTAAGGAAGCGCACACCTTTGTCCAAGCCTGAAAATACCGAGGCCGTAGCCATGAGTGTGATACCACAGATCAGCAAGACCTGAACGGTCACTGAAATATCTATTCCGAAGAGATAATTTAGACCACCATTAATCTGTCTCACCCCAAAGCCCAAGGAAGTGGCCAAGCCAAATAAAGTCGCCAGTACCGCCATGACATCGATGACATCTCCGATCCACCCGTGGATGCGATCACCCAAAATGGGGTAAAAGATCGAGCGGATGGTCAATGGAAGTTTTCTGTTAAAGGTAAAGAAGGCCAGTGAAAGGGCCACGACCGCATAGATGGCCCAAGCGTGAAATCCCCAGTGCAGAAAAGTAAGGTTCATGCCCCGTTGGGCTGAGGCAATGCTAAAGGGCTCCCCATAAGGAGGCTTGGCGTAATGGGAAACTGGCTCTGCCACCCCCCAAAACAATAAGCCAATACCCATCCCGGCACTGAAGAGCATAGCGAACCAAGCGGAGGTGGAAAACTCCGTTTCTGCATCTTTGCCGCCAAGTCGTATGTTGCCGTATTTACTAAAGGCCAGGTAGAAGCAGAACACAATGAAAATATTGATGGCGATGATAAATAGCCACCCCGTTTTGTCCGTGATAAAAAACTTCACCGCATCAAATGCTTTTTCCATTGGCTCTCCTACGACCAATGTCACGGTAATGAAGACAATGATCAGTATAGAGGCGGGCCAAAAAACAGGCGCGTGTACATCAAAATATTTTTTTAGCATAGAAAAGGTGTTTAGAAATAGTAACCTATATTAATGTTGATTCGGGTGTTCCAGCCAGGGTCAGGGTCGATCGGGTTGTCGTCCGATACAGGTGCCTGATAATCAATGCCTCGGCCCGGTCCCATGGAGTTTCCGCCAAATGCATCACTGATCCAGGAGTGATTATAGCCCATGGCGGCGTCCACGTAAGTATAGATCTTGCCAGCGGTAATCAAGGCTCCCAAGACATTTTGTTGTGTTTTTTGGAAGGGAGTGAGCACACCGTTGATGGGCATCTCCCCAAATTTTTGGATCAAGCTGTAGTCGTTATATACTTGGACATTCGAAATAGGCCCCCAGTCCACAGGGAAGTCATGCGCCAAACCAATGACATATACCATTGCCTCGCTTGCCACATCATAGGTGCCAAATCCATAAGCCCCCATCTGGACGCTGTTCAGCAACCTGCCGTCATCATCTTGGACATTGTTATAACCATAATAGATGATTTCAGTTTTAAAATTCCATGGTACATTTGACCATTCGGCATGGAGTGCAGCCGCCAGCTGGTTACCACTGTGGGTGGTTTGTTGGTTATAAATCTCCATCACCTGGAATGACCCTCCTAGTTTCCAGTCATCCAAGTGGTAATTGGCCCTTAGGTTCAGTTGGTTGCGTTCGATGTTGCTGTTGCCGTCAATGGGGACCACGTCGTAAGAATAGCGCGCAGTGCTATACTCCCCAAAAGCAGGATCATTGGTGCCCCTTGGTTCGGACAATGGGAAATAGGCGAGGTTAAATGTCCAGTTTGCTCGGTTATGGGTCAGATTAAACCCCATCTGGTGGTCATCTTCCAAGCCTAGATAATAAGGGATCTGAAACCACCAGCTATGTGAGGCATAGGTCAGCAAGCCAAAGGGGACTTGGGTAATGCCCAGTTGGAGATTGTATTTTTCTGAAAAACGATAGCCGATCCACCCGTATTTTATAAAATGGGTGTTGAAAGTCGGGTAAAAACGGTACTCGAAAGCAAACTGCAAACCATCCGAATAAGAATCGACATTGATCCTCCAGGTGTCCCAGGTCCATTCATTCCTGGAATTGGTGCCTAACGGGAATGTCTGTCCTTCGTAGATGGCATAGATGGTGTTGAGTCGTAGTGCTCCCCCTACTTTTACCCACGAAGTGTCGCGGTTCATTTCTTTGTGGGATTCGACGGTGTTTTCTATGGTGGCCTTGTGCTTCCCATGATCTTTTTTGAATATTCCAAAACGAGGTTGGTTTTCAATCGTAGTGTCCTGTCTAAATGGCGCAGCATGGCTCAGCTGGGGATGAGCCATAAGTAGCCAAGTACAAAAAGTCAGTAAAAAGAAGAGAAATGATTTACAAAAAGACATGCTTAAGTATGTTTTATCCATTAAAAAAAAAGAAGCCAAAAAGCAATTTTGTGACTTGCAAGCGCAATAAATATAAGCTTTATAAGCAGTATTCCCAATGATAATTGGATTAATGTTGGTTTAATTATTGCGTTTCCTTTAAAATAAATCCGTAAAAGTAATATATTAGGGAATATAGGTGGGTAGTGCTGAAAATTGGTGTTGTCAGCCATGACAAAAGTGTTTTGTAATGTGTAAATAACGTTCTACTTTTAAGTTTTACTTTAAGGCGACTTCAGCGACAATGAAAAGAGAGTTATTCGGAATCAAATGGTGGGAAAAGTGTGTAAAATGTTTTCTGGCCGGAGCAGTTGTTTCTTTGCTCCTGGCAGGTGATGCATTGGCACAAGATGATTGGACGTGGGGAGGAGAGATGGATCCGCTGCAAGAACAGTTTGAAGTAGTCCATTATTCATTGGACTTGGAGATCCTGCCTAAGATCAAGGGGATCAATGCCGTGATGGAAATGACTTATCGTCCACTAGGGACTTTGGATACGCTTCGTCTAGATCTCATCTCCAATTATGAAGTGGTCAAGGTGGAAAGCAACGGGAGGGTGCAGCGATTTGAACATCATGATGACATTTTGGATATTTATCCCGATAGCCTTTCGCAGCAGGTGAAGATTTACTACAGAGGTCGGCCACCGGTGGCTGAAAATCCACCGTGGTCAGGAGGTTTTACCTGGAGTGAAGACAGCAATGGTGATCACTGGGTGGGGCTTTCCTGTCAGCGAGAGGGAGGTAAGATTTTCATGCCCTGCCTGGACCATCCCTCCAGCAAGGCATCCAATGGGGTGGATCTTTATATTAAAGTTCCTTTTCCTTATTTCGTGGCAGCGAATGGTCGTTTATTGAATCAGGCCACTAGCTCTGGGTATAGCTATTACCAATGGGCGACATCCTATCCCATCAGTAATTATAATGTGAATTTTACGATGGGGCGTTTTCATGAATTGACAAAAGCATATACTTCCACAGATGGAAGTAAGGTTCCGATGGAGGTTTATGTCCTCACCGAACATAAGGAAAATGCACCAGGCTTGCTAAGAGTATTGGAAAATAGCGTCCAGACCCAAGAGAAGTACTTTGGTCCCTATCCTTTTCCGAAGGACAAAATAGCCGTGGTAGAGACGCCCTATCTAGGGATGGAGCATCAGACCATCAATGCCTACGGCAATAACTTTCAATATACCAAAGTAGGGGATACTGCCTTTGACAGGCTGCTGCACCATGAATTGGGGCATGAGTGGTGGGGTAATAAGGTGTCTGTGGGCGATTGGAAGGATTTTTGGATCCATGAAGGGATCTGCTCTTACGGGGACCTGCTCTATTATGAAAAAAATGCTGGCATGGAGGCCTACCTTGAACGTGCTGCCGCCACCAAAAAACAAATTGAGAATGAGGCTCCATTGGTAAAGGGGGACAATATCAACAGTGCCGAGGCCTATCATCCTGATATTTATACGAAGGGTGCTTTTGTAATGCACTCGCTTCGGTTTGTGATGGGGGACGAGGTGTTCTTTCCTATGCTGAAGGCCTTCTTACAGGAAGATAGGTTTACCTACACTCATCAGGTCACCACCAAAGACTTTGTGGACTTTGCGGAGCAATATTCAGGGAAGGACTTAGAGGGCTTTTTTGATATATACCTTTACTCTACCAAGTTGCCCAAGCTGAAGGTGAAGCGGAAGCGTAAACGACGCTATGATGTTCGTTTGAGCAATGTCGATTTTAGCCTGCCCGTAGAAATCAAAACTTCCGATGGTATAGAGGTGGTAGAGCTATCTTCAGATGCCGTGAGGATTAAAAGTGATGAAAAGATAGTAGTGGATCCCAATGGCTGGTATCTTTTTGATGAATAGTAGGTGATGCGGTAATCAGTAATAATCAGTAGTCAGTCGACGGTCGTCTGTGGACCATCGACTGACTAAAAAGATCAAGAAGGATCAAGAGTTTTCCGCAGCCGTTTCTACAGCTCGCCACACGCGGAAAACATTTTTGTAGCAGATTTTTTCGACATCGTCTTTGCTGTAACCCCTCTTGAGCAATTCAGCAATCAAGTTAGGGTACATCGAGACATCTTTAAGGCCATTGGGCAGGGAGTCACCTACTCCATCAAAATCCGATCCCAGACCTACATGGTCAATGCCTGCGATCTTTACGACATGATCAATATGATCTGCGACGAGGGTTACGTCCGGAAAGACGTTATGCTCAGCAACGTACTTTTTGATGTATACTTGAGCTGCGGAGTCCGAGCGGCTAAGTTCGTTTTTTGCCAGCCAGTTGACGATGTGCTCGCGCACTTCAGCAGTTCTTTCATTATAGTCTCCGTCAATGAAGCTTCCGCCAAAGTTGATCATGATGACGCCTTTTTTCTTTCCGAGCAGCTTGATCATTTCATCATCCATGTTCCGCTCAAATCCCGGGGTGTATTTTCTACATGAGCTGTGGGAGGCAATGACGGGTACATCCGTTAGTTTCATGACGTCATAAAATGTGTCGTCAGAGACATGCGAGATGTCCACCATGATGCCGACACGGTTCATTTCTTTCACTACCTGCTCACCAAATGTGGTGAGTCCGCCGTGAGTCCTGCTGGTATCGTAGGAGGAATCGCCTATGAGGTTGTCCTTACCATGGGTAAGCGTGATGTAGCGAATGCCTTTTTCATGAAAGTAGGCTACATTGTTGATGTCGTCTTCGATACCTGCGCCGTTCTCCATGCCCATGGGGAGAGAGATTTTTCCCGCTTTGAAATTGGCTTCGATATCATCAGGGCTGTTGGCCATGGCAAATTTCTCAGGCCATGTCTCTGCCAGGCGCTTGGTCATCAGGATGAGCGAATCGGCCAAGGTTTTTGCACCACCGGTTTGTTGGTAACGGGCAGGCAGGTAGATGGACATAAAGGGAGCGTCCAATCCGCCTTCCTTGGCCCTTGGGAAATCAAAGTTTCCACCGTCTGTTCTTTCAGAAACATCCAGGATTTCACGTTGGAGCGTGAAGCCTCCTACTTTCATACGGTAGGGCAGGTCGACATGCCCATCCACCATGATGGTCTCATGGGCGATTTCTTTGGCTGCTTCCAGTCTAGCTTCGTCAGAAAGCGTGGTGTAATCTACTTGGGTGGGTTTTTCGTTACAGCTCAGTGCTGCTAATAGCAGTAAAGAGCTGACTTTTGGTAGAAATAATTTTTTCATACAAATGATTTTTATAGATAAGGTATAGCAAAACCCGTTAGGTTCCGAAAAGATAATGATTAGCGGTATAAAATGGGTTTAAACAAATATTCGTCTATCTGTTTATAATAGGAGAAGGCAAAACTTATTAAAAGGTATGAAAATTTACTAATTTTAGTAAAAGATTCTTGTATTTACACTAACCATAAAAACACTGGATATGAAAAAACACAATCGAGTATTATTGCTTATGACCGTTGCTCCCATGCTTTATTGGCAATGTGGAGGTAGTGAAAATAAAGAGCAGGCTCAGGAAGAGGTGGTCGTGGTGGAAGAGGAGGTGGTGGAGCCTTCCCTGACCCTTGTATGGGAAACTCCTGCTGAGTTGACGACCTGTGAGTCCGTTTTGGTGGATCCTTCGACAGGAACCATTTATGTCGCAAATATTGATGGTGATGCCCGCGACCATGACGGCGAAGGTTTTATATCTATCATTTCGAAAGATGGTGAAATATTGGAACGTGAATGGGTGACTGGTATGGACGGGCCAAAAGGCATGGGAATCTTGGATGGAAAGCTCTATGTGACAGATATCGATGATATTGTAGAAATCGATATTGAAAAAGGTGAAATAATAAATACCTATGTCGTAGAGGGAGCAAGCTTCCTAAATGACATAGATGTACATGGTAACAAGGTTTACTTCTCCGATATGGAAAAGGGATTGATCCATGTGCTTGAAGATGGTGAGATCAGTACTTTGGCAGAGGGGCAGGAAAATATCAATGGTCTGCGCGTAGATGAAGACGGTGTGTTGCATGGGTTGGATGGCGCAGGACTGAAAAAATATGCTGCTGATGGAACGCATGAAGTATTGAACAGCACAGTGACAGGTGGTGACGGCCTTATTATTTTGGGCAATGGGAATTATTTGGCTAGCCGATGGGCGGGAGAAATATGGATCATCCAAGGTGACAATGAAACCAAGCTCCTTGATACCAAAAATGACAAGTCAAATACCGCAGATATTGGATACTTGGAAGAAGAGAACCTAGTGTTTGTACCTACCTTTATGAAGGATAAGGTGGCGGCATATAGATTGGAGTATTAATGATGTTGAGGTGGTTGATGCATTTTTGTATTTTCTATGTTGAGTTTTTATTTTTATAAATAATTATATAGTTGATATAATTTAACACATATTTTATACTAGAACCTCATTGGAGCGCGCTATCAGGTGTGTTTTGATGAGGTTTTTTTATGTCTTCAATCTTAGTTATCGATTATTGTATTTTTTACCCGCCGTATAGAATAGATTTTCTAATGCCTTAGATGGGTTTGGTCATGAATAGCTTAGGGTTTCTATTGTTACATTCTAATTTTTCTTTTCTGTTTTGTCTATAAATGGTTGATACTGTGTTTTTATAGTAAAAATTAATTTTTTACGTTGTTAAATAAAATAATATAAATATTAAATGTAATAAAAAAGTATCTATTGTTTTTTATCGAGTTTATAATCAATGGCCATTTATTGAGTTAATAATACTATAAAATACTTTGTAAATAATATTTCAATAATGTATAAACTGTAAAAATAGGTTTAAAAACTATATCAAATATTAAGTATATATGTTTTTACCCTTAAATAAGGTTTTAAAATAGAGTTGAAAATTTCAAAAGTATGTAAATAAATAAAAATAAAGTCTTTGTAAATACCTATTAAAAAAAATTGATAATATTTTGAATAATGATAAATATAACAAATAAAATTTCAAATCAAATTTTATGATTTTAGTCATTTTTAAGTATTCCTAATTTTATAGTTAAACTGTACGGTATCGATACATTGTTTAGTAATATATAATGTATAAAAGTGTAATAGGGATTTATAATTCTGTAAATATAACTTGGTTAGAGGTTCTGCTATTGTTTTTTATAAAAACTAAGTATTTAACTACTGTATCTATAATTATATGATGTATAAAAAAAGTTAAAAAAATTGAAAATATTTTTCTAGGTAATAATTACTTGAAATACAGTTTATTAAGTCTATTTTTTTTCAATAAAAATTTTAGTTGAAAAATGCTGCTGTTTGTTTTTTGGGATGCTGCATCTACTTTACTCCAAAATCAAACGTATCGCATATGAAAAAAAATGTACTATTGTTCGCGTTACTGTTGGTATTTTCGCAATTTTCTTTTGCGCAGATATCTTCGGTAAAAGGGACGGTTACCTCGGCCGAAAACGGGGAGCCAGTACCCGGTGTAAGTGTGTTGGTAAAAGGAACCACCAAAGGAGCGGTGACCAATTTGGATGGTCAGTATTCCTTGGAGCTTCCTGATGATGGGGAGGTGTTGGTGTTTTCATTTATTGGGATGGCTACAGAAGAGGAGCCTATCGATGGTCGCAGCGTCGTGGATGTTGTCATGACTTCGGATGTAAAAGCACTGAATGAAGTGGTAGTGACGGCATTGAACGTGTCACGAGATGAGAGCTCACTGGGATATGCTATTCAGAGTGTGGATGGAGATAAGCTGTCCAGTGTTCGGGAGGCCAACGTGGTAGGCTCTCTTGCCGGTAAAGTGGCCGGCGTGCAGGTGATCGGTTCTTCCGGAGCTGCGCTTGGAGGTTCTCAAAACATCCGTCTCAGAGGGATTAATTCCCTTAGCGGTGGTTCGCCGCTTTTTGTGGTGGACGGTACCCCTATCTCGAATAGGAGTTTTTCCCCCGATGAAGATTATTCGGGAAGGGACTACGGAAACTTGGCCGCAGATATCAATCCAGATGATATCGAATCCATTTCTGTCCTAAAAGGACCTTCGGCAGCGGCACTTTATGGGAATAGGGCTGCCAATGGAGTGATCATCATTACTACCAAAAAAGGTACTGAACGGAAAGGTATCGGCGTAGAGATCAACCACAGTACTACTTTCGAAAAAGTGTATATCCTTCCGGATTACCAAAATGAATATGCCGGGGGCTATAGCCAGGAGTTGGCTTCTTTCGAGTATAACCCTGATACCCATCCAGCTTCTTGGGCAGAATTTGATGGTCAACCAGTGATAAACTATGCCGCTGATGAAAGCTGGGGGCCGCGCATGGAAGGTCAGATGGTAAGACATTGGGACAGCTGGTATGAGGGAGAGAGCTTTGGCGAGTTACGTCCGCTTTTACCAAATGAAAATAATGTAAGGGACTTTTTCGAGACAGGTGTGACCATGAATACGGGCGTTGCGCTGTCAGGAGGTGATGAGGAAACGTTGTTCAGGCTGTCGCTGAACCATATCGATCAGAAAGGGGTAATGCCTGGGTCTGAATTGCTTAAAAACAATGTTTCCTTTAACGGAAGTACGATGCTGACAGACAAGCTTAAAGCTAGCTTGAACTTTAACTTCACCAGTACCCAAGGGCAGGGGCGGCCTGCTTCAGGTTATACGGGCAGAAATCCGGTGAACTCCTTTAACCAGTGGTTTCAACGGCAACTGGATATGGACAGGCTTGAAAATTACAAAAACCCAGATGGTACTTACCGGACTTGGAATATTCGCTCTCCGAGCAATACCCGTCCACTCTACTGGGACAATCCATATTATGAAGCCTATGAAAATGCACCAAACGATAAGAGGGACCGTGTATACGGTAACTTTGGTTTGACGTATGACTTTACAGAGAACTTTAGCGTGTCTGGTTTTGCCAGGACAGATTTCTTTAACCAAAAAATCGAAGAGCGAGTGGCATCGGGTGGTTTGGATTTGGATGAATACTATGTGAGTACCCGAATCGGAAGAGAGGATAATTATGAGGTCCTTGCTCAGTATGACAAGAATTTTGGCGGCTTCTCTGTCGTGGCCAATGCCGGTGGTAATATCAGAAGAAACTTCTATGACACCATGGGTGAGCAAACCGAAGGAGGGCTGTCGGTACCCGGCTTCTATAATATAGATGCTTCTATCGACCGTCCTGATGTATCCAATTTCTATAGTGAAAAAACCGTTCGAAGTGTATACGGCAGCTTGTCGCTAGGCTATATGAGTACCATTTTCCTTGATTTGACAGCTAGGAATGATTGGTCATCAGCACTTCCGGAAAACAATAACAGTTATTTCTATCCGTCGATCTCTACCAGTTTTGTCTTTACTGAGCTGATGGGCAACACGAATTTCCTGAACTTCGGTAAGCTGAGGTTGAGTTATGCGCAGGTGGGCTCTGATGTATCAGCTTATGATATTGCCCAAGTATATAATGTGGGTACGCCATATGGGTCATTGCCAGCATTGACTGTGCCAAACACCTATCCAAACCCTAACTTACGTCCGGCACTTTCATCATCTTACGAAGCGGGAGTGGACCTGAGGTTTCTTCAGAGAAGACTGGGACTGGATGTGACCTATTATAGAAATGACAACAAAGATCAAATTATAGATTTGACCGTACCTGGTTCTAGTGGGATTACAGAGGCCAAGGTAAATGCGGGAAATATCCGTAGTGAAGGGGTAGAAGTGATGTTAACGGCTACACCTGTTACCAACCAAGATTTTACTTGGGATATGAACCTGAATTTTGCGAGAAATACCAATGAGGTCATCGAGCTATATCAGGATCAGGAAAACCGTCAGCTACAGTCCGCATATTGGGGGATGACCCTAAACGCCAAAGTGGGTGAGCCCTGGGGTACGCTGATCGGTACAGGATATACCTATGATGAGGAGACAGGCCTGCCTGTGATCAATGATGACGGCAGCTACGTGAAGAATCAAAACCAGGAACTGGGAACGGTATTGCCTGATTTTACCGGTGGATTCAGAAATACATTTACTTACAAGAACTTTGACTTGACGGCATTCTTGGACTTTCAGAAAGGGGGACAATTTTATTCGGTGACCAAAATGTTCCTGCCTTATTCTGGTCTAGCTGCAGAAACTGCCGGTCTGAACGATTTGGGTAATCCAAAACGTGATCCGGTAGATCAAGGAGGAGGTATTCCAGTGACAGGAGTAGTAGAAGGAGAAGGGGTTCAGACCATTTATGTAGATCCATCAGAGCACTACAAAGGACTGTTCGGCGTTCACGAGGAGTACATTTACGATGCTTCATATGTGAAGTTGAGAGAGGTGAGGTTGGGCTACACTTTGCCAAGTAAACTGCTGGCAAAGTGGCCCATCCATTCTGCCAATGTGGCTTTTATCGCCAAAAACCTATGGTTAATCCATTCCAACGTGGATGGACTGGATCCGTCTGAGTTTGCTGCCGGTGGCAATGGTTATTCATATTTCGAGGCAGGCCTATTGCCAGGGGTAAGGTCTTATGGGTTTAACATTCGTGTCGTACTTTAATTTGCAGAAACTATGAGAAGATTAATAAATAAGATAAATACAGGATTGGCAGTTGGCTTGATGATGGTTTCAACTGGTTGTGGGGACTTTGGGGATATTAATGTGGATCCTAATCGGCCGTCTTCGCCATTGACCTCTAGTTTGTTGACAGATGCAGAACGCTCCGTTTCCGATGTGATTGGAAACGAGACCAGCGTGCTGTATGTTCAGCATATTTCGCAAAAACAATATACGGAAGGGTCTAGGTACCAGACGATCTACTTTGATTTTAATGGATACTATTCCGGGCCGTTATTTGACTTGCAACGCATCATCGATCTGAATACTGATGAGGCGACCAAGGGAGACATGACGGCAGCAGGAAGCAATGCCAACCAGATCGCTGTGGCGAGAATCATGAAAGCATACTTCTATGCAGTTGTGACCGACAGGTGGGGAGAGCTTCCTTATTCAGAAGCACTTCAAGGGGATGATGACTTGTCCCCTGCCTATGACACACAAGAAGCAATCTATTATTCGCTGTTTACTGAATTGACAGAGGCGGTCGGCCAAATGGACGGAGGTACGCCTGTGGAAGGGGATTTTATTTTTGGAGGAGATATGGATCGTTGGCAGCAATTTGCCAATTCCCTTCGTTTGATTTTGGCATTGCGTATCAGTGATGTGGATCCTGCCAAAGCGGAGGCCGAATTCGTGGCCGCCTACGAGGCTGGTGTGTTGGAAGCAGATCTGATGTATCCGTATTTGAATGCTACCAATAATCAAAACCCTTGGTATGCGAGATTCCTTACTCGGGTGGATCATGTGATCAGCAGTACCATGGTAGACTTTATGAAGCCATTGGGAGATCCAAGGTTATCAGTGTATGCGGATCCTGCCGCAGCAACAGGTACTATCGAGGGGATGCCTTATGGAATCAGTAATGCGGTGGCCGGTGAAGTTACCAATGATGAGGTGTCTTACCTGGGGAGCGTGACAAGACAGCAGGATGCTGCTTTGCCGATCATTACCAGGGCCCAGTTATTGTTTTCTTTGGCAGAAGGAGCAGAGCGTGGATGGATCGGCGAGTCTGCCGAAGATCTTTACTATGAGGCCATCCAGGCTTCCTTTGAACAATGGGGCGTATTTGATCAGGCTACTTATGATGCATATATCGCCCAGCCAGAAGTGATGTATGATAGTACGAACCCTTATATGTCTATTGGTAATCAAAAGTGGGCAGCCTTGTTTTTGCAAGGATTTGAATCATGGGCAGAATGGAGAAGGTTGGATTATCCGGCATTGACTCCAGCGCCTGATGCCCTGAATGAAAGTGAGCAGATTCCCGTTCGACAAGCCTATCCGACAACGGAGCGCGATTTGAATGAGGCCAATTATTCCGAGGCTGTTGCCAGGCAAGGGGAAGATGGCCTAGATACCAAATTATGGTGGGATGTGAATTGAGATTAATATTACCTTTATATAACTAGTGAGAGTTGAAGTTGGGGGCCGTCCGTTTTTCGGGCGGCCTTTTTCATTCTATTAAATTTTTATTCCATTAACGGGGTCTACGTTTTTTACAACCTTAAGGCTTCGCGTTTTATTCTTCAGTGAGAAATACTCGGAAAAGTGGTAGTGAAAGCATGTAGGTCAGTGAAGGGTTTGGGACGCTTTTATAAGGCTGTTTTTAGGATTATTGCTACAAAAACTTTAACCTGATTCGACTGGATTTTACTGGACACACCTATTTTGAGAGTTGATTTTCTTGTTTTTAGTATCGTTTATAAAGTTTTTGGGTCCATAGAGAACCAGGAAATACCAAGATTTCATAAAAGGATTAACAAGCCCTTTCTAAATTCAACGATTTCGTATTAATTGTTATAACAGTATTTTATTTTGATTATATAGTTGTGTAAGGTGTAATAAAAAGCATCGAAAAGAATTAAGTTGCTTGATAAAATATAATTTGGAAACCTAAAAATATAAAATCGGTTTTTATTAATTTGGTAAAATTTTCTTGCGTAAAGGATCGGAAATGTGCGTATTTATTTTTGAAGAAATCGATTTCCATACAATTATCCATTGGTTGATTTAATGATATAGCCTATTAGAAAAGGACAATTTTTTTAAATTAATTTAAAAAATGTTAAATTACTGGAAACCAATTGTTTGACATGGTGTAAGGGTTCGTTATCAAAATGTTAAAAAATCATAAAGTTTTTTTTTAGCATGGAGATTTCTACTTTGTGCCAAAATCAAATCAACCGCATATGAAGAAAAGTGTACAGTTAGCCCTCTTGCTATGTATGTTTTTGCAATATTCTTTTGCACAGACTACATCAGTAACGGGGACGGTTACTTCAGCTGATAGTGAAGAGCCAGTCCCAGGCGTAAGCATTCTAGTGAAAGGTACCTCGCGTGGTGCCGTCACGGATTTGGATGGTAAGTACTCATTAGAAGTACCTGCAGGTGGAGAAGTATTGATCTTCTCTTTTATTGGCATGACCACTCAGGAAGTGCCCATTGATAACAGAACAGTCATAGATGTGGCGATGGCATCCGATGCCAAGGAATTATCGGAAGTGGTCGTGACAGCGTTGGGTGTAGAAAGAAACAGAAACGAGCTAGCTTACGCAGCCCAAGAGGTTAAAGGTGACCAAGTGTCACGTGCCCGGTCTGCGGATTTTGTAAGTACTCTTTCTGGTAAAGTAGCTGGTTTGGATGTCCGGACCAACAACACCATGGGTGGAGCCACCAACGTGGTGATCAGGGGATATTCTTCTATCTCCGGCAATAACCAAGCCTTATTTGTCATTGATGGCGTCCCTGTAAGTAACGCCAACAATAACGCCGATGCCCAAGCAGGTGGTGGGGTGGCTACCGATTATGGTAATGCCGCTTCGGATATCAATCCTGACAATATTGCTTCCGTGAACGTGCTTAAAGGTGCTGCTGCTACCGCACTTTACGGATCACGGGCTGCCAACGGGGTGGTCATGATTACTACCAAAAAAGGGAAGAAGAACAGCATGAACATCTCTATCAACAGTGGTGTGATATGGAGTTCTATGGATAAGAGCACTTTTATTAGATACCAAGACCAATATGGTGGTGGTTATGCTCAGGAATTCCGTGACTCCCAAGATTTTGGTGACGGTGTGGCGCCAGTGGTAAGGTTTCAGGATGATGCCTCTTATGGTCCTGCTTATGATCCAAACCTACAGGTTTATCAATGGGACGCAATAGACCCAACTTCTCCATTTTTCGGACAGACTAGGCCTTGGGTTATCGCCCAAAACGACCCTAGTACGTACTATGAAACGGGACTAAACTCAAACCAAAGCATTGCTGTAAGTGGTGGTGGGGAGCAGAGTACCTTTAATTTGGGATACACCCGAAACGATATTAAAGGTAACTTGCCCAATAGTAGCATTGACAAAAATATGCTGAATTTTTCAGGTTCTTATGATGCCACTGAAAAGCTCACCGTAAGTGCGTCTGCCAACTATACCAAAATTGATGGTATTGGTAGATATGGTACTGGCTATAATGGACGAAATCCTAACCAGCAGTTCAGACAGTGGTGGCAAACCAACGTGGACCTAAAAGAGCAAGAATCCGCATACTTTAGAAATAAACAAAACGAGACGTGGAATTGGAACTCTTCCAATACTGGCCCGATCTATTCTGATAACCCTTATTGGTCGGCCTATGAAAATTACTCTAATGACAGCAGGGATAACCTCTACGGTTTTGCCATGATCAACTATGAGTTGACGGATTGGTTGAGCATCATGGGCCGGGCCACACTGAACACTACCTTTGATATGCAAGAAGAGCGTATTGCTGTAGGTAGTGCTGGGGTGGCTGAATATGCTAGATATAATAGGTCATATAGGGAATCCAACTATGACCTGATCTTGAATTTCAACAAGCAACTTTCCGAGGACTTCAAATTGAACGGCCTTTTGGGTGGTAATATCCGTAGGGAAGAAACAAGTGATATCAGGGCCGAAACTAATGGTGGATTGGTAGTGCCAAGGCTGTATTCACTGTCCAATTCTGCTAGCCCTATCGAGCCACCAGTGGAACGATATACAAGAAGAGGTGTGGATGGTGTATATGCCAATGCTAACTTAGGCTACAAAGATATGCTCTTCTTGGAGCTTTCTGCCCGTCAGGATAAATCAACTACATTGCCGGAAGGCGATAACTCTTATTTCTATCCTGCAGCTGGAGCTAACTTCGTGTTTTCAGAAGTGATCGAAAACGCTCCATGGTTGACCCATGCCAAAGCAAGGATCAACTACGCAGAGGTAGGTAACGATGCTCCTCCCTTGAGTGTTTATGATGTTTATACCAAGCCAACCTCATTTGGCTCTACACCGCTTTTCTCTATTCCAAGTACGAGAAATAACGATCAGCTGGTGCCGGAAAGACAGCGAAGCTGGGAGGCGGGTGTAGAAATGGACTTCTTTAACAGCTTGTTTGGATTTGACTTTACGATGTATAAGTCCAGCACGATTAATCAAATCCTTCCAGTAGCTACTACTACCGCAACCGGGTACTCCGAAAGGTATGTAAACGCTGGTGAAATGGAGAACAAAGGGATAGAAATAGCGGCTTATGTCACTCCTATCCAGACCAATGACTTTATGTGGAACATGAGCCTGAACTTCACCTTGAACCGCAACAAGGTCATTAGCCTGTATGGTGAAGGCGAAAACAAGGTGGATAATATACCGATCGAATCATTCCAAGGTGGGGTGTCGGTGAATGCAGCAGTGGACCAACCATATGGTGTGATCAGAGGCACGGACTTTATCTATACCAACGAGCAAAGGACCGTAGACGAAAATGGTTACTACATGGCCACAGGAGCGGCGGATAGAATCATAGGGGATCCCAATCCGGATTGGTTGGGTGGTATCAATAATACCCTTACCTATAAGGGCGTATCCCTTGCCTTCCTTATTGATATCAGAAAAGGTGGAGACATCTTCTCCTTGGATCAGTGGTATGGTGAAGGTACCGGATTGTATCCAGAAACTGCAGGCCTAAATGCACAAGGTAATCCTTCAAGGGATCCAGTAGCTGACGGCGGTGGTGTTTTGCTTCCCGGTGTAAAAGAAGATGGCAGTCCGAATGACATCTATGCGGAGAACCAAGATGGCAATGGCTTGACACCGTTTGGCTATGCTGCCAATAACTATGCAGGTGCTCCCCGCGCCATGTACGTATATGATGGTAGTTATGTAAAACTTCGTGAACTGGTATTGTCTTACTCATTGCCTCAAACCCTTATTGCTAGAATGGGAGCGATCAAGGGTATAGACCTGCAGTTGGTAGGACGTAACCTATGGATTATCCATAAAAACATGGAGTACTCTGATCCTGAAGAGGGATTGGGTTCAGGAAATGCCAGAGGCTATCAAAGTGGAGCCTATCCTGCCATGAGAAACTATGGTTTCAACATCAAATTAAATTTTTAAATCGACGGACATGAAAAAGATAAATATAACATTGATATTTTGTTTTCTGATTTTGGTGTCATCCTGCGTCAATAGTTTGGATGATTACAATGTGGATCAGAAAAATGCAACAGCAGTGCCGGCCGTAACATTATTCACGAATGCCGTTAAGGAACTTTCGGACGCGTTAATGACTCCGAATGTGAATGTCAATAACTATAGGTTTTATGCTCAGCATTGGACATCAACCCAATACTTGGACGAACCTCGTTACAATATGACTTCTAGGCTGATCCCCCAAAATATGTGGGATAGGCTATACAGAAATACCTTGATGGATCTGCAGGAATCCAAAAGAGTACTGTCAGCTGACAACCTTCTTGCTGAGGACATCAAAAACAACCAAATGGCCCAGATTGGTATCATGGAAGTTTACGCTTGGTCTGTAGTAGTGAATACCTTCGGAAATGCACCTTATACTGAAGCCTTGAATCCTGATATTACCTTGCCGAAGTACGATGATGCGCAGACCATTTATAATGACATTCTTTCCCGCTTGGATCAATCATTGGATATGATTACCGTAGATGCTGATGGTTTTGATGACGGTGATCTCTTTTACGAGGGAGATATGGCAAAATGGCTTAAATTTGGTAATTCCTTGAAGCTTAAGTTAGCAATGGTCATTGCTGATTCTGACGCTGCCCAAGCGCAGACATTAGTAGAGGAAGCTGCTACAAATGTCTTTACAAGTAACGAAGATAATGCAGCTTTTCCTTACATGGGAGCAGAGCCAAACAATAACCCAGTATCCTCAAATGTGAAAGGACAGTATTCCACTAGGGAAGATTACGTAGCAGCAAGTACTCTTGTAGATGCTATGAACGATCGTAATGATCCTAGGAGAATCCAGTATTTCAGTCAAGTAGATGGAGAGTTCATTGGTGGTGAATATGGCTTTGCCAACAGTTATTCTGATTTTTCTACTGTCAGTGAAAAAATAGCGAACCCTACTCAAGAAGGAGTATTGTTGGACTATGCCGAAACCAGTTTCTTGTTGGCTGAAGCTGCCGAGAGAGGCTATAATGTAAGCGGAACTGCGGAAGAGCATTATACCAATGCAGTAACTGCTTCCATCACTTACTGGGGAGGAACTGCTGCTGATGCAAATGCTTACTTGGCTCAGTCTTCTGTAGACTATAGCTCCGCTTCCGGTGATTGGAAAGAAGTTATTGGTACGCAAAAGTGGATCGCACTTTACAATAGAGGCTATGATGCGTGGCTTGAGTGGAGAAGACTCGATGCGCCTAATTTGCAGCCTCCTCAAGTAGAGGGTGCCAGTGCTCTTGTCATTCCTTTGAGGCTGATCTATCCTGTGAACGAGCAGACATTGAACGGAGCAAATAGAGCTGAAGCTGCCGAAGCTATAGGAGGTGATGAAGGCAAGACAGCCCTTTTCTGGGACGTGAATTAATACCTTTATATACTTTAGAAGTTGATAAAATGCTACCTGCTATTGCGGGTAGCATTTTTTTTTTCAAGCCAGTTCTTCAGTGCATCCAAGCAGTTT
Source organism: Echinicola strongylocentroti (assembly GCF_003260975.1). Lineage (NCBI taxonomy): Bacteria > Pseudomonadati > Bacteroidota > Cytophagia > Cytophagales > Cyclobacteriaceae > Echinicola > Echinicola strongylocentroti. The sequence continues at coordinate 2,654,524 of NZ_CP030041.1, read as the reverse complement.
ACTCCCCTCGGCAAACAGAATTTTTTCTCTTTTTTATGCGTCTTGTTATTAAATAGCTAACTTGTGGCGTTTAAGAAAACATCTTAACCTTAAAAACGTTTTCATTAATACCACGCTCAATATTATTGACCTGAATGTGGTGAATATAAATGAAAATGCGTCGAGGAAACAGGTCAACTCTTCAAACGCCCAAATAGAAGAAACATAGTATGAAAGGTACGGAAACCATTAATTACGAATTGGAGAAGAATCTCGAGGTGATCAATCAGCTTGATGAGTTGGTGGGAGAAACTGTGGATACTGTATTGCTAGACCCTGACGATTGCTGGCAGCCAACGGATTTTCTTCCGGATATGACCTTGCCTGATGCGCTTGATGAGGTTAAAAAACTCCAGGAACGCGCTGCAGGAATCCCTGATACCATTATCACATCCCTCATTGGGAACATGATTACCGAAGAGGCACTGCCAAGTTACCAGACTTATTTCAACCTACTGGAAGGCATTAATCCTGAAGGCAGCTTGTTGAGTGAGCGTGGTTGGGTAAGATGGTCCAAAGCCTGGACGGCAGAAGAAAACCGTCATGGTGACCTGCTGAACAAGTACCTTTACCTGTCTGGAAGGGCAGATATGAAAAAGGTAGAACAGACTATCCATAGACTCATTTACAATGGTTTCGATCCCAAATCTGACAAGGATCCTTTCCAAGCCATCATCTATACCTCTTTTCAAGAGCGTGCCACCAAGGTGAGCCACGTCAATACAGGTAAGTTAGCTCATAAGGCAGGAGACGACTCCTTGGCCAGAATCTGTAAGACGATCGCTGGCGATGAAGCGAGACATGAAAAGGCCTATAAATCTTTTATGTCCAGGATCTTTGAGATAGATCCAAATGGAGCAGTGCTGGCTTTCGAAAAAATGATGAGGAAGCAGATTGTCATGCCTGCGGTTTTGATGGGCAAAGGAGGGAGCAACCCCACACTTTTCGATCAGTTTTCAGCTATTACACAAAAAATTGGTGTATATACCGGATGGGATTATGCAAGAATTATCGATCATCTGGTGAAATTATGGAAGATCGAAACCTTGACTGGCTTAGAAGGACCAGCTGCAAAAGCGCAGGAGTACCTCTCTGGATTGGCTGGACGCTATATGAGGCTAGCTGACAGGATGAAAACCCCAGATGAAATCAGCCTTGCTTGGCTAAAGTAACCTTAAACCAGGTTAAAAAGAACTGAGAGAAACTTATATATGGCCGGCAATTTGCCGGCTTTTTTTATGCTTGAGGAAAAAAATAAGAGGCCGTAAAAAGTAAGAATTAAAATGGCCTCTTGATATTTCGTTATTCACTTAAAACAAAGTGGAAAAAGTTGCTTAATCACCCTACTCCAAAGGTAGGCCATAAAGATTTCCCAAAAAATACCCAGTTTGGGGTATTTTTTGGTTTTTATGCCCTTTGTTTATTGTTTCGAGATGTTGGTAAGAACGGAGGGTTTTTGTGTATAAGAAGTTGTTCTATAGTTTGTTAGGTGCTTTGGGGATACCTTATGGTGATAAGGAATGTTATAACTTGACAAATTATTGCTTTTGAGGATCATTCAATTTGGGATCAAATAAAAAGGTTCAAGGATAACAAAGTTGTATTAAAAAACCCGGTTTAAACCCGGAATATGCATTAGCCTATCTACGTCATGGCGCAGAGGTATTGCGATCTGATCCGCCGCGGCTGACAAAATCAGCCGCTTCACTTTAGTTTTCGGTTCTGTCTGGCAGCTAGACCATAGCCGCTAGGCTAACATCTGTAAGTTGCTGAAAACCTATATTCTTATTGATGTCTGCGTTATTCATAACTGGCTAAGGGGATTTCAAATCCCCATTATCTCGGTTCGGGATTACAAATCTCGAACAGCTAAGAACAGCTAAGAATTAATCGCTCAAATGTGATGTACCTACGGCACATTACTGAGGACTGATGGTCGTGGTTGTTACCAAGCTTCGATGCCTACGGCATGATGCCCTAAAGCCAATAAAAAAGGTTTGGTACTAATGGTTCCGCAGCATAGCTGTCGGAACGACGGTTCTCTCCACTGTTTCTACGCTCCAATGGCGGATGGGTAATCGATTTAATGATCCAACTAAGTACAGCAAGAAAAATAATTGACCAATGAAAATATGTAGAACCAGTGAAACCAAATACATACTCACTAAACGTATTTGGTTCCAGGCGTTAAGCACCTCAATAATGCTTATTGCTCTTCAGCGATGGCGACTTTTATCTGAAAGTAAGAATAGCGATCACCAAAATGTTCTTTGATGGGTTTTAGGAACCGTCCTTCTTGCCTTCTGTAAAATAGCCGTATGTTTAGCAGGTCGTCCTTGGATACAAAAGCTTCTGCGCTGATTTTTTTCAGCCTAACCAATTTGGCAATATGCCCCTCGATGGTGGTCAGGCTCATCTCTCGTTCTTTTGCTATTTCAAATAGATCCAAGCCATCCCTAAGGTGTTGTAGCGTGACCAGTTCCGTTTTGGAAACCCCAGAGCGGTTGCTTGTTGGGCTTTTATTGACAGTAAGTTTCTTTTTGGATTTGAGCTGGTGTTCTTCAGCATAAGCGTTGATTATGGGGACAAAGTGGCCTTCATAATTTTCAGCCTTAAGTTGCCCTACGCCTGACATTTGTAAAAAGGCCTCATGGTCTTGCGGAAGATAAGTGGCCATTTCTACCAAGGTATTATCAGAAAAAATCACATAGGGTGGTACATTTTCCTTCTGGGCAAGACCGAAACGGATGCGTTTGAGCTCTTCAAAAAGTTCTTCTTCATAAGGCGTACTTTTCTTTTGATGCTCCAGCGCACCTTCCTCCATGTTGAGAAGGAATTTTTCCCTGTTTTTCAGTTTTTCCCAAGCTGTGGTAGTGAGCTTTAACGTAGGAAACTGCGTGCCAGCTTCTGCCAAGTACCCTTCTTGTTGGAGGTGTTGTCCAAGTTTTTTCCAAAAATCTTCGGTTTTGTCCTTGCCGACGCCATATACTGACAGCGATTTGTGCTCTTCTTGGATCTTGGCAGATTTAGATCCTCGCAGTACCAGGACGCAATAGCCAAGTCCATAATTTTCTTTGAGCCGGACGATGGCGGACAGTAGCATCTGGGATGGCATGGTCATGTCTTGTTTGTTGCCTTTGCTCAGGCAGCGGTCACAGTTGCCGCAGTCCTTTTGCTCCTCCTCACCAAAGTAGCCTAAGAGGTACTTTCTCCTACAGGTGTTGGATTGGCAGAAGTTTTTCATTTTGTCCAGCTTGCCCAGCATGACTTCCGAATATTCCGGATTGTCAGGAGTGTCGATCATACGCTGGAGGGTCATCACATCCGCATAGCTGTAAAAGAGCAAGGCATCACTGGGCAGTCCGTCACGACCTGCACGCCCAGTTTCCTGATAGTAGCTCTCGACATTTTGAGGCATGTTCATGTGGACCACAAAACGCACATTGGACTTGTCGATCCCCATACCAAAGGCGATGGTGGCCACCATGATTTTGACCTCATCTTTGATGAATTTTTCTTGGTGGCTGGCGCGCGTCTGTCTGTCAAGGCCCGCATGGTAAGGTAAGGCAGAAAGCCCGGCAGCTTGCAGCCGATCAGCCATGTCTTCGACGTTTTTACGGGACAGGCAGTAGATGATGCCCGAATTCTTCTGGTGGTATTCCAAAAACTCCAATAGCTTGTCAAACGAATTTCTTTTGGGGACAATGCGGTAGGTAATATTGGGTCTGTCAAAGCTGGAGATAAACCACTTTGGTTTTTTTAGCCCCAGTTTATCAGCGATGTCTGCCCGGGTCTGCTTGTCTGCTGTAGCAGTAAGTGCTATAAAGGGCACAGCAGGCAGTTCCTGTCTCAGCCGGCCAATCATCAAGTAGTCAGGTCTGAAATCATGTCCCCACTGGGACACACAGTGTGCTTCATCAATGGCCACTAGGGACATTGGGGTGGCTTTGAGGGTTTCAGTAAGCGGAAAAGCACCACCAAAGAGCCTTTCTGGCGCTACATAGAGTAGCTTCAACTTGCCTGACTTGATTTCTTCGGAGACAAAACGTTGTTCACTGGCACTCTGGGAAGAATTGAGATAGGCGGCAGCGATGCCTATGCCATTGAGCGCATCGACTTGATCTTTCATCAAGGCAATCAGTGGTGAAATGACCAGCGTAAGGCCCTCATTGACCATGGCTGGGATTTGATAGCAGACGGATTTGCCACCACCAGTGGGCATAAGGACGATGGTGTCCTGCTTCTTTAAAATGCTCTGGATAATGGCCTCTTGCTGACCGCGAAAATTATCGTATCCATAAAAATTCTTCAGTACTTCCTTTGGGGTAATCATGCGCTGCTTTACTCGTTCTACAATCCTTAAACCGAGCTAAAGTTAATCAACTTTTCAGGGGAAAAGAATTTTCAAAAAACCAATCTCGTGCAGACTAAACTTAAAATTGGCAATAATTAACAGTAGAGCCTGAAGATGTAAAAGTTATCCACAGTAAATCATCTAGAACCGATATTTATATCCTAGCGCTATTCATTGATGGAGAATTTTGATATGCTCAATTTTATCCTCCCAAATGATCTCCAGAATCAGCAATCCCCGTGGTGCATTGCTCAATAAGGAATGGATGGGAATGATCTGTTGGGAGGGCAGTTTCAGGTGGGCGATTTCATTGGAAGTGGTAGGGGAATAGAGCCGAACGCTGATTTCATGGCTGCTAGCGGCAAGGTGCTTTGGCCGTAGAAGAAAAAGCTGGCCAGTGCTGGGGTTAGGGTAGGCAGTCCATTCGTTTTTTGAAGTGATGGGAACAGTAAGTGAGATGACTTTAGTAAATGTGTGCGTTTCATCAAAATCCACCTGTCTGATACGATAGTATAACCTATTGGTCGGAAAACTACCCACTTTGTCATAGTAAGTGTAAGAGGAAGGCTGGTCGGCCCATCCTTTGGCGGGAAGCTGCCCAACTGTCTGAAAAGAGTCCGATGGAGCATGCATGCGCTCTATTTCAAAATGACTGCTTTCCCATTCCTTGGCAGTGGACCAATCGAGTTTTGTATAGCCAGTAATGGGATCAAATTCAGCATAGAAATCCAACCAGATCACGGGCACGATCGAGCATTCTTCCTCAAAAAACTGCCCTTCATGGAGCTCTTCTGTGGAAATTCCAGTTGGAAATTCATAACAGGTATATATGGTGGCATCATCAGCAGTGATCAGGGCACCACTGCCATTGGTGTCGATGTTACCACCTACTTCTACGATGCTCTCTCCATCCTCATCGCCTCCAGGTTCATTATAATCACCGATAAATGTCATGCTTGAATTGCCATTCATTTCCAGCGTCCCTTCAGGTTCTGAGGCATAGACGGTACTGTTTTCTGCTACTTCAAAGACCAAATGCGAGTTGCCGCGTACGGTGATGGAAGTGGTGCTGAAAAAACCATCGACATCAATCAAGCCAAACACTGCAGGATTATTGGAAGGATTATGAATTTCCAAGCTGCCTTCGATATCCATACCGGCATTGGCATCAATGGCGATCATGCCTATCCCGTCAATCTCCACATCGCCAATATTGGCAAAGTTGGTAATGGGGTCGGAAGGTAGCCGGTCGGTATCTCCGGTCAGGGAGAAAATGGCTTGGTCATTGACCGTTAGTGTCCCATTGATATTTATTGTGGATAAAGGCTCTTCAAAAATCACGTTCATTGTTTTGTCATCATTTATGGTGACATTATTACCAAAAGTGAGCGATGCACCATTATTGATATAAATGTCCGTATTGCCGGGGAAGTTGAGTGAATTGGGGCGTGACAAGTCGTCATTGATGATGATTTCGGTTTGGCAAGTACTTGCTCCAGGAGGGGTGGTATTAGGGGAGGCACAAGAAGGCTCGATAATGGTAATGTCCCAGCAGTTTCCATTATTCCACTGGCCATTGCACCCAGGATTGTCCGGGACAAAGGTGTATTGTTGGGCGATAGCGGTACGGTGCATGGACAAAACCACTATAAACATCACTAGGAGTAAATGGAGGGCTCGACCTTTCATTATAATCTAAAAATGGTATTTATGACTATAATGTAGTGATTTAAAGTTTATTTCATAAGTGTTTTTTTATTTTATTAAATTCAAATTCTTGTATATTATAAAGGGGTAGTCTCTTGGGTTTTGCACGTAGCCAAACTTTATAAACAAGTTTTTACGTCCTTTTATTCAGGTGTAAATTGTTTTCAAAAGCAGTCTCGCATCAAGAAACGAATATTGCTTCACTCCCTTGCATTACGTTGAATTGTGTTCGCTATCGAGAAGTCATGATTGTCTTTGCGCTATCATCTCTTTTTTACTTATTGCTGTATTCAAAGAGCTTTCTTTTTTCTTCCTTGCTGAGACTATCATAGCCTTTATCGGCTATTTTGTCGAGGATTTTGTCAATTTCCTCTTGTGTGGTTCCTTCTTTCTTGGAGTTTTTGGTCTCAGTGTCACGCAGTGGTTCACTTTTGTAGGGTGCATTTTTCTTCCGGTAGGACACCTTGACATTGGGTCGTCCGGAGAGGATATTTTCGAAGAATTTACCTACTCCCTGCACGGGAGCACCCAAATCGGTTCCTTTGCGGAGCATCGTGATATAAAAATAACCCAAGGCCGCACCGCCCAAGTGGGCCAATTCACCACCGGCATTGGCGCCAGTACTGTTGGCAAAGGCAATGACCACATAGAAAATAGCAATGTATTTTATCTTGACAGGTCCCAAAAGGATCAGGTGAAACGTAGTATCAGGGGTAAGCGTCGCCGCGCCTACGACAATGGCATAGACTCCTGCACTGGCTCCCAGCATCAGGGCGACATCTCTTTGTTCGATAAAGAAGGGTGCTACATTGTACATGATGACGTAGAGAACAGCACCCGCCAGTCCACCTAATATGTAGAGGTTGGCCAATTTCCTGCTGCCCAGGTATTCTTGCACCAGAAGCCCAAACCAGTACAGGAAAAGCATATTGAAAAGGATATGGAAAATCCCTTCATGCATAAACATGTACGTGAGAATGGACCAAGGCTGTGTGATGATCCTGCCCACTTCAGCGGGCATCATAAAGTAGCTTATGATGTGTTGGTAGAGTGCCTCTTCACCACTGATGGTGAGAAAAACCCTGAGTACCATGAATACCAAAAAGACAAGGATGTTAATGGCCAATAACTTGTAAAGGCTGTTGTCCTTGTGATTAAAAGCGTTTTTTAAATAATACCAGAATCCTCCGTACATGATCAGTAAAAGCTAGTTCTATTCTTTTTCCAGAAAGTTACCAAAATCGCGCCGATAATTAAACCACTAAAATGCGCAAAGTGAGCCACGTTATCCGTGGGGTTATTGACGATGATGTTATAGACGGTGTAGAGCCCATAAAAGAGCACCAAGTACTTGGCCTTGATCGGCATGGGCGGGAAGAGCAAAAACAGCTGCGTATTGGGAAACAGCATCCCAAAAGCCACTAAGATACCAAACAGCGCACCAGAAGCCCCTACCATGGGGATATTTGACTTATACTCCCTTACTTGGTTCATGTTGGCCTTTGCCTGCTGAACATAAGACTCATTGCTCGGATCACGGCTAAATCTGTCGATCAAATCATAAATGCTTGATTTGAACATGTAGCTGTTGTCTGAAACAAACTGGTTAAAGACCTCTGGGTCGGGGTTGTTGTAGAATGTTTCGATTTTCTGGTTCAGCTGGTTCATCTGGAAGGCGGTATAGCCTGAATACAATACACCAGCACCTACGCCGCAGACCATCCATAGGGTGAGCAGCTTTTTGGGGCCAAGGAATTGCTCCAGCAAGGGACCGAAGATAAATAGTCCAAACATATTGCTGATCAGGTGCCATATACCAGCATGCATAAACATGTACGTCAAAAACTGAAATGGCATGAAAAATTTGCTCTCTATGTAGTATAGTGCAAACCATGCCTGCAGCTGCGGCATGAGAAAGCTGGCCACTACGTAGATGCCCACATTGATCAGCAATAGGTTTTTGACGACGGGGGTTAGTGATCTAAACATATATTATTTTTCAAAAAAACTGCGTATTTTACTTAAATCAAGTTTTACAAAGGTTTTGTTCCCCGAAAGCCCATAATTTGGGTTTTGGCAAGCAAATAACTGCCCGACCAAGGTCTCCATTTCTTGGCTTTTGAGCTTGGTGCCCTTCTTGATCGACGATTTCTTTGCCAAAGACCGCGCCAAGTTTTCCTTGTTGTCCAAGGACAGTTCGGATTTAAAGTGATTGAATTGTTCTAAAAGCCCTTCAAACAAGGCTTTTTCATTGTTGACCTGTACATCTGCAGGGACACCCTTGATCAATAGCGTGTTTTTTCCAAATTCCTCTATGACAAATCCCAAGCTATTAAGCTCCTCGTGAAGGTCCATGGCCAAGGTATAATCGGCCAGACTCAGGCTCAGGCTTTGAGGAAAGAGGCATTGCTGTGAGGCACCACCGGTGTTTTTCAGCTGCTTGATATAGCGCTCGTACAGGATGCGTTCATGGCTGGCTTGCTGGTCTATCAGCAATAGTCCAGTGCCCAGCTGCGCTACGATATAATTCAGCTCTACTTGAAATGTCGTGCCAGTATTTCGCTCCTCGGCAGGGTGTGCAGAAGGGAGTGGTTCGGGAGTAAAACTACTCCCCTCATCTTCTTCATTGGCACGGCTGGAGAAGGTAAGCAGCTCCGATGAATCATCGGAGGTTTCTTTTATGGCTGATTCCCTAACATCACTGTTTTTTTCTCCCTCAAACAAGCGTTCCCAGCCAGAAGTATCCTGTTTTTTGAAGGAAGGGGTGCTGTAGGTTTTATAGCTGTTTTCCCTGCTGACTTCGTCCTTTCTTACCTCGTCGTTTTTCCAGTTTTCGGTAAAATTCACATCCAAGCTAAAGTCCAGCGTGGGAACGACATTGTGTGCTCCCAAAGCTTGCTTTACGCCAGCCCTGACTACCGAGTAGATGGTGCGCTCATCATCAAACTTTATTTCTGTTTTGGTCGGGTGGACATTGATATCGATGTGGGAAGGGTCCAGTTCCAAGAACAGTACATAGAAAGGATGCTGATCGGATGCCATCAGTCCATCGAAGGCATTGGTTACGGCATGATTGAGGTAATTGCTTTTGATATAGCGGTTGTTTACGAAGAAATACTGCTCTCCGCGTGATTTTTTGGCGTTTTCGGGTTTGCCTACATAGCCCTTGATGGTAACATGGGGAGTGTCCTCTTCACAAGCCACCAGCTGACTTTGGTAGTTTTTTCCAAAGATTCCCACGATCCGTTGGCTGAGTTTGCCCGAACTGAGCTTGAACAGCTCCATGTCATTGTGCATTAAGCTAAAGCTCACTTCAGGATTGGCCAAGGCTACCCGCTGAAACTCCTCTACGATGTGTTTCATCTCCACGGGATTGGACTTGAGAAAATTTCTCCGTGCAGGTACGTTGAAGAAGAGATTTTTTACGGAAATGGAGGTGCCTTCTGGACATACGACAGGCTCCTGTTTTTTGACTTCCGAGCCCTCGATGCAGATCAGGGTACCAAGTTCCTCTCCCATTGCCCTGGTCTTGAGCTCTACCTGAGCGACTGCAGCGATGGAAGCCATGGCTTCGCCCCGAAAGCCAAATGTCCTGATGGCAAAGAGGTCTTCTGAACTTCTGATTTTGGAAGTGGCATGTCGTTCAAAGCACATTCGGGCATCGGTAAGGCTCATCCCTTTGCCATTGTCTATGACCTGGATGAGTATTTTGCCGGCCTCCTTGATGACCACTTGTATATCTGTCGCCCCTGCATCAATAGCATTTTCCAAGAGTTCCTTTAGTGCAGATGAGGGACGCTGTACTACTTCTCCGGCGGCAATCTGGTTAGCGATAGCATCCGGCAGAAGTTGGATAATATCACTCATTTGTTTTGCCTTTCAATCTAAACAAGAACAGCACGACGGCTATTCCGATTCCAACGTATAGGAGTGTGTACAGTGCGTCCATTCCCCAGTACAAGTAACCGGTGATCGTACCCACTAAGACCAGCAGGATGATCATTCGCAGCATTCCTGCGCTGGAAAAGAGTTCAGATGGCTTGTTACGGATAGGACTTCCCTGGGTAAAGGCTCCTCGAATAGAAGAACCTTCGGCCCTTCGATAGGCTTCTTCAATATCTTGGTCTTTTCCATTAGAAAGCAATCCTTCAGCCTCCAGCTGTCGCTTGATCCTGGAAGTGCGTTGTTCGATTTCTTCTTTCACAGGATCATAGTGCCTTGGCTTGATGTCAAAGCGCATAGGATGGGCCGTTCTAAATATGGATGGAAATTTCATGCTGATAATTGAATTCGTTTACACTATCATAACGTTAAATATGGTAACGTTGGTTTTGCTTGTCACTATTTATGGTAGGGAAAAGCTTGAATATTCGTAAATTTAGAGATTACTTGCAAGAAACTGTCTACAGTAATCTATACAAAGTTATTTTAAATTTTAAGCAATAAAAATTAAACAATCGGATGAATCAAAAAGTTTGGCGAGTGCTGTTCGTCCTGCTGCTCATTGGGGGATGGTCTTTTTTCAACTATCTTTTGGGTTTGACAACAAAGAGATCGATAATTATGGTGATCCCCTTAGGACCAGGGATTATGTGGCGCAGAAAAAGTGGGTGGATAGTGTTTTTAACAGGCTGACATTCGAAGAGCGCTTGGGGCAGCTGTTCATGGTGGCAGCATACTCCAATCAAGGTGAGGCACATAAGAAAAAAATAGCGAAGCTCATCCGTGAGGAGCAGCTCGGAGGTTTGATTTTCTTTCAGGGCGGTCCTGTAAGACAAGCCCATTTGACCAATTATTACCAATCCATCGCCAAAACACCGCTGATGATCGCCATGGATGCCGAATGGGGCGTCAGCATGCGGCTGGACAGTGTGCTGAAGTTTCCCAAACAAATGACCTTGGGGGCCATCAGAGATGATGAGTTGATATATGATATGGGCACGGAGATCGCCCGTCAGTTTAAGGAACTGGGAATGCACATCAATTTTGCCCCCGTCGTGGACGTCAACTCCAATCCCAATAACCCCGTAATCGGTTACCGGGCATTTGGAGAGCAAAAGGAAAAGGTGGCCAAAAAGGCCGTTGCCTATATGAAGGGACTCCAAGACCACGGGGTGATGGCCAATGCCAAGCATTTTCCGGGCCATGGCGATACCGATTCGGACTCCCACTATACCACGCCGGTCATCAATAATTCAAAGGAGCAAATTCAAGACGTTGACTTATACCCTTACCGTCAGCTGATCAAAGAAAACCTGATGAGTGTGATGGTGGCCCACCTGCATATTCCCAGCTTGGGCACTACTTCCGGTAAACCGACTACCCTAACACCTGCCGTGGTCAATGACTTGCTCAAAAAGGACATGGGTTTTGAAGGATTGGTGTTTACCGATGCCTTGAACATGAGAGGAGTGAGTAATTTGCATGCGCCGGGAGAGGTGGACCTTCTCGCACTCCTGGCCGGGAATGACGTGCTGCTCTATGCAGAGGATGTCCCCAAGTCCAAGCGGCTGATCCTACAAGCGGTAGCCGATGGCCGGATATCCAAGGAACAAATAGACACCCGCGTCAAAAAAATCCTTAAGGCCAAATATTGGGCAGGCTTGAACAAGCCGCAGCATGTCGATACCGAAAAACTCGTGGAGCGACTCAGTACCTACGAAACTTCCGCACTGGTGGAGCGACTCTATGCCGGGGCGATGACCATGACAGCTAACAAAGGAGGGTTTTTGCCTATCCGCAACCAAGACCTGCTGAAGATGGCCTCTATCACACTGGGGGACGGTGGAGGGACTTTCCAGCAATACCTCGATAAATTTGGGAAGTTTAAACATTACAGGCTCGCCAGAAATAGCAATAACCAGTCTTACCGTGCCCTCGAGCAAAACCTCAAGGAGTACAATACCATAGTAGTGGGCGTTACTGACGTAAGCAATAGCCCGAGACGAAATTTTGGCATCAAGCAAGAGGACATGTACTTTATCAAAAACCTGAGCGAAAAGTACAACGTCATCACCGTTCTGTTCGGAAATGCCTATGCGGCAAAATACCTCGACGGCCTGCCCAATGTGTTGGTGGCCTATGAAGAAAATGAATATACCGAAAAGCTGGCGCCACAAGTGATCTTTGGCGCCCGGGGTGTGGATGGAGCTTTGCCTGCGACCGTAAGCCCAGCCCTGCCTGCGGGGATTTCAGTGCCCGCCCAGTCCAAAGACCGCTTAGGATATAGCCAGCCCGAAAATGAAGGAATGGACAGTCGTACGCTGAATGCCATCGATGATGTGGTCGGACAGGCCATTCGGGGTAAATCCACTCCTGGAGCTAGTGTGCTAGTGGCCAAGAATGGCAAAGTGGTCTTTGAGAGAGGTTATGGCTATTTGGATTATAGTAAGACGGCGACAGTCACTCCTGAGACAGTGTACGACTTGGCATCGATCACCAAGGTGATGGCCACTACTCAGACGGTGATGTTTTTAGCAAGCCGGGGGATGCTCGACATGAATGACCCAGTAGTACGCTATCTTCCCGAACTGAAAGGTACCAACAAGGCCAATCTTAAGCTCAAGGACATTATGGCGCACGAGGCAGGCTTGACGCCATGGATACCACACTACACCAAGACCATTTCATCAGGAAGGTGGGATCCCTCGTTTTATCATTCACAAAAAAATGCCGGATATACTATACAGGTGACCGACAAGATGTATGCAATGGATGCCTTGCCCGACAGTGTGTGGAAATGGACGGTCGAATCTCCCCTCCGGAGAAAATCCTCCAAGGGATATGGCTATAAGTATTCGGACCTGACCATGTATATCATGCAGCGCGTAGTGGAGCGAATCCTTAACCAGCCCATAAATGATTTTTTGGATCAGAATTTTTACCATCCATTGGGGCTTTATACACTTACCTACCAGCCTTTGGAAAAGTACGAGGTGGACAGGATCGCTCCTACGGAGAATGACGTGGTCTTTAGGCATGAGCTTATTCGGGGGTTTGTTCATGATCCTGGAGCGGCCATGTACGGTGGTGTGGCTGGTCATGCGGGGCTGTTTGGGACAGCACATGACCTTGCGGTGATGATGCAGATGATGTTGCAGGAAGGACAGTATGGAGGGATAAACCTATTGGATGCCAAAACCGTTAAAGAGTTTACCAAGAGACAGTCCAATCAAAGCCGTAGAGGATGGGGCTGGGATAAGCCTGATCCCGAGCCGGGAGAAGGCGGGCCAGCAGGCAAATTGGCCTCCAAAAGTAGCTTTGGGCACACAGGTTTTACGGGGACAGCCGTGTGGGCAGATCCCGATGAGGAGTTGATCTACGTCTTTCTGTCCAATAGGGTGTATCCCAATGCCAGTAATAATTCGCTGTTGAGAGAGCATGTGCGAACGGAAATCCACGATATTATTTATCAGGCTATTCGCGAATAAAAAGTGCTTTCTGGTGAACAAAAAATCCCTTGGAAAGGTTATAGCTTCTAAATTCTAAAAAAATATAGTTTTTTTAACCCTGAAAACATGAAAATCGGAATTGTCTGTTATCCCACGTTTGGTGGGAGTGGCGTTGTGGCCACGGAACTAGGGAAAGCCCTTGCCAAGGAAGGTCATGAAGTTCACTTTATTACCTATAAGCAGCCTACCCGGTTGGATTTTTTGAGCGAAAACCTTTTTTATCATGAAGTAGACATAAAGAGTTATCCGTTATTTGAGCATGCGCCATACGAGCTGGCCTTGGCCAGTAAAATGGTTAATGTGGTGAAGTTTGAGGAGTTGGACGTACTGCATGTACATTATGCCATTCCGCATGCTTCGGCAGCGTATATGGCCAAGCAGATACTGAAAACCCAAAGAATTGAGATTCCTGTGGTGACGACACTCCATGGTACGGACATCACACTGGTGGGCAAAGACCCCAGCTATGAGCCCGTCGTGACCTTCAGCATCAACCAATCCGATGGTGTGACTGCTGTGTCCGAAGATTTGAAGCGGGCGACCTATGATCATTTTGATATCCAGAATGGCATCCAGGTGATCCCGAACTTTATCGATCTGGACCGGTTCAAAAAGCAACGAAAGGAGCATTTCAAAAAAGCCATCTGTCCTGACGACGAGAAGTTGCTCGTGCATACTTCAAATTTCAGGAAGGTAAAACGGGTAGAGGACGTCATTAGGGTGTTTTACGAAGTACGGAAAGTGGTTCCTGCCAAATTGTTGTTGGTGGGGGACGGTCCCGAAAGGGACAAGATGGAACGGCTCTGTCGGGAACTCGGCACCTGTGAGGATACGCGGTTTTTAGGTAAACTGGATGCCGTGGAAGAAGTTCTTTCGGTAGCAGACCTGTTCCTGATTCCGTCTGAGAAAGAAAGTTTTGGGCTGGCAGCTTTGGAGGCCATGGCCTGCGAGGTGCCCGTGTTGTCCTCTGATGCTGGTGGGATTCCTGAGCTGAATATTGATGGAGTGACGGGATTTGCATGCAAGGTGGGAGATATTGAGGGAATGACCGAAAAAGCGTTGCATATACTTTCAGACGAAAATTTACCCGCTTTTAAGAAAAGGGCACTGGCCAGGGCCAAGGAATTCGATGTGTCCAATATTCTTCCCCGGTACGAGGAATTTTATAAAAAAACCATCGATAAAACCCTTTCACTTTCAAAATAGGTGATTTTGGTCATTATTTCCCAAAAAGAATAACTCCTTTTGGATTCAATCCGTTAAATTTGTGGTGAAATTATTGAGGTGTTATTTGTAGTTGTAGATAAATAATTGCAAATCACCCTCTTGAGTGAGTTTGCGAAAATAAAATATATTGTTAGGATGAAAAAAATTGGAAGACTGGAGAAGCCGGATAATAATGGGTCGGCACAAATGTTCCAGAATCCGGTGCTGGAAAAAATGTCCAGGACACATATTAGTATTCCTATTGTCATGTTTCTTGTGATTGGTGTAGTTTCTTTATTTTATGGACTTACCACCACTACAATTCCTGTAGGAATAGGGCTATTGGTAACCTTGATAGGTTTGTTGGTATTTACACTAGTGGAGTATTTGATGCATAAGTATTTCTTTCATATGGTGCCCGATACCCCAATGAAGGATAAGTTGCAATATTCGGTCCATGGTGTCCACCATGATTATCCGAAGGACAAGGATCGTTTGGCGATGCCGCCATTTATCAGTGGACTGTATGCCTGCATCTTTTACTTTGTATTTACATTCCTGATGGGAGATTATGCTTTGTTTTTTCTTCCGGGTTTCTTGATGGGGTATGCTTCGTATTTGGGAGTGCATTATATTGTGCACGCCTTTCAGCCGCCTAAAAATGCCTTGAAAATACTTTGGGTAAATCACGCCATCCACCATTACAAGGATCCCGATGTGGCCTTTGGCGTAAGCTCCCCGCTTTGGGACGTGATCTTAGGAACCATGCCAAAAAAGGATAAATGATTTTAGGACCTTCTTTCCTCGGAGAGAAGGTTTTTTATGTCGTTGTCCCGTAGTCGCTGACGCGGGACCTATTGCAGCAGATTGCCTTCAATGGTATGTTTATTCCTGACTCACTTTAATAGACCCGATTTTTTTTGGTAAACTCAGTTCGATTTCGAAGCCGTTTCCGTACAGTAGGAACATGCACTGTGAGCCTATCTGGAGCCAAGGCAGGCCTGTCTGAAGTCAAGGGCAGGCTTGTCTGGAGCCAACACCAAACAGGGCTTAGAGGGGAGATTTGGAGGAGGAAGCGTGGGAATCTCCGTATGATGGGGTTGCCACACCCTTTCCAATGCACATTCTCCTAAAAAGGGCCTGCTTGGGCAGACCACAATGACGTTTTTTATACTAAAAATAAGTTGAGCTCAGGTAATTACGAATAAACAGTTCTATGTGATGCTTTTTTAGTCGCAGGTGATTATTGCGTTTTTCAAGTAGTAAATATATTAAGTTTTGTTGTTTTTAATATTTTGGTATTTTTTTAAAATAAATTAGTTGCTGTGGGAGGTGTGTATCCATATATTGAGTTTGTAAATCATTGTTTTTTTAACAATAAAAAACAGGAAAAGCGGTAGCAATTGAAGAATTGAAATCCCTTGATGTCTTTTTAGATCGATTTCAGCTTTTAGACAATAGGTTAAAACACGAGGCTATAGGTAGGATAGGTTTTTACCTTCGTAAGTTTGAGCATGACTTGGAATTAATGGGAGGTTTAAGTGTTTTTACGGAGGCTGGATGGGCGTTTTTTCATGAGTTTCGAAGCTGCTTTTTGTGCTCAAAAAATAAGAGAGGAGAAGAGACGGAGAAATTTATTTATACCAATCAACCTTATGTTTTTCAATATGATCAATTTTCACAAAAAAATCCATTAAGATGAAATTCACTATATTTTTATTGATTCACCTGGTACTGGCACAGGTGCTTATGGCGCAGAGTTTGACAAACAATGAAAGAGCGGTGCAAATTATTAATAGGGCCATAAACTCACTGGGAAAGTGCCCAGAGGGGTTGGAGATTAGTACTTCAGGAGTGATTCATAACTTGGGACATTATGCTGTCCCGGAACAAACGATTGATTATGCCATACAGGAGAAGATTGGTTTTTTCCCTAGTCTTGACCTTGCTTATTCGCATACCAAAATGACGAAAGGGGACAACAACTATTACCGTGATTTGGTTTCGAAAATGGATTCGGCCTATTCATGGGACTACTATGACGAGACTTTTACCAAGTCAAAGACTTCTGGTGGTTTGGTGGAAGTGGCCAAATCCAATCCTAGTTGGTTCCTGTATTTGGCAAAGAAGGAGGCATTGTCACTCAGAATGATTGAAGCTTCGGGTGCTTATAATGTAATCGCAGTAACGATGAAGGACGGTCTTGTTTATAATTTGATAATAGATTCGGAAACATTTTTATTAAAACGAGTTGAGCGAATGGTTTATAGCCCTATTTATGGAGACGCGTTGTTTACTTCTTCTTATGAGGGATATACGAAGCAAAGAGGATTTTACATTCCTCAGAGAAGAGTGGACTATGAATTTGGATCGGTAGAAAGAGAGGTGACATATGATTCGCTGGCTTTTATTTCCATACCGGATACTAGTGCGGCTTCCCTTAAATGGCTGCCTGCACCTTTTATCAATTCCTTGGCCGACGTTACCACTAACGAAGAGGTCATTGTCTTTGAGAAATTATCCGACCAAATTGACCTGATCAAGTATGAGTCCCAAAACAATAAATCGCTCTTGGTTAAATTTCCCAATGGCTTGGGGCTATTTGAAGCCCCGCAAGGAATTGCTTTGAACAAGCAGTTGGTAAGTAAAATAAAAGAGAGGTACCCTGATCAGGACATAACGTATTTGTTCCTTACACACCATCATCCCGATCACGCTGGTGGGTTAAAAGCGTATGCTGGATCAGGGGCTACAGTAATAACCACATCGGGAAATACGGATTATTTTAAAAAACTTGCTCACACTTCGCATTATTCACTCGATGAAGGAGTAGACGACAAGGTCGATCTATTATTTGATTATGTGCCTTTGCTTGGTCAGAAGAGTTATGCGGGAATTGTGACTGCCTATGAGATTGGTGAGGACACCGGACATACGGATCAGCATTTGGTGTTTTATTTTCCAGACAAGAAATTTCTATGGACAGGCGATTTACTTTTTTTCTACGAAAATGGCCGCGTGTATTCAGGGAGTAAGCGAGCAGAAGGAGTGTATAAGCTCATCACAGAAAAGGGACTTGATGTTTCTCGGGTTTATACATCTTGGCCTCTCCATGGACAAAAGGAATACGGCACACCGGAATTTTTGAAAAAGTTAGTGGAGAATGATTGATTTCCCCTATTGTGCCCTATGTCCCAGATGTGGTTGTCAAATAAGTTAGCTACATTACGTTGCTCTGTTTCAGTGTCTTAGAATTAGGGTTTAACTTTTAGCGTATGATATGCGTTATATTTACGAAAGGAAGCTATGCCTGACATGGAATAGCCTTTAACTATTTATATATCCTTCAATTTTGACATGAAAATAAGCATCATCGGCCTTGGGTGGCTGGGACTGCCATTGGCAAGATCCTTGGCACAGCAAGGTCACCACATTTTGGGAAGTACTACTTCGCCGGAAAAGCATCGGCAATTAATGGCAGAAGGTATCGATAATGTACTGTTTAGACTTGATCCCCATCCATCTGGAGAAGGCTTTAACCGACTTTTTGAGGCTGACCTGGTGGTGGTTAATATTCCACCCAAACGCAGGTCCATGCCGGATACTTTTCATCCCGAGCAACTAAAATACCTCAAGACACTTATCCAGCAGGCAGGAATAGGTAAAGTGATCTATACCAGTTCTACTTCTGTCTATCCCAATACCAATGGAGAAGTGACCGAATCGACAAAATTGTGTCCTAATAGTACGGCGCATTCGGCCGTGTATGAAGCGGAGAAAGTATTGTGGGCAGAAAGACACTATGAGCTGACGGTGATTCGCTTTGGAGGTTTGTTGGGAATGGACCGGATACCGGGCCACTACTTTTCTGGAAAGGAGCAGGTTGCTGGTAACATTCCGGTGAATTATATCCATCAGGAAGATGCTGTGAGGCTGATTGCTCATGTGATCGATAAGGAGCTTTGGGAGGAGACCTATAATGGTGTTTGTCCATTGCATCCTGAAAAGCGGAGTGTTTATGAAAAGAATGCCCAAGAGATGGGTTTTGAGCCTCCCAAAAGCTATCGCAATAAAGACTTGCCAGATTACAAAGTGGTAAGCTCTCAGAAAATCAGGGAAACTGGTTTTGTGTTTAGGGTGGAAGATCCCCTTGAATTTTACTATAACACTAAATAGTGAGCGTAAATTTTATAAAATCGAAAGTTTTGCCCAGAAAATGAGGGACGCTAAAAAGCCAAATTCCAAACCTCCTTCTAAAATTGATCAAAAACCAAATTTATATTTATAATACATCCATGTTTTGCAATTATAATTTTGCACGAATAAACTCAAATAGCTGTAAATCAGTCTTATTTGTATATGCGAATAAGCAGTTTTATTAAAAATGCATAATGATATATATTTGCAAAGCGAACAAAACAAATCATGGACAAATATTCATACATTTCCAATGCCCATGTAGCCTATATCGATGAGCTATATGAGGACTACAAAAAAGACCCAGAATCAATCGACCCAAGTTGGAAGACATTTTTTGATGGATTTGACTTTGCCATCACCAAGTTTGGAGAAGACGAAAATGGAGGGGCAGTAAGCTCGAGCGGATCCAATGGCGCAGCCAAAAACGGGGCGCTGGCCACAAAGGGCACCATCATGGACATGGAGCAATTGCCAAAGGAAATCAAAGTGAGGGCATTGATCCACGCCTATCGCTCTAGGGCACACCTTCGCTCCAAGACCAATCCCGTAAGAGAAAGACGAGACAGGAAAGCGCTGATTGACCTTGAGGATTTCGGATTGAGCGAAGCGGACCTAAATACGGAGTTTCAAGCTGGAAACGAAATAGGTATCGGTGATGCCAAGCTAAGCAAGATTATGGAGTCCCTAAAGAAAATATATGAAGGGACGATGGGCTTTGAGTACCTGTATATCCGGGATCCGGAAATGTTGGATTGGTTCAGGCAGAAGATCGAGAAGGAAGCCCTCGCTTTTGACCCACCAGATGAGGAGAAAAAGAGGATTCTATATAAACTGAATGAAGCAGTAGTATTTGAAAACTTTCTTCATACCAAATATTTGGGACAAAAGCGCTTTTCGCTTGAAGGAGGGGAAAGTACCATCCCATTTTTGGATGCAGTGATCAATAAATCTGCAGACTTGGGTGCTGAAGAAGTGATGATCGGCATGGCCCACCGTGGCCGCTTGAATGTCCTGGCCAATGTCATGGGCAAAACTTACGAGCAGATTTTCTCCGAATTTGAAGGGACAGCCAAACCTGACCTTACCATGGGGGATGGTGATGTGAAATACCACATGGGCTTCTCCAGTGAGATCACCACGCCAAGTGAGAAAAAAATCAACTTGAAATTGGCGCCTAACCCTTCTCACCTTGAAGCAGTAAATCCTGTGGTGGAAGGCTTCGTAAGGGCCAAGATCGACCATCAATACGAAGGAAATAAGGACAAAGTCGTGCCCATATTGATCCACGGTGATGCTGCGGTGGCTGGGCAAGGGATTGTCTATGAGGTGACGCAGATGGCCAACCTGAAAGGCTATAATACCGGCGGTACCATCCACTTTGTGATCAATAACCAAGTAGGCTTCACCACAGACTTTGACGATGCACGTAGCTCCATCTACTGTACGGATGTGGCCAAGATCATCGATGCGCCAGTGATCCATGTGAATGGTGACGATCCTGAAGCGGTGGTGTTTGCGGCCAATTTGGCGGCGGATTTCAGACAAAAATATAATCAAGATATCTTTATCGATATGGTGTGTTACCGTCGTCATGGCCATAACGAGTCCGACGAGCCGAAGTTTACGCAGCCTAATCTCTACAATACTATTTCGAAACACCCTAATCCACGTGAAATATATAATAAAGATTTGCTGGAAAGAGGAGATGTTGATGCCAAGCTTGCTAAGCAAATGGACAAGGAGTTTCGCCAGCTGCTCCAGGACAGGTTGAATATGGTGAAGGAAAAGCCCTTGCCCTATAAGTCGTCTCCATTTGAGCAGGCGTGGAAGGAGCTGAGAAAGTCCGAGCCGGCTGATTTTGACAAGTCGCCTGAGACCTTCATTTCGGAAGATTCCATTGAGAAGGTGGCCGAGGCGCTTACTTCATTGCCAAAAGGCTTCAAACCGATCAAGCAGATCGAAGCACAGATGAAGCAGCGTAAGGACATGTTCTATAACTCCAAGTCGCTTAACTGGGCGGCAGCGGAATTGTTGGCTTATGGCTCTTTGTTGCTGGAAGGCAAGACGGTAAGATTGACCGGACAGGATAGTAGAAGGGGGACTTTCTCCCATCGTCATGCCGTCCTTCATGATGCCAATACCAATAAATCCTACAATTCCCTCAAGGAGATGAAGGACAATAAAGGACAATTTCACATTTATAATTCCCTGTTGTCGGAATATGCGGTACTTGGATTTGAGTATGGTTACGCCATGGCCAATCCTGATGCATTGACCATTTGGGAAGCTCAGTTTGGGGACTTTGGCAATGGTGCACAGACCATGATCGACCAGTTTATCAGTTCCGGTGAGTCCAAGTGGCAAAAAATGAACGGTTTGGTAATGCTGTTGCCCCATGGCTATGAAGGCCAAGGGCCAGAGCACTCCAATGCCCGTCCAGAGCGATTCCTGCAGCTTTCTGCTGAATATAACATGGTCGTGGCCAATATTACCGAGCCTTCCAACTTCTTCCATCTCTTGAGGAGGCAGCTAGCTTGGGAATTCAGAAAGCCTTGCATCGTCATGTCGCCTAAGTCACTTTTGAGGCACCCTAAGGTAGTCTCTCCGGTAGATGAATTTACCAAAGGTGGGTTCAGGGAAGTGCTGAATGATACCACGGTCAAGAAAACTGACGTGACGAGAGTGGTGCTGTGTTCAGGAAAGATCTATTATGACCTGATCGAAGCTAGGGAAAAAGAAAAAGTGAAGGATGTCGCCATCGTTCGTGTGGAGCAGCTTCACCCACTTCCTGAGAAGCAAATCGTCGATGTGGTCAAGTCGTACAGCAAGAACAAGGAAGTGGTCTGGGTTCAGGAAGAGCCCGAAAACATGGGCTACTGGACGTATATGATGCGTGCACTGTTCAGGGACTTCCCAATGGACGTGATCGCACGAAAAGCCAGTGCTTCACCTGCTACAGGCTACTTCAAAGTGCACCAAGAAGAACAAACGCATATTATCAACCAAGCTTTAAGAATTAAATAATCCCCCAGGGCACTATGTTTTAGAAAGCATGGTGCCGCTTTTGGGTTTAATTTTATTATTTTAAATCGATAATTAGAAATTAACCTTAAACCAGCGAGTTTGGGGGAAAAATAAAAAGCCATGAGTTTAGAAATCAAAGTCCCCGCTGTGGGCGAATCCATTACTGAGGTAACTATTGGTCAGTGGTTTAAAAATACCGGAGAGTACGTCGAAATGGACGAGGTAATCTGCGAATTGGAATCTGACAAGGCCACTTTTGAACTGACAGCAGAGGCAGACGGGGTGCTGACCGTAAAGGCAGAGGCCGGCGATACCCTTGAAATTGGTGCGGTGATCTGTGAGATCGACACCAACGCTTCTGAAGGCGATGCTGCTCCTGCAAAAGAAGAAAAAGAGACATCTTCTGACAGTAAAGAAACCAAAAAACCTGCTGAAAATAAATCCGGCAAAACAGGTGAAGTGAAGGAGATGGTCGTTCCCACAGTAGGAGAATCCATTACGGAAGTGACCTTGGCTTCTTGGTTAAAGGAAGACGGCGATTTTGTGGAGATGGATGAGATCATTGCCGAAGTGGATTCCGACAAAGCGACCTTTGAACTGCCAGCTGAGGCACAAGGGATCTTGAAGCGTGTGGCAGAAGAAGGCGATACCCTAGAGATAGGTGGGCTGATCTGTAAGATCGAAGTAGTGGAAGGCGATGCTCCTGAAGCTGATGACTCCTCCAAAGAAGAAGAAAGTACGTCAGCTACCTCTTCCGGTGGATCAGGCAGCTATGCAGAAGGTCATGCTTCTCCAGCTGCGGCTAAAATCCTGGCAGAAAAAGGTATCGACGCCAAAGAGGTAAAAGGTACAGGCAAAGACGGCAGGATCACCAAAGAAGATGCCGAAAAAGCCCAGAAGCAAGCTGCTAAGCCTGCGGCTTCCAAGCCTTCCAAATCCGAGAAAAAAGAAACGGCTCCTGAAGCACCTAAGGTGGCGGGAGAACGAAATATGAAGCGAGAGAAAATGTCTTCTCTCCGAAAAACCATTTCCAAGAGATTGGTAGCGGCCAAAAACGAAACGGCCATGCTCACCACTTTCAATGAGGTCAACATGAAACCGATCATGGACCTAAGGAAACAATACAAGGAAATGTTCAAGGAGAAGCACAATGTAAACCTTGGGTTTATGTCGTTCTTCACCAAGGCCGTTTGTGTGGCCCTTCAGGAATGGCCTGCAGTCAATGCACAGATCGATGGCAATGAGATCATCTATCATGATTTCTGTGATGTTTCCATCGCCGTGTCAGCACCAAAAGGCTTGGTAGTTCCTGTCATTAGGAATGCAGAGTCCCTGTCTTTTGACCAAGTGGAGAAAGAAGTGGTTCGATTGGCTACCAAGGCCCGGGACGGTAAGCTGACCATTGAAGAGATGACAGGTGGCACCTTTACCATCACCAATGGCGGTATCTTTGGCTCCATGATGTCCACACCGATCATCAACCAACCACAGTCTGCCATCCTTGGGATGCACAATATCGTGGAACGACCAATGGCGGTAAATGGTGAGGTAAAAATACTTCCAATGATGTACATCGCCCTGTCCTACGACCACAGAATCATCGATGGCCGTGAATCCGTCAGCTTCCTAGTGAGACTGAAGCAATTGCTGGAAGACCCAGCGAGATTGCTGCTTGGGGTCTAAAATAAGTACAAAGTACTATGTACGGTGTACGAAGTACTTACTGCTATTTTGTTCTATGTTTCGTGTGGAAAATAATTGTTAAATTATAAGATAGGTTTGCTAACTTCCTTATTTCATCATCATTAATTTAACGTAATTATTATGCACAGGTACAAAGAACTTCAGGTTTGGAAAAAAGCGATTGATTTAGCTGTTGAAGTTTATAAAATAACAGAGGGACTGCCAAAACAAGAAAAATTTGGGTTGATAAGTCAAATTAATAGAGCTGTTGTTTCTATTCCTTCAAATATAGCAGAAGGAGCTGGTAGAAATTCCGATAAGGAATTTGATCAGTTTCTGGGTATTGCACTGGGCTCAGCCTTTGAGTTGGACACGCAATTAGTAATTTCCAATAAACTAAATTATATAGAGGAAAGTGATTTTATGAAAGTGTCAAAGGATTTAGAGACCATTCATAATATGATCTTTGGACTTAAGCGGAGTTTAAAAAAATAACACATTCTTCGTACTTGGTACATTGTACCTCGTACTTTGTTCAAAACCAACAAACATGACATACGACTTAATCGTAATCGGATCTGGGCCGGGAGGCTATGTGGCCGCTATCAGAGGGGCGCAACTCGGCATGAAAACTGCCATTATCGAAAAATACCCCACTCTTGGAGGTACTTGCCTGAATGTGGGCTGTATTCCTTCCAAGGCATTGCTGGACTCTACGGAGCATTATCACAATGCGGCCCATACTTTTCAGACCCATGGTATTGACCTGAAGGACCTGAAGGTAAACCTGAAGCAGATGATTTCACGCAAGGATGATGTGGTGAAGCAGAACGTGGACGGTATCCAGTACTTGATGAAAAAGAATAAAATCGATGTACATCAAGGAGTAGGTTCTTTTGTGGATAAGAATACCGTGAAAGTGACCAAAGACGATGGCAAATCCGAGGAGATTACAGGAAAGAATGTCATCATAGCCACAGGTTCAAAGCCCGCTTCGTTGCCGTTTATCGAGATTGATAAGAAGCGTGTCATTACCTCTACAGAGGCCTTGAAGATGAAAGAAATACCGAAGCACATGATCGTGATTGGTGGAGGGGTGATCGGAATGGAACTGGGATCTGTATATGCCCGAATGGGAGCCAAAGTATCCGTAGTGGAATTCATGGACTCCCTGATTCCTTCCATGGACAAGACCATGGGCAAAGAGCTGCAAAAGTCCCTTAAAAAACTGGGCTTTGAGTTTTACCTGAAGCACAAGGTGACTGCTGTAAAAAGCACTGCGAAGCAGGTGACCGTCACGGCAGAGAACAGCAAGGGCGAAGAAGTAGAAGTGAAGGGTGATTACGTATTGGTATCCATTGGTAGGAAGCCGTACACTGAGGGGCTAAATACTGAAGCTGCCGGCGTGAAGCTGAATGACCGGGGTCAAGTAGAAGTAGATGAACACCTGAAAACATCCGCTGATAATATCTACGCCATCGGTGATGTCGTAAAAGGCGCTATGTTGGCCCATAAGGCTGAAGAAGAGGGGATGCTGGTGGTGGAGCAACTCGCTGGACAAAAGCCGCATATCAATTACAACCTAATTCCTGGCGTCGTCTATACGTGGCCGGAAGTAGCTGCGGTGGGATATTCTGAAGAGGAATTAAAAGAAAAAGGTATCAAATACAAAACCGGTAAGTTTCCATTTATGGCCTCTGGTCGTGCTAGGGCATCCATGGACACGGATGGTTTGGTGAAGGTATTGGCTGACGCAGAAACGGATGAAATACTCGGTGTGCACATGATAGGGCCAAGAACTGCAGATATGATTGCTGAAGCGGTAGTGGCCATGGAATACCGGGCTTCTGCAGAGGATATCGCCCGAATGTCCCATGCGCATCCCACATACACAGAAGCCTTTAAGGAGGCTTGTTTGGCAGCAACTGAAAATAGAGCTTTGCACGTTTAGTTAAAGAATATAGTTTTAAATTATATAAAAAGTAGCCCGAAAGGCTACTTTTTATTTTTTTTCACTGGTTTTAGATTTCTTTCAATAATCTTTCTAACCCTTTCATAGTTTTATTTTTTTATTAATCCAATCCATTGATCTTGATAAAAGTTTTTTTTAACTTATTGTAAGAATGCTGGCTTTTGCCTGAGGGGATTATCGGCCTGTTGTTAAGCGCATGTAATTACCCTATGGCTCATCCTAATACTATCTGGTTTTTTGCAGAGTGTTGATTTCTAGATAGGTATATTTGTTTTACACCCTTGTGGATTTGTTGACTGACCAATATTCCGGGTTTAACTACCTTTTTGAAAGATAACTATAAAGCCAAGAAACATTGACTACCTCTTTACTATTGTTTCCTGTTGCCCATTGATTCGTTTTGAACCTGGCTGATGCATATTTCGGGTTGAAATGTAGAGGGGGGCAAATGATAATGGCAGCATTAATTAGGAGCAAAAAGGCCATGTCCCTCCTATCGGTAAAACTACTTTTTGATGGAGGTATAAAATTAGGCTCAATTACGTTCTTCGACCATTTCAGTACATAAAAAATCGAAGGACATAGCGAGGATATTCACGCTGCCTTGACGGCAAGTTAGCTTTACTCAAGCTGAAATATGACAGCTGGAGGATCGGGAAATTACCAATTGTAGTCAATTAAAATTAACCTAAACTATATAACCATTATGAGTAATTTTACCAAAAAGTACCTTTTTGCGGTGTTGTTGCTTTTCTATGCAGCATCATCATTTGCACAAAATATTACCGTCACGGGCACGGTAATAGATGTCGAATCCAAGGAAACTGTTCCTGGGGTAAATGTGGTAGAGTTGGCCACAAAAAACACTTCCAATGTAAACGGTACCGCCACCGACATTGACGGACGGTTTGAGCTCTCCGTTCCTGCGGATGCCACGCTAAGCTTTAGCTATTTGGGATATACCACCCAAAATATTCCTGTCAATGGCCAGACTACTTTAGAAGTAGCCTTGGGTCAAGATATGTCCCATTTAGAAGAGGTGGTGGTGATTGGCTATGGTCAGGTCAGGAAAAAGGACCTCACGGGATCGGTAAGTAATGTCGAGGGCGCCCAGTTGGAAAACCTGCCTGCTGCACGGGTGGATCAGACATTACAAGGCAGGGCTGCTGGCGTGCAGGTTTCTCAGATAAGTGGAGATCCTGGCGCTGCGCCTACTATCAGGATTAGAGGAGGAAACTCTATCCAAGGAAACAATGAACCGCTATGGGTGATTGATGGAGTAATCGTTGGTACGGATTTTAATCTGAGCAATATCAATACTAATGATATCCAGTCAATCGATGTGCTTAAAGATGCTGTGGCAGTGTCCATCTACGGAACTAGAGGTGCCAATGGCGTCATTTTGGTCACGACAAAGAGCGGTGCAGGCGCCAAAACCAAGGTCTCCGTAAATGCCTACTACGGAGTCCAGTCTATGGTGACACAAGTAGATTTTCTGGATGGCCCTCAGCATGCGGCCTACGCCAATGAGGATGCAGCATTCAGGCAGTCTGCCCTTCCATTTCCCGATATGTCATCTGTCCCTAACGTGGACTGGATAGATCAAGTCAGCCAAAATGGAGCAGTACAAAATGTAGACCTGTCGATCTCCGGAACTGCTGATGACCAAAAGACGAACTATTATATCTCTGCCAATTATTTTGACCAGGAAGGGTTGATCCGATCGACAGGAATAAAAAAATACATTTTCCGGGTAAATATGGACAAGGAAATTTCGGAGTTGGTAAAAGCGGGTTTCCGGGTGAACATCTCCCGACTAAAAAATGAGAACAGTAAGATCAACTTCTCCGGACTCTATCTGACCACTACACCTACTCGGGCGATTTATGATGAAAACGGGGATTTTACCGCTCTTGATCCTATTACGGATGGGATCAGCAGGAATTATGAAGCAGATATCCAAATGCGACAGAACCATGATTTTGTCACCAATATCCTTGGGAATATCTACTTGGAATTGCGGCCAATGGAGAACCTGATTTTTAAGACTACCTTGAGTCCGGAGATCAATAACTATAAACAAAACATATTCAACCCAGGAGCTTTACCCAATAACCTTATCATACAGAATGGTGGAGATGCAGCGATAAACACCAGCCTGAGGATGGGGTATATCAATGAAAATACGGTTAATTATTACAAGGACTTTGCTAACGGGGACAGGCTTACGGCCCTAGCCGGTTTTACCATCCAAAAAACAACAATTGAAACCAGTACGTCCAGGGCATTCCGTCTATCCAATGATGTGACAGGGTTTAATAACATTGGGTTTGGCTCTGACCCCACCAGAAATGAGGTGACTTCAGGATATGATGCCTTTCAGTTGGTCTCTTGGCTAGGACGAGTCAATTATTCTTTTAAAGACAAATACCTCTTCACTGTTGTGGGAAGGGTGGACGGGTCTTCCCGGTTTGCTCCAGAAAACAAATACGCGTTTTTCCCTTCAGGGGCCTTTGCCTGGAGAGTGTCAGAAGAACCTTTCATTCAGAACCTAGACCTCTTCAGCGATCTGAAAATCCGAACCAGTTATGGCCTCTCTGGTAGCCAGGCGATTCCTTCTTATCGTACCTTGGCCGTGTTAAATGCTGCCAATACTACCTTTAATGGCATCGAGCAACCAGGCGTAGTCTTGGGAAGGCCTGAAAACCCAGCGTTAAAATGGGAAACGACCCGGCAGCTGGACGTGGGGCTGGAGATGGGATTCTTAAATGGCCGCTTGTCCTTTGAGTTGGATTTTTATCAGAAGAATACCAAAGATTTACTTTTAAATGCTCAGTTACCTCGTCAAACAGGCTTTGTGAGTAAGCTACAGAATATAGGAAAGGTAAAGAACACGGGCTTTGAGATTATGGCCAATAGTGTCAATATCAGCAAAGAAAACTTCACTTGGTCCACCAATCTTTCCATTTCGCATAATAACAACCAAGTGGTAGATCTTGGGGGAGTTGATTTTATTAATCTGGCCACACCAGCGCAGCAAGGAGGAACAGGTGCCAGGTTAATTGTAGGAGAAACTACCCCCGTATATACAGGTGTACGGTACTTGGGTACTTGGAAATCCCAAGAAGAAATCGATGCCGCTGGACTCGGAGGTGATCATGATGTAGGTGGGCCTCGGTTTGAGGATACCAATGGAGATAATCAAATTACAGAGGAAGACTTTGTGGTGTTGGGCAGTCCTCAACCTGATTTTTACTTTGGTTTTGGTAACACATTTTCCATTGGTCGGTTTGATCTTGATTTTTTCTTCCAAGGAACCTATGGTAATGAAGTGTTTAACAGTTTGACACAGACGGCACTGTTTGGTAGGTCCGAAACCACCAAATACGCCGAGACGCTTAATCGGTGGACCCCTGATAATCCTACCTCGGATATTCCTAGGGCAGGGTCTGTTGCTTCGCTTTCTGAAGTTTATAATAACTCAGCGATGATAGAAGATGGGTCGCATATTAGGCTGAAGAGTTTTCGGCTAGCCTATAATCTGCCTCTTGAGCAAAGCAAACTTAATGGGCTTACAGTGTACATTAATGGAAACAACCTGTTCGTACTGTCGAGCTTCCGATTAAAGGACCCGGAAACGAGTCAGTACGGAAGGGGTAGTGATAACCTGTCCATGGGTTTTTCCCAAGGACAGTATCCCACTTCCAGAACGGTGGCCATAGGTGCGAAAATCGATTTTTAATTAAATGTGGAGCTATTTAATCTAAAGAAAATGAAAAATATAATCAGATTATTAATCATTGTACTATTGGCCGGAGGAGTGCTCTCTGGCTGTGATAGCTTTCTGGAGGAGAAACCCAAGGACATTGTTTCGCCTGGTAATTTCTTCAATACACCTGCTGAATTTGACCTAGCGATAGTGGGTTTGTACAATATCTATAAGCAGAATTCCCTTCACGGAAAGATTGGCTTGGACAGGTATTATGAAAACGGTGCCGATGTGATAGGGCCCAATAGGGTGTTTGATCAGGTGGAGCCGATTCAGCATTATACGTTGAGCGAAAGTAACATTAGTGCTATATCCCAAGGGGCTGGAGCGCCATTGACCTGGCAAGACCTATATGCGGTCATCCTCAATTCAAATACCATTTTGGAACAACTGGACATGAATGAAACCCTGACAGCAGAGGAAAGAGGTTATTTTCAGGGGCAAACCTTGTTTTTAAGGGCCTATGCCTATTATCACTTGACAAACCTATGGGGTGATGTGCCTTATTATCGGGAAAATCTCCCTATTGCCGAGATTCAGGTCCTTCCACGATCCGATGCCGATATGATCAGAGATGAAATCATCAGTGACCTACAGACTGCTCAGGATTTACTTCCTGATAGCTATACTGACAACGATTTGGGAAAGGCGAGTAAATGGACAGCAGCTACTGTGATGGTGAAGATTTGTTTGATCCAGCAGAAATGGCAAGAAGCCAGGGACAAAGCCGTAGAGATTATAAATAATTCGCCACATGTTTTATTGGACGATTATGCTGCCATCTTTGCCCCTGATAATGAGTATAACGCCGAAAATATCTGGGAGATTGATTTTGTCAAAGATGTCCGATCCAATGATTGGGTGGATCATTTCACCCCAAGGATAAGGGACGAGCCTAAAGATCCTACGAAGCAAGGTGAGCTGAGTGCTGCCTTGGGTGAGCGGGCAGAAGGATTTACCGGCTACGGTCTTGCCATTCCACTGCCCGGTTTTGTCAATGACTTCCCAGAAAATGACCTTAGAAGGTCTTCCAATATCATTACTGAGTATTTGGGGTTTGAGCTTAACTTTCCCTATATGCCCAAAATGTGGAACCTCGATCAGGTCAATTCACCAAGGGTAACCATGGAGACAATAAGATCATTTTTAGGATTGCGGATGTTTACCTGATGGCAGCAGAAGCAGAAAATGAGCTGAACGGCCCGACAGCCTTGGCATATCAATGGATCAATCAGGTGAGGGAGAGAGCTTATGAACCGGATATGCCATTGTCAGGCCTGACCAAAGAGGATTTTAGGCAGGCGATCTATGACGAAAGAAGATGGGAGCTTGGCGGAGAAGGACATAGACGGATGGATTTGATTCGTTGGGGCATGCTCGAAGAAGTGGTAAAAAATACGGCTTATCGCGTCTGGGATCCCGCGGCTAATATTCAACCCCACCATGTATTATTGCCTATACCTACGGAGGAATTTGTGCTCAATCCAGCGTTGTTGGATTCCGATCCAAGTAATAATGAATATAGGTAGCGCTTCAGTTCTATAATAAGTAAAATAAAGAGACTGTCTCAAAAGTTCGCTTTATTGTCGTATGGCTGCTGTCCCATCGGTACCTATGGTAAAGTGACGGTTTATGAGGCAGTCTCTTTTTGGGTATCCACTATTTTTTGTAGCGTATTAATATGCTTGTATTCCATATTTTGGAAAATTTTCTATTTTATGGATGAATCAAGGGAGCTTTTTCCGTTTGATTATTGGGTGATTGATTTTTTTGTAAAAAAATATTTTTTATGAACTCTTTATGAAATATGACGTTAATCTTGTCATTGAGTAGATTTTAGCTGCTTATTGGGACGGGTGGCCTAGCGGGCTGCTGTTCAGGTAATTGTGAAAATTGAAAAATAGTACAAGGGAATTAAGTTTAGTATTATCTTTGCGATCATATGCTTAAAGTACCTATTTATACACAAAAACAAGCCATTAATATGAGAACTAGATTACTTTCAATGGTATTATTGACCGTTGTGATGTTTTCATCCTGTGACAGGGAAGATGATGTTCCGGGAACAGGAAATGACTCCATCCTCGTGAGCAATGATGCTGAATCCTTAAGCAAGCGGTTCAGCAAAGATAAAACTGGGGTCGTTGGGATTACCTCTGAAGCGGCGGTAAATGCCCGGATCAACGCGGAAGAAATACCTGCTGGTTCGCTTCCGTTGGAACTGATAGCCAAAGTGGAGGCTCCTACCTATGATGGGAATATTTTGCAAGCTACTCATGTAGACATTGACGGTGATTATGCCTATGTGACCTACAATACCAAAGGGGCAAAATATCTGGGTGCCATTGATATTTTTGATATCAGTGACGTGCACAACCCTGTGATCAAGAGCCAAGCGATATTTACCGATGCTGATTTGAATGCGGTCGATTTTGTAGAAGGTCAGCTATACATTGCTGCCGCTGTGGATGTAGACGCCGATTATGGTGTAGATGGTCCGGCCAACTTGGTTACGGTCTCTACGTCAAACGGTAGCTTTACTTCAGATTTTCGGTTTTCTTCTGTAGAAGGATATGTAAGTACCGATGTAGCTCATACTGATGCCAATGTCGTAAGTGTGAGTGGTACAGACGGTATGGTAACGTTATTTGACAAGGCCAACTCATCAGTGGTAAGCCAGCTGGCATTCCCCGACTTGAGATCAGTGGCATATGGTGGAGGAAAGCTCTTTGTGCTGGATGGTGAAGAAGGTGTAAACTCCCTTGACCCAGTCTCACTGACCAAGGGGTATTCCATTTCCCTTGGGACTGACTATTCTGGTGCTAAAAGAACCATGGATGTACACGGCGAAAACCTCGTAGTCTCTGAAGGGGCTAACGGAGCGGGTATTTACCGTCTTGAAGATGGTGCTGAGCAAAATAGAATCCAGATCCCTATTGTAGCTGATGGCTTGGTTACTGAAGAGATCGTTACCAATGCTGTAACTACTAACGAGAAGCACTTGTTTATGGCCAATGGCTCAGCTGGAGTAAGCGCTGCAGCATTTGGAGCGGAAATCTCCACCCTCGGTGTGTTGGACCTCTTTGGTTCTTCCAACTACGTAAGAGCTAACGATGAATACCTATTTGTAGCTTCTGGCCTCCAGGGTCTTCAAATAGTAAAGATTAACCTTGCTGAAGATATCGTCGATAATGTATGTACAGACTTACCGTCTTATACAGGAAGTACTTGGATGAACATCAATTCTGGACAGCCACAGGGCTATTCTGGATCGGTAGTAGCTGACGGACTGAACGTTAACGATGAGTTTACCTTCTGCGGCTCTCTTTCTGTAAAAGGATGGGCCAACGTCAATTCAGGTGGAACATTTAACATGAGAGGGTCTATGGTGGTAGGACAATTCGGTCAAGACACTGGTCTGCAGATCAACAATACCATGACCATAGAGGGCAGTTTGGTAATCTATGGAAACCTGACACTAAACAGTGGCGCTAAGCTTGAGTTTTTGGGTGAGAACTCTTCTGTAACGGTATATGGCAATGTGTACAAAAACAGTGGGCACAGCATCACCGGTGATTACATTGATACAGAAGGTAAGTTGAAATAAACATTCACCTAGCGTCAATTCAAAAGGCTGTCATTTTTTTTAATGGCAGCCTTTTTTTTAACCTCTGTGCCAAATGTGGTTGTCCAATAAGTTAGGTGCTTTTTTCGATGTCTTGGAATTCGGGTTTAACCCGGATTATGCGTTAGGAATCGTAGTGAGAGCTGAAATTGCAAGAAAATCAGTTAGTTTGGAGGCATTAGCGTAGCACCGCTACGTTTATGCCGAAAACTAAAGTGAAACGGCTGATTTTGAAGCAGTTTCAGGTCGCAACAGATAGGCTAATGCATATTCCGGGTTTAATTACTAACGTTTTCATTGCTGGGTGCTGAAATGGCAATTTAGTAGAAGGGTGAGCAGTCCGTTATTTGACTGATTTTGAGTAGAGCGAGGCTATGACTATAAAATATCACCAATAAGAGGAATGTTTTTCTATATAATTCCTGCTACTTTGAATAATTTACTTAATTTTGCACCAATTTAGCCATAAGTAAAATTCTTATTCCAAACCTCTCTAAGCATGCCTAAAGACAATAGCATTAAACATGTACTGATTATTGGAAGTGGTCCGATTGTAATTGGCCAAGCCTGTGAGTTCGATTATGCCGGTTCTCAGGCGGCAAGGTCTCTTCGAGAAGAAGGGATTACCGTCACGCTGATCAATTCCAATCCGGCGACAATCATGACCGACCCGGTTACTGCAGACAATGTTTACCTGCTTCCATTGGAGAAAAAGTCTCTTATAAAAATTCTAGAAGAGCATCCTGATATTGATTGTGTACTTCCTACTATGGGGGGGCAGACAGCACTGAACTTGGCCATAGAAGCAGATAAAGCAGGCATCTGGGATAAGTACAAAGTCAGGATGATCGGTGTGGATATCGATGCCATCGAGACGGCCGAAAACCGCGAAAAATTCAAAGTACTTCTGGAAAAGCTCAATGTGGGCGTTTGTATAGGGAAAACAGCTACTTCCTTCCTTCAGGGCAAAGAAATTGCCCAAGATATTGGTTTTCCATTGGTGATCCGACCTTCCTATACCCTTGGTGGTACCGGTGGAGGCTTTGTAGAAAAAGAAGATGAGTTCGAAAATGCACTGATGAGTGGCCTTAAGGCTTCACCGACCCACGAAGTACTGATCGAACAGAGTATCCTTGGATGGAAAGAATACGAACTGGAAGTCTTGAGGGACAGTAAGGGAAATATGGTGGTGATCTGTTCTATCGAGAACTTTGATCCAATGGGTGTCCATACGGGGGATTCCATCACCGTGGCACCGGCCATGACACTGCCTGATACGGTGTACCAAGAAATGAGAAATCAGGCCATCAAGATGATGAATGGCATTGGGAACTTTGCGGGTGGTTGTAACGTGCAGTTTTCTGTGAGCCCTGACAATCAGACCATCATTGGTATTGAGATCAACCCTCGGGTATCACGTTCCTCCGCATTGGCTTCTAAAGCAACAGGATATCCGATCGCCAAAGTGGCTGCCAAACTTGCCATTGGCTATAACCTGGATGAGCTGAAAAACTCCATTACAGGCAGTACTTCAGCCTTCTTTGAGCCGGCTATTGACTATGTAATTGTAAAAATCCCTCGTTGGAATTTCGATAAATTCAAAGGATCTGACCGCCGTCTTGGACTTTCCATGAAAGCTGTAGGTGAAGTAATGGGTATTGGCCGAAACTTCCAGGAGGCGCTCCAAAAAGCCTGTCAATCCCTAGAAATCAAGCGTAACGGCCTTGGAGCGGATGGCAAAGAGCTGAAAAACCAAGAGCAGATTCTTGATAGCCTGGAGCATCCCAGCTGGAACAGACTGTTCCATATTTATGATGCCTTCAAGCTGGGCATTTCGTTCAGGACGATCCAAGACCTGTCCAAAATCGATAAATGGTTCCTGAAACAAATTGAGGAGCTTGTTCATCTGGACATCACCCTTGCCAAATACACGCTGGACACCATTTCTAAAGACTTAATGATGGTGGCCAAACACAAAGGCTATGCGGACCGCCAGATAGCGCACTTGCTGGGGTGCCTTGAAAGTGAGGTCTTCAATAAGAGACGGGAAGAGATGGGCATCAAGCGGGTGTACAAGCTGGTAGATACTTGTGCTGCCGAATTTGAGGCGCAGACGCCGTACTACTATTCTTCGTTTGGCGAAGAGAATGAATCCGAGGTTTCTGATCGGAAGAAAATCATCGTGCTGGGCTCTGGACCAAACCGCGTAGGACAGGGAATTGAATTTGATTACTCTTGTGTCCATGGTGTGTTGGCTGCCAAGGAATGCGGCTACGAGACCATCATGATCAACTGTAACCCGGAGACGGTTTCTACGGATTTTGATATTGCTGATAAGCTGTATTTTGAGCCTGTATTCTGGGAGCATATTTATGAAATCATCCTGCACGAAAAACCGGAAGGCGTGATTGTGCAGCTTGGTGGGCAGACGGCACTTAAGCTGGCCGAGAAGCTCGACAAATATGGAATCAAAATTTTGGGCACAAGCTACGAAGCACTTGACTTGGCAGAAGATCGTGGTGAATTTTCGAGCTTGCTGAAGGAGAATGATGTCCCTTACCCTGAGTTTGGAACTATCCATAACACGGACGAGGCACTGGAACTCTGTAAGACGATCGGTTTCCCACTTTTGGTAAGACCTTCCTATGTCTTGGGTGGTCAAGGTATGAAGATCGTGATCAATGAAAAAGAGTTGGAGCAGCATGTGGTAGAGGTGTTGAAAGATATTCCTGACAATGAAATTTTGCTTGACCACTTCCTCGAAGGGGCGATAGAAGCAGAAGCAGATGCCATCTGTGATGGAGAGAATGTCTATATCATCGGTATCATGCAGCACATAGAGCCGGCGGGTATTCACTCTGGTGATTCCTATGCAGTATTGCCTCCATATAACCTGGGTGACTTGGTGGTGAGACAGATCGAAACGTTTACGGAGAAGATCGCATTGGCACTGAAGACCAAGGGACTGATCAATATCCAGTTTGCGGTGAAAGATGATAAAGTATATGTCATCGAGGCTAATCCTAGGGCTTCCAGAACGGTGCCGTTTATTTGTAAGGCCTATAGAGAACCTTATGTGAATTATGCCGTAAAAGTGATGTTGGGTGAAAATAAAGTGACCGACTTTGAATTTAAACCATACAAAAAAGGTTATGCTATCAAGGAACCGGTTTTCTCTTTCCATAAATTCCCTAACGTGAATAAAGAGTTGGGACCTGAGATGAAATCTACCGGGGAGGCGATTTACTTCATTGATGATTTGATGGATGATTACTTCCTGAAGATATACTCAGAGAGAAACCTTTATCTAAGTAGATAATAGACAACAAAAAAACTCATCGTTTTGATTAAATTTCTTTTAATAATTCTTGGCGTTGGATGGTTGCTTGGGCAGCTGGTTCGTTATTTTCTAAGGTCAAAACTGGCACGCTTTGCGCAGCAGGTCAATAGGGCAACGAAAGAACAAGAGCAAGCTCAAAGGCGAGCGAATGATGATGGCGATATTCATGTAGATTATGTCCCAAAATCCTACGATGAAAGAAGAAGTAAGGATATCAAAGGCGGTGAATACGTAGATTATGAAGAGGTCAAAGATTGATTGGTCAAGACTTTGTCTTACTTCTAAAGTAAATAATCAAAAGGAGCTCATAATGGGCTCCTTTTTTGATGTGCGCAAATGACCAAGATAAAGAAAAACGGGGTCAAGCGGAAAGGTTGGGGGATTTGGGAAGGTTTGGATAGAACGCTGATGGCGCAGATGATTAAGAGTGACGCTGATTTATTTTTCCTAAAATGGAAAGGCCAAGTAGTATAAAAATGCCGAAAGGGCGTAACATCCTTCACCATAAGCAATGCCCATGGAGAACATCGAAAACATCAGCCTAGTCGCTGAATTTGAAGCAGTTTCAGGATTACTTACCTCCATTAGCCTTGAGGTCATTTAGGCAGTTTTGATCGAGGGTAGGGATAGGTTGGTTGAGCGTGTTAAAGATGTTGTTGGTTTCTACTGCCCAGTACATTAGACAATCCTCATTGTCGCAGTGCCCGGAGTTTTCGTGGTCTTCATGGTCTTCGGTCATAGCTGTGCCGAGATTGACCAAGCCTAGCAAATGCCCCAGCTCATGTTCAAGTACAGTGGTTTCTAGCCTATCTTTGTCTGGTTTGCCAAAACGGTTGGAATTTTCGACCATTCGTTTGCCTAGCAGTACTAGGGAAGTGTTACGGTGAGCAAATCCTAAGCTTGCCTCCGTTTCGGTGTCTTTTTCGAAATACCCGTCTACGACCAAAATATATAGTCCCAGTTCATCACCCGTATTATAGGCTGTCCGGTTTTCATCTTCGATGTCCCTTACATCCTGTACGCTGTATTTTTCTTGGCCCATTGCAGGAATGGCCTTGGTGACAAGTTGGATGCCCATGGGCTTATTGGCCAAGCTGCCTAGCCAGTCCATCAGTGTGGTAGCAGTGGACGAACTGAGGGGGTATCCCTCCATATAATGGACTTCAAGCTTAATGCTCTTGTAGGTGTCAGCAGACAGGATCTCGTGTGCGGAAATGCCTGGGGCACGTTTGGCAGCTTTGATGCTTTGTACCCGTTCATCTACCTCACTGTCCTTAAAGCAGGATGTGACCATTAGCGCCATTGCCAACATAAATACCCATGTGTATTTTGGCTGACGCTGCTCTTTAACTCTAATAAAATGCATTTTAAATGTATATTATTTCGTTTAAAATAATAACAATAATTTAGCAATGCAAAGTCTAGGCCAAACTGATTGATGCTAAATAGGCTAGTTTTGGGTTTGGGGGAGAGCGGAGTAAGTAGCCAAGCTTTTTTTGGCCAAAATGATCAGTACAATAGAGAGTACAAACAAGCCTCCGGCTATGATAGAGAGAACGTAAGCCTGATCCATAAAGTTTTTCCAAGCGAAAATTCCCAAAGAGGTCAAGGTTACCGTAAACATGAAAAACATGGGAATGACGACAAAGGTAGCATTCACCCTTTTTTTGATTAACCAGACGGCCACAGCCAGCAAGGCTAGGGCTGCCAAAAGCTGGTTGGCAGAGCCGAAGATAGGCCAAAGTGTAGTGAAACCGCCAGAGCTGATCAGCAATATCGATAAGATCACTACGATACCGGTGCTTAGGTATCTATTGGTAGACAGCGTTTTTCCGATAGGCCCTTCCACTCCTTCAAAGTATTCCTGAAAGGTGAACCGCGCTAGGCGGGTACAGGTATCCAAGGTAGTCAAGGCAAAAGCTGATACCGTAAGAGCAACAAAACTAACCGCCAATCCTTCGGGGATTCCTAGGGATCCTATCATGGCGCCCAGTCCATCAGAGAACATCGTGACGGGGCCTTTTGCGACGAGAGTGCTGGCATATTCATCCCGACTGAGCACGATTACCGCACCTACTGCGATGATGGCCAAAAATGATTCGATGAGCATTCCGCCAAATCCAACGACCTTTGCATCCGTTTCTTTATCTATTTGTTTGGATGTAGTGCCTGAAGCCACCAGCGAGTGAAAACCGCTGATAGCTCCGCAGGCAATAGTGACAAATAATACAGGAAATAGATAGCCAAGGTTTTCAGAAGTAACATGTACTTGGCTGTCCATTTTGATGTCAGGATTGGCAAAAAGCACTCCGGCTACTGCAAAAATGATCAGCCCATAGAGCAGAAAGCTGTTAAGGTAGTCTCTTGGCTGCAATAGAAGTGATACTGGCGTCACCGAAGCGATGAAAGCATAGGCAAGTAAAATATACAACCATAACTGGTAGTCCAGTTTAAAAGGGAGTTGCATTCCTAAATAAACGAAGTAGTACATCAGTGCCACTCCAATAATGGAGGTGATGAGGAACAAACTCTTTCTGTGGGCAACCATTTTATTGACCAATCCAAAAACTATCGCCAATGCAATAAAAAGAATGGATGCAGAGGCCACACCGGGATTATTGATGAATGTTTTGGCAATAATGTCCGCAAAAACAGCAATAACAAGGATAAGCGTAGAAAAACTGAATAGCATAAAAAGCTGCTTTCCTCTATGCCCAATGGTGTTGTCAATGATGGTCCCTATGGACTTGCCTTCCGTTCTTAAGGAAGCCACCATGCTGCCCAAGTCATGTACCGCTCCAAAGAAAATCCCCCCTACCAAAATCCAAATTACCGCAGGAACCCACCCAAAAGTCACTGCAATGATCGGCCCCACGATAGGACCTGCTCCAGCAATGGAAGCAAAATGATGCCCCAGTACTACAATGGGCCGACTTGGTTCATAATCCACACCGTCCTGGTATTTATGAGAAGGAGTGACACGGTCGTTCCGGATGTCAAATTTCTTGAAAACAAACTTCCCGTAAATGAAATAAGCTGCGATGAGGATGGCTGCGGCAATGAGCAATAGTGAGGCTAAGGTCATGAGAGACTTTGGATTTATGGTTGGTAGTCTGTATATTATGTCGTGACAGTGTCGGTTTGCGGTCTATCTTTTTGATATATCCTTTAACTGACAAATGTAATTAAACTATTTTGACTTGTGAAGTTTCTACAAGTCGAAAACGGTTGATTAACAGTATGGCCAGTCTGCCAGCTAATGCCAAGCCCAGTAACCTTGCCTATTCATTTCAGATCAAAACCTCTATCAACAATGAATGACAAGCTATATTTTATATTGATTGGTATAGGGCTATTAGTGGGGACCCACCTGTTGTTTTGGACGTTGTTTAAGTCATTGGTAAGGCTATTTTATAAGCCTACTTCAAAGGCAGGAGAGAAAGCAATGAGCCAAACCAGTAATTCCCTTAAATGGGGGTTGTTTTTTGTACTGTTTCCCATTTTGGAACCCTATATTTCTCCAGAAGACTGGTCTTACATCAGTAAGTTTAAGGTGTTCCAGATACTTTTTATAGTGAACCTTGCCTGGATCTTGATTTCCTTTGCCAAGCTGCTTAAATATGTTTTTTTGGAAAGCCACTCTTACGCCAAATTGGATAACCTCCGCGAAAGGAGTTTGTATACACAAGTTTCTTTTATACAGAAAATTCTAGTGGCCATTATCGTGCTGATCGCATTTTCTGCCATTATGATGAACTTTGATGAAGCCAAGAAGTTAGGGCAAGGATTATTGACTTCCGCCGGAGTAGCCGGTATCATCATTGGTTTGGCAGCCCAAAAGTCCATAGCCAACTTTCTGGCAGGATTTCAGATTGCCTTTACCCAGCCCATTCGGATAGATGATGTGGTCGTTGTGGAAGGTGAATGGGGAAAAATCGAAGAGATTAATTTTACTTACGTGGTGGTTTGTATCTGGGACCAGCGCAGGTTGGTGTTGCCGATCAATTATTTCTTGGAGAAGCCCTTTCAGAATTGGACGCGAAATACTGCTGACATTTGGGGAACAGTATTTCTGTATGTGGACCACACGATACCAGTAGCTGATCTCAAGGCAAAACTCAAGGAAATCTTGGGTAGTACGGACTTGTGGGACGGGAAAGTACAGGTGCTCCAAGTGACTGATGTGAAAGAAGCCACAGTAGAATTACGCTGCCTGATGAGTGCCAAGGACAGCCCATCGGCTTTTGATTTGCGCTGTATGGTGAGGGAGCAAATGATTACTTATATTCAGGAAAAATACCCAGATTCCCTGCCAAAAGCACGTGTTTTATTGCACCAAACAGATGAGGTAAAAAGTACCTAATTCAGGTCGTACTAAGGAGAAAGCTACATTTCATTTTATTTACCGGATATTACCTATAAATTTGTAGTCCTGAAAAGATATTTTCAGCCTTAAAACTTCAACATATGGCTTGGTTTAAGAGAAAAGACGCAGGTATAAAGACCTCAACAAAGGAGAAAAAAGATACACCAGATGGACTCTGGTTTAAAACTCCAAAAGGAAATATCATTCACACCCGAGAGTTGAAAAGCAACGCTTATGTTTGTCCGGATGATGATTATCATGTAAAAATAGGCTCAAAGGAGTATTTTGAAATATTGTTTGACAACAATCAATTTCAAGAGCTTGATGAAAATATGATCTCAGGCGACCCCTTGGATTTTGTGGACAGCAAGCCATATACTTCCCGTATCGAGGCCACCATTAGCAAAACCGGCCTTAAAGATGCCGTAAGGTCAGCAGTAGGAAAGCTGGACGGTCAGGATATCGTCGTGGCTTGTATGGATTTTGGGTTTATTGGTGGGTCAATGGGCTCTGTGGTAGGTGAGAAAATCGCCCGGGCCATAGACCATTCCCTGAAAAACAACATCCCGTTTTTAATGATATCTAAGTCAGGAGGTGCCAGAATGATGGAGGCGGGCTTCAGCTTGATGCAAATGGCCAAGACTTCAGCGAAGTTGGCGCTATTGGCAGAGGCCAAGATCCCTTACATCTCCATGCTTACGGATCCGACGACAGGCGGAGTGACGGCATCTTATGCGATGTTGGGTGATTTTAACATTGCCGAGCCTGGGGCTTTGATTGGCTTTGCTGGGCCACGTGTAATCCGGGAGACGATCGGAAAAGACCTTCCAAAAGGCTTTCAGAGTGCCGAATTTGTGCTTGAGCATGGCTTTTTGGATTTTATTGTGGATAGAAGACAGCTGAAGTCCAGGTTGTCTACCTTGCTAAGATTGTTGAAAAAATAATAGGACGTGGATTATTATCTTTAAAATTTACGCAATCAGTCGGCAATTTTAGGGAATAATAAATATATTTGTGTGCCCGTAAAAAGGCGCATTTTATACTGAAAGAGAACTAGAAAAAGCCTTATTAAATGAGTTCAGTAATTATTACGTCAATTGTAGCATTTACTTTGATCATATTGCTACTTGTTTTTATTCTGCTGTTTGCACAGTCTAAGCTGGTCGCATCAGGAGATGTAAACATTATCATCAATGGAGATGAGTCTAACCCTGTGGTAGCTTCTGCGGGTTCTACGCTGCTTTCTACCTTAGGTGGTCAGAAGATATTTCTTCCCTCGGCCTGCGGTGGCGGTGGTACATGTGCCATGTGCAAATGTACGGTCGAAGAAGGTGGAGGAGAGGTATTACCTACCGAAGTAGGTCACCTTAGTAGAGCTGAGCAGCAAAGCAATGTAAGACTTTCCTGTCAGGTGAAGGTGAAAGAGGATATGAGAATTCGTATTCCTGAAGAGATCTTCGGTATCAAGAAGTGGGAATGTGAAGTGGTCTCGAACTACAATGTTTCTACCTTTATCAAGGAATTTAAAGTGAAACTGCCAGAAGGAGAAAACCTGGATTTCGAATCCGGCGGATACATTCAGATCGACGTTCCCGAGATTACTGTTAACTTTAAGGACATTGATATTGCTCCTCACCCTGAGTTGGAGCACCCTGAAGATGTTTACCAGAGTGATTGGGATAAATTTGGCCTGTGGGATTTGGTGATGAAGAACGATGAAGAGCTCTTCCGTGCTTACTCTATGGCCAATCACCCTGCCGAAGGAAACATCATCATGCTGACCATTCGTATTGCCACCCCACCTTGGGACAGGGCCAATAACAAATGGATGGATGTTAACCCAGGAGTGTGCTCTTCTTACGTATTCTCTCGTAAGCCAGGTGACAAAGTGACAATTTCTGGACCTTATGGTGAATTCCACATCAACCCTACCGAAAGAGAAATGATCTATATTGGTGGTGGTGCAGGTATGGCGCCTTTGAGGTCACATATATTCCATCTCTTCCATACGGAGAAAACCAGTCGAAAGGTGTCTTACTGGTATGGTGGTAGATCCAAGAAAGAATTGTTCTATGTTCCTCATTTCAGGGATATCGAAAAAGATTTTGATAATTTCAGGTTTCATATAGGCCTTTCTGAACCACTTCCTGAAGATAACTGGAAGATCAAGAAGGATTTGGAAGACAGGGAAGGTGACGGTTATGTGGGCTTTATCCACCAAGTATTATATGATAACTACCTGAAAGAACATCCAGAGCCAGATGAGGTAGAATATTACCTTTGTGGTCCCCCTTTGATGAACTCTGCAGTATTGAAGCTGTTGGACGACATGGGAGTTCCCAAGGAAAACATTAGATTTGACGACTTCGGTGGTTAAATAGTAAAAGGCTCTGCAAATGCAGGGCCTTTTTTAATTCCCCCCTTGACTTTTTTGTTTAATTTTGAAGGGAAGTCCGCTTTTCCAAATTTGGACGCTATCCGTTTTGTTGGGCAATCATCATTTTACTGCTCAGTTGCATTAAACTATCATTTATGGATTTTAAGCTATTCTTTGACCCTGTTCCAGAATCAATCACGCAACAAAAATATGCGCACAATTCCTTCTTTAAACACATCAATTACCATGGCGAGCTTTTTCCTGATTTAAAGGGAATACAGATCGCTATTATTGGACTGGAAGAAGTACGTGGCACTGATGATGGCGAGTCTGTTGACCAAGCAGCTCATGAAGTGCGAAAGCGGCTTTATCAGCTTAAGCGTGGCTTGGCCCATTATAAAATAGTCGATTTGGGCAATCTCCGAAATGGAGTGGACTTGAAGGAGACCTATATCCGGA
The DNA here is from genome assembly GCF_003260975.1 of Echinicola strongylocentroti. Classification (NCBI taxonomy): domain Bacteria; kingdom Pseudomonadati; phylum Bacteroidota; class Cytophagia; order Cytophagales; family Cyclobacteriaceae; genus Echinicola; species Echinicola strongylocentroti. Next base: position 2,610,952 of record NZ_CP030041.1, on the reverse strand, counting down.
TCAAGACAGTGGGAGAAGAATTGATGGAACAACAGGTACTTCCTATTTATGTAGGGGGGACACATGACTTGGATGTGGGCCAATACCTTTCTTATGAGGGAATGAAAAAACTGGTCAGTATGCTTACCGTGGATGCCAAAATCGATATGGATGATGAGGGTAAGCCATTTGAGGTGCATTCCCAGGATATAATCCTTCACCAGCCCAATTTCTTGTTTAATTATACCCAGCTGGCCTATCAGAGTTTTTTGACCGATCGTGACCTAGTTAATGTCATGGAAAAATTGTATTTTGATCATGTAAGGCTGGGGCAGTTAAGGGGTAATTTCAAAGAGGTGGAGCCGCTCATCCGTAATGCGGACCTGCTGAGCTTTGACATCTGTGCTGTACAATCAGCTGATGCTCCAGGGGCTTGTGATGCACAGCCTTTTGGACTTACTGCGGAAGAGGCCTGTCAGATTTGCTGGTTTGCAGGAATGAACGAGAAACTCAGCTCTTTGGGACTTTATGGGTATCAGCCTTCTTATGATGATCGCAGGTTTAAGACGGCTTCCGTGATGGCGACCATGGTGTGGTATTTTATTGAAGGGTTTTATCATCGTAAGGACAGCCTGTCCTTCAAGAGCAATGATTATACAAAATACACCGTTTCGCTCGACTCCAAGCCATCTACCATTGTTTTCTACAAAAGTAAACTGAGTGCAAAATGGTGGATGGAGGTGCCCCAGACGGGTAAAGAGAAATTTGAGCGCGATACCATCATTCCCTGTAGCTACCAGGATTACCAAACCGCCCAAAGAGGTGAAGTACCTGACAGGTGGGTCAATGCCCAGCTAAAGTTATACTGAGCATGAAGACTTACACCAGACAACAGCTGGCTTTGAGAAATGGTCAGGATAAACCTGAGATTTGGGTGGCATTTGAAGGGAAAATCTACGATGTATCCCGTTCTCGGCTGTGGAAAAATGGCAAACATTATGAACATTGGGCAGGACAGGATCTGACAGATGAACTAGTAGATGCTCCCCATACAGCCAATGTATTTGACAAATTTGAGCCTATTGGGCAATTGATAGATCAATGATATTAATAGCAGACAGTGGATCGAGCAAAACGGACTGGCGAGGAATCGACAAGGACGGCAATGTCAGCCAATTCAGGGGTGTGGGCTTTAATCCTTATTACCAGACACCTGAAGAAATGGCCACAGAGCTGAATGATGAATTTTTGTTGAAGCTCAAGGAAGAGGTAGTGGCCATTTATTATTATGGTGCAGGCTGTTCCACTCCCGAAAATAAAAAAGGAGTGGCCACAGCTTTGGGAAACCTTTTTGGAAATGCCAAAATCAAAATAGAACATGATCTATTGGCTGCCGCGAGAGCTACCTGCGGCCATGAGGAAGGTATCGCCTGTATTCTCGGTACCGGCTCCAATAGTTGCGATTATAATGGTGACAAGATCACGGACTCCAGGCCTTCACCGGGGTTTATCCTGGGAGATGAAGGAGGCGGCACCTCTATCGGTAAAAAATTCCTTCAAGATTTTATTCATGATGAAATGCCCGCTGTGCTAAAAGAGGAAGCCGCTGATCGATTTCAGCTTACCGCACAGGTGATACAGGACAATGTTTATAGAAAACCTTTTCCAGGGAGGTACATGGCCAGTTTTTGCCGGTTTATCACAGAACATACATCCAATCCGTACTGTTACCTGCTATATTATAATGCGTTTCAGGACTTCTTTAAGAAGCACGTGACCAGATACAGTAATTATGATCAGAAAAAGGTAAGTTTTGTAGGGTCGGTGGCGTTTTATAATAGTGACATACTAAGAAAAGCCGCTGCTGATATGCAGATCCATGTTCATTTAATTTTGGAAAGCCCCATTGCGGGATTGACACTATATCATAAAGACAACCTATGAAAACAACAGAAAGCAGCTCGCATTACGATAACTTGGAAGAAATGAGCGTAGCCGAGCTCATTTCCAGTATGAACAAAGAAGACCAAACTGTTCCTTTGGCAGTGAACAAGGCCTTACCGGCAATAGAGGTGTTGATAGAAAAAATCGTGGAGCGCATGGCCAAGGGCGGGCGACTGTTTTATATTGGTGCCGGTACCAGCGGTAGGCTGGGGATCTTGGATGCTTCCGAGTGTCCTCCCACTTATGGGGTGTCACATGACATGGTCATCGGGTTGATAGCCGGTGGTGATAGTGCGATTAGGAAATCTGTGGAGAAGGCAGAGGATGACCCTGACCAAGCCTGGCAGGATTTAAAAGCCAATGGCATCCATGAATTGGATACGGTGATTGGCATAGCAGCATCTGGAACGACACCTTATGTCATTGGTGGTGTAAAAACCGCAAGGGAACAAGGGCTGCTTACCGGCTGTATCACCTGTAACGAAGGCTCTTCTTTGGCCGCAGAGGCAGAATGTCCAATAGAAGTGGTAGTGGGGCCGGAGTTTGTGACGGGCAGTACTCGTATGAAATCAGGTACGGCACAGAAGTTAGTGCTTAACATGATCTCTACATCCGTAATGATCAAGCTCGGAAAAGTGAAGGGCAATAAAATGGTCAATATGCAATTGTCCAACCAAAAACTGGTGGAGCGCGGTACGCGGATGATCATGGATGCCACCGGATTGGAAGAAGAGCAGGCCAAGGAAAGGTTGCTGAAGTTCGGCTCCGTAAAGGGCGCCCTTGATGATTGGAAACAGGAATAAAGAAAAAAAAAGGCTCCGATTGTAGGACCGGAGCCTTTTACTTATAAACTCGTTGATTTTACCATTTGGGCTGAGTTGGTTTATGGCAAGAAATAAACCAGGCCAAAACGGAATACCGCTTGGCCGCCGTTCATGGCTTGGTATTTTAACTCAGGATTAAATGCCAGGTTATCCGTAAATTTCAGGACACCACCGGCACCGATATTGGCACCAGCAGTACTGCTTGTTGCCTTTACCCCCATGAATTCTGCTGAGTACCAGTTATTGGTAAAACCTAAAAGGCCATACCATTGGAGGATGTCCCTGGTAAAATAATACCGAGCGTCGATGTTCAGGGTACTGGCATTTCCTCCTTCTGGAAAGTAAATCGTAAAGTTCGGAGCAGCTGAAATTTGGTCGGTTATAAGGTATTCTCCCCCGAAGTTGAGGCCAAAGGACTCCAAGTCAAATGCATAATCACCACCAATTTGTAGTCTGATGTCTCCCTCACTTTGGGCTTGTGCGAAAGTAACTGTCATCGCAAACAGTCCTAATAATAATAGTTTTTTCATAGTTATATAAAAGTTTAATTTGTGACATCCAAAAATAAGGCCAAACGACCACTGATCTCAAAATATCCGAAAAGCCTTATTGCTATTTACCCTTGACAAACGACGAAAGGTAAAGTTTAGTTGTACTTTTTAACAATTAAATATTTAAAACATTATATTTCAGCGACTTCGTTTTTGTTCGCGAGTTGGCCGCATGCTGCATCGATGTCCTGGCCCCGGGATTTTCTGACTTTGGCGACTATACCTCGGCTTTCGAGGATGCGTACGTACATGTCCACCGCTTCTTGAGAAGCTTGCCGAAACCCTCCTTCATCGATGGGATTGTACTGGATGATGTTGACCTTGGAAGGAATGTGCTTGCAGAATTTTGCCAAAGCTAAGGCGTGTTCCTCATCGTCGTTGATGCCGTCCCATATCACGTATTCATAAGTGACCTTGCGTTGGGTTTTCTGGTACCAGTATTTTAACGCTTCTGCCAGGTCCTCGACCGGACTTTTGTCATTGATGGGCATCAGGCGGCTTCTGGTCCTGTTGATAGCGGAGTGGAGAGAGAGAGCGAGGTTGAATTTTACTTCATCGTCGGCCATTTTTTTGATGATCTTAGGAATCCCTACCGTGGAAAGCGTGATCCTTCTCGGAGCCATGCCAAGTCCTTCTGGGGCGGTGATCTTGTCAATGGCGTCGATGACATTGGCGTAGTTTAGCAAAGGCTCTCCCATTCCCATAAAGACAATATTGGTCAGGGGACGCTGGAAGTATTTCTCTGCCTCTTCCTTGATGGCGACGACCTGATCATAGATTTCATCTGGGTTCAGGTTTCGCATTCTTTTTAGCCGGGCAGTTGCACAGAAATTACAGTCTAGGCTACAGCCCACCTGTGACGAAACGCAGGCGGTGATCCGCTTGGAAGTAGGGATCAGCACAGACTCCACGATTTTGTTGTCGTAGAGTTTGACGGCATTTTTGATGGTACCATCATTGGAATGCTGCATCAGGTCCACCTTGACGTGGTTGATGGTGAAGTGGGCCTTCAGCATTTCACGGGTGGACAGGGAAATATTGGTCATGTCATCAAAATTCTTCAATGACTTGTTCCACAGCCAATCGTATACTTGGTTGGCCCTGAACTTTTTGTCCCCTTCAGATAGGAAGAAGTCTTGGAGTTCTTCCAAGCTCAATTTCCTGATATCTTTTTTCTCACCCGTTTTCATAATGCAAAGGTAGGGAATTTATGGGATTGTAAAACAGTGGCGATGTGTCAAGTCAGGGCAAACGCATTAAGTGTTTTGAAGGGGAACAATTTTCGTGTAGGGATAGCTATCATCCGTGCCGATGGCACTCGTTCTGGAAAATGAGAGGATCTTAACCTTCTGCGGATGAATCCACAGGTTACAAAATTTATCGTGCCGCTGGCACTTTGCCTCGATTTATACATTGGAAACCGCAGTAGCCTATCTTACCGAATGGCGGGATGGGCTGAAAGAATGATGAGTTGATTTGGTTGAGTTTAAACCCCGAATTAATGCCGTTTAGTTTAGTGTGTATCTGGAAATATGTGTTCTATATTTTTTCCTTGGGCAGTTATTTTTCTTGCTAAATTCCAAGATGGTTTTCATCTCTTTACCTTTGTCACTTTTTTGCTTCAGGTCAAAAAAGTAACCAAAAAACCCCGCCGCTGTGCATCTATTGGCCTAAAATTAAAATCTTCCCTCATGCAGGCAAACTCCTCCTTTTTAGCTGCCTACATTCTTTTTGGCCAGAATTTCGTCAAACAAGCCTGCCTTTTTGCCCGCCCGCTTTTTAATTTCTTAACGCCCAATACCTGCAAGGCGGATTCAGTTAATAAGTCCCAAAAAGGTGTTGCTTCCATATGACGGCCCTTGGTATGCCTGTTTTTCATCCGGTGGTGCAGGCTGTTAAGAAAGGGAGTTAGCTCGCGTCGTGGAACAGCGAGATCCACTCTCTTTTAGCCCGGAGCCACTGGGTGAAAATTAAAATGGGTGACTGATCCACGTCGCATGGGAAATCTATATCCCATTTTAAAGGGCAGACCACCGGCCTAGATTTTTTTCTTTCTTTTTTCATCAATGGAAAAAAGGAAAAGGATACAATCCACCAAAATGGCCAAAGCCATACAGTTAAAGTCAAATAGAAAAGAAACTCCTAGCATGTGAAAACAGGGAAATAGCCTTAACTAAACGGCATTGAACCCCGAATATGCGTTAGCAACTGAGTATCCTGCCTCATCCGCCTTTGACGGAGGGTCATATAGAAGGTGCAGGTGACAACCTGCACTCAAGTTAGGCCAAAGGCATTTATTAGCCCGAGTTCGATTTACAAATAAACACTGCGAGCCGATTTGTCTTCCAAAGGAATAAGCCATGCGGGTCCTGTTGAGTTAAAATCTATTGGCCCCTAGTTCCGCTGCGCAGCTGTCTGAACAACAGTTTTTTCAACATATACCTTAGTGTCTTGGTGGCTTAGTGGCTTCCGTTTTTAACCTTAATTATGCATTAGAAACCGTAATAGGTAGGCGAATGCATATTCCAGGTTTAATGCCAAAAAAAAAGAGAAAGTTGCGGGCAAGTAAATTTAGTGAGTGACAAAAGATGGGATAGGAATCTTTTGATGATGCAATTTTACTGTCAAAAAGTCCTAAATAGACGTGTTTTTTGTGCTTTATCAGACATTTTTTCCGAATAATTCGATTTTTACGGATTGGTGCTGGATTTGATAAATGTATGCTGAGCACGAAGCTCAAAAGATAATCTTGAAAAAAATAAGCAATAGATAAAAATGGATTTTAAACAATTTACGATCAAATCGCAGGAAGCCATTCAAAAAGCGGCAGAGCTTTGTATGGCCGAGCAGCAGCAGGCCATTGAGCCGGCACATGTGCTAAAGGGGATCCTTGCGGAAGATGAGAGCGTGGTTGATTTTGTTTTCAAAAAACTTGGGGTGAACAGGAAGTTGATTTCGCAGAAATTGGACGAGATCATCCAGTCATTCCCTAAAGTCAGTGGGCAGCAACCGTACCTGTCCAATGCAGGAAATCAAGTATTGACCAAAGCAAAAGGTTACCTGAAAACATTTGGGGATGAGTTTGTGGCGGTAGAGCATTTGCTACTGGGAATTCTTTCTGGCGGTGATAAGTCGGCCCAGTTGCTCAAAGACCAAGGTGTAACCGAAAAAGGGCTGATCGAAGCCATCAAAGAATTAAGACAGGGCAGTAAAGTGACTGACCAAAACGCAGAAGCAAAATACAGGTCTCTGGAAAAGTACTCCAAAAACTTGAATGAATTGGCCAAGAAGGGTAAAATTGATCCAGTTATTGGTCGTGATGAAGAGATCAGGAGGGTGCTACAGATTTTGGCACGAAGGACCAAAAACAACCCCATCCTACTGGGTGAGCCAGGTGTTGGTAAGACTGCGATAGTGGAAGGCTTGGCGCAGCGGATCGTTAGCGGCGATGTGCCAGAAAACCTAAAGTCCAAAACCCTGATTTCCCTGGATATGGGCTTACTGGTAGCTGGTGCCAAGTACAAAGGTGAGTTCGAAGAAAGGCTGAAAGCAGTCATCAAAGAGGTGACTGATTCCGATGGAGAGATCATTCTGTTCATCGATGAAATCCATACCTTGATCGGTGCAGGTGGCGGTGGCGAAGGAGCCATGGATGCGGCCAACTTGCTGAAGCCGGCCCTTGCGAGGGGTGAGTTACATGCCATAGGAGCCACTACGCTGAAGGAATACCAAAAATACGTGGAGAAGGACAAGGCCTTAGAACGAAGGTTCCAGTCGGTGATCGTGGATGAGCCGGATGCTGCCGATGCCATTTCCATCTTACGTGGTATCAAGGACAAGTACGAGTTGCACCATGGGGTGAGGGTGAAGGATGATGCCGTTATTTCAGCGGTGGAATTGTCCCAGCGGTATATCTCAGATCGCTTCTTGCCTGACAAAGCCATCGACTTGATGGACGAAGCTGCGGCCAAGTTGAGGATGGAGATAGATTCCCTTCCTCAGGAGCTGGACGAGCTGAACAGGCGGATCATGCAGTTGGAAATCGAGCGGGAAGCCATCCGTCGTGAGAAGAACAAGGACAAAGAGTCGGTGTTGAGCAAGGAAATAGCCGAGTTGTCAGAGACGCGCCAGTCAGTGAAGGCCAAATGGGAAAGTGAAAAGGCGGTCATTATGGGCATTCAGCGCGAGAAAGAAAATATCGACAAGTTTAAATTGGAAGCCGAGCAAGCCGAGCGCACTGGGGATTTTGGAAAAGTAGCGGAGATCCGTTACGGCAAGATCAGCGAAAGTGAGCAGAAACTGGAATCGTTCAAGGAGCAACTTCAGGAGATGCAGGAAGGTTCGCCTTTGCTGAAAGAGGAAGTGGATGCTGAAGATGTTGCGGCCGTAGTGGCCAAGTGGACAGGGATTCCTGTTTCCAGGATGTTGGAGAGTGAGCGAGAGAAGTTGCTTCACTTGGAAGATGAGCTTGGCAAGCGCGTGGCTGGTCAGGAAGAAGCGATTGCTGCTTTGTCCGATGCGGTACGCAGGAGCCGGGCTGGCCTGCAGGATCCCAAGCGACCCATAGGTTCCTTCATCTTTATGGGAACCACCGGTGTGGGGAAGACGGAATTGGCCAAGGCATTGGCAGAGTACCTTTTCAATGACGATAATGCCATGGTTCGGATCGATATGTCCGAATATCAGGAGCGGCATGCGGTAAGTAGACTGGTGGGAGCACCTCCAGGCTATGTGGGCTATGACGAAGGTGGCCAGCTGACAGAAGCGGTGAGAAGGAAGCCTTATTCTGTTATTCTCTTGGATGAGATAGAGAAAGCCCACCCTGATGTGTTCAACATCCTCTTGCAGGTATTGGATGATGGTAGGTTGACGGATAATAAAGGTCGAGTGGCCAATTTCAAAAACACGATTATTATCCTGACGACCAACATCGGCTCGCAGTTGATTCAAGAGCGGTTTGCTTCCATCGATGACTGGAACAAAGAGCAGGTGATGGAGGATACCAAGAAGGAAGTGTTTGAGTTGTTGAAAAAGTCAGTTAGGCCAGAATTCTTGAACAGGATCGATGAGACCGTTATGTTTGAGCCATTGAACAGGGAAGTTACCCGCAAGATCGTGGATATTCAATGGAAGGAGATCCAGCAGCGATTGGCTGATTCGGGAATAGAAATCGATGCGACCAAGGAGGTGCTTGATTATCTTGGAGAGGTAGGTTTCGACCCGCAATTCGGAGCACGGCCACTGAAGAGAACCATGCAGCGATTGGTTTTGAATGAATTGTCCAAACAGATCCTAAGCGGATACATCAAAAACGATGCAGCGGTCTTGGTAGACTTGGATGCAGATAAACAGGTTTACTTTAAGAATGTAGAAGATGTGGAAGTATGATCTAGGACAAGGCGCTGCTGATGTTGATCAAGCAGTCAGTTGCAGTTGAAGCTAATAAAAATCCCCGGTAGTGAGCCGGGGATTTTTTTATTTTTCTGTAATGGGTGTGTTCTGCTCTTTTTTCAGCCTCAGCATAAAATCGCTAAGGACATTCATGAAGTTGATGAATGCCTCATAGGGGCTATCGTAAGGGCTGAAATAAGCGTGAATATCTCCATCGGAGAAAAATTTGGTACACATGTAATAGAAGTGGTCACTGGTCTGGAGGTATTTCCAGTCTTTTTGGATTTGTGGATCCTTCGACTGTCGGACCAGCGGTTCCAGCTCATACAGGCGGTCAAATGCTTCGTCCTGAAGGTCATTGCCCAGCCAAGCGGTGAGATCCCGTTCTTCATCCGCCCAAGAAATAGGGACAGGCACATGGATCTTGCCGACAGGTGAGGCTTCTTCCACTACCATTGATGGGGTGGAGAAGGAGAAGTTCGATTGGTTCAATACCGCGTCAGGGAGATGGCGCATAAACTCAAAAATGCCGCTTTCTGCCCATTGGTGCTCACCAAAGGTCTCGTAGTCCATGAACAGGTTGATGACCTCCTCTTCTTGGGGAATTTGATTGATCCAATTGACGAATTTGTCCGTGGTGAGTGGCCAGTCCGCCCAGGCTTTTTCCCCAAAACGGAAGGCGATATCATCGCTTAAGCGGAAGTTTTTGAGGAGCACTTTTAACTTTGGCTCGATGGCATTGCAGTAGACATAATTGGGGCTTTTCCAGCCTAGGATATGCTTGGCGCCTTCTGTGAGAATCGCCTCATAGCCAAGTTCTGCGACCATTTCACCGATGATGTCCGAATAGATCAATTCGGTGTTACGGAATACTTTCGGGGTATAGCCATTAAAGAGTTTTTTGACTTTCTCTTGTTGTGCGCGCACCATGTCATGAAATTCCTCTTTGCTTTTTAAGGCAGAAAGGGCATGGGCGTAGGTTTCGTTCAGCAATTCTGCATGGCCAGTGGCCACGAGTTTCTGGAAGCTCTCCAGGACGTCAGGAGCATATTCCTCCATTTGGTCCATGAATACTCCCGAAAGAGAGAAGCTGACTTTGAACTTACCCTGGTACTTTTCGATCAATTCGAGCAGTAAAGCATTCATGGGCAGATAGCATTTTTCGGCTACTTTTCGCATGATGCTTTTATTGGCAAAGTCATCCCAGTAGTGATGATCTTCGCCAATATCAAAGAATCGGTAAGGTTTTAGCCGATACGGCTGGTGTACCTGAAAATAAAAACAAATGGTTCTCATGAATGTGTTACGGTTAGAGTTTTATCATAAAGGGCGAAGATCTTTTCAGCGACGTGCTCCCACTTCATTTTTTTGAGTTCTTCACTTCCGCATTGTTGGAACATCGTAGATATCCCTCCATAGTGAAGCAGGGCAAAGATGGCATCTGCCATTGCGTCAATGTCCCAAAAATCTATTTTTAGTGCATTGGTAAGGACTTCTGCTACTCCCGATTGCTTGGAAATAATCACGGGAGTGTTGTAGCGGACAGCTTCAAGGGGAGAGATGCCAAACGGCTCCGACACGGAAGGCATCACATAGACATCGCTGATGGCAAACATCTGATCTACATCTCCGCCTTTTAGAAAACCGGTAAAATGGAATTTGGTGGCTATCCGCAATTCAGCCACGCGGTCGATCATCCTGTTCATCAGGTCGCCTGATCCTGCCATTACGAAGCGGACATTTTCGTCTTTTTTGAGTACCTTATTGGCTGCTTCTATAAAGTATTCAGGGCCTTTTTGGAAGGTTATTCTTCCTAGAAAAGTAACTATTTTTTCAGGGACTTTCTTAGTGGCTGTGCTGGTGATGATACTGGTGTCCAGAACAGCATTATGGATGACGGTGACCTTTTCTTCAGGAATGCCATAGCGGGTAATGATCGTTTTCTTGGTGAGATGGCTTACAGCGATGATCTTGTCTGCTATTTCCATGCCAGATCGCTCGATGTCATATACGCGCTGGTTGACATGCTCACCTGATCGGTCAAATTCTGTGGCGTGTACATGGACAACAAGTGGCTTTCCGCTGATTTTTTTGGCGGCTACACCTGCAGGAAAAGAGAGCCAGTCATGGGCATGGATGATGTCATGCTCCTTGCTTTTGGCGATTTGGGCACCCACTAACGCATAACGCGATACTTCCATGATCAGGTCCTTGGTGTATTTACCGCTAAAAGAGAACTTATTGGCAAAAATGCTTTCATCCACGTCCGTTCTGTCATGGAGGGCCTTATCGGTGAATCGGGCGTACTCTTCCGGTCCTAGGTATGGTATTAAGAAGGAACTGACCTCTAAATAAGTGAGGTTTTTCCAAATTTCTTTAAACCGCTTTTCCCTGTAATCGATCTCGACATCGCTGGCATTGACAAAGTCTGCCAGTGGATCTTCATCTCCATAGAGCTTTGGCACGACAAAAACCACTTCGTGGTCAAAATGTGCCATTCCTTTAAGAAGTCCATAGCAGGCAGTGCCCAACCCACCGGAGATGTGCGGCGGAAATTCCCATCCAAACATTAATACCTTCATAAAAAATTACGTTTAATATTGATTAACTAAATGCATGATCCGGAGAAGCTCTCCGACACTCCAAGCTTGTGAAATAGCTCCTTTTGGCCTGTGTGGAGGGTCGCCATCGTAAATCTCCGCAATGGAGCCAATGCCATATTGTGTCATGGTGTCGTCAAAGCCTTCAAGGAGCTTTTCGATCATGTTTTTGCCCGCTTTGCCGTGTATTTTTAAGTAGCCTTCTGCAAAATGCCCAAGTAGCCATGGCCATACCGTCCCTTGGTGATATGCATTGTCTCTTTGGTACTGGTTTCCTTGGTAGTAGCCTTTGTAGGCGGGGTTACGGGGAGCCAGTGTCCTGAGTCCTCTAGGAGTGAGGAGGTAGAGCTTGATGGCTTCCAGTACGTCAGCTTTCTGGGGATCGTCCAGTGGGCTGTAAGGAAGTGAAGTGCTGAATACCATATTGGGTCGGATGGACCAATCTTTATGGTTGCCGTCGACAACATCAGCGAGGTAGCCTTTCTCTTTGTCCCAAAAATTGGTAACGAAGGCGGCTTTAACCTTTTCTGCCAACTCTCTTGCAAAATCTTCGCCTGTAAGTTCGTGGTAATAACAAAGTGCGTTGTACCAAAGTGCATTGATCTCAACTGGGCAGCCGATCCGCGGAGTAACAGGGCCATCGGAGGTGACTGCATCCATCCAGGTAAGGGCGATACCTTCTTGTCCGCCATAGAGCAGGCCGTTTTCCAGTACCTTGATATTGAAATCACTCCCGGCCAAGAGCCCGTCGATAATGCCTTTCAGCTTGGGGAGGTATTGGTCGGTGATAGTTTTACGATCTCCTGTGTAGTTTTCGTATTGCTGCCACGCCCAAAAATACCAGAGTGGGGCATCCAGCGTGTTCATGTTAAACTGTCCTCCGCTGCCAATATTGGGAAACATGGCACCTTTGATGTCTTTTGACATGGTGTGCATGACCTCTTTAAAAGTGGTGTCGTCACCTTGTGTAAGGGTGAGGCCTGGAACGGCGATCAACGTGTCCCTTCCCCACCAGCCAAACCAAGGGTAACCGGCAATGACCCTGGTCTCATCACCGCGCCGACTGATGAATTGGCCAGCGGCATTTTTAAGGCAGTTTTCGAAATTGTCTCTTGGTGTCCTTCTCTTGAGTTCTCGTTCAAAGGCTTCTGCCAAAGAATCGGGATCTGCTTCCTCTAAGCCAGCGGCAAATATGACGGACTCCCCTTTTTCGATGGGGAATTCAAAATAGCCGGGTACGTAAAGGTCTTCCAGAAAGTCGTAACCGCGTTCTTTTTCCCTAATGTACTCGATGTCGTAGTACCAGTCTGGAACCGCTATAAAGTCATTCTTTTTGGAGGTTTGGAGGGATAATGGAGAGTAGGCTTCGTACAGTTTGAATTCAAGGCCGTTTTTTACTTTGTTGTATTTTTTATTGACATAGGTGTTGGCCTTGGATAGACCATGATAACCCCTGAAGGCCAAAAAAGGACTCAGCCGGAGTGTGGTGGGCGAGTGAGCATCCAATAGGGTGTATTTTATCATCATTCGGTCTGCGGTGGTGTCGAGGATCATTTCTTTTTGTAGGACTACACCGCCTACCCTGTATATTAGGTTGGGGATGGGCTCAGTGCTATAGTCTTCCAAGTATTTATGCCCTCTGGGCGAATAGTTGCCGGGGTATTTGCAGATGCCGAGGTTAAAACTGGCTCCTCGCTGGATGACTGTTTCGTGAATGGTGGATAGCAGGACATGGAGCTGCGAATCTATTTGTGGTTGTGGTGCCACTAGCAGCCCGTGGTATTTCCTTGTGTTACATCCGATGATAGTGGTGCTGGTATAGCATCCCGATCGGTTGGACCTGATGGTTTCTTTTTCGAGAGAATAATTTAAGTTAATTAATTCTGTCTTATCAAAATGGATGTAGCTCATTGATTTAACGCAGTTAAAAGTGGTTTTTGTGTAATTACTAAAAATACCTTAATACTGCGAAAAGAAAAATAAAATGCGAAAAAATAAAGGTCACTAAATTATGACCTTTTTACTATTATCTGGTAATTGATTTAACGTTTTCTTTTTGTACCTCATCGAAGTTCTTCAAAGACTCTTCGAATTTTGCCATATACATTTGAATATCCTTCAAATTTACTGGTTTTACCTTAGGGAAGGTAGGTCGTTGTTTGAATAATGTGAACATTACTGCAATTTTTTGATGATACATTCTTCCGACAAATAGCATGCCGAACTAGTTCCTTGCTCCTTATATAAAAAGAAAAACCCCTCATTATGAGGGGTTTTGGGTGGAAGACCGGGTTCGAACCGGCGACCTCTGGTGCCACAAACCAGCGCTCTAACCAGCTGAGCTACAACCACCATATTAGTAAGTTCAATTCAGGTCTTTTCCCTGAACGGACTGCAAAGGTAATACACGGTTTTTTTTCAAACAATAGCTAATGGGGATTATTTTCTGGAAAATTTAAGCCGTTGCCCTTTTTGCTCCTCGTGGAATGTCTCATTTTCGTACGCAATATGTCCGGAAACTATTGTGTGTGTGATTTTTGACTGAAAAGTCTGCCCTTCAAACGGCGACCAGCCGCATTTCGAAAGGATGTTCTCTTTTTTAACTTCCCAAGGGTTATCCAAGTCCACTAGTACCAAATCGGCATGATATCCGGGGCGGATATAGCCTCTTTTGTCAATTTCAAACAAAATCGCGACATTATGACAGGTTTTTTGGACGATTTGCTCTAGGGTGATTTTGCCCTGATGGTACATTTCCAGTAGTGCCACCAAGCTGTGCTGCACCAAAGGGCCTCCTGAAGGAGCTTTGGTATAAGGGTTGTCCTTTTCTTCCAAGGTGTGAGGAGCATGGTCTGTAGCAATAACGTCTATGTGATCATCCAGCACACCTTTTAGGATCTCGTCACGGTCTTCGGCTGTTTTTACGGCAGGGTTCCATTTGATCAAGGTGCCTTTTTTATCATAATCTTCCTCAGAGAACCACATATGGTGAATACAGGCTTCTGCGGTGATCCGCTTTTCCTCTAGCGGGAGGGTATTGTCAAAGAGCCTTACCTCCTTGGCGGTGCTGATGTGGAGGATGTGGAGTTTGGTACCATGTTTTCTGGCCAGGTCTACGACGCGCTTCGAGGCATCGTAGCAGGCTTCTGCCGAGCGGATCTTAGGATGGTACTTTACGGGGATGTCATCGCCGTATTCTGCTTTGTATTTTTCAAGGTTGGCTTTGATGATATCGTCATTTTCACTGTGCGTAGCGATGAGCATTTCGCATTTTTCGAAGATGCCTTCCAGCGTCTCTTGATTGTCCACCAGCATATTGCCCGTAGAAGAGCCTTGGAATACCTTGATGCCGCAGATGGTGCTTGGGTCAGCTTTGAGCAGCTCATCCAAGTTGTCATTGGTGGCGCCAAGGTAGAAAGAGTAATTGGCCAGTGACTTTTCAGCCGCGATGTTGTATTTTTCCTCCAAGAGCTCCAATGTAGTAGCTTGTGGGACGGTGTTGGGCATTTCCATAAAAGTGGTGACCCCTCCTGCCACGGCGGCTTTCGCTTCGGTGTAGATTTCGGCTTTGTGTGTAAGGCCCGGCTCACGGAAGTGGACTTGGTCATCGATCAGCCCGGGAAGCAAATATTTTCCTTTTGCGTCTATGGTAACATCTGCTTCTTTCTCAAAATCCTTTAGGTTTCCACCTGCAGAGAAGATCAATCCGTCCTGTATATAGACATCTCCACGGATTATCTTACCTTCATTTACTATATTTGCATCAGTGATCAAAATACGCTTCTTCATAACACTATTTTATTCGAGTTTGCAGGAGTAGAAAATATCCCAAATCAATTTGAAGCTAAAATTAATAAATCATGTCTGATAGCCCGCAGTCTTTCGAGAATTTTAAACTGAATAAGCAGCTTTTGGAAGCAGTGAAAGAAGCCGGCTATACCAAGCCTACGCCGATTCAGGAAAAGACCATTCCGCTGGCACTTGGTGGTCAGGACATTTTGGGCATCGCCCAGACAGGCACCGGAAAGACGGCTGCCTATGTGCTTCCGCTACTCATGAAAGCCAAATACGCCCAAGGTGAACATGCAAGAGCATTAATATTGGCGCCGACGCGAGAACTGGTGATTCAGATAGAACAGGCTATCCTGGAGCTTGGGAAATACACGGACCTGCGGTACGTCTGCCTCTATGGGGGGATCGGGCCTACACCCCAGATCGAAAAAATCCGCGAGGGCGTGGACATTATCATCGCCACTCCCGGTCGGTTTATGGATATCTATAGTAAAGGAGAGATCTTTGTCCGCAATATCAAGACCATGATAATGGACGAAGCGGATAAAATGATGGACATGGGTTTTATGCCGCAGCTCCGGTCGATTTTGGAGGTTATTCCGGTAAAGCGGCAAAACATGCTTTTTTCGGCGACCTTCTCCGAAAGGGTGGAGCATATTTCTCATGAGTTTTTGGAGTTTCCGGAGCGAATTGAAATAGCACTGCAAGCCACTACGGCAGATACGGTGTCGCAGACCAAGTATTTTGTGCCCAACCTGAAGACCAAGATCACCCTGCTGGACCACCTCCTTCAGAATCAGGAAATTAATCGGGTGATTGTCTTCACCAAATCCCGCAAAAATGCTGAAGCCGTCTACCAATACCTCGAGCGTAGAAAACACGGTGAAATCCGCGTGATCCACGCCAACAAAGGCCAAAACACCCGGATCAATTCGGTGGATGATTTTAAGTCGGGAAATGTACGGATTCTCGTGGCGACGGATGTAGCGGCCAGGGGACTGGATATCAGTATGGTCAGCCATGTGGTGAATTTTGATGTGCCGCTGATTTATGAGGACTATGTCCATCGCGTGGGACGTACCGGGCGAGCAGAACAGGAAGGTGCTGCGTTTACTTTTATCAACCCGGCAGAAGAGTACCATTTTGGACGGATCGAGGAAATCATCCGCATGGACGTTCCCGAAGAGCCGATACCCAAGGAGGTGCGGATCGCCGAGACGCCTTTTGCAGAAAAACAGGCCTATGACCGTGAGATCGACAAGCAAAAACAAAAAGCAGACCCCACCTTCAAAGGGGCCTTTCATGAGAAAAAAGCCCGCGCCACCAGTAATCCCCACTATAATCCCGACAAGAAAAAAGTCCGTGGTAACAAGAACAGCAAAGCCAAGAAAAACCGTAACCAGATGAAGAAAAAAGGCGGCAAACGGTAGGTGTGAGATAGGAGTCTTGAGATGTGAGACTTGAGTCTTGAGTCTTGAGATTTGTCGACCAGTGTTTGATAATTTCCCTCCTTAGGGCTAAGGGATAATTTCTTGGATTGTGCTGGGGCTCTGCACCAGCACTGGTAAGCATTGAATTACTGATTCCATGAAGCTCCTAGAGGGAATGGAGAGGCTTTAAAAAAAATATGGGGCAAACTCTTTACGGGCATTACAAATACCCTGCGCATCAGTCGCCTGTTGTAAAACGATGGGCAGTAAAACCCAAAAAAAAACCGCAGAACATTGCTGTTCGGGATTTGTAATCCCGAACCCAAATGGTGAGGATTTATAATCCTCTTCACCAAATACCCTGAATCATTTACAGATCAGAAGATATATGCAATACGTTACCGGCATTACAAATGCCATGCTCCTCAGCGCCTCGTTATAAACGAGGACTATGTATGGTCTAAACGAGGGCTATGTGATGGGGGAAAAAAAAGAAAATCCGCAGCATTTAAGGTGCTGCGGATTTTTGCTTTTGGCATCAGGCCTTTTAGTTTTTGGCTTTCATCCTTGGGTTATATTATCGTTCTCCTCGGTCGTTGCTGCCGTCCACGGGCGTTCTTTTGTCCCTGTTGGCCAGGTCCCAAGCGGCGTAGAAGATCAGCTTGGCCCTTTTTTCCATGAGACCAAATTCGATCTTGTCCACGGTGTCAGTAGGCTGATGGTAGTCGTCATGCACACCGTTAAAGAAGAATGCAACGGGGATGTTGTGCTTGGCGAAGTTATAATGGTCAGAACGGTAGTAGAACCTGTTCGGATCATCTTCCGCATCATAACGGTAATCCAGGATCAAATCAGTGTGGGTAATGTTATTGTATTCGATGATGGTCTTCAGCTGTGAGGCCAGCATATCAGAACCGATCACGTACACGTAATCTTGGTTTTCGGCATCTTGATATTCGTAGTCCACGCGACCCACCATGTCGATGTTCAGGTCGTTGACGGTGTTTTCAAGTGGGAATACAGGGTTGTCGGTATAATACTCCGAACCCAATAGCCCTTTTTCTTCACCAGAGACATTGAGGAAAAGTACCGATCTTCTTGGCCGGTTGCCTTCCTTGGCGGCGGTAGCAAATGCCTGGGCGATTTCCATGACAGAAACGGTGCCGGAGCCATCATCATCTGCGCCATTGTTGATTTCCCCTTTGCTATTGATGCCTATGTGATCATAGTGGGAAGAGATCACGAGGACTTCGTCTTTTTTGTCCGTGCCTTCAAGGTAGCCCATTACATTTTCGGTGCCTACCATTTTTTTGTTCTTTTCGATCTTGTAGCGTACTTTTTGGGAAGAAACGCTGGCAGGATCGTCCTTGGCAGCTTGCTTAAGTTCCTCAACGGACTTTTCGAACAAGCTGGCCATTTTATCGGAGCTTACCAAGAACACCGGTTTTTGCTCTGTAGGTTTTTCAAAACCCAGTCGGCCTTTTCCGCTGAGAGATTTGTAGCGGTTGGCCAAGCGGTCAAAGTTGGACTGGCCTTCCATGGTGACCACGATGATGCCCGTGGCGCCCGCTTCCCAGATTTGGTCCATCAGTCCACCAGCACGTTGGCCGATGGCCCATAGCCCGACGAATTTACCTTCTACGTTCACCTTTTCGAGGTTTTCTTCATTGGCCAGGCCTAGGAAAACCAGTTCTGTTTTTTCTTTTTTGATATCACCGTCACCGATGAACACAAAGTCTTCGTTGTTGACCAGTTTTTGCTTGCCCACTTTGAGCTCGATGTCTCCGTAGGAAACGCTGGCCAAGGAAAATGGTTGGGTGTATTTGCCATCTACAGGGCCTTCCAGACCGATTTCATTATAAAATCCGCTCAGGTATTCTGCAGCCATTTTCTGGCCTTTTTCACCTGTTTCCCTGCCTTCCATTTCATCTGATGCCAAGTAGGAAAGGTATTCCTCTAGATCTACATCACTGATGGTACCGGCGTATTTTTCAGCCAGTGACTGCTCTTGGGCAGTGGCTTGCCAGGAAAGCATTAGGCCCATGGCAGTGGCCAAGATATAATTTCTCTTCATGCCTATATTTGAGTTGTAAGTAAAATTTGCCCCTAAAGCTAGCTATTATTTTCTAAATGTGTCAAGCCGCTGATCCATTTGGCTAGGAAATAGGGGATGATAGACCTGTTTGCCTATTGATGTGCCTTGGCTTAAGAACATCATGCCATAGGTATGAAAGCTTGGTAACAGATACGGCCATCAGTCCTCTTTAATGTGCCGTAGGTGCATCACACTTGATCATCTAACTTCTCAAAATCAGATGAGATCATGCCTACTTGCTTTGCTCCTGTCCAGTACCTACCCCGAACATCCCTGCTGAAACTACTATCCACTGTAAGTCAAAAAGAACCAGTGATTCTACATAAACACTAACTAAATGGTATTAAACCGGAATATGCATTAGCCTATCTGTTTCGACCTTAAACTGCTTCAAAATCAGCCATTTCACTTTAGTTTTCGGCATAACCGTAGCGGTGCTACGCTAATGCCTCCAAACTAACTGATTTTCTTGCAATTTCAGCTCTCACTACGATTCCTAATGCATAAACCGGGTTAGAGCTGGTTAAAATCCCCAGTTCCAGACCGTAGAAAATTTGGAAAAGAAAATCATTATCGGTCAATAATTTATACCTTTGCACATCTATAAGAAAAGAGGAATATTACCCAAGTATATTACGCATTATCTGGACTATGAAAATTGATTTGACCCCCACCGTGAAGTTTGAAGATCGCCATAACGGCCCCTCCACCAACGACGTGTCGGAGATGCTCACGAAAATCGGTGCTGCCAGCATTGATGAGCTGATCGATCAAACCATCCCCAAAGCCATTCAACTGGATCATCCCCTCAACCTGCCTGAGGCAAAGTCAGAAGCGACGTTTCTGAAGGATTTCCGCAAGATGGCTGCCAAGAACAAAATTTATAAGTCATTTATCGGTTTGGGCTATTACGATACCATTACGCCCGGGGTGATATTGAGAAATGTACTCGAAAACCCAGGGTGGTACACGGCTTATACGCCCTATCAGGCAGAAATCGCCCAGGGAAGATTGGAAGCACTGGTGAATTTCCAGACCATGGTGATGGACCTTACCGGCATGGAGCTGGCCAATGCCTCCCTACTGGATGAGGGCACAGCAGCTGCCGAAGCGATGAACATGCTGTTTGCTACCCGGCCGAGGGACAAGAAAAAAGCCACGAAATTTTTTGTGGACGAGAAGGTGTTTATCCAAACCAAAGAAATCCTTAAAACCAGGGCACTTCCGATTGGCGTGACCTTGGTGGAGGGGCCATTGCATAAACTGAACTTGGAAGACCCGGAGCTTTACGGTGTACTGCTTCAGTACCCAAATGCTGACGGGGAAGCCATCAATTATAAAGCTTTGATAGAAACAGCCAAGGAAAACAGTGTTACGACTGCTTTCTCGGCCGACTTACTTGCCCTTACGCTGCTTACCCCTCCGGGGGAAATGGGAGCTGACGTGGTCGTCGGTACCACCCAGCGATTTGGTGTGCCTATGGGATATGGAGGGCCTCATGCCGCTTATTTTGCCACCAAAGATACTTATAAACGTCAGGTGCCTGGCCGAATCATCGGTATTTCGGTTGATAGGGATGGCAACAAGGCGTACAGAATGGCCCTGCAGACAAGGGAACAACACATCAAGCGTGAAAGAGCCACCTCCAATATCTGTACCGCACAGGTGCTACTGGCCGTGATGGCAGGAATGTACGCCGTGTATCACGGACCAAAAGGACTAAAAGACATTGCCTTAAAAATTCACGGATTGGCCAAGCTGACCGCTCAGGGGTTGGCCAAGTTGGGTTTTGAGCAAGAAAATGAAAACTACTTCGACACCCTTAAGATCAAAGTGGACGATGTGAAGCAGTCCAAGATCAAGGCTTTTGCGCTGTCGCATGAAATGAACTTCCGCTACGAGCCAGGGTATGTTTATTTGGCATTTGATGAAGCCAAGACGGTAGAGGATGTTCAGGAGATCATTGAGGTATTTGCCCGGACGACACACTCAAGTGCCGATGTGGTGGACTTGGGGTCCATGGTAGCCCACCTCAGTTTTGAGGTAGCCGATGGCCTGAAAAGGACCTCCGACTATATGGGCCATATGATCTTCAATGCGTTCCACTCAGAGCACGAGATGTTGCGTTATATCAAGCGGTTGGAAAACAGGGACCTGTCACTGGTGCATTCCATGATCTCGCTGGGCTCATGTACAATGAAGCTAAATGCGACCGCTGAGATGATTCCGGTTACTTGGCCAGAGTTTGGTCAGCTGCATCCATTTGTGCCACAAGACCAGGCAGCAGGCTACTATGCGTTGTTCCAGGATCTGAGAAATTGGCTGTCAGAGATTACCGGTTTTGCCGAAACTTCCCTTCAGCCCAACTCAGGAGCACAGGGGGAATTTGCCGGATTGATGGTGATACGCGCTTATCACGAAAGCAGGGGCGAAAGCCACCGGAATATTGCTTTGATCCCTTCATCTGCCCACGGTACCAACCCCGCCTCTGCCGTAATGGCCGGGATGAAAGTGGTGATCGTCAAGTGTGATGACAAGGGAAATATAGACCTTGGCGACCTGAAAGAAAAAGCGGAAAAGCATAAAGATAACCTGTCGTCCTTCCTAGTGACCTATCCATCCACCCACGGGGTATTTGAAGAGGCCATTCGCGAAATGTGCCAGATCGTTCATGAGAATGGCGGTCAGGTGTATATGGACGGAGCCAATATGAATGCGCAGGTAGGGCTCACCAGCCCAGGTGTCATCGGTGCCGATGTGTGCCACCTCAATCTCCACAAAACCTTCTGCATCCCTCACGGTGGCGGTGGTCCAGGTATGGGGCCGATCTGTGTGGCCAAGCACTTGGAGGAGTTTTTGCCGAGTAGCCCGTTGGTGAAGACAGGAGGCCAACAGCCTATTTCTGCGATTTCGGCTGCGCCTTTCGGTAGTGCCAGCATCTTGCCAATTTCCTATGCTTACATCGCCATGATGGGCAGGGAAGGCCTGAAGCATGCCACCCAAACGGCCATCCTTAACGCCAACTATATCAAAGCGCGACTTGGTGAATTTTTCCCGACACTTTACACAGGTGCCCAAGGAAGAGCGGCTCACGAGATGATAGTGGATTTTAGGGAGTTTAAAGCAGTAGGTGTAGAGGTAGAAGACATTGCCAAGCGATTGATCGACTATGGCTTCCATTCACCGACCGTTTCTTTCCCTGTGGCGGGTACCATGATGATCGAGCCGACCGAATCAGAAAGTAAGGCCGAACTGGATAGGTTCTGTGACGCACTGATCTCCATCCGTGGCGAAATCCGCGAGATCGAGGAAGGTAAAGCTGACCCTGAAAACAATGTACTGAAAAATGCACCACATACGGCCGGTATGGTGATGAGTGATGACTGGGACCTGCCTTACAGCAGAGAGAAAGCAGTATATCCACTGGACTACGTAAAAAACAGCAAGTTCTGGCCAACCGTCAGAAGGATCGATTCTGCTTACGGTGACAGAAACTTGGTCTGCAGTTGCATTCCTACAGAAGATTATGAGGAAGCTAGTATTTAGTGTCATGTAGCTAAAAAGGTTATATAGAAAAGGCTCCACAGTAAATGGAGCCTTTTTCATTTTTTGGGAAATACACAAGCCGGGATTGTTTCATGTCAAATGAAGTTTGACAGTTCTATAGCTACATTTTTGCCTAGTCATCCAAAAAAATGATACATTTACAACTAACCTATCAAACACTTGGTAGTTGAATTTGGGTGTTAGCTCCACGTAAAAAACAATAATGAAAAAATCATCGTTTAGTGATCAGATAGAATATAATGACGATAAAATTGTCACTAAGGTCATCTTAGAAACTTCTTTTTCTAAGGAGATTAGGATTGTTTTAAAACGTGGGCAGAGTATGAAAGAACACAAAGCTCCATTTCCAATAATTGTTCATATAATAGAAGGGGAAATCGACTTTGGAGTTGAAGGAGAAACCAATTCCCTGAAGAAAGGCGATATTCTAACCTTGGATAGTAATATCCCTCATGATTTGACCGCACTAACAGATAGTATTGTTCGATTGACGCTGTCTAGTAAAGACACGGCTTCTCGGGTGCACAAAGTTATTGATAAGTAGGCATAAGCATATTTAAAATGAACGTAGAAAGCATTTTGAACAAGGTGGGAGCAGTCTATTCTCCCTTATCCCTTGATTGTCAGCGGGAATTTATTGCGAGGACAGAGGTCAAGTTCTTCAAAAAAGGAGAGGTGGTCGTGCGTGAAGGGCAATATTCCAAAAAGGGTTACCTGATCGTAAAAGGGTGTTCGAGGGCCTATTATCTGAAAAACGGGAAGGACATATCTGACTGGTTCACCTTTGAAAATCAATTTATGGCCTCCGTGGTCAGTTTTTTTAGCGATAAACCAAGCCCTCATTACGTGGAGTTTGTCGAAGATTCCACCGTATTGGAGTTTTCAAAAGATACTGTGGACAGTCTTTCTGAAAAGTACCATGATTTTGAGCGGTTGATCGGTAAAGTGGTCACGGAGACCATGCTGGGGCTCTGTGAGCGATTGGATACCATTCAGTTTAGCAGAGCGGAAGAAAGGTATCGGCACCTTTTGGCCATTCATCCTGACATCACCAATAGAATTCCCCTAACCCATATCGCTTCTTACCTGGGAATTACCTTGGAGACTTTGAGCAGAATACGGAGCCCAAAAGTCCGAATTTGATCTATATCAAATGATGGGACTTCCATTTAAACGACTTTTGAAAAAAAAAGAAGTGAAAATGGAAAGGAAATTGAAAACTATTTTTTAAACCCTATGAAAAAAATACTGATCATCAACGGACATCCTGACAGGGAGAGTTACAGTTTTGGATTGTCAGAGGCCTATAAGATAGGTGCTGAAAAATCAGGTGCCGACGTAAAGGAAATCCACATCAGGGATTTGGATTTCAATCCCATCTTGCAATTTGGATATCGAAAGCGGACGGAACTTGAACCAGACTTATTGGATGCGCAGGAGAAGTTGAAATGGGCCGAACACTTGGTTTGGGTGTATCCTGTATGGTGGGGATCTGTGCCTGCTATGATGAAAGGGTTCTTGGACCGTGTCCTGTTGCCGGGTTTTGCCTTTGAGAAAAGAAAGGGTTCCTTACTGTGGGACAAGTGCCTTACGGGCAAAACAGCAAGAATCATTTGTACAGTGGACCAACCACCTTGGTATTACCGGTTGATCAACGGAAGTCCCAGCCATATTGCCATGAAACGGGGGACATTGAAGTTCATAGGAGTGAAGAAGGTAAGGATCACCTGCATTGGCCCCATAAGACTTTCAAAGGATAAGTTTAGAGAAAGATGGTTGGGTAAGGTTGAAAAACTGGGGCAAAAGAATATGTAAAAGCAGCTATTTTTTGGTGAATTTCTCTCAGGATCGCTAGAGTATGAAGATGTACACTAGCGACCCTGAGAGAGATAAAAACTTCCAATCTCCAATTACTTGATCTTTTTGGCGACAGCTTCGGCCATCAGCTGGTTGCCTTCTTTGTTGGGGTGGACGCCGTCGGCAAAGAGGTCACCGTGTTTTTTGAGCGGTTTGTAGAGGTTGATCATTTTGGAGTTGGTAGCTTTGGCGATTTCCTTTAGCATGGGGCGCATTTCATCTACCATCACACTTTCGGTAATGCCAAAATTATCTTTGAATACCGGCACAGGAATGCAGACATACACTTCACCATCATCCGGCATGGTTTCCCTGAAAATAGTGATCATATCAATATAATCCTGGACAAACTCCTCTTTGTGCTTCCAGTTTTGGGGCTTGGAATCGTTGGTGCCCAGTTTGATGACCAAGATGTCAGCACCAAAATCAAGGACTTCTTGAAACTGCGGTTCGTCCCAGTAGGGGTGATCACCGTTTTTAAGGAGTGTTCTGCCACTCACACCAAAATTTTTCACGAGGTATTCATCTCCCAGCACATTTTGCATCAGCAGCGGCCAGCTATCGGGGTGGTCCCTACCGGGGCCTTGCGTGATGCTATTGCCGACACAGGCGACCTTAACCGGGGATTGGGCCGAGGCACTGATCAACATACTGAAAAGCAATAGGGAGCTAAGAAGGATTTTTTTCATTTTAGTGGTTTTTTTGGTGTTAATTTAAAATCAATGGTGTTAAATATAGGGAATCATTCGAAAACTATTCCTTGAGTTGTATATTTATGTTTGTGAAGACACAGGGACTCAAGAAATATTACAATTATATACAATGGCTTTCGCTGGACGTGGTACTCGGAGCCTGTGCAGGACTCTATTTTTTTCAGCACTTGCTGGAGCTTAGTTTTACACCAGTGGTGTATGTGTTGATGGCGCTGGCTGTCTGGGGCATTTATACCTTTGACCATCTGATGGATGCACGTAATATCCAAGGAAGAGCCAGTTCTGCCAGGCACTTGTTTCACCAGGTGAATTTTAATACCCTGTTGATTTGGTTGGTATTGGTGGTGATCACTGCGGTGATATTGGCCTTTGACTTTATCAAGTTCTCACATTTAATGACTTTTGGGATGCTGCTGGGGACGGTGATCATCGGAAATATCGTTTTCATGAAATTCTTCGGCAAGAAGGTGTCCATCCTGAAAGAGATTACCACGGCAGCCTTCTACACGGCCGGCATTACCCTAGTGCCGATGATCCGTTTTACCAACGAGGGCATACCGAGGGTGTTTTGGTATTTTGCCTTTGGGTATTTTTTAATGGCTTGGTTCAACCTACTTTTGCTGGCTTACATGGATTATGACAGCGATAGCAGGGATGAAATGGGGTCCATTGTCAGCGTTTTGGGAGTTCCCATGACCCATAGCCTTTTGACAGGTCTGATGTGGGTAGAACTGGTATATTTAGTGGGAATGTTTTTTGTGCTAGGTTCCTTTTACTATATCTACCTGATCATTCTGGCGATCATGTTTTTGATCCACGTAAGTGCGTTTCTCAGAGGTAAACGCAGTAAAGAAGCCGTTCGGCGTCAGATCGATGCCTCCTATTTGCTTCCTTTTGTGCTCTTTTTGGTTGCCTAGCAACTGACTGACATTCCCAAACTTTGCATTTTTCCTTGGCCCCTTCACGGTCCATTGATCACTATACAAATGCACTGTGCCCTGTAATCGCACGGCCTACGATGAGGGAATTGATCTCTTTGGTGCCTTCGTAGGAATAGATGGCTTCAGCATCAGCTACAAAGCGGGCGATGTCGTATTCCAAGAGGATGCCATTGCCGCCAAACAGCTCACGGGAGTGGTCCACGATAGTTCGCATGCGAAGGGTGCAGAACACCTTTGCCAGTGAGGCATGTTCGTCTTTGAGCTCTCCGGCGTCCTGCATTTTGGATAGGCGGTAGACCATGGTCTGCATGGCGGTAAGGTCCCCCAGCATGGTTACCAGTAAGTCCTGCACCAGCTGAAACCCGGCAATGGGCCTTCCAAACTGCTTTCGTTCGTTGGTATAGCGAAGAGCTGCCTCGTAAGCCCCTCGTCCACAGCCCACGGCTTGCCATGCGACACCCGCTCTGGTAAGGCGGAGAATTTCGGAAGTGTCTTTGAAGGAATTGGCGTTTTGGAGACGGTCACTTTCCGGAACGCGGCAGTCTTTCATGGTGATGAGGGCATTTTGGACTGTTCTCAGCGCCATTTTATTTTCGATTTTCTCTGGGTGAAAACCCGGGTTGTCCTTTCGGACAATGAAGCCCTTGACCTGTTGATCGTCCAAGTCCCTGGCCCAGATGACGGTGATATCCGAGAAGGTGGCATTGCCGATCCATTTTTTCTGGCCATTGATGACCCATTCGTCCCCTTCTCGCTTGCAGGTGGTGGTCAAGCCACCGGCCACTCCTGAGCCTACTTTTGGCTCCGTCAATCCAAAGGCACCGATAACGTCCATTTTTTGCATTTTTGGGAGCCATTCCTGCTTTTGCTCTTCTGAGCCACAGACGTAGATAGAACCCATGGCCAGGCCGGATTGTACGCCAAAGAAGGTGGAGATGGAGGTGTCCACTCGTGCCATCTCCATGGCAAGGAACCCTTCAAGTAAAGCGGAATGCCCCGGACAGCCGTAGCCCTTATACGTTAATCCTGCAATGCCCAGTTCGGCCATCTTAGGGATGATGTGCATGGGGAAATGGCCCTTGTTCCAGTATTCATTGGCGATCGGCCGAACCTCTTTTTCCATAAAGTCACGGACCTTGGCCACGATCTCTTGCTCGTGGGGTGCCAAGGTTTTTTCCAATTCATAAAAATCTCCATTTACCGGCGGAAGCTCCCTTTTTTTGCCACCACCTTTCATCATTTTCATCATCTTGGCAAGGTCCGACTCGCTCATTTGCGAAACGATACCTACCATTTCATTAAGGTCTACCTTCTGGGAAAGCTGGTTGAGCTTGGCAAAATCTATGTTCTTGATCAGTGACTTGATGCTCGAAAAGGACTGGAGTAAATTTTTCATACGGTATTTGGGTTAAAAGTGAATAGGATTGGATGTTACATCCACTATCGTACCAATTATACTAACTATTAGAGAGTTGTCCACGGATTATACTGATTTTCATGAAATAATTCTCGAATATCCCTTACGGCCGATCCAGAATGGTCAACTATCAAGGTTGACAGAATGTAGTATGGTGGGCACTTGTGAAAGGAGCCTTCGTAAGACAGGTTCTATTTCTTTCATGATTATCTAGATGGAGGAATAACCTTTCAACATTCAAACCTTCTAACTTTCCCACCCTTTCCCTTAACTTTAGGCATGAAAAAGAACCTGTACGACAAGGTGGCGTTTTTTTATGACCGACTGGCGATGGCTGTACTGGGAAAAGCCCACAGGGAAAGTAAATATGCGTTTTTGGACATGGTGGAGACGGGGGAGCAGGTACTGTACATTGGAGGTGGTACTGGTGATAATCTCCCGATGCTGGCCAATAGGGTCGGCCACCAAGGGAAAATCTTTTTTGTGGAAGCTTCCCAAAAAATGATGCAGAAGGCCAAAAACCAGCTGACACCAAATCAAGTGGATCGTGTGGTCTTTTTGCATCAAACAGATTTTAGTCGGTTACCGACCCAACATTTTGATTGGGTGATCACCCAATACCTGCTGGACATCCTGTCTGATGAGGAGATTGATGGCTTGTTTTTGGCGATCAACCAGCGGACGAAGTCGTCAGCCCATTGGATTTTGGTAGATTTCTTTGACCAATCCTCTATGCAGTGGCTTCAATGGCTGATGATCCATTTTTTTAGGTTAATTACTGATAATCCTCGGAATGATCTGCCAGCGTATTATCAGTTTTTTAAAAAACATGGTTGGACACTTCGAGAGGAAGAAAAGTATAAAGGTGGCTGGATAAAGGCCGTTTGTTTTAGGAAAAGTTAGGTAAGCATATGAAGCTAAATTCCATAGGAACGGCAGATATATTCAAACTGGGATACTTTTTAAATGCGTTCGCCCTGTCACCCCATCTTATCCATTTACAAATGCCGTAATGATTTGTAAATTACAGCATACTAAACTTTTACATGATGAATATTAAATGTATTGTTATCGCTAGTGTACTGTTTATCGTTGGGGGAAATTTGTACGCTCAGGAAGAATTTGACACTGGTAAGTCTATTTTCGATCGTTTTAGCTTACATGTAAAGCCACTTAATGCGGACAGTTTGAGGGCTGCAATTGAAGATATGGGCTTTGGTAGCATCTCATATCCTGCTAAAGACTTTAACCTGCATGATCATGTGGACGATTTTGGCCATAACTTCCCGATCTATCAGCTTCCTATGGATAAGGACTATAAGCTGAAAAGAAAAGTGCTTCCAGAGGACTATCCTGCCAAGATGCCTACATTTAAGTTTAAAAAACCAGAAGGAGTGCTCGAAATCATTCCGCAGCAAGAATAAGGTTCGTGATGATCATGTCATAATATGAGCCACTATACGGTCCAAACCAATTCATATCCCTGGCCTCAAAATAGCCGCGATCATAGTATTGATCGGGGACGATATAGCCCATGTAGCCGCCGTTAAAGGACGTGATGATAAGGTTTAGGTCTTTTTGTTTGGCGAGCGCTTCCCATTTTTTATAAAACATTCCGGAGATTTCTCCACTTGAGGATATCATCAAGGTGTTTCCTATCTGCACTGCATCAAAGTGCGCATTGGTATCCCCGAAGAGGCCATTGAATACCCATGGGCGGAGGCGGATATTGTCCGCTATTCGATAGGTAGCTTCTGGGAGCTGGGGTTTCAGTGTGCCCAGCCGAAGGGTGTTGCCTTTGACAGTATCTTTGAAGACCGCAGGCTGTTCCATCAGACTGTCCAATTGCTGGGCATAGACTTTGATGTCCTCGGGAGCCCTTCCAGGTGCCAAAGGCTGGTGACTACCTACTGTCCCGGCTGCAAACATCGAAAACGCATAATCGTTCAGCATGTCTTGGGTCAGGTAATAGGGGTAATCGCCAGAAAGCCCCATGAATTTGCTGTTGAGGCAGGTGGCGTGGGCCGTGTAAGTAAAGAAGGTGCCTTTGGTGCCATCTATTTTGGTGAAGACCAGCTGACGGATAAATGGATCAATGGGGCCGTCGGGGATAAACCGATTACCCACAAACTGCGGGGCGCTGTATTTTTGGTAAGCAACCGTAACTGATTCCTGCGTTGACAGGGCTTTTTTTATCGCTTGGGCAGATTTTTCTGCCAACATACTGACCACGTTTTCGTCATAACCCCCAAAGGCAACCTTGCCCATAATTCCTGGCATATATCCTCCCATGCCACTGTGGGTGTGAGTGCCTGTAAAGTACACCAAATCGACAGGGATATTGGCTTTGCTGATTGCGGTTTCCACCGCCTTGGCCAAAGCAGGATGAACAATCAGCAGCTCATAATTTAAGAAGGCTACTTGCTGGTTTCCGCTTCCTACGACCAATGCTTTGACAAAGCTGCTGTCTTGGACAAATTCGTAGGCACCACGAGGCTTATAGCCTACCAGGTCTACAGGCTCTTTTGGGGTTACATTGACCTGTGCCCATCCGGCCATCCATGCTTGGCCAGATGACTCGGTTGGTTGGAGGTTTTGAACAGCTTTTAATGAGCTTTCGTAATAATCTTGATCCTTTGGCTCATCCCAGTTTACCGTAGTGAGCAGAGCCACTGCCAATAAAAGTAAAAGGCCTGTTATCCAGGCCAGTATCATAATTGTTTTTTTCATCATTTAAGGCTTCATCTTACCTGGATTTCGTCTTATATCAAAAATATCGGTTATGACTACCGCTGAAGTGACTACTCGATAAATTATTTTATAATTTCCTTCGATGATTTTTCTATGTCCCTGTCCTAAGGGTTCCAATATTTCTTCGATCGAACCTTTCCCCGGATTTGAATGTAAACTTTTTGCCGATTTTAATATTTGGGTTATAATCTTATTGGCTGTTCTTTGATTTACCCTGTGTTTGTAGTAGGAATGGATTTTCCTTAGCCTTTCACTGGCAGATTTTGTAAATACTACTTTCACTTTACCATTTTTTACTGGCCTTTGTCAGCGTTTCCAGAGCAATGGTTTCATTATTATTTATTTCTTCCTCTGATTTTTTTGCCCTTGCAATTATTTCTTCCTCTGGTAGGGTAGAAAATAGATCTTCTTTCTTTAAGGTCACGTCAATAATGTTTCTGATAGCTGCAATGATGCTTTCGTCTTGAATATTATCCACCTCTTTTTTTATCCATTCTTTTTCTTCTGAAAGACTCATGATCAACTTTTTAAATGATAAGTTGTACTAATTTAAGGATTTGAGCAAGGAAAAAAAATATTGTAAATCAATACTCAAATGTACCATGTTCACTTTTGATGGTGACTTTTTTGCCATCATAAGGCTCTACGCGACCAATGATCTGTGCATCCACACCGTGGAATTCCGCGATATCAATGATTTCTTCGGCATATTTTTCTTCCAAATAAACTTCCATGCGGTGCCCCATGTTGAAGACCTTGTACATTTCTTTCCAGTCCGTACCACTTTCTTCTTGGATGACCTTGAACAATGGCGGTGTTTCGAAGAGGTTGTCCTTCACCACATGTACGTTGTCCACGAAGTGGAGTACTTTGGTCTGCGCTCCTCCGCTGCAGTGTACCAGGCCGTGGATTTGTGGCCGGAGGTATTTGAGGGCCTCTACCATGATCGGGGCATAGGTCCGTGTAGGGGAAAGTACCAGCTTGCCCATATTTACGGGAGTTCCAGGTGCTGGATCGGTCAGATTATACTTTCCTGTATAAATCAAATCATCCGGTACAGATGGATCAAAACTCTCGGGGTATTTGGTCTTTAGGACTTTATTGAAGACATCATGACGGGCTGAGGTGAGGCCGTTGCTGCCCATACCTCCATTATAGCTGTTTTCGTATTTGGCCTGCCCATAGGATGCTAATCCGACGACGACATCTCCTGGTTTGATATTGTCATTGGAGATGACTTCATCCCTGCGCATGCGACAGGTGACTGTACTGTCCACGATGACTGTCCTCACCAAGTCGCCCACATCGGCTGTTTCACCACCGGTGAGGACTGCATTTACGCCATTGTCACGGAGCATTTGGAGGACTTCTTCGGTGCCGTTGATGATGGCAGAAATCACTTCTCCCGGGATCAGGTTTTTGTTCCTTCCGATGGTGGAGGAGACGAGGATATTATTGACCGCACCCACACAGAGCAGGTCGTCAGTATTCATGATGATGGCATCTTGGGCAATGCCCTTCCAGACGCTCAAGTCACCGGTTTCTTTCCAATAAAGATACGCCAGGGAAGATTTGGTGCCGGCACCATCAGCATGCATGACATTGCAGAAATTGGGGTCATTGCCGAGGGTGTCTTCTACGATTTTGCAGAATGCCTTAGGGTACAGTCCTTTATCCAAATTGGATATGGCGTTATGCACATCCTCCTTTGAGGCGGATACGCCCCGTTGCATGTATCTTTCGTCCATCAGAATAGTGACTTGGTTAATGTTGCCGTAAAGTTAAGGATTTTGGCAAGGATTGGGAAAATATATGTTTGAAAGTATTAAGTCTTGAGTAGTGAGACTTGAGTCTTGAACTTGAGATATGAGAAGTGAGACTTGAGACTTGAGACAAATGTACATTGTATTGAGACAGTCCTCCCCGCCACGGCGGGGAGGTTAGGTGGAGTTATTTTGGAGCAAAGAGAAACACAATAGGATTTTAGTAAATGACTAGCGATTACCATATTTGATAATGAAAACTAATATTAATCCGGTCAACACTAATCAGGGAAGTACATATTCCTCTCCGTCACGGAGGGGAACTTAGGTAGGCGTGTTTTCTTACAAAACCGAAAAACCTTCCAATATCTTAACTTTCAAACTTCGCCCTTCTTATTCCTCGATCTCGATGACCTTAAATTCGGTGCGTCGGTTGCGCTGGTGCTCCTCTTCTGTTTGGGCGTTTTCGATGACAGGTTGGTCTTCACCATAGCCTTTGGCCACTAGCCTGTCTTCAGCAATGCCCTGTGAAATGATATAGTCTACGGCAGACTGCGCCCTGCGTTGGGAAAGATCCCGGTTGTATTCGTCACTGGCACGGCTGTCTGTATGAGAGCTGAGCTCGATTTTGATTTCAGGATTGTCCTGAAGTATTTTGACCAGTTTGTCCAGCTCCACAGCAGCGTCTGGACGGATGTCGGCTTTGTCCAAGTCGTAGTAGATATTTTCCAATACGATGGCTTTCTCCAGTTCCAGCTTATCCAGCACAATGGTGGTGTCCAGGGTGACATTGGTGACATCTTGGATGAGGTCTTCTTGAGCGGGAGTTTTGCCGACAGTGCTGTAGGGAATGCTTTTGGTGAAATACCCGTTTTTGGAGGCGATCAAAGTGAAATCCGCATTCGGCTCTAGTTTAAACCTTAGCCTGCCTTGTTCATTGGAGAAGTCTCCACCTACTGTCTGTTTGGTGCTGTCATAGAGGGCTACTCTGGCACTAGGAAGCACTGTTTCGCCTTGTGCTGTTTTTTGCAGGGTGTTTACATTCAAGAAAACATTGACCACTTTTGGCTTGGGTGTGTTGTCTTGGAAATAGTAAATGTCATCGTCACCTACTCCTCCTTCTCGGTTGGAGGTGAGAAATCCCTCTTTGGGAAAATTGGTAAAGAAAATACCGAAGTCATCACTGATAGAATTGATGTTCTTGCCAAGGTTGGTGATATTGGTATTTCCATCTTTGGCCTCAGCCACAAAAAGATCCAGCTTGCCAAATCCCGGATGCCCATCCGAAGCAAAATAAAGTTGCTCCCCCATCGGACGTGGGAACATCTCATTGCCCGGTGTGTTGATCTCGGGACCTAGGTTTTTGGCATTGCCAAAATCCCCATTGGCCAGCTTGGTGGCTTTATAGAGATCGATGCCCCCGTAGCCTCCAGGCCTGTTTGAGGCAAAATAAAGTTCTTCGCCATCGATACTGAAGGCAGGTGTGGAGTTCCAGTAGGTTTCATCTTCATTTACAGGCATCCAGATCGGGTCAGTAAAGCCCGCTCCCCTGAAATAGCTGATGAACAAATTGACCTCGGGAAGGTCTTTTTTGCTTAGGCTATTGCCACGTGCGTAGATGATGGTGTTGCCGTCTGGGCTGATGGTGATGGCCCCTTGGTTGAGGTTTTCTTCGTTCTGGAATTCTGGAAGTGGCTGCACGTTTTGGACATCCACTTTTACTCCGTTGGCCCTTGCCCGAAAGAGCTTGGTATAGCCTTGGCCAGTGGCGGGATACATTCCGCTGGCACGTCGCGAACTGGTGAAATACAAGAAATCTTCGCTGACCACAGGGGCATAATCTATTCCTGATGTGTTGAGCAATTCATAGTTCTGGAGCTCATGATAGGGCCAATAATCCGTGATTTCTTCGATTTTGGCCATATTTTCAGCTCCCATATCGGCGAGAGCCAGCAGGGAGTCACTGGTGGTGTGTTCTTTGGCCTGCTGATAAGCTGCTGCGGCCTCTTCGTATTCTCCCTGATCATGTAAGCTCTTGGCTTTTTTCATGTAATTTTCGAAAGAGCCTTCCTCTTCCAATAGCTTATCATAGTAAGGAAGGGCGTCTTCGATGCGGTTGGACAGCCGATAACTTTCGGCAACAAAGTAGTTGGCATCACTGTCATCTGGGTTATCAGTAAGTACCTTCGAAAAAGTGCCAATCGCTAATTGGTATTCACCAGCAGCAAATTGGTTTTCTCCTTTTTGTTGTAAACTGGTGCATCCTACCAAAAAAAGGAAGATAAAAAGAGAACTCAGAAAACAATTTTTCATCATAAAGTCAGGCTGTCATCAGAAAGTGTATCCTCTAATATATAACTTTTATAATAATTAGTTATTGAAATATCTGTTTAACCAGCTGTCACTTGCGGGAATGAGCCACTTGTCTTTGAGATCTTCTTTACGCTGCACCGTAGTGTTAAAGACCTTAGTGCTAGAGGTGAGCTGGCCATCTTGGATGTATTCTTTGATTTGGCCTAAGCTGCTAATGGTGATTTCATCCTGGTTTATAAAAGAAACCTTGCCTTGGTCCAGAAGGTTTACCTGCAAAACTTCATCGAGCTCCCGTAGTGTCCGAACGGAACTGTCGATCGAGCATCCACTGGCACCGAGCTGGGATTCGTCCACGGACAGGATGATAAACTGGTCGTATTTTATATCAAAAGAAGTGGGCATCCGGTTGCCATGGGTATTCCATTGATCGCAGAATGCCGTCATTCGCGAAGTGATAAGGTCTTTTTCTTCATTGGAAAATTTCCTATTGGCTTGATATATCCATACCCGAGCGGTGTCAGGCATTGTTTCGAATGGCAAATACATAATCGCTTTTAGTCTTTTTTATTCAATTATTAAATATAAAACAAAGCATCTTGGATGCAAAGTGTCCTTTAACTAGAACGTAAAATGGCTGGGAAGGATGCTGACAATCCCGGTTTTTTTTCACACCCGATCCTATGATGCTTCGTTTTGACGCCGATGGTTTGGTTCAATATACCACCTATCAAATACCAAATGCCAGTTGCCACCTACCAAAGACCCTTCTCTATTCCAGCCCCTGGTCTTTTGCGATGAGTTCGGCCAAGTCAACGACCTTCACCTCGTTTTCTTTTTCTTTGTTTTTGACACCATCGGCCATCATGGTCAAGCAGAATGGACAGCCTACGGCGATGGTAGATGCGCCAGTCCCGAGTGCTTCTTCGGTGCGCTCCACATTGACGTCTTTTTTGCCGGGTTCGGGTTCTTTGAACATCTGTGCACCACCGGCACCGCAGCAAAGTCCCTTGGTGCGACACCGCTTCATCTCCACCAATTCCACGTCCAAGGCCTTAATGATTTCCCTGGGGGCTTCATAGACATTGTTGGCCCTACCGAGGTAACAGGAGTCGTGGAAAGTGATTTTTTTACCTTTGAATTCCCCGCCGCCTTTCATAACGATTTTGCCGTCGTTGATAAGTGATTGGAGGAATTGGCTGTGGTGGATGACTTCGTATTTTCCTCCGAGTGCCGGGTATTCGTTTTTGATGGTGTTAAAGCAGTGTGGGCAGGCCGTTACCATTTTTTTGATATTGTAGCCGTTCAGTACTTGGATATTGGCCACGGCCTGCATTTGGAAAAGGAACTCATTTCCAGCTCTTCTTGCTGGGTCTCCGGTGCATGTTTCTTCAGGTCCCAAGACGGCAAAACTGACACCGACTTTGTTGAGGATCTTAACGAAAGCCTGGGTAACGGCTTTGTACCGATCATCAAATGACCCAGCGCAGCCCACCCAAAAGAGGATTTCCGGTGATTCTCCGGAGGCTGCCATTTCGGCCATGGTGGGTACTTTGTAATTTGACATATCGTTTGGTTCGTTCTTTTTACTTTATTTCTTCATCCTTGACAGACTCCGCCCAGTTGAAGCGGTCGGTAGGGGCAAATTTCCATGGTGAGAAGCTGGTTTCCATGTTTTGGAACATGGCATTCCATTGGGCAGGAGAGCCACTTTCTTCCATCGCCACGTAGCGTCGCATTTGCAGAATGATCGATAATGGGTCGATGTTTACCGGGCAAGCTTCCACACAGGCATTGCAGCTGGTGCAGGCATTGATCTCTTCCGCAGTGGTGTAGTCGCCCAAGAGACTTTTGCCATCTTCCAGGCCTTTGCCACCGGCGTCTAGGCTTTTTCCGACTTCTTCTGCCCTATCCCTGACATCCATCATGATTTTACGTGGCGAGAGCTTTTTGCCTGTGATATTGGCAGGGCATTCGGCAGTACACCGGCCACACTCTGTACAGGAGTAGGCGTTCATAACGTTGATCCAACTGAGGTCATTTACATCTTTGGCACCAAAACGGCCAATTTCTGCAGGTGGTTCCTGGGCGCCTTCTGTGGGGATGCCCAGCATCATGTTGACTTCATTGGTGACCTCGGGCATATTGGTCATTTCACCTTTGGGCTGGAGCTTGGAGTACCAAGTGTTGGGGAATGCTAGGAAAATATGCAGGTGCTTGGAATAGGTGACGTAAATCGCAAAGCTCAATATTCCCACAATGTGGAACCACCAGGCTGCCCTTTCGGTGAAAATAAGAAAGGAGGTGCTGAATCCTTCAAAAAACGGCTTCAGCAAGCTGCTGAAAAAGAGGGTGCCCAACTGGGTGTAATGTCCCACTCCTCTTGATGCCAAGAGCTGATCGGCCGCATTCATTTTAAGAATGGCCATCATCAGGCAGATTTCAATGATCAGGATCAGGTTGGCGTCCATGGCCGGCCATCCCTTAAGTTCTTTCATGGTCAGACGAGGAACTTTCGTGATATTTCTCCTGATCAAAAAGACCACACATGCTACTAGGACACCGACCGCCAAGAACTCAAATGCATTCATGGCAAACGTGTAAAAGCCACCTAAGAAAGGAGCAAAAATGCGGTGCTGGCCTGTGAATCCATCTATGATAAATTCGGCTACTTCCAAATTGATAATGATAAACCCTGCATATACGAGAAAGTGCAGGAATGCGGGCAACCATCGTTTAAACATCTTCTGCTGGCCAAAAGCGACCAATAGCATGGTCTTCCATCGTTCTCCTGGCTGATCATTTCTTTCTTCCTTTTTGCCCAACATGATATTTCTTTTCAGAAAGGAAATCCTCCTGTAAAGTACATATCCTGCAGCGGCAAAAATCACGAGAAAAATTACCTGAGGTAAAATACTCATAGTGAATAAATTAAAGTTGTTTCTTTAAAATTGTTGTAATTTTTTTGTTCTATAGGTTTGCATCAAAAGAACATTTACCTACCTTTGCATCACTTTACAACGGTGATGTAGCTCAGTTGGTAGAGCATCGGACTGAAAATCCGTGAGTCGGTGGTTCGAGCCCACTCATCACCACAAGCCTTGAAGCAATTCAAGGCTTTTTTTATGCCCTCTGCTGAGATTACCTTTTCGAGTGTTTTTATGTTTGTCTTCATAGGTCTATTGCCGGTTTTGTTCATCTTTTATACAAATTAACCAATAAGTACGCATGCATACCATTTGTAATCATAATTTAAAATTAATCTATTTTGTTTGAATGCAGCCTATCTTAGGCGGTTGAATTTGGAAATGCTCCTATCTGGATGGAGGCAAGAAGACTGAGAGATGATTCAGATAGAACGCTGATGGCGCAGATTCGCCACGGCGCGACAGGTAATAAGGTTTGCACTGATTCTTTTTTATGTAAGGTTTAGCATGCTGATATGACTGCTCTTTTGTTTAGCCACTAAGGCTCAAAGGTACAAGGAAGATTGGTCGGCGTGAGTTGTTCGCTTGGTACTTATTATTTCATTTTGATTATACGCTTCTTGCCAGTAGTTTTTATTTCTCGCGGAACGCACAGAAAACCCAGAATGAAACAACGCTTTTCTGAGATTCCCGTGGCTTCTGTGAGGACCTATTTCATAAAAGGCTTAGGGGCTTGGGCAGGGCAAACGCCTTTAAAAAAAAATGTTCCTATTTGCATTTATATCTGCCGTTCCTACGGAACTTACGCTTTTGTGTGTAATCTTTTTTGTTGTCACCAGCACCTTCTATATGACCCTCCTCCAAAGGCGGATTAGACAGGATGCTCAGTTGCTAACGCATATTCTGGGTTTAATGCCGTTTAATTAGTGTGTATCTGGAAAATATGGGTTCTATATTTTTTCCTTGGGCAGCATTTCGTCAAACAAGCCTGCCTTTTTGCCCACCCGCTTTTTAATTTCTTAACGCCCAATACCTGCAAGGCGGATCCGATTAATAAGTTTCTTATGGATAAATTATCATCATTATTCCATGTAGTGGTATAATTTCTTAAATAACCAAGTTGAGCGAGAACTATAAGCCCCCCTGAGCCAAAAAAGGTATCGCTTCCTTATTACGGTCCTTGGTAAGCCTGTTTTCCAGCCGATGGTGGAGGCCGTTAAGAAAGGGAGTTGGCTCGCGTCGTGGAACAGCGAGACCCACTCACTTTTAGGTCGTAGCCATCGGGTGGAAATTAAAATGGGTGACGGATCTCGGTCGCAGGGTAAATCCATGTTCCATTTTAAAAGGCATACCACCGGCCTAGATTTTTTTCTTTCTTTTTTCATCAATAGCCTGCCCCGAAGGCTTTCGGGGGAAAAAAGGAAAAGGATAAAATCCCCCAAGATGATCAGGTTTCCCCAGCCAAAGTCAATCAAAAAAGGACTTTTAGGTATATGAAAAGAAGGAAATGCCCTTAACTAAACGGCATTGATTCAGGGTTTAACCTCAACCAAGCCAACCACTATACATGAGCAGATAGCTGCCGGCTTGTACGATCCAAATCAACTAATCATTCTTTCAGCCTATCCCGCCATTCGGCAAGATTGGCTACTGCGGTTTCCAATGTACAACTCGGGGCAAAGTGCCAGCGGCACGATAAATTTAGTAACCTGCGGATTCATCCGTAGGAGCTTAAGCTCTCCTCAACCTCCCGAAGGAGTTCCATCGGCACGGATGATAGCTATGCCTATACGAAAATTGTTTTCCTTCAAAACACTAAACGCGTTTGCCCTGGGACCTTGGGAGCTTGTGGTAAAAAAATATTCTTTTGTCTAGTAGTTGGTGGTTTTCTGTTTGAGGGTTTTTTAGGTAATTTTTAAAATATTTTCATTCATCCCTGTAACATTTACTATTTGGGATCATTACCTACATAAATGAAGACTTTTTTTGAAGCATATATCTGGTCCTTGCGAAGCAAGCTTTACCGCATGGCCTATCTCTGGCTAAAGAACCGGGATGAGGCCGAGGATGCGGTGCAAGAAGCTTTGGAGAAAGCTTGGCAACAACGAGAGCTGCTTCAAAAAATGGACAACCCCACCGGGTGGATGGTGCGAGTGGTGAAGAACCAAAGCTTGCAGAAGCTCAGGGAAAAGAAAAAGTGGGTAGTGATGGAGTCAGAAGACTCCTTGCCGGAAATAGCAGTCGATGAGGTGGAAGAGGTTTCTCCAACGGTAAGGCTCGTCTTTAAGTTTCTGAAGGAGCTTCCCGAAAAGCAGCAGGAAGTTTTTCAGCTTAGGGAAGTAGAAGGGCTGACATACGAAGAAATCGCCGAATACATGGAAATCTCCATGGAGCAAGTGAAGGTGAATATGTTCAGGGCGCGGAAAAAGCTGCAATCGTTTTTAACAAATCAACCGAAATGATGGAAGAAGAAATCAGGGCATTGCTGGCCAAGTACTACGAAGGTGAGACGTCCTTGGAAGAGGAGGGTCGCCTCAAGGAGCTGCTGAAGCAATCAACAGCGTTTGAGGAGGAGCGGATGTTTGTGTTGGGATTAGAAGAAATGGCCCAAAATGAGCCTTCCCACAAGGCCTCCCCAGGAGCAGGAAAAGGTATGTGGGCTTGGCAAAAGATGGCGGCGATCGTTGCTGTTTTTCTGGCGCTCGGATGGCTTTTCTTTGAGCAGCAAAAGAGGATGCAGGAGGAAGAGGCTTATCGCCAGGTCGTGGAGGCACTGTCCCTGATCCAGCAAAATATGGAAAAGGGGACGTCTTCGATGAAGCCATTAGAAGACATCAGGTACCTAGGGGCTACGGATGAATTATTTAATATCAAGGAAATCAAGGAGGAGAAATGAAAAAATGGATAAGCATACTCGTGTTGGTAATGATGGCTTCTGTCGCACAGGCGCAGGATGATGCCATTATGAAGTTCTTCTCGAAGTACATGGAGAACGATGAATTTAGCCGGGTTTATATCAGTCCAAAGATGATGCAGATGGCAGGCGGTTTTCTGAAATCTGCTGCTGACGAAGGTGAGGACGGAGATGCGCAAGAGATGGGCAACCTGATCAGCAAAGTCAAGGGGATCCGAATCTTGAGCGGAGAGAAAGTGGACGGTAAACGACTGTACGAAGAAGCCATGGGGACGCTGACACAAAACAAATACGAAGATCTCATGGATGTTCAGGACAAGGAAAGTAGTTTGAAATTTATGGTTCGGGAGGAAAACGGAAAGGTGGTGGAACTGCTGATGATTTCTGGATCGAAAAGTGAGTTTACGTTATTGAGCATGCTGGGTAATTTTACTTACCAGGACCTCAATATGCTGGCAGAAAACACTGATTTGCCAGGGATGAATGAATATAATTCAGGAAAGAAAAAAGATAAATAGAAGATTACCTAACATTAAAACAACTCTACAATGAAACGGATTTTAATAGTGATGGCGTTTATGGGGATTGGCAGCATGGCTTGTGCCCAGAGCAAAAGTGTGGATGCGCTCATGGAAAAATACCAGGATGACGAGGAGTTTTTCCATTTGGATTTGGCGGGAAGTTTTATGGATTTTGCTGATGGGCTTGATTTCGACTTTGGTGAAGATGGGATGGCTACCATCGCCAAGTCAGTGGATAGGATGAAGTTCTTCAAGCTTCCGGTGGGAAAGCAAATTGCCAAGACAGATTTTAAGGCCCTCCAAAAAGGCCTCCGGAAGGAAAAATATGACCTCATGATGGAAATGTCAGAGAAGGACAGTCAAGTGATCATCTATAGCAAAGGGGACGATATTTTGAGTGACGTAGTGCTGATGATTGCCGGTGATGGTGATGACGATTTTATGGTTATTGAGCTGGAAGGTGAATTTGAAAGCCAAGCTCTGGCACAAGCGATGCCTTAAGCGATTTTTGGTTGATTTGGATAAAGGTCCTTGCTGGGGAGATATTCCCGGCAAGGACCTTTTTTATTCAATTTGCCCCATTAGATTGTTCAAGCTCTCTGCCAGCGTAGGATGCGCAATGGGCAGCGTGGCAATCGTGTCATAGGTGACGCCTCCTACCATGGCCATCTGTAATATGGCCATGATCTCACCTCCGTCCAGACTCAAGATGGTGGCTCCAAGGATTTTTTTGGACTTGGGATCCACCAGCACTTTAAAAAAGCCACGTGTCTCATCCACTTCAAGTGTCCGGCCGGCATGTTTCATTAGGAATTTCCCTGTTTTGTAGGGGATGCCTTTGTCCTTGGCTTCTTGTTCGTTAAGGCCTATTCGGGCAAGCTGCGGGTCGATAAATACACAGTAAGGGACAAGCCTTTCCTTTTTCGAAATCCCATTTCCTTTGTAAGCATGCTGAAACGCAATATGCGCATCATGATAAGCGATATGAGTAAAGGGGGCACTTCCGGCTACATCGCCTAACGCATAGATGTGGTTTTCGGCTGTTTTAAGAAAATCATCCGTGCGGATGAATCCTTTGTCGGTCGTCTTTATCTGGGTGTTTTCCAAGCCTAGACGGGCAGAGGAAGGGATTCTTCCAGTAGCCACCAGCAGGTGTGAGCCTTTCAGGGATTTTTCTCCTTCTGGGGTCTTGGTGATAATGGTAAAACCGTCCTGATAGGTGACCTTCCTTACCTCAGAATTGAAGAGGGTGTCAATGCCTTCATCAGAAAAGATTTGAGAAATCTCTTTGCATACATCTTCGTCTTCCTTACTGACCAGCCTTCCAGCCCTATCGATGATGGTGACGTTACTGCCAAACCTGCGAAACATCTGGGCAAACTCCAATCCTATATAGCCTCCTCCCATGATCAAGAGGTGTTCCGGTGTTTCTTCCAGTTCCATGACTGTGGTACTGGTGAGATATGGCGTGCCGGTCAAGCCATCGATTTCCGGAATTCTTGGTTCAGAGCCAGTGTTGATGAAGATTTTTTTTCCTTTTACTGTTTCGGTACTTCCTGTGGAGGAGGTGATTTCGATGGTGTGGCTGTCCTTAAAAGCGGCGGTTCCCATGAGGATGTCGATATTTTCATTTTTGCTGAGGCTTTTTTCAGCACCGCCCCGGAAAAGCGTCACGATATGGTCTTTTCGTTTTTTGACGATTTCCTGATCGACTTGATAGCTGGGAAGGATGACACCAAAGTCTGCAGCTCGGGAGACGAGGTGGGCTACACGCGCTGAGCTGACCATGGTTTTGGTAGGGGAGCATCCGTCGTTGATGCAGGTGCCGCCAATGACCCTTTTCTCAATCAGGGCTACAGAAAGGCCTATATTGCTGATTTTTTTTGCCAAGGGCATTCCTGATTGTCCTGCTCCTAGGATGACAGCGTCGTAGTTCTTCATCTTGATTATCTCGTTATCTTTACGCCTTTCCAGAAGGCAAGGTAACCCTTGATTTGGATGGCTGCTTCTTTGGGTTGGTAATAGTGCCAAGCGGCGTCCTTGTTGGTTTCGCCATTTACAGAGATATCAAAGTAGCTCGCTTCCCCTTTCCAAGGGCAGGAAGAGGTGGTTTCTGATGGGGTGAAAAAAGATTTTTTGATGGATGCAGGAGGGAAATAATGGTTGTTTTCGATCATGATGGTGGTGTCCGAGTCGGCGATTACTTGGTCATTCCAGATGGCTCTCATAAGTGCTGAAGTTAATGTTCTATAATTTAACAAAAACTTTCCTAAAAAAATAAAGCTGTCTCCTTAATGAAGACAGCTTTGTTCTCACAATGTACTCATGCTGAAGTGGTTTTCAGCTAAGTCCAAAGTGGCGAGTCCTATTAAAGTCCTCCTAGAAGGCTAGACAATAGGCCAAGAACAACATCAAGTAAGTTTGTGATAAGATCCATGGTTCTTTATGGTTAAAAGATTATTGCCTACTCTAAAAATAATGGTTTTCGGCTTCCCCATCTATAAATAATGAACATCGCTAAATGTTCTGATGTGAAGGTAATAAGTAATATTGTCTTATTTAAAGGCTCTAAAAGTTATGTTTATCATTAGAATAGTTACATGAATTGTTTTGAGAAAATTTAATTGTTATTCAATTGGCCAAAAATGTTTTTTAAAAAGTAGCGTGGGGCATAGCCCGATCAGACGAAAAATTTTGATGTAATGGAACAGCAGTAAAATGTGATCCTAAATTTCCCTAAGCTTATTTTGAAGGCAAAAAAAACTGTATCAATGAAAGGTGCCCTTTTATTGATACAGTTCCCAGTTGTCAGAAAATGCGATGCCTTATTTTTTCAAAAACTTGAGGTTGATTACTTCTTTTTCTGTTAAGAACCTCCACTTTCCTCTGGAAAGATCCTTTTTGGTCAGGCCTGCATAAGTTACTCGGTCCAAAGCTACCACATCATAGCCTAGATGGGCGAAAATTCTTCGCACAATTCGGTTTTTGCCTAAATGGATTTCCAGTCCGAGGATGGTTTGGTCTTTGGACAGGATTTGGATATCATCTACATGGACAGGACCATCTTCCAGGGTAAGTCCTTCTATGATTTCTTCGAAATGCGCTTTGGTGATAGGGCTGTCCAAAGTGACTTGATATATCTTTTTGATCTTTTCGGATGGGTGGGAAAGCTTGGCAGCCAATTCACCATCATTGGTAAATAGCAATAGCCCAGTGGTATTTCGGTCAAGTCTTCCCACAGGGAAAATCCTTTCCTCACAGGCAGATGCTACCAAGTGCATGACGGTTTTCCGGTTCATGGGGTCGTCTGTGGTAGTGATAAAGTCCTTGGGCTTGTTTAATAGCACATAAACAGGCTTTTCCGGGCTGATGTTTTTGCCTTTGTACACCACTTTATCTGATAGAAGTACTCGATACCCTAATTCGGTAACTACTTCTCCATTGACCTTTATTTCTCCTTTTTCGATGAGTTTGTCAGCGTCCCTTCGTGAGCAAATACCTGCATTGGCAATGAACTTGTTCAGTCTTATTTCGCTAGACCCAGATTTGGTAAGCTGTGGTTTTACCTTTTTAAGGTTGTATTCGGGTTTCTCTTCCTTTTCGAACCTATTGCCTTTTATGAATCGGTTTTGTTTGAATTTATTTGTCTTGGATCGATGCCCTTGATCGTGTACTTTCTCGCTACCAAAAACCGGTTTTTGGTCTCTTCCTCTTCCTTTGTATACTGTTTTATATTGCGGAGTGCTTTCATCGTTATCTTGATGGGCACTGGGCTTGTCTTGGCGGTACTTTTGTAATGGAGAAAAATCCGGGTCGAATTTTTTCCCTTTTTCGGTATTTCTAAACCTGTTTTCTGAGCCTCTAGGTTTGCCTTGTGAGCGTGGGCTTGATGATCTTTCGGACTTGTGGGGCCTGTCTCCAGTTTTCTTTTTGTCGTCCCTATTGTTCCTGTTGTGCTTTTTCATAGTATTGCAGCATCTCTGCTGTATAAGAGTTTCTAAATCCTTTAATATGAGCGATTTGCACGCTTTCTGAATTGGGCTGCAAAGATAAGGACTTATTGGTGGATTATTGGTGAAGTAACGAAATATTTCACCTGTTTATGTTTTCAACCCGGAATATGCGTTAGGAATCGTAGTGAGAGCTGAAATTGCAAGAAAATCAGTTAGTTTGGAGGCATTAGCGTAGCACCGCTACGGTTATGCCGAAAACTAAAGTGAAACGGCTGATTTTGAAGCAGTTTAAGGTCGCAACACCTGTGCGCCGTGGCGTAGATAGGCTAATGCATATTCCGGGTTCAATGGTCAGATGGAGCCTCTCATAAGAGAAGGATCCCTCTGTGGCGGATCTGCCTAATGCCAAGTTGCTTATTCCTATTCCTGTTCGTTTCCGATCTGGTTTTCTTCTTGTCCGAAGTCTTTTGGCTGGGGGAGGTCTTTGATGCCGTTGATACCAAAGTACTCCATAAACTTATCGCTTGTTCCATATAGGAGCGGCCTTCCGATACTGTCGGATTTGCCTTTGATGGTGACTAGTTC
Organism: Echinicola strongylocentroti; assembly: GCF_003260975.1. Lineage (NCBI taxonomy): Bacteria > Pseudomonadati > Bacteroidota > Cytophagia > Cytophagales > Cyclobacteriaceae > Echinicola > Echinicola strongylocentroti. The sequence goes on along the minus strand of NZ_CP030041.1, from coordinate 2,566,127 downwards.
CTTTTCGAGGAGTTTTTGGACTGAATAATCACAGTTAACGCCACGGATTTGCTCCATTTCGGATTTGGTGACAGGTTGCTTGTAGGCAATGATGGAGAGCGTTTCCATTTGGGCTGTGGACAGCCTCTTGGTGGATTGCTGCTTGAGGAGGATCGAGATGCTGGTTTGATAGGCTGGTTTGGTCAAGAATTGATAGCCATTGCCCAAGTGTTCCAAGGCAAAGGAAGAATCATCTTGGTCGTATTTTTCCTGTAGATCACCTATGGCTTGCTCGATGTGTTCTTTGGGCACATCTGATTCAAACATCTCCGAAAGGCATTTACGAATCTCGTCTATGCCCAACGGAGATGGAGAACAGAATATCAATGCTTCAATATGTCTGTGTAGAAATTCCACTGATTCTATCGATGCTTTGCGTTATTTTTTGGAAAGTTTGGCTTCGATTGAGTGCATGGTATGCGGTACCGCCTTTAACCTTTCTTTGGCGATAAGTTTTCCTGTGTCCACGCAAACACCGTAAGTGCCGTTTTTGATTCGGATCAATGCCTTTTCCAAGTTAATAATGAATTTTTGCTGACGAGCAGCAAGCTGACTGAGACTTTCTCTTTCTAGCGTATCAGCACCATCTTCTAGTAGCTTTGACGTGGAGGCCGTAAAGTCCGTCCCACTGTCATTTTTCTTGCTAAGCGTCTCTTTTAACGAGTTTAGCTCTTTCCTTGCCGCAGCAAGTTTGTTGTTGATCAATTCCTCAAACTCTTTCAGTTCTTCTTTGGAATATGATGTTTTCTCTCCTTGACTCATAGTTTTCAGGCATTAAGTGATGATAGCTAAATATCTTTTTTTGGTTTCAAAAAGTTCCCTAAAATAAGGTGCACTTTTTAAAATCAAAAATTCGCCAGCATATTTCAATTCCAGCTCAAATTCCTAATAAGGAAATACCGCTATCTTTATTATCTTAATACGATTAATTGTATCAAAATGGTTTAATAAAATTTTATGAAGAGGTTAAAAATTTACGGTTTATTAGGAATAATTCTTTTGTTGTGGTCTGCATGTTCTGAGAAAAAGGTCGAGCAAACAATAAAATCCACATCAGCGGAGACTGGCGAGCAGCCAATAGCCTTGGTGATCCATGGTGGTGCCGGGACAATCAAAAGAGAAAATATGTCTGCGGAACGTGAGAAGGCTTACAGGGAGAAGCTGAGTGAAGCACTTAATGCAGGCTATGCAGAACTGGATGCAGGCAAACCTGCATTACAGGCGGTGATGGCAGCCATTAAGGTAATGGAGGATTCCCCCCTGTTCAATGCAGGGAAAGGAGCGGTCTTTACACACGATGGACGAAATGAAATGGATGCTGCCATTATGGATGGGGCGACACGGAACGCTGGGGCTGTTGCAGGCATTACGACGGTCAAAAACCCCATTACCGCAGCTTATGAGGTCATGGTGAACAGCCCGCATGTGTTTATGGTAGGAGAAGGTGCTGAGCAATTTGCCACAGAGCAAAGTTTAGAAATAGTAGATCCCGAATACTTCCGTGACGAACGAAGGTACAAGCAATTGATGCGCATCATCGATGCTGAAAAGACACAGCTGGACCATTCTTCCCTTAGGCAGATGGAACTCGAAGATCCCTACTTCAATGACAGAAAATACGGTACCGTTGGCGCTGTGGCCGTGGATAAAGATGGCAATGTAGCTGCCGCGACTTCCACTGGAGGCATGACCAATAAGCGGTATGGTAGAGTGGGCGACGTTCCCGTGATCGGGGCAGGTACTTACGCCGATAATGCTACTTGTGCGGTCTCTGCTACCGGTCATGGAGAATTTTTTATCCGAAATGTGGTGGCTCATGAAATTGCCTCTATTATGCGCTATGCCGGGAAATCCATATCGGATGCAGCAGATGAAGTGGTGATGCAGCAGTTGGTAGAAATGGAAGGCAGTGGAGGAGTGATCGCTGTGGACAGCAAGGGGAATATCGCTATGCCCTTTAATTCCGCAGGGATGTACCGTGGCTATATCAAGGAAGAAGGAAACCCCAACACCTTTATTTATGACGATGAAGATGAAGGAATTTAACCCGGATTATGCATTAGGAATCGTAGTGAGAGCTGAAATTGCAAGAAAATCAGTTAGTTTGGAGGCATTAGCGTAGCACCGCTACGGTTATGCCGAAAACTAAAGTGAAACGGCTGATTTTGAAGCAGTTTAAGGTCGCAACAGATAGGCTAATGCATATTCCGGGTTTAAACAAAACTGGCGCCTTGGCTGACCTTTGGCCGAGGTGCTATTTACATAGTTTTTTTACCTGCTTTATCATCAAATATGCCTGTCTTGAAGAATTTCGGGTGAAAAGTAAACAATATGAGCCTATATTATATTTGCTTACGTGCAAGATAGCGGGTACACCTATTCTCAAATCACCTTAGCTTACTTCCTACCACAATGGTCTGTTTTTGGTGCATAACCTGGCCATCCGGATGGATGATCTCCGAAAGAAGTATATAATACCCCGGTCGAACTTTCCTGCCTGTGGTATTGGTTCCGTTCCAGGTGTAGAAGCCTTTGGTGCCCCATAATTCATTTTGGCAAATGGTCATCACTAGACGGCCGTCTGTCCCAAAGATCCTGAGTGTCCCCAAGTATCCAGCGTCTGCCAGTTCGTACGAAATAGTGGTGAAAGGCTGTTCTCCCGCTGCCTCAGGGAGGAATACTTTGGGTTGGACGTTAATGCCAAATCCACTTTGCTCTAAGGTTAAGTGCTGGGAATTTTTATACCCTGGGGTCGCATACCCGGCTGAGGCGGCTGCTGAGTGCCAGTTTTCCGGATCATTGCCCTCATGTTCTGGTGATGACCGTTCCAGTGAGATTCCTTTAGGATTTTGGATCAATGGATGCTGCATATCATCTGTATAGTCCAGTCTTTCGACGAGCTCTTCATCTGGACTCAGGAGAATGACCGCCCCTCCACTAATCGGGTAGCTGGGGAGAGCACTTATTTCTGCCCATTTTTCGGTGATGCCTTTTGGATACTGCTGATTCAGCTCGGCAATATCCGTGGTGACCACCAGATAGTCAAAAGGAGCAATGATCTTTGGGGTTGATGCAATAACTTTTCGGTTGTCAATTACGCCATCGTCTATATTGGCCAGTTTCCAACCTGACAGGTCAATGTACTTGCTGGAGTGGTTGTAGATCTCCACGAATTTCGGGGTGCCGCTGCGGGGATTGGATAACAATTCGTTCAGGATGAGCTCACCCTTGGCAGCCGAGGAGGGAAGTTGGAAAGAAGCCGAATTGTATTCTCGGTCAACAGTGTTTCCTGTGCAGTCGTAAAGGTCTTTTACCGCAATTTGGTAAGCTGTTTTCTCTTTTAGTTCCTGGTTAAGGGTGAGAAGTATTTCATTGGAAGAGCCCTGTGCAAAACTCACGTTAAGGACATTCAGGTTGTTGTTGAGGATCCATCCAGCAGAAAGCGCGGAGGGGGACAGTGGTTCGTTAAAAATAGCCAAAATGCTAGTAGGGTCTTGTACGGTAACGGCGGTTAACCTAGGCCCCATCATGTCCGGGGTGATGTTGAAAACAGCGTTTTCGGTGCCGGGTGTTCCCTTTTTTGGTGAAGAGGAAGCTTGGAGGAAGAGCGACTGGTCGCAGCTAAGAAAGGGATTGGTCACTTCAAGGCTGTATCCTTCGTTGGCTTTGGACGAGCTGCCGTAGCTATCGTTGCTGTAAGATAGGCTGTCAATGACCACTTTGTTTTCATCGCAAATCAGGACTTTTCCACTGCTGTTAGTGTATCCTGGCCAGCTCGATAGCGGCAGTACTTTTCCGTAGCCCATAAAATCTGCAGCATCATCTTCATCCACCAAAACCAAGTATTCTTCAGGCTGGATGGTGTAAGGGGGAAGCTTGACGGCCTTTTTGGCATCTTTCAGATAAAAACCTCCCAGTTCCACGGGATTGTCGGATACATTTATGATTTCAACGTACTCAGCATAAGGAAGGGGATTGTCTTTTTTTGGCGCGGCCATCACCTCATTGATGACCAGGTCTTTGAAGTCAATGTCGGCCATTCGTAGTAGTTTTAGTGTTTGATGATTGGAATAGGGGATCCCTTTTTTGGCCGTAGGAAGGTCAGTGAAGTTGATGTCTATTGAGGTACTGGTGAGAGGAGCTCGGAGGTGTAAGGTGATTTTGCTGGCATCATTTCCCCAGTCCACTGCTTCCGGAGCAACGCCGTTGATAGTATAAAGTGAGCTGACAATGGCATAGGCAGGGTCTACAGGTTCTGAAAAAGTGATTTCAACAGTAGACTCGGATCGTAACGCTGCTCGGACTATTTGTAATGGTATCGAGTCATTCTTTGCTTTTTCGATTAGGCTTTCAGTTGTGGTCAGTTCGCTTTCGATTCGTGAACGCAAACGACTGTTTTTTTGGTAAAAAGAAGGCGAGAATGCTCTGTTTGACTGAATTTTCCCTCTGTTTGGTTGTTTTGTAGGGTGGTCAAGGTATATTTTGGGATTTTCTACTTCGTTAGTAAATGATTTTCCGTAACTTGCGGCACCAAAAATAAACTGGTGCTTGAACAATGCATCACTTAGGGTTTTGGAACGGGGCAAATGCTTGGAGTTGGAAGGGACTGCTATTGCAAAAAGCAGGACTATTGCCAACAGGCAACTCAAATAAACAGTAGAGGTTTTCATGATGTTAAGTAGTTAATGACTGCGCACAGAAAAAAGCATTGGAACTAATGAAAACTGTGAGCGGTTGTCAAAAATGAATTCGTTGAAAGTAGTGTTTTTGGCAAAATTTATGTGATTACTGAAAACAACCTTCAAATACAGCCTTGTTTACAAAATTTTAAGGTTGATGTACAGAATAAAGTAATATAAAAATCAATAAATAGAAAGTTTTCAACAATGAAATTAGCTGTTGTAGGAGCCACAGGATTAGTAGGCACCGAGATTCTTGAAGTGCTTGCAGAGCACAATTTTCCTTTTGATGAACTGCTGTTGGTGGCCAGTGAGAGGTCTGCAGGAAAAAAGATTACCTTCAAGGATAAGGAATACACAGTGATAGGTTTGGCTCAAGCGGTTTCCGAAAAGCCAGACATTGCCATTTTCTCAGCAGGTGGGGATACGTCCAAAGAGTGGGCGCCGCAATTTGCTGAGGCAGGCACTATCGTGGTGGATAATTCTTCTGCTTGGAGAATGGATCCTACCAAGAAACTGGTGGTTCCTGAGATCAACGCTAAATCGCTGAAGATTGACGACAGGATCATCGCTAATCCGAACTGCTCGACTATTCAAATGGTCTTGGCGCTGACCAAGCTACGGGATCGCTACGGGATCAAGAGGGTGGTAGTCTCCACTTACCAGTCTGTGACGGGTAGTGGCCTCAAGGCAGTGAACCAACTCCAAGACGAACGTGCAGGAAAGGAAGGCGAAAAAGCATATCCTCATAAGATTGACCTTAATGTGTTGCCGCATATCGATGTGTTTCAAGATAATGGCTACACCAAAGAGGAAATGAAAATGATCAATGAGACCAAGAAAATTTTCGAAGATCCTTCCATCCAAGTGACCGCCACTACGGTAAGGATCCCTGTGATGGGTGGCCACTCCGAAGCGGTGAACGTGGAGTTTAAAGAAGATTTTGAGCTGGATGAAGTGAAGGAGCTTCTGGCAGCTACTCCTGGCGTAGTCGTGCAAGATGATGTAGCCAATAACGTGTATCCGATGCCAATGAATGCCCATAAAAAAGACGAGGTGTTTGTCGGTAGACTGAGAAGGGACGAGTCCCAGCCAAATACGCTAAACATGTGGATCGTGGCGGATAACCTGAGAAAGGGCGCCGCTACCAATGCTGTTCAGATCGCAAAATATTTGGTGGAAAATAACTTGGTATAAACTTGGAGGCATCCAAATTATATACACCCGAATTATTTCAATTTGTGCAGGATCATCTTTCTGAAGATCCTGCACAATTGCTTTTAAGGCATAAGGTGTCCGGGGCATTGGATGTGAAAGAAGCTGCAGTGCAGATAGCAGCCAGGCAGAAGTCCCGTCGAAAACTCCCTCAGTGGATAGCTAACCCGTCTGTTATATTTCCCCCTACCGTTTCCTTGGAGCAATGCTCGTCAGAGGAGACAGCTATCTTCAAGCGAAGATTTGTCGATGGAGAAAGACTGCTTGATCTCACTGGTGGATTTGGAGTGGACAGTTATTATCTCGGAGAGGGTTTTGCAGAGGTGACCTATGTGGAGAGGCAAGAAAAATTGGCGGGCATCGCTAGGCATAATTTTTCTGCACTTGGCAAACATTCCAGTCAATATAAGGTGGTTTGTGGGGACGCAATTGATTTTTTGACCTCTGTCAATGGCCAAGTGGATTGGGCCTATCTAGATCCTGCCCGGCGTGGAGAAGGGAATCAAAAACTCTATAAGTTGAGCGATTGCGAACCGGATATTGTGGAAAACTGGGAACTATTGACCCGAAAAGCCCAAAATATCATGGTCAAGGCGTCTCCTATGTTGGACATCAAGGAAGCATTACGTGAGTTGCCTGCGCTAAGTGAGGTGCATGTGGTGGCGGTTAAAAACGAGGTGAAGGAGTTGTTGTTAATATGGAGAAGTGGTGAGAAGGGGTCAAGAGATATTACCGCTTGGGATTTGCCTGCGAAAGCTTCCTTTGCCTTCAGTTTGGAAAAGGAAGAAGTAGAGAAGTCAAGTTTCAGCTTGCCCGATAATTACTTGGTTCTTCCTTCTGCCGCTATCCTGAAGGCAGGTGCTTTTAAATCATTTGGCAATCATTATCAGCTTAAAAAACTCCACCCACATACCCATCTATATACTACAAGCGAATTAGCAGAATCTACAGGTATTTTGGGGAGGATCTTTGAGATCCAAGAAGAAGTAAAGATGGACAAGAAGACCCTCAGAAAGCTCTTTCCTTCTGGTCAGGTCAATGTAATCACCCGCAACTATACTATGAAACCTGATATCATCAAGAAGAAATTCAGGCTAAAGGATGGAGGGGAAGACTATTTAGTAGCATGCACGGTTCAGGATGGTAGTCCGAAGGCTTTTTGGTGTAAGCGCTTTAGCAGGTAGTCCTCCATCTCAGGAGCGATGCAGGTGCTGTTTTGTAGATTGGTCAGCAAAAAGGTCACTTCCCTACAGCTTCTTTTTTGGCAGAGACGCCATTGATTGCTACTAGACTGTCCATTCTAATGGCCAGACCATTTTCACCGAAAATATATTCTCCGTCTTTTACATTCAGGACCCCGATCACTTTGGAGTGGACGGAAGTCTCTTTACCATTTTTGATATAGGTGATGTCGCATTCGGTACCCATTATAGACCATGCTTCTAGTCTATCATGGTAGCTGGAGTTAACAGGGTTATATTCCATAAATTTTAATTTTTAGAGAAGTAGGTGATTGACTAGTTCGTATAAAACGTAAAATACGAGTGCTAATATTCCATAGAACGATAAAACTCGCATTCGGTTACATTTATCCATGAACCAAAGTACAAAAACTGGTCTTATGAATCCCACAGCAATGCTCACCAGGGAAGCATAAAAGAACGTTTTCAAGAGTAAAACCAGTGCGATTAACATATGTTTTGGTTTAGGTAATCCCTTCCTTGTTTTGGCTGGATAAATCCCCGTAGGCGGATATGAATCTTTTCCTGGCATAGCCTTCAGGACTTCAGCATACTGTACGGTTATTGGGTGATTTTGATACAGATTTCAACAAGTATATAGTTTTTCAGCAACTTACATGCATTAGCCTCTTCCCTCAACTATTTGGTTCTATTCAGGTGAGGGAAAATGTAAAAAGGACAGTTTAAAAAAACTGTCCTTTGACTTAAAGTGTGTGTATTAGTTGAATTATTTTTTACGCTTCACTTCCTGCATTTCATATCCTTCGATGGTATCGTCAAGTTTGATGTCGTTATATCCTTTGATGGATATACCACATTCATAACCTGCTTTCACCTCAGATACATCGTCTTTGTAGCGTTTGAGCTGATCGATTTCTCCGTCATGGATAACGATACCGTCCCTGATGACCCTGATTTTGTTTTTTCTGGTAACATAACCATCGGTCACGTAACTACCTGCTACGGTGCCTACTTTGGAGATTTTGAAGACTTCTCTTACTTGGATATTACCAGTGATGACTTCTTCAAATTCCGGCTCAAGCATACCTTCGATGGCATCTTTGATTTGATTGATGGCATCATAGATGATGGAATAATGCCTGATTTCAATTTCCTCTTGCTCAGCGATACGTTTTGCACTGGTGGAAGGTCTTACCTGGAAACCAACAATGATCGCATCGGATGCAGAGGCCAATAGCACATCAGATTCTGAGATCTGGCCGACACCTTTATGGATGATGTTTACACTGACTTCATCCTTGGAAAGTTTCAGTAATGAGTCGGAAAGCGCTTCTACGGAACCGTCCACATCACCTTTGATGATGATGTTGAGTTCTTTAAAGCTTCCAATGGCAAGACGTCTACCGATTTCATCCAAAGTAATGTGTTTTTTGGTACGCATACTTTGTTCACGGTTGATTTGCTCCCTGGAGTTGGCGATTTCCCTGGCCTCACGTTCTGTCTCGTAAACTTTGAGGATGTCCCCTGCTTGGGGAGCCCCACTGAGTCCCAATACTTGAACGGGAGTGGAAGGCTCGGCTTCTTGAACCTTCTTACCAAGGTGGTCAAACATGGCTTTCACCCTGCCATAATGTTGGCCGGCAAGCATAATATCACCGATCTTAAGGGTGCCATTTTGGATCATTACGGTGGAGACATATCCTCGGCCTTTGTCCAAGGAAGCTTCCACTACCGTGCCTGTGGCATGACGGGCCGGATTTGCTTTGAGTTCTAGGATTTCAGCTTCTAGCAATACTTTTTCCAGAAGTTCATCTACCCCTTGACCTGTCTTGGCAGAGATCTCTTGGGATTGGTATTTACCTCCCCAGTCTTCTACCAATAGGTTCATATTGGCCAGCTCCTCCTTGATCTTGTTAGGATTAGCGTTAGGCTTATCGATTTTGTTGATCGCAAAGATCATCGGTACGCCCGCTACTTGGGCGTGGTTGATGGCTTCTTTGGTCTGCGGCATGATGTTGTCATCTGCAGCAATGACTATAATGGCCACGTCGGTGATTTTGGCTCCACGTGCTCTCATGGCCGTAAAGGCTTCGTGTCCTGGTGTATCCAAGAAGGCTATTTTTTCACCATTATCCGTCATTACGTCATAGGCGCCGATGTGCTGGGTGATGCCCCCAGCTTCTCCACTGGTTACTTTTGAGCTTCTGATATAATCCAGCAAGGACGTTTTACCATGATCGACGTGTCCCATGATGGTGACGATCGGGGCCCTGTCTTCGAGGTCTTCTGGGCTGTCCACTACTTCTACCTCTTCCTCTTCTTCATCAGCTTTCGTAAACTCCACCTCATAGCCAAATTCGTCTGCAATAATGGTGATGGCTTCTGCGTCCAGACGCTGGTTGATCGAAACGAACATGCCCAGTGACATACATACAGAGATGATCTCATTGACCGAGACATCCAGCAAGGAAGCTAAGTCATTGGCAGAGATAAACTCAGTTACTTTAAGTATTTTGCTTTCTTCTGTACCTTCTGAGTGTTGGTCTTTGGCACGCTCCCGCTGCTTGTCTCTTCTGGTTTTCTTGCCTCCTGATTTACCACCACCCTGTAGACGGGCCAGAGTTTGTTTGATCTGGTCTTGGATTTCCTTCTGGGTAGGCTCCGCTTTTTGGAATCGGCTGCCTCCTTTGGCTCCTGGCCTGTTATTGCCTCCAGGTCTTTTTCTTCCGCCTTGGTTTCGGTTGTCGCCTCGTCCTCCTTGTGGGCCACCGCCTCTATTGCCTTGTGGTCCGCCTGTACCTGGCTTATTGTCTATACGCTTGCGCGGTCTTTTCTTTTTGTCTTTGTTGCGTTCATCCGAGGAAGCCACTGGCTTGGCCTTTTTCTTTGGCCTGTCCTTGGGAAGATCTATTTTTCCAAGCACGGTAAGTCCTTTCAGGGCATCTGCTTTGGCAGAAATTAAAGATCCTGAAACGTCCTTTTCCACTTTTTTGTCTTGGATTTCTTTTTGTTCAGCAGGTTTTTGAGCTTGTTGGGGTTTCTTGTCAGAAGAAGGTGCGGCAGGTTTTTTGGCTTGTTGCTTTTGTCCTTTAGATGCATCGTCATTCTCCTGTGGCTTCCCAGCTTCAGGCTTTGAAGGTTTAGCGTTTTCTTTCTGCTCAGGCTTCTCAGCCTTAGGTGATTCATCTTTTGGTTTTTCAACAGGCTTTTCTGGTGCCTTTTCAGCTGGTTTCTCAGCCTTAGGAGCTTCAGTAGGCTTTTTCTCTTCTTGTTTGGGAGCTGCTTCTTTTGGCTTGGGCTCCTCCTCCTTTTTGGGCGCTTCTTTCTTGTCCTGTTCCTTTTTGGAAAGGTCTATTTTGCCCAATACTTTTATGCCCGGAAGCTTTTCTGCTTCAGAGGTGATCTTTTCCTCCTTTTCAGGTGCTTCTGGTTGTTCTGCTTCTTCTTTGGGAGCGGGCTTTGCCGGCTCTTCTTTTTTTGCTTCTTCAGGCACAGACTCAGATTCGGCCTTGATGGTAAACGTCTCATTGTGGCGCTTACCTATGGACAAGTGGGATGCTTCCTCCTTGTCTTGTGCAGAGGACTTAAACTCCTTCGCCAGCATGCTGAACTGCTCCTGGCTTATTTTGGAGTTCGGGTTGCTCTCTACATCAAAGCCTTTCTTAGCCATCGACTCAACAATCGTGGATATGCCCACGTTGAGTTTTCTGGCTACCTGGCCTAATCGCATCATTTTTTCTTCTGACATACGCTAAAACCTCTTGCTTATTTTTTTGATGTAAATATATACTGCCGCTTACTATAATTGTATATCGGCAAATATTTTACTGTTCAAATTCTTGTTTTAAAATTCTGAAGATTTCGTCAATCGTCTCTTCTTCAAGTTCTGTTCGTCGGGTCAGATCTTCTTTGGTCAGTGCCAATACGCTCTTGGCGGTGTCCAGACCCGTCTTTTTCAACTCCTCAATTATCCAACCCTCAATTTCATCGGAAAATTCAGACAAATCAACATCTTCCTCCTCTTCATAATCCGATAGTTCACGGAACACATCGATTTCGTATCCTACCAGACGGCTGGCAAGTCGGATGTTATATCCTCCTTTTCCAATTGCCAAAGATACTTGATCAGGCTTTAAAAAGACAGAAAGTCGCTTTTCTTCTTCGTTGGCCTGGATAGAACTTACTTTGGCTGGGCTAAGTGCCCGGGATACATATAGTTCCAAGTTGTCGGTGTAATTGATTACATCGATGTTTTCATTTTGTAATTCTCGTACTACGGCGTGGATACGGCTTCCTTTCATGCCCACACAGGCACCTACAGGGTCGATGCGGTCATCATAGGATTCTACAGCCACTTTGGCACGCTCACCTGGTTCGCGGACGATTTTCTTGATCGTGATCAGTCCATCGTAGACTTCAGGTACTTCATTTTCGAATAATCTTTCCAAGAATATAGGAGAAGTTCTTGAAAGAATGATCCGTGGATTGCCATTGACCATTTCCACTTTGTGGACGATGGAGCGGATGGTGTCTCCTTTGCGGAAGCGGTCTTTTGGGATTTGCTCGCCTTTGGGGAGGATCAGTTCATTGCCTTCACCGTCCATTAGCAGCATTTCACGGCCAAGGATCTGGTAAACTTCCGCAGTGATGATCTCACCGACCAGCTCTTCATATTGCTGAAACAGCAAATCTTTCTCCAAATCCTTGATTTTCTGAATCAATGTCTGTCTGGCCATCATGACAGCTCTCCTGCCAAAGTCTTCCAGCTCGATTCGCTCATATGTCTCTTCGCCGATTTCGAAGTCAGGCTCGATTTTCTTTGCCTCGGAATGGCTGATTTTATCATGGTCCCAGATGTCTTCAGAGTTATCATCGACGATCTCACGGATTCTCCAGATTTCGAGGTCTCCTTTGTCGGCATTGATGATCACATCAAAATTCTCGTCCGTTTCGTATTTTTTACGAATCATCGCTCTAAACACATCTTCCAGAATGCGGATCATGGTAGGGCGATCCACATTTTTAGATCTTGCAAATTCTGCAAACGAATCTATAAGAACTTTAGCATCCATTTTTTTTATTTAAAAGAGACTAATACAATTGATTTTTTTATTTGCTCAAAAGCGATCTTTTCTTCTTTCTCGACAGCTTTCTTGCCTTTTTCTTTGTGCTTTACCAGCAAGGTAATCTCCGATTGGTCCATTGCGGTAAGCTTGCCTTCCAGTGTGTCTCCACTTTCCATGGTGACTTTTAGGTTCCGGCCAATGTTCTTTTGATACTGCCTTTTCCCTGTCAGAGGATGATCCAGCCCTGGTGAAGAAACTTCCAGCACATAGGCATTGTCTATGATGTCCTTGGCTTCAAGCTCTTCACCCACAGCCCGACTGACTGTGGCACAGGTATCGATGTTTAAGCCCTCATCAGCATCGATGAGGATACTGATTTTTTGTTTGGGACCTTTTTCATTCAGAAGGACATCCACTACAAAATGGGCATCATCGGGCAAATGCTTGGTGACGATCTCTTCGATAGTCTGTTTCAAACTCATATTACATTTACCTATAATGAAAGAGGGGACGATGTGTCCCCTCTTATAAACGACTAAATACGATACAAATGTAATGATTTTTTTTTCGGAAAAAAAGTAGGATTGTTGAGAATAAATTTTTCGGAGGGCCTGAATAAAGCAATTTACCCCATAAGCATTGATATCTTGCCTTGTCAATTCGAGGGAGGATGTGATGGTGGGATTTTTGTCAGAAAGTGATTATCCATAAACCAAATTAAAACCTTCTCTGTTTTTCCATGAGGAAAGGAGCCTTCCAGGATGGGAGTACTTCTCTGATTATTATCTAATGCCCTGATATGGAGATTTTTACCTCTAATTTCAAATACTCATCGCTTGGTAATTTGTACAAGAAAAACAATTTCCTGAATGGTGATATTTCATTTGGTGATTGTTGTTTCCATGCATTTCTTTTTATCCATTGGTAACCTTTTAGTGCTAGCTGGTTAAGACTATCGGGAGGTAATGATACAATTTGACAGTCTTTGATCATGAATTCCATCCTGGGCACTTCTATTTGAGTATTGTCTTTTCCACTTTCACGATCATAAAAATAGGTTCCTTTGCTTTTTTTAGATTTGACTTTATTTTGGTAATCTACATAGGTTTTTTTATCCAAAAGGGATAATAGGTCAAAGTCTATTGATGAATCATCAATATTGAATTCGCCTTTACTCGTCATAATGATATATTCTGAGGAGCTGTCATCCAATATAAACCAAGCGTCTTCATTTTTCTGGGCATCTGCCAGAACGATAGGGGAGCAAATTAATGAGACTGTCAGGCTGATAGCAATTAGGTGTTTTAGGTTTTTCATGGGTCGTTTGTCACATTTTCTACTTGATAAAGATGGCCACTTGAATTAGGAGTTTCCTTTTGGTTCTGTCCATAAGAAACCTCGGTTAATGAGCGCTATGTATCCTACTACCTTTTATTAATACATAGCCATTTTCATTTTTTAGCACAAAGTAGAGGTCTTCAAAGTTATTCAAGACTATCCGGTTACTGGTTTTGGTGCGTTCGTTGTTCTTAATCCATTCAATATCGACAATCTTACCTTGTAGATTTTCAATGTAAACTTCATCCAAGCGGTGTCATGAATGGCTTTTGGGAGTGGTCGGGTAAAAATTGAAGGAGTAGATCTGAGAGGAATAGCGATAATGGCAGTAGGTGGTTTTTTATATCAGTGAAATAAAACCCACCAGATGTAGGAAAGCTAAACCTGATGGATATTTAGTCAATTAATCTATCCCGAGGAAGATATTCGAAGAGTTGTTTGTTTAATCACTAGTAATATTCATAAATAGATGATATTCGAGGATCAGGCCAATGCATCTCATATCTTAGGTATTTTCCCTCACAAACTTCTTCAATGAAGTAAATATGGGCAAATGTATGATAGGTAAATTGATCTAGCCTCTCATTTTGCGAAAGCAAATATTCATAATTCACTAACTCTAATTTAGAGAAATCAGCTGATGAAAGCGTATCAGTTTTTGAGTCTGTAACAAATTGAGCATCACAAATAAAAAAATACCAATGATCCTTGACCAATACTTTTCGGAACTTCTTTACTTTAGGAGCCAATTCATAATTTTCAGCGATACAGCTATCCAAGCTAGAGTCATCAAATAATAAATATACTGTCTCCCTATCTTGGTTTTCTGTTCTAAATGAAGTAGTTAACAATATTAAAATAAAAGATAAAATTACTCTATTTACATTTTTCATCCTTATGGTTACTTAAATAATCAGAAATTACTTTTTTAATTCTATTTTGCTCTACGGTTCCTAATTCATTCCAAGATTTAGCGGAATTATACCGTAGACCTTCCCATGCTAGGTCTAAATATAATTGGTCTGGTTTATCTCCTTTAGGTACAGCAATGCCTGTATCAAATTCTTGTAAAATATTAGCTATAGTTCCTCGAAAATAGTCTGCCATTAAATTATGTTGCCAATTTCTGGATTTCTTATAATATTCATACATTGAGGGGAAATCACCCTGTCTTAATAGGTTTTCCAACTTTTCTCTTGTTAAAGAGTTGAAATTTGGCTTTCCTGCCAATGACATTAATTTCCGAACCATTTCAGCATGTATCACTTCATGTACAATTGTTTTAGCAACCATTAAATTTGGGCGTTGGTTTACCCCTTCTTTATCAGAACCAGAGTCTAGTTTTATGGTAATCACATAATCTTCAGAATGAAAAACAGGGTCTTTCTCGCTAGTTTGTGGAGGTATGGTAACTCCGAAACCTTTTTCTAAATCTCCAAGTTGAAATTTCAAATGAGCAACAGGAAAATCCCCGTCAAATTTTTGAATGGCATTTCTGAAGCCCCCTCTTAAATTTATTAGCTTATCGTATATGCAGGCTGCCTTTCCCGTAAGATTATTTATGATTTTATAATCGTCTTCTTCATAAGGAACACAAGGCACCACCATTCCAGGGATCGTCGGATGCGGATCATAACATGCCTCATCGGTCTGTGGAGGGTTAGGGCCATGGCCATTACTGGGGAGCGCATATCCTCCTCCGTTAGAACTTGTTTTTTCTGGCGCAGAGCTTTCTTCAGTAAATCGGCATTCCAAATACATGTCTGAGCCTAGGTAATAATCGTCCCCATAAGGATTTACCTGATACCAGCGGATGATCTCGTATTGGCAGTTATAGTTAATAGACCCGCCGCCACTGCTTGTTCCTGAGTCCTCAGCAGAATCTTGATTGTCATACCTCGATTGTTGGTAGTCATTCGCCTTCTTGTGATCCTGTTGTTTCTTTGCGACCCTTTTGATGATTTTTGATGTGTTCCCTTTTGCATATTCCCATCCACCAATAGGCTTTTCGTCCCAGTCAAACAACATTCTGGTTCCAGAGAATGCTTCTGGTACCGACATGAAGTTATATCGCGTAAGATCCTCCGCTGAAAAAACCTTATCCCCTCCATACTCATACAGCCGGGAAATATAGACCTCGTACTCCATTTCCCCAACAGGGAAAAACAGCAGGGTGTTGAAGGCATTGACATCTTCTTTGTCTTCCATCGAAGCCAGTATTTCATGGTCTTGATTCAGGTAAACTTCAATTACATTCCTGCCATCATTAAGCTGATGCTCCACAGCATATTCCCAATCCGGAGTCTTTGATAGTCGGATTACCCTGGAGTTTTCCTGCGATTGTTGGTCAAGCATGGGACGATTGCTTTCAAACCACCTTTGGGAATTTAGGAGTTCCTGGGATTGGGTGTCTATTAATCTCCTGCTTTTCGAGTTGTCTAAGTCACTGATACATGAACCGACAAGGAATAAAAGTAACAGGGCCGTTATAATATTTAAGTTTCTCATTTTAAAAAAAATTACATTGAAAATTTATTTAATATAAATTTAACAATAATTTTTATATAAAATAAGGTTATAATATGACTGAATTATATGATAATTACCATTTTTACGTAATTTAAATAGTAAGGGTCAAGTAGAAAAGGTCTGGATAGCTAGATTAAATAGCTCTTAAACTGATCGTTGTTACGAATTGCCTGATTTAAAATTAGTACTACTTTTTGTGCTACTTTAGAGGAACCTAAAACGAATAGACCTGACACAGCAGGTGTGTGGGTGGTGAGATTAAGCATTGCTGCGTCTTGATTTTTCTTTGTTTCGTTTCATCCAAGAAAAAATAAAAAGTCAAGCATTGATGTTAATTATCGTCAGTAGTAAAATGCTTAAAAGAGGAAATTAATAGTTTCTTGTAGGATGCTCCATGGTCTTGCCATTTCAGAAGGTCTGATATCGTTAATTCTTTTGTGAAGAAACATTATATTTGGACCTATATATGGAATTTTTATAAACGTACTGGAGTTTTATCTTCTGATAAAATGGATTTTGAATTTTAAAGAATAGTTTTGTAGCCCAAATACCTGCAGATTTCCTATCGGTTTAATTAAATTTGTTTTATGATTTCCAAAGATTTGAAGATTTATAACACGCTGAGTCGTGACAAAGAACTTTTTGAGCCTTTTAAACCGCCCTTCGTCGGGATGTATGTATGCGGCCCCACGGTGTATGGGGATGCCCACCTGGGTCATGCCCGACCGGCCATTACCTTTGACACCGTGTACAGGTACTTGAAGCATCAGGGATATAAGGTGCGGTATGTGCGGAATATCACTGATGTGGGGCACCTGCAGGGTGATGCCGATGATGGCGAGGATAAGATTGCCAAAAAGGCCAAATTGGAGCAGCTGGAACCCATGGAGGTGGCCCAGCATTATACCGATTCCTACCATCGCGATATGGATCTGCTCAATACCTTCAAGCCCAATATTGAGCCTAGGGCTACAGGACACATTCCTGAGCAGATCAAGTTGGTACAGGATATCCTCGATGCTGGATTTGGCTATGAGGTGAATGGCTCGGTGTACTTTGATGTAGTAAAATATAACGAGGAAAAGCCTTACGGGAAGCTTTCAGGAAGGGTTGTGGAAGAGCTGATGAGCGGAAGCCGAGAACTGGACGGGCAGGATGAAAAGCGCAACCCGATTGATTTTGCACTTTGGAAAAATGCCGCTCCCGAGCACTTGATGAAGTGGGACTCTCCTTGGGGCGTGGGTTTTCCCGGCTGGCACCTGGAGTGTACAGCGATGAGTTCGAAGTACCTCGGTGACCAGTTTGATATCCACGGCGGTGGCATGGACCTGATGTTTCCCCACCATGAGTGTGAGATCGCCCAGGGCAATGCCGGCCATGGCCATGATCCGGCGAAGTACTGGATGCACAATAACATGATCACCATCAATGGCCAAAAGATGGGTAAATCCTTGGGGAATTTTATTACCCTACAGGAGCTTTTCAAGGGTAAGCACGACCTGCTAGAGCAGGCCTACAGCCCTATGACCATTCGTTATTTTATCCTGACGGCACATTATAGGTCCACGCTTGACTTTTCTAACGAGGCCCTGAAAGCAGCCCAGAAAGGTTACAAAAAGATCATCAATGGCCTTCGTATTGCCAAAGACTTGCAGTACAAAGAAGCAGATGGTATGGAGCTGGATGAGAAACAAGTGCAGCAAGTGGAGAAAAGCATCGAAAATGCGTATCGCGCCATGAACGATGACTTTAACACCGCCCAGGCCATAGGCCAGCTGTTCAATTTGCTAAAAAAGATCAACAGCATCTTTACAGGACAACTTGAGGCAGCCGCCTTGGGAAAAGAAGTTTTTGAGAAATTAATTCAGACCTTCATCGTTTTTGTAGAGGATATTTTAGGTCTGGTGGAAGAAAAATCAGACAAGCAGCAAGCGCTATTGGAGCTGTTGCTGAAGCTGTACAAAGAGGCCAAGCTGGCCAAGGATTATGATAAAGTCGATGAGATTCGTGCCGCACTCAAATCCATTGGCATAGTGGTCAAGGACATGAAAGAAAAAGTAGATTGGGCTTATGAAGAATAATTTAATATGGGCATTAGCTATCGGGTTATTGCTGTTAGCTTGTGGTGAAGCAAAAAAGGAAACGGTTCAGGAGCCTGTCGTTACGGTTCCTGTGGCAGAGGTTCCGGATTTTAACGCTGATTCTGCTTACCATTTTATCCAAAAGCAAGTGGGTTTTGGTCCACGAGTGCCCAATACAGAAGGCCACATAGCCACCTCCCAATGGCTGCAGGAGAAGTTTGCTTCCTTTGGTCTCAGCGTGCAGACGCAGGAATTTACAGCAGAAGCCTATGATGGCAAGCAGCTGGAACTGACCAATATCATTGCCTCCTATAATCCGAATGCCAAGAAAAGGATCCTTTTGGGAGCCCATTGGGATACGCGAAGGGTGGCCGATAAGGATACTGAGCGCATCAATGAGCCCATCGATGGGGCCAATGACGGTGCCAGTGGCGTAGGGGTGTTGCTGGAGATGGCCCGTGTGATCACTTCAGCTTCCAAGCAGCCGGAAGTAGGGATAGACTTTATCCTTTTTGATGGCGAAGACGATGGCAAGCCAGAATCGGTCAAAGCCGGTGCCAATGATGCCAAATGGTGGTGCCTAGGTTCACAGCATTGGGCCAAAACACCGCATGAACCCGGCTATGCAGCCTATTACGGCATTCTGTTGGACATGGTGGGAGCCAAGGGAGCTCGCTTTTACAAGGAAGGGGTGTCCATGCAATATGCCAAAGGCATCGTCAATAAAGTATGGAACTACGCCCATTCGATCGGACATAGCGACTTTTTCCAGATGCGTAAATCCCATCCCATCACGGATGACCACATTCCTGTAAATGAGGTGGCCAAAATCCCGATGATCGATATTATTGATTATTCCCCTGACTTTGGCTTTGGTCGTTACCACCATAAGCATGCTGACAATATGGATGTCATCGACCCCCGGACTCTGAAAGCAGTAGGGGAAACTGTACTGTTTACGATATACCAAGAATAAGCGTAAGTGTCTAGACGTGAGATATGAGACGTGAGATTTCCTCCATTAGGAGAGGAGGTTATGTAGGATTGTTTTGGAGCAAAGAGCCAAGAAGAAAGAAAAATGACAATTGGCGAGCCGACAGCGTAAGACTATGCCCAGCTAGGATTACAACCCGCATGCCCCAAGCTCAAGTAATCGTTATTGACCTTGGGGGCTTACTTTTTTGCCACAACGTCTCGAAGTCTCCAAGGGGGATGAATTAAAGAGGGATGAATTGGGATTGTCGTGTACTTGGTCTATTATTTCCTGAAAACACCTAGCGTCTTGGCGACTTGGTGGCATCCTATTGATCCAATAAAAGCACTGAAGGTACAGCAGACTGATTAGATGCTTACCCCCCCAATTGTGCCCAATGTTCCTAATGTGGTTACCAAATAAGTTAGCTGTTTTAAGTTACTTTTTTCGATGTCTTAGAATCCGGGTTTAACGGTCATCTTAGTGCCTTGGCCACTTGGTGGCTTCCTGCCTCCAAAATGCTAACTGTGGCATTGGATTAAGACTCTTTCCCCAAAAAACTGTATATTCATTTTTTAAGTGAATGGGAATAAAATGAAAAAAGGACAAGTTACGATCAGGGACATTGCGTTGAAGCTGAATATCAGCATTTCTACTGTTTCCAGGGCATTACGGGATTCACCGGAAATCAAACTGGAGACACGAAAGAAGGTCTTGGCCATGGCCGATAAGCTGAATTATTCGCCCAATGTGGTCGCCCAGAGTTTACGGGTCAATAAAACCAAGACCTTGGGGATCGTCGTCCCTGAGCTGGCCTCTCATTTTTTTGCTTCCAACATCAGCGGTATGCAGGACACCGCCTACCGCAGAGGTTACAATGTAATGATCTGTCAGTCCAATGAGAATTTTGAGCAGGAAAAATCCGATATCCGTACCTTGGTATCCAGTCGGGTAGATGGGCTTTTGATTTCCCTGAGCCGAGAGACGGTTTCCTACGAACACCTGCAAAACCTCATTGACAGGGAAATACCCTTTGTGCTCTTTGACCGCATTTTGGAAGGATTGCCAGTGTCCACGGTGACGGTGGATGATACCTTGGGAGCGTACAAGGTGACGCGCCACTTGATCGAGCAGGGCTGTAAGCGTATTGCTTTCATCTCAGGCCCAGAAGGCATGTACATCAGCCAAAAGCGCATGGCCGGGTATGAAAAAGCATTGAAGGAAGAAGGCTTTGCCCCGGAGCCAAGTTTGGTTAAGAATAGCTCGCTGACGACAGCAAGTAATCAGGCACTGGTGGGCGAGCTGCTCAACCAGCCAGAACCGCCGGATGCCATTTTTGCGATCAATGACCCGGTGGCCATAGATGTGATGAAATTCTTAAAAGGAAGAGGTATTCGTATTCCACAGGACATTGCGCTGGTGGGTTTTACCAATATGCCCCTGTCAGACGCCTTGGAGCCAGCACTGTCCACCGTGGACCAACCGGCCTATGAGATGGGGCGACTGGCAGCCAATAATCTCTTGGACCAGCTGATGGATCCAGATAGTTTTGCGCCACAGAACATCGTCTTGGATACGGAATTGGTCATTAGAAAGTCCTCAGAAAAGTAGTAGGGGTTTGGAAACGTTTTCGGGAACGTTTTTTTCAAAATTTAGCCCCAAATGCCCTGAATAACATTTTTTAATCCCTTAAATTGGCTGTTGCATTTATGAAAATTGTCAGTCAATAAACCTTTTACCCTTGTCTACAAAAAGCATCAACCGCACTAACGTTACTGTCGAAAAGACCGTTTTTGGTCAAACCACCGCCGGCAGGGATATTCATTTGTTTACCCTGAAAAATTCCAATGGAGCAAAAGCCTGTGTGACCAATTATGGTGCTACGCTCACCCATTTGGTCGTTCCCGATAGGGAGGGGGAAATGACCGATGTAGTGCTTGGCTTTGACCGTTTTGAGGATTATGTGAGCGAAGCTAGCCAGAAGGCGGGAGCCTTTATGGGCTGTACGGTCGGCAGAGTCTGCAATCGCATCGATCATGGGCAATTTGAGCTGGAAGGAAAGCAGTACCAAGTGGCTGTCACCAATGGTGCACACCACCTGCATGGCGGCCAAGAAGGATTTGATAAGAAAATCTGGGAGGCCAACACCATCGAAGGAGGAGTGGAATTTACCTACACCAGCCCCGACGGGGAGGAAAATTACCCTGGGACGCTGACCGTAACGGTAGCCTTTACGCTTTCGGAAGAAAACGAACTGACGCTTACCTATGGTGCCAAGACTGACAAAACCACCGTGGTCAACCTTACCAACCACTCTTATTTTAACCTCTCCGGTGACCTTTCGTCCACTATTTTGGAACATGACCTGCAAGTTAATGCCCCATTTTATGTAGCAGTCAAAGAGGGCAGCATTCCTACTGGCGAAATACTATCTGTCAAAGGCACACCGCTGGATTTTCTCCAAACCAAAAAGGTGAAGGAAGGTGTGGAAGCCGATCATCCGCAGACAGTGATCGCCAATGGACTGGATCAAACGTTGGTCTTTGACAAAAATCAACCTGCGGCCGTGCTTACTTCTGAAGCATCAGGAATTCGCATGGAAGTAGCTACCTCAGAACCAGGTGTTCAGCTGTATTCTGCCAATTATTTTGACGGCACACTTCAGGGAAAGGGAAAGACGTATCCAACGCATGGCGGGATAGCGCTTGAGACACAGCATTTCCCGGATTCGCCAAACCACCCCCATTTCCCTTCTGTAGTGCTTCGTCCAGAAGAGCGGTTTCAGAGCTATACCTCTTTTAAATTTTCAGTCATTAAGTAAAGTAACCATACTATCATGAACCCAGAAATCATCACGTCAGCGTTCGTCGAACTGTTTGACAAAAAGCCTATTGTCGTAAAGTCTCCAGGGAGGATTAACCTGATCGGAGAGCATACCGATTATAATGAAGGCTTCGTACTTCCTGCAGCGATCAACAAAGAAATCGTCATCGCTGTCCAAAAGAATGACAGCGAAGAATGCCGTTTGTTTTCCAACGATTTTCAGGAATCCCTGACCTTTGGACTCAACGATTTTGAGCCGATGGAAGGTGGCTGGGGCAATTATGTCATGGGCGTAGTCGCCCAATTGCAGAAGGCCGGCTACTCCATCGAAGGGTTTGACTTGGTTTTTGGCGGTGATGTGCCCGTAGGAGCGGGATTATCGTCTTCCGCTGCCGTGGAAAACGGTGTTTGTCTGGCTTTGTCCGAATTGTTCGATCTTGGACTGGAGCGCTTGGACATGCTGAAGTATGCCCAAAAGGCGGAGCACGAATTTGCAGGCGTACAATGCGGCATTATGGACCAATTTGCTTCCATGATGGGCAAGGATGACCATGCCATCCGATTGGACTGCCGATCCCTCGAATACAGCTATTTCCCAATCGAGTTGGGCGATTACCAGATCATTCTGTGCGATACACAGGTAAAGCACTCCCTGGCCGACTCTGCCTATAATGACCGCAGGAAGGAATGCCAAGAAGGTGTGGCAGCCGTGCAGCGAACCAACCAAACGGTAAAAAGCCTCCGTGATGTGTCCTTGGAACTGCTGGAAGAAACCAAATCTACAATCAGTGAAGTCGTGTATAGGCGCTGTAAATTTGTCATAGAAGAAAATGCGCGGTTGCTCAAGGGCTGTGAATTGCTGGAAAAAGGTGATATCAAAGGTTTTGGCCAGCAAATGTACGGCTCCCATGACGGACTTTCGCAGATGTACGAGGTGAGCTGTAAGGAGTTGGACTTTTTGGCGGACTTTGCCAAATCCCGTGAAGCGGTGGCTGGTGCCCGGATGATGGGCGGTGGCTTTGGTGGCTGTACCATTAACTTGGTGGAAAAGAGTGCCAAGGAGACGTTCGAAAAAGAAGTGGCCGCTGCCTACGAAGAAGCCTTCGGCAAATCCCTCCAAATCTATGAAGTGGACGTTACGGATGGTACGAGAGTCGTTGGGTAGTGCCAGAAAGAAAAGTGTCAGGTAGCAAGGCGCTAGTATCAAGATGAATGCCGTGTAGTTACTCCTTGTGCAGTGTCTCTGTCCCAGCACTCCTGAAAATTGAGCCGCTGACTCAGCAAAGTGATCATTGTGTCCCATTTACATTCAAAACCTCATAACATTACAACACTCAACCCTTATGTCTGATTTTAATTTTGAAGACCACAGTCATAGAAGATATAATCCATTTACCGGTGATTGGCTCCAAGTGTCCCCACACCGCGGCAAGCGGCCTTGGCAGGGACAGGAGGAAGACACTTCAGAGGCCCAAAAGCCCGCCTATGATGAAACATGTTACCTCTGCCCCGGCAATACCCGTATAAATGGGGAGAAAAATCCTGATTATGCTGGTGCATTTGTGTTCCAAAATGATTTTGGAGCTTTGACAGAAGACATTCCCAATGGTGAGCTGTCCGAAGGAGAATTTTTCAAGGCCAAAAGTGAACGGGGAATTTGCAAAGTTATTTGCTTTTCGCCCCGACATGACCTGACCATTCCCGAGCTGGATGTGGAGGCCATCACCAAGGTGGTGGAGCTCTGGAAGGCAGAGTATGAGGGGCTGGGCAGCAAGGACTTTATTAACCATGTCCAGGTCTTCGAAAACAAAGGATCTGTGATGGGCTGCTCCAATCCCCACCCCCATGGACAGATCTGGGCGCAGGAATCCATTCCCGTCGAGCCCGCCAAAAAGCAGGTGAAGTTTGGTGAATATTACCAAAAATACGGACGTAGCATGGTGCTCGATTACGTGCACGAGGAACTCAAGAAAGGCGAGCGTATGCTATTTGAGAACGATTATTTCGTGGGCTTGGTGCCATTTTGGGCGGTATGGCCTTTTGAGGCGATGATTGCGCCTAAGACGCATATCGCGAGTCTGGCAGACATGGATGAAGGTCAGATGGTAGCCTTGGCGGATGCTTATCGCCAGCTGGCGATTATGTATGACAATATGTTTAAGGTGTCCTTTCCCTATTCGGCGGGAATCCACCAAGCTCCGACGGACGGCCAAAACCATCCAGAATGGGACCTGCATATGGTGTTCTATCCGCCACTGCTACGTTCTGCTACCGTGAAGAAATTTATGGTAGGCTACGAGATGCTGGCCAATCCACAACGGGACATCACCGCAGAATCAGCTGTAAAAATCCTAAGAAACCAGCCAAAAGAGCATTATAAAGTGGGGAAATAAAAGGGATTTGCAATCCCTCAGACAATACCCGTCTGTAATATAGCGCCTAAGTAGGCCATGGGGGCTAAGGGTCATATTTGAAACTTGGTGCCTTCGAGCCTTTGTGGCAAACGGGTCAAGTGGTATTGAGTTTAAAAACTCACTGTTGATAGTTCCGCAGCCCAGCTGTCGGAACAACTGGGACCCGAAGGCTTTTGGGTACTTAAAGCAAAATAGGGCTAAAGGTAATTATTTCAGTTATTTAGTGGTAAAGTACTGGTATTTAGGTGTTTATTGGACTGTGTTAAATGAGCGGAGGAGGCTATTTTTGTAAAAGATGCATCTTTTTATTCCAAATATTTACCATAAGCACTTTTACAATGATGAAAAACAAAAACCTCCTCGCAGCCATGGCCATTAGCTTGGCGGCATTCAGTTCCTGCCAGGAAGAAATTACCCCCCCATCACATAGACCAGACTACCCAGGAAGTCAGTGGTGAGGGGATGATCCAGCTGGGAGAACAATTGGAAAACCCTTATTCGGTGACCAATATGCAAAAGGCCTATCAAAGCCTGAGGGCTGCAAACCCAAACAGTAAACTAGAAGATGTCACCATCGATGCCAGCCATATTTACATCAGGTTCAGGCCTCAGGACGAAACCGAACTGGATATCCTGAACAGTGACTCTACTCTGGTCCTGTACAGCTATCCACTGGATCATGAGATTCCCGAAGGCGGAGACCACTACCATGATCCAGAGGTTCCCGAAGGGCAGCCTACCTATCAGTACTGTGCCATTCCCAAGGACAAACCGCTTCCTAAGGGAGTAGCGTTTGAAGTACTCGAGGAGTTGTTTATTCCGGAGGAACTCGATGATGTGCCTAACGAGAGAATGCTGCCTGATGTATATCTAGATGCTCTAGTCGACGAGGCATTGCGGCTTACAGGTAATTTAGAAGTGGAAGATAAGTTTGGTAATCCTGAAGTACAACGAAAAAAGTGGCACCCTGCTGGCAGAATAGCCATTTTTGATGGAGATTTGGGAGGATATGTTGGGGTGCACGGGGTGGAAGTCCGAGCAAGAAGATGGTTTACTACCCATAAAGGCTATACAGCCAGCAATGGATACTTTAGCTGTGACGGTACCTTCAAACGTGACGCCAATTACAGCTTCAAGTGGGACCGATATGATTTTGAAATAAGAAATGGTGACAATGGGCCAGGCAGTGATTTGGCCGAAGTTAATGGTCCCAAGATTACAGGAGGGTGGAACTTAAATATTTCATCTACATCAAATCATTGGTTGTATGCGTTAATATTTCAGGCAAGCCATGATTACTATTATGGAAATCGCTTAGGACTAAAAAGCCCTCCGACCAATTCCTTCTGGAAGCCCAAGGTAAAGATTTCTGCTTATAATTATAGAAACGATGAGGCCAATGGGCGGCACTGTAAGGATTGCCGATTTTTGGGAATAGGCTCCCGGATCAAGATATGGGAAAACACCAATGAAAGCTCAGGTATATATGCGACCACCTTACACGAACTTGCCCATGCTTCGCATTGGGAATTGAGAAAGAACGATTGGTTGGCTACAGAAGACAAGGTACAAGAAAGCTGGGCACGAGGTGTGCAACGGGAATTGGCTAGGTTGAGATATAAAAACTACGAACCTATATACAGCAGACTTCAATATACAGGTTTAGTTCCTGATTTAATTGATGGAGAAAAGTGGAGTGTTTCGTACTGTTATTGGACAAGTAAGACCTCATGGAATGAGTCTTACAAAGAGTACAGAGATCAAGTGACTGGATATAGTATTAAAGAAATAGAAGATGTCATGGAAAACACTTCTACATGGGGAGTTTGGAAAAAAAATCTTAAAAACAATTACACAAATGAGACGGAGATTTATTTGGATTCGAGTTTTGATTATTGGGTTAGTAAGTAACCTGTTTTTATCTTGTATAAAGCAGGATGTTGATAAAAGACAAGTTCAGCAGTATATTTTTAATAATCTAACTGAACACTTGATCTCAATTGAAATGTATCAAGGTAATGATGTATACAATTTTGAGCTTCCAAAAAGGGATAGTTTGGTTCAGGAAATTGAACTGGTGTTTGGTAGTTCTGAGGGGTTGATTTTATATGCTGATTCAATTAAAATTGAATTTGATGACCTGAAGGAAATTAAATATTTACCATCAGATGAGTCTTATAGGAACTTACTTCATCTGCAGAGTTATGATAATAAAAAAATTGGAGATGTTTTAATCACTAGATATTCCTTTCTAGAGGAAGATTATCAAAATGCGGAGGTCATTGAAGAAGATTGAAAATAGACAAAGCCGGAAGGGTGCTCACCTTTCGGCTTTCCTTTTTTAGGGAGCATGATAATAGTGCAGTCTGGAAACTTGGTGCCTTTGAGCCTTTGTGGCCGACGGGTTATGTGGTATTGAGTTTAAAAACTCACTGTTGATAGTTCCGCAGCCCAGCTGTCGGAACAACTGGGGATTTGCAACCCCTTTTATCTATATAATGTCAACTCCCTTAAGCAATACCCGTCTGTAATTTAGCCTCTAAGTAGGTCATGGGGGCTAAGGGTCATATTTGAAACTTGGTGCCTTTGAGCCTTTGTGGCCAACGGGGCAAGTGGTATTGAGTTTAAAAACCCACTGTTCATAGTTCTGCTGCACAGCTGTCGGAACAACTGTTGGTATTGTTGCTTCGTGACTTTGTGGCAAAAGAGCATCTGTAAAAACACCCGCTAAACAAGCGTATAGGCCTGATATCATTTATCCCAAAGTAAAAGTTTTTTATTTCCTGCTTATGCTTTAATTTTACACGCCATTACTACTTGTAATTAAAAATTCGATATATGCCTTATTTATTTACCTCAGAGTCTGTTTCTGAGGGACATCCTGACAAAATCGCTGATCAGATATCAGATGCGCTTATTGATAATTTTTTGGCGTTTGATCCCCAGTCCAAGGTGGCTTGTGAAACGCTGGTGACCACTGGGCAAGTGGTCTTGGCAGGAGAGGTGAAGTCCAATACTTACCTTGACGTCCAGAAAATCGCCCGTGATGTGATCAACAGGATCGGCTACGTGAAGGGAGAGTACATGTTTGACGGAAGCTCTTGCGGGGTGCTTTCGGCCATCCATGACCAGTCGCCGGACATCAACCAAGGCGTGGACCGTACAAGTCCCGAAGAACAAGGTGCGGGTGACCAAGGGATGATGTTCGGCTATGCCACCAATGAGACCCAGAATTATATGCCTTTGGCACTGGACCTTTCGCATAGGCTGCTGAAGGAGCTTGCCGAGCTGAGAAGGGAGAATGAGGAGATCTCTTACCTCCGCCCAGATGCCAAAGCACAGGTAACGATCGAATACAGTGACGATAACGTCCCCCAGCGGATCAAGACCATTGTGATTTCGACGCAGCATGATGAGTTTGCCGATGAGCCTACCATGCTGAAAAAAATCAAGGAGGACTTGATCAGCATTTTGATTCCAAGGGTAAAAGCTCAGCTGATCCCGGAAATACAGTCGCTCTTTACCGATGACATTACCTATCATATCAATCCTACAGGGAAGTTTGTGATTGGTGGGCCGCATGGAGATGCTGGGCTGACGGGTCGTAAGATCATCGTGGATACCTACGGTGGCAAAGGAGCCCACGGCGGAGGGGCATTTTCCGGGAAAGATCCCTCAAAAGTGGATCGTTCTGCTGCTTACGCCACACGACATATCGCCAAAAATATGGTTGCGGCAGGAATTGCCGATGAAGTGCTGGTACAAGTCTCCTACGCCATCGGTGTAGCCGAGCCAATGGGTATTTATATCAATACTTACGGCACTGGCAAGGTGGACATGAAGGATGGGGAGATTGCCGAAAATATCCAAAAGATCTTCGATATGCGCCCTTACGCTATCGAACAAAGGCTGAAGCTTCGCAATCCTATCTATGAAGAAACGGCCGCCTATGGCCACATGGGCAGAACCAATGAGGTGAAAAACAAAACATTCATTTCCCCAGATGGCACATCCATCAACTTGGATGTAGAGCTGTTCACTTGGGAGAAGCTGGATTATGTCGATACCTTGAAGAAGAAGTTTGGTATTTGACCCGGTTTATGCATATAAAAAACGTCATTGCGCTGTGTTCGCGCAATGACGTTTTTAACTTAAAAATTAAGTTGTTGAAAAAGATGACCGCCATCATTCCTTTTGCGGAAGTTGTCGGCTTAGATTGAAGTCAAGAGACTTCTTTTTTTGTGCCGATTTTTTTTACATCACCCTTACTACTTCCACATTTCCTCGATGATCTCGGTATAGAATTCCTTGACTGTTTTGCCAATGGCCTTTACCTGCTGCGAAATAAGGCTGGTTTCAGTTTGGCCGGGTACGGTGTTGATTTCGATAAAGAAGATTTTTCCGGTATTTTGCTCTAAGAAATAATCCATTCTCACGGCTCCTTTGCAGTTGAGCTTTAGATAGACTTTTTCGGCGACGACTTTTACCCTGTTTACCTCCTCCTCGCTCATTCGTCCAGGAGTGATCTCTTCAGTGACCCCAGCGGTATATTTGGCTTCAAAGTCAAAAAACTCCTTGGAGCTGACTATTTCCGTGGCGGGAAGGACAATGACATCATCATCCACCTTGTACATGCCGATGGAGAATTCCCTTCCTGAGACAAATTCCTCGATCAGCACTTGATTATCTTCAGCAAAAGCCTTGTCCAGGGCTTCTTGAACCTCTTCTTCGGTTTTTACCTTGCTCATCCCGATGCTGCTGCCGCCATTATTTGGCTTGACGAAGTAGGGAAGGCTAAGTTCCTCAATCACACGCTGAGTGTTTTGAGGAGTGTTTTTGAAGAGTTGGAGGGATTTGGCGACGTGGAGGCCTTCGATGTCCTGAATGATGGCTTTGGTATAGCCCTTGTTCATGGTAATGGCGGAGGTGAGAGGGTCACAGGTAGTATAGGGAATCTCCATCATATCAAAATATCCCGCCAGCTTGCCGTCCTCTCCAGGTGAGCCGTGAAGGATGTTGAATACACCATCAAAGGTGATCTTTTCCTTATTGGTCAGTACCGAAAAGTCGTTAAGGTCCACGGATTGTTTTTGACCGCTTGGGTCAGTGTAGTACCAATGGTCTTTTTCAATGATGATTTTATAGATATCATAGCGGTCCCTGTCTATCTGGGTTTCCACCACTGCCGCGCTTTTGAGCGAAACCACGGATTCCCCGGTAAAGCCCCCGGTTACCAAAGCTATTTTTTTCTTCATGGAGTAAATTTAAATGACTTCGCTATGATTTCTAAACATTCTTCTGGATTAATGAAAATATTGCCACCAAGTCCCCAAGACACAAAGAACACACCTTGTGGTGTTGAGTTATAAACTCAAAGCTCGTGGTTCCGCAGCACAGCTGTCGGAACAACCATAGCCGTCAGGCTAACGTCTGTAAGTTGCTGAAAATCTATGTTTTTATTGATGTCTGGACTATTGACAAATGGTCTAGGGGGATTTTAAATCCCCATTATTCCGGTTCGCGATTACAAATCCCGAACAGCTAAGTTCATGTATTTGTGGTAGTTGGTGTGCCGATAGCAGCTTAAACTGACGGCTATGGTCGGAACAACAGGAGGGAAGTTAATAACCGACCTTTGTGTCTTTGAGGCTTCGTGGCCCACTACAGTTAAACCCGATTTATGCATTAGGAACCGTAGTGAGGACTGAGAGTGCAAGAAAAGCAGTTGGTTTGGAGGTGTGAGCGTAGCACCGCTACGGTTACACCGAAAACTAAAGCAAAGCGGCTGATTTTAAAGCAATTTCAGGTCGCAATAGATTGGCTAATGCATATTTCGGGTTCAATGCCGTTTAGTTAGTATGTACCTGGAAATATTGGTTCTATTGTTTTTCTGCTAAATTCCAAGATGGTTTTCATCTCTTTACCTTTGTCACTTTTTTGCTTCAGGTCAAAAAAGTAACCAAAAAACCCCGCCGCTGTGCATCTATTGGCCTAAAATTAAAATCTTCCCTCATGCAGGCAAACTCCTCCTTTTCTAGCAGCCAACATTCTTTTTGGCTAGTATTTCGTCAAACAAGCCTGCCTTCTTGCCCACCCGCTTTTTAATTTCTTAACGCCCAATACCTGCAAGGCGGATCCATTTTGTACATATTTTAAAAGGCCATGGATTAAAATCATAAGGCTCTCAATGGACGATCCGTATTGGAAAATCTTCTTAACTAAACGGCATTGATTTCGGGTTAAAATAAAAAAAAGCAGGAAAATCGATCGTTTTCCTGCTTTATATTGGCTTGTAGACCCTTTCTGTGTTATGAATTCACAGATAGTCCTAGGTTAATGCCAAGTCCAAGTGTCAGGCCGCCCAACACTGCTGCGAGGTTAAGACCAGCTCCTGCAGAAGCGTCCACAGATGGTAGCGACAATGAAGAAAGCGAAGGAAGAGCGATGGACAGACCTCCATTGATTTCATTTTGTTGAAGATCGGAGATTTCTTCTACGCCCATTTCTTTAAGGTCGAATGTGTTTTGTTCAAAAGATTTCATAAAAGTACAGTTTGTGATTAAAATAACCCCATCTTAAGGGATGGGACACCTTTGATATGTCCAAATCTAGTTGTTGTCTGTGCATAATAATTGCACAAAAGAGACAAATGCTTGAAAAATCCCTTGAAAAGAAACTTGTGCTGAGAACTCGATAGCCTAGATAGTGACCTTGAAGGTCAATTTTATTATATTTAGCGCACAGAATAAAATCCACAATATAACTATTTATGAACCGAATAAGCATTTTCGCGCTAGCGGCATTAATGATCAGTATGTGTACAGAAATTTACGCACAACAAAAAGAGGTTTCCCTAGCCTCCGTATTCAAAGAAGGAGTATTTGACCAGAAGTCTGTCAGAGGGATCAACTGGATGAAAGACGGACAATATTACAGCTCATTGGTCAAAGAAGAGGGTATCTCCAAGGTGGTCAAAATGAATATCAGCACCGGAGAGCAAGAAGCCGTGCTGATAGATGGCAATAAATTGGGAATCGAATTTTCCAGCTATTCTTTCAATAATGATGAGACGAAGGCATTGATCGCTACCGAGGTGGAGAGCATCTACAGAAGGTCTTCGAAGGGGGTGTTTTACGTAGTGGATATTGCTACGGGCGTATCCCAAAAGCTGATGGATGGGGAGAAAATTTCCTATGCTACCCTTTCTCCTGACAATACCAAAGTGGCCTTTGTAAAAGATAACGACCTTTATTATATCACATTAGCAGATAACGAGGTGCACCAAATCACCAGTGATGGCGAGTGGAACCATGTCATTAACGGGTCGGCAGACTGGGTGTACGAAGAGGAATTTTCCATGGCCCAAGCTTTTGAGTGGTCTCCTGACGGTCAAAAAATCGCTTTTATCCGTTTTGATGAATCGGCAGTGCCAGAATACAATATGCAGCTTTGGGGGCCATTGTACCCACAAGATTATAAGTTTAAATACTCGAAGGCGGGTGAGAAAAATGCAGAAGTAAGTATCCATGTTTATGACTTGGAAAGCGATGAGTCCAAAACCATGGATTCCGGCATTGAAAAAGACATCTATTTACCAAGAATCTACTGGACAGGCAATAGCCAGACCTTGGCTTTTATCCGTCTCAACAGGCTGCAAAACCAACTTGACCTTCTTCATGCCAACACGGAAACAGGCGATAGCGAAGTGGTTTTGACAGAGACAGCAGCAACCTATGTGGACCTCAATTATAATGACAATCTCCTTTACTTAGAAGATGGCAAAGGATTTATAAGGACTTCTGAACAGGATGGCTATAAGCACATCTATCACCATGATATGGACGGTGAGCTGCTCCAACAGGTGACCTCAGGGGATTGGGAAGTAACCGAAGTAGTTGGCATAGATGAAAAATCAAAAAAGATCTACTACGTGTCTACTGAGAAGTCCCCACTGGAGAGGAATCTCTATGCCGTCAAGCTTAATGGCAAGGGCAAAAAGGAACTGACGCCTGCTCAAGGGTCCCATGCCATCAATATGAGCCGTGACCAGAAGTACTTTATCGACTATTATAGCACCGCCAACCAACCGCTGCATATTACCTTAAATGATACCAAAGGGAATGCGATCAAAGTGCTGGAAGACAATAAGGCGTTGAATGACCGCTTGGGAGAATATGCCTTGAGTGAAAAAGAATTCTTCCAGTTCCAGACAGTGGACGGCACCCAGCTCAACGGCTATATGATCAAGCCCGCTGACTTTGATGAAGGCAAAGAATATCCCGTACTTATGTACGTCTATGGCGGCCCTGGTTCCGTGAATGTAAAGAATTCTTGGGGCGGCACGAGGGACTTTTGGCACCATCATTTGGCATCGGAAGGCTATATCGTCGTTTGTGTGGACAATAGAGGGACTGGTGGCCGAGGCCGTGCCTTTAAGCATGCCACTTATGCCCAGTTGGGGAATTTGGAAGTGCAGGACCAGATTGCCGGAGCTAAATACTTGGCGTCTCTTCCTTATGTGGACGGTGCTAGAATCGGCATTTGGGGTTGGTCTTATGGGGGCTATATGTCTTCCCTCTCCCTAATGCTGGGCAATGAGGTCTTTAAGACCGCGATCGCAGTAGCGCCGGTGACCACTTGGAGATATTATGACACCATCTATACCGAAAGGTACCTGCAGACTCCTCAGCTGAATCCTTCTGGATATGATGATTACAGTCCGCTGACTCATGTGGACAAGCTGAAAGGGAATTTTCTGCTGATCCATGGCACGGGCGATGATAATGTCCATTTCCAAAATTCAGTAGCTTTGTTGGATGCTCTGGTGGCTGCGGACAAGCAGTTTGAGACCTTTTACTATCCGAATAGAAACCACGGCATTTATGGCGGAAACACCACTTGGCACCTGTACAACCTGATGACCAATTTCATCAAGGAGAAGCTTTAACCCGGAATTAATGCCGTTTAGTTAAGGCAATGGGGCTGGTCTCTCACAGAAATTACCGAATGCACGAAAATAGATTTTGTTTCATTCTGTGTATTCAGGGAAAACTGTGAGAGACTTTTTTCAATATATACTCAAAATTGATTTTTAGCTGAAAAGCACCTATCTTGGTTAGAAACCCAATAACCTATGAAAGAAAAATTAAATACTTCTCTACAGTCGATTAGTTTGATTGCTGTGGCCGGACTGGCGGCTTGGTCGGTATTTTACGACGAGCTTTCTGCACTCAAGCTTCTCTCCTATCTAATTATTTTTTTGGTATTCATCGAAGTGTTAAGCCTTATTTTGATTCGGAAAACCTACCCTGAGAGCCATACCACCTTTAAGGTCGGCATTATTGCCACACTTCTCATCCTTTTGGGAATAAAGCGGATGTTGCCGGATTTCTTTGTCCCTTTGGCTGTGATTACGTTTGCGATCAATTACTTCTATAATTTCTATACCAACAATAAACGCCGCAAGGGACAGTTTAAGCGAAAAAAGCCAAGTAAATTCAAGTTGTAATCGCATTGGTCGGCACGTTATTTGATCTTGATGCGCGTAAAAATTACTGCTATGATAAGATACTTACTGTTGTTTTTTCTGTTGGTTCCGATGATTGCTCCGGCACAGGATCGGTTTGAAAAACTCGTAA
The DNA here is from genome assembly GCF_003260975.1 of Echinicola strongylocentroti. Taxonomy (NCBI): domain Bacteria; kingdom Pseudomonadati; phylum Bacteroidota; class Cytophagia; order Cytophagales; family Cyclobacteriaceae; genus Echinicola; species Echinicola strongylocentroti. The sequence continues at coordinate 2,532,130 of NZ_CP030041.1, read as the reverse complement.
AAGAGCGACAAGGACTGCATCAACAATGGAAAGACTCCGAGAAAGATAAATCCGGTATTTTTGGCAACCGTACCAAAAAGGACATGATCAAGACCAATGAGTGGATGGAACGCATTATTCTTAAGGATAATTTGATCATGGATGAACTGGAAATGCTGAAAAATATCGAAACTACGGAGATCAAATACGAAAAGGATGATTATAAATACATCGCCCAAAAGCAAGAGCAGGATATCGGCAAACTGAAAAGGGCCCTGGACAATAAAGATGAGGAGATCGCTGATGTGGCAGCAAGTAAAAGAACCTATGAATGGACAACATTGATATTTTTTCTGACGACGCTCGCTGCAGGTTACCTGTTTTATAGAACTAAAAGGCAGGTGTAAAGCTGTGCCATGCTACTATTTGGAAGGGATAAGCTAAAAATCGGCAATTTTCCGATTTTTCAATCTTCTTATCTTTCAATCTTAACACCTATTTCCCTATTTTTGCGGCTATGGCAAAGACAGAACAAGCAACCGAAAATACACAATTGAAGGACATTATCTCACATGCCAAGGAATATGGCTTTGTGTATCCTTCATCCGAAATATACGATGGACTTCAGGCCGTTTACGATTATGGCGCTTATGGAGTGGAACTCAAAAACAACCTCAAGCGACTATGGTGGGAGTCCATGACCAGGCTGAATGATAATATCGTGGGTATCGATGCAGCGATTTTCATGCACCCAACCACTTGGAAAGCTTCTGGACACGTGGACAGCTTTAACGATCCCATGATCGATAATAAGGATAGTAAGAAGCGATACCGTGCGGATGTATTGATCGAAGACAAGGCTGCCGAACTCGAAAAAGCAGGAAAAGAAGAGGAAGCCAAATCATTGCTTGCCACCATGGGGAGGCTCTTGGAAGCCGAAGACCTAGAGGGCGTGCGTGACCTGATCGTAAATGAAAACATCACCTGTCCTGTAAGTGGTACGGCTAATTGGACGGACGTGCGTCAATTCAACTTGATGTTTGCGACGCAGGTAGGCTCAGTGGCCGAAGACGCCTCTACCATCTACCTCAGACCAGAGACAGCCCAAGGGATTTTTGTCAACTTCCTAAATGTACAAAAGACTGCCCGTATGAAGGTGCCTTTCGGTATTGCACAGATCGGCAAAGCCTTTAGAAATGAAATTGTGGCGCGTCAGTTTATTTTCCGGATGCGAGAATTTGAGCAGATGGAAATGCAATATTTTGTGCGACCCGGCACTGAGCTGGACTGGTACAAGGCATGGGCCGATACTCGTGTAAAGTGGCACAAAGCCTTGGGAATCCCTGAAGAGAAACTCCGAACACATGACCACGATAAGCTGGCCCATTACGCCAATGCTGCCATGGATATTGAATTTGATTTTCCATTTGGCTTTAAGGAGGTAGAAGGGATCCACTCTAGAACGGACTTTGACTTGAAGAGTCATCAGGAATTCTCCAAGAAGAAGCAGCAGTATTTTGATCCTGAGGTAAACCAGAATTATATCCCTTATGTGATCGAAACTTCCATCGGTGCCGACCGCTTGTTCTTAATGACACTTTGCAATGCCTTTACGGAAGAAGAGCAGGAAGGTAAAAAGAGGACCTACCTAAAGTTACATCCGGCTATCGCTCCTGTAAAAGCAGCCATTCTGCCACTGACCAAAAAAGACGGTTTGCCTGAAAAAGGTCGGGAGATTTTTGACAAGCTGAAGTTTGATTTCAATGTGGTCTATGAAGAAGCCGCATCTATTGGAAAACGTTATACTCGTCAGGACCTGATCGGAACGCCATTCTGTGTCGCAGTGGATCACCAGACACTTGAAGATAATACCGTGACCATTCGTCACCGGGATACTACCGAGCAAGAACGTGTCCATATCGATGAGCTGCACGGTAAACTGGTTTCGGCAACGAGCTTTAGATCAATCTTTGATAAAATATAAGCTCGATTTTGAGCGATTACCAGAGGGCATGGTGCTGTTAGTACCATGCTTTTTTTATTGTAGATCAGTTGCTGGCGAGCGGTTGGTCTTCTATTTCCTTCGGGTAGGGATCTACCAATATCCTGTAGGATTCATAAATGCTCAGGATATCCCGTACATAGGCCACGGCCAGATGGCCTTTGGCATAGCCACTTCTCACGACAGGGTCCCGGTAGTATTTAGGTTGGGATTTTCGTTCCAGGTAGTAAGCAACATTGCTCCATCTTCGGGTGTCTTTGCCAAATTTCAGTGCTAGCCGCCAAGCGTCATTAACGTGCCCATGCCCTACATTGTAAGAAGCTAGGATAAACTTGATACGCTCATTGGTCTCGGGGACTCTTTCAAGCCAAAATTTATCCAAGTATTTAAGGTACTTGACTCCCCCCATGAGGCTTTGTGCAGGGTCATTGGGGTCGTTTACACCAAAACGCTCCAGGGTGACAGGCATTAATTGTAACAATCCTCTAGCTCCAGCGTAGCTTGTCGCTTCATTATTGAACCTGGATTCTTTATAGACCAAAGAGGCCAAGAGTCTCCAGTCCCATCCCAGATAGTCTCCCCCCTTTTTGATAAGGTCATCGTATTTTGATATTTGGTCACCCGAGATTGACGAAAAGGCACTCTTGGTTCGATAATAGCTGTTTTTTTTGTTCAGGAAATATTTGGCATATAAGATTGCAAAGTAGGTGGATTGTTTTCCCTTGTCGACCCAATCGTTAACAGCCGTTAGCAAATCAGGAGAATTTTTACGTACTAGCCAAGCTACTGGCAAAGGTGTATTGATGTGAAGGTCTATGTTAATTTCACTATAATAAGTAGAATTTACCAAGGCCACATCTTCATCTACCAGTGTATAGTCGATCTTTTCCCTTACCACCTCATCTACCAGCTCGTCAGAGTTTTTAGGTGACTCGACGATATCTATATCGATCTGTAAGCTATCTTCTAAATTAATAAGTTGCTGTTTGTATATGGCCGACTTTCGGACGTGGACTGTTTTGTTGTCCAGTTGATGGAGGGAATCAAGCACGGGTGCCTTTCTCCTTTGCACAAGAACGGAGGAGAGCTGGTTAAGGTCTTTGGTAAAAGCACCATATTTTTTTCTGTCCTCATTGATGAAAAGGTTGATGGCCACTATATCAGCCTTGCCTTTATTCAGCATCTGGAAGGCTTTATCGATGTCTTCATTGACGACCAGTCGCAACTGGACGTCAAGCTGTTTGGCCAAGTTGCGGAGAAGCTCGTATTCATATCCCATCCTACGGCCACGGTAGATATAGTAACTGGTGGAAGAATTATCTACAATGGCCCTGATAAATCCTCGTTTCTTGATGCCTTTTATGTCCAGCTGTACGGGCTTTTCCCAAAAGGGAGTGGCCGCTTTTTTCTTCTTTTTATCCTCATTACACGCAAAAACCATGGCGCATAAGCACAAGACGGCAAAAAATAGCGCCCTATGTTTTCTAGGTGTGGCTTTGGCAAGCTGTTGGTGAAGAGCCATATACCAATAATAACATAATTACACCAATTCTACAAAATTGCCCAATTGATAAAAGTCATTGTTTTTCTGTTGATGGACAGCTAATATAATTATTTGGTGGAACAGACTTATAAGGATTTGTTTTTTGCAATAGCTTCAAAAAGTGTGATGATTTCTTCTTTTTTTCGCTGGCTGATGGGGAGGGATTGACCATTTTCCATCAGCACACCTCCGCCATCATGGCGAAAGTACTTTTTCATGTAGTTGGGATTGATGAGATAGGATTGATGGATCCTTATAAAAAAATACTTCTTTAATGTCTTTTCGACTTCTTTTAGGGTCTTGCTGAATAGTAGCGTGCTTTGGTCGCTAAGATAGAGCACGGTGTAATTGTTTTGACTTTGTGCATAGATAATTTCATCTACTTTGATGAATTCCAGTCCCTCACTGACAGGGACAGCGATCTTGGATTTTATAATATTATCTTTCTTGAGGGAGGAAATAAAGTCCATTAATTCTCCTTCACGTTCAGCTTTTAGTCCTTGGTGGTAGCCGTTGTATTTTTTGATGACCTCTGCCAGTTCTTCAGTACCTATTGGCTTTAGTAAATAATCAAAGGCTTTGTACTGAAAGGCCTTAAGGGCATACTGGCTGTACGCTGTGGTAAAAACTACTTCGAAATTGACTTCATCTATTAGGTCCAGCAACTCGAAACCATTCACTCGTGGCATTTCTATATCCAAGAACAATAGGTCGATGGAGGATGATTTTAGGTAGGTTAATGCTTCCTCGACTTTGGAGGTAGCGAAGGCTATCTCTATTTCGCCCTTAAAGTGCTCCAACTCCAAGGCCAAGCTTTCCACACAGTGGGTTTCGTCATCGATTATAGCTACTTTCATTCAGTGGGTGTTAAAGGTGAACCAACTAGTTTTTATACTAATAAATATAGGAAACATCTAGCGCGAAAATCAATGCAACCCTAATTTTTAACCATCCCTGTTGAGGGGCAATTATAATCCAAACCACTTCCTTACTCATTCTTTTTGTTGATGTCCTCTTTGGCTATTTTGACCAAGAGTGTTTTGTCCTATCTTTTGTTTATCATTTTATGACTGACTATACCATTATTTTTTTGACAAACATCGGTATGATAAAAGCTTGCTCCGGAGCTGCGTCCAAAGCTTCGGGGCATAGCTTTTTGTTAACTTTTAAAAAATCGCATTGGCTGTTTTGAGATTCAAAAGGAAAACTTAACGAAAAATACGGTTTGCGTTTTAATCGCTAAGGGGTGTGGGGAGTAAATTTCTATTGTTTATTGTGTCTCTGTATGGTGAAAATTCAAGATGCCTGATCCGGTTTGGAATCTAAGCGAGGTCTAAGGTGGTCTCGTGAATAATGTAGATCTCTGCTCGTGTACCCTTGATGGTTCCTGTGGGACCCGTTCTTGGTACGATTCTAAATTGGACCTTCCCAAGATGTTGTTGGTTAAAGATAACCAGACGCTCTTCGATTAGTTTAAGGCCTAGATGTGTTCCGTCAGGCTTGGGTTCACTGGGGTTTTCCTGAGAGATACTGTATCCGGTGCCATTGTCCAGTACTTCCACTAGTACGCCTTCTTCCGTCTCAGTGACGTTTATATCGAGTATTTTTGGTGATTTTCTGCTAGGTAGTAGCCCGTGTTTGATAGCGTTTTCTACTAATGGTTGTAGGATTTTTGGGGGGACTTTTACCCTTTCTGGATAGACTTTAGGGGAGATATTGATGCGATAGTTAAATTCACTGTCAAACCGCAAGCGTTCTATTTTTAGATAGAGGGATGTGGACTGAAGCTCTTCATTCAGGGTAATGGATTTTTTGCGGTTGTTGGTCAAGCTCATCCGTAGCAGGCGGGCAAAAGTATCGATGTATTCCTTGGCTTCTTCATTTTTGTTTTTCATGACCAGCCAGCGTACCGCATTCATGCCATTGAACAAAAAGTGGGGGTTCATCTGTGATTCGAGGGACTGGATAGCCAAGGACTGGATGCGGTTTTCGAATGTACTTTCGAGAAGTTTTATGCGTTTTTCTTCCGTGTTTTTCTGCTCTTGGATCAGCTCTTCAAAAGTGGATTCGAGTTGTTGGTTGACCGTTTTGATTTCGTCGCGTTGCTCTTTGATTTGATCGTTTTGTTTTCTCAGCAGTTCATTGGCTTTTTTCTTGGCTTTGATGTTCCGGAATTGCATAAATGCAATCACCACGATGGATACGAGCAGTATGACCAGCAATACTAGGATCACCTGATGGCTTTTAAGTGCAGCTTGTTGGCTTTCCAGTTGTGATTTTTGGAGGGCCTTGTCTTTTTCGAGGAGCTCTATTTGGGATTCTTTTTTCTCAATGGCATACCGCTTCTCGATGGCAGCGATCCTTGTTTGCTGGTCCATTAGCGCTACACTGTCTTTATATTGCTGCGAGAGTGTGAGGTATTCCAGGGCTTTTTTGAATTGCCCTTGTTGCTCATAAATGGTGGAGAGCCAGTAGGAGCATTCTTTGATGAGGCCTTTGTTTTTTACTTGTTCTGCCAATTTCCAAGAAGCATTGTACTGCTGGATAGCCTCATTTAAATTTCCCCGTTTTCTATAAACATCAGCTTGTTTTTTGGCAATGTCGGCTTGTTTGTGCAGGTCTCCCAGTTTCTCGAAAAGGGCTTTTGATTGGGAGAAATAATTGGCTGCTTTCTGGAGATCCCTTCCTTCATGGAAATAATTTTGGCCATAATACTCATAGGTAATTCCGAGCCCAAAGGTGTCTTTCCTAGCTTTGTTGATGTCCAATAGTTTGCTGAGGTAGTTTCTGGCCATTTGGTATTCCCCTATTTCTGTAAAATAATCCCCAATGGAGAGATAGTTCATCGCTATGCCCAAGGTGTTGTTTCGCTTACGCTCAGCTTCCAAGGATCGTTCAAAATAGGCAATGGCATCCTCTCCACGGCCAGGGAGATGGAGGAGTGTGTTGCCGAGGCCATTGCAGGCAATGGCGATATTCCTAAGGTTATTTTCACTTTCAGCTATCTTGAGGGCCTCCAAGTAGTAAAATACCGCCTTGTCAAAGTCCTCTGCGTACCGGCTAGCTACTCCCGCATTATTGGCATATATCATTTTGGATAAGGATGCAGAATCTTCATCTGCTAAGAGGTTAAAGGCCTTGGTGTGAAGTGGAATGGCTTCCTCATAACGTTGGTGATAGCGGTACATCAGTCCTAGGTTATCCAAGGATTGGGCATAGAGCAAGGTGTCTCCTAGTTCCAATGAGAGACTTACTGCTTTTTCTGCTTCTTGGTATTCAGTTTCCTCATTATGTTGGCTACGGTGAATGTCTCTGGATAGCTGGATGGCATTGACTACAGTAAGTGAGTCTTGTTGTTTTTGGGCTAGGGTGGTCTTGGCAGTGGAGTCAACCGGGGCAATCCATTCCCTCGCCATCGCCTGGCAAAAAGTGGAAAATACAAGCAGGGTACAAAGCAAACAACCGATAACGTGCCGTTTTACTTTCATAAGGATTCTTGGTTATGTCTTATGAATATCCATAATTTATTTTATATATGCATGTTTTTTCAAGTATTTAACCTGGTTTATGTATTAGGAATCGCAGTGGGATAGAAGCTGCTGGCTTATAGCCGTAGCATATATAGCTGTCTTAGTTCAGAATATCCTCTCCATTGCTTTTATAATAAATCTTACCCGCCAATCTCATCAGTTCTACTTCGGCCACTTTGGTGCTAAAGACGGCGTCGATCAGCCGGCTTTCGGCGTTAAGGCGGTTGACCTGGGCGTCCCTGAATTCCAGATAGCTGGTCAGCCCTGTCTTGAATCGGTCAAAAGCTATAGCTGTATTTTCTTCTACCACCTGATAGTTTTGGCGCTCGATGTGCAGCCTTCGCTTGCTGTTTTCATAGATGTTGAATGCCCGATAGATGTCTGATTTTAGCTGGACTTCGTATTGGTCGAGTAGATAGGCTTGACTTTCCTGCTGTACTCGGGCACGTTGGATTTGGCGATTTAGGGTAAACCCGCTGAAGAGGTTGATGCCAATGGTCGCTCCGAAGGAATACCCTTCCCGTTTGTTCTGGATCAGGAATCCAGCATCGGAATTGGATACGGATTGGCGGTAATTTCCGTCAAGTGACAAGTAAGGCAGCCGCTGAGCTTGGATTTCCTTTAGCTGTAAATAAGCCACATTTTCCTGCCTCCGGTTGATGAGGAGCATTTTGTTTTGGTCCATGGCTTGGTCTACCAAGGGGCCCAATTTTAGGTCTTGGTTGATTTTTATACTGTCAGTGACCTCAAATTCTTTTTCCTCATCTAGTGCCATCAATTCATTGAGGTTGATTCTAGCGGTACGGATAATCTGTTCTTGGGAGACCAAGAGGGACATATCGGTATTGTAGTCTACTTGTGCGGCAAGAAATTCGGTCTTAGAACTTCCTCCTAGTTCGTACTGTGATTTGGCAATATCGAGCCGCTGCTGAGAGAGCTCCAAGGTCTCTTGCAAGACCTCGTGGCGCTTAAGCTCGGCAGCAAGGCGATAATAGGCTTCCGAAATGGCCGCTACGGTATTTTCTATCACCACCTTGGCCTGTAGCTCTCCTATTTCGTTCAATTTGCCCAAGCGTTTCAGGGCCACTACAGCTTCGTAACGAAAGCCGTAAATGGCATTTATATTGAAGTTTTCGCCTGAGGACTTGGCCCCATCGATGTTCTTGGGGACGCTTTCGTTGACAAATTGCTGCTCTACATCTTCGGTGCTGGTGGTGCGGCCATAGGTGGCGTCCAAGCTGGGCAGTAAAGCTCCCACACCTAACTTTTTGTCGATTTCGGTCAGCTCATTGTCCTTTAGGGCGATTTTTACATCATAATTGTTTTCCAATCCCATCATGATGGCTTGTTCGAAGGACAGTTCATCCTGCCCATAAGCAGAAAATACAGCCGCCACCATGCTCAATACAACTAAACACTGCTTCCTCATATTCTTGCTAATCTTGCTGATTTAGATGTCAAATAAGTATAAACGCCGGGGATTACAAACAACGTCAAAATGGTAGAGAGTACCAGTCCCCCGATAACAGCTACCCCCATAGGCATACGGCTTTCCGCACCAGCTCCCAAGGCCAAAGCAATGGGCAAGATCCCTAGAATAGTGGAAAGACTGGTCATCAAAATGGGACGGAAGCGGGCCACTGCGGCACCTATGATAGCTTCGTCCACTTCTAGGCCGTGGGCTTTACGCTGGTTGGCAAATTCTACGATGAGAATACCGTTTTTGGTAACCAGGCCAATCAACATGATAATCCCGATCTGGCTGAATATGTTGAGTGTGAAATCTCCCAACCAGAGGCTAAATAAGGCTCCAAATAAGGCCAAAGGCACGGTGATCATGATAGTAAGTGGATCCATGAAGCTCTCAAATTGGGCTGACAATACCAGGTAAATCAGGATCAGGGCAAACAAAAAGGCAAAAACCAAACTGTTGGAGCTTTCTCTGAACTCTTTGGAAACGCCGGCAACATCGGTGGTAAAGCTGTCATCCAGTACTTCCGCAGCAATGCGGTCCATTTCATCCAGTCCATCACCTATGGTGTGCTTGGGAGCGAGCCCTGCCGATACCGTCGCACTCACGAAGCGATTAAATCGATAGAGCTGCGGCGGTGTGCTTTTTTCGGTGATATTTACCAGGTTGTCCAGTTGTACCAATTGGCCGTTTTCTGCCCTTACATACAGCATGCGTAGGTTGATTGGGGCATTTCGGTCTTCTTCTTGCATTTCTCCTACTACTTGGTATTGTTTACCGTTCATGATGAAGTAATCAAATCGCTGTCCAGAGTAGGATAGCTGAAGCGTTCTTGCTATTTCCTGTACTGATACGCCGATATTTCTGGCCTTTTCCCTGTCGATTTCTACCTCGATCTCTGGCTTGGTAAACTTCAGGTTGATGTCCGAAAACTGGAAAATAGGGCTTTGGTTGACCTTATCCATGAAGGTAGGGATGACCTCCTTCAGTTTTTCGAGGTTTTGCGCTTGGAGGACGTATTGTACGGGCAGCCCTCCCCTTCGGTCACCGATGGATTGGGGCTGGGAGGCAAATGCCTTCACGTCGGTTTTCTTACGTAGAATTTCGGAGACATCTTCGAAGACGTCTTGTTGGCTTTCGGCCCGCTCGCTGGCATCTACGAGCCGGACGCGGATAAAGCCGGAATTGGTGCTGGCCGTGCCAAACCCTGGAGAGGTTACAGAGATAAAACTGTCCCATACATCCTCAGGGATCGTGGTCATCATCTCGTACAGCAATTCGTCGATCACCCTGTCCATGTAATCAAAAGTGGCTCCCTCAGGCCCACTCATGTTGATGCGCATTTCGCCCCGATCTTCGGTCGGTGCCAGCTCAGATGGAATGGCATTGAACAACAGGTAAATGCCTCCGCCCATGACCAAGATAAGCACAAAAGACACCCAGCGAAACCGCATGAATCCTACCAATGTGGCTTCATATTTTTTGTTGAGCCATACAAACATCGGTTCGGAGACATTGTAAAACCAATTGTGCTTCTCCCGTTTCTTCAGGAGTTTGGAGCTGAGCATTGGAGTCATGGTCAAGGCCACAAAGGAGGAGATGATTACCGATCCAGCCACTACCACGCCAAATTCCCTAAATAATCTCCCCGTGGTCCCCGTCAGGAATATTACGGGCAAGAATACTGCTGCCAGGGCAATAGTGGTGGCAATGACCGCAAAGAAGATCTCTTCCGCACCTTGTTCGGCTGCTTTGCCCGGTTGTTCGCCTTTTTCTATTTTGGCATAGATGTTTTCCAGTACCACGATCGCATCATCCACCACCAGGCCAATGGACAGTACTATTCCCAATAAGGTGAGTACATTGATAGAAAAATCCATAACATACATGACAAAAAATACACCTACTAGGGAAATCGGAATCGTGATCACTGGGATAAAGGTCGTTCTCCAGTCTCTTAGGAAAAGGAAAATGATGGCCACTACCAGCAGAAACGCCAGTAAGATAGTCTCTTGGACTTCACTGATGGAGTTTCGGATATATTCTGTGGAGTCAAAGCCTATGCCCAGCTCGATGTCGTCAGGGAGGTCTTTTTTTATAAATTCCAGTCTCCTGTAAAATTCATCTACAATCTCAATGCTGTTGGAGCCGGGAAGGGGTACCAAGACCACTCCCACCATGGGGACACCTTCCCTTTTCAGTACCGTTCGTTCATTGAGTGGTGCCAGTTCTGCATTTCCCACATCCTGAAAGCGGACGATATTGTTTTCACTTTCCTTAATGATGAGATTGTTGAATTCATCGGGGGTCGAAAGTCTACTCTTGGTACGTACAGAAAGTTCAATAGTACTGCCTTCAATTCTACCAGAGGGCAATTCCACATTTTCGCTTTGCACTTTGGTGAGGACATCGAGGGGGGTGACGCCATAAGAGGCCATTCTGATGGGATCCATCCGTAGGCGCATGGCGTATTCTTTTTCTCCCCAGATTCTAACTTCGCTCACTCCTGGGATAGTCTGTAGTCTTTCTTTAAAAATGTTGTCAGCGATGTCCGAAATCTCCAATAGGGTTTTTTGCTCACTCTTGACATTAAGGAATACGATGGGTTCAGAGTCGGCATCAGCCTTGGATACTACAGGAGGTTCTGCATCGGGGGGCAGGTTTCGCTGGGCGCGGGAGACCTTGTCCCTCACGTCATTGGCAGCGGCTTCCATATCCGCCCCCACGTCAAACTCCACTGTGATGTTACTGGTGCCGTCATTACTGGTGGACGTGAGTGATTTGATACCAGAAATCCCATTGATGGATTCTTCCAGGGGTTCGGTGATTTGGGCTTCGATTACATCGGCATTGGCACCCACGTAGGTGGTGCGTACATTGATGATGGGTGGGTCCACGCTGGGGTATTCTCTTACGCCCAAGAAGGTCATTCCGATGATCCCGAAGAGTAAAATGGTCAATGAAAAGACAATGGCCAGAACGGGGCGTTTTATACTAACGGTAGATAGACCTGCCATATCAGTTGATTTTATTGTATTTTACTTGCATGCCCGCTTTGGCCTGGAGTACACCGGTGGTGAGTACCAAGTCTCCGGGCGTCAGTCCGTCGGTGATTTGTACCTGGCGGTCTGTACGGATCCCGATGGTGACCTTTCTTTCTTCTACGATACCTTCTTTATTTACGAGAAAGAGCTTGTAGCCGTTGAGTTCCGGGATCAATGACTCTGACGGTACCATGAGGGCATTTTCATCTACCCCAAGGTTAAAGTGGATATTGACGAACATCCCTGGGAGGAATTTTCGGTCGTCATTTGAGCTTATGGCGCGGAGTGTAAGGGTACGCGTGTTGGCATCGATGACTGGTTCATACGCATATACTTTGCCGTTTTTTAGGCCGTCTGAGGCATTGTTGGAAAAACGAATGCTGGAGCCGATCCGGACTTCACTGGTGTATCTTTCGGGAATGGAAAACTCGATTTTTATCGGGTTGATGTTGACGATATTCGCAATGATGTCCGTGGTGCTGATGACAGAGCCGGCTGAAATTTGACGTAACCCTACCACACCGTCAAAAGGAGCCTTGATGACGGTTTTGTCGAGTTGGGCCTTTACCAGTTTGATATCGGAGAGGGTGGTGTTGTATTGGTTGAGGATAACGTCATATTCCTCTTGGCTAATGGCCTCACGTGCCAATAATTGCTTTTGGCGGTTTTCTTGGCCTTCGTATAGTTTTTTGGTGTACTCCAGACGATCAAGCTGAGCGGTCAGCTCATTGTCATTTAGGCGTACCAGTGGGGTGCCTTTTTTGACAAATTGCCCTTCTTTAAAATTGATGGACTCCACGAGTCCAGTGATTTCTGCTCGTAGGGATACAGATTCATTGGAGAGTACATTGCCTGTTATATTCAGGTTGTTTTCCAAGCGTTCTGGCTGTACTTCCTTGACGTTTACAGGGAGTTGGGGAGTTTCTTCTGGGGCACTTTCAGCCGTCTGGACGGGGGCTTTAGAGGTGCTTCCTCCTTGGAAACGTGGAAATAGAAAAATGATAGCGATGACCAAAATGATGGCTGCTATCAGCAGTATTTTCGTTTGTTTCTTCATTGGGCTAATGAAAATATCGTAATCAATGAAATGTTTCGAAGTAGTTTAAACCTAATCGGTTCTTAAAGTAAGTCAATTAAAAAGGAACTTACCTCAAATAAAATACAGGTGGTCAATGAAACATTTCAGTGGTGATTCTTTTTTTCGGTACTATTTTGCAATTATTTAGCCCTTTTGTCTTAAATGACTATCCGTGATTTTGCACATAGTGGAACAATTACATAATATGATTTCGAAAGTTAAGGAGGTCCTTTGGTGAGACCGGTTTAAGAAAAATGAGCAGGCCGTTAAGAAGGTGAATTAGCTCGCGTCGTGGAACAGCGAGATCCATTCATTTTCAGGCCGGAGCATTTTTCTTAAATTAAATTGGGTACCGTATTGCCCTCATAGGAAAGCATGTTCTACCCAATTTAACCCGGATTATGCATTAGGAATCGTAGTGAGAGCTGAAATTGCAAGAAAATCAGTTAGTTTGGAGGCATTAGCGTAGCACCGCTACGGTTATGCCGAAAACTAAAGTGAAACGGCTGATTTTGAAGCAGTTTCAGGTCGCAACAGATAGGCTAATGCATATTCCGGGTTTAAAGATCTCACCACTGGACTAGATTTTTGGTTCTTTTCATCAATGGAAAAGAACGGGAAACAATTTATCAATATCAATTAAGTTTGGCTACGAGTATGATTCCGGAGACTCATATTGTCTTATTTCAAGTAATGGTAGGGGTTGATGGCATCAAGGACTTTTTTCCCTTTAGGTCCTGGTATGAAGCGATAGATGAGGTTGAGTCGATAATTTCCAGTAAGGATACTATTGTTGAAGTCGTTGTTTTTGGCCAATCGGACTTTGCTATAAACATAGTTGGCATTGACAGCCCATCGCTCGGAGTTGTATCCAACACTCGCCTTGAGGAAGTAATTTGCATTAACCGACCAGTTGGTCGTTTTTTCCAGACCATATTGATTGGTGAACCCTACCCCGATATTCCCGGTAGCTGAGCCCATTACAAAGTAATGCTGGTCAATTACCAAGGTGTAGGCATACCCGATGTTGGGCCCTGCTTCCACGAAAAATAACTTGTCAAAATCCCTTGATGGATCGATCATGGCCTGTGAGGGAATCAAAGAGCTGTCTCCTTTCGCCAATCCCCCAAATACTTCGCCTCCGACCAATAAGGAGCCTGCGGATTTTTTTTGCCATTCTGTTTGGAGAAAGGCAGCTTTGTAGGAAAATTTCTCGCCATTGAAGACGTATTTTACAGAAGCCCCAAATTCCCTGACTTTCATGTCTGGACGGTAGTAATAATTTTCATTTTCTATGGCAAAATCCCCCTCGGGAACAAGGTGGTAGCCGTTGTAGATTTGAGCAAATCCGTCAATCGCCCACTTGTCCGGGTAAGCGTGCACTTGGGCGTCAAGGTACTTGGTGTCGCCTTTTCCTACTTCAGGATTCAAAAAGCCAAATCCTAATGCCAAGTTTAAGGTAAATACATTGTATGAGGCGCCCACCCCAAGGTTTAGTGTGGAGTTGGGCCGATAGCGAAGCGTGGAGATTTCTCCCAGCCGATCATTGATGTCCACACCCGTATATTTTCTGGACATGTACATCCTGCCGGTTACCATCTCTGGAAATCTTTCAAAATAACTGGTGTCATTTTGGATTTGCGCCCGCAGTTCGGTGGATGGAAAGGCACATATCATAATTAAAATAAAGGCCCATTTTCGCATAAAGAGAGGTTAAAAGATTGGGTGTTTCGAAAAATCCGAAACCTGTATCTAGTAAGTATAACAAAAATAGGGGAGTTTACCCTGATTTCTCCAAATTACTATTTAGTAATGGGTAGGACGATACTACTGGCGGGGGATAGTGACAGGTGGGGCTGGAGTCAATTAATGAAGAGTCTCATAAAGAAAAATGTCAATGCACCAGCTACCGTTCCGGAGACCAAGTAAGCTTTGACAAAAAATGTTTTCATCTTGCCGTGATAGGTAAAGAAAGATAAGGTGGCCAGCAAATATGCCGAAAATAGTAAGATGACGGTAGCGATGGTCTGAATCATGATCTCCTTGCGATTTTTAAGCAGTGGCAAGGACGCCAATTTTTGAGGGAATTATCATGATTCTGTTTTAAGTTTGTGTTAATATTCAGATAAACAGTGGTGTTAGGGCTTGTGGGCAAGGGGAGCTTGGTTCTGATTAGAACGCTGATGGTACAGACTTGCACTGATTTTTTCTTAAACTGGAAAAGCCAAGGAGCACAAAGAAAACCTGAAAGGGCCCAATACCCATCGCGCAAGGTAAATACTAAAAATAACCTAATTGTTTTAGCAGCAATTATCTTCCTAGCGCTGTATTCCAATGATCCATAGGGAATAGCGATGTTAAGAAAGTGTATCGAAAATCCCCTCAGAAATATGGCTTGATCCATGCTTGGCCCACAACTATTTCAAAAGCCATTAATACCAAAGCCATCCTTGAAGGGGCAGGGATGGCTTTGGTATCATTTGATATTTTTAAAGAAAAGAAAAGGGAGGTTTATAAAAAATAATTATTAAAATAACCTCCAACTCAATTACACACACTAAAAGTCGGTAGTAGAAAAAGTTGCTTAATCACCCGAGACAAATGTAGTAATTTTTTTCTATATAACGCAAAATATTTATCTATAAAATATCGGGTTTATTACTGGAATAGTCACAAAATACTAAATTAACTAGTGTTTTTTCAACAAAAAAAGATGTATACACCAATAATAGATGTATTGTACCTAGGTTTGGTAATTATGGATTGTTTTGCCCATTTGTTAAAAACCTTAGGAAAATTCTTCTAAAATAGATCCTCCTTTTTGTGGTCTAGTCTGGGGGGATCGTTAAGGTGGCTTGGCGTCATCCCTGCCGCTGACACTTTAACCCAGAAACAATGCCGTTTAGTTAGTGTGTATCTGGAAAATATGGGTTCTATATTTTTTCCTTGGGCAGCATTTCGTCAAACAAGCCTGCCTTTTTGCCCACCCGCTTTTTAATTTCTTAACGCCCAATACCTGCAAGGCGGATCCGATTAATAAGTTTCTTATGGATAAATTATCATCATTATTCCATTTAGTGGTATATTTTCTTAAGTAACCAAGTTGAGCGAGAACTATAAGCCCCCCTGAGCCAAAAAAGGTATCGCTTCCTTGATTACGGCCCTTGGTATGCCTGTTTTCCAGCCGATGGTGGAGGCCGTTAAGAAAGGGAGTTGGCTCGCGTCGTGGAACAGCGAGACCCATTCATTTTCAGGCCGGAGCAGTTTTCTGAAATTAAATTGGGGTCCGAATCGTACTCGCTGGAAAACTTACCTGTTCCAATTTAAAGAACTCACCACCGGACTAGGTTTTTGGCTCTTTTCATCAATGAAAATGCGTAGCATTCATGAAGACCTTTTGAAAGCGATTTACACCTGAATATAATACAAAAACAATTTTCTTATAAAGTTTGGCTACTTGCAAGATTAAGGAGATTCATTAAGGGTATTATGGGTTTTGTAGTTAGCGACTGCGCATTATGTCTAATTGATCATATAGTAAATTGTTATACATATATAGGTTAAGTTCCATAGGAACGGCAGATATAAATGTTGACTGGGACGGGGACATTTTTTTCAATACGTTTCCTCTATACAATGCATAGAGGAAAATAATTTTCTTGAAAAAAAATATTACATTGAGCTTAACTGTAAATACTAATTACCTGTAATGATTTTCCATTTGTTGACTATTGATCAAAAATAGGAGGGGTTATAGACAAAATAGATGGGTATGGAATTAGACTGCGATTTAAATTAATAACTCTAGACAATAGAAATGAAAATGCCTTTTATATTTGACTCTTGAAATAAACTTCACTAATTCAATCACCAATGCATTCTTCGGAACAAGAAACTCTTGTAAGTGTAGTCATCCCATGTTATAATCAAGGGGAATACCTCAGGGAAACGGTTCTTTCAGTACTTGGCTCCACCTATCACCCTTTGGAAGTGATTATCGTAAACGATGGATCCAAAGACGATTCCCTTCAGGTAGCAAGAGCAGTGGAAAAGGAATTTCCTGTGGTAAGGGTCATTGACCAAGAAAACGGAGGTGTTTCTAAAGCGAGAAATATTGGTATCGAAGAGGCAAATGGCAGTATTATACTTCCGCTGGATGGAGATGATCTTATTTCTAAGGACTACATCACAGCCGCGGTCAAGGTTTTAAAGGCTCAACCAGCCGTAAAGGTGGTCTATAGCCAAGGTGTGAAGTTTGATGAATCAGGGGAGAAGAGTTGGAACTTAAAGCCTTTTAGCCGACATCAATTGGCGCTGGACAATATGATTTTTTGCTCTGCCTTGTTCAGAAAGGAAGACTGGCAAAAAGCCGGAAAGTATTCGGAAGAAATGCGCTTTATGGGCAGGGAAGACTGGGAGTTTTGGATCAAAATGCTGAAAGATGATGGAGAAGTGGTGCAGCTGCCCTTTATTGGGTTTTACTACCGTCTTACGCCAAATAGCAAGCGAAAGAAGACATCCAATGCTGCCATAAAAAGAAAACGAATCGCTTTTCTTAACGCTAGGCATGCAGCGTATTTTTCAAGAGAGCTGAATGGCCCCCTTCGTTTTCGTCGGTCCTGGTCAAAGCCCTACAATACCATGCTGAGATGGTTGGGGATGCTTTAGATTTTATCCATCCCTTTCCAAAATTTCAGGAAATAGTATTTTAGTGGATTCTTGTATTTGAGTTGTTTCCAAGGGCGACTGCCGTGGGGTTTGTGAAGGACAGGGGTGTCCATCAGTACATAGTTGCTATAGCCCAACTCGATGGCTTTTTTGGAGATAAACGTGTCGTACCAGTCTTTGGACTGATCCAGCTGCATAAAATCATAAGCCGTCAGCAATTCAGGGCTGAACAGTGTACAGCAAAAGCTCAAACTCCTCTTCGTATCAATGACCGTTTCTGTGACATCCTTGAATTTTAGGTATGGGAAATTGACTTTTTGGTCATAGCCTACCGTGATGGCTCCGATGAGGCCGGCGTTTTGATGATCTTGAAGGAATTGGAGCATTTTTTCGATGGTGTCCTTTTGTACCGTCACATCAGATTCTATTACGAGCAGGGGGAGTTGCTTTTTGACGGCTTCCTTTTGGGCCATCTGTAGGACCAGCTTGTAGTTGGGAGAAGGAGTGTCCGTGACCTCTTCCAGATGCACCAGCTCATAGCCGATCTTTGGGGCATTTTTGTCCAGAGCGGCCTTGGTTTCTGCCGTGCTGAAATCATTGAATATTTTATGGATGACCGGGACAGATGATGCCTTGATGGCTTCGGCTGTTTCCAGCGTGGTCTCGATCGAGTTTTTGACAGGTGTGATTACAAGTGCTTTGGCCATAACAGCGGCAAGATACAAAAAATGATGGACTCATCACGGCAAAAAAAACGAGGCTGTCTCATCATTGACCCATCCGTCATCACGATTCCGATATCCATTGGAATCGCTATGACGAGGACTTATGAGACAGCCTCGGATTACCTTTTACTAGCTAAGATTAGCTACGGCATCTTTGATACGTTTCAGGGCTTCTTTAAGCTCCTCTTCTGAAGCAGCGTAAGAAAGTCTCACGCAGTTAGGTGCGCCAAAAGCAGCGCCTGTCACTACAGAAACGTGGGCCGTGTTCAGGATATAAAGACAGAAGTCATCTGCATTTTCGATCTTGATCTCACCGGCAGACTTGCCAAAGAAGGCGGTCACGTCAGGGAAGAAGTAGAACGCTCCTTCAGGCACGTGCGTCTTGATACCGGGAATGTCTCTGAGCAATTCCAACACAAGCTCTCTTCTTTTCTTATAGGCTTTTTCCATTTCCAATGAAGGCGACTGGTCGCCTGTGATGGCCGCCAAGGCAGCACGCTGGGCGATGCCGGTACCACCAGAAGTGAATTGTCCTTGGATTTTTTCACAAGCTTTGGCAATGAAAAGCGGAGCGCAAATATACCCCACTCTCCAGCCGGTCATGGCGTATCCTTTAGAGAAACCATTGACCGTGATGGTTCTGTCAAACATCCCGGGAAGTGCCGCGATGCTGGCATGCTGCCCGGTATAATTGATCAGTTCGTAAATCTCATCAGCTACGATATAGATGTCCTTGTGTTTTTTGATTACCTCAGCGATGGCTTCGAGTTCTTCCTTGCTGAATACAGACCCTGTTGGGTTACATGGAGAGGAATAGATGACTGCTTTGGTCTTATCTGTGATGGCCTCTTCCAGTTGATCAGCTGATGCCTTGAAGTTGTTCTCAAGGGTACCTTCGATCAGTACGGGCACGCCGCCGGCCAGCTTGATGATTTCGGCGTAGCTCACCCAGTAGGGAGAGAAGATCACCACTTCATCACCTTCATTGAGCAGGCACATGAAGATATTTGCGATGGAATGTTTCGCGCCAGTAGAAAGGACGATATTTTCCGCTTTGGCCTCAGTGATTTTATTTTGGGTCTGTAGCTTTTGGGCAATGGCCTCTCTTAGGTCTTGGTAGCCGGCTACTGGAGAATAAGAGAAATATTTCCCCTCATCTATGGCAGCCTTGGCCGCATCCTGGATGTGCTGTGGAGTCTTGAAATCAGGCTCTCCCAAACTCAAACTGATGATGTCGATTCCCTGGCCTTTCAGCTCTCTTGCTTTTTTGGCCATCGCCAGCGTAGCTGACTCTTCCATATTGTTAATACGGTCTGATAAAATACTGCTCATTTGCTTTATAATTGTTTTTATATGGTCAGTTTATTGTTACCTTTAATATTCTTTTTAGTCTAAGGTGTAATCGAAATGATTACAGACGTTTTCATAATTGGGCAAAATTAAGGATTATGCTTGTTAATTCTAAACCTTTCTTTTATTTAGAACATAGATTCTTCCATTTAAAACGTTATCATTAAAAATAGTGCAGAGCTTAGCCTGTTATTGGCATGAAAAAATCACTAATCATACTCCTTTTGTTGTTTAATACCAGTTTGGTAAAGGCGCAGAGTTTTGACTCCTTGTCCAGATCGGTACCGGCTGATTCCTCCGGTGTCGTAGAGAGCTCGCTATTGCCTACCACTGCGCCTATTCTTCTTTTTGACGATGAGAAGAGAAAAGAAGAAAAGAAAAAGAAGCGGAAAAAGAAGAAGAAAAACATTTACTATGGCGAGCGCACCCGTAGGGATTTTATCCGAGTGAATGCCAGGGGAAAGACCCAATATCAGCTATTCCACTATACTACCAGGAATAAAATGGTCAATCCCTATGTGCGGGATGTGTATTGGCTGGATACCAAAGATGATGTGATCAGGACCAAAGGGTTTAATCCCGAAGAAGGATACCTGCTGCATGGCCCTTATGAAAAGCGGATCGATGATGCTGTGGTGGAGAAGGGGATGTTTTACTTTGGCACCAAGCATGAGCGGTGGATGACCTTTGACCAAAAAAACATCCTGCTGAACAAGGGGCATTACTACGAAGGATGGCCGAAAGATTCCAGGGTGACGTATTATAATAAAGGTGAGCAGCAAATTGAGCAAGTCATTCCAGTAGAATATGAACTTGAAGAAGGGAATTTTTACCACTTCTATGAAAATGGCCAACTGGCTGTAATGGGGGAATACCATTATGGAGAAAAAGTCGGAATATGGACAGAATATTGGAATACTGATGGTGGAAAGACCATTCGCAAGCGGGAAATCCAATACCAAGAACAGCCTTTTACCAAGAATTTTAGGCCATATATCAAGGCGGAGTGGAATGCTGATGGTCAGCTGATCTATGAGTATTGAACTTGAGATATGAGAAGTGAGACGTGAGGAGGGTGATGATCCGGAGCGTGTCGAAGGGTGAAATCAGGGACATGCAGGAGAGGGTATTTGCCGCATTATGATCAAGCAATCCTAAGGGCCAATGGCTTGTGTCCCTTAAACTTGGGTGCGTTACAAATGTAGCAGGCTTAGTAGAAAGCGTCCTCAAAGTGCTTAAATCGGATTGTGCCTTCCTTGTCCTTGTAGACTCCGACAATATCAAAGCGGATGTCCTTGTGCCAGTCTTTTTCGTGAATATAATGATCGGCAGCCCGGATGATTAGTTGGCGTTTTTTGTAATCGACAAATTCCTCGGCGTAGCCAAAACCCGTTCCGCTACGGAACTTTACTTCCACGAATATTAATAATCCTCGATGCACCATAATCAGGTCGATTTCAGCGTGTTTGTGGCGGTAATTTTTTTCCAGAAGGGTGTAATGCTTGGAAATCAAAAAGTCAGCAGCGAATCCTTCGGCATCGCTTCCCATTGTATTGTGCTGTGCCATGGTATTTTTTATTAATTTTGTGAAACGTTAAGTTTTGGCGCCGTGATCAGTCAGGTTAGTATTGCCAAAAAATAGAACCCATCGTCAAAAAATGGTGTTGATCACCATAAATCATTGGAAGGAACCCGTTGTGAATCATATTATTAATAAGAAAGTAAAATTCATCGATTTAGGCAAGAAGGACTATAAAGAGACCTGGGATTATCAGGAGTTGCTTTTTGCTGAGATCGTGGCCGCCAAGATCGAAAACAGAAAGAAAGGGCTTGAAGAACAATTATCCACCTCCAATTACCTGCTCTTCGTGGAGCACCCTCATGTTTATACAATAGGCAAGAGTGGTGAGCTGACCCATTTGCTTTTGGATGAAGTGCAGCTAGCTGAGAAGGAGGCTACGTTTTATAAGATCAACAGAGGAGGTGATATCACCTACCATGGCCCGGGGCAGTTGGTCGGCTATCCGCTGTTGGACCTGGATAATTTCTTCACGGATATCCATATTTTTTCCAGAAGGGTGTAATGCTTGGAAATCAAAAAGTCAGCAGCGAATCCTTCGGCATCGCTTCCCATTGTATTGTGCTGTGCCATGGTATTTTTTATTAATTTTGTGAAACGTTAAGTTTTGGCGCCGTGATCAGTCAGGTTAGTATTGCCAAAAAATAGAACCCATCGTCAAAAAATGGTGTTGATCACCATAAATCATTGGAAGGAACCCGTTGTGAATCATATTATTAATAAGAAAGTAAAATTCATCGATTTAGGCAAGAAGGACTATAAAGAGACCTGGGATTATCAGGAGTTGCTTTTTGCTGAGATCGTGGCCGCCAAGATCGAAAACAGAAAGAAAGGGCTTGAAGAACAATTATCCACCTCCAATTACCTGCTCTTCGTGGAGCACCCTCATGTTTATACAATAGGCAAGAGTGGTGAGCTGACCCATTTGCTTTTGGATGAAGTGCAGCTAGCTGAGAAGGAGGCTACGTTTTATAAGATCAACAGAGGAGGTGATATCACCTACCATGGCCCGGGGCAGTTGGTCGGCTATCCGCTGTTGGACCTGGATAATTTCTTCACGGATATCCATAAATACCTTCGCTACCTCGAGGAAGCGATCATCTTGACTTTAGCGGAATATGGCATAGAAGCGGGCAGGATCGAAGGACTCACGGGAGTCTGGCTGGACCATAAGGAGCGGATCAATCCCCGGAAAATCTGCGCCTTGGGCGTTAAATCCAGCAGGTGGGTGACCATGCACGGCTTTGCGTTTAATGTCAACGCTGACCTTTCCTATTTTGGCAATATCGTCCCTTGCGGTATCGCTGATAAGGCTGTGACGTCTTTGCACTTAGAGTTGGGAAGGCCTGTAGACGAGAATGAGGTAAAGGCGAAAGTGCGACAGCATCTGGCCGATTTGTTTGAGATGGAGTGGGAAGACTAATTGGGGTAAATAATAAGGGTTAAATGTTCCAGTATTAACATGAAGAAAGACATTGATTTTCATCCGGTGACCGGAGTGAAACTGGCGATTGCCAAAGAAGAAGTGGAAGGTAATACCGAGTGGGGCGTGTACATCATGAACCACAATATGATAGAATTACATCACCTGATGGTGACTTCCAAAGGGTATGGCGTGCTCAACGGCGAAGAAACCAAGACGTCGACACTACGGCATATGATCGAAGAACTGGGCGCTGAAAGCATCGCCAAAATCGAGCCCATTGACCCCAAATTGTTCGCATTGAACAATGAATTCTGGGTAAGTTATTATATATTGGATCAGATATTTGACAAGAAATTTGTCTTCGTAGAAGGGAGCATAAGCCAAGAGAACATTCAATATATTCCAGCGCTTGACCTAGAAGGCGTTTTACATCCTTGATTTGGACTATGGCAGATTTTTTGAGTGACTTAAAGGACATCTTATTTTTGGACATTGAAACGGCTTCTTTCACGGAGCGGTTGGATGGGTTGTCACCAAGGCTGCAGCAAGAGTGGGCCAAGAAAGCCAAACAGCTGTCCAAAGAAGGAGATTTGTCAGTTGAGGAACTATATTTCGAAAAAGCAGGTATTTATGCTGAGTTTGGGAAGGTGGTCTGCGTAGGTGTTGGTTATTTCCTCTATGATCCCGAACAAGACCAGTTGCAGTTTCGTACTAAATACATAGCCCAAGAAGAGGAGCATGATACCTTGCTAGAACTGAGAAAACTCCTCGAGAAAAAACACTGGACCCTCTGTGCCCACAACGGTAAAGAGTTTGACTTTCCCTATCTTTGCAGGAGAATGCTGATCAATAGAGTGCCTCTACCTGAAGTGCTCCAAATGGCAGGGAAAAAGCCTTGGGAAATCCGGCATATTGATACACTGGAACTGTGGAAGTTTGGGGATTATAAGCATTACACCAGGTTAGAACTGCTGGCAGCTATCTTTGATATCCCTAGTTCTAAGGACAATATCGATGGCAGCGAGGTCAATGAAGTATTTTATAAACAGAAAGACCTGAAATCCATTGCTATTTATTGCCTAAAGGATGTAGAAGTGACGGCGAGAATCTATTTGGCCTATCAAGGGCTTCCAGGGGATATGAAGATCAATGTGATTCATGCAGAAGAAAGAGAAGCGTAAGCGTCAAATAAGCGTCAAAAGGGTGAAGTCACCCATCAATAAGAAATGTACCTGACTGTTATCAACCATTAAAAAAAACAATCACCTTAGATGTAAAGTCACTATTAAAATGACGCAGTCAGGAAAATCAAAAAGCCAAAGCAGTAAATATTAAAATAGCATCGTGTTTTGGCATTAAAAGAGATTTAGAGCAGGTACAGCCTGCTAAAGAAAACAAAGAATTTTTATGAGCAAAAGACCAAGAAAACAACGAAAAGGCAAGGGCAAACCAGGCACAATCGACAATGCCGCCCAGCTGGCCGAGCGGATTCTCAATTTTTTGGATAGCCACTATGGTGAGGAATATTCGCTAAAGCAGATTATCAGAAAATTGAACATCAGGGACAAGATCACCAAAGGCGGTGTGGAGCCGGTATTGAACAAGCTGGTGGCGGCAGGCAGTATTTCGAGAAATCCCCGAAATCACTTTGCCTCTACCAGAACACCTGATTTTATCGAAGGGACAGTAGATTTCGTCAATGCACGGTTTGCATTTGTAGTGCCTGATAATAAGGGCAAGGATGAGGAAGATATCATGGTCAAGGCACGAGACATGAAAAATGCCCTTGATGACGACAAAGTCCGTGTCATGGTAAATCCATCCAAACATCCTGGCCAAAAACGAGAAGGCAGGGTGCTGGAAGTCGTCAAGCGAGCGCGAGAGGAATTTGTCGGCCGGGTGGAGATTTCCCCGCGATTTGCCTTTGTGGTGTCCGATTTCAAAAAGATGCACCATGACATTTTCATTCACAAGTCCAACCTGAATGGTGCCCAGCATAACCAAAAAGTAGTGGTCAAAATCACCGAATGGAGAGAGGAAGATAAAAACCCTACCGGAAAGGTGACCCAAGTACTTGGAGAAGCGGGTGAGCATGAAGTGGAAATTCACTCCATCATGGCAGAGTTTGGGCTACCATTCGAATACCCAGAAGAAATCGTGGAGGAGGCTGAGGCCATTCCCGAAAAGATCTCCAAAGCAGAAATCAAATCCAGAAAGGATTATAGGGAGGTGACCACCTTCACCATTGACCCGGCAGATGCCAAGGACTTTGACGATGCGATATCCTACCAGCGCCTGCCCAATGGAAATATCGAATTGGGCGTACACATCGCCGATGTGACCCATTATGTAAAACCCAATACCAACTTGGAGAAGGAGGCGTATGACCGAGCCACCTCGGTGTATTTGGTGGATCGCACCATTCCCATGCTGCCAGAGCGGCTTAGCAATGGCCTGTGCTCCCTGCGCCCCAATGAGGATAAGCTGACCTTTTCCTGTGTATTCGAGATGGATGAGGACGGAAAAGTGCTGAAGCATTGGATTGGCCGAACTGTTATCCATTCGGACAGAAGGTTTGCCTATGAAGAAGCCCAGGAGAATATTGATCAGCAGGAAGGAGATTTTTATTCCGAGCTTACTTTGCTAAACAACTTGGCCAAGAAAGTCAGAAAACGTCGTTTTCAAAATGGCGCCATTAACTTCGAAACCGTGGAGGTGAAGTTTAAGTTGGATGATAGAGGAACCCCCCTTGGCCTAATGGTGAAAGAGCGGAAGGACATCCACAAAATGATCGAGGAGTATATGCTGATGGCCAATAAGGCAGTGGCAGAATTTGTGTTTAGCAAAAACAAAGGGGAGGATACCTTTGTTTACAGAACACACGACCACCCAGACTTGGAACGCTTGGAGACTTTTGCGAACTTCGCCAAAAAATTTGGCCATGAGGTGTCCATGACGGAAGAGACTCGTGTCGCTGCCACCTTGAACAAGCTGATGGGAGAAATAGAGGGCAAGCCAGAGCAGAATCTGCTGGAACAGCTAGCGATCAGGAGTATGGCCAAAGCCCGCTACACCACAGAGCCAAAAGGGCACTTTGGACTGGCGTTTAAGCATTATACGCATTTTACCTCTCCGATCAGAAGGTATCCAGATATGATGGTGCATCGTCTGTTGCAGCATTATTTGGATGGAGGCAAATCAGCCGATAAGGAAGCTTGGGAGGATAAATGTATCCATTCCTCTGAACGTGAGAAGCGGGCCGCTGATGCAGAAAGGGCCTCCATTAAGTACAAACAGGTAGAGTTCATGTCCTTGGCCGAAGACAAAGCCTATGAGGGCATTATCTCCGGTGTGACGGAATGGGGGATTTTTGTGGAAATCACCGAAACCAAATGTGAGGGGATGATCAGGCTACAGGATTTGGAGGATGATTATTACGAGTTCGACGAGAAAAACATGCGCCTGATTGGAGCAAAAAATAAAAAGATGATCACACTGGGTGACCAGGTGAGGGTCCGTGTAACGAACACGGATATTGACAGAAGAACCATAGATTTGGAATTTGCAGATGACAACGACTAAAACCAACCTCAGCCAAGAGCTGGTAGAGCAGCTGGAAAAGCACATAGGGGCGTATTCTTTTGGGAATGACCCACAACAGCTTTATGACCCTATTGCCTATATTATGAGCCTCGGCGGCAAGCGCATCAGGCCGCTGCTGACCTTGCTGGCGTATTCCCTTTATAGGGATGATTATGAAAAGATCCTTACTCCGGCAGCTGCTGTGGAGGTCTTTCACAATTTTACTTTGGTGCACGATGATATCATGGATGAGGCTCCCCTGAGGAGAGGGGAAGCCACGGTCCACAAAAAATGGGACACCAATACGGCAATTCTTGCTGGCGATGTGATGTTGGTAAAAGTATATGATATGTTGCTGCATGTTCCAGAGGACAAGTTGGCGGTGTGTCTGCGGCTTTTTAACCAAACAGCCTCCGAAGTGTGCGAAGGGCAGCAACATGATATGAATTTCGAAACCCGAGAACAGGTCTCGGAGTCGGAATACTTGGAAATGATCCGACAAAAGACCGCCGTATTATTGGGCTTTGCATTGCAATACGGTGCGATCTTGGGCGGTGCTTCACTGGAGGATTCCCAGCACCTGTACGAATTCGGTGTTAATGTGGGAATCGGCTTTCAGCTGAAAGACGATCTGCTGGATGTGTATGCGGACAAAGCGAAATTTGGCAAGCAAGTGGGTGGAGACATCCTGGCCAATAAGAAGACGTTTTTGCTGATCAAAGCGAAGGAATTGGCCACGGGAGAAGAAAAACGACAATTGGAAGGATGGCTCGGCAAAGATGAGTTTGATAAAGTGGAAAAGGTGGAAAAAGTTACCGCCATTTACGACAGTTTAGGGATCAAGCGAATAACAGAAGCCAAGATGGAAAGTTATTTCCAGCAGGGTTTTGCACAGCTGAGCGCCCTAGAAGTCAAAAAACCAGAGGTACTCGTAGCCTTGAAAGGCCTGACCCAAAACCTAATTGACCGGGAAAAGTAATTCCCCGGTATTGTTCACCTTCCTATTGTTTTTGAAATGCAATTATCCGCAACGGTACTGATCATCATTATTACAGCACTTAGCTCGTTTTATGCCTGGAAGAATTATTCTTTCTTATCCAGGAGCATGTTTAATCCCTATTTGGTCAATGAGCGGGGCCAATATGACCGGTTTGTGCTTTCTGGCTTTATCCATAAAGATGGAATGCACTTATTGTTCAATATGATTACCTTTTACTTTTTTGGGAGATTAGTGGAGCAATACTTGACCTATCGTTTCGGTGGAATGGTGGGTATTGTCGTTTTTGTAGCGTTTTACTTGGCGGCCATTGTTATTGCTGATATTCCCACTTATTTAAAACACAAAAATAATCCCCATTACCAAGCCTTAGGGGCTTCAGGGGGTACTTCGGCTGCGGTTTTTGCCAGTATCATCCTTATGCCAATGGCGGATATTTGCCTTTTCGGCTTGCTGTGCCTTCCTGGATTTATTTTGGGGATATTGTTCCTAGGCTATTCGGCCATTAAGAGCAAACAGGGAAATGACAGCATTAACCACGATGCCCATTTGTATGGAGCCTTATTTGGTATTGGTTTTATCTTGGTATTGTCTCCGGAGAGTGCCGTGCACTTTATCGATCAAGTGAAGAATTTCAGCCTTTTTTAACCCGGTTTAGGGAGATGTAAATGTGAAAGTCTGGAGACTTTTGTGAGTTTTGGTCTGAGTCTGGAGACTCAGACCAAAAAAAGGGAACGGAGGCTCAGACCAAAAGGGGCTCATGCTCAATGACCATATATCGGTGGGCTTATTTGAAGGCTACGTATGAGGTAAAGCAAAGGTGCTTGTGCAAAACCTCTGTTGAACGAAAGCCTGCTTTTTGGGCCACATCTATTTGGTATTGTGTGCTGCGTGGACTGTCTTCCTTTTCGATATAATCGAACACATGGTCCCGGTAATTTTCATCTTTTAGATTGGCCAGAAACTGTCCGTATTTTTGCCGGTACAGTAAATCCTGGATTTTTGGCTCATCGTGGGAGACCAAATCAAAGACCCACAAGCTTCCACCTGGCTTTAGTAG
The DNA here is from genome assembly GCF_003260975.1 of Echinicola strongylocentroti. Taxonomy (NCBI): domain Bacteria; kingdom Pseudomonadati; phylum Bacteroidota; class Cytophagia; order Cytophagales; family Cyclobacteriaceae; genus Echinicola; species Echinicola strongylocentroti. Next base: position 2,504,096 of record NZ_CP030041.1, on the reverse strand, counting down.
ACGATGCAGCTTCATAAAAGCAGTTTCCCAATCTTCATCATCCCTTAGGTGGTGCAGTACCGCCGTGGCAATGATGACATCGTAAGTGTTTTCCTGTAGCGGCAGCTTTCTGAAATCTCCTTTGATGGTGGTTACTTCGCCATCAGTAAGCGAAGCACTCCTTTCTTTTGCCCGCTCCAGCATGGGCTGGCTAAGATCTGCCAAGGTGACGTTTGGAGCTGCTTTAAGCTTGGATAGGAGCTTTACCGTGTAATTTCCCGCTCCACACCCAATGTCCAGTAATTGGGTCAAATCCGGATACAGCTGGGCGATACCATCTGTGATCAATTCCATGTTGAAAAGTGCATCTACGGTGGAGGCTTGGCCTGTTTCGAGATTGGAGAATCGGTCCACGTCGTTGTCAAATCGTTTTTCGATTTCTGATAAGGTTGATTTATTTGCCATAGTGAATATAGTTTTAACCCGGACTATCAATGTCGTTTAGTTGGTGTGTATCTGGAAATATTGATTTAATTATTTTTCTTGCTAAATCCCAAGATAGTTTTCATCTCTTTACCTTTGTTACTTTTTTGCTTCAGGTCAAAAAAGTAACCAAAAAACCCCGCCGCTGTGCATCTATTGGCCTAAAATTAAAACCTGCCCTCATGCAGGCAAACTCCTCCTTTTTAGCTGCCAACATTCTTTTTGGGCAGCATTTCGTCAGACAAGCCTGCCTTATTGCCCGCCCGCTTTTTAATTTCTTAACGCTCAATACCTGCAAGGCGGATCCATTTTATACATGTTTAAAAAGACCATGGATTAAAATCATAATTCTCTCAATGGACGATCCGTATTGGGAAATCTTCTTAACTAAACGACATTGCCCGGAATATACATTAGCCTATCTATTGCGACCTGACCCGCCGCCGCAACGCTCACATCTCCAAACTAACTGATTTTATTGCACTTTCAAATCTTCCCGATAGCTATCGAGACAGGTTATAACGATTCCTAATTCATAAACCGGGTTGAACTTGGGTATTGGTTTTGAGTTGAAGAAGAAGTCAGTAGATTTTAGTAGTCTTAGTCTGCGTCTCCAGACGCTGACTAGTTGGTTGAAGAGATGTGTGGAGGCATTGGCTTGCCAAAAACCTATCACCTACAAACCTGTTAACCTTAGCACCTTAGCACCTCAATAATTCGTGTCCAGTACAAAAACCGTTGGGATTTTGTGGAGGTCGATTTTCACCTTGCGCCATTCTGCAATGGTCTTGGTTTGGATAAATTCGTCTTTGGCGGTTAGGTTTTTGGCGATGCAGAGTTTGGTATTGGGATGAAGGTGGGTTTTCAGGTCTTCCAGCAGGTGGTTGTTACGGAAGGGCGTTTCCATAAAAAGCTGTGTCCGTCGGTATTGGGAGGATTCACTTTCCAGGCTTTTGATGGCCTGCACCCGGGCTTTTTTGTCAATGGGAAGATAACCATGAAAGGTAAACGACTGTCCATTGAAGCCTGCTCCCATCAGTGCCATGAACATGGAGGAAGGTCCCGAAAGTGGTACCACTTGGATGTTTTTTTGGTGGGCAAATGCCACGGCCACTGCACCCGGGTCTGCGATTCCTGGACAGCCGGCCTCTGAGATGATGCCCATGTCATGTCCGTCAAAGATCGGTTGGAGCAATTGTGGCATTTGGGTGGCCTTGGTCTTTTTGTCCAATACCTCAAACTGCAGCTCTTCGATCGTGAGTCCAAGTCTCAGGCTGGAGATATATCGCCTGGCCGTTCGGAGGTTTTCTGCCAAGAAATAAGTGGTATGGCTGATCACTTCTTTGACCTGAGGACTGATGATTTCCTGGCCTGTGCCTTCTGCCAAAACATTGGGAATCAGATAGAGTTTTCCTTTTTTCATAATTGACGGTTAACGGTGCAACTTACTGCTATCAAGGGAGTGCTTTTTACGGATATTGCAAATAAAGATGGATGGTAATGCGCAAATTGGAAGCGGTAGAATTGCGGAAGACCATTGATGTTCTATGCAATTTATTGCTATCAGATTCGCTATTTTTGAGACTTTATCCCAAAAATGCCTTGACTGTCGCTACTACGGCATCAGGCTGTTCTGCATGGAGCCAGTGTCCGGCATTTTTGATTGTGATCAGTTTGTGTTCTGGGAAATACTTCTCCAAGTCTTCCTTGTCCTTATCTTGGATATAATCAGAATTGGCACCACGCATGAAGAGGGTCGGCCCATCATAGGTCTTGTCGCTATCGAGCCCTTCACCCACATTTTCGATTTTTTCGGTGATGACGGGCAAGTTGATTTTCCATACGAATTTGCGGTCATCATCCCTGCCAAGGCTTTTCATGAGGAATTGCCTGACTCCTGCTTCGGGGATATGTTCGGCAAGGGTCTCATCGGCCTCTTTTCTGGATTTGAGACTGTCCATGTCGATCGCATTTAGCCCTTCGAGAATGGTTTGGTGGTGGGGCGGATAATAACGTGGAGCGATGTCGGCGATGATCAGTTTTTTGACTTTGCCGGGGTGTCTTAGCGCAAAGTTCATGGCCGTTTTTCCTCCCATGGAATGCCCCATGATATAGGCAGCCTCCAGTCCTTGTGAAGTCATAAAGGTGGCCAGGTCATCTACCATGGCTTTATAGCTCCACTCATCACTTTTGGGAGAGTCCCCGTGGTTTCGTTGGTCCAGAAGGTACATGGTATACTCTTCTTCCAGCTCTTTAGCTATACTGAGCCAGTTGTCAGCAGAACCAAAAAGACCGTGCAGAATAATCAATGGCTTGCCTTGACCTACTTTTTTATAGTTAAGTTTCATGCTATAGTTTTTTGTTGAATTGTTTTACCGTCGAGCCAAACGCTCCACTTTTTGGCGTACCGGGGCACAGCCCTCGGTACAACTGTTTTAGTTTCTCACTACTCAAGACTCACGGCTCATTACTCAATACTAATTATTCTTCCTCCATTTCCAACTGCCTTCGGTACATCTGGATGGTGTTTTCCAGACCGTAATATAGCGCATCACAGATCAGCGCATGACCGATGGACACTTCGTCCAAGAAGGGAATGCTTTCTTTGAGAAAGCGGAGATTGTCCAGGTCCAGATCATGTCCGGCATTGAGGCCGAGGCCAAGTTCTTTGGCGATATTGGCTACTTCTACGTACGGTTTTACCGCTTCCTGTTTGTTTTTATGAAAATTACTGGCGTAAGGCTCCGTGTAAAGCTCCACCCTGTCGGTTCCTGTGAGCTTGGCCGGTTCGAAGTGTTTTTTGTCAGGGTTGATGAAAATAGAAGTACGCGTGCCGTATTCGTGCAATTCAGCAATGATATCCTTCAGCTCCTCTTGGTGGGCGATGGTGTCCCAGCCGGTGTTGGAGGTGAGCACATGGGGTGGATCGGGCACCAAGGTGGCTTGGGCAGGCCGTGCCAGTCGAATTATTTCCATAAAACGTTTGTCAGGATAACCTTCGATGTTAAATTCGGTGGTGACTACATCCTTAAGCTTCATGACATCGTCATAGCGAATGTGTCTTTCGTCTGGTCTAGGGTGTACAGTGATGCCCTGAGAGCCGAATTTTTCAGCATCCAAGGCGACTTGGATCACATCTGGATTATTCCCGCCACGGGCATTTCTGATGGTGGCGATCTTGTTAATATTTACGCTGAGTTTGGTCATTTTATTAAATTATGCTCTAATTTTGTTCAAAATTACACCTTAAATAACATAAAGATAAAGATAATGAGTTTAAAGCAAAGTATAGAAGCCGAGATCAAGAACGCCATGCGCTCCAAGGACAAAGACCGTTTGCGGGCTTTGCGGTCCATTAAGTCCATGATCATGTTGGAAGAAACCAAAGGGGCAGAAAAAGGCATGACCGAGGATGAAGAAATGAAGCTTTTGACCAAAGCCGCCAAGCAGCGCAGGGATTCTTTGGAGATTTACGAGCAGCAGGGACGTGAAGATTTGGCCGCTACTGAGCAATCAGAGTTGGATATCATCAATGAATTTCTTCCGAAACAATTGAGCGAAGAAGAGCTTGAAGGCGAGTTGAAGGCGATCATTGCGGAAGTGGGAGCTGAAGGGCCAAAAGACATGGGCAAAGTGATGGGAGCCGCGACCAAAAAACTGGCAGGAAAGGCAGATGGTAAATTGATCTCACAGAAAGTCAAGCAGCTATTGGCATAGAAGTCGAGCTTGTAAACTGAAGGTGGAGAGCCAAGTGCCGGTCTCTCACATAATTTCGTACTAACAAATCACCCATTTGAACACAATAGATATAATTATACTGATATTATTGGCCATTGGGGCTTATAGTGGCTATAGACAAGGGCTGTTTATTGGTATATTATCTATTGTGGCGTTTATCATTGGGATAGTGTTTGCCTTTAAGTTTATGCATTGGGGGGCGGACCTTTTGGCAGAGCGGGTGGAGAGCTTGACCTTTATGCTGCCTTTCATTTCCTTTTTGATCATTTTTTTGTTGGTGACGATTACGATACGGATATTGGCGTATCTGGTCAAGAAGACCTTGGACCTAACCATCTTGGGGACCTTTGATAATTTTGCAGGTGCTATCCTAGGATTGCTGAAATGGGGCTTTATGCTTAGTCTGTTGATCTGGGTGGCCATGTCCTTTGGTGTGGAGATGCCACGTGAAGAACTGGAGAAGAGCTATCTTTTTGGTGTGTTGGAGCCTTTTGCGCCACTGGTGATTGATGCAATGGGAGCCATTACCCCTGTCATTCAGGATGCAGTGGGACGAATTAATGAACTGGTCGAAAAGTCGCAGGATGCTGTTACTAATTGATAATTTTGATTCTTTTTCGCATATCCTAGCGGATTACTTTAGGCAGGCGGGTTTTGCGTTGGACATCGTTAGGAATGATACCCCATTGGCATTGCTGAAAGAGAGAAAATACGATGGTCTAGTGCTTTCTCCGGGACCAGAAACACCGTCCAAGGCAGGCAATCTCAAGGATATTTTCGATTATTTTCATGACAAATTGCCTGTGTTGGGGGTCTGTTTGGGACATCAGTGTATAGGGGAGTTTTTTGGTGCCACGCTGGTAAAAGGCAAACGTCCCGTGCATGGTAAAGTCCACCCAGTCATCAAGCTCAATGACCACCCCGTGCTGAATGGTTTGCCTGATCGGTTTAAGGTGACCCGTTATCATTCTTTGGAGCTTGCTGAGTTGCCATATTGCCTTCTGCCGCTCTTGGAGACCGAGCATGGGGAGTTGATGGCCATGGCCCACCGAACCCTCCCTATCGTGGGTATTCAGTTTCACCCTGAAGCACACCTGAGCGAGTATGGTGTGGCATTGATCAAAAACTGGGGAGAAATCGTAAGAAAGATTAGTGTCAAGTAGGGAGAAATGAAGTATTAAGTACTAACCTGAGCTCGACTTAATTTTAGTATAAAAAGCGTCATTGCAAACCCTTTTTAGGAGGATGTGGGTTGGAAAAGGGTGTGGCAACTCGCCGCGGCGAGCTGCCACGGCTTCCACTCCTCAAATCTCCCCCCTAAGCCTCGCAGTGCATGTTCCGACCACTGTACGGAAACGGTTTTATAATCGAACTGAGGTTACTAAGTATCAAGTACTGGGTTGTGCCAGCATTGGCAAGTTTAGAGTTGCTGACTCCATTAAACCGGGTTAAAGTCAGGAGAAAACAAAAAAAGCCATAACTGTACGCGGTATCTTCTTTTTACGTTTTAATAAATGGATACTATTTAATATCTTTAAAACATGCAGGCGTACGAATTCATCAACAACATGATCCCTCCATTGAAACTCACGGATAAGGTGAGGATGGCACTGTCATGGATGGAGGAGATTCGTACGGATGTGTTGCCAGTAGTGGAGGGAGGATATTTCAGGGGGCTGGTTACCGATGAGATGATTTACACGATCAATAAAGAAGATATCCTGGTTTCCGATGTTCCACTGGAGTCGGAAGGCTGTTTTGTGTTGAAGGATAAACATATCTACGACGTTCTCCGTGTGGCTTCGGAATACCAAAGCAATATGGTGGCCGTAGTAGACAATGATAATGTCTATCATGGCGTGGTCACACTAGAGGATTCGATTGCAGCCTTTGCTGATACCCTGTCGATCCAAGCGCAAGGAGGGGTGTTGGTGCTATCGATGTTTATGACGGATTATAGTCTATATGAAATTGCACGGGTGATCGAGTCGGAGAATGCCAAGGTGCTGAGTAGTTTTTTGACCAGCGACCCATTGGATGAGAGCAAGATCAAGGTGGTGATAAAAGTGGACAAAACTGAACTTAGGCATATTAAGGCCACCTTAGAGCGGTTTGGGTACAAGGTCATTGATCATTATCAGGAGGAAATGGATGAAAACAAGGAACAAGACCGACTGGACAACCTGATGCGATTTTTGAATATCTAACAGAAAACAAATGAAGATAACCATCCATGGTATAAGTTTTCAAAAGGAATTTGTGCCATATATAGAGAAGTTGATAGATGTGCTGCATGGTCATGGTACCGATTTATATTTAACCGAAGCATTTTCAAAATATTTGAACAAATCCGGGGCTAAGGCTACCGGATTCACTGTGTTGGGTGACCGTGAGACACTAGAAGACATGGATTTTGTGATTTCGGTGGGGGGAGATGGCACCTTGCTGGATACGGTGTCGCTGGTGGGAGAGTATGAAGTACCGATCGTGGGGATCAATACCGGCAGGATGGGGTTCTTGGCGACGATTGCCAAAGAAGATGTCGAAAAGGCAGTTCAAGTGCTTTTTGATGGAGAGTTTACGATACAGGATAGGATATTGATAAACCTGGAAGCAGACCAGAAGCTGTTTAATGGTGTTCCTTATGGACTTAACGAGTTTACGGTCCATAAGCGGGATACTTCCTCTATGATCATTGTGCATACGTACATTGATGGGGAGTACCTGAACAGTTACTGGGCTGATGGGTTGATTGTGGCAACGCCCACTGGTTCTACGGGCTATTCCCTAAGCTGCGGAGGGCCCTTGATATCCCCGTCTGCAAAGAATTTTGTGATCACCCCGGTAAGTCCGCACAATTTGAACGTGAGACCGATGATCGTTTCTGATGAGAGTGAAATCTCTTTTTCGATAGAAGGAAGGAGCAAGAAATTTTTGATATCCTTGGACTCTCGATCCACGGCGGTGGATGCATCGGTAAAGCTGAAAGTAAAACGGGAAAAATTTGTCGCCAGACTGGTTAAGTTTCACGATTACAGCTTCTTCGATACCTTGCGCAAAAAGCTGAATTGGGGCTTTGATATGAGAAATTAGTTTTAACATAAATTAACCCTGAGAATACTGAGCAGGGTTTTTTATTCGTTGAGTACTTTATAAATTGCAGCGTCTTGAAAAAAGTCAATTTTCAGTTATTGTGTTTTTCGTTCCTGATTTTGGTGTTAATGTCCATGTCAGTACAGAACGGATATGCGCAAAAGACAAAAGAATATGGCTTCGGTCTTGGAGTGGCTACTTATTCTGGTGATATCATCAGGAAATTGGATCCCTCACAGATCGGCCTTCAAGGTACGTTATTTGGCAGACGAAAATTTGACAATGTCTGGAGTTTACGATATGGTATCGCACTGGCCGGGCTAAATGCCGCTGACAGTGTGCGTCCGCTGGATGCCGTGGCCCAAGCCCGTAATGCCTATTTCAAAGGACTACTGGTAGAAGGCCACGTGATGATGGAGTATCATTTTCTCGATTATCTGGCTCCGCATTCGCCTGTAAGGTATTCACCTTACGGCTTCTTTGGGATAGGCTACACCATGTTTTTCGGAGAGGGCCAAGCCTATCAAGGCGAGCTAGCTCCGGATGAAGACGGGGATTATTCCTTGTCCACTCCCGTTATCCCGTTTGGCTTGGGAGTAAAGTACCAACTGCAAGAACGCTTGTTTTTGTCTTTGGAGTTTGGTTTTAGGCCGACCTTGTCCGACTTTTTGGATAAGATCGAGTCGGATGAAACCCACCTTCCTCGCTTTCCTGTAGATCCAGATGATGGTTCGGGAGGTGCCAGCACAGTGCCTTACGGAATTAACTACGGTAACAAAGCCGATAAAGACTGGTATTATTTTTTAGGTGTGACACTCAGCTACTCCTTTCACAAGATCGAATGCTTTAATTATTAATTAATTGGCATCGGGGATAGAATATTAAAAAAGAAATAGCATTTTTGTACCTCCAAAAAAATTAAGCTCGGATAAAACTGGAATGAAGGAAGCGATAGACAAGGAAAGGATTCCCAAGCACATTGCTGTAATCATGGATGGTAATGGCCGCTGGGCCCAAGGCAAAGGAGCCAAACGGGTGTTTGGCCATAAAAATGCCATTACAGCCGTCAGAGAGACCATTACCGGAGCCAATGATTTGGGTGTGGAGTATTTGACGCTTTATACATTTTCTACCGAAAACTGGTCCAGACCGAAGCTCGAGGTGAAAGCCATTATGGAGCTGTTGGTGAAGACCTTGACTGATCAGGTGCCCAACCTGATGGAAGATAATGTAAAACTCACCTTGGTAGGAGATATGGATATGCTCCCTTCCAGGGGACGAGCAAAACTAAAAGAAGCCATCAAACAAACTTCAGGGAATACAGGCTTGACCTTGATCCTGGCGCTGAGTTATAGTGGAAGATGGGAGATTACCAATACCGTAAAAGACATTGCCAAAAAAGTAGCTGACAAAGAAATTGATGTAGATGAGATTACAGAAGATATAATCACCGCTCACCTACTGACCAAGGATTATCCTGATCCAGAACTTCTGATCAGGACCAGTGGAGAGTTGCGGATCAGTAACTTTCTGCTTTGGCAATTGGCCTATACTGAACTGTATTTTACAGAGGTATTATGGCCGGACTTTAGAAAAGAGCACCTGATGGAAGCCGTAGCGGATTATCAACGTAGAGAAAGACGCTTTGGCAAAACAGGTGCCCAGATAAAATCATGAGATTAATGAGAAGGAGCTTACTTGTAATATGCTTATTCCTCCCGATGTTTATCGGGATTACCGGTGTCACGCAGGCCCAGATTAGACTGGGACAGAGTCGTTATTCCGCACAAAAGCCTGTCGATATTCTTGAGCTGAACTATGCGCAGCCAAAGAAATATAAAATAGCAGAAATCAAAGCGGTGGGGCTTTCTACCTTGGATGAGACGGCGATTATCTCATTATCCGGCCTGAAAGTCGGTGATGAGATCAGCGTACCGGGAGATGCCATCTCCGATGCATTGAAAAAACTATGGCAACAGGGTATTATCGGAGACGTGAAAATCCTGGTGACCAAGATCGAAGGCGATGAAATACACCTGTTGCTAGACCTGACAGAGCGTCCAAGGTTTAGCATTGTGGAGTTTACAGGAGTGAGCTCTACCCAAGAAAGCGAACTTCGTGACAAAGTGCAGATCAGGGGGCGTGTGGTGCGTGAAGATGTACTGAATTCCTCCAAAAGAAAAATCACCAACTATTTTGTGGAGAAAGGTTACCTGAATACGGAGGTCAAGATCGTTCAGGAAAGGGACACCTCCTTCCCCAATAGTGTGAAGCTGCGCTTTGACGTGGACAAGAAGTCCAAGGTAAAGATCAATGAGATCGCCATTACTGGAAATGAGGAAATCACAGATGGTAAAATAAAAAAGAAGATGAAAAAGACCAACGAGCATGCTCGTGTATGGATCTTTAAGGATGTCTTCGAAAGGATCAAAAATGCAGATGCCGAAAAGGTAGGCAATAGCATTGCCCACCGTAATCCTGTGACTGATGAAGAGGTGAAAACCTACATCAACAAGAATTTTAAGCTGAATTTCTTCAATAGCTCGAAGTTCAACAAAAAGGAGTACCGTAACGATAAAGATAATATCATCAACTTCTATCAGACCAAAGGTTACCGTGATGCAGAAATCCTAGCCGATTCTGTGTATGACTTTGATGAGCGCACGGTCAATATCGATATTGACCTAGAAGAAGGGAGGAAATACTATTACAGGGAAATTTCTTTTACGGGTAACTATATCCATGACGATGCGGAGCTCTTGGCGAAGCTAGGGATACAGAAAGGGGATACTTATAATAAGGAATTGCTGGATAAACGACTGAATTATGATCCTACCAAGGGAGATGACATCAGTTCACTTTATCAAGATGATGGTTACCTGTTTTTCCAGATTGATCCAGTGGAGGTGAATGTGGCTGCAGATAGCATCGATATCGAGATGCGGATCTTCGAAGGGCCACAGGTGACGGTGAACAGTGTGTCTATCGAAGGAAATGAACGGACGTCTGACCATGTGGTGATGCGTGAGATCAGGATTCTGCCAGGGCAGAAGTTTGATCGATCACTTCTGGTAAGAACCATTCGGGAACTCTCGCAGATTGGGTACTTTGATCCTGAAACGATCAACCCTGACTTGAGACCAAACTTTGAGGATGCCACGGTGGATATCGTGTTTCAGCTGGAAGAAAGACCAAATGACCAGATCGAATTATCTGGTGGTTGGGGAGGTTTCTATGGTTTCGTCGGTACGGTCGGGCTGGTGTTCAATAACTTCTCCGTTCGTAACATTGGGGATTTCTCCAAGTGGCGACCACTTCCGGTGGGCGATGGCCAGAAACTTAGCCTAAGGGTACAGGCCAATGGTAAAAGTTTTCAGAACTATAGCTTCTCTTTTACTGAGCCTTGGTTTGGTGGCAAGAAACCCAATGCCCTTAGCGTAAGCCTTAATCACTCTGTACAGCGCCAGATCGATATCTATAATCAATCCAATTTTGGTAATGAGCTTGGGTTCTTTAAAATTACCGGCGTTACCGTGGGGCTAGCGAAGCGGGTGACCTGGCCAGATGATTACTTCAGTATTAGTAACTCCCTCCAATATCAGGTATATGAATTTGATCAATACGGAACCAGTTTTGGACTGAGCTTCCCGACCGGCAGGCTGAAGAGTTTTGTCTTTAACACCACCGTTTCCCGATCCAATGTGGATAGCCCGATTTACCCTAGAATGGGATCCAATATTTCCCTTGGGGTAAACTTCACGCCGCCGTATGCATCGTTGAACAAGAATATCACAGAAGATTCCCCTGATCAGGAGAAGTATAAATGGTTGGAATATCATAAATGGATGTTTGATGCCAAATTCTATACACCTATATTTGGCTCCAGTAAATTTGTGGTCAGTGCCAGGACACATATGGGCTTCTTGGGATCCTACAGCAAGAAAGTGGGCATGATTCCGGTGGAACGCTTTGTGATGGGGGGTGACGGAATGACCTTCAATAACTTCTCCTTGGGACAAGATATTATCGGTCTGAGAGGATATGAAAATCAGGTGTTGACGCCGGGTAGGAATACAAGGGGTATAGAAGGAGCAGATCCATATGGTGGTATAGTCTATAATAAATACGTAATGGAACTGCGTTACTTGGTATCGCCAAATCCATCAGCCACGATTTTCCTATTGGGCTTTGCCGAGGCAGGAAATAACTGGGGGGACTATGCGGAGTTTAACCCGTATGATTTGAAAAAATCCGCAGGGTTTGGTGCTAGGATCTTTATGCCAGCCTTTGGGCTGCTAGGGATCGACTGGGGTTATGGATTTGATGCTGCACCTGGAACTGTGCAGCCAAGTGGAGGAATGTTTCACTTTACAATTGGACAACAATTCAGGTAAAAGATGTTAAAGTGTCTTAAAATCGTATTTTTTCTGCTGTTAGTGACTTCTGCAGTACAGGCCCAAAAAATCGGGTTTGTGGACTCGGAATACATCCTGAACAAGCATCCGGATTATAAAATAGTCCAAGAAGAGCTTAAGAAGCAAGCCACAGCATGGAAAAAAGAGGCACAGAATTTGGAGAAAGAGATCAAGGAAATGTACAATGCCCTGAAAGCAGAGGAAGTCTTGCTTACGGAGGACATGTACAAGGAACGCATGGAGGATATCCGCCAAAAGGAAAAAGCCGCCAGCAACTATAATACCAGGGTCTTTGGCATGAATGGTGAGTACTATCAGAAGCAGGATGAGCTGATGAAGCCCTTGCAGTCCAAGATATTTGATGCTATCGATCGTGTGTCCAAGCGGAATGGCATCGCCATTATGTTTGACAAGGCGGCTGATCTGTCCATGATCTATACCAATCCGGTGCATGATTATTCGGATTTTGTCATTGATGAATTGGGGATAGATGAAAGTAGCGTGAATAAGGAAAAAGAAGCGCAAGGAACTGAAAATACAACAGAAGAAAACAAATAACTTAATTAAACAACAGATTATGAAAGTGAGAATTATCTTATCAGCCGTTGCTTTATTTTGTTTGAGCTTTGCGGCAAAAGCCCAGCAAGATATCAAAATTGGCTATACGAATGTGGAGGTACTGATGAGCCTGATGCCGGAGATGCAGCAGATCGACGCCGACATGCAGGATTATGGCAAGCAATTGCAAACTAACGTACAGACAAAAACACAAAACTTCCAAAGAGAAGTACAGTCTTACCAGCAGGCCGCCCAGACCATGACGGAAGAAGCGAGAGCTACTAAAGAACAAGAGTTGCAGAAATTGCAACAAGAGGTTCAAAAATATGAGCAAGATGCGCAGGTTTCTTACCAAAGAAAGTTGAGCGAGCTACTTGAACCGGTACAAACCAAAGTGTTTAATGCTATTAATTCGGTAGCTGCCGAGCATAACTATACGCATATCTTGTCAGAGACAGCCGGACAATCTCCCGTGCTGCTATACACCAAAGAAGCAGATAAATTCACCGAATTGGTGGCTGCTAAATTGGGTATCGAGCTTCCTGAGCAGATGCCAGAAGAAGCTGATCTTCCTCAGTAAATAGCGAAAAACAATCTATTGAAAAGCCCGGTTTTCCGGGCTTTTTTGGTTTATGGATGTTAACGAGGTGGAGGTAGTGGTTAGCAAAGTGTAATTATACAATTCTTTAACCCGGTTTATGCATTAGGAATCGTGATGAGGTTTGAAACTACAAGAAAATCAGGCTGTTTGGAGATTGAGGCATAGCACCGCTATGGTGAAATCGAAAACAGCAGCGAAGCGACTGATTTTGAAGTAGGTTCATACCGCAATAGATAGGCTAATGCATATTCCGGGTTTAACCCGTCATAGTGAGCGGAGCAAATTTTTTTATCATAAATGTATATCAGCGGTTAGTCCCCAAAAGTATCAACGAGGTTTCGGGAAAGTTATAAATCAAACTTAAGGTCGTTATGGCAAAGAAAAAATTCAACGATATCATTCGGCAATCTGATGTCCCTGTATTGGTGGACTTTTATGCGGATTGGTGCGGGCCGTGCCAGACCATGACCCCCGTGCTGGAAGAAGCCGTAAAAGAGTTGGATGGTAAAGTTAAGATAGTGAAGATAAACATAGACAAAAACCAACAGGCTGCCTACCATTTTGCGGTGAGGTCGATTCCCCACTATATACTTTTTAAGCGAGGGAAAATACTATGGAGAAAGGGCGGTTTGATGACCAAACGGGAGCTACTGCAGCAGTTGAAAGGCTTTGTTTAGGGGGAGTTCCTTAGTGGTTAGTTAGGGTTTTAACCACAGAGGTCACGAAGGAGGCACAAAGTGCGCAAAGAAACCTTGTGAGCTTAGTGCGGGCCTTAGTGTTCTTAGTGGTTAGTTAAGGTTTTAACCACGGAGGTCACGGAGGAGTCACCAAGTGCGCAAAGAAACCTTGTGAACTCTGTGCGGGCCTTTGAGTTCTTTGTGGTTAGTTAGAGTTAATGTTTCATTTTTAGACTTAATGCTAGGTGAGAGTGATTTTTGATCCTGAAAAAATGACATTTCTTTTTTGACTTTGGCCATTGGCATACGGCTTGCGGTAAATTTGGGTGACAAAGGCTTAAGTGCAAGTGTCTTGTTCAGATAAAATGAAAGTTTTGTATTATTTTATTTTTTTAGGATAATTTAACTTCAGAATTTTCGTTTTTATGGCAAAGGGTAGAAAATTTTGTACCTTCAAAAAATCGTAAATGAAAAACCAACCGATTATGATTAATTTCAAGCAAATGACAAAGGTAAGTCTGTTCTCCGCGCTATTGGTAATGCTGGGATTCAGTCTTCATGCTCAAGGAATCAGCCCACAGGCACCACAGAATCCTGCCAAAGCCTCAGACTTTACAGATGAGGAGTATGACAAGTTTGTAAGCATTAATGCCGAATTGATTCCTGTACAGCAGGAAGTGCAAGGCAAAATGATGGATGCCATCAAGGCAGAGGGGCTGGAAGTACAGCGCTTTCAGGAACTGGCGCAGGCCCAACAGTCAGGGTCATTGAAAGATGCGTCGGATGATCCGGAGGAAATTGGAAAGTTCAATAAGGCTGGCCAACAGGTCATGACCATCCAAAAGGAAGTACAGACCAAAGCGCAAGGACTGATTGAAGAAAATGACTTGTCCGTGCAAAAATTCCAACAAATGTCCATGGCCTATAACCAAAGCGAAGAAGTACGTGCCAAAGTGGATACGCTGATCAGCGAAAAGATGGAAGAACAATAAGTTATCACGTGTTTATTATAGATTGAAAAAGCATCCGCCTGGCGGGTGCTTTTTTTTGGTTCAAGGCAAAAGGTAAATAGGTTTTGTGATTATCCGCAATGATACCAGTAATCACAGGGAAATTAAATAGCTGCTCACAGAAAACATGGAAATCTCAGAAAAGCCTTATTTCATTCTGGGGGTTCTGTGCGTTTCGTGAGCAATAAAACCTATAATCACAATAGGTTTTGAATTAAATGAAAAAGGTGGAGCAGTCAGCTGGTGTCCAGTCACTCAAATCATATAGAACCAATGATTCCTTGACAAAAGCGAAGAGATCGACGGCCACTTTTATCAAATACGCTACAGCTCCCACTTGCTACTACAGTCCAAGGAATAGTAGTTGTTGGTGAATGTCTCCCGACTCATAGACTCCGTCTATAAGCAGGTGAATTAATCCATTGGCATTTTGAAACAATAGGTTGTACTTTTGGTTTCCATAAAAGGGAATTGGATGAATAGGGAGATTGCCCGGGATTTTTGAAATCCTATTGTAGGTAATCCCACGTATATTTCTAGTAAAGAGATCAAAACCTATGCGTAAAGAGGCACAAACAGGAGTATTACTGGTTAACTTAGGAACGCCCGACAGCACGGCAGTACCAGATGTAAGAAAGTACCTAAGGGAATTTTTAATGGATAAACGGGTGATTGATATTCCTTTTTTGTCTCGTTGGCTGTTGGTAAACGGTATCATTGCACCATTTAGGGCGCCGAAATCAGCAGCTGAATATCGGAAGCTCTGGACAGATCGTGGTTCTCCATTGCTGTTTCACACTGAAGACCTGAAAGAGAAACTCATACAACGACTGGATACTGAAAAATATCATGTCGAAATAGCGATGCGTTATCAGTCTCCGAGCATCCAACGGGGACTAAGAGCGCTCCAAAAAGCGCGTGTCAAAAAAATAATCGTCCTCCCCTTGTTTCCACAATATGCTTCCGCTACGAACGGGTCAGTAATCGATAAAGTCATGGAAATCGTGAAGGAATGGCAGGTCATTCCTGCGATCAGCTATGTGCCAAGGTTTGTCGATCATCCACTTTATTTGCAAGCCTGGGAGGATATTTCTGCTGCATATATTGAGAAGCAAGAATATGATGCATATTTGTTTTCCTACCATGGGATTCCCGAACGGCAAATCCACAAAGCGTCCTGTGAAGGGTATTGCCAGCTGAGCGATAAGTGCTGCGCCCGTCAGACCCCTTCCAATCAATACTGCTATCGCGCACAGTGTTTTTACAATACACGGTTATTGGTCGATAAACTGGGATTGCCAGCAGAGAAGGTCCATACAGCTTTTCAGTCTCGGCTTGGCAAAGATCCCTGGATACAGCCTTATACCGAAGATACCATCCGGCAGTTGGCGCGCAAAGGGGCCAAAAAAGTACTGGCCTTTTCCCCTGCCTTTGTGGCAGACTGTCTCGAGACTACGGTCGAAGTGGGAGAGGAATATAAGGAGGTTTTTGAAGAAGAGGGTGGCCAGCAATGGGATTTGGTTCCTTGCTTGAATTCCCACGACACCTGGGTGGATTGTGTGAAAGCGTTGGTGTTAGAGCAAGAGTGATGCTAGTAACCTGTTCCCATCGTATGGAATGACCTCAATTGGTTGGCGATGATGGTTTTATGATGATGTCATGAGCCAGTAACTCCAAACAGAAATTTTTTGGCAAAAGCAGAATTTTTTTGTCGTTCGGATGGTTGTTGGTACTTCTTTATTGCTGAAATTTGTAGGCTTATGAAAATGACAACGCCATCCAAAGGATTATCTGAAGGGCTACTTATTACGGGGATCATATTGGTGTCTTTTTGCTTGAGGCCTTCGATTACATCGGTAGGGCCGTTGATACCTATGATTCGCGAAGACCTTGACCTTTCCAATGCTTGGGCAGGATTCTTGACCACCTTGCCTTTGTTGTCATTTGCTACCTTTTCGCTTTTTTCATCCAGCATAGGAGCGAGACTAGGTAATGTACGTGCCATTTTGTTAGGCCTGGTTTTGATTGCTTTTGGCATCTTTGTTCGTGTACAAGGCGGTGCTTTTTTACTATTTTTTGGTACTGCGGTGTCAGGGATTGGTATCGTGATCTGTAATGTTCTCCTCATCCCATTGATTAAAGTAAAACTTCCCCATAAAATCGGCATCATGACGAGCTCTTATACCACAGGAATGTCCGGGTTTGCGGCGGTAGGGACTGGTTTGAGTGTGCCATTGGCAGTGGGGATGTCGCTTGGGTGGCGAGGAGCTTTATTGGCTTGGGTGGCATTGGTAGTGCTGGCGATCGTAGTGTGGCTACCACAAGTGAAGCCCAGCAAAGTAAAAGGCCCTGATGAGGGGCTGACAGGAGGTAAAAATGTGTGGAAATCCAAGCTCGCTTGGCAGATTAGTATCTTTATGGGGATCCAATCCACCATGTTCTATACGCTGATCGCTTGGTTGCCGGATTTACTGATTCATAGAGGATTTACCGCTGGACAAGCGGGTCTAATGATGAGCCTGATGCAGGTAGTAGGACTGATCGGGTCCTTTACTGCGCCTTTGGTAGCTGTCAAGTATACCACGCAGCGAAGGATAGCGTTTGGGATAGGGATGATCTATTTAGTAGGTTTTCTTGGACTGTTTTTTGATCATAATTGGGTGATTTATATAGCGCTGACATTGATAGGCTTTTGCCTTGGGGCAAGTATCAGTTTGGCCTATACTTTGATCGGTCTGAGGACAGAAGGGGCTACTACAGCAAGGCTATCAGGTATGGCGCAGTCAGCAGGCTATTATTTGGCCGCTTTGGGACCATTGTTGATTGGTGCCTTATTCGATTTGTTTCACAATTATAACCTTCTGATCATTTTGATGGTTATTTGTGCGCTTTCCTTTGCGTGGTTAGGGACGAAGGTGGGCAGGAATGTAAAAGTTTAATCCAAAAAAATTAAAGCAGCTGAATTATGCAGGAGTTCTTTAGTGGAATGGGAATGGATGACGATATGTTTACCTATGTCATCATGCCCCTGTTGATTTTCATGGCCCGGGTAGGAGATGTGTCCATAAACACCTTACGGATCATGTTTGTCCTCAACGGTAAGAAAAATGTGGCTCCCATTTTGGGTTTTTTTGAAGCCTTGATTTGGTTGCTGGCCATCGGGCAGATTTTTCAGAATATCGATAACCCCATGTCATATTTGGCCTATGCCGGTGGGTTTGGAGCGGGGACATATATCGGTATGGTTTTCGAGGAGAAATTGGCGCTGGGCAGGGTGCTGGTCAGGGTGATTACCAAAGAGCCGATGCCCGAACTGATTGAATACATGAAGGAGCGGGATTTTCGGTTTACCAACGTCGGTGCTGAAGGAAGGTATGGAAAAGTGAACTTGTTGTTTACCGTCATGAAAAGAGAGAGCCTAAAAAGTTTTGTGACCAAGATCAAATCGCTTAATGACAAAGCATTTTATACCATTGAGAGTGTCAAAAGGATCAGCGAAGATGACCTTAATGTGATGGAGGATAGACCACGGTTTACGACAAGGGTTTTCAATAGGGTGCGCAAATAGACGAGGGATGGACATCAGAAGTGAATTAAAAAGAGAGCATTCCAAGGAGGTGTCGAGTAAGATTGTTGCTTATATCGGTGATGACCCTCTTCGGTTTCAGGAGCTGATGAAAATATTAGTGGCTGGCCCATATAGGATTACCCAGCGAGCATCTTGGCCGATGGCCTTGGCTGTGGAGAAATACCCTGCCTTGCTCTTGCCTTATTATAAAACAGTAATCTCCCTATTGGGAAAGCCTGAAATCCTTCCGGGGATAAAGCGGAATATTCTTCGGGTTTTGCAATACCAGGAAATACCTGAGGAATTTGAAGGAGGGGTCTTGGATAGGACGTTCCAGTTATTGGAAGACACCCGTGAGCCCATTGCCATTAGGGTTTTTTCGATGCAAGTAGTGTATAACCTTTCGGAAAGATATCCAGCAATAAAACCAGAGCTAAAGGGCATTATCGAAGCATCTCTGCCGTATGCAAGCGCAGGTTTTAAGAGCCGTGCCCATAAAATTTTGCCTAAACTCTGAGCTATATCTTGGGATTGGCGAAAATGGGGCATTAAACCCGGAATATGCATTAGCCTATCTGTTGCGACCTTAAACTGCTTCAAAATCAGCCGTTTCACTTTAGTTTTCGGCATAACCGTAGCGGTGCTAGGCTAATGCCTCCAAACTAATTGATTTTCTTGCAATTTCAGCTCTCACTACGATTCCTAATGCATAATCCGGGTTAAAACTCGGCTTATTCCACGTCCAATGTTTCTCCAAAGCGTTGGTTGAAACCAGTGATCCCTTGAAGCCCACCTGAATGGATCAGGAGAATTTTACTACCGTTTGGGAAATAACCGGATTTGATCTGATCGATCACTCCAAAGGCCAGCTTTCCTGTGTAAATAGGATCCAGCGGAATGTCCGTTTTTTCCTTGAAGTCCTTGATGAATTGGATCAATGCCGGTTGATGTTTGGCGTAGCCGCCAAAATGGTAATTGGTAAAAATATGATGCCGAGCGGGAAACGGGATTTGGTGTTTTCCTAAGAGCTGTTGTAGCTCCTTACGGATAAAATCCCCCTTTAATGAGCTATAGCCCAAGATATTTTGATGAGGCATGGCGGATTGGATGATCCCCGCTATCGTCCCGCCTGTCCCAATGCTACAGCATACATAATCCATCGTTTTATCTCCAGCAGTCAATATTTCACGGGTTCCTTGAATGGCCAGTTGGTTTGTGCCGCCTTCTGGAATGAGGTAAAAATCCCCAAACTTTTTGTGTAATTCATCGATGACTGCTTTTTCGTTTTTTTTGCGATAGGTGGGCCGGTCCATAAAAGATAGCTTCATACCATAGGAGTGTGCCTTTGCCAAGGTGGGGTTCAGCTCTTGGGGCTGCTCTCCTCGAATGACGCCAATGGTCTTAAAGCCTGCTAGATGTCCTGCTGCTGCCGTAGCAAAAATATGATTGGAATAAGCCCCCCCCAAAGTGAGTAAGGTGCTGTGTCCGGCTTTTTTGGCGGCGTCAAGGTTGTATTTAAGTTTATAGTATTTATTCCCGCCTGCTAAAGGATGAATGAGGTCCAGTCTTTTTACAAAAAGACGTACGGGGTGATCATTGATTTCGGGCAAATGGACTTCTTGGGAAGGGGGAGAAACAGGTGTCGACACAACAATAAGAATTGAATTCATTCAAAATTATCAAAAAATTTGTCAAGAGACCGTTATTTTTGCAGAATGAATGATGAAATGGATGACGAGTTGTTTGATGTCGGTGGTGCTATTGGCGACGGACAAGAAGATGGTGCACTGCTATATGAGCATCTAAGGATAGAGATCGATAAAGGGCAGGCAGCTATCCGGTTGGATAGGTTCTTGACCGATAAGGTAGCGAATATCACTAGGAATAAAGTGCAGCAGGCCATCGGTGATGGAAGTGTCAAGATCAATGATAAAAATACCAAGTCCAATTACAAGATCAAGCCAGGGGATGTGATCACAGTGGTGTTGGAAAAAGAAGCCCGGGAAACAGAGGTGCTTCCTGAGAAAATCGATTTGGATATAGTATATGAAGACGATGTGCTTTTGGTGGTGAACAAGCCGGCGGGAATGGTCGTCCACCCTGCATATGGCAATTGGACAGGTACTTTGGTGAATGGTTTGGTGTACCACTTTAACCAATTGCCCGAAATGCCGGGAAATAGCGGTAGGCCAGGATTGGTTCACCGGATAGATAAAGATACGAGTGGTCTGTTGGTGATCGCTAAGTCGGAGATGGTCATGACTGGGTTGGCAAGGCAGTTTTTTGATCATTCCATAGAGCGTACTTACTTTGCCCTCGTATGGGGTGAGCCCAAAGAGGATGCGGGGATCATCAATGCGCATGTCGGGCGAAGTGCTCGAGATAGGAAGGTCATGGATGTGTTTCCGGATGGTGATCAGGGAAAAAATGCCATTACCCATTGGAAGGTGCTCAAGCGGCTCCGCTATGTATCTTTGGTCCAATGTAATCTGGAAACAGGAAGGACACATCAAATTCGCGCACACATGAAGTTTTTAGGGCATCCTTTGTTTAATGATGCCGTTTATGGAGGGGATAAAATCCGGAAGGGAACGCAGTTTTCGAAGTACAAGGCTTTTGTCAGTAATTGTTTTAAGGCACTTCCTCGTCAGGCTTTGCATGCCAAATCATTGGGTTTTGTCCATCCTGTAAGCAAAGAATT
The DNA here is from genome assembly GCF_003260975.1 of Echinicola strongylocentroti. NCBI lineage: Bacteria > Pseudomonadati > Bacteroidota > Cytophagia > Cytophagales > Cyclobacteriaceae > Echinicola > Echinicola strongylocentroti. The sequence continues at coordinate 2,483,273 of NZ_CP030041.1, read as the reverse complement.
TATGCAGTTTGACTCCAGCCTTCCAGAAGATATGCAAGGTGTTTTGGACAAATGGGAAAATTACGTCAATTTTGATCTGTAAAAATGAAATTTAAAAAAATGTTAAAAAATAAACTTTATACTTACCTATACGTTAACTTTACTACATGAACATTGAAGGGATTTCAAAAGGAAACCCAAAATTCATTATCGAGTTTTCAATAAATCGCTTAGATTGATAGGTTTGATAGGTAATATTTTCAAATAGTAAACGTTACCATTAAAAAAAATGTAAAAATATGTTAAACCTTTTGCGAAATTTTTGAGATCAATAATCTCGATGTATCTTTGTAGAGTAATCAATGACCAGAACAGGAATTTGGTCATGTCATTGTAAGGCAGATAAACTGCACCCGGGAAGTGAAAACACACTATAAGGTTCGAATCCTTTTCTTACAACAGGTTATTTTGGGTTTATTGTTAATTGACTAAAGCTATGAGATTCTATTTCATAGCTTTTTTTATGCCTATTAAGTGATGTTTTGGATCAGGTAATATTTCTGGGGGACGATAATTTTTTTATCAGAACAATGATACGCCACCAAGGCACAAAGCAACTATAAATCCCTTTCAGTACAGGTTTCAGCTTGCACTTGCTGCCTTTGGGACTATGTGCCCTTTTTATTTATTCTTGGTTTTACCATTAACAAACTGGCAGTCCCCAACTTTTACGCTTGGTCCTTGATTATTGGAATAGAGCGCTATTGGTGTGCAATGGGTTTTAGCGTGAATTTATAAGCACTAGGAAAGTAATTGCTGCTAAAACAATGACCTTATTTTTATTGTTCACCATGGGCGTTGCCCATGGCTAAGGGTGTTACGCCCTTTCAGGGCTTTTTTATGCTATTTGGCTATTCCACTTCAAGAAAAAATCAGTGCAAATCATAATCATCTGCGTCATCAGCGTTCCATTAAAACGAACCACTATCCTTCAACTTTTCCGCTTGATCCGCTATTGGTGTGCAATGGGTTTTAGCGTGAATTTATAAGCACTAGGAAAGTAATTACTGCTAAAACAACGACCTTATTATTGATGTTTACCATGAGCGATGCCCATGGCTAAGGATGTTACGCCCTTTCATAGCTTTTTTATGCTACTTGGCTATTCCAATTCAAGAAAAAAATCAGTGCAAATCATAATCATCTGCGTCATCAGCGTTCCATGAGTCTCCAGCTTTTCCGCTTGATCCGCAAATAGTCGGATCAATATCATTTTCTTTTGCTAGGTGTTTATTTTGTAGGGGGTGTGGAGTTGATTGCGATTTGATATTATATTTCGAAAAATTATAATTAAGTGATTTTATATTTCTTGAATTTTAGATATGTACCTTGTATGAATTGCTTGTTAAGGATTTATTAAAATTTATACTGTTTTTATATATTGTGTTGCTTATTTGTGCGGTTTTTTAGGTGAAAATTAAAAATAGTGTAAAATTCAATCGTTTTCTTTGTGTAAATTTTAAAATTTGATCCTGTTTATTACCTTTGGAGCACCATTTAGCAAAAAGAGGCTAATTATACTGTAGGATGTTGAAACTGGCAGACAAGCCCTCCTGTCTCGGGGGTGGAGATTATGGGATAAAGCACACATAGAGCTCTTGTGTTGCCTAACTTCTCCGTGGAGGTTCGAATCCTTCTCCTACAGCTTTGTGTTAAATTATTTGGAGAGAATGTTTTTATGGCAAAGGAGAATGGGAAACCATTATGCATAAGAACGTTCTCTTTTTATTTTTTCGGTAAATGTGACATCTTTGTCCCATGCAAGAGGAGCTTTTTTGTAAATGGATGTCAATTTTATGGAAAACAGCTTTGGGACTTAGGAGGTGTAAAAAACAGTAGAGAACTAGGTTAAAAAGGGTTTTTTCTCGGAGGGAGAATTTAGTTTGTAGTTTTCTAAATAGTGTGATTTTTTACGTCTGATATTATTCGGGGCATGAAATTTGAAATAAATTGTTTAACAAAGTGAACATTGGGGTGTTAAACTCTTTTGTCTACATTAGAGGTATTGCTCTCCCGTTGCTTTTCAAACTCTATTTTTCAGGGTATATGCAACTTTATTTTGTTCAACTTTATTTTATACAGAATAAAGTTTATTTTGCTTTATATGGTTTAATCTATGGGGAAAAAGAACCGAAATAAAAAAAAACTGAAACGATCCCAGCGAAGGCTGATCCGGTTTTTTGCCATTAGTATTTTGTTTTTAGTACTGCTACAGGTGGGGCTCTATTTTGGGTCTGATCTATTTTTACGGAGTTATGTACAGAATAAAGTAAATGAGGCATCCGCTGGAAAGTATGAGGTAGGATTTGATCGTTTTCACCTTTCTATCTTCCAGCGTGGATTCTATTTTGAAGGCTTTGTTCTTAGTCCGAACAGGGCTATAGAGGACTCCTTGTCTCATGAGCAACCACTATATAAAATCAAAGTTCCGGAGATAGCAGTAAAAGGAATAGGGTACGATTTTTCGGAAAAAGTACTTGAAGTAGGGAGCCTGAGATTTGCCAATCCCATGATCCAGACCCGTCAAAAACTGGATAGCCTGGGGTCCTCATCAAAATTGGAACAATTACAGCATGAGATAAAAAATTCACTGGAGGGAGTTCCTTTAGAAGAAATTGTCATCAAGAACCTGTACTTGGACCATGCCGACCTGCTGATCGAGAATTTTGTCAGCCAAAAATCCATAAAAGCAGAGAATACCAATTTTTACCTTAAAGACGTTCGCTTACTTAATCCACGTCCCAGTCCTACTCCTTTTAATGCAGAAGGGTTTGGGTTGACCTTGGAAAATTTCGAGATGCTCTTGGCAGACAGTGTCCATACGTTGTACGCCAAACAGATAGAGGTTTCTTCATTGGACAATCATATCACGGCCAAGCAAGTGGCCCTTAAGCCTGATCTTGATAAGCCAAGGGAAATTTATTACAACATGGAACTGGCTGATCTTAAGCTCACTGATGCAGATATCAATCAGGTGTTTTATACCACTGATGTCAATGTCGGCAACCTTAACTTAAACAATCCCTCTTTTTTGGTGTATTCAGAACTGTCTCCGGATGTGGCCGACCAATCTTTATTGGATTATAGTTTATATCCGCTTATTCAGGATATTTTAGCTTCCATCAGCATAGATCATTTAGAGATAGAGGAGGGGCAGTTTTTGCAGCGCGGGGTAAATGATGAGTACAAGAACAGGATAGAAGCCGAGAGAATAGACTTTGAAATGGACAGGGTGTATATCGGTCCAGATGTGGAGCGGTCTCAGAATCAGTTTTTCTATGCTGATGATGCTGCCTTGACCCTGTCCAAGGTGAAAGTAGTCTTGGCCGATGGAGTACACTGGATTACGGGTGATCAAGTGTTTTTGTCTTCTAAAGAAGATGAACTGAAAGTTTCAGGTGCCAAAGTGGAGCCTTTCAGGGAAGTCAATGAACAAATACCGCTTTTTGAAATAGAAATCCCCGAGTTTAACCTTGAAAATGCCAATCTTAAGAAGGTGTACAATCATAATGTGCTGGACGTGAAGGATATGGTGTTTCGCAATCCTACTGTTAAGTTCAGTAATATTCGTAAAAAACAAGGAGAGTTAAAGGGGCAGACGATTCAGGAATTGACCAAGAATTTTTTGCGGGCCATCTATATCGACCGCCTAGAGCTGATCGAAGGGGATATGACCTTAAATAACAACCTGAAAATCAACAAAGACAGCGTTTCTTTCGAAAAGGCCAGTATGGTCTTGGAGAATTTTGCGGTAGATGAAGGGATCGAGCAGGATTCTTCCCGGATGTTCTTGGCGGAGGACCTACAGCTAGAACTGGACAATTATGCCATGAAGCTGACTGATGATCTTCACGTTTTCAAGGCAAAAAAAATCTTTGTCGATACGAAAGAAAAGCTGCTGAAGATTGATGGATTTAGTTTTGAACCCTTACAGCCAGATATGGTGATGGAGAATTTGCAGCGTCTAAATAAAAGAATGGTGCTAGAGGTGCATGTCCCGGAGTTTTACCTGAAAGAGGTGGATATTGCCAAGGCCTATTTTGATGGGGTGCTGGAAATTGGGATGGTGGAAGTTCCTTCGCCCGATATACGCTTGAGCCGTTTTGTTGCCCCGATGGAGAAGAAGGAGAAAGTACAAATCAATGACCTTTATGAGTTGGCCACTAGCTATTTTTCTTACATCAATATCGACTCTCTAAATGTCATAGATGGCTCCATTGCCTATGAAAACTTTGTAAGGGACAAGATCAAGACGTTTGCCGAAGATGATGTTTCCATTAGGATAAAGAATTTTGAATTGGACGAAAATGTCACTCCGCGAAATGCAGAAACCTTCTTTGCAGAGGAGCTGGACATAAGTCTGAACAATTACGTGTTTAATGTCGCAGATGGAAGGTACAGCTTGCATGCGGATAAAATAAGCTATAATTCCTCCAGGGACGAGTTGGTGACTTCCAACGTCCGTCTTCGTCCAAGGCGGGATCTGGGCGTGAAGGTGACCATAGGTGCAGATATCTCCAACCTGAGCTTCTCAGGGGTGGATGTAGACCGTTTTTTCTTCGAAAATACCCTTGCCATGTCCAAAGTCAGCCTTTCTAATGCAGAGGTGAATTTGTTTATAGATCAAAATGGGGAGCGGAAGGGCGATAAGGAAAAAAGCACCAAGCGAAAGCGGCACTTTCCAAAACGGCTTGATGTGATCCAAATCGATACTGTAGAGGCCAATAATGCACGTTTTAGTGCTTTCTACAGCGATAGAGGTCACGAAAGAAACCTGATCAGTACAGGTGTCAACCTGTCTTTTTATGGTTTTTTGTTAGATTCTGCCAAGCTAAATGAGGGCGATATCGTTGGCTTTTTTGATAATATGGCCATGGATATTGATGACTTTAACCTGGCGCTTAATGATAGCGTTCATACGCTTAGTTTTAGCAAGGTGGAGCTGGATACCAAGAGTGATTTGATTCAATTCGAAAACCTCAAGATCATCCCCAAAAACTATCAGGGAAACCCTGGTGATCCGGTGATTGCAGCGAATGTGCCATTGGTAAAGTTAAAGACCCGTTCTTTGACAAGCTTTCAGGAGACAGGTGAAATAGACTTCGAGAAAGTAGAGCTTATACAACCTCAAATTAACCTTTATCTGGACAAAAAAGAGGTGGGGAAAGTAAGTGGCAAAGAGGGGGGCAAAGCGGTGCAGGATGTGGTCAAAAACCTGGAAGTAAGGGATTTTAACTTGGTCGGAGGGCAGTTGAAGCTGCTAGAGAAGGATTCAGTGGCCAATATGCGCTCATTTAATGGGTTGAATATCGCTTTGAATGATCTCAGTTTTGACCTGTCCAATGCGGAAGCGTTTGATAAGGATGTTTTCCTAAGCAAAGATTTCTTTGTCGAGCTTCCCGACTACGAGATCAAGCTGCCAGATAGCTTGAATATTCTTCATATTGGCTTGGTAGCCATTTCGAAAGATCAAATGCGACTTAAGAACGTTACCTTGGAACCACGGTTTGGTCGGTATGAATATGTACGTAAAGTGGGCTATCAGACCGATGTGGTCAAGGCCAGTTTTCCTGAAATTAGGTTTGATGCCATAGATTTAAACACACTGATAGAGAAAAGGGCGATAAAAGCCGATAAGATGTTTGTTCAGGCTCCTAATATCCATGTTTTTAGGGATAAGCGCATGCCTTTTAATGATAGTCTCCGTAGGCCCATGCCCCAAGAACTGATGAAAAAAGCAGGGGTAAACGTCGAATTGGATACGTTGGAAGTGGAGAAAGCAGTAATTACCTATGAGGAGTTTCCGGAAAAAGGGATGATCCCGGGCAGCATTACCTTTGATTCTCTATATGCAAAAATGCACCCATTCCACTTGAGTAAAACATTGGAAGATACATTTTCCATTGATAGTACTACCTTGACGGCTGCAGGACGGATCAACGGCATGGCTTCAGTTCAAGTAGATGCCAGGTTTTATTATCAAGCGCCCTATCCAATGGAGATGGCCGTCCGCACAGGAAGCTTTGATTTAAAAACCGTTAATTCTATCATGACGAGAAATGCTTTTCTAAAGATCAGAGAGGGAGTGGCAAAGCCTTCCTATTGGCACTTTACTGCCGACAATGACGTGGCGAGGGGGCAGATGGAGTTCTTTTATAATGGATTGAAGGTGCAGTTGCTGAATGACAGGACTTTGGAAAAAGCTAAGGGAAGAAAGGCCATGTTGAATTTTGTGCTGAATGCCTTTGCTGTTCGTGGCAATAACCCACGTCGAATTTTCGGGACAGAAAAAATTGCCCCCATATATTTCGAAAGAGATAAACGGAAGTTCATTTTTAATTATTGGTGGAAAGCCTCTCTTTCAGGGTTTAAGGGGTCCTTGGGGCTCGGTGAGGCTGGACCGGCCAAGAAGGAAGAGGAAGAAGAAGGCATTGATCAATAGTGGAAGGTTTGGTGGGTTAATCCGCATTATGCACGATATAGCTGCCCAGGGCCTTGCTATGGAAAGCCTTTCGGATAAGCTATAACGGCATTGATTCCGGGTTATAGTAATTGTCGCCAATGTTTAGCCTGTACCCTATCAATTCCCAATAGGCAAGAAACAGTCGGTTTTTGATCCCCTGCAAGACAGGGTATCCTTTTCATACCCTCCATTATCTAAATTTTATGGAGGAATGAAAACCAATCATGCGATTATGTGGTCATTAAATGATAATATTTTAGATTTGCATGTCTAAAAAAGAAAATCTCTATGCATCAGGATAAAATTGAAGCATTAAAAATAGAAATAGCTGAGGCAGATGCCAATAATCCAGAAGAACTGGAAGCTTATAGAATGCGTTATATCAGCAAGAAAAGTGTGGTAGGGGCGCTTTTTGCTGAGATGAAGCATGTACCAAATGACCAAAAAAAGGCCTTTGGCCAAATGGTCAATAGTGTCAAACAAGCTGCCGAAGAAAAATTTAAGGGCCTTATCGATAAAGTGAACGAAGGCTCCGGTCAGTCAACATCTACGGACATTGACCTTACACTACCTGCTACCAATCAGCCAGTGGGAGGGATTCACCCGCTGACAGCTACGCGCCAACGGATCATAGAGATTTTTGAGCGAATTGGATTTAATTTATCAGAAGGGCCAGAGATTGAAGATGATTGGCACAATTTTACTGCCTTGAATTTTCCTGAAAACCATCCCGCTAGAGAGATGCAGGATACTTTTTTTATCGAAAAGAATCCGGATATCGCGTTGAGGACACACACTTCATCGGTACAGGTAAGAGTGATGGAAAATCAAAAGCCACCCATTAGGACACTTTCTCCTGGCCGGGTTTTTAGAAATGAGGCGATCTCCGCAAGGGCACATTGTATATTTCACCAAGTAGAAGGACTTTATGTGGACGAGAATGTGGGGTTTGCAGACTTGAAGCAGACACTTTACCATTTTGCGAAGGAAATGTTCGGCAAGGAGACCAAAGTGCGTTTTCGTCCGTCTTACTTCCCTTTTACCGAGCCAAGTGCTGAGATTGATATTTCCTGCTTGCTGTGTGGAGGCGAAGGATGTAACGTCTGTAAAGGTTCGGGATGGGTAGAAATCGGCGGATCTGGCATGGTTGATCCCAATGTATTGGAGAATTGCGGGATAGATGCTGAAAAATATACCGGTTTTGCTTTTGGTATGGGGATAGAGCGGATAGCCATGCTAAAATACCAAATCAAGGACCTGAGGCTATTTACTGAAAATGATATTCGGTTCTTGAGACAATTTAAACCGCTTTTGTAGAGGTGGAATACTCCTAGTCATGCAGGGAAATGATGCCTTGAACTAACTGGGATAAAACGATAACGAAGTAAAGGTTGCTTGCCAACAGCAAGCAACCCTGTCTCTGTGTATAGAGCGAACTTCTTAGTGGACTTATATTCAGTCATCCTCCTCTTTTAAGGCATTGCAGCGATCATATGAAGGGTCTATGTCGATGTAGACTTCTTCCTTGGCTACCTTGAACCAGTCTTCTAGGGCTTCTGATTCTTTTTGTTTTTTGGTAGCCGCTTTCAGCTTTTCGTAATCATCTTCCAGATTGGCGCGGTGCGCAGGATATTCATTTTTGAAATAGAGTAACCTTACGGCTTTTTCAGGTTCGCCAGTTCGTTGGTTCTGTTCCTCGTAGCGCAAGGCATGGCTGACAGTCCCTACTTTCATGGTGTCAATCGTGAAGTAAAGAATGGGGTCTTCCAGCGTCCTTGCCGAAAGCCTGTTGGCACCAGTAGTGGGGTCTGAGAAAAAACCGCCATTGTCGGAGGTATTTCTGTCGTCCGAATAGTCCTTGGCCGCCTTGGCAAAACTCATGCTGTCCAGTTCTATAAGGTTTCTAAGACTGTCCAGTTCTCTTTCAGCTGCGACAAGGTCTTCTTCGGTAGGCATTGGTTTGATAAGGATGTGGCGGGTGTTATAAGAGTCTGTTCTCCTTTCCAGTAATTGGATCAGGTGAATGCCAAACTGGGATTCTACAGGGTCACCTATTTCACCTTCCCTTAGGCTAAGGGCCATGGCTTCATATTCTGGCGCCAGCTCTCCTTTTCCGAAAAAGCCCAAATCTCCTCCTTGGTTTTTGGAGCCAGGATCCTCGGAGTATTTGACGGCCATGGACGCAAAGTCGGATTCTCCGTCCAGGATTTGTTGTTTGATATCGTTCAATTGTTTGACGACCCTGTTTTTTTCCTTTCGGCTGGCTTCGGGCTTTTTGACGATTTGCCCCACGGATACTTCTGCAGAGAAGAAAGGAAGGGAATCATTTGGGATTTTATTGTAAAACTCCCTGACCTCGGCGGGAGAAACAGACATGCTTTGAACGATGTTATTTCGCATCTTGGCAACTGTTTTTTGCTCTTTTACCATATCATGGATTTCTGATTTTAGCTGTTCGGCTGTTTTTCCGTAAGCTTCCACCAATGTTTCCTCATCTCCTCCAAATTGCTGCAAGACCATATTGAAACGTTGGTTTACATCCATGATTACCTCCGCATCTGTGACGATCACTGAGTCAATTTCTGCCTTGGCCAACATCAGTTTGTTGACCAAAAGGGATTCGAACACTTCACATTTGGATGGTGCCTCAAACCCTTGCTGGGATTGGGATACAGCTTCCAAATAAGACTTTTGGAGGTCTGATTCCAAGATGATATAATTGTCCACTTTGGCGATGATTTTATCCAGTATCTGCCCCGAGGTAGGGGTGTCGTTACTGGTGCTGTCTGTGTCTTGAGCTTGGACGGTTAATGTGCTCAAAAAGCATAAAATTATGGCCAGCGTTTTAGTAAGGTTATTCATATATTTTAAATTCATTATTTCCCTGTGCTCTTGAATAAACTTCATTTTGAAGGCTTTCTGCTAGGTTGACTTTTCTTTTATTGATAATGATCTTTGAGATTTCGTCTTTGACAAATTCCACAGGGGGAACTTGGTCTTGGAGTTTATACTCAAGTATTTTGTAATAGTAATTAAACTGATCATCTTCTGCCTTGATCAGCGGATTGTCACGGGTAAGGAGCTGGACTTTGTTCTGATTATCTGCCAAGGGAGTGTTGGAGATAAGTTCATCAAATTTTACCCAGGTAGAATCTTCCAGAAAATAGTTGGCTGCAGACTTGATGGCAAGTTCACGTAATTCATGTTTTGCTGATTCGTTACTTTGGTTGAGAAGTTGGTCAGCGTCCTTGTTTTGGGAGAGATTTTTGTTCATTTTTATGAAATTCGCCCTTACGATAATCTCCTTAAGGGTAAAGTTTTCCTTGTTTCCTTCATAGTACGACTTGATTTCCTCGTTGGAAACGTTTTTGTCAAGGTGTTTTTCGATATAAGATTTTTCGTATTCATATACGATTAGTGCGTATTTGTAATCCAGCAGTTTTTTGTCCAGTTCAGCTTTACTGACAGCGACTTTTTGGCTGGCTTCTTTGATCATGAGCTGTTTTTTTACCCAGGACTGAACATACCGTTTGGCCAGATTGGTACTGTCACTTGGGTTGTTGGTCTCTTTGGTGACGAAGTCCAAGTCGGATTTACGCAAGAACATATCATCCACTGAAGCCACGGCAGGGCTTTTGGCCGTAGATTCTTCCTCGGTTTTTACCTTGAAAAAATCACAGGCTGTGACCAATGCCAAGATGATGGGCACCATGGGCAGAAGCTTAATTTTGTTCAACAACGATATTTTGAATTCTGGCTTTTTCATCCTCATTGACCTGGATGATATAGTTTTGTTTTAATAAACCGATTAAATTTTGATCTAAATATTCTTGGTAATCCTTGATGGCTTTGCCTCTTGTTTCATTAAACGCTTTGGGGCCGGGAGGATATTGTTTCCCCAAGAGGACAATATAGCTTTTATTGTTTACAGTGACCTCTTGAAGCTTCGCTTGATGTCCAATCTCCCTTAGCACTGCGTGTTTGCTGATTTCAAATGTACCCTCTTCTATTTTATAGGATAAAGTGGAAATGTCCTCCAATTGCTCTTGAAGCTCGGCCTTTAGTCCTTGTTGGTAATTTTTGTTACGAAGGAAATCGTTGGTTGGTTTTTTAGCGACTGGATCCAGAACGGTGACCAGAAGAGCTTCCGTCCGGCTGTCCCATGTATAGCGGTCACGATGGTTTTCAAAATATTCCATCAATCCAGCCGTATCCTTTAGGGCTTTTTGCCACACCTGTTCGTTCATCAGGTTAAATAAAAGAATGCCTTCCTTATATTCATTGACCAAAAGCCTGTAATCGTCATTATGAGTCATTAGGTCAGCTTCTTCTGTTTGGTTGAGCGTGGATTCGGTAAATTTTTCCATCCAGGCATCAAAGGGCTTCTTCTTGTCTGTCTTCACGACGGCATTGTCCTTTTCTACAAATTCCACAAATTCTGCCACTTTTCTTTCTGCACTTCCTATGGAAAACAGCGTACTGTCCATAAGGTGCTGTGCAGCGTATACCTTGCGGATATCATTCAAGTTTGGTGAATGCTCATAGGCCAGCTGTTGGGCTTGGTGGATTATTGGGGTATTCTCGCTGAATTGATAGCGGGCTTTCTGGATAGCTGTAACTTGACTTCTGATCAGTTCTGACCTGCTGTCGCGAAGGATTTTGGAGCGTAAGCTTTCTTCCATTTCCTCGTAAGAGGCGAGCGGTTTTTTGTCTTCCAGCCGAATGATATGATAGCCATAGGATGTCTTCACAGGGGATGATATTTCACCAAGTTCAGAAAGGGAAAAGGCCGCTTCTTCAAATTCCTTCATAAGAGAACCCACTCCAAACCACGGGAGGGTACCACCGTTTTCTCTGGAACTGGCGTCTTCCGAATACGTGGTGCAAACACTTTTCCAAGAGGTATCGTCGTTTTGCAAGGCAGAATAGATGTCGGTTATTTTGCGTCTTGCACGATCTTCCGTAAGCGGGTCAGTAGGGTCCGTTCTCACTAATATATGGCTTACCTTCACTTGCCCCGGGTTGGGTTTTCGGTCAATTAATTTAATGATGTGGTAACCAAAATCTGTCAGTACTGGGTTGGAGATTTCGCCAGGTTGTAATTGGTATACGGCGTCTTCAAATGGATAGACCATTTGGAGGGAGGTAAAATAGCCCAGGTCTCCTTGGTTCTTTTGTACGGATGGATCTTGGGAGTATTCTAAGGCGAGCTTGGAGAAATCTTCACCTGTTTCAGCTTTTTCTTTGATCTTCGTGGCCATTTTGAAAACTGCAATGGAATCTGCCTTGACAGCTCTTGGGGGAAACCGCAACAGAACATGTTGTGCATGGACCATATCTTTCATTCGGGCATAGGCTTTTTGGGTTTCACCTTCTTGAAGGGAAGTTTCCAATACATAAGGCTTTTTCAAGTCCTCTTTGAAAGCGTTAAATTCTCGCTGGAATTCTTCTGATTGATCCATGCCAAGGGCTTCCGCTTCTTTTACTTTGAGCTTATAGTTGATGAAGAGCTCAAAATTATCCTCAAAATCCTTTTCGCTAAGTTTTTCACTTGCTTGGTCAAAGTCCCTGTTTTTGGAGAGCATATGCAAAAACTCCTCAGCAGGGACATTTTCATTGCCTACTGTGAGGAGGTACTGCGGTTCATCGGATAAGGAAGTGTTTTGCGAAACCTTGGAATTTGGCGAACAAGCCACCAAGAATCCCAATACACAAAGCCACTGGTATGTAGTTTTCATCTTATTTACCATGCCAAAAACAATTGTGCAATGTTACAAATTTTAATGTAGAATGTGTGGATTTGTGGGTGATAAGTGGCAAGAATTAACAATTATTTGGAATTCAATTGCTTGGTCAGGCGTACCAAATACCGAGATTGCTGGGTTTCTATTTCAATGGTGTCCATAATGCGTTTGACCAGTAAGATACCGACACCCCCGCCGGCTTTACTTTTTTGCCGGCCTTTGATGACTTCTTTTAGGTCTGGGGTCTTATAGTCCAAAATATCAAAAGGCTCTCCACTGTCCGTAATTTCAAAAATAATCCTGTCCTCCTGCTTTAGGACTTTCACATGGAGGTGGCTGGCTGGGTTACAGCCATGGGTGTGGATAATGCGGTTAGCGCATACTTCTTCCACGGCCAAAACCAACTCGTTTTTTAGAATATCGGTGAGTTTGGCAGAAGAAAGCTCTTGGTCCAAAAAGTCCCTTAGGTCCGAGAGCTTGGTTTTTTCACAATATAGTCTCAGCTCATGCTTCATGAATGGTCTGTAAGGCCTCGTCCTTGTTTGCTTTTATGGTGATCAATTGGTCCAGTCCGAGAATGTGAAAGACATTGGCTACCTTTTCGGACAATCCGTATATCAAAAACTGAATGTTGTTTTCTTCAAATTCTTCCAAATAAGACATAAAGACGCCCAGCCCAGCAGAGGAGATGTATTCCAGTTCACTCCCATCCACCAAGATAGTCGGGTGGTTTTGTGTCACGACTTCTTTGATCGCTTCATCCAGCTCTACAGAATTGCTGGCATCCACCTGCCCTTTAAGGGAGAGGAGGATATGGTTATCGTCTTGCTTCTTATTGATTGTCAACATAACTGATTATACGCTAAGTTTTTGCTAATGTTGTTACAGGAATTTTAATACCATTAGGGAGTAGTCATCATCGGGAAGTGCTGCTTCTCCGACAAATTCATACACCGAAGAGATGATGCGGTTTTTGAGGGTTTCGGGTGATTCTTCCTTGTAGGTATCGAGGGCTTCTTTTAGTCTATCATAACCATATTCTTCTCCGTTTTGGTTCTTGCTTTCCACGATTCCATCGGTGTACATTACCAAAATGTCGCCAGAATGGTAATGAATGGTCTTTTCATGCAGGTAGCTTGGGTATTTATCGTTTCGGAGTATTCCTAGGCCTAGGCCTTCGAGCGTGATATAATCTGTCTGGTCTTTTGCATTATCATAATATAATGTGGGACAGTGTCCAGCACGGCAAAAGGTGATGGAGGATTTGGAGGTGTCTATCAAATAGTACGTGGTGGTGATAAACAGGTTTTTGGCTAGACAGCTGCTAAGGGCATTATTGGCCTTGGCCAGAAACTCCTTTGGGGGCAGGTCCAGCTGGACAAGACTATGGAAAACCCCTTTCATCTGAGACATGTTAAAAGCCGCAGAGAGCCCCTTCCCCGAAACATCTCCAATGATAAGGGCAAAGCGGTTTTCGTCAAACTGGTAGGTCTCATAATAGTCTCCCCCCACTTCATCAGCTGCTTCAGAAAAACCAAAGATATCAAAATGTTCGTTGTGGTGAAGATCGGAAGGCAATAAGCTTCGCTGTACCCGTTGAGCGATTTTTAGTTCCTCCTTGTACCGTTCGTTCTTGATGGCTTCGTTGAGGAGACGATGGTTTTCTACGGAAATGCTTGCTTGGCCCACGAAGGTGGTGACGATGTTAAGCATTTCTTTGTTAAAGCCGTTTTTTACTTCTTTCAGCAGAAAAATATAGCCCAACAAGTGCTTGTTTACCCATATGGGAACAATCAACGCGGACTTATAGAGGTCATGCTCTACAGGACTGTTGATGTGGTCGATTGTAGTAGGGCTGCGTTGATTTAGAAAAGTACTGAAGGTTTTGTATTTGTTCATCAGTTCTTTGACTTCCTTGCGGTCCTTATTGGTGATGAACCGTTGATGGAGGATTTGAAGTTGGTTTTCTTCATCGACGATTTCCAGCCAAGAGGCATCTGCATAAGCTGCACTCATGCAGCTGTCCACCAAAATATCCAAGACCTGTGTTTCACTTTGTCCAGGTTGGATGGATTGGCTTAGTTTTTGGAAGTTGATGGCTTCGGTGAGTTTTTGTTCAAAAACCGAAGAGGTGGGCAGGTTGAACAGCGTGACCAAAAAACTGAAAAGTGAATAAATGAACACAAAACCAAAAAGGCCTATCAGGAATAAATTATCCATGAGGTTGATCTCAGCATTGTGGCTTTGATAGCTCATGGACTGCATGAACAGAAATGAGGTGGTGATCAGGATGATTGCAAAGAACAATATGGATTTCCACTTGTCCTTAAAGGTAAGGTAGGGGATCCATTTGAGGTTTACAGAAATGATCACGCCAAAGATGATCAGGAATACCAGACCAAAAAGGAAGGTGAAATCAAATGTGTTTTGATTAAAATATACATAAAACATGCTAACAAAAAGCATGACTTCATATATTTGCCATTGCTGGACGGTATTTTTGTTCTTTTGGTATAAAATGAGTTTTTTCCATAGCAAAGCGCATGAAATAAGGAATAAAGACGTGAGTCCGAAATTGACATGGTAAAAGAAATTGGCCAATAAAGGATCGGTGCTCAGCCGTGTATCATCCAGTACAATATAGAAAATACGGATCAGAAAAGCTGCTCCAATGACCATCAGGCCGGTAGAAGCTGCCCGCCAGATCAGTTGGATGAAGTTATTCTGTTCATTGCGGTCAATGGACCGCGTGTAAAATAGATACACCAAGATGAAAAAGATGATTTCGAGTGTCCAAGTGATCTCATGGGCAATGCCCAGATTCATCCTGTTTACCGTGCCAAAGAGTCGCAGGAGGTCTACAAAAAGCAGTCCCAACCAAGTGAGCACGGTCACTAGGAGTAAGATTTTTCCGATATTTATGTTGGGAAACTTGAGCATGTACAAAAACCATTACAATTATACGTAATGTCAACCAAATAACCTGAATCAATTAAAGTGGATATTTTTAATCAACGATGAAGATGCAAAGAAATGTATTGGCCTGGATGTTGGCCATAGTGACCATGATGATGAGCTGTACTGCAGCAGAAGTGAACAAGTTCATACAAGGGGCAACAGAAGCGAGCCTCTCTGAAGGAGAGGTGAGCAATGGGCTGAAGGAAGCCTTGGAAAAAGGAATAGACACGGGTGTGGGAATAGCCAGTAAGCAGGATGGCTACTTGGGCAATGACCTGATACGGATAGGCCTGCCCGAGGATGTGCGAAAAGTGGAAAACACCCTTCGAAAGATTGGTCTGGGAGGAGAAGTGGACAAGGTGATCACTACTATTAACCGGGGAGCGGAAGACGCGGCCAAAGAGGCCAAGCCTATTTTTATAAGTGCCATTAAGCAAATGACCATTCAGGATGCTTGGACCATCCTCAAAGGAGAAGATGATGCCGCTACCCAGTACCTACAGCGTACCACGACTGATCAGCTGGTGGAGCTGTTCAGGCCACATGTCCAAAAGTCCCTTGATAATGTTGGTGCTACCAGGTATTATGGTGATTTAGTGAGTTCTTACAATAATTTCCCAACGACCAGTAAAAAGCTGGATCCGGACCTGAACAATTATGTCACCCAAAGGGCAATTGAAGGATTGTTCAAGCTTATTGCCGAGGAAGAGGAGGCGATCCGGGAAAATCCAATGGAACGAACAAGCAGCCTGCTAAAAAGGGTATTTGCTGCGCAGGATTAAACTTGCTCAAGGAACTAAAGGAAGGAGATGTCCTCTATGGCCCCTTTTCCGAATTTATCTTCAATAATGGCAAGTACCCGGCTCTTGTTCATCATCAGTTCCTTTTTGATCGGTCCGGAGGACAGTTTTACAAAGAGCTTCTTGTCCTTGGCATAGATGCTGGAGGTGCGACTGGCTATGGAGTTTCCCATCATCTCTCCCCAAGCGCTGACGATTTTCCTTTCGTTGAAGCGATCCTTGAGCTTGTAGGCCTGGAGTAATTCTTCAAAAGCTTCCTTGAGCGGTGTGATTTCCTTTTTGCGGGGATTATAGTCTGGGTACTTTTTCATCGTTGTCAAAGGTAGCGTTACTTTGGCACAGTACCAATTAAAGAGGCGGTTTAACCCGCCTTACACGAAGAGCTTTTCGGCGATATGATCAGCTAAAAGTTTACCTTGTCTAGTCAGGACAAGATGGTTGTTTTCTATATGGATAAGGTGGTCTTTGGTTAAGGCTTGGATGAAAGGCGATTTGTCCTGGAGGAGATCAAGACCAAAGCGTTTTTTTACCATTGTCAGGTCGACTCCCCAGATCGTTCGTAGAGCTGTCAGCAGGTATTCATTCAGCATGTCATCCTGACTAAGTATGTCCTTTTCGTAGGGGATTTGTCCGTTTTGGAGCGCTTTGATGTACTTGGCGTTGTGGGCGAGGTTATGCTGTCTGGACCGACCATCAAAGGAATGTGCACTCGGCCCGATACCGAGGTAGGGAATGCCCTTCCAGTAATTGGAATTATGTATGGCAAAAGCAGCTGGCTGGCCAAAATTGGAAATTTCATATTGGATATAGCCGGCATCTTCCAGCCTTTTTTGCATTAGTTCAAATTGGTCCGCATTAAAATCTTCAGATGCCGGATTGAACTTCCCTTTTTCTGCCCAGTTACCCAGTGCTGTACCGGATTCGATCGTCAGGCAGTAGCTGCTGATATGGCCAGGTTCGAGAAGGATGGCCTGTTTTAAATCCCGTTCCCATAGTTGGTGGTCAGCAGCAGGAAACCCGTACATCAGGTCAATGGACAGCTTGTCAAACCCTGTTTGTCTGGCCTTTTTGATGCAGTCCAATGATTCTGCTGCCGAATGGGTCCTGTTGTAAAATTTCAAAACTTCGTCACTAAAGCTTTGGATACCGATACTCAGCCGATCAAAACCCAGGGCAAGTAAATCGTTCAGTTTGGTTTTGTGGAGGTCATCGGGATTGGTCTCGATGGTCAATTCCTCCAGATCCAAATGGTAGTGAGCGGCGATGGTTTCCAGAATCATTTCTAACTCAGCTGTAGAAAGCAACGAAGGGGTCCCTCCACCAAAATAGATGGTTTTAATCGAGGTTTCTTTGCCCAAGTAATTTTGCTGAAGTATCAGTTCTTTACAGAGCATCTTCACCATGTTGGTTTTCAGCCCAGTATTGGTACTGAAATGAAAATCGCAGTAATGACATGCTTGCTTACAAAAGGGGATATGAATATAAATTCCTGCCAAATTGATTACTTTTATCAGCACAAAGTTAAGCAAAACAACGAGAAGCACTTTTGAAACGTCCAATCATTACATCACTGATTTTATTGATGTGGTCCTGGGTCTCCGTACAAGCCCAACAGGGCTATGAGCTACAGTATGAAATTACCGGGGAACACCACCGAAAAGGGACGAAAGAGGGACTGGATACCTTAGGTGTTCAGCATTTTTTGCAAGGAGAGCTTAAAGAACTATGGAGTGAAGGTTACCTGATGGCGGAGGTAGTGGACTTGACCTATCATGACAGTGTGGCAAAGGCGACGATAACGACCAGGGATAAATTCAGGTGGATGGAGTTACGTCGGGGCAATTTATCCGAAAGCCTTGTGAGGAGGGCTGGGGGGGATCCAAGGGATTTTCGTGGACAGCCAGTCTCCTATAAGAAAGTGGCACGACTTTTTGAAAAATTACTGGGTATACAAGAAAATCAAGGATACCCCTTTGCGGCAGTGCGCCTAGATAGCATTACACAAGAAGGAAATGGTTTTCAAGCTAATATATGGCTGGAAAAAGGCCCTTTTATCCAATTTGACAGTCTAAAGATCAGTGGAAATGCCCGCGTCAAAAAAGTGATCTTGGGAAGGAAACTTGGAATAGTGCCTGGGGAACCATTCTCCCAAAAGGCGGTGGAGTCGGCTTTCCAGTTGCTTAAAGAAATGCCTTACTATGAAGTGATGGAGCCGCCTAGGGTGAGTTTTCAGAACAGTGAGGCGACTGTTTATCTCAGCCTCCAAAACCGCAAAGTAAATGCTCTTGATGGTATCATCGGTCTGCTACCCAACGAAGCCGAAGCCAATAAGCTAATGGTGACGGGCCAGTTTGATCTGGCCATTTATAATCCAGTAGGTAGAGGGAGGCAATATGGGCTACACTGGCAGCGATTAACACAATATAGCCAAAACCTGGAAGTGTCTGCAGTGGAGCCGCAGCTTTTTGGAACGGGGATAGATGTGAATGCTTCTTTTTTCCTGCTCAAAGAGGATACGACCTTCGTCAATAGGGATTTTCGGCTGGGGTTTGGTTACCAAGTGAGACCACGATTGTATTTGGATGTGTTCAGCAAATGGAAGGCGGGGGACTTATTGTCTGTCCCGGAGGTCAATGCTGCTGAAGAACTTCCCGCAGAGTTGGATTTTCGATACCACAGTTATGGTCTTCGTCTCCATTACCAGCAACTGGACGACGGATACCAGCCCAAAAATGGCTGGAGGCTCATAATGGAGGGTGGAGTGGGCAATAAAAAAATCCTACAAAATACGGGGATTCCGGAAGGAGTTTATGAGGAGGTTGACACGGAGGCCATTCAGACATTCGGTACTATGTCTTTAGAAGAATATTGGCGGGTGAGTAACAGACTGGTCGGTTTTTTGAGGCTGCGGGGAGGACTTCTTTTGGGAGACAATATCCTGAAAAATGATATGTACCGATTGGGGGGGCTCAGGACGCTCAGAGGTTTTAATGAGAATTTCTTCTTCGCAAACCGATATGTTTATGCTAATTTTGAACCCAGGTTTTATTTTGAAGAAAATTCTTATTTTCTGCTCTTTACAGATGTAGGGGCCTTGGAGCAGTCAGGCTGGGCTTTGCCTGATCAGCTTGACAAAATCATATCCTTCGGAGCAGGGCTAAACCTCCGTACAGGAAATGGGGAATTCCGGTTTTTGTACGGGATGGGCAGGTCAAATGAGCAGGAAATTGGTGTAAATTACGCAAAGATTCACTTTGGATATATTGGCAGATTTTAGGTTTATGAGAAAGGAAATCAGGGGGCTGATTGCCGCCGTTTGTTTATTTTTTCTATTTGGGACACTACAGGCGCAGGTCTTGGAGAACTACAATCCAAGGATAGTGATTTCGGAAAAGTACGACCTTCTCCCTTCTCCTGTCATGGCGGCGGTGGATTTGGATTTGGAAACCTACCCATTGGCTTCATTTCAGCTGGTTTTTCCTGCTGAAACAGCGGTTTTTTTGGACAATACCTTATGGTTTTATGCATCGGCAGATACCAGTTTTGTACTACCGCTAAAGCGCCTAAAAGAAATAAGTCCTGTCGATAGCCAGTCTGGAACATTGCCTTTGAGAGCATACAAGGAGGGTATTGACAAGTCCCAGCTTTCGGTGAAAAAGGGTGTTTTCAGAAAAGGAAAATCAGTGGATAGTAGTATTGATACTCCAAGTGAGCAATTACGGAAAAAGGATCCAGTAAAGGATTTTCTGATAGTTGCATTAGTGGTTGTCCTTTCGCTTATAGCGCTATTTAAAGTGACATATCCTGTTATTTTCCAGTCAGCATTGAGGCCTGTAACCATGTTTGCAGAGGAACTTTCAGAGGGGGGAAGTGGTATAAAGACCTTTTCATCGGACGTGATATTTTATTTGTTGGTGTTCAGTATGCTTATGTCGCTTTTTACTTTTTCCTGCTTGCATTTTGCAGGGATTAGTTTGTTAGATGATTATTTGGTAGGAGGGCTCAACTCCCTATTGTTGGTGTGGCTTTCTGGCACGGCATTCTTTATGGTGTTGTCTTTTATGAAATACCTGTGGATCAAGTTCTTTGCGGTGGTATATCAATTGGACAAAGTAGACTTCAGCCAATTTTTTTATTTGGTACGGATACTGATGATGGTATTGTTGGTTATGTTCATTGTGCTGATGGGATTTTATCTGCAAGGTTATACGAAAATGGACGAAATGGTGGAATTTGCCCTGGGTTTATTTCTCTTGGTCTATTTGGCAGGGATTTTTAGGCTTTTTTACTTGATGTTAAAAAAAGTGCCTTTTAAAAGTTACCATTTATTTTCTTACCTTTGCAGTTCCGAATTGGTTCCCTTTTTAGTGATCGTTAAGTTGATCGTTGGCTAATGCGGGAAAATACGAGAGAAAACAAAAGAAGAAAAAAGAGCATATGACTAAATCTACTAAGGACAGATTTCAGCCGGTAAAGAGTATTTTGGTTTCTCAGCCTCGACCTTCCGATGCGAAGTCCCCTTATTTTCAGTTGGCCGAGAAATACAATTTAAGAATAGATTTCAGGCCTTTCATTCAGGTAGAGCCTGTTTCGATCCGGGAGTTTAGAAAGCAAAAGATCGATATTCTCAAGCACACGGCGATTATTTTTACTAGCCGCAATGCGATTGATCATTTCTTTAAAATTTGCCAAGAGCTCAAAATCGAAATGCCTGCAGACATGAAATACTTCTGTATTTCTGAGCAGACAGCGCACTATCTTCAGAAGTACATTGTGATCAGGAAGCGTAAGCTCTTCGTAGGGGTAAGGACCGCAGCGGATCTATTTGATTACTTCAAGAAACATAAAGGTGAAAAATACCTGTTTCCATGTTCAGATATCCGCAAAAATGACATTCCAGATTATCTGGCAAAGAACAATATCGAATTTACCGAAGCAGTAATTTACCACACGGTGGCTGCTGATCTTTCTGACCTGAAGGATATCAAGTATGATATTTTGGCTTTTTATAGTCCTTCAGGGATCACATCATTGATTCACAATTTTGCTGATTTTGATCAAGGGGCTACCCGGATAGCTGCTTTTGGTCCTACCACTTCTAAAAGTGTGAGGGATCAAAATCTCATTTTGGACATCGAGGCTCCTATGCCCAATGCGCCAAGTATGACCGGTGCGCTTGAATTGTACATAAAAAAAGTGAATAACCTCTGAAAAAATCCCAACATTTATAAGGTAAATTCGATTATAATTGTGTAGACTAGTCATATTGAATGAATATACTTTTGAAGCGCATGAAAAAGAGAATTTACCTTAATTTTATTTTTTTCTCAGGATTTCTACTTGGGGGGATCAGTCCGTCCTGCGTTTTTGCGCAACAAGACGCCCAATTCACACAATATATGTACAATGGGCTCTATTATAATCCCGCTTTTGCGGGAAGTGATGAGGGCTATCAGTTTACCGCCTTGCACCGAAGCCAATGGCTAGGATATACCACCTCTTCAGGAAATGGAGGTGCTCCCACTACGCAGCTCGTAACAGCTGCTGGCAGGGTCTCCGGCACATCATTTGGTTGGGGATTATCGTTTACCAATGATGATATTGGTCCAGCGACAAGCCAAGAAGTGAATATTTCAGCTGCTTATCACAAAAAAATCAGGCGCGGTGTGCTGAGCTTTGGGGTCTCTGGGGGCGTGTTTTCCAACACTATACAATTCGATGAAATCGACGTAGTCAATCCCGACCCTTCGATTCCAAGCAGTGGTAACGAAAGTCAGATGAGTGCAAATTTTGGTGCGGGGTTGCTTTACGAAGCGCCCAAGTATTATGTCTCACTGAGCAGTAGGCACCTCAATGAGCCTACTTTTGATTTTGGAGACAATTCCTTTGATAATCAACTGGTCAATCACAGTTATTTGATGGTGGGATACAAGATACGGACTTTTGCACAAGTGACATTTGATCCAAGTATTTTGTTAAAAAGTGAGGGCTTCAATAATTTTTCCTATGACGTGAGCGTTATAGCCACATATAATGACCGCATGAGCGGTGGATTAGCTTTTAGAGGAGAAGAGTCCCTTTCTGTATTGATGGGGTATAAATTATTAAGAGATAAGTCACTTAAATTGGGCTACGCCTTTGATTTGGTAATGAGTGGGACGGAAGCAAAGGCTCCAACCTCCCACGAGTTTATGTTAACGTATAATTTACCAGCTGTAGCGAAAAAAATAGAGAGTATAATACAACGGACTCCGAGATTCCGGTTTTAAATAACCGTTAATTTTGGTCGATTTTTTGTAATGTTTTGGTATTTTCTCTTAAATTTCGATCTTGGTAAGAACACGTTAATCTAGGAATAAAGAATTGTCAACAAAATTGTCTTATATGTACAAGAAAATGAACTCACGATTTTTGACAGGGATCGTGATGCTACTATCCGTGGTACTGTTGCAGGGATGTGGTCTTTTTGGTAGCAAGGGTTCTGCTAGTGAAAAAGCCAACAGAACTGGTGAAGTGACTGGGGTTCCCGATCGGTCTGGATGGCAGCAGACCCTTCCTCATGATATGGTGCCGGTAAAGGCTGGTACTTTTTGGATGGGACAAGCTGATGAAGATATTGCCGTTAGTAAATCGTCGCTGAACAAACAGGTGACGATATCCGAATTTTATATGGATAAATATGAAGTGTCCAATAACAAGTACCGTCAGTTTTTGGAAGCGGTAAGAATGGGAGAATTGGCCCTGTCTACTCCCACTACACTTAAGGATCCTCCCCAATTTAATATAGATGAGCTTCTTCCCGACACTACTGTCTGGTCGCAGAGCTTTACCCATCATTATGGTGACCCGCTGATGGAGTACTATTTTGAACATCCGGCATTTGATGATTATCCCGTGGTAGGGATAAGTTGGGAACAAGCCAAGAAATTTTGCGAGTGGAAATCATACCACATGAATGCAAATGATAAGTCTGAATATGATATGCCAAGATTCCGGTTGCCGTCTGAAGCAGAATGGGAATATGCTGCCAAGGGAGGTAAAGAAATCGCCAAATACCCTTGGGGTGGCCCATACCTTAAAAATAGGAGAGGATGCCTGATGGCCAACTTTAAACCAGGTCGTGGCAATTATATAGATGATGGATTCGCCTATACAGCTCCTGTGGATACTTATGCACCCAATAATTTCGGTATCTATAACATGGCCGGTAATGTATCTGAATGGGTAGAAGATGCTTATAATCCCGCAGGAAGCTCCCTTACTTGGGATCTCGATCCCAGATATGAGGATGAAAACGAATCTCGCAAGGTTGTGCGTGGTGGCTCTTGGAAAGATATTGCTCATTACTTAGAGACCAGTACTCGAACGTATGAGTACCAAGATGTAAAAACTGCCCATATTGGATTCAGAACAGTAATGACCTTTATCGGTCGTTCAGGCTCCATGGACGTAAGAGCTACAAGAAGACGTTAATCAATCTATATACACACTTACACACAAAATTATAAACCATACTTTTACAACCTATGGCTAAACGCAACGAAAAATCTTTCTCCCACATGTTTTATGGTTCCATAATGCCGAAGATTTATGGAATCGGAGCTTCTGTAGTAATCTTAGGGGCAATGTTTAAAATCCTCGATTGGGAAGGTGCCTCACTCATGATCGGAATAGGCCTATCTACAGAGGCAGCTATTTTCTTCCTTTCGGCTTTTGAACCACAATCAGAAGAGGTGGATTGGAGCAAAGTATACCCTGAACTTGCAGACGGTTCGGTACCTCCGGCGCCTCGTCAGTCAAGAGTGGCACAGGGATCAGGCGACCAGACTTCCCAGAAGCTGGATAAAATGCTAGAGGATGCCAATATTGGTTCTGACCTGATCGATAACTTGGGCAAGGGATTAAAAAATCTAGCTGATTCCACCAAAAAAATGGGGACTGTGGCAGATGCTGCATTGGCGACCAACGAATATGCGGAAAATGTAAAAGTAGCTTCCAAAACATTGGTGGACATCAATCAGTCTTACAGCAAAACTGCTGCGGCACTCTCTGAAATGTCCAATGCTTCCCAAGAGGCTAAAGATTATAGAGACCAGGTAGTCTCAGTGACCCAAAACTTATCCGCACTGAACGCAGTGTACGAGATGGAATTGCAAGATGCAAATAGTCATGTTAAAGTACTCAATAAATTCTATTCAAACGTTACAGCGGCCATGGAAGGCTTAAATGAAGCCGGCAAAGAAACCGAAACCTTCAAAGCTGAGCTGGCGAAGCTGAACAAGAATGTCAGCTCTCTTAACAGTGTATATGGTGGCATGCTGACGGCCATGAAGGGTTAATTTAATTTATTGTAGGACTAATAATATAACGGGATATATATGGCCGGTGGAAAAGAAACGCCAAGGCAGAAGATGATCGGGATGATGTATCTCGTTCTGACCGCTCTTTTGGCGCTACAGGTAAGTAATCAAATATTGCAAAAGTTCATTCTTCTGAATGATGGCTTGGAGCGCACTTCCAAGAACTACATTGAAAAGAATGCCTCCATTGTCAGCAATATAGAAGCGACGGTGGAGCAGCAAGGAAATAATGAAAAGGACCTTCCCAAAGTGGAGACGGCACGGCAGATAAGGGAGAAATCCGCTGAAGTGTTTTCTTATTTGGAAGGATTGAAGCAGGAATTGATTACGCAGTCGAACGCATTAAGCGATGATGGACAGTTTAAGAACAGCGCCCTGAAAAATACGGATATTGCTGGCAATATCTTCAATAACAATAAAAAAGGATATGAGATGCAAGAGCGCCTCAATCAATATCCTGAAGAAATAGAAGCTCTCTTAGAGGAAGTTGGGATTCCTATGGAGTTTGAGAAAATTGCCAAGGATGCCAAGGAAATCGACTTGTTCAAGAATGACCCGGATGTGAGTTATAAAGATTTCGTAAACCTGAACTTTGTCAAATCTCCTATTGGTGCGGTATTGGCCATCATCAGTCAGTACCAAAATGAGGTGCTGAACATCGAATCAGAATCATTGGGGTCGCTGACCCGTTCTTTGGGATCGTTTTACTATAAAGCAGATATCTTCGAACCCATGGTAGCGGCCAACTCCAATATTGTGGCGGCAGGGACCAAATTTGAAGGTAACCTGTTTATCGCTTCGGCTTCTTCTTCGGCACAGCCCAAGATGAGCGTGAACGGAAAAGAAGTTCCTGTGGAAAATGGTTTTGGTAAAATCAGCTTTCCAGTGGGACCAGCCGACAGTTACGATGACAGAGGGCTCGCCAAGCGTACCTTGGAAGGTGAAGTGGTGGTAAACATCGATGGCAAGGACAGTCTGCTGAGTGTCAACTATGACTACTTCGTGGCCAATCCGACCATTGAGGTGACCGCAGAGGCTATCCAACAGCTATATGCGCAGTGTGCAAACGAACTGAGCATTAAAGTTCCTGCTTTGGGCAATAGCTATGCACCTGAGTTTTCCGTTACCAATGGACAGGCCATTAAGGGCAGTAACCCTGGTGATGTGACCATTATTCCTGCCAATTCAGGAAAAGTAAACATCGGCGTGAACAGTGGTGGTGCCAAAATCGGAACGGTTAGTTACGATATCAGACCAGTACCAGCGCCGACCATTGCTGCTTATAATGGAGAGAAGGAAATCGATATGAGTGTGCCTTTCCCCGCTCCTGGGCCTTCTCAGCTAAAAATAAAGGCTGTACCGGAGCCGACTTTTGGTCGGACGATGCCTAAAGATGCTAGGTTCCAAGTCTCTGGTGGTGTAGTGAAGCTCCTGAGAAACGAAGTTCCTAGGGAGCAAGTTAACATCAGCGGAGAGGATATAGCCATTAGGCAGCTGTTAGCAGCTGCGAGAAGTGGTGATAACTTGGTGATTCAAGTAACGGAAGTTACCAGGACAAACTTCCAAGGTCAAAAAATAAAAAGTAATGTCAACCATATAGAGCGGATTGCCATTAAGTAATCCAAGAGGTTGGTAGGCTTTCTTTTGAAGTAAAATACAAGGTTATGAAACGATTAGATGCAAAATACATTGTCCCATTAATGATGGTGATCATGTTGGCTGTAAGTCCAAAGGTTTTTGGGCAGACAGGTTCCACGAGCGTAGATCCATCTGTAAGTGGAGACAGGCAATTTCAGGTAGATACGGTGTTTTCTGCCCACCCAATCAGGGAGGATGACAAGATGTACCAGATCGGTGTGTGGAGAAGGGTAGATCTGCGAGAAAAGTATAACCATCCTCTCTATGGCACGGGAGATACCAAGCGTAATGGTATCATTTATAGTATTTATAAAGCCGTGACTGAGGAAAATGCCTTTGAGCTATTTGCCGATGAGGAATTTACCGAGTCACTTTCCATCGCTGATTTTCAGAATAACTTCTGGATGTCTGCCAATGGTGACAGTATCTTTGTGAAGAACCTTTATTATTTGGACTTTAAAGAAGATTTCTTGTTTGACAAGCACCATTCGCAAGTGAAATTTGATGTGAAGTACATCCACTTGGTGATGCCTTCACAGACCAATGCCAATGCTGGCGAAAAGAGCATCGCTTATATTCGGTTCAAGGATTTTTATGAGTATTTTAAAAATCATCCGGAAGCTAGGTGGATTAACTTCAGTAATACTTCCAAAGACCTTTCTTACAGCCAAGCTTTTGACCTAAGATTGTTCAAATCGGTGGTTAGGAAGTATTCCAATTCGGAAAACGCCCTGATAGCTGATATGGTCGATCCAAATAATCCTAACCCTGAGTTACAGGCTTATTTGGATGGTTTGAAGTTTGAATACGATCTACTCGAATTTGAAAACAGTCTCTGGGAATGGTGATTTCCAGAAGTAAAGTATAAATCAAGAAAGCAGGTGGTCCTATCACCTGCTTTCTTGTTTTATAAAGTTAATGACCCTATTGGCCTTGTCCTTGCCAATGATCTGGGCAAGATCTTCTTCAGAAGCTTCCCTGATTTTTTTCAATGATTTAAAGTGTTTTAAGAGTTTGTTGGAAGTAGAGGGACCAATGCCCTCGATGGTGTCAAGTGCTGTCTTGAAAGCGTCTTTGCTACGGATATCCCTGTGAAAGGTGATCGCAAAACGGTGAGCTTCGTCCCTGGTGCGCTGAATGAGACGTAATGACTCGGATTTTTTATCAATATGTAGAGGAAAAGAGTCACCGGGAAAATAGATTTCTTCCAGTTTTTTGGCAATGCCGATGATGGGCACTTGGCCGTAGATGCCCAAGGACTTTAAGGCTTCCACAGATGCAGAAAGCTGGCCTTTTCCACCATCGATCACGATGAGTTTCGGCAGGGGTTTATTTTCCTTGATCAGACGACCATACCTTCTGCCTACGATCTCTGTCATACTGGCGAAGTCGTCAGGCCCTTCTACTGTTTTGACATGGAAGTGCCTGTATTCTTTTTTGGCTGGTTTTCCATCCAGAAAGCATACCATACTTGCAACAGGATAGTTACCTTGTATGTTAGAATTATCAAAGCACTCAATATGATCAGGAATATCCTTGAGTGAAAGGTCTTTTTGGAGCTGGAGCAATACCCTGTTTTTTTTCTCTTCTGCTTTACCACTGAGCAATGCCTTTTCCTTTTTATAATACATGGCGTTTTTAAGGGAAAGTTCTACCAGCTTTCGTTTGTCCCCTATTTTTGGCACGGTGAGGTGCAGGCCTTCGATAGGCTCATCCAAGTCAATGTTGCTGAGGATCTCCTTGGCATCACTTTGGAACTGATCCTTCAGGTGGAAGATGGCGGTGAGCAGCATTTCTTGTTCGGTCTCGTCAAGTTTCTTCTTGAGTTCTACGGTTTTGGTGATGTTGATCGCTCCATTTTTGATATTAAGGTAATTGACAAAGGCAAATTTATCTGCAGAGACAATGGCAAATACATCCAAATCGGTCACATGAGGATTGGTGACCAGTGATTTGGCTTGATACTTTTCAAGAAGGTCCAGCTTGTCCTTAAACCGTTGTGCTTTCTCAAAAGCGAGGTTCTCGGCAGCTTCCTGCATTCTGCTTTTAAAGTAAGCCTTTGGCACTCCGAGGTTGCCTTTGAGGATGTTCTTGGCCTGATCGATGTCTTTCATGTAGTCCGGTTCGCCCTGCAAGCCTTCACAGGGTCCCAAACAGTTTCCGATATGATATTCCAAACAGACTTTGTATTTCTGCTCAGCAATTTTGTAAGGGTTTAGGTCCAGCTTACAAGTGCGTATGGTGAATAAGCTCCTGATTAGCTCCAGTACGTTGTTCATCGCCTTGACACTCGCAAAAGGGCCATAATAGGTGCCTCTGGAAGGAATAAGTTTACGTGTGGGGTAGAGCTGTGGAAAATGCTCTTTGGTAAGCAGCAAATAGGGGTAAGTTTTGTCATCCTTCAGGAGGATATTATACCGAGGTTGGTTTTTTTTGATCAGGTTGTTTTCCAACAGTAATGCATCAAACTCTGAATTGACAATGGTAAACTCGATCCGACGGATTTCTTTGACCATTCGTCGGGTTTTAAGGTTTAGTCCAGTGCTTTTTACAAAATAGCTGGCCACCCGTTTTTTGAGGCTCTTTGCCTTGCCTACATAGATGAGTTTTTCCTCTTGGTTGTAGTATTTATAGACTCCTGGTACGTCAGGGAGTTTATTGTATTCTTCAGGGCTGTATGAAGGGCTTTGCATACGACAAATATAAAAAAAACAGCTCTCGTGAGGAGCTGTTTTTAATAAGTTTCCAAAAGTTGGTTATGGGGTTTGGGATTTAGAAGTCATTGTTCCTTTGGTCATAGTCAAAGTCGGTATATTCGTCCGTTTGGATTTGATACTCTTCACAGTCCAGTTCCACGCTTAGCGGTCTTTCAGGCTTTTCAAAAGCACCTTTGGAGATACCTAAGGTAGGGTCTTCATAGACTTTGGTCATGTATTTCACCCAGATGGGGCGGGCAGTTCTGGCACCTTGGCCACTGATCCAGCTTCTGAAGTGGATGGCCCTGTCATCACCACCTACCCATACTCCTGATACCAAGTCTTTGCTAAGCCCAATATACCAGCCGTCAGAGGCGTTTTGGGTGGTGCCTGTTTTACCTCCCAGTTCATTGCCTTCGCGCAGGTGCATAGGAACACCCTGACTAGTGCCTCCTCGTTCCTCGAATCCACCTTGTAGCATGTGGAGCATTAAGTAGGCATCCTCCTCACTCATGGCTGGGCTTTTGCGTGCGGGGAACTGATGGAGAACATTGCCGTTTTTGTCTTCGATACGGTCGATATAATATGGCTTGATATGTTCACCTTTATTGGCAAAGGTGCTCATAGATCCGGCCATTTCCAAGATGGAAACATCACTGGTACCGAGTGCAAGGGCAGGTACTGGATCCAAGTCACTGGTGATCCCTAGTCTATGGGCTGTTTCTACCACCACTTCTGGGCTGATCTGTTTCATCATATACGCAGTGATGGAGTTGATAGACTGGGCCATTGCTTGGCGGATGGTCATTTTTTCATAGGTGAATTTTCCATCAGCATTGCTTGGGCTCCATGTGGGTTGACCCGGTATGTTGATTTCTACAGGTTGGTCCACTACGGTATAACATGGGCTATAGCCATTTTCGATGGCCGCTGCATAGACGAATGGCTTAAAGGTAGATCCCGGTTGCCGGCGACCTTCCCTAACGTGATCGTACTTGAAGTATTTGTGATTGAGTCCGCCTACCCAAGCTTTGATATGTCCGGTATGTGGATCCATGGAGACAAACCCTGCTTGCAAAAATGTTTTGTAATAGCGTAAGGAGTCCATAGAGCTCATCACGGTGTCGATTTCACCTTCTTCCCAAGAGAACACTTTCATTTTTTTCTTCTCGTTCAGCTTGATTTCTACCGAATCCGAGTCCGCTCCGTACTTATTGACCAGCACACGATAGGCTTCTGTCCTTTTGATCATGGTTTCCATGAAGTTGGGAATTACCCGTCCGTTGCTATCAATCCAAGGTTCCCTCCCACGAAGCTCACTGACAAACTTGGCCTGAAGTTCACGCATATGCTCATCAACGGACTCTTCAGCATATTTTTGCAAGCGGCTGTCAATGGTGGTGTATATCCTCAGGCCATCTCCATAAAGGTCATAAGGTTTTCCGTCTGCTTTGAGATTTTCTTTGGTCCATTTGATAAGGTCAGATTTGACGATCTCCCTGAAATAGGTCGCCAGTCCCCTGTTGTGGCTTTCTACATTATAGTCCAGCTCAATGGGGAGTTGGGAGATAGAGTCGTATTGGGTCTCTGTGAGAAACTCATACTTCCTCATCTGGCCAAGCACGGTGTTCCTTCTTCTGGTAGAGTTGTCGGGGTTATATACAGGGCTGTAATAGGTTGGTGCCTTAAAGAGACCTACCAGCACAGCTGATTCCTGTATGTTAAGGTCTTTGGGATCCTTGTTGAAGAATGTTTTTGCAGCGGTCTTGATACCAAAAGCATTACTGCCAAATTCGGATGTGTTCAAATACATGGTAAGGATCTCGTCTTTGGTATAGGCCTTTTCGAGTTGTGTGGCCACGATCCATTCCTTGGTTTTGATGATGAGCATCCTGAGCCCAGGGACGCTACTGAGTGTCCCTTGTGAGGCTTCTCCTCGAGTTTTGAAGAGGTTTTTGGCTGTTTGTTGGCTAAGTGTACTCCCTCCGCCGGCACTGCTTTGTCCCATCAGAATGGTCTTGAACAGTACCCTGGCCAGGCCCTTTGGGTCAATACCGGAGTGGTCCTCAAACCGAATGTCCTCTGTGGCAATCAAGGCATTGATCAGGTTCTTGGAGAGTTCGTTATAGGTGACAGGGGACCTGTTTTCCCTATAGTATTTACCCAATAGTACCCCATCGGCAGAATAGAGCTCTGAGGCAAGTTCATTTTCTGGGTTTTCTAAGGCTTTGAAGTCAGGAAGATCCCCATACAGTCCCAAAAAGTCTACACTTACGGACCATACAAAAATGGCAAAGCCAAATAGGCCAGCAAATAATGCAATCCAAAGGATTCTGATGATCTTTCCAGTCCATGACCGGGATTTGGCGGTGTTTTTTTTATTACTCATGTTCGTATCAATAGGAGGTCTTGAAGAATGCCTCGTATTCAGCAATGTCTTTTCTTTTGTTCAGTTGCTGGAAGTTTTGAATAGAAATTACAAAACTACGCTTTTTTAATTCCTCAGGTAATCCCTGGTACTTAAAATCTGCCAAGAACTTGTTTCTATAGGTCATGGCCTTTTCTGCATTGGAAAAAGGGCTTACCAGCAAAATAGATTGATTGCGGGTAAATGACAGGTTGCCAGTTCGTAACCTTGCGTCTTGGAAGTTCTTGTCGTGAAAGTTTTCCAGTTCAGCGCTTAAATTTTTGGTCTGGGTGATCTCCTGTGGATCTATAACCAAAATAAATATATGGGTTTGCTCTTTTTTTACCTGGTATACCTGCTCCACTTTGGTAAGGCTATCCATGGCAGCGGCTGTTACAGTAGTGTCATTTACATTTAAGGAATCACTAACGCTTGCAGGTGCTGTTGCTGATAAGGCCTCCTCATCCTTTTCTCCAGTCAATGCTTCTAGCATATTTCTTGCCATTTTTGTGAGTGCTGGATTTTCTGTTGTGGCGATATAATTTTCAAGACTTTCTTGGTACAGTTGGTTAGAGGATGTTTTGCCCGTGATCATGATGTCCAGAAGTGTAAGCTTGTCGGTGACATCAGTGAGTGGATAGCTGTTTAATGTGCTTCGGGCAAGGTTACGAGCCGAAGCATAGTCACCGTTTTTATAGGCTTCATAGGCTTTTTTATAATTGCTTTCAGCGGTTTTGTTGGCTGCAGTACTGGAGGTTTCGCTGACTGGGTTGTTGACAGATTTGGTAAAGGGAGAATCAGGAAATTCTTTGTTTAGCCGACTGACATAGTGAGCGGTGCTCCCACCTGTTTCTTTTTCTATAAGATAAAGAGTATAGTAGGCTTCTGATTTTTTTTCGGAATCAGGATGAAATTGTAGTAGGTCAATCAAGTATTCTCTGGCAAGGTCAGGCCTGTCAAGGTCGAAGAAGAGTACTTTGCCCAATTCCAGTCTGGCTTCTTCCATTTGAACATTAAGGGCGGTAATTTGGTCTGGTTCTGTTGGGATATTGGCCAGTAGGGTTTCCTTATCGGGTAGAATCCCTTGTATACTGTCTTTTTGACTGATTTTCTGGGTAGTGGCAGTGTCTTTTTCCGTTGGAAGGGAAGAGACGGTATTGCCTTGAAAGCTATTTGCTTTTCGCCTCCAGTTATCGGCAAGTGCCCTGTTGCCCCAATTCCTGTAAAAGTCGATCGCGCCTTGTTGGACTGCGGTGGGATTGTCAAAATAAAAGGTCGATGCAGCTCCATCATTCCCAAATGCCAATAGGTTGTTGAATATTCCCGAGTTCTGTTTGTCGGTTTTGGCTGCGGCTTCTGCCAGGAGTCGTTCTTCCTCCGCCTTGATAAAATCTTCAGCTATTTTTTCTTGCTGCTCCAGGGGCATCTGGCTTAGCCTCAGTAAGCTGTCGTTTTCCTGAAGTATTTCAAAGTTTACAGTATACCTGTCCAGGACTTCTTTTTTTGTTGCTAATGGTTCATAGTTGCTATCTGTCTCCTTAAAGTGCTGTAGGGCACTATCCAGGTAGTATTTTGAGGCCCTGTAGTCTTCTTTTTCATCAAAGAACACCTCAGCTAGTTTTTGATAGATATAGCCTTTTTGCTTTTCGATTTTGCCAAGCTCTTGGGCTGCTTTGTGGAGTAAGTCGATGGCCTCTTCTGTTTCGTTTTGCTTGAGCTCAAAGAGGGCTTTTTCGTAAAGCACAACATCTCTGAGGTCAGTGTTTTTACGGTCTTTATAAAGGTTGTCATAGTAGTCCCTCACCTTTTTAAGGTCCTTGCTCTTTTCGAGTTCAGCCACTTGCTGTGCATAAAGCTGGCTGAAAAAAGCAAGTTCATAAGGTGGGTTGCCTTCTGCCGCCTCTTTGTAAAAATCATAGGCAAGCGCATCGAATCCGGCGCGTTGGTAGAGCTGGGCAAGCATAAAGTTAAGACGGGATTTTTCGTCTTTGTCCGAGGTCAGTTCTATGCACCTTTCCAGTGCGGTGATCACCCCGTCTTTTTCCTTCCTGGCTTCGTAATAGTAAGCCAGTGTTTTATAAAGTTTCTGTTTGTTGTCTTTGCTGATATCGGTTTCCTTGGACAGAAAATCAATTACATAAGAAGCGTCGTCAAACTTGCGTTGTTCTACAAAAATCCTGAGCAATTGAATCAATGCTCGGTGACGTACCTCATTGTCTTTACTGTTTACATTAAGGTATTTGTAGGTGTTGATGGCATCATCCGTATTGGCCTCGTAGTAATCGATAAGGCCGATCAGGAAGTAGCTGTCATCCACCCATTGGCTGATGCGGTGCCAATCAATGGCTTTGCCAGCCAGTTCACGGGCTTCTTCCAGTTTGTCCATATTGCCTTCCACCGTAGTGCTGTCAATAGGAGGATAGACAGGAAGCACTTGTGTATAATCCTCTTGATAGGCAGCCTTAAAGTCGGTCTCAGCTTCCTCGATCTTCTCCTTTGCCAAAAAATAGGCGTTGAAGTGAGCAGTGACATTATGGTACAAGCGATTGGTAAAAGTGTTCTTTTCGGAAGAACACCCCAAAGAAAAAAGGAAAAGTAGCAATAGAAAATTGGAAGTCTTTCTCACGTCAAGCTTCATAAGTCTTGTTAAAGTTCCCAAATTAGTGTTTTTGAATCAATAATGTAAACGCTTACGTTTAATCTTGTATTTTTGTAATTTGGGTGACTTGGTAAATACGATATATTTTGGGTATACAACAAAAGGTAAAAAACTGGATCGAAAATAAATATCTCTTCGTTATTCGTAGAGAGGAGGACTTTTCGGTCATCACTTCTTTAAGTATTAATAAAGTAAGGGTAGGGCTTATAGTGGTGTTTACCTTATTGGTTTTTTTTCTGATATCCCTAATTCTTTCAAGGACTTTACTGGCCAGTTGGTTTGACCCAGCTTATCTGGAGTCTGAGAATATGAAGAAAATATATTCCCTGTCCCAGACAGTGGATAGTCTCTTGGTAGAAGTGGAGGCCAAGGACCGGTACCTGGATAATATTCAACGAATTATTTCAGGGGACTATGATGTCGATTCATTAAGAGATGGTGAAGATACCTTGCCTAACCGAGACCTTCCTGTACAAACGCCGACCAGTGAGGAACTTTATAAGAAGGGGGATGCCACTCAGGAGATTATAGATGAGTTTGAAGCGATGCCACCTGATGAGGGAAGTTTTCAGCAGCTTAATACCAGCTCTTTTACTGAAACATTTTTCTTCTCTCCCATTAAAGGGGTCGTTTCTGCAGGAATTGACTTGTCCAATGACCACTTTGGAGTGGACTTGGTGTCAGAAGAAAATGAACCAGTGAAGTCTGTGGCCGAAGGTACCGTGGTAATGGCCAGCTGGACTTTAGAGACAGGCTATGTCATCGCCATACAGCATTCGAATGAATTGATTTCGATTTACAAGCATAATTCAGTATTATTGAAGTCTGTTGGGGATTCGGTAAGTGGAGGAGAGGTGATCTCGGTAATTGGAAACACAGGAGAACAGACCACTGGCCAACACCTTCATTTTGAATTATGGTATAAAGGAAATCCGCTCAACCCTCAGGAATTTATAACCTTCGATTAATCATGTTTAACAAAGGAGAAGAAAAAAAATCAGTCGCGGAGATGGTGAACTCCAGTAATGTAATAGCAAAAGAAACGTCCATAAAGGGCGATATCATCACTCAAGGTAATATCCGTATTGAGGGTGTAGTAAATGGGACTTTAAGCTCCAAAACCAAAATTGTAATCGGAGAATCTGCCCGCTTGGTAGGCAATATAGATACCAAAGAAGCAGAGATAGCCGGTAACGTGGAGGGGGAAGTAAAGTGCTCCGATATATTGTTCCTGAAAAAAACGGCCGTCATTAATGGCAATATCCATACAAAAAAGCTGGTGATAGAAAATGGCGCAGTGTTTAATGGTGAATGCAAAATGACCGAAAATGCTGCCGGACAAGTAAAAGGTGAAACCAATACTGTTTCCTTAAAAAATGAAAAATCAAAACCAGAAAAAGGAAAAGAGGCCATCTCAGGGTGAATATCCCGAATACGTGAAATATATCGGGCTGGCTTTCCAGATGTGTGCGATTATTGGATTGGGGACGTGGATAGGCTGGAAAATTCAGGAGAATAGTCCGATGAACTTTCCTGTATGGTTACTTTTGTGTTGCTTTATTTCTATTGCGGTAGCTTTTTATAGTCTCTTTATTTCTTTGAAAAAGTAATCGACCAGATCTGGCGGATCATTTTTATCTTGGAAGCTTTGGAGGACGGGTTTCCCTTGCTGTTATTTGATGGACATCGTCAATGTGGAAAAATATGACTACTTTTGCAGTCCATTTTCACAAGGGAATTATGAAATTAATAAAATCACACATTGGTTCTTTGGTGTTGCTTACTATATTGGTGACAGTGATGACGTTGTTGGTGCAATTCGTCAAGCCGGAATGGGTACATTCCAGTGTTTGGCAAATCATCATTTTTTACTTTGGTGTAATGTTGGTAAGCGGACAGCTTATTCAATTTTTGTTAAAACAATCGAAAGAAAATTCTGTAGCAATACTTATGGGCGCAACAATAATTAGGTTTTTGGCAAGCCTTATTTTTGTTGCTATTTGTTTATTTGCTAAAATAGATAATAAGATTTTGTTTTTTGCGAATTTTTTTATGATCTATTTGTTGTATTTGTTGTTTGATATATACAGCTTAATAGCTAACTTGCGCCCTCATTCTAAGTAGGTCTATAATAATTGAGTTGATGCTTCGTAAGATTCTGTGCCTAAGCGCCTTGATGTCAGTATTTTTACTGACACTCTCGACTACAACTTTTGCTTCATCCGATTCTGAGGGGGAAGGCGAAAACAAGACGGGTTTCATCATGCACCATATAAAGGATTCGCATGAATGGCATTTTGCCACTTTTGGGCATACCCATGTGACATTGCCTTTGCCGGTGATCATTTATTCTGGTGATCGTGGACTGGAATTTTACATGTCTACTGATTTTCAGGATCATGAGACCCATGCATTTGGTGTGGAGCATAATGGCTACTATATCAATGAACATGATAAACTACATGCTGTAGACGAAAGCAGGTCATTTATGGACCTGTCCATTACCAAAAACGTAGCGATGCTACTGATTGTTCTGGCTGTGATCTTTTGGTCGGTGCTTTCCGCAGCAAGAAATTACAAAAAAAATCCCCATGGAGCTCCCAAAGGCATTGCTTCGGTGATAGAGCCATTGGTGCTTTTTGTAAGGGATGACGTGGCCAAGCCTAATATTGGTCCTAAATACAAGAAATTTACACCGTATTTATTAACCATATTTTTCTTTATTTTGGTAGGTAACCTTATGGGACTAGTCCCTGGAGCTGCCAATCTTACTGGTAATATTGCAGTAACGATGACTTTGGCGGTGTTTACTTGGTTTGCTACCAATCTCAATGGCAACAAAGAATACTGGAAGCACGTAGTCGCCACACCGGGGGTTCCGTTACCATTGCTTATTGTTATTGTACCAGTAGAAATTATCGGTTTGTTTACCAAGCCGTTTGCCTTAATGGTGCGACTATTTGTCGCAATTACGGCTGGACACATCGTTATCCTCAGCTTTATCGGTTTGATCTTCGTGTTTGAATCTTACGCTGTAGGAGTGGCCAGTACGGTAATGGTTGTCTTTATCAACTTGATAGAATTGTTGGTAGCGGCCATTCAGGCTTATGTCTTTACGTTGTTCTCTGCGATGTACATTGGACAGGCAGTAGCAGAACACGATCATCACTAGAATTTCTTTGTTCAATTTATAAATTATAACACGTATGTTAACTTCATTATTGTTGTCTGCTGGCCTAGCACTTTTGGGTGCAGGTATCGGTGCAGGTATTGTAGCGATAGGCGCAGGACTTGGTATCGGTAGAATCGGTGGTCAGGCTATGGAAGGTATCGCAAGACAACCTGAAGCAGCTGGTAAAATCCAAACTGCTATGTTGATTATTGCTGCCCTTATTGAAGTGGTATCTCTGTTTGCAGTGGTAGTATGTCTACTGATCGCTCTTAACGAGAACATCACTTTCTAAGAAGTACAAAGAATGGGGATGGGCGCTAGGCCTATCCCTACTTTATCATTTGAACAAAACAGTTTAAAACTTTATATAGATGGATCTTATAATTCCTGGTTCTGGACTAATCATTTGGCAAATTATCGGTTTTGGGATTTTATTGATTATCCTGGGCAAATTTGCATGGAAACCAATTCTCTCGGCACTAGATGAGCGTGAAACTGCCATCGAAGGTGCGTTAAAAGCAGCTGAGAACGCAAGAAATGAAATGGCAAATCTTAAAGCAGAGAACGAAAAGTTGCTGCAAGAGGCCAGGCTTGAGCGTGATCAGATACTGAAATCTGCCAATGATACATCTGCTAAGATGATCGAAGAGGCCAAAGAAGCGGCTTCGAAGGCAGGTGCCAAAATGATTGAAGATGCTAAAGCGGTAATTGAAACAGAGAAGAAGGCGGCATTGTCAGAAGTGAAAAACCAAGTGGCCACATTGGCACTGGACGTAACAGAGAAATTATTGCGCAAAAACCTTGAAAGTGACAAGGCGCAAAAAGAGTTGGTAGAGGAGTTTGTTAAAGATCTTAAGTTAAATTAATCGTAGCAAATGTCAGTTAAAAGAGTCGCTTCGAGGTATGCCAAATCTCTATTGGAATTGGCAGATGAAAGAGGAATACTGAAGGAAGTACATCAGGATATGGAATCGTTGCTAGCAGTAGCGGGTTCCAATAGGGATTTTGCTTTGATGCTTAAGAGTCCTATCGTTAAACCTGACGTGAAAGCCAAAGTCATCAATAAGATATTTTCCGGAACAGCGCAGGAGCTTACCTTGTCCTTTTATGATATCATTTCCCGTAAGCATCGGGAAGATATTATTGCTGACATTGCAAAAGCCTTTCTAGAGCTTTATAACCTACACCAGGGCATCCAAATAGCCGAAGTGACGACGACCTTCGCCATGAACGATGAGCTTAGAGCCACCTTTGCAGAGACAGTGAAGGAAATTTCTGGTAAAGAAAAAGTCGAGCTCGTAGAAAAGGTGGATAAGGATATCATCGGTGGCTTTGTATTGAGAGTAAACGACCGTCAGCTGGACGAGTCGATGAACAGCAAGTTGAAGGCATTGAAATTACAGTTCTCGAACAATCATTACGAGAAGCAGATTTAATAAATACAGGAAAAACTATATAACTATATTCAAGAATGGCAGAAGTAAGACCTGATGAAGTTTCGGCGATCTTGAGAGAGCAGCTCTCAGGCGCTAAAACGGAAGCTGAACTGGAAGAAGTAGGAACAGTCCTACAAGTTGGTGATGGTGTGGCCCGTATCTACGGACTATCCCAAGCTCAATCTGGTGAGTTGCTGGAGTTCGAAAACGGACTCAAAGCAATGGTACTTAACCTAGAAGAAGACAATGTTGGTGCAGTGCTTTTCGGAGACTCTAAGGAGGTAAGAGAAGGAGATACTGTAAAGCGGACCAAACAAATTGCTTCTATCAAAGCAGGTGAAGGTATGTTGGGCCGGGTGGTGGATACCCTTGGTCAACCGATTGACGGAAAAGGCCCTATAGAAGGTGACCTTTACGATATGCCATTGGAGCGTAAAGCACCAGGTGTCATCTACCGTCAACCAGTAAATGAACCACTTCAGACAGGCATCAAATCTATCGATGCGATGATCCCGATCGGTAGAGGTCAGCGGGAATTGATCATTGGTGACCGTCAGACAGGTAAAACTGCCGTGGCCATCGATACCATTCTTAACCAAAAAGAATTTTACGACAAGGGAGAGCCCGTTTTCTGTATTTATGTAGCCATCGGTCAGAAGGCATCTACAGTAGCAGGTGTGGTGGCTGCCTTGGAAAAAGGTGGAGCACTTCCTTACACCGTAATTGTGGCAGCTCCGGCTTCAGAACCAGCTCCCATGCAGTTCTTTGCTCCTTTTACAGGTGCTGCGATTGGAGAGTTCTTC
Organism: Echinicola strongylocentroti; assembly: GCF_003260975.1. Classification (NCBI taxonomy): domain Bacteria; kingdom Pseudomonadati; phylum Bacteroidota; class Cytophagia; order Cytophagales; family Cyclobacteriaceae; genus Echinicola; species Echinicola strongylocentroti. The sequence goes on along the minus strand of NZ_CP030041.1, from coordinate 2,444,098 downwards.
CGTGATACAGGCCGACCTGCATTGGTGGTTTATGATGACCTTTCCAAGCAAGCCGTAGCCTATCGTGAAGTTTCCCTACTACTAAGAAGACCTCCGGGACGTGAAGCATACCCAGGTGATGTGTTCTACCTTCACTCTAGATTGTTGGAAAGAGCCGCTAAGATCAACTCTTCCGATACCATTGCGAAGGAAATGAATGATCTTCCAGCGTCGCTTAAACCATTGGTGAAAGGCGGCGGGTCTTTGACGGCACTTCCGATCATCGAAACTCAAGCGGGTGACGTTTCTGCTTATATCCCTACTAATGTGATCTCTATTACAGATGGTCAGATCTTCTTGGAAACCAACCTTTTTAACTCGGGTATCCGTCCAGCAATTAACGTTGGTATTTCCGTGTCGAGGGTAGGTGGTAATGCCCAAATCAAGTCCATGAAGAAGGTGTCTGGTACATTGAAGCTTGACCAAGCACAGTTCCGTGAATTGGAAGCATTTGCGAAATTTGGCTCTGATCTGGATGCGACTACAAGAAGGACAATCGAACGAGGTAGACGAAATCAGGAAATCCTGAAACAAGCGCAGTATTCTCCGGTAAAAGTAGAACTTCAGGCTGCGATTATCTATGCTTCTACGAAAGGATTGATGGATAGTGTGCCTGTAGAGAGAGCTAGGGAGTTTGAAAAGGAATTTTATACCCTGCTTACTTCTCAGTACCAAGAGGCGATTACCGCCCTAGCTAAAGGAGACTTGGATACAGCTGGTAAATTGCTAGAAAAAGCAGCAAAAGAACTTACACCTAAGTACGCAAAATAATTATTAACTCCACTCTCCTTCAGGAGGGTGGAGGCTTTATTCTCTATTTGTAAATATGGCTAACTTAAAGGAAGTAAAAGAAAGGATTAACTCTGTAGTTTCTACGCAGCAAATCACCAAGGCGATGAAAATGGTGGCTGCAGCGAAGCTAAGGAGGGCTCAGGATAAAATCATCCAAATGCGTCCTTATTCTCAGAAATTAACTGCCATTCTTAATAATGTTTCTGCAGGAATTGAAGGAGGCAGCGATCTGGTTTATGCTGAAAAGAGAGAGGTTAACAACGTATTGATCGTTCCTGTCACCTCAGACAAGGGACTTTGTGGTGCCTTTAATACCAACATCATCAAGGCAGCAACAGCGGCCATCAATACAGAGTATGCCGATAAAAAGATTACTATCCTTCCTTTAGGCAAAAAGGCTTATGAAACTTTCAAAAAGAGAGAATACAGTGTGATAGGTGATTTCTATCAAGTATTTTCCGATTTGACCTTTGATGTCGTAAAAGACGCTGCGGAGTACGCCATGGGAGAATTTGAAAAAGGTACATATGATAAAGTGGTATTGGTGTACAATGAATTTAAAAATGTAGCGACCCAAATCGTTAGAAATGAGCAGTTCCTTCCTATGGAAAAAGAAGAGACCGATGAGGTCGCTTCTGGCACCAATGTAGATTATATCATGGAGCCTTCTAGGGATTATATCATTCAGGAGCTTGTTCCTACCTCATTAAAAATACAGTTTTATAAAGCAGTATTGGAAAGTAATGCCTCTGAGCACGGTGCTCGAATGACAGCCATGGACAAGGCTACTGAGAATGCTGGAGAATTGCTTAAAGACTTGCGGCTGATGTACAATAGAACCCGACAAGCTGCTATTACCAACGAGATACTTGAAATTGTAGCCGGTGCAGAGGCACTTGGCGGTGAGTGATAAAATAGTAAGAGAAGTAAAATAAAAAACTCTTTCTGCAATAGCGGAAAGAGTTTTTTTTGTATTCTATTCTCAATGCTGGGGCTTTTTAGCTTTACCCCTGTTTATGCATTCGCCGATCTATTTCGGTCTTAAACTGATTGCTGACGCATAAACAGAGTTGAAAGTGATGGGCATAGACTAATCTATTTTTCTGCTTACACATTCACATGCCTCTCCGCATGATAAGAAGACCTTACCAATGGTCCTGACTCTACATATTTAAGGCCTCTTTTAAGCCCTTCTTCGCGGTAGAGGTCGAAGAGATCAGGGTGGATAAATTCGGCTACCTCGATATGCATTTTGGTAGGTTGTAGGTATTGGCCCAGTGTCAGGATGTCACATTCGTGCTCGGCCAAGTCATCCATGGCTTTATATACCTGCTCCTTGGTTTCGCCAAGGCCAAGCATAATGCCTGTTTTGGTCCTTTTGCCGTATTCCTTGGTCAGCTTGATCTGCTCTAGTGATCTCCAGTATTTTGCTTGTGGCCTTACTCTTCTGTAGAGGCTCTCGACAGTTTCCATATTATGGGAAACCACTTCTTGTCCACCATCAATCATCCGGTATAACGCATCCCAGTTGGATTTTACATCAGGGATGAGGGTTTCGATGGTTGTTTCCGGTGAAAGCTTTTTGGTCTCGATGACGGTTTGGTACCATATTTCAGCACCACGATCTTTCAGCTCGTCCCTGTTTACAGAAGTAAGTACTGCATGCTTGACCCCCATAAGCTTAATGGCCTCTGCTACTCGTCTAGGTTCATCAGTGTCATATTCTGGCGGCCTTCCAGTGGCTACTGCGCAGAACGAGCAGGACCGTGTACATACATTGCCAAGGATCATAAAAGTGGCTGTGCCGGCTCCCCAACACTCTCCCATATTAGGGCAGTTCCCGCTTTCACAAATGGTATGAAGTTTATGTTCGTCAACTAATTTCCTGACTTTGGCGTATTCTTTACCTACAGGGAGTTTTACTCTCAACCAATCTGGTTTTTTACGCTTTTTGGATTCTTCGGATATTACGGGTAGTTCTATCATCTCGCTTTCTTAACTTGTCGCAAAATTAAGGTTTTGTGGTGGCAAAACCAATTTGTGTACTATTTCCTGAAACCATAGAACAACGTGAAGTAGACAGATTGAAAAATCTGTCGGTTTTCCGTGGTTGGCATCAGGTTAATCTCTTTTGTAAAACCCTCTAATTCATATCCAAGTTCCAAGCCAGTGACATTAGATTTGAAAACTCCAAATTCGAATGATAAGGCAGCCTTTACATTGGCTCCAATAGCCAGTTCCGATTCGCCCAGCCCTTCAAATAATCTTCCTGGCCCTAATACATAAGCCAAGGACTGATGGATTTCTGGGTCATATTGCGCCCGGCTACTTTCTGAATTGGATGTGGCGTACTCTATATAATAAGGTGCCAAGATTCCAATGGAGGGGCCTATTGCAGAAAGGACAGATACTTGAACTCCTTTTTGAGGGGCTTTTTTGAAAAGAATCAGCTCCCTGCCGTATTGTGGCCTGATGCTATAGAGGTAATTGGATTTTCCGTAAATGAAGCTATTGCCCAAGATGGTACTGTAACGCGTCTCCTTAGGGTTTTTGACATTTGCCATCTCCAGCGAAAAAAACTGAAATGTATTTTCGGTAATTCTAGAGCCGATTTTCAGGTAGAGTCCACCAATGAGCCCTCCGTTGGTGTTTTTGTTTATGCCAAAGAATACTTCCTTGTCATAATCGTAGTCTCCAGCTTCTCTTCCTTGAGCCATTAAAAAGTGCGGAGCGGCCACAAACAGTAAGAGGATAAGATATTTTGTTCCTTTTGTCATATGTTCTAAGGAATTATACGCTAATTTTGTTTTATATGTTAGATAACTTTAAATAAAAATAAAGGTTTATGCCTACTATTAAAAGCACCTACCTCGAAAATCTACGAACAACGTCTGAGCACTTGCAATCAGGCACTAAGATCATCACTGATGCACCAGTGGATAATAATGGCAAAGGAGAGGCATTTTCACCAACAGATCTCGTAGCCTCGGCATTGGCTAGCTGTATGGTGACCATCATGGGGATCGTGGCTCAGCGTAAAGGGGAGGATCTTAAGGGGCTGAATTGGGAAGTGACAAAGGTAATGGACAGCAATCCCCGGAAAATAAAAGAGATCATTATTGATTTTTCTTGGGAACAACCATTGGAAGACCATAAACTAGTACAGCAACTTAAAAACGCTGCAAAAACCTGTCCTGTAGCTTTAAGTCTTTCTCAGGACGTCGTGCAAACAGTGAATTTTAATTTTTAGGGATTTTTTTTCGTTTCGTGTAGCATTTTTTGAGTAGCTGTCGTCTCGTCAATAAGCATAGCATATAAAACCCAGTCGATTGGACCAATACCTCATTCAAGAAGCCAAAGATGGTAAGCCCAAAGCGTTGGAAATGCTTTATAAGCATTTTTATGGGTATGCTATGAGTATTTCTTTGAGGTATTCCAATTCTCGGGAAGAAGCTTGTGAAATTGTTAATGACAGCTTTATGAAAGCTTTTGACAGGATACAGCAATATTCCGAAAATAGCTCTTTTAAAGCTTGGTTTCGCAGGATAGTGATCAATACATCCATCGATTATTACAGGAAGAATGTAAAGCACTATGCTGTGATGGAGATAGAAAAGGCTTCGGCCGAAACCTATGATCCGTCCATTGTGGACGAGTTATCAAAAGAAGAAATATTAAGTGCTTTGAGAGATTTGCCTGAAATCATGCGACTTATTTTCAATATGTATGAAATAGAAGGGTACAGTCACAAAGAAATCGGAGAGTCTTTGGATATCCCAGCCAGTACTTGCCGTACTTACTTGGCCCGGGCAAAGCAACGACTTAGAGAGAAGATAACAGAATTAAACCGAATAAAAGATGAAGGAGCAGTTCGATAAGCGGCTTGTGGAGAGGATCAGGGACTCCTTCGATGAACATGAAGAGGCCTTTGATCAAATAGAATGGGAGAGATTTTCCCAAGTCTATTTCAATAAGCCAACCAAACGGAACAAGATGGTCTTTTGGCCGTTCGTTGTCTCTGGTGTGGCCGCCTCACTGTTGCTGCTGTTTTTCTTTTTCCCTTATGAAAAGGAAATTGAGAAGGGGGTGACAGACCTAAAGGGGAATATCGCCACCAAGAGCAAGAAGCTCGATGATATGCTAAAGCCTACTGAAGATTCGATTGTGGAGAAGGAAGAAGAAACCTTGCCTCGATCAGGACCTCCTTCAGGGTCAATAGCTAAAAAGAAGGAGCAAGTAATGGGCGATGACCTGGCTGGTGTGCGTGTTCAGCGGCAGTCCTCAAAACCTATAGCCCAGCTAAGCAAAAAGGATATAAAGGAGGGCGGGGCATCTCTTGGGCTACCTTCTGCCAGTTATTATATTATTGGTGGGGATATCCAAGATGAAAAATTGCCTCCAACTCCCGCCAGTGCTTCAAAACAAGGGGATGTGTCAAATACACCTGATCCAACAAAAAGTGCTTACATGGATGAGCAAGTGGCAGAAGCCTGGGTAGATAAGTGGAAAAATGGAGAGCAGGAAAGTGAGACTCCAAGGAATAACAACACAATCATTAAAAATGAAAGTGATAAGGAGAGTATGGTAAGGCTTGGTGTGCAGGCTGGACCTCAAGCGGCCTCTAATTCCACATCAGGAATGCAGCTAGGGGCAGGGGTTGTTTCAGAGTTTTCTATCAGTGAAAGAATCAAACTCGATGTAGGGGTGAACTATGCGCACCAGCGTTTTGAGCCGGAGACGATGGCCAAGCTACCTGAATCGATGCAGGTACGTGCAATGAGCAGTGCAGATCCCAATAATGCTTCCTATGCTGTTACGAATGATTATTTAGGTTCAGAATATACCATGAGCTATTATGGCTTGGATATCCCCATCAATTTGAAGTATAAGGTCATGGATAATTCCAAAGCCAATATCTTCTTGATTACAGGTCTTTCAAGTATGGTTTATTTTGACCAGAAAGGAACAGAGACCTTTGCTGTAGCATCCAAATTCACAGAGGATTTTACAGGTGGGCTGCAATTTGCAGAGTCCGTACAGCAATACTCACAGGAATACACTCCCGGTAGTGACCAGTCCAATGTGGATCTTGGCAAGATGCTGAACCTTTCATTTGGCTATGAGTATAATCTCAGCAATGGAACGTTCTTGTCCATCGAACCCTATTATAAATTGCCATTGGGAAATATGACTTTTACCAATCAGCAGTTTTCCATTGGTGGGGTGAATTTGAGAATGAATTTTCAGTTAAAAAAATAAAAGTAAACTTAACCAACATGAAAAGAGTTTTAAAGACCGTATTTACAATGTCCGCAGTGGCCCTTTTGTCATCATGTATGAACAACGAAGAGTCAGCATACGAAAAGCAGGTAAAGGAAGAAAACCAAGAACTGGCTGATTATATTAATCAAAATGGGATCCAAGCAGAACAGACCACCGCAGGATATTATTATTCCCGGGAGCTGGATGTAGAAGATGGCCAGAAGTTTAATGATGAGGATATCATCGGTATCTATTATGAGATGGAGACTTTGGAGGGAGCATTTATCGAAGCGCATACAGAGGAAGATGGTGAGCCGATCAAGTTTAAGTATGACAGAGAGCGACAAACCTTGGCGCCTATTGTAGTAAATCAAGCTATAGCCTTGGCTGAGCTTGGAGAGACGCTTGTGCTTTATGTGCCTTCTTATTTGGCTTACTCTGACTATAGCTATAACCAGCTTATCCCCCAGTATGCCAATATGAAAATCACTGTGCATTTTGAGAAAATATATGCTCCGCAGGAAGTGGCAACGATAGAGGATAATCTGATACAGGGGTATATTGATCAAAATGGACTTGAAGGCTTTGAGAAAGTAGAAGAAGGTGTGTACCTCAAAGTAGTGGAGGCAGGTGATGAAGATACCGAAGCCAGCAAAAATGGAAACTCCATGCGATTTACCTTTGAGATGTTTGAATTGGGACAGGATGATTCCTTTTCAAAATCACTCGACAATTCTGTTACGACTACTTTGGGCGATGATGATAATTATGAGTTCCTGAACATCGGGTTCAAGGACCGGCATAAAGACGCTGAAGTGCAGATCATAGCATCTTCAGCTACCTCATTTGTCAATACAGCGCAAGTAATTCCTGATGCTATCAGGAAGGATTATTTTGATCAAGGTTATTTAAACATTCCACTCAGGCCATTTACTCCAATTCTATTTGAGGCAACTATAGAATCAATAGATTGATTGATGGGTTGAAGTGAGGAAATAGAGCCTTCTGTTAGAGATAACAGAAGGCTTTTTATTGTGCAAGATTTGTACTGTGGAATTTGTTTTGTACAAGGCAATTTTGAAATTTGTCTACAGAATATAAACCCATGGCATATGAGCTATTTATTTGAAACCTTTCAAGGATGGAAGGCCTATTGTGAGAAAAATGAGGTGCCGCTTTATGGCCCTGTGTTGGAGTACGAAATGGAACAGCGGGGCAAGTCAGAAAGCTCTATTTGGGAAGGTCTTCTTCAGGCATATAGAGTAATGAAAGATGCCGTTGATACAGGACTTAAGGAAGACATGATCTCAAGGTCTGGTATGATTAATAACGGAGCAAAGAAAGTCTATAATCATCCATTGTCGGTATTGTCCCCGGAGTTTCAGCGGCTGGTATCGAGGGCGCTTGCGGCCAAGGAGGTCAATAGTTGTATGGGCAGGGTAGTAGCTGCTCCCACGGCTGGTGCCTCTGGGATATTGCCGGGCACGCTGTACACACTTCAGGAGATCCATGACTTAGAGGATCAAGAAATACTTGAGGGATTGCTGGTAGGGGCAGGCATAGCCCTCATCATCGAGCAGAATGCGAGCTTGGCGGGGGCAGTAGGCGGCTGCCAAGCCGAGACAGGCTCAGCAGCAGCAATGGCCTCTGGCGCCATGGTATATTGCCTTGGCGGTAATACTGACCAGGTTTTTAATGCAGTAGCCATAACAATCCAGTGTATGCTTGGGTTGGTCTGCGACCCTGTAGCGGGTTTGGTGGAGGTGCCTTGTGTAGTGAGAAATGCCAGTGCAGCTGCCATTGCGAATAGCTCCGCACAGATAGCCCTTGCAGATGTGAGTGGTGTGATTCCTGTCGATGAGTGTGTGGAAGCCATGGGGGAAATCGGCTCAAGTATGGAGAACAAATACAAGGAAACCGCTTTAGGCGGATTAGCGGCTACGCTTACTGGTAAAGGTATTGCCAAAAAGGTGTTGATCCAGGATATCGAAATCCTTCCAGACGAGGAATCACCCGAGTAATTGTTTTAAAAAAGGGATTTTCATGATCTGATTGATGGACATGCCCAAGACAAATGCCCAACAAATAGAACTGAGCAGCATATAGGTGAAGATTTTCCGTCGCTTCACTCCGAAGGAGGTCAATAGGATAGTGCCGCCAATCGGAGTGAGTACCAAAGGAGTGATGGCTGCAACACCTGCTGCTCCAAATTTTTGCCAAACCTGAATGATTTTTCTGGTTTTAGGAGTGAATTTCCTTTTGTTCTTCCTGATTTTTATGGTCCAATTGGTCTTGATCCATTCTCCTAGAAATGTAAATACAACTACGCTGGTCATCATACCGGAAACAGTGACCAGTACGATTTCAAATATGCTGTAGTCGGCTGCGTTTCCTAGGAGGGGGCCTCCAATGAATTTGAAAAGGCAGATGGCGTAAATCGCTAGGAATTGAAGGATATATTCAAGCATGTCGCTCACAAGAGAAATATTAGATAAATGATATAAACTGCCAGCAAGAGACCACCTTCAGATCTACTGATTTTAAAACCAGTACGCATAATTGGGAATAGCAAAACGGTAAAACCAATCATCCAGAGAAAGTCGCTTGATAGAAAGAGGTCACTCACTTCAATAGGCTTTATCATAGCTGTAACACCAATTATGGAAAGAATGTTCTGCATGTTACTGCCTAAGATATTTCCTAGAGCGATATCGGTTTCTTTTTTTCTTGCTGCAATAACCGAAGTAGCAAGTTCTGGCAGACTTGTACCAATAGCAATGATCGTGACACCTATTATCCGTTCGCTGACACCATATTCTTGGGCCAAGGTCACGGCATTGTTGACCAGCAGTTCTGCGCCGAAGTATAACCCTACCATACCGACGAGAATATATAATATGGATTTGATGATGGGTTCTCTCTTGGCTTCCTCTGCTTCTTCAGTAGTGAATTCGTCCGGTACTTCGTCGGCTTTTGTAAAATAATACCAATTAATGAGGATGAGAGTGGCAAAGAGAATAATGCCATCTATAAAGGAAATGACATGGTTTAGGGCCAGAATATAGAAAAGTAGGGTGGCCAATAAGGTGAAAGAATAGTCAAATTTAAGGATTTTTAAATTCAATCTAATAGGATAAATCAGGGCAGATATACCCAGCACCAAGGTGATATTGGATATATTGGAACCAATGACGTTACCTATAGCAATGTCACTGGTGCCTTTTAATGCTGCTGTGACACTCACAAGTAGCTCTGGTGCAGAAGTGCCAAAAGCGACGATTGTCATGCCAATAAGCCCAGGACTCATGCCTAGTTTGACTGCAATGGCAGATGCTCCATCCACCAAGGCCTTTCCGCCCCCAAGTAAAATAAGGAAGCCTAAAACGATCAATAGGTAAATCAACGTAGGTTAGTGTTTTGGTCCGAAAGATAGGTCACCTGCATCTCCAAGCCCGGGGACGATGTATGCTTTTTCATTGAGTTTTTCATCTACGGCTCCTAGCCAAAGTTGATAAGGAAGTCCCAAGCGCTCTTTAAGGTGGTGGATGCCTTCTGGTGCCGCGATGACAGCTGCTATATGGATTTTTTTTGGGGTGCCGTTTTTCAGCAGTTGCCCAACACTGGTGATCAATGATTTACCAGTGGCCAGCATCGGATCCACCAAAATGATTTCTTTGCCTTCAATATTCGGGGCAGCAAGGTAACTAAAATCAATTTCTACTTCAGTTCCTGAGGTTTCCGCTTTTCTGTATGCTCCGATAAATCCGCTGTCTGCTTGATCAAAATAATTAAGAAATCCCTGATAGAATGGGATAGCTGCCCTTAATATAGAGATGATCACAGGGGAGTCGGAGAGCTTATTAGAGGTCGTCTCTGCAAGAGGGGTAGTGATGGCGTGGGAGCTATAGTCGAGGGATTTAGAGAGCTCATAAGCGATTATTTCGCCCAGGCGCTCCATGTTCCTTCGGAATTTAAGCCGGTCGTTTTGTTGGGAAATATCCCGTAAGCCCTCCATGTATTGGTTGGCTATTGAATTGTGATCCGTAAGTACAAACATATAGCCCAAAAATAAACAAAAAAAAACCGACCTCGAAAGGCCGGTTTTAAAATAATGCTTTAAGCTTTGATTATTGAACCTCGAAAGAAGCTCTTCTTGCAAGCTGACGAGCATCTGAAGATTGCTTGTCTACGCTAGTGTCTTCACCGTATCCTTTGTAAGAGATTCTGGAAGAGTCGATACCAGCAGAGATCAACAGATCATATACAGCTTTTGCTCTTTTTTCAGATAATTTCATGTTGTAGTCATCTGGACCGATTTCGTCAGCATAACCGCTGATGGCTACATTTACGCCTGGGTTTCTTTTCAAGAAGTTAGCTACATAGCTAACAGAAGAAGAAGAGTAACCAAGTGGTTTAGCGCTGTCAAATGCATAGTAAACATTTACATAGCCTTCGTTGATTGCTTTCTTGAAGAAGTCAGTTTCATCCACTTCTTCTACAGGGCAACCGTTGTTAGACGCTGGGCCTGGAACGAATGCGCAATCGTCAGAGTGATCAGGGATGCCGTCACCGTCAGAGTCAAGTGTTCTACCGTGAGAGTCTACTCTAGCTCCTGCAGGAGTGTTAGGCTCTTTGTCAAGATAGTCAGGTACACCGTCACCATCAGAGTCTTTCAGCATGTCCTTGATTTCACCAATTTGGCTTTCCAGTTCATCCTTGGTAGCATATTGGGAGTCCCTTACATACCAGTCAGCGTGAACATCATGTCCACCTAGGTAGAAAGACAGTCCCAAAGTACCTGTCCATGATACCGCATTGGCACCATAATAACCAGGATCCGTAGGGCCTACTTCAGTGTGTCCATCGAAGGCGACGTTTTGACGACCTGCGACCAACATGCTAATGTCACCATTAAGAGATACTCTGTTTCCTAATCTAACTTGTGGAGTGAATCCAAAGATGAAGTTATAAGTATCGTCTTTGAAGTCAGCCCATTCGTTCTCTTGAGGAGTGACTCTTCCCATACCTGCACCAAAGTGGGTCAATAGACCAACTGTTTTAGTCCAAGTTTCGAAGTTGAATACCCTTGCAAGGTTAGCAACACCTTGAAGGTTTACTCTGTAATAGTTTGTTTCGAAAGAAGGCTCACCATCAGCACTGCTGTATTTGCCGAATCCGTAATCCACTTTCGCACCGAACTTCTCGTTAAACATGTACCTGACACCTACGTCAGCATGTCCGAGATTCAAGGAGGGAGAATAATAACCTGGCGACATTGGCGCCATCGCTTTATTGAACCCACCATTAACATCGATTGACCACTTATTGAAGTCATTTTGGGCATTAGCTCCAACTGCTAACGCTCCAGCCATTAATGTTGATAGTAATAATTTTTTCATGATTTAAAAAAAATTTTTTTTCAAAATTAAGTGTTTAATTAATTTAAATCCAAACTTAGTAACTAATAACTGTAATGCAAATGTAAATTTTTTATTCAATAACTATAAATTTTTCACTATTTGTTTTAAGATAAATTATCCCAAATTTGCAAAAATTAACAGTTCATAAACTATGCCAAACATTGATTTTCTTTATGAAATCCTCGAAAAAAGAGGAGTTTCAGGTGATGAACATGCTTTTTCTGCTTTTGTAGTCGATTATGTGCTACAACGTAGAAAAAACTGGAAGGTTCAGCCAGAAGTGTATTTTGGAGAAAAATTTCACGATAATATCATTTTAAAGTTCGGAAATCCACGAACTGTAGTCTTTGCTCATATGGATACCATCGGTTTTACAGCCCGCTATGAAAACCAATTGGTGCCTGTCGGTGGCCCTGACGTGTCCGATGGAGATGTGCTGGTCGGTGAGGATGCCTTGGGCTATATCGAATGTAGCGTGACCGTAGATGATGGTAAGGTTACCCATGATTTTCCTAGGGGCATCGTTCCGGGAACCAACCTATCTTATAAACAGGATGTAAAGGTAGCGGATGGTTATATTCAAGCCGCTTACCTCGATAATCGTCTAGGGGTGTATAATGCTTTGCAGTTATGTGAAGATTTAGAAGACGGTGTCATCGTTTTTTCTACTTATGAGGAACATGGAGGAGGAAGTGTTCCTTTCTTAATGAAGTACGTTTATGAAAATTGGGGAGTAAGGCAGGCGTTGATTTCTGATATTACCTGGGTGACAGAAGGGGTGAGACATCATGAAGGAGTCGCTATTTCACTTCGTGATCAGTTTATCCCAAGAAAAGTGTACGTGGACAAAATACTCCAGTTGGCAGAAGAAAGCGGAGTCCCCTATCAGGTAGAAGTGGAAGGAGCAGGGGGCAGTGATGGGAGAGAGGTACAGATGAGTCATTATATGGTAGATTGGTGCTTCATAGGAGCGGCGGAGGACAATGTTCACACGCCATATGAGAAAGTTTCCCTTAAGGACCTTGAGGCCATGATCATGATGTACAAGTACTTGATGGCCCATTTATAGGTAAGTCTTTGGCTTTCAAATTAGGAAGCGCAAATTAAAATTTTCTATATTTGTGATGCCCTCTGACCGGGGGCTTTTTTATTGCATATATGCTAAAGGTAAAAGATAAGGAATTTGAGCTATATCTTTCCGAGCGGCAATTGAGGGAGCGAATACAGGTTCTGGGAGGGAAGTTGTCGGAAGATTATAAAAGCAAAGACCCTGTGGTCCTTGGGGTTCTAAATGGTGCTTTTATGTTCTTGTCAGACTTGATGAAAGAAATAGATGCTCCGCTACAAATGGCTTTTATAAAGATAGCTTCCTACGAAGCGACCCGTTCTACGGGCCAGGTCAAAGAAGTGATAGGCCTGAGTATGGGTATTGGTGACCGTCATGTGATCATCGTGGAGGATATTGTGGACACAGGAAGGAGCATGGATTACCTGATAAAAAAACTCAAGGAGCACTCTCCTTCCAGTATTTCCGTAGTCAGCCTTCTGCTAAAACCGGAAGCGTTGGAGTCCGATGTGGTCGTCGATTATGTAGGGTTTGAGATTCCTAATAAATTCGTTGTGGGGTATGGGTTGGATTACGATGGTTATGGTCGAAACCTTAAAGAAATATATCAACTAAAATGAGGGGGCTTCCCCAGAACACTACATTAACCAAATAGTAAATCATGCTAAACATAGTTTTATTTGGCCCTCCGGGTGCCGGCAAAGGGACGCAAAGTGAGAAGCTTATCGCGAAATACGAATTGGAGCACATCTCTACGGGGGATTTGTTCAGAAAACATCTTGGTGAAGGGACCGATTTGGGCAAGTTGGCCAGAAAGTACATGGATGAAGGCAGACTGGTGCCAGATGAAGTAGTGATTGGCATGGTGGATGATAAGATCAAGAATACCGAGGCGGCCAAGGGGTTTATCCTTGATGGTTTTCCCCGTACTGTGGCGCAGGCGGAGGCACTTGATGCTTTATTGGAAGAAAAAAACATGGGGATTTCTGGGATGATCGCCTTGGATGTGCCTGAAGAAGAGTTGAAAGAACGTATCCGTCATCGTGGCAAAACCTCTGGCAGGGCTGATGATCAAGATGAAGAAAAAATCAATACTCGTATAAAAGTATATAAGGAAGAAACACTCCCTGTGGCGACTTATTATGAAAAGCAAGGTAAGCTATCGACCATTCACGGAGTAGGGGGTATCGATGAGATTTTCGATAAAATCTGTGCGGTAATTGACCAATACTAATTACCAGAAATAATCGTACCTTTGTGAAAAATTTCATTGGCTAAGAATTATTTCTTAGCCTCTTTTGTTTTAGTGGATTAAGAAAATAGAAAAGTGGCAGATTCAAATTTTATAGATTATGTGAAGTTTTGCTCCCGTTCCGGAGCTGGAGGTGCTGGTTCTGCCCATTTCAGAAGGGAAAAGCACGTGCCCAAAGGTGGCCCTGATGGTGGTGACGGAGGTAGAGGTGGCCATATTATCCTGCGTGGCAATTCGCAGCTGTGGACCTTGCTTCACCTAAAATACAGGAAACACATCATTGCCCAAAACGGCAAAGGGGGTGAAGGTGGCCGTAGGAGAGGAAAAGACGGTGATGATGTCATCCTTGAAGTGCCATTGGGTACTGTTGCCAAGGACGCGGAAACTCAAGAAGTGCGTTTTGAGATTACAGCAGATGGAGAAGAAGTGGTGCTGACCAAAGGCGGTAGGGGAGGTTTGGGAAATGACCATTTCAAGTCTTCCACTAACCAAGCCCCGCACTATGCACAGCCTGGAGAAGAGGGAGTAGAGGAATGGATTATTTTGGAACTTAAGCTGCTGGCAGATGTTGGGCTGGTAGGGTTCCCAAATGCCGGTAAGTCCACCTTGCTTTCGACCATATCTGCGGCCAAACCAGAAGTCGGGGATTATCCTTTTACGACCTTGGTGCCCAACCTCGGAGTGGTGAGCTACCGTGATGACAGGTCATTTGTGATGGCCGATATCCCGGGAATCATCGAAGGAGCCTCTGATGGCCGAGGGCTTGGTCTGAGGTTTCTTAGACATATAGAACGAAATTCCATTTTGTTGTTTATGGTCCCCGCAGATGCTGATAGTATCAAAGAGCAATATGGTGTCCTTCTAAATGAACTAAAGGAGTACAATCCCGAGCTGCTGGATAAAAAAAGGATCCTTGCGGTTTCCAAAGCAGACATGTTGGATGAAGAATTGATGGAAGAGATGCAAGGTGATCTTCCCGAAGGAGTACCGAGTGTATTTATATCCTCAGTAAGCCACTATAACTTGGACAAGTTGAAAGACTTGGTCTATGCAGCCATTATAGGATGATGTCAGTTTGTCAGGCTAGGCAAAGTGGCAAACTAATTGATAATCGTTGAGAAGAATACGTTTATCGTAGGTCAAATGTTAGAGCAAGATAATTATTCTAAAGGAGATATGAATAAGGAAAAAGTAGCCGCAGAAGAGCAAGTAGATGCGCAAAACCAAGAAGTGAACAACGAAGAAGGTACAGCGAACAACGAAGCCAAGACAGAAGATCAGGGAGCAGAGGAACTGTCCACTGAAGAACTGTCAGCTGAAGAGCAACTAAAAGCGGAAAGCCAGGAGTTGAAAGAGAAATATTTAAGGCTTTACTCAGAATTTGAAAACTACCGAAGAAGGACTTCAAAGGAGCGTCTTGACTTGATCAAGACGGCATCAGAGGAAGTGCTGAAAGACCTTATTCCGGTGGTGGATGACTTTGAACGGGCCATAAGAGCAGAGGAGAAAGAAGCCGATAATGAAAAGGCGCTGGAGGGCAGTCTGTTGATCTATCATAAACTGCTAAAAGTGCTTGAGGCAAAGGGACTGACAGCAATGGATGATTTGATTGGCAAAGATTTTGACGCTGATAATCAGGAAGCCATTACCCAGATCCCCGCTCCTACAGAAGATATGAAGGGAAAAGTAATCGATGTGGTGGAAAAAGGCTATAAGCTTGGCGACAAAGTAGTAAGGTATGCCAAGGTAGTCATTGGATCTTAAGATATTATGGGAAAGAGAGACTATTATGAAGTATTAGGGCTTTCAAAAGGAGCCGAGGCAGATGAAATAAAAAAGGCCTATCGTAAGATGGCCTTGAAGTATCACCCTGACAAGAACTCCGGAGACCAAGAAGCCGAGGAGAAATTCAAGGAGGCAGCAGAAGCCTACGAGGTGCTCAGCAATCCCGAGAAAAAGCAACGTTATGACCAGTTTGGCCATCAAGGTGTAGGTGGAAACGGTGGCTTTGGTGGTGGAGGAGGTATGAACATGGATGATATCTTCTCCCAGTTTGGTGACATCTTTGGCGGCGGAGGCGGTGGCTTCGAGTCCTTTTTTGGAGGAGGAAGAGCCGGAGGCCGAAGGGTGCGAAAAGGCACCAACCTCCGCGTGAAACTGAAGGTCAATCTCAAAGAAATAGCTAATGGCGTAGAGAAGAAAATCAAGGTCAAGCGGCACTTGGTAGCTGACGGAGTGTCCTTTAAGACCTGTTCGACCTGTCAAGGTGCTGGCCAAGTCAAAAAAGTGGTGAATACCATGCTTGGACAAATGGTTTCTGCCAGTACTTGTCCCAACTGCGGAGGTACAGGCCAGATCATTGATAAAAAACCTGATCATGCAGATGCTAGAGGCTTGGTGCTTAAGGAGGAAATCATCCCGATCAATATCCCTTCAGGTGTAGCCGACGGAATGCAGCTCAGCATGTCAGGAAAAGGTAACGAAACCCCCGGTGGGGTAGCAGGTGACCTGCTGATCGTCATCGAAGAGATCGAACACGACATCCTTCAGAGAGATGGCAATAATGTGGTCTACGATCTATATGTAAACTTCGTAGATGCTGCATTGGGTGCTCACATCGAAGTGCCCACGATCGAAAGTAAAGTGAAGATCAAGCTTGACCCAGGTACCCAAAGCGGCAAGATCCTTCGCCTGAAAGGTAAAGGGATCAAAGACCTGAACGGTTTTGGCAGAGGAGATGAGCTGATCCATGTGAATGTGTGGACACCACAGCAGTTGACCAAAGAAGAAAGAGAAAAACTGGAAGTGCTGAGAACATCAGAGAACTTCATTCCCGCCCCAGGGAAGTCAGAAAAAACTTTTTTTGACAAAATGAAGGAATTCTTCTAGAGCGAAAAAACAGCAGTAATGAAAGCCGGAAAATTTTCCGGCTTTTTTTATGCTTTCGCCAACCTTTTCCCCAACGTATCGTAGTTTATTCGTATGTTGAATAGATTGTACTTAGTCGCCTGCTTTACTTTGGTACTATCAGGAATAGTGCGGGGCCAAATTGTAAAAGAATTTGTGGTGGAGGAAAAGAGTGGCTTTGATCGAGTGCAATTGAATTTCTCTTCCTATAAAGGGGTCTCGGATATCAATAAGATGTATATGAGCGATCCCGTTATGATCCATTCCCATCTTTCCAAAGTCAATATTCTTCCTGATTTTTCCTATCACATTCAAGATGCCGTGCTCACAGCAAACCTTAACCATAGTGATGTGGAGCAGGAGAGTTTTGGGAAACGGCTGAGTTCAAAGCTTTTTGCGACCAGTGAGGGGGATTTTGACCATACTTGGGAAGTGGGGCTTAGCGAGCAATACGCTTATCTTCTTGACTTACATTTTGGCATAGGCCAGGCCAATGTAGACCTTTCCAATCTAAAAGTGAAGCGATGCAAAATTACCACGGCAACAGCAGATGTCTCGCTCAATTACATGGAAAAAGGGAGGAATTTGACGGAAATGGACACCCTGCTGGTAAAAGTAAATATGGGTACTGTGGATGGTGTCAACATGACACATGCCAACGCAAGAAATATGATTTTTGAAGTGAATTATGGTCAGGTGAACCTCAATTTTGACAAGCATTTTGAAAGTGATAAACCCTGTCATATCATGACGACAGTTGGTGCTGGTGCAGTTTACATATTACTGCCAGCACCTCAAAACCCGTATTTGGTAAAAATAAATTCCACTGCCATGTGCCGTAAAAAACTGCCCTCTTACCTGACTGAAGTAGGGGATAAAGTGTACGCAAGCAAAGGGTACGAGGAAGGCGTGAAAAACCTCATTACTTTTGAAATAGATGTATCCGTGGGATCCTTGGTCTTAAAATAGCCGATTGGCTTGGAGGTTAAGTATTACGCCTTATTTTTGTCTAATTATTGTCTTTGGTTTTTAAAACTCACAAGTTTGGATATTCTTAAAATTGAGGGACTTAACAAAAATTACGGCGTACAGCCAGCACTGACAGATGTGGACTTAAATGTGCCGGAAGGATGTGTCTTTGGGTTGTTAGGTCCTAATGGAGCTGGAAAGACTTCGTTGATTCGTATCATAAATCAGATTATAGCAGCAGATAGCGGTGATATTTTCATCAAGGGAAAACCCTTGTCCCCTGGGCATATCAAAGACATCGGTTATTTGCCTGAGGAGCGAGGGCTTTACAAAAGGATGAAGGTGGGAGAGCAGTTGCTTTATTTTGCACGGCTAAAAGGCCTGAGTGCTGCCGGGGCAAAAGAAAAAGTGAGCTACTGGTTAGAAAGGTTGGATATCAAAGCATGGTCTGAGAAGAAAATTGAAGACCTCTCCAAAGGAATGGCCCAAAAGGTACAGTTTATCGCAACGGTAATCCATGATCCTGAGATTTTGATTTTGGACGAACCTTTTTCTGGTTTTGATCCAGTGAATGCAGAGGTGATCAAGAACGAAATGCTGGCGCTTAAAGATCGAGGGACCACCGTGGTGCTCAGCACCCACCGGATGGAGTCCGTAGAACTCCTTTGCGACCATATCACCATGATCAACAAATCCTATAAAGTACTTGATGGCCCAGTTTCCCAAATAAAGGACCAATCCCGTAGCAATACTTTCAAAGTCAAGCTGAAAGGAACGGGGATAGATCTTCCAGAAAAATACCTTGTTAGGGCAGAAGAAGCGGGGATGACCTTGTTGGATGTTCATCTCGAACATGATTCGCCCAATGAACTGCTTGGGGAATTGATGACGTATGGTGAAGTGATAGGTTTTGAGGAGAGGATCCCAACGATTGAAGAAATTTTCATAGAAAAGGTAAAAGAATCAAACAATGAATAAGGTCTTTTTGGTGATCAGAAGGGAGTACTTTGCTCGGGTAAGAAAAAAATCGTTCCTGCTGGCCACGCTGATCACACCGCTTATCTTTCCAGCCATTCTAGGGGTGTTTTTGTGGATTTCGCTGAGTGATGAAGGAGGAAATGCATTGAAAATCATCGAGGTAGTGGACGAGAGTGACCGGTTTTTTTTGGAGAGTAGCGGTGAGTTTGCCTTTTCATATTCTGACCTACCCCAAGAGGAGGCCAAAAAACTTGTCCAAGATGGGGAACGATTTGGCTTTTTGTACATTCCTAAAATTGATGTGGAAAACCCCGAGGGTATCCGATTCTATTCCCAGAAGGCTGCTAATTTAGGGTTTGTAGGTGATCTGGAGGAAAAGATAAGCCGACGGATTGAGGAGATCAGGCTGTATAAATTTGGTATTGATCCCAAAGTGATCAGGGATTCAAAGACGCCAGTGTCCATTAGTTCCATCACGTTGGAAGAAGGGGGAGATGAGAAAGTCTCCAATGCTGGGGTCAACTACGGATTGGGCTTTTTTCTCGGGATTTTGATTTATACATTTATCTTCGTGTATGGTACGCAGATCATGCAGGGGGTGATCGAAGAAAAATCCAGTAGGATCATTGAGATTTTGGTTTCTTCCATTAAGCCGTTTCAGCTGATGCTCGGCAAGATCATCGGGATAGGAGCAGTAGGCTTGACGCAGTTCTTGATCTGGATAGTATTGATCTCCGCTGTTTCGTCGGTGGTGATGGGGTATTTTGGTATGCAAATGCCACAGCAGCAAGCCTTGGAAATGGCCAATCCAGAGGCTGCCCAGGCAATGATGCAATCCAGTGAAATGGCACAAGTGATCCAAGTGGTTCAGGGCATTGATTTCGTAAAATTGGTGTTGACCTTCCTCTTTTACTTTTTGGGAGGGTATTTACTATATGGTGCTTTTTTTGCTGCTATTGGAGCTGCCGTAGACTCTCCGGGAGATGCTCAGCAGTTTATGTTTCCGGTTACTATTCCGTTGATCGCCAGCTATTTTGGGTTGTTTATTTTTGTGCTGGATGATCCAGGGAGTAAGGTGAGTTTTTGGCTTTCTGTTATCCCGTTTACCTCGCCGATTTCTATGGTGGGCAGGGCCAGTTACGGCATCCCGTTATTTGACCTGGCGGTATCAATGGTATTACTGATTCTTGGCTTCTTGTTTACTACTTGGGTGGCGGCCAAAATTTACCGCATTGGGATTTTGGTCCATGGGACTAAGGCGAATTATAAGATGCTTTGGAAGTGGATAAAGCAGAATAATTGAGTTTAAGTAGCAAGATTGGAATTAAGAACCAAGAGCCAAGAACAAAGATAATTTGATAAAATAAAAAAGGGCTGCCGAGAAATCGGCAGCCCTTTTTCTTATCTGAGGTAGGCAGATAACATCCAGACTACTTTTTCTTTGGATGTGATGTAGTCACTCATCAGGGCTACGGTACCTTCGTCGCCTTGGGCACTGGCGATTTCCAGTGTTTCCCGCTCCAAGGTAAGCAGTGTGTTCAGGTTTTCCCTGACGTTTTCGACCATGCTTTTGGGGTCCATGACTTTTTTGGCTTCCTTGATGGCGGCCTCTTCGATATACTCTGCGAAGGAACTCAAAGGACGCTCTCCCAAGGTAAGGATTCTTTCGGCGGTCTCGTCAATGGCCTCGTTGGCTTCATTATATAGTTCTTCAAACTTGGCGTGGAGTTCAAAGAAATTCGGACCGGACACATTCCAATGAAAATTCCTTAAATTTTGATAGTAAATTTCATAGTTCGCCAGTAATTTATTGAGTTTGGCCGATAGTACTTTGCTATCTTTTACTTTTAATCCAATTTCGTTAGTTGCCATTGTATAGATGTTTTGTTTATTTAAATATTTATTCGAATTTACGGTTATCTTTTATCCGGATCAAACTGAAAATTCCTATGGATAATAGATAATATCTATGTATGTAGACAGTTATAGAATAATGGTAGTCACCATTAGCACCAGTGAATAAAATTAATGAAGAATAAAATCCAAGATCTGGCTACGCTGGATTTATATCAGAATCGGGGCAAGGTAAAATGGATCATCTTTATAGCTTCTCTTATCATCAGTATAGGATCTATTTACTATACCAATACCTTGGTAAGTGAGCTTAAGGAAAGAGAAAAGAAACAGATCACGCTCTATGCCAATGCCATGGAGTATGTGGCCAATAATTCTGACAATCTTACATTTATCCATCAGGGGATTATTCAGGAAAACCATAATATCCCAGTGATCGTAGCGGATGCCTTTGGGAACCCTTCTGGTCAGCACCGGAACATTGCTTTTAAGAAAAATGCCACAGAGCAGGATATTGAGGAGAAGCTGAGGGCAGAGGTGGTGAGGATGAAGATGGACTATGAGCCTATCCAGATCCTGGACAATCAATACCTGTATTACACCAATTCTGAGTTGCTGACAAGGCTGAAGTACTATCCTTATGTGCAGCTTTCGGTGATTTTAGTTTTTGGCTTATTGGCCTTTGCCGTATTTAACCAGTCCAAAATTGCCGAACAAAACCGGGTTTGGGCTGGCCTGACCAAAGAAACGGCCCACCAATTGGGTACCCCGATCGCTTCACTCATGGCTTGGATTGATTACCTAAAAAACTCACCTGTCTGGGAAGAGAACAAGGAGGTGATCGTGGAGCTGGATAAGGATGTTTCCAAGTTGAGAATGGTGACTGAACGATTTAGTAATATTGGCAGTGCCCCAGTGATCAAGCAAGAAAATGTTTATTCGGTTATTGAAGAGGCGGTCAGTTATTTGCGTCCAAGGATTTCCAGTAAGGTGAGTATAGACTTGAGCAGTCATGCCGAAGATGTGGATGCGATGATGAACAGGTCGCTCTTTGAGTGGGTGGTGGAGAATATTTGTAAAAATGCCGTCGATGCCATGAAGGGACAAGGAAGTATTGCGATCAATATTGTGAAAGAAAGCGAGAAATTTGTCCATGTGGACATTACAGATACCGGGAAGGGGATTGACAAGAGCATGTTCAAGAAAGTCTTTAACCCAGGGTTTACCACCCGTCAGCGTGGTTGGGGGCTGGGGCTTACACTGGCAAAACGCATCATAGAAGGGTATCATCGGGGAAGGATTTTTGTCCATCAGTCTGAGCTTGGCAAAGGCACTACTTTCCGCATCGTGCTGAGAGGTCCTCATGAGAGCTCGTCGGAGTTTAAAGTGGACCAAGATCCTTTTTTCAATTAATGCAGGCCTAAAAAGTCCGGCACTCCTCACTGCCTTCTAAATTATCATCTTTCGATATAATCAATTACCTTTGCATCTTGCTAATAAAGGAGCCAGAAGAAAGATGAGTTTGACCAAGGAGATTCAGAGAAGAAAAACATTTGGAATCATTTCCCACCCGGATGCAGGGAAGACCACTTTGACAGAGAAGCTGTTGCTTTTTGGTGGTGCCATCAAGACCGCTGGGGCCGTAAAATCCAACAAAATCGATACTCATGCCAAATCTGACTGGATGGAAATCGAGAAACAACGGGGTATTTCGGTAGCCACTTCCGTGATGGGGTTTGAATATAAAGGCACCAAGATCAATCTTCTCGATACACCCGGTCACCAGGACTTTGCAGAGGATACCTATCGTACGCTGACTGCGGTGGACAGTGTCATCATGGTGATCGATTGTGTGAAAGGCGTGGAGATCCAAACCGAAAAGCTGATGGAGGTCTGTAGGATGAGGAAAACACCAGTGATCTGCTTTATCAATAAGCTTGATCGCGAAGGCCGTGATCCGTATGACCTTTTAGATGAAGTGGAGGAAAAGCTGAACATCAATGTCCGTCCACTATCTTGGCCGATTTCTATGGGGAAAACTTTCAAAGGGGTCTATAACCTTTATAATAGATCGCTGAACCTCTTCCGCCCTTCTCAGCGAAAGCTGTCCGATGATATCATGGAGATAGAAGACCTGTCGGATGCGAAGCTGGAAGACTTAGTGGGAGAGCACAATGCTGATCAACTTCGGGAAGATGTGGAGTTGATAGAGGGTGTTTATCCTGATTTTGACAAGGAAGCGTACCTCAATGGGGAGATTGCTCCGGTGTTTTTTGGTTCTGCCGTTAATAACTTTGGTGTACAGGAAATGCTGGATACCTTTATTGATATTGCTCCTTCTCCAAAAAGCAGGCATGCAGAAGAACGTGAAGTCGCTCCTGACGAGAATAAGTTCAGTGGCTTTGTCTTTAAGATCCATGCCAATATGGACCCGAACCACCGTAACCGGATTGCCTTTTTGAGGATATGTTCTGGGAGATTTGAGCGAAATAAGCCCTATAAGAGCATGCGGGCTACTAAGCCCTTGCGCTTTTCCAATGTGACCTCGTTCATGGCACAGGATAAAGAGATCATCGAAGAGGCCTTCCCCGGGGATATTGTGGGATTATATGATACTGGAAATCTGAAGATAGGCGATTCTCTTTCTGATGGAGAAAACTTGACGTTTAAAGGTATTCCAAGCTTCTCTCCGGAGATTTTCAAAGAAGTGATCAATAAGGACGCCATGAAAACCAAGCAGCTCGAAAAAGGCCTGAAACAGCTAATGGAAGAAGGCGTGGCACAGCTGTTTACCTTTGATATTGGCTCTAGAAAAGTCATCGGGACGGTAGGTCAGCTGCAGTTTGAAGTAATCCAATTCCGATTGAAAAATGAATATAATGCCACGGTAGAGTTCGCACCGATGAACCTGTACAAGGCATGCTGGATCAGTAGCAAAGATAAGAAGCAGTTGGATGAGTTTGTTCGGTCCAAGAACCGTCATATCGCTTACGATAAGGAAGGAAAGCTAGTGTTTATGGCAGAGTCCAGGGCGTGGCTGCAAATGGTGCAGGACAATTATCCGGAAATTGAATTTCACTTCACCTCTGAGTTTTAAGAAAGCGGACTTGCCACCGGAAATACTGATAAGAAATAACTCCAAGATCGCCTACTACCTCACATCTCAATTCTAATGTCTCAAAACATGGCAAAGCAACCATTTACTGTAGTATATGAAGATAATCACCTTCTGGTGGTGAATAAACATTCGGGAGTGCTCGTGCAGGGTGACCACACGGGAGACAAAACGCTGACGGACTATTGCAAGGAATATATTGCCGCCAAATATGATAAGCCTGGTGCAGTGTTTTTGCATCCTGTTCATCGGATCGATCGTCCGGTGAGTGGGCTAGTCGTGTTTGCGCGTACTTCAAAAGCCTTGGAGCGAATGATGGTGCTTTTCAAAAAAAGAGAGGTGCACAAGGTTTACTGGGCTATCGTCAAAAAACGCCCAAAAGAGGAGATCGGGAAATTGACCCATTACTTGATAAAGGATGGGGACCGAAATGTCACCACTGCCTACGACAAAGAAATAGAGGGAGCCAAGCGGGCAGAGCTGGACTATAAGCGCTTAGGTAAGCTCAATGATCACTGGCTAGTGGAGGTGCGCCCCAAGACCGGTCGTCCACACCAGATCAGGGTACAGCTAGCGGCGATGGGATGTCCCATCCGTGGCGACCTTCGCTATGGCTTCTCCAAGCCCAATCCGGATGCCAGTATCAACCTACATGCTTTCCACCTGATTTTTGTCCATCCTGTAAAGAAAGAGAAGCTCTATCTAAGAGCGGCACTGCCGGAGGAGGCTTTTTGGGAACAATATTTGGATTTTGAAAAAATTAAGGCGCAGGACCAGCATTTGGGAAATACCTTTAGTGGATAAGATGAGGTGGTTTTTAATGGGGCAGGGATTTCCCCTGCGACGGGGATCCGTCACCCATTTTAATTTCCACCCGATGGCTACGGCCTAAAAGCGAGTGGGTCTCGCTGTTCCACAACGCGAGCCAACTCCCTTTCTTAACGGCCTCCGCCACCTGCTGGAAAACAGGCATACCAAGGGCCGTCATAAGGAAGCGACACCTTTTTGGGACTTAT
Organism: Echinicola strongylocentroti; assembly: GCF_003260975.1. Taxonomy (NCBI): domain Bacteria; kingdom Pseudomonadati; phylum Bacteroidota; class Cytophagia; order Cytophagales; family Cyclobacteriaceae; genus Echinicola; species Echinicola strongylocentroti. The sequence goes on along the minus strand of NZ_CP030041.1, from coordinate 2,419,428 downwards.
TAACCGAATCCGCCTTGCAGGTATTGGGCGTTAAGAAATTAAAAAGCGGGCGGGCAAGAAGGTAGACTTGTCTATCTCACTGCGGTCTACTCTCTCAAGCGAAGAAGAATACAGTTCCAGAATTTAGTGATGCACATTATAAACCGGAAATTCAGTAATTCTTAATGTCGTACAGCCATAAGGCACCAAGGTAATATTTTCGATCAAGGACTTGCTTTCAATGGTTTTGCTCCAAAACCCCGGCATTACCGGAACATCATTTTGAAGCCTCCAATCCGGTACTTTGGCACCAGACATTTTCAGTTGGATGGGGGCATTTTCAAGGTTCCATGGATAGGAACCATCCCAATCGATCTCTATTGCCTCTACATGCTCCCGCAGGTCATCCAGTTCATGCTGCAATAGGCCATAGTTCCAATCTGACACGGGATGTACTTCAATAAATTCACCGTATCCATCGTCTCGGTTTTTGGTCACCTTTTTATCTTCTATCTTCAAGGAATAAACCAAGGGTCCCCTTTCGATGGCAGATGAAAACTGGTACCATTGGGACGACTTAATTTCCATGGGCAACTGCAGGGTTACCTGATCCCCGTTTTGCCATACTCGATCGATGATGGCTACCTGATCCCTAACCGTCCCTTCCCAAAGATCCCCATTAATGCTAATTTGGGCTTCATTTGCCCATCCGGGGATCCTAAGATGAAAAGGAAATGATGTAGACTCACTAAGAGTCATCGAGAAATTGACCACCTCCCGAAAAGGATACCCTGTTTCCTCCTTCACTTTTAAGATCGCTCCATTTCCTACTTTTAGTTCCACTTCACTGGGTGCATAAAGCAGCGCCGCGACGCCTCCATCAGCAGTGGCATACCAAAGGTTCTGGACGTACTTTGGCCAAGACTGATGCATATTGGAAGTACAGCAGGGGTATCCTGATAGTGTGCCAAACACGAAATCCGTTCCTTTATGATGGTTGGTCTCAAAAGACACTTCCATCTTATCGGTCAATTTCACTTGATTGGCCGCCTGAAAATACTGCCGGGTCATAAAATCATCCGATGCCTGGGTGGGCAGCGCATTATAGGTGATCTTCTCAAGGTGATCTGCATAGGACATGTCACCGGTTATCTTTAGGATAGTCTCCAGTGAAAACATCCCCTCCGCAATAGAGCAAAATTCCACCCCTTGTACAGGGGCATTTCCATGCAGTGGTTCATCTCCACCATACATCCCCTGTGGTTGGCCATGGTACTTTCTAATATCAGCCAACGCTTCCTTGGTAGCGCTAAGGTGCTGCTCGTCCTTATCCTGAAGGTATCTTACAGCAGGCATTTTTAGGCCTTGTGCCAAATTCACCGTGTGAATCCCCCCTATTTTTGATACCGTCAATAGGTCTATCTCTTCCTGATCGAAAGGGTATCGCTTCATTTGATAAAAATACCACGGTGACTGAGGATCCACGTTATTTTCATCATTCAAGAATACATTGGTCCAAGGGAACGTTTGTTCAGCAATGAGGTCTCCCAAGTCCAACAAAAAGTCATCTCCCGTGATATTATATAGCCAATAGACTACTTGTAAGTTATCTCCACCTCGTCGATTGGCCCAGAAAGTCCATTTGTCCAAAGGCGTATTGGGAAGCTCCTTTAATTGGAACTTAAAATACTTGGTCAGCACGTCGATGACCCGTTGGTCACCTGTGGCGCCATAATATTGTTTGAGGACTTTTAGCATCACCATCTTCGGCCACCAATCTTTTCGCATGCCTCTTTGTAAACCTGCTTCATAGGTAGGTTCTTCGGCAAAAGGGACCGGTCCGATATAGCCATTGTCCGCTTGGTTTTCGAGTGTCCATGTTACCCAGGGCTGGACTTTTTTGATCAGCTGCTCATCCTTCAGGATATAAGCCAAAGGCAAAAGTCCATCAATCCAATAGGGCCCTCGCTCCCAACCGTCACCGTCTCCTCCCAGCCAACCATTTCGCTCTCCCATGACAGTTGGATAAATAGTATCCAAATGACCGGTAAGGCCATCTTTCATCCGTACCAATTGCTCCTCCAACCATCCTTCTGGGGAAATACTCCCCAAGGGAAGCTCCAAGTATGGTGAAGACGCTAATGGTATTCTATTCTGAAGGTAAGGGCTTTTGCTAGATGCATGTTCCTGTGCAATAAGCTGATTTCCGGTAATGGTCAATAGAAAAAGAAACCAGCATACGTTCCTTATGGTAGGATAGTTCATAGGCCAATTGGAATTATTGTAATGATGACGTGCAATTTACGCATCAAATCAATATCCCCAAGGTTTTAGCACAGATTTAATTCTATGATAATTCGATTTAGCATTGAATTAAATAAGCTTCTGCATGTCCCTAGGAAAAACACAGCATAGGTTTGAAGTCACTAAAAACCATGCCCGCAGGCCACTTCAAACCAAATCCATGACACTTTTCGAGCTGCACACTCCCCCTTACTAAGACATCCTGTTATGGCTTTTTTCCGCCTCCTCCCCCTAGATAAGGATATTGGTCAAACCCATCATAATCTGGGTCCACTGCACGGGGATCATTTAGTTTTAATAGTTTTTGCTGCAACTTCTCCCTCAGGCTTTCCAACTCGTCTGCGTAATCCGCCTGGGCAGCGACATTGATCAGCTGATCTGGGTCTTTTGTTAGATCATAGAGTTCCTCCGCAGGTCTTTTTGCGAAGCAAAGTTGGTATGCAAAAATGTGTTCCAAGTCCTTGTCCTTATTGGCAATTATATAATTTTTGGTAGGGCCTCCATCACAGTCAGCATACCATTGATTAGGGTAATTGGTAGCGCCTAATTGGCCGGTGCCTGCAGGCCATAGGGATGGCTGGTAATTACGAATGTAAAGAAATTCATCGTTACGGTATCCGCGGGATGGATACCCGCCCATATTAGGCTCTTCTTGCGCCGGCACATGCCGCTCTCTGCCAAACACGATGGCTGAACGTTCTTCAGGGTCTACCCTTCCTGATTTTTCGGACATTAAAATATTCATAAAACTCTCGCCCGTCATATCGCTGGGTACCTTCACTCCGGCTGCTTCAAGTAATGTGGGAGCAATATCCGCAAAGGAAATAAAGTCCTCTACTTTGCGTCCTTCTGCTACCTGACTGCCCCAATACACTGCAAAAGGTACGCGAACACCCGAATCGTAAAGGTTTCCTTTGCCACGTGGAAATGGCATCCCATGATCTCCTGTCATGATAATAATGGTATTGTCCAGCATGTCCATTGCTTCAAGTTGAGCAATGACCGAGCCCACAAGGCTGTCCCATCGCTGCACTTCCACATAATAATCTGCTACATCACTTCGCACTGTTTCCACATTTGGGTAATGCTTGAACATATGGACTTTTGAAATATCTATTCCACTGTCCTTTCCAGTGCCTTTTTCATATACACGATGAGGGTCTGATGTGCCTAGCCAAAAGAAAAATGGTTTATCTTTTGCCTCTGTCTTATCGAGAAAATCCCCAAAGGTCTGATAAGCATCGTTAGAAGGATGACTGCCATGGTGGGAAATCCAACTGTCCAGGTTTCCTGGTCCCCATGTCTTTGCTTCTGTCCTTCCCGTAACATAGCCTTCATCAGCTAAAAGATGAATAAAGCTCTGGTGCTCCACGGGAAGTGTACTCCAAAGGTTGGCGCCAGGACCTAGTTCCCAATGGTATTTTCCAGTAATAAATGCATTTCTACTTGGTGTACACGAGGGACTTGACACGTACGCTTTATTAAAGAGGACGCCTTCTTCGGCGAGCCTGTCAAAGTTTGGTGTCTTCACGGTGCTGTCCCCATAAGCTCCTGCATGGGGCCAGCCCCAGTCATCGGCAAGGCAAAAAACAATATTAGGCCGTCGCTCTTCTCCAACCTGTCCAATCGTGTAGTTCGAAAGTGTACATAAAAATAGTAGTAATAATACATGTGTTTTCATAGGGTATTTAATGGTTAATTGTAGATCGAATTATTATGATATTAAATAGCTTGCCTAAATTCTCATAGTAGTAAGCCTTCCATAGAAACTGGTTATTGGCTAAAACCGCAGCAAAACAAGTAAATAAGACCAAAACAGGGAAAAGTGACGCTGTTCCCTTACTTAAGGTAATCTTTTTTGGACAAAATAACAGCTACTAAAAGCGGGCGGGCAAGAAGGCAGGCTTGTCTATCTCGCTGCTAGACAGGCCTGCCTGGCTTTAGACAGGTTTGACGAATTCTGACCAAAAAGAATGTAGGCAGTTAAAAAAGGTTTACCTGGTTTTAGACAGGAGGAGTTTGCCTGCATGAGGGAAGGTTTTAATTTTAGATCAATAGATGCACAGCGACGGGTTTTTTTGGTGACTTTTTTGACCTGTAGCAAAAAAGTAACAATGGTAAAGAGCTGAAAACCATCTTGGAATTAGGCAAGAAAAATAACTGTCCAAGGGAAAATTTAGAACTCATATTTCCAGATGTGCACTGACTAAACGGCATTGAAACCGGGTTAACACAATAAAGTTCTTTTGAACCATCCCCAATCCCCACAGCTTTTCCGTTTGATCCGTTATATGCGCAAGCAATAAAACAAGAAAGGCTACCAAAAATGGTAGCCTTTTGTTTTCTGACAAACTATTTGCGCCTAGTTGTTTTCCCAGGGCTTTTGGTTTTTTGCTTTTGGTCCTTTCGGTTTAGAGATAGGCTGAAGATCAGTGTTGATTTCCACTTTTTTAGTATCCCTTTCCCACAACTTCTGGTTTTTGGCCTTTGGTCCTTTGGTCAGTTCACCGTTGATGTCGACCACTAAAGTGCCTTTTCTGGCTTGGTCTTTCCAAGGTTTGTAATTTTTGGCTTTTGGACCTTTAAGTTCCCTTCGTTCTTTATCCTGCCCAAAAGCTTCAATAGATTCAAATCCAAAGAACCCGGCAGCAACCATTACAGCTAATTTAACCATCGTCGTATTATTTATATGTTGTTGTTTAATTCCTTACACTATACTATTCGGATTTAAAGGAAAAAGGTTGCGGTTAAATCAGTTTTTTATCTATGTATTTTTTAAAAATGTAAAATTATGTACTGATAAATATTTTATATGGTCGCTAATGTTGTGTTTTTGCTGGCCTTTGTGTTTGATAAATGTGTGTTTTGTAGGGTTTTTGGTGTTTTGTAAAACCTGAAATTGATGTTTTGGCATAAAACAGAAAAAACCACGGCTTTTTACAAAGCGCGTGGTTTTTTTTGAAAAATTTCAGTTTGTCAGAAAAAAATTAGAATGAGAATACGGCTGCTAGTAAGAATGATGATAAGCTTTTAGAACCTGCAAGTTCATTGTTTACAAAGTAATCTTCTTCTGACATGGAGTCCAGTCTTACTTCTGGGATAAGGGTAAAGTTTTCTACGATTTTATAATTGCCCGAAAGGGTTACGGCAAAGACGTTGCCGTCGCCATCGGTGTCAACACCGACTACACCCTCCAGGCCGTTGTTGAATACATTAAAATATTCACCACGTAATCCTATGGAGAATCTATCAGAAGTGGAGGCCTGTACATAGCCGGCTACACCATAAAATCCATATCCATCGCCATCTTCATCCACGATGTCAGTGCCGTTAAAGCTTTCTCCAGCGGCAGTAGTATTATATGTAGCGTTAAGGCCAAGGTAGACCATTTCGGAAACGTTGTATCCTGTGGTCAGATCGATTTGGAAAGTGCTTCCGCCAGATGTTTGCCCCATGGTAAGTGGGTAGTCCTCGTCCAAAACACCGTCTTGGTCACCATAAAGAAGGTTTAGCCAAGTGCCACCATTGTCATTTTCATAACCCAATTGAAGACCTCCAGTGTAGGAGCCAGCCCAGTTAAACTCTGTCCAGTCAGTAGGGTTCATTACGGCAGCCATCAGCGACCAGTTTTCGCTCAGAGCGATATCTGCTTTCAGTCCAGTGTGGGAGAAAGGGCCGTAGGAGAACATGTAAGAAGTGGAATAGTTGAAGTTGGCAGCAGGGGAAATGACCTCGTAGCCAAGGAAGGTGTTGAAGTTACCAAAAGTAAAGGTAACAGCATCACTGACATTCCAATACATATACAATTGGTTCACGATATTGGAACTTCCCGTGGAGTTGAATACAGCGTCTGTGCCTCTAGGTCCGAAAACCAAATCAGCTACAAAACCTACTTTTTCACCTTCATATGCTGTGATGATATTTGCCATGCCCAGTGCAAAACCAGGTCGGTTGGCAAAAGAAGTGGCTGGGGCAACGAAAGTGCCGTTGGGCAATTCTTTGTTAGGAGCATTGAAGTTGGCTCTATAATAAGCATCTACGGATCCTGAGATGCTGACTTTGGATAGGTCCTGGGCCATCACTGTGGTAAGAGACCCTAGACATAGCAATACAATTAGTAGTTGAAGTTTTTTCATTTTTACTTAGAATTAAATTATCTGTTAATTGTTAGGATTTGTGGTAGAATACCCTGCCCAAACAGAGATTGATTGGCGTTGATGTGAGTGGGCAGGGTAGATAGTTGTATAGTGGTTGGTTGTTTTTTTATTCGTCATACACGATAGTGTAGCCTCTGATGCCGTGTTCGTGAGAATCCAGTCCTGTTTTTTCGTGCTCTTCGGATACTCGGATGCCTACGGTTACTTTTAGGACGTAGAAGATCACAAAGGCGCAGATGAAAGCGGTGATGCCACAGACGACGACACCCGTTAGCTGTGTGAGGAAGCTGTGGTCAGGATTGGTGGAGAAGATGCCTACGGCAAGGGTTCCCCAGATGCCGCAAGTCAGGTGAACAGATACAGCACCTACTACGTCATCCAAGTGCATTTTGTCCAAGATTACTGCGGACATTACGACCAAGATACCTGCGATAAACCCTACTATTAGTGCGGGGCCTGGGTTGATTACGTCAGCGCCAGCGGTGATGCCTACTAGTCCGGCAAGAATACCGTTAAGCACCATTCCCAAGTCCAGTCTTTTGAATACAAAGTAGCCGGCCAAGAAGCCTCCCAGTCCTCCTGCACAAGCTGCAAGGGAAGTGGTCACCAATACAAAAGAAACCAGGGCAGGGTCTGCAGAAAGTACCGATCCTCCGTTAAATCCGAACCATCCTAACCAAAGTAGGAATACGCCGATTACTGCCAATGGTACACTGGCACCTGGCTTGTCCACGGTTTTGCCGTTTACATACTTGCCAATACGTGGGCCTACGAGGATAACACCTGCAAGGGCGCCCCATCCGCCCACGGAGTGAACGAGTGTAGAACCTGCGAAGTCATAGAATCCCCAGCTGTCGAGCATTCCTCCGCCCCATTTCCAGCTACCGATGATAGGGTATACTATCCCTACATAGATGACGGTGAAGAGCAGGTAAGCCCAGAGTTTTACCCTCTCGGCAATGGCACCCGATACGATCGTAGCGGCAGTAGCGGCAAACATGGCCTGGAACAAGAAGTCTGTCCAGTAAGTATAGCCGCCGTCCGCATAGCCAGCGGTCACATCGGCTTTTTCCGGGGCAAACCAGAACATGCTCCAGCCAGCACCGTCAAATCCAAACCATCCTGGAACGTCAAATCCTGGGTACATCAGAAAAAATCCACATACTGCGTAGGAGACAATTCCAATAATAGGGGTGACGGTGTTTTTGAAGAGAATGTTGACCGTGTTTTTGGCTTGGCCAAATCCGGCTTCCACACCTGCAAATCCCAGGTGCATAATAAATACAAGGGCTGTGGACAGCATCATCCACACGTTGTTAGTAGTGAGTAAGTTTTGGGTGATGTCAGCTGACAAATCTGCGCCTTGTGCGAGCGCATCGGTACTTACTTGAGCTAGGTCATTAAAACTCCATTTCATACAGTTGAATGTTTAGGTAGACTTATTTTTCGAAATTTTTTATGGGTTAGTGATTATTCAATGAGCTAAAGGTAGATATTTTTTAAGTAAAAAAACAAACCAATAATTAACAATTTGTTATAAAAAGTAAGTTCAAAGGGTGTTTTTATATCTTAAAAATCGATAAAACTTGCGAAAAATGAAAATCAAGGGTGATTTTAAAACTTTTAAATAAAATCAGAATTTTGTCTTAATTTGTTTATTGTTGACACTGTAATATGATGTTTTTGCTAATAATGATGGTTTATTATTCCATAAACAGGTATATATTCAATATCATGGGGCATGATTTTATGAAAATGCTGGGTATATAATGTTTGTCAGAATTTATTTCGGTATTTTATTTTTATTGAGGGTACTTTAAAAATCAACCCTATTTTGAAAAATTGACGTTAGTAGATGGTGAATGGGGTAAAAATAAAGGCCGATCATAGTAGAATGAACGGCCTTGTTAAATTTGGGCAGTAGTGTTGTTATTTGTAGAGCTTTGCGTATTCTTTGGCAAAATAACTAAGGATAATATTGGCTCCTGCTCTTTTGATGCTTAGTAGGGATTCTAGCATGGCTCTTTCTCCGTCAAGCCAGCCTTTTTCGTGTGCAGCCTTGATCATGGAGTATTCACCGCTGACATTGTAGGCGGCAATAGGCAGGTTGGAGTTTTCCTTCAAGAGCCTGATGACGTCAAGGTAGGCCAAGGCTGGTTTGATCATTAAGAAGTCGGCACCTTCTGCTTCGTCCAGCTCGGCTTCTATCAGGGCTTCGTGGAGATTGGCCGGGTCCATTTGGTAGGTTTTTTTGTCGCCTGCCTTTGGGGCGGAGTCCAGAGCATCCCTGAAGGGGTTGTAGAAGGCGCTGGCGTACTTGGCGGTGTAGGACATGATGGATACTTCAGTGTGGCCGGCCTTGTCCAGGGCTTCGCGGAGATAGCCTACTCGTCCGTCCATCATGTCAGAAGGACCGATGATGTCTGCTCCGGCCTGTGCTTGTGCTACGGCCATTTTGCCCAGTACTTCCAGTGTTTCATCGTTGAGGATCTTTCCGTCTTTTACGATTCCGTCGTGCCCGTCCGAGCTGTAAGGATCCATGGCTACATCTGTCATGATGCAGGCTTCTGGGAAAGTAGTCTTTACTTTATGGATAGCCTGAAGGTAAAATGTGTCGGGATTGTGGCTTTCTGTGGCCATTTTGTCCTTTTTGCTCTCTGGATAGGCAGGGAATATATCGAACGCCTTAATGCCGAGGTGCATGCACTCCTCTACCTCCTTAAGTAGAAGATCGGTAGAGTGGCGATATATACCGGGCATGGAAGCGACCTCTTCCTTTTGATTGATGCCATCAATGACGAATAGCGGGAAGATAAAGTCTTTTGGCGATAGCCGCGTTTCTTCCACCATGCCTCGAATGACGGCCGACTTTCGGTTTCTGCGGGGTCTTTTATACATAGATGTGTCCTTTTGCTTTTTGATCAGTACAAAGGTAAGGATTAAGGTGTTTGGTAAGGGTATATGTGATGGTAAAATGGTTGACTGGTGATTCTTGCCGGTTTGGTACGATTTTCTTGGTAGTAAATAACAAAATTTGGTTAATATTGTTTTTATAGTTTTTAATCTTGTTTTAATGTGGTATTTGTTGTTGTTTTAGTTGAATATTTTTTCTATGTAAAATTTTTATATATGGGTCTGACTAATGATGAAAGTAGTATTCTGTAAGTTGGTTTTTACTATCGTTTTGATTTTGGTCAAAATACTTGCTCATGGGCAGGGGTACAAAGTCACTGGAAAGGTGGTGGGACCTACTTTTCAGTCCATGGAATACGTCAATGTGGTTGCTTTTCACCACCAGATGGCGCATAATGTTGGAGATATAAGTGGAGTTGATGGAAGTTTTGAGTTGATACTCGAAAGGGGTGAGTACGAAGTTAATTTTACTTTTATTGGGTATGTGCCCAAAACAGTGCTGATTCAAGTCGAAGGGGACAGGGATTTGGGCGAGGTTCAATTAGAAGAAAGTATGGGGGTACTGGCTGGTGTGACCGTCGTTGCTCGTAAGCCAGTGATCGAAAGAAAAGCGGATAGGTTGATTTTTCATGTAGAAAACAGCACCATGTCCAGCGGAGGTAATGCGCTAGAGCTGCTCAAAAGAACTCCACGGGTCAGGGTTCAAAATGAAGAGGTCGCCATGATTGGGAAAAACGGCATGTATGTACTGATCAATGACCGGATGCTGAAACTTTCTGGAGAGGAGTTGGCTCAGTACCTAAAGTCCATCCCAAGTGATCAAATAAAAAGTATCGAAGTGATCGCCAATCCACCGGCCAGGTACAGTGCTGCTGGGAATTCTGGCTTGATCAATATCGTGACCAAAGATGCGGTGCAGGATGAATATTCCCTTTCATTTCGGTCAGCGATCAAGCGGGCGACTTATACTTCAGGTACGGGAGGCGTGGATTTTACTGCTAAAAAAGGGAAAGTTGGCTTGACTACTGGTATGGATGTGGATCGCGGAGCGATTGCGGCAGACTATTGGAGTGAGACAGAATATACTGAAAAGAATTGGCTGCAAAAGGAGGAAGCTAAACGCTTCGGCAAGAGCCTTTCAGGAAGGTTAGAGGTAGATTGGGAAGTCTCTGATAAACTAGCTATGGGGGCTGGTTTCAGGCAAATTGGCGCCTGGCCATCCAGTAAGGATTTTTCGAGGATAGAACTGAGGGATAGTACTGGGGAAATTGACACGGCCTATATCAGTACGGGGCGTGACCAGAATACTAAAGGAACCACTACGCTAAATTATCACATTGATCTTGAATTTGATACAGTAGGGAGGAGGTTGTCTTTTGATGTGGACTTTTTGGGGTTTGCCAATAATTCTAAAAGGGATTTTATGCTGAATGGAGTCGATGAGCAACAGGAGCCCATTCTTGGGACTTCACGTGCTGCAGTCAATAAGGGAAGGCAAAAAGTGCGAAACTATTCCTACAGCTTGGATATGGTGCATCCCGTGGACTGGGTGGATTTCAGGTATGGCGTGAGGTGGTCTTCTATCAAAACAGACAATGGTTTTGAATACTATAATAGGTTGGAGGATGAAGGTTTAGTGTTGGATCCCGCTCAGAGCAATTCTTTTGTTTACCAAGAGCGAACGGGATCCGTTTATGTGTCCATGTTGCGGAAGTGGTCAGAGAAATGGGAAATGAAAGCAGGGGGCAGGCTGGAAGATACCCGGACAGTAGGCCATTCCGCTACAATGGGGACGGCTACCACGTTAAAGTACACTCGTTTTTTCCCAAGCGCGTACCTTTCCTATACATCTGGTACCGATCATTTCCTTTCACTGAGTTACGGGCGTAGGGTGAATAGACCTTCTTATTCCTTCTTAAATCCATTTCGATGGGTGACGTCCAGCTACAGCTACTTGGAGGGAAACCCGTTTCTTCGGCCTTCTTTCACTGACAATCTGGAAGCTAGCTATAGTTATAACGACATCCTCTTTACGACTGTTTATTATTCAGGCTTGACTGATGGCTTTGAGCAAATGACCTTTATCGACGAGAAGACAAATATCCAACGAACCGTGCCCGAAAACTTTATCACCAATAAGTCTTTTGGGGTGAACCAGTCTGTTGCCTTTGAGTTTGCTGAGAAGTGGTCAGGTCAATTGGATGTGGATATTTACTACTCCCGAAGTCGATCGGATCTTTTGGTTACTTTGCCATTGTTAAGTGGGTGGAATGGAGCGATCACCGCATCTACCGATGTGTCTTTGAATAGGTCCAAAACGCTTCTGCTCAATGCTTGGTATACCTATATGACTAAGGGAGTGGCCAATTTAGATTATAATTCGTCTTTTGGCCAGTTTGATGTTAGTGTAAAGTGGCTTTTGTGGGATGAGAAAATGACGGTTTCTCTTTATGGAAATGATCTCTTGCGTACCAGCCGGATTACCTATACCACCAACTATTCCAATGGATTGGTGAATTTCTTCAGTAGCTATTATGACCAGAGATATGTACGGTTATCTCTTGCTTATCGCATAGGAGGGAAGACGAAAAACAAAAATAGGAAAAGAAAAAATGAAGCGGAAATCGATCGGTTGAACTGATTATTGTTGTTAAATACTGATAACGACCGTGTTACTTTGGTGGTGATGAAAAGGAAAGTCACCTCTTTCGGTCAAATGAATTCAATAAAATTCTGTTTTTGTTGCTGGGTTTTTCTTCATTTGGTTTGAGCCTGTTTAGAAGTTGTGTTTTGAAACAGCCGTCTACAAAAGGAGTAGACAGCTGTTTTTTTTTATTACACTAATAGGTTAGTTTTCAAATAAATACACAATGACTAAACGGTCTTGGTTTGGGGGTTGTGATACTAGTCAAATTCATGAATGGTCTTCTCGATGATGTCACAGCAATCGTGAAGTTGTTCTTCAGTGATGACCAGCGGCGGGGCAAACCGGATGATGTTGCCATGTGTCGGCTTTGCCAAAAGCCCATTTTCCTTGAGTGCCAAACAAAGCTTCCAAGCCGTATCGCTGTCTTCGGAATCATTGATGACGATGGCGTTCAGGAGGCCTTTGCCGCGCACGAGCTTGACCAGGTCGGATTTGTCCACCAGTTTTTGCATGCGCTCCCTGAAGAGTTTGCCCAATTTGTCGGCGTTTTCGGCGAGTTTTTCATCTTTGACCACGTTAAGGGCGGTCATGGCCACTTTGGCGCCTAGTGGGTTCCCGCCAAAAGTGGAGCCGTGCTGTCCCGGCTGGATGACTTCCATGATGTGGTCATCTGCCAATACCGCCGACACAGGGTAGAACCCACCGGAAATGGCTTTTCCCAAAATCAGCATGTCGGGTTTTACGTCTTCATGGTCGCAGGCAAGTAGTTTTCCCGTCCTGGCAATGCCCGTCTGTATCTCATCGGCAATGAAGAGTACACCGTGTTCTTTACAGGTGGCGGCCACTTCTTTGAGGTAGCCTTCCTTCGGTACGTATACGCCGGCTTCTCCTTGGATAGGTTCTACCAAATAGCCGATGATGTTTTTGGAGGAATTCAATACTTCCTTAAGCGCGTCGATGTCATCATGGGGAATGGTGATAAATCCCGGCGTGTAGGGGCCAAAGTTTTTCCTGGCAGTCTCATCGTTCGAGAAGGAGATGACCGTAGTGGTCCTGCCGTGAAAATTATTTTTGGCCACGATGATGGTGCCTTCGTTTTCGGGGATGCCTTTTTTCTCATAGCCCCACTTTCTGGCGATCTTGATGGCTGTCTCGACACCTTCGGCTCCCGTATTCATGGGCAGTACCTTGTCAAAGCCAAAATACTCGGTGAGGAATTTTTCGAATGGTCCAAGCACGTCATTGTGGAATGCCCTGGAAGTGAGCGTGAGGGTGCCGGCCTGGTCGATAAGCGTTTGAAGTATCCTTGGATGACAGTGTCCTTGGTTTACTGCCGAATAGGATGAAAGAAAATCATAATATTTTTTACCTTCCACATCCCACATAAAAACGCCTTCTCCTCTCGATAGGACCACAGGCAGTGGGTGATAATTGTGGGCGCCATAGTCGTTTTCCAGCTCAATGGCTTGTTGACTTGAGGTTATTGGTTGCATCATGAGCTTAGTATTTTAAATTTTCGTATATTTGGGCTTTCTTATCTTATAACAAAGATAGAAAAAACACCAGCTTTACCATAAATGCAGCAAATATGTTGCCCGGTAGACCTGTTTGGAGGAAAAGTTTGCAAGGTTTTATTGTCAGGTGGATGAATCCCAATTGTTTAGCTAATTATTTTTGGCTGCTCTTTTGGTAATTCCCGAAAACTTCCGATATTTGCAAACTCAATTAGAAAAACGTCTTAAAAATTACGATCATATATCATGGCAAAAGTTTGTGACATTACCGGTAAAAGACCTCGAGTAGGTAATAATGTATCGCACGCGAACAACAAGACCAAGCGTAAGTTTTATCCTAACCTGCACAAGAAGAGTTTCTATGTGCCAGAGGAAGATGCTTGGATCACGTTGAAGGTTTCTTCAAAAGCGTTGAGAACTATTAACAAAAAGGGCATCAGCGCTGTTTTGAAAGAGGCTCAAGCAGAAGGACACATTATCATTAAGTAATCATTTCCGAATCCAATAAATAGATAGAGCGATGGCTAAGAAAGGTAACAGAGTTCAAGTGATTTTGGAATGTACAGAGCACAAGAGCAGTGGTGTTCCAGGCACTTCAAGATATATCACGACCAAAAACCGTAAAAATACTACTGAGCGATTGGAGCTTAAAAAGTTCAACCCAATCCTGAAGAAAGTAACGGTTCATAAAGAAATTAAATAAGTTGTAAGGAGCAGACGGTTTGCTTTGTCAAGCTGTCATAAAACCTAAAAGATATGGCTAAGAAAGTAGTAGCAACCCTGAAAAAAGAAGGTGGTGTAACTTACGCTAAGGTGATCAAGGCAGTGAAGTCTGAGAAAACCGGTGCGTACACTTTCAGAGAAGAAATGGTACCTACCACTGAGGTGAAGGATACCCTTGCAAAATAATTGCCTTGCTTAAATCGTAATGCAAAAAGGATAAATCCCTCTCGATTGGTTTCGGGAGGGATTTTATGATTATATTCGGGTCAAAGATGTGAATGACTATGGGAATTTTTGGATTTTTTTCTAAAGACAAAAAAGAAAGCCTCGACAAAGGGCTTGAGAAAACCAGCGAAAACCTCTTCTCCAAGCTTGGTAAGGCTGTCATTGGCAAGTCCAAGGTGGATGATGAAGTCTTGGATGAGCTGGAAGAAATTTTGATCACTTCCGATGTCGGCGTGGATACTACCATAAAGGTGATCCAGCGAATCGAGGAGCGGGTGGCCCGTGACAAGTACGTCAATACAGCCGAGCTGGATAAGATCCTTCGTCAGGAGATCGTAGGGCTCTTGGAGGAAAGCAATGAAGAGGATCTTTCCAATTTTGAATTGCCAAAGGACAAAAAACCTTATGTCATCATGGTGGTGGGCGTAAATGGCGTCGGCAAGACCACAACCATCGGTAAACTGGCTCACCAGTTCAAAAATGCAGGAAAATCAGTGGTGCTTGGTGCCGCGGATACTTTTCGTGCCGCCGCAGTAGACCAGCTCATCCTTTGGGGCGAGCGGGTAGATGTGCCGGTGGTATCCCATGGTATGAACGCAGACCCCGCCTCGGTGGCCTTTGACACGGTCAAAAAAGGCGTGGACATGGGGGCGGATGTCGTGATCGTCGATACCGCCGGAAGACTGCATACCAAGGTCAACCTGATGAATGAACTCAGCAAGATCAAGCGGGTGATGCAGAAGTTTATCGATGATGCCCCACATGAGATTTTGTTGGTGCTGGACGGATCCACTGGCCAAAATGCCTTTATCCAAGCCAAGGAATTTACCAAAGCAACCGAAATCAATGCGTTGGCCATCACCAAGCTAGATGGTACGGCAAAGGGTGGTGTGGTGATCGGGATCTCTGATCAGTTTAAGATTCCCGTGAAATATATCGGCGTAGGTGAGAAGATGACCGATTTGCAGATTTTTAACAGAACGGAGTTTGTGGATTCACTGTTCAAAAAGAAATTGTAGTCCACGAATCCCGAGGCAAGTTAGAGACAGGTTTTCTTCACTGCCTATTCTTATTCATCGGGTGATGAATTAAGATGGATTTTTGGGTGCTGTAACATAAAGCAAAGACTTTACCATGGAGCAGTGCTCTTGGCGTAAACCCTGGATTGCGAACTTTGATTTTTGAGCCACTGCTTGTGTGATCAGATCGTTTTTTTATGAATTTGATTAAACGCTTTTGCCAGTAGATTTTATTGCTCACGGAACGCACAGAATGCCCGGAATGAAATAAGGTTTAGTGTTCGGGATTTGTAATCCCGAACCGAGATAATGGGGATTTTAAATCCCCCTAGACCATTTTTGTGAGGAGCATCGACATCAATAGGGATATAGATTTTAAGCAACAATATGCGTTAGCCTGACGGCTATGAGAGGATAGATAGGTCCGCTCGGTCTGACTCTTTCTGCCTGAATTAAATAACTTCATGGGGTTAAAAGCGATTTCCCTGCCCCTAGCGTAATAGTGCCGAATGAGGTCTTACACATTCATGGAGCCATGCCTGATGGTAAGTTGTTGGCATCAAAAAATATCTATTTACCTGAGCTCGATTTATTTTTAGCATTAAAAGCGTCATTGCGAACCCTTTTAAGGAGGATGTGGGTTGGAAAAGGGTGTGGCAACTCGCCGCGGCGAGCTGCCACGGCTTCCACTCCCTCAAATCTCCCCTAAGCCTCGCAGTGCATGTTCCGACCACTGTACGGAAACGGTTTTATAATCGAACTGAGGTTCTTAACTAAACGATATTGATATTCCGGGTTAAACTTATCTAAATCATTCTCCCCACTTGGACAGACAGGTGCGATGCTTTATTGGTCCTCTAAACCAACTGATGTCCTTGCTCTTTCAGCATTTTCTGCGAATAGGTTGCTGCTATTCTATTGTGCAAACTTGGAGAAAGTGCCAGCGGCACGATGGATTTAGTAACCTGCGGATTCATCCGCAGGATGTTAAGGCCTCCTCCACCTCCAGAAGGAGTGCCAGCGGCACGGATGATAGCTGCACTACTCGAAATTAATGTTAAATGCGTTTGCCCTGATTGATGGGCTAAGTTAGTGGAGAATTAATTTGGTTGTTATCCAGAGGGATCAATCTTGGCAGATAGTAGTCTTTTTATTCGGATAAGGGTTGATTTTTCGTTTTGACTTAAATTAACAAAGATTTTTAGTAGATGTGCGGGTGAAGGTGTAAGTTGGGTGAGTTGATAACTATATTGCTATGATAAGACTGTTTTTTGTAGTTATGGCTGCGGTATTTTTGATCGCTTGCAATAAAACTTCTGATAAGACGAATTCCCGAAATGATTATGCGTTGGAAATAGTAGATTCTATCCGGGTGGATTATTTGGGTGATTTCTATCTATTCGACTATTCGCCCAAACGGAATACGTATCTCGCAAAGGGACATGGGGATTTGGAATTTTTGTTTCTTGATACAATTGGTAATGTGGTGGACAGCGTGGTGTTCAAAAAGGATGGGCCAGATGCCATTACTTGGGCGCAGGCCGCAGGTTTTGTAGATGGGCGATTGGCCTTGCTCGAACGTGTAAAAGGGCTGTTGGTTGTTGGAGAGGAAGGAGAGGTAGTGGACCGAACTAAAATCCCTGGAGAGTACTATTATCTTAATGGTTTTGGAGGAAAGCCCTATTTTAAGTTGGGGGATGAGCTGGTGTATTACCGGCCTGAGCGGGGAGAAATAAATTATGAAGATTTTGGAGGGATGATGAGAGCGATTTATCAGCGCCCCATTCTTGAAGTACAGGATCCAAACACAGGTGAAATCAGGAACACGATGCCTTTCCCGGCTACCAGCCAATTTAGGGATGGAAAATATTATGGATGGATGTATCCCACAGTGAAAAGGAAGGGGAAGGTTTGGGTACTATATTTCAGTAGGGAATACCAGTTTTATATTTATGAAGAGAAAAATGGTGAACTGAACCTACGACAGACCGTGAAAATGAAAGTCCCAGATGGTGTTAAGTTCCAAGGCGTTCCTTTTGATAAGGCAGATCAATTTGAGGAAGTCAACCGATCGATTAGGAGTGGAGGTATATCGGAATTGCTTTTTTGTGGAGGGAAAATTTTAGCGGTTTACTCGAAAGGAATGGGGGAGGAAGAGACGTCCTTATTTGATTTTGAAACGCTTGAAGGGAAGATGGAAGCATATTGGGCCGATGATAAATTCGTACAAGTCTTTGATATGAATGGACAGGTTTTGGCAGATATTCCTTGTCCTAAGGGGATGATTTTAGGGGATGTTGTTAATGGTCAAGGGCAGTGGGTGACGACCAAGGGCCAAGAATATTTTGGGCAAGAAGAGGATTGGCAAACGCTTTATCTGATAGAATTAGTAGAGGAGTGATGGATCAGCTAAGTATGATCAGATCGTTTTTTATGAATTTGATTATACGCTTTTACCAGTAGATTTTATTGCTCACGGAACGCACAGAATACCCGGAATGAAATACGGCTTTTCTGAGATTTCTGCGGATTCTGTGAGACCCTATTTAATCTCTCCGAGATTACTGGCGTCATTTCGGATAAAAATATTAAGAATTATGATTTTATGATGATGAAAAACAAACTGTTGATTTTTCCAGTGCTTCTTGTGTGTTCGTTTTTTGGATGTTCAGGAGGGAATAATGAAATTATAGGGACTTCAGGCACGCAGGCCTTTCACTTGGAGATAGTGGATTCAATAAGGATTGACTACCTCGGGGATTTGGAAATCACCGATATTCATCAAGAGACTGCTGAGATTTTGGGCTTTAATTTTAGAACCAAAGATCTTGTCATTTTTGATCAAACTGGAAAAATCATTGAACAGTTTTCAAGAGGAGGGGATCGTCCCAATCCAATCAATTCTATGGTGTCGTTAGGATTCTATAAAGGGGACAAACTATTGGTCGCCAATAACAATGGTATGCTCGCCGTTTTTGAAAAAAATGGAGTCCATATAGAAGATATTCCACTTCCCTTTCAAATTCAATATTTTAATTGGACACAACGGAAAAAGATTTATAGCCTTTCGGATAGTTTGTTGCTAGGTCAAATTGCAGAATTGAAAAACTTCAATGGCTACGAGGAGTATTATCTCAATTTTATTGATTTGAAAACAGGAGAATTGACTCCTGCCCTGTCCATTCCTGATTCAAGTAAATATAGCAGCGGAGATTATTATTTTTCACTCTATCCATACATTACTAAAATGGGAGATTATCTATACATGTTGCTTTCAAATGAGCCCGCCTTACATGTGTATAAATTGGAAGGGATGAATGTAGGCTATGTCGAGACCATCGAATTTGGTGGGGATGAATTTGTTGAGGTCATCTCGTCAAAAGACCATGAAGATTTTGATTTTGAAATGAATTTTGACCAAATGCAGCCAGGGGCAGTGGAAGGTTTTTTTGATGTGGGGGATTTTTTGGTGGCCTATTTTAGAAAAGGGATTGACGCGACCGTTTATAAGGAAGAGTTTTCGGATGATCCTTTACTGACAATGCAAATGAACCCCCATTATTTGGCTGTATTTGATGAAGAACATAAGCTGTTGAATAATGGAGTGGAAGTTCCGCTACAGGTTGGGTTTATTCAAGGAGTAATGCCTGATGGGAGATTGTTAGCCAAGAAAAATAAGTACCTATTAAAGGAGGAAGAGGATTTTGAAATGTATTATTTAATGGAGTTGATAGAGGAGTGATCAAGGTTCTTATTAATCCCGAACAGCATAAACCGGGTTTGAGAAAAAATTACCGCAAATCTTAATCATCTGTGCCATCAGCATCCCATTAAAAAAAACGAGTCTGATTGGCCACCCAATTTTCCCGAAAGACCTTTCATTTCCCCTACAATTTTGGTGATCACATACAGCAAATAAAAAGACGCCGATTCGCATCAGCGTCTTTTTTAAAAAGTAAAGCAAGGAGTTGAAAAAGTTATCGTTTGCTGTACGAATACCAAAAGTAGCTATTTATTTACCTGTCCATAAAAATGCATCATTATGAATAGTTTAAATCAAAATGATACAATTAATATTTAATTAATATGGAAAAAGGAGCCTGGTTTGGGCTCCTTTCTTTATTCAACAAAAGCTGTTTAACCCGGATTATGCGTTAGGAATCGTAGTGAGAGCTGAAATTGCAAGAAAATCAGTTAGTTTGGAGGCATTAGCGTAGCACCGCTACGGTAATGCCGAAAACTAAAGTGAAACGGCTGATTTTGAAGCAGTTTCAGGTCGCAACAGATAGGCTAATGCATATTCCGGGTTTAATTATAGCCGGGGTTTTGTTTGAGCATTGGTTCCCCGTCTTTTACGCTCAGGTCAATTTGACGTTGAGGAATAGGGTAATAGTTGTTTTTGGGCGCGCTGAAGCTACCGTCTTTGACATCTTGGGTAATGCTTCCCTGATAGTCAAAGTACGCATTCAGTTCTTGCTCGGCGATTCCCCATCTTACCAAATCGAAGAAACGGTGGCCTTCCATGGCCAGCTCCAGCTTTCTTTCAAAGTAAATGGCCTTCAGCGCATCTTCTTGACTGCCAAACTGGGCAGCAGTATAAGGCTCAATTGTGTAGTTGGCCGCAGGGGTATTCGTGAAGCCATCCATTGGGGCGCTTTCGTTGATGTAGGATTTTAAGAATCCGTCTGGGTTCATGGCTCTCGTCCTGATCTGGTTCACGAGGTTCATGGCTTCGGTGAGGTTGCCCAGCTGAGCTTCTGTCTCTGCGCACATCAGGATCACATCGGCATAGCGGATGATATGGACATTGATCGCGGTGCCGGGTGCCCAAGAGCTTTGGTCTGCATACAGGTCTTGGGTCGCCTGCCGGTAAATGGTTTTCTTCGGAGCATAGGGGCCACCATAAGATTGGTCCCTGACCCAAGTTTGCCCAGGGTGGTGCCCCCAGTCATGGTAGGGCACGCCCCTTCGGCCCACTGTCCAGTCCAGCCTGGGATCCAATGACCCGGTATACGGTTCGAAGGATTGGGAAGAAGTGATGCCCATGTCTGATTTAACTGGGTTTTGGTTGTAATTGTCCAGAAATGGGAGGCCTGAAGAGGGGTCGGTTTTGAATGAATTGACCAAATTCTGGGTAGGCTGATAAAATCCGCAGCACCTAAAAGGGCTATTATAAGGGAAGTTTAACATATTTCCCGAATTGGAATTGGAGATGGTACCTGTTCCTGAATTGGCCACCATTTGTATATCGAAGACCGTCTCGGCATTATTTTCTTTGGCAGCGTCGAAGTTGTCGGCAAACTTGTCAAGTAGGGCATATTTGGTGCCTGCTGGATTCACACCGGAAGAAATGACTTCTTTGAATATGGTATTTGCTTCCTGGTATTTTTGCTGGTACAAGTAGGTCTTTCCTAGGTAAGCTGCTGCAGCCCATTTATTGGCCCTGGCAAACTCTGATTGTGTAGGGGGAAGATTGTCATAGGCAAATTGAAAATCCGCTTCGATCATTGGCCAGATGTCCTGGTCGTTGGGCTGGTTGGGATCTTCTGTGGTTTCGTCGATCCAAGGTACCATATTGAACATCTTCTTAAGCTCAAAGTAGAAATGCCCACGTAGAAACCTAGCTTGTCCTGCGATATCTTGCCTTTCACTATCGGTCAGTTCTTCTACGTTGGGAAGTAGTTTTAGGACGTTATTTGTCCTTTTTATTCCCTCATAAGTGGCTTTCCATTTGGTGTTGAAGAAGCCATTGGAAGGGCTGGAATAGAAGTTGACAATAGGGTCAATGGCCGGTTGGTCACCGGCAAAACTACCTTTGGAAGCTTCTCCACCAGCGACAGTTCCGTAAATCCAGTTTTCGGGAGCCGCTTCCCAGCCGCTGCCTCCTCCTAAGGCGTCTGTGCCGCTTTCTCCCTGTCCATCGAGCGCGGCATAGGCTCCTATAAGAAGTTTGTTTACTCCATCGGGGTTGGCGAGTACGTCGTCTCCCAAGGCGCCTAGTGCAGGTTGGTCCAGGTATTCATCCGAGCATGAGGACATAAAACTGATGAGTAAAATGCCCAGTATAAAATAGTTAATAGTTGCGTATTTCATAACTTATAGAATTTCAAGTTTAGAACGTTAAGTTGAGACCAAAGATGAACTGACGTTGATTGGGGTATTGTCCCTCATCAATTCCGAAACTGGTCGTGCCACCGGATATTTCAGGATCCAGTCCAGAATACTTGGTGATCGTAAACAAGTTGGCGGCCTGTGCATATAGCCGTAGTCCTCCGATACGGTACCGGTCCAAGAATGCTTGGTCAAAGGTGTAGCCGATCTGTGTTTGGCGGGCTCTCAGGTAGCTGCCATTTTCGACAAAATAGGAGTTTGGAACGCCTGCAGTACTGAACGAGCCAGTAGACTCTTGGATTGGAGCGGTCGCATTCATGTTTTCAGGTGTCCAAGAATCATAGAGTGCTGTGTGGCTTTTGGCCCCTTGGAAGGAACTGTAGAAGTCCGTCCACCATTTTACGTTGTTCCATATATCATTTCCGCTTACACCGTATAAGAACATGCTGAAGTCCCAGTTGCGGTATTCTAAGCCTAGGTTGATGCCGTAGGTGAATTTTGGGTTAGGGTTGCCCAAGGCAGTTCTGTCATCGGGTGTGATGATGCCATCTCCATTAGTGTCCTGGTATTTAAAGCGGCCTACGCCAATACCGTCCTGGTAGGAGGCTTGCTGGTCTCCTGTGATTTCTGCGGCCGAGGCGTTGGCATTGTCCACTTCTTCTTGGGAGTTCCAGAACCCAACGACTTGATAGCCAAAGAACTCACTTACGGGGTGGCCTACTTGGTTTCGTATGATATTGCTCCCGTTAAACCTTCTTCCTTCTTGGTCAAAATACGGTACGCCATCAGCGATTTTGACGATTTCATTGCTGTAGGTCGTAAATGAAAGGGTAGTGGTGAACGTCAGGTCTGTTGCCAGATTGAAGTAGGTGCTAGCATCTATGTCAAAACCCTTATTGGTCATTTTGGCAATATTTATATAAGGAGGCTCTGCCGTGCCTTGTGTTCCGATGACTTCTGGATTGTAGAGGAGATCGTCCACCGTTTTGTTATAGTAATCAAAAGTCAGCTGTACCTTGCCTTGCCATAGGCTGGCGTCGATACCAATGTTGGAGTTGATGTTTTGCTCCCACTTGGCATCCGGGTTGCCGATCCTTTGTTCCTGAAAGCCTTCTTGGATGGTGGAGTTGCTCCCGTCAATTGGGTAATAGGAAGCATTTCTGTTGCCTTCATAGGTGGAATAGGCATTGCCTGGAGCTACATTGAGCTGGTTGCCCATAATGCCGTATCCACCACGAATTTTGAGGTCATCGATCCAACCATTTTCTGGCATGAAGTTCTCTTCTGACATTCTCCATCCTGCACTGACAGCTGGGAATACACCATATTGTTCATTCAGGAAACGGGAAGAACCGTCTCTCCTCACCGTGGCACTGATGATGTATTTGTCATCATAGGTATAATCGACCCTGCCAAATAGCGAGAATAATGCGTCTTTATACACCGAGCTGGTGTGCTGCTGGGTGCCTGAGCCATTGGTCAGGGTGACATAGTCCGGGTCAAAGGAGAAGTACCCCTGAGTGAAGGCTTCCATGTCCCTGCCGTTGTTTCTATAGGCTTCGGTGCCGAGCAGTACGGTCAAGTCATGACGCTCGTTAAACTCCCTTTTGTAGGTCAAGGTATTCGTCCAGGTATAATTGAAGTTGAAATTTGATCCTTCAGTATACTGGTTGACGTTGAGGTTTTCAGAGTTTTCGTATTCGGGAAATTGAAACCTGTTGTAGGTATTGCTGTAATATTGACCGCCAAAGCTGGTTCTCGCTGTGAAATGCTCCAGAAAGTCGACTTCTGCGAATACATTACCAAAGAGCCTAGAAGCCAATCCCCTGTTGTTTTTGGTTCTTTCCTGTATTGCCACAGGGTTTTTGGCATTTCCTAGACCAGATCCAAACGAGCCTGCAAAATTTCCCATGATATCATACACTGGGATGATTGGCTGCTGTCTAAAGGCCATTCCGATCGCACTTCCCTCTGTAAGGTTGTCAATGGAAGGATTTTCGGAAATCGAATAAGTCAAATTTTCACCAATCCGTACATTATCGGTAACGTTAAAGGATGTATTTGATCGTATGGTATAGCGCTTCAGGTAGGTATTGTCCAAGGTGCCTTGTTGGTCAAAATAGCTCATGGAAAAGAAGTAGCTACCCTTGTCACTTCCACCGTTTACAGAAAGGTTGTGGCTTTGGATCCTTGCGGGCGAAAAGATTTCTTGAAACCAGTTGGTGCCGGTCTTGTTGGCTTCCACGATCCGGTAGAAGTTGTCCAATGCCTGCGGATCTGTATAGTAAGGGTTGACATTGTAGAGTGACTCGTCTACTGTTTGTGCACCGACAGGGGCAATGTAATTTGGTAAGACCGGGTCAGGGCCACTGCCATATTGATCGTCATTGATGGTTCCGCCTGGGTCAGTGTTCCTCAGGGCCATAAATTTTAAGTCTGCCATCTCTTGGGAGGAAAGGATGTCCCAAGGGTTGCCACCTTGCACTTGTTGCGAGCCGATATACATGTTGTAGTTGACCTTGACGTCTCCACGTCCCTTTTTGGTGGTGACGATGATCACCCCGTTGGCTGCCCGTGATCCGTAGATGGAGGCGGCGCCAGCATCTTTAAGGACCTGCATGGTTTCCACATCGTTAGGGTTGATGTCGTTGATGTTGGGGGTAGGGACACCATCCACGATAAATAGCGGGGTGTTATTGCCAAAGGTATTGACGCCACGGATTTTGATATCGGGGGCTTGTCCCGGTTGGCCAGACCCTGTGATGGTCACCCCAGAAACACGTCCTTGGAGCTGGCTGGTAAGTTGGGGGCTGGGTTGCTGGGTCATTTCTTCCATTTTTACCACAGACACAGCTCCTGTAAGGTCTTGCTTCTTCTGGGTGCCATATCCCACGACCACCACTTCTTCCAGTCCGGTGATGTCCGTTTCCATGGTTACATTGATGGTGGATTGACCATTTACAGGGACTTCTTGGGATGAATATCCTATAAAGGAGAATACCAAAGTGGCGTTTTCATTCACGTCAATGGTATAGTTTCCGTCAAGGTCGGTAATGGTGCCTTTTGTAGTCCCTTTTTGGGAGATGCTTACACCGGGAATGGACTCTCCATTTTCGGAGTCAGTTACATTTCCGGTAACTTTTATGGATTGCCCAAAGGCAATTGATAGTGGGGCACTGGCCGTTATGATAAAGCATAACAATGCCACTCCCAACTTAAGATTGGATAATAATTTAGACATAGGGTTATAGTTAATTATGAATAAATAAAATTGATAGGAAGGAATAGGTCGTTTGACCCGGTATATGCATTAGCCTATCTACTCCAAAGCGCACAGGTATTGCGGCCTGATCCGCCGCCGCGGACAAAATCAGCCGCTTCGCTTTAGTTTTCGGAGTAACTGTAGCGGTGCTACGTCTACACCGAAAAATAGCTGATTTTTTGCGCTTTCAGGCCTTCCCGATAGCTATCGGGGCAGGCGATAACGATTCCTAATGCATAAACCAGGATCAACCTGAATCGAAATAAGATTTCATAAAAATTAATTTAGCATAGGATTTTTAGGTTTACTTTAGAAACATATAAAATGAGAACGTTTGCATTTTTAATACACACGTTACCGACCTGAGAATGCAGGTAGCGTCAACAGTTTTTGCTAATGTTAATTTTGGAGGATTATGGTTTCAGATCAGGGTAAAAAATACCTTGATCACTTAAGTTTACTCAAGAAAAATGGCAGTAGAAGGAAGTGTTTTGAGTGAAAAATAAAGTTGAACGGATACGGTTGGTTAGGGGTTGCATAGGTTTAGTTTTTAGGGTTAATATTGTATCATGTCGTGGTAAATTATTGAATATAATCCATAAATTAAAATTTTGATTAAAGGTATTTTTGTAAATGTAATTTTTAGCAATAGTTTTTATAGGGTGTTTTCATTTAAAAAAGATAAATAATCTCTACGGTTTATAGTGCTTCAGAATTATAAATGGCTTATTTTGGGTTGATAATTCGATTAAGCAAAAAAATCAATCAGTTAAAAACCCATGAAAAACCCTGAAAAAACCGAGAACCCAAACTCCCGTAGGAATTTTATCAAAAATGCTGCTTTGGCTTCTTCTGCTCTGATCGTGCCGCGGCACGTGCTCGGAGGAGTAGGCTTCACTGCTCCCAGTGACCAGCTAAATATAGCGGCCATTGGTGCGGGAGGCAAAGGCGCCAGTGATATCAAAAATGCCTCTGTCAATGGCCGCGAAAGAGTAGTGGCCTTATGTGATGTGGATTTTACCGGTTCTGCTTCCCAGTCGGTAAAGAACTTTCCCAATGCCAAGCTGTATGCTGACTTCAGGGAAATGCTCGAAAAGGAAAAGGACATCGATGCGGTGACCATATCCACTCCTGATCATGTGCATGGTCCGGCAGCGGCATTTGCAATGGAAAGAGGCAAGCATGTGTATGTGCAAAAGCCCATGACACATAATATCCGCGAAGCCAGGCTCCTCACCCAAATGGCCCGTGACCAGAAGGTAGTCACCCAGATGGGGAACCAAGGAGGCTCTAATCCGCTCTTGAATTTGGTGCAGCAGTGGATCGATTCAGACAAAATAGGCAAAATTCACAAAGTAGAAATATGGACCAACCGTCCCGTTTGGCCACAAGGCAATGCCTTCCCGCAGCCGGAGCCAAGTAAAAAGCCTGATGAGCTCTCTTGGAACCTGTGGCTGGGGCCAGCACCAGAGATTCCTTACACGCCTAATCTCCATCCGTTCAACTGGCGAGGTTGGTGGGATTATGGTACCGGTGCATTGGGAGATGTGGGGTGCCACTTGGTGGACATACCTTTCCGTACCTTGGGACTCCACTATCCTAAATCAGCTGAATGTAGCGTAGGAGCTGTCTATACCAAAATGTGGACGCCAGACTATCATCCAGAGGGATGTCCTGCATCATCATTCATCTCGCTGAAATTTGATGCTACAGAGAAGAGCAAATCTCCCATAGAGATGACCTGGAGCGATGGGGGTATCCGGCCAGCACACCCTGATATCATCCCTGCAGATCATGATATAGGTGGTACTGACAGTGCCAATGGCGTGCTGATCATCGGAGAGAAAGGGATTATTTCTACCAATATCAATGACAGCAGCCCCTTGATGCCAAAACTATACCTTAATGACGGCACCACAGAGTTTGGTCCGCAGACGGAGGATTTTCCAGAGCCGGAATATGGCCACCAGCGTAAGTGGGTGGATGCGTGTAAAGCAGGTTTTGCCAGTAAAGAGCATAAGGAACTTACCTCGTCTTTTGACTATGCAGGGCCGATGACCGAGACGGTGCTGATGGGGAATCTGGCCATTCGAAGCTATATGCTAAGAAAGGAAAACAGCAATGGAGGCATGGATTACTATGGTCGTAAGAAGCTGCTTTGGGATGGTGACAAGATGCTGATCACCAATCTTGAGGAAGCGAACCAGTTTGTAGGCCGTACCTACCGTGATGGCTGGAAAGTATAAGTAAGCGATAACATGTCCGGTGTCAGGTCAAATGTGCTTTTCGATTCATTGCGGTGGGTTGGCTAAGCCGTATTCCTGATGCCGGACATTATTTTTTATCTTTGCTCTTAAGTGTAGCCATGCTACTGCCCTTTGCTTATCTTTTTGTACTTTTGCAGCAAAGAAGAAAAGATTTGAAGGCGAGAACATTAAAAAAGGACAAGGTAAACATCATCACCATGGGGTGCTCCAAAAACTTGGTGGATTCAGAGGTGATGTTGACCCAGCTAAAGGGCAACGGGATCAATGTGTCCCACGAGTCTGAGCAGCAGGACAATAATATTGTCATCATCAATACCTGCGGTTTTATAGATAATGCCAAGCAAGAGTCGATCGATACCATTCTGCAATATGTGGATGCCAAGGAGAGAGGTTTGGTAGAGAAGGTGTATGTGACGGGCTGTCTTTCGCAGCGGTATAAGGATGATTTGGAAAAGGAGATTCCCTTGGTGGATGCTTTTTTTGGTACGCGGGACCTTCCAGCATTGCTGAAGAAGTTTAAGGCGGATTATAAACATGAGCTGGTAGGGGAGCGGCTGCTGAGCCATCCATCGCACTATGCATATATGAAAATATCCGAAGGATGTGATCGCCCTTGTTCTTTTTGTGCCATTCCGCTGATGCGT
Source organism: Echinicola strongylocentroti (assembly GCF_003260975.1). Taxonomy (NCBI): domain Bacteria; kingdom Pseudomonadati; phylum Bacteroidota; class Cytophagia; order Cytophagales; family Cyclobacteriaceae; genus Echinicola; species Echinicola strongylocentroti. The sequence goes on along the minus strand of NZ_CP030041.1, from coordinate 2,391,663 downwards.
GGTGGACATGTTTCCAAGCCGATTGAGGAGCTGGTAAAAGAAGCAGAACATAAAGCAGCCAATGGCACTAAGGAACTTTTGCTGATTGCTCAAGATTCCACCTATTACGGGTTGGACATTTATAAAAAGCGACGTCTTGCCGACCTGATGAAGGCGCTGGCCGATGTGAATGGCATCGACTGGGTGAGGTTGCATTATGCCTATCCTACGGGCTTTCCGATGGATGTGATCGATGTGATGGCTGAGCATCCCAATATTTGTAACTACCTGGATATCCCCCTTCAGCATGGATCATCAGACGTGCTCAAAGTAATGCGCCGTGGTACTACAAGGGAGAAGCAAGAAGAGCTTATCCACCGAATTCGGGAAAAGATCCCTGGAATAGCCATCAGGACGACTTTGATCGCCGGACATCCCGGAGAAGGAGAGAAGGAGTTTCAGGAAATGGTGGATTTTGTGGAGCGAATGAAGTTTGAGCGGTTGGGTGTGTTTACTTATTCGCATGAAGAAGATACGCACGCATTTGGTATGAATGACGATGTGCCCGATGAAGAAAAGCAAGCCAGAGCCAATTACTTGATGGAAGTTCAAGAGCAAATTTCCTTCGACCTGAACCAAAAAAGGGTAGGCGAAACCTTTAAGGTGCTGGTGGATAAGAAGGAGAATGGATACTTTGTGGGCAGGACGGAATTCGACTCTGTAGAGGTGGACAATGAAGTGTTGATCGATGCTTCGAAGCATTATTGTAGGGTAGGGGATTTTGTCCAAGTGAAGGTGAGTGAAGCTACCGAATTTGACCTTTATGGTGATGTCATCGATTAGTGTATATTAGGAAATAGATAATAAAAGGCCAGTTTAATAGCTGGCCTTTTGCTTTTTTTGAATAAAACCATGTTCTTTTTAAGGATTTTTTTTAAATTAAGGAGTGAGCGCAAATGGTTTTTTCGCATAAGGAAGATATTTCTGACCCAGAATTACCTCGTTTGATTACTAGTGAGGAGAATAGTTTATCAAAAAGTTAGAGAAATGAGGAAGCTAATAGCCTATCATTTAGTGACTATTTTGCCCATGATGATTGTCATGCAGCTTTTTGCATTTGATTATATCGGATGGTATGATTTTGCAGGAATGTTTGTTATTTATTTTTTTGTATATCGTCCAATTATGGATTATAAAAGGCTGAAATCAAAAGGCCTAGTAGACCGCAAGGCGTTTCTAAAATCATGGGGCTTTGTCCGTTTTAAGTTTGTACAAGAGCTGATGTTTAAAATATAGTCTGATTATGCGTTTTATTGCCCGTAGGTTTTACTTCTCACGGAACGCACAGAAGACCCAGAATGAAATAAGGCTTTTCTAAGATTTCCATGTTTTCTGTGAGCACCTATTTAACCCGGATTATGCGTTGGGAATCGTAGTGAGAGCTGAAAGTGCAAGAAAATCAGTTAGTTTGGAGGCATTAGCGTAGCACCGCTACGGTTATGCCGAAAACTAAAGTGAAACGACTGATTTTGAAGCAGTTTCAGGTCGCAACAGATAGGCTAATGCATATTCCGGGCAATGTCGTTTAGTTAGTGTGTATGTGGAAATATTGGTTTAATTATTTTTCTTGCTAAATTCCAAGATAGTTTTCATCTCTTTACCTTTGTCACTTTTTTGCTTCAGGTCAAAAAAGTAACCAAAAAACCCCGCCGCTGTGCATCTATTGGCCTAAAATTAAAACCTTCCCTCATGCAGGCAAACTCCTCCTTTTTAGCTGCCAACATTCTTTTTGGCCAGCATTTCGTCAAACAAGCCTGCCTTCTTGCCCCCGCTTTTTAATTTCTTAACGCCCAATACCTGCAAGGCGGATCCATTTTATACATGTTTAAAAAGGCCATGGATTAAAACCATAATTCTCTCAAAGGACGATCCGTATTGGAAAACCTTCTTAACTAAACGACATTGATATTCCGGGTTAAACTTATCTAAATCATTCTCCCCACTTGGGCAGACAGGTGCGATGCTTTATTGGTCCTCTAAACCAACTGATGTCCTTGCTCTTTCAGCATTTTCTGCGATAGGCTGCTGCTATCCTAATGTACAAACTTGGAGAAAGTGCCAGCGGCACGATGGATTTAGTAACCAGCGGATTCATCCGCTGGATGTTAAGGCCTCCTCCACCTCCAGAAGGAGTGCCAGCGGCACGGATGATAGGTGCCTACACGAAATTAATGTTAAATGCGTTTGCCCTGACAACCCTCCGGCTTTTTTGTTTGATCCATTGCGCATGGATATTTACTGGCCAGATAAGATTAGGCCATCTTTTCTATTCCCCGAAAAACTCCCTATTTTTAGCCTTTCAAAAAAACAACTGTAACAGATGAATGTACTGGAGGTAACCAGTCCCGCAGATGCGCGCGAGTTTTTGGATATGGCCGTTCGGCTTTACCAAGAAGAGGAAAACTGGATCAGGCCCATTGATGCAGATATTGAGGGGCTGTTTGATCCGAATGTCAATAAACTGTTTCGGAAAGGTGCGAAGGCCAAACGCTGGTTGTTGTTGGATGATGGTGGGAAGACCATTGGCAGAATAGCCGCTTTTACTAACCCCAAATGGAAAGATAAGCAACCGACCGGAGGGATGGGTTTTTTTGAATGTGAGAACAATCAGGAGGCGGCTTTTAAACTCTTCGATACGGCAAAGGCTTGGCTAGGGGAACAAGGGATGGAAGCGATGGATGGCCCCGTGAATTTTGGAGAACGAGACAAATGGTGGGGACTGTTGGTGGAAGGGTTTACCCCTCCAAACTATAATATGCCATGGAATTTCCCTTATTATCAAGCATTTTTTGAAGAGTATGGTTTTCAGGTGTATTTTAAACAATATACGTACATGCGGTCTGTCAAAGGCGTGGATTTTGACCCCAAGTTCTATAAAAGAGCTGCCATTACCCTTGATGACCCTGATTATGAATACCGGTACCTGAAAGGGAAAGAATTGTACAAAAAGTTTCCAGAGTACTTTGTGGAAGTTTATAATAAAGCCTGGGCCAAACACATGGGTAAAACCATGGCGCTAAAGGAAGCGCAGCTAATGCTCAAGAAGCTAAAGCCGGTAATTGATGAAAAGTTGATCTATTTTGGGTTTTATAAAGGCGCTCCTGTTAGCTTCTTTATTTCTATTCCTGAGCTGAACCAACTGTTCAAGTATGTCGGTGGCAATATGAATTGGCTGGGAAAAGCGAAATTCCTTTACCATAAGGTGTTTAATCCACCCAACAAAATGCTTGGATTGGTATTTGGCGTAGTGCCAGAGCATCAGGGCAAAGGAGTGGAAAGTGCCATGGTGAAAAACTTCAATGATATGTCCAGTCAAAAATCTTTTCCTTATGAAACCATAGAGATGAACTGGATAGGTGATTTTAGCCCCAAAATGATGCGTGTGTGCGAGCAGTTATATGCCAAAATATACAAGACTCACCATACTTACCGGTACCTGTTTGACAGGGAGAAGCCTTTTGAAAGGCATAAAATTTTTGAATAAAACAATGTAGTATTACAGGATATATTATGACAAAAAAGAAATACGATGTAGTGGGGATGGGAAATGCCCTCGTGGATATGGAGTTTAAGGTTTCTGATAAGTTTCTTGTCGATAACAAAGTGGAAAAGGGCCTCATGACACTCGTCGACGAACCTCGTCAAAATGAGTTGATGTCGGTGATCAATACCGCTGAAGCCAAGAAACAATGTGGAGGATCTGCAGCCAATTCTGTAATAGCCGTTAGCCAGTTTGGAGGGAGTGCTTATTATAATTGTAAAGTGGCCAATGATGCGCTGGGGAAGTTTTTTGTGGAGGATATGAAGGCGTCTGGAGTGAGCAGCAACTTGTTTGCTGATAGGCTCGAGGAAGGTATTACGGGAAAATGCTTGGTGATGGTGACCGAGGATGCTGAACGTACGATGAATACTTTCTTGGGGATAACCCAGAATTTTTCAACCCAAGACATCAATGATGCTGTGATCAATGATGCTGATTACCTGTATATAGAAGGATACCTGGTGACTTCTCCCAATGGAAAATCAGCCATGCAGCATGCTAAGCAGTTTGCAGAACAGCAAGGAACCAAGGTGGCCTTGACCTTTTCCGACCCTGCCATGGTGAAGTATTTTAAAGAGGGCTTCGAGGAGGTGATCGGGACAGGAGTGGACTTGTTGTTTGCCAATGAGGAAGAGGCAAGGATTTTTACGGGTGAGGAGGATTTGGTAAAAGCCAGAGAGGCCTTGAAAAAAGTGGCCAAGCGATTTGTGATCACAATGGGTAAAAATGGCGCTATGATCTACGATGGAGATACCTTTATCGATATAGAACCCTACAAAACGGAAGCTGTCGATACCAATGGTGCTGGTGATATGTTTGCAGGAGCCTTCTTGTACGGCATTACCAATGGCCATTCGTATGCCTCCAGTGGAAAGCTGGCAAGCCTGGCCTCTTCTAAGGTAGTGAGCCAGTTTGGTCCTCGTTTGGAGTGGCACGAAGCCAAGGAAGTGCTGGAAAAATTACTGCCTGAGTTAAGTTGATTGGAGCCTTACGGGAGGGGGACTGATCGGATCCCTCCCGTAAGGCCTATACTGAAAGCAGGCCCTAGCTAAGGCAATGGGCTTTCCAGAAGACTGGTGTTAAGCCAAGGGGAAGTAAAATGACAGCAGTAATTCTTCTGCCCCCACTTCTGTTAAAAATTCAGTAGCCAAAATAAAATTCAGGTGTTTTAGCCTTAGCCAAATGGTTTTCCTAAGAAAGGTTTTGGTTTCTAGGTACTGCATTCGAGCTTCGTTTTTCCATATTAGCCATTTGCTTATTTTTCTTGCCTGCTTTTTGGGTGAGACAGAGAGGGGCATCTCTAAGAGCACACTGGCGATGTCCAGATAAGTTTTTCTATTGAATTTTGTACTGGTCTCATGGAGCTCAGGGGCTTCGTCGTCTAGCTTTCGCAAGTCAAGTAAGTGGGTGTTGTGGTGGTTATTCACAAACTCGTCTACTATTTGGTTAAGTCGGTTTGTCCGCTCTTTTTGAGGGCCGGTAGTGTTAGGGGCATTCATTAAGATAAGGTGCTTTTCTTTTGGCAGCCACTTCCGGATCTGTCTTAAGTTTGCCAGGAATTGCTCAGGCGTGATGAGCCCCAAATGATCAAAATCTCGCTTGAAATTATCCAAAGATGATTGGGAAAATAAGGTGGCTCCTCGTTTGTGAAAGTATTCCAATAGTTTAGAGTGGTCGGCAGGGTCTGTCAAGACACCTTCTTGTGCGCCGAGGGGCAAATTCACTCCTGATTTCTTGTGACGGTAAATGTGCTGGGTATAGTCCGTTTCCAAGGCCATGACCATGCAGTCCGGCGATTGTTTAGAGATAGCGGTGTCAAAATAACGCTTGTCAAAGAACGGGATATCGGGAATTGCTGAAATTTGCTCCTTTTGGTGCGGGGTAAGGGTGATGGCGTTTAGTAAAGAGACGGTGTGTGTAGTAGAGACGGGGAGGTTGTTGGCTACATAATTGGTTTCTTGAGTGATGTTAACGCCGGAATTGGAAAGGTAAAAGAGTGTTTGTTTATAATTACACGGGCCACGGAAAAGCCAATTGTGTGATTTCTGGGGCATTTCCCTTGTAGAAGTGTGCTTTTGGGCCACTGTCGAGGTGGTAGCTGCTACTTCAGTGATCCAGTCAGGTTGGGAGGAGTCCAATGTCTCTGCCACTTCCGGGATGATGTCCAGGTCAGGAAAGTTGAGCTTGGCATAGATGTATTGCGGTATCCCCAGGTTGAGAACACGGCATGAGAAGACAAAATGATGGAGCTTTTTGTCTTTAGGGTCAATACTATAGAACCCCACCATTCCGTAGTTTCCAAAGTTGTCTTTTGCCTTGATCAAGGCAGTTTGTTGTTTAGGGTTCTCTATTAATTTGATCGTCTCGTCCTTGGTGAGGCGGATTTTGGTGAAGTTCAGTTGGTTGGTTCTTTGGAGGAGTTCATGAATTCTGTCAGCGTAGGAAGAAAGGTCGTTTATCAGCTCGATTTGGATTCCTGAAGCTCTTAGGAACTGGAGGTTGTCATCATAAGATTTTTGGGCCTCGTGTTTCTTTTCCAAGATTTTGTATTGTTGTAGTCTTGAGAGCGTATTGTCGTCCTTTCCTGCAAATGCTTCGTGGCCTAAAATGTTTGGTATAAAGTCAGGAAAATGCGCATGTATATTGGGATTATAAAACTTTGCCTCTTCGAGATTGGAGTGATTGTCATCTAAGAATAGGACGTTGGTGCTCCTGAGTTGACAGTTTTCAATGATGTTGCTAACCAACATCCCTTTAGGGCGCCAGTCAATGGCAGGGAAGACAAAGTATTCCCAGATACCTATCTTTTGAAGCTGGGCTTTTGCCGTGTTGAAGTCATTTTTTGAGACAATGCTATTGATTATGCCCCTTTTTGATAGTTTCTTGACCAAATCGATGTTTTCCGGTATGGAAGTGACACCTTCTTCACTAAGTGTGCCTTGCCAAAAAGTTTCATCTAGATCCCAGATGACAAGCTTGATGTTTTCCACCCTTGGGAGTAAAGTTTCCATGATGTTTGAGAGTAATAGTTTCGTTCAACCCGATTTATGCATATTTCGGGTTCAAGTCAGTAATAAAAGCCGCGTCTCCATTATTGACTCAGGTTTATTTTGGTATTCTTAAATTAGTAGAGTATAGCTGGGTTGGTGATTGTTTTCAGAAGATTGCTTACTTATGAATCACACCAAACCTTATTCATGAATATCGTTTATATTCCCAAAAAAGTCAAATAAATATATAAAAATGTTATTTGTGTAATTTATACGTGATTATTATGCGTCAAGAGAAAAAGTTGGAGGAAGCAGCTTTGCTTTATGATAGAGGGCAGATCCGTCTCGGTGGAAGAGGTTATAACAGTTACTGGTGCACTTCGGGTCAGAAAAGCCATAATCCGGGAATATGCATTAGCCGGGGGTAAGCGTATCAAGTGTGTATAAAAAAAACCATCCGCTCTTTGCGGATGGCTTTTAACACATACATAAACCAACTAAACACTATACTATTTATTAAGTTTTATCTCGAAGTATGATTTCTGTCCGTTAGGATAAAATCCAAGGATCATTACTTCTTGTCCTTTGTTTCTTTGGAGTTTGTTTTTGAGGTCTTCTGCATCGTTTACTTTGTCACGGCCTATGTGGGTGATGACAAAGCCTTCTCTGGCACCGGCCTCTTCCCATTTTTCATTGTCAAGATCGTCTATGACCGCTCCGCCTTCAATTTCGAGGTGTTCTTGCAAGGAAAGGTCAAGGTCCTTGAAGGTTACGGATTCAAAGTCCGTCGTTTTGGCCTCTGCTTTTTTGACGACTTTGGTCGTGCCGGAGACGTTTTTCAGCGTGGCAGTAGTTTGTTGTTCTTTTCCGTCTCGCAGGAATTTGACCTCTACTTCGTCGCCAGGTCGTTTTCTGGCGACCATTTCTTGGAGGTTGGATACGTTGTTGGTCGTTACACCGTCGACTTCAATAATGATGTCGCCTTTTTGGATTCCTGCTTCATCGGCGCCTGAGTCTTCGTTTACTTTATCTACATATACGCCTTGGTTGGCATCAGTATCTAGGTCCAAGTACTGCTTAGCTATGCTTACATCCTGTATTTGGATGCCCAATAGGCCTCTTTGGACGGTTCCGTATTCGAGCAGGTCGTCCATTACCTTTTTTACGATAGAGCTCGGTACCGCAAAGGCGTATCCACTAAATGCTCCGGTTTGGCTGGCAATTGCGGTGTTGATGCCTATAAGCTCTCCTGCGAGGTTGACCAAGGCTCCACCGGAATTGCCTCTGTTGACCACTGCGTCGGTCTGTAAGAAGGATTCTATCTGTAGATTGTTGTTTTCGTTTCTGAGTATGCCAATGTTTCGTGCTTTGGCGCTTATGATGCCGGCGGTCACAGTGGATGTCAGGTCAAAAGGATTGCCGACGGCCAATACCCATTCTCCCACCTTGGTATTGTCCGAATCACCGAATGGTACGAAAGGTAATCCGGAAGCATCGATTTTAAGCAAAGCCAAATCAGTCGTAGGGTCAGTTCCTATTACTTTTGCGTCGTAATTGGTGTTGTCATACAGGGTGATTTGAATTTCCTTCGCATCGTCGATCACGTGGTTATTGGTGACGATGTAGCCATCCTTAGAAATGATCACTCCGGATCCGGAGCTCATGCCTTCCATCGGAGGTTGTTGTCCCCCATCAGGATTCCTGAATTCAAAGAACTCTTCAAACGGGTTGCCGCTTCTTCCGCGGCGTTGCATGGTTACTTTACTTTTGATGTGTACCACTGCAGGAAGAACTTGGTCTGCCGAGGCTACAAAGTTGATTCCGTCAGGTACATTGAATTTGTCGTCTTTTAACCAATTGACAAAGCTGGTGTTCTGCTTTTGCTCAAATGCAGCCACTTTCTCGGATGGAGATAAAAGACTTATTCCTGCTACTGCTATCAAGCCACCGAGGATAGAGGCCAAGATGATGCTGAGGAAGAATTGCTTTCTGTTCATATTCGTCTCCTTTAGTTATTTTTGTTTACAGTATCAAATACACGATTAAGCATAGGGTTTGTTCCCAAATATCGGGTAAAGATCAATATAAAATAGGTTATTTAACACCTTTTAACAAAGGAAAATAAAGTGTGGTGCCAGTTGTTCTCCTTGTCTTGTTTGATGTTGTACTTAATTAAACTCAAAAAAAATAAGTGGGTTGCCCCACTTATCATTTATTTTACTTCGATGGATGATTTTAGCACCTTTTTCTCGCTTTTAGGGAGTGTGACTTTTAGAATACCATCCTCATATTTTGCTTCGATGTTGTCTGTAGAGACATCTTCGGGCAAGAAGAATGATCTGCTAAAAGCTCCGTGTTGAGTTTGGACGGTATGGTAATTTTTACCTTCTTGGGCTTCTTTGCTTTTTCTCTCACCAGAGATGATAAGCTTCCCATCTACCAAGTCGATTTTGAAGTCCTCTCTTTTGATTCCGGGTACTGACAGCTCTACTTCATAGTGGCTTTCATCTTCGCTGATGTCCACTGCAGGAGTGAACTTTTGAGCGCTCGTTTGGAGTGAGTCGTTAAAGAACTTGTCCAATAGTCCGCTAAACGTGGAAGGATAGTTGGGCTCTAATTGATTATATCTTACGAGTTTCATGGTAGTATGAATTTTTAGTTTTTGAATTGTTTTATTTAACTACAATCATACTATAGTGAATTTTGTACCAATTTTCTTTTTATTTGATTTTACTGACTTTTTGGCGTTTTTTGAAGTTTTTAGCTTGTTTTTATGCCAAAATGACTGCTTTATAGGCAAAAAAAGAGTCGTTTTTGACTCTTTTGCTAAATAAAACAGGATGTGGATTAGTTGCTTTCTATTACTTGGCCTTTTTCACGGTACAGGTTTACTTCATCGTCCAGCAAGACAGCGATAACGGTGATGTCTTTATCGTAGACACTATCTGGAATATCAATGTATTTGAGGCCCGGGACTTTGCTCCAATATTGTTTTCCTACTTCACGGTGATCTAGTTTAGTGCCATTGCCGACCACCCAGACTCTGTTGATCTTATTTTTCAGCCCCTTGATGACCAATGACTCATTTACTTTGTAGTCTAGATAAATGTAAAGTGTTTTTCGGTCTTTGGAAAGTGTGGTAGGAGCATAAACGTGTCCTTCTGGGATTCCGGCCTGCGTGTCGTAAATGGCCGCAGCGTGTTTGTCGGTCCATCTTCCAAATGATTCCAGTATATTGACAGCTTCATCGGGGGTTGTTCCGTCAGGTTTGGGCCCCATGTCGAGCAGGAGGTTTCCGCCCATGTGGAGGCAGTCTACAAATATCCTCAGGAGTTCATTTGGGCTTTTGTAATTGTCATCATTGTGTTGGTATCCCCAGCTGTTGTTCATGGTGAGGCATAGCTCCCAGTAGTTGCTGTTGGGTTTGGTTACAGGAACGCCTTGTTCGGGGGTGTCGTAGTCGCCAAGATGACCTCCTATGCGGGAGTTGACGATGACATTAGGGTTCCATTTTAGAAGCTGGTCTTTGAGCTCTTGGCTTCTCCATTCTTCGGCCTTGTGCTCCCAGTCGCCGTCAAACCAATATAGGTCGGGGTTGAAGTTTAAAGAGAGCTCTTCGAGTTGTTTGAAGTTAAAGTCAACGAATTTTTGGAAGCGCTCAGGATCGTTTTTATATCGGTATTGAGTGCGGGTTTTGCGGTCGTAGTCAGGGTGGGACCAGTCCAGGACTGAATAATAGATGCCTTTCTTGATACCTTCCTTTTCAAGTGCCTTCATAAAAGGTGCTATGAGATCTTTATGGGCAGGGGTCTTCTTGACTACGGTTAGGTTACTTACTTTGCTGTCCCAGAGTGCTACTCCGTCGTGGTGTTTTGCGGTGATGACTGCGTATTTTGCGCCAGAGGACTTGATGAGCTGCGCCCATTTTTCAGGGTTGTAATTGGAGGCGGTAAATCCGTCCAGTTGCTTCATGTAATCGTCATAGGAGATGTAGTCGTTAAAGAACGACCAGGATTCGTCGATCCCGTTGACGGCATAGATGCCCCAATGGATGAATATTCCCAGTTTGGCATCTGCGAACCATTCCATTTTTTGGTCTTCTGTTGGGGTTTGGGCGATAAGCCGAGTGGCGGCCAAGCAGTAAAGGAGGGTGGTGAGTAGTGCTTTGTTCCAGTTTTTCATGCTTTGAATACGGTTGATTAGTCCTTGTTACCTAATGGTGAATGTAAAAGTAATGATATATAAAATATTAATCTAATACCTGTTGGGTTTGTTGAAATTTTACATTAATAATTTTCCATTATTGATTTTTTGCTGGATTGGATGGCCACAATTCGTTGAAAATGGGCAACATTGTAGGGGAGTGATTGGTTTGTGCTCAAATTTTCTTGCTACTTTTAGTTGTAATTTCTTAGCGCAGTTTTATGAAGACCATTTTTAAGTTTTACCTATTTCTTGTGTGTTTTTGTCTTTTGGGCGGTATTCCCAAGGGGTTTGCCTTTCAGACGACTACTGAAATTTTGGCCAAAGGTGATTCACTTTTGGGATTGACGGAGGATTCTGTTCAGACAGCTGGGAAGGATACGGTAAAACAAGAGAGAAGCCTCAATTCAGTCATCCATACCATGGAGCGGTATATTATTGCCACCAACCATATCAACAAAATCTTGGGCCGGGTGGTGGACACTACGGAAATTAGCATTGAGCTACCGAAAGTGGAAGAAAGGATAGAGCAAGTGAGGATTAGGCTGGAGCGAAAGGACAGGGATATAAATCTACGTTACCTTAATGCGCTGAGTAACTTTAGTAATTATCAGGATAGGCTGTTGGAGCGGTGGAAGACAGATTTTGATACCAAAAGTGCCGATGTGCTCAATGCTTATGATTCGCTAAAGGCCATAAAAAAAGACAAGTTGCTTACAGTGTCCATTGAGGATCCATCAGTATTACCAGCCTTTCAGGATCAACTTCGTGAGCTTAAGGGTCGCGTAAATACAGGGGACAGTCTGTTTGTGGCCAGACAGCTTAATTTGGCCAGTTACCAGACCAGGCTTTCAAGTGCCTTGATAGCACTGAGGGATTTTGAGGAGGAGATAAGGGATAGGGAAAGGGCTTTGGAGCGACAGCTATTTGATAAAGAGATCAATTTTATCTGGGAAAGTGGCTCCTATCCAGATACCAAGGATATCATGAGGGTGATCAATCATTCTGTGATCATCAATAGCATCATTTTTAACGGGTACTTGGAAGCTTCACGTCCGGTGATGTTGTGGATAGCGGCCTTGATATTTGCCTTCTTTATGTGGTTTAGGTATTTGCTGAGGCATATAAAAATAGAGAAGGAGTTTTCGGATATTATCCTTCAAAGAACCAAGTTTGTTCCAAGGAATCCGTTTTTATCGGCAATGATCATAGTGTTGCCATTGGCTACGTTCTTTTTTAGGTCACCGCCGGTAGTGTTGATCATGGTGGTGCTGTGGCTGTTGATGCTGGTCACCACTGTGTTGATAAAGCCCCACGTGAAGAAGAAGGTGTACCTTTATTGGTGGTTTTTTCTGTTGATATTTATCATATACAGCATCAGTAACCTGTACATTGAGACGGCTTTTGAGGAGCGGTGGGCCTTATTGTTGCTCAGTCTTTTGGGGATAGGGCTTGCTTATAATATCATTGGCGCTGTAAAGAAAAGTGACATTACCCATCCGAGGTATGTAGTGTTGTTGATCCAGATGTTTTTGCTTATTCAGGGGCTGTCCGTTATTTCCAATGTGCTCGGAAGGTATAGCTTGGCCAAGATCTTAGGGGTGGCCGCGACTACCAGCCTTATGCAGGCCGTGGGGCTATATGTCTTTGTGTTGGTGATCATGGAGGCCATTTACCTGCAGATCGAGATGAGCAAGAAAAGTACCACTGAGTATACCGCCTATTTTGACTTTCAGGATATAACCAGTAAGGTGAGAAACATTTTCGTGTTTTTGGCGACTGCAATATGGCTTTATTATCTTACCACAAACCTTACGATTTACGATTACCTTTATGAACATACGGCTGCTTTCTTGTCTACTGAGCGATCGATAGGGCAGAGTAAGTTCACTTTTGGCAGTGTGTTTACATTTGTGGTCATCATTTGGATTTCCGGTATCATCTCCAAGTATATTTCTTATTTTGCTGAAGCCAAAGATCAAAAAATGGCTGCCAACCGTAAGCAGCGTTTGGGGTCTTCGATTTTGCTCATTAAGCTGGCCGTGTTTACCATTGGCTTTTTGCTGGCCATTGCCGCGGCAGGTATTCCATTGGACAATGTGGCGATTGTGTTGGGAGCCCTTTCCGTAGGTATTGGGTTTGGCCTACAGACGATTATCAATAACTTGGTTTCAGGGATTATTCTGGCGTTTGAGCGTCCTGTACAGATTGGCGATGTGATCGAAGTAGGTGGTCGTAGTGGTGTAGTCAAGGAAGTAGGGATCCGTGCCAGTAAGATCCTTGGGTATGATGGCTCGGAGCTGATCATGCCCAATGGCGACCTGCTTTCCCAGCAGCTGATTAATTGGACACTTTCGAACAAGCGGAGAAGAGTGGAACTGTTTATCGGCGTGGCCTATGGCTCGGATTCTGATAAAGTGGAGGGGGTGCTTAGAAGTGTCTTGGATAGAGATGGAATTCTCAAAGTGCCAGGGCCTAGTGTTTTCTTGCAGAACTTTGCTGATAGTGCGGTGGAGTATCGGTTGCTCTTTTGGGTAGCAGATATCGATACTTGGGTGGATATGAGAAATGAAGTGATGAAAGATATTTACAAACGGTTTGGCGATGAGGGCATCGAGATTCCGTTCCCTCAGCGAGATCTTTATATCAAGTCCATGCCCGGGGCTCAGCCGGAGAAGGAGAAAGTCGATCCCAAACCGGCAGATGAAGCATCGGAGGGCGATGAAGGAGGTGACAAGGATCCTGCTAACGGTGATAGTGCTGAAAAATAATCTCCTGAATTCGAGGGGGAAATGAATTTTGTTGTACTTTTTTTTATTTGGTGCTTGGAAAAAAATAAACAACCTGCTATGTTTGCATCACGTTAAGCGAAAGGGTTAACGAAAACAACAAAATTCCTCCTTAGCTCAGTTGGTTAGAGCATCTGACTGTTAATCAGAGGGTCCTTGGTTCGAGCCCAAGAGGAGGAGCTGAAAATCAGCCACTTACGATGAATAATTGTAAGTGGCTTTTTTATTTTTACAAATGATAGAATCAGCGAAAACCTGAGGGATGGAACGCTGATGACGCAGATGATTATGATTTGCGCTGATTTTTTCTTAAGCTGGTAAAATCTAGTTGTATAAAAAAGCCCTGAAGGGGCGTAACACCCTTAGCCATGGGCAGCGCCCAAGGCGAATATTAAAAAAAATCCCCTTGTTTTACAGCAATCGTCTTCCTAGCACTTATAAATTCACGCTAACACCCAATACACATAAATAGGACTTAATTCTAATAATAGAAGGAGAAAAGCAATGTTAAGAAAGTGTTTCGAAAAGTATTACTCCCATGATTTGAGAAAAGTCGATGCTAAGGACTTTTATTGCTATTAATTCACCAGTATGACTGTACTTGGGTGAAATATTTTCAGTACTTTAAATTTTGGTAACTGGGAAACAATCCTATTGAAATCAGCAATGGGAACCATTCCTAAGTGTCGTATGGGGGGCAGATTATGAAAAACCCTAAACCTCAGCTAAATTAGCCATTATGAAACCTTCTGATAAAAAGATATATTTCATTGAGGACAATGAGGATGCTCTAGACCTTATGGTCAAAAATGCCCTTTCCTCCACAATGGAAGAAAACTTGAAAAAATACTGTCAGCATTTAGCATTTAACTTTTCCCTATCCGGTGTGGACATCCATAATCATAAAATGGAAAAAAAATTTACTTTATAGAGGATAACAATGACGGGAACGAAAAATAGCAACTTGCCAGATAATTTTTCGGAATTCATAAAGGCACTGAATGCCAACAAAGTGGAATACCTATTGATCTGAGGATTTGCGATGGGCGCCTATGGATATATTCGAAGCACAGGCGACCTTGATATTTTCATTAATGCAACAACAGATAATGCAAAAAGAGCTATTAGGGCTTGTACCGACTTTGGGATTGATAAAGAAGACATTACCGAGGAAATGTTTTTAATTCCCAAAATGGTAGGGATTGGACAACCTCCCTTAAGGATAGAAATCTTAAAAAAGCTGGACGTTGTAGATTTTAACTTAGCCTACCAAAGAGCTGAAACAAAACATATAGATGACCAAATAATCCCGGTTGTTTCCTTAGACGATCTAATCCTCCTAAAACAGGCCGCCGTTAAGGACCGAAATAAGGAAAGAGATACTGAATATTTAGAGTATCTAAAAAAACTAAAGGCTACACTTAATAAAGGGCCAAACAAAAAGAGTCAGTGGAAGTTTTGGTAGCCACACCTTTTAAAGCGAATAAAACAATTTCCAACCCTCCTCTGTCTGCAATTTACCCCATTCTTTAAATTACTTATAGTTCAATTGTTGTCGGGCCAAACCTTACTTTTACGCCATGAACGACACTATTATGCCGAAAAAAAATCACCACGGAAGGAATGAAAAGCGCTTTAGGGAAATGATGGGCATCAAACAGTAGGCTCTCGTCTATGAGCTGGGCCATGATTGGTCCCTAAGGAAAATATCCCTGCTTGAGCAGCTTTTGGCAAGCAAAAAGGAGAAAAACGAGTTTGGAGAAAACGTAAGATTTGGATCAATCCATTTCTAAGCGTGCGATTTCTTCTTGATCATAGTATAAAATGAAATCACCGATCACAGGTCTCATTATTTCATGTCGAGACACATAGGTGATTAAAAGTTTTGACAACGTTTATAATATTTGGCTACTAGATTACTGATTTCGCATAGATATTAATTACGAAAAACTACCTTGGAATAATTCTGTCAGTGAATGAGGCGCAGTGGTTGGTTGGGTATCGAGCAGTACAGGATGAATGGAAAAGCCTTGAATACGCAATTATATTTAACCCGGTTTCAACTTTAAACTTTTATTCGAATGAAACAAATTACCATCGCAGGAGCCGGAACCCTAGGGTCACAAATAGCCTGGCAAGCTGCTTTTTGCGGTTTTGAAGTGACTGTATTTGATGTCTTTGAAGAAGGTATTGAGAGAGGAAAGAAGTTTCACGAATCACATGCCGACCATTTCATTAAAGAACGAAATGCCAGCCCGGAAGAAGTGGAGAAGACGAAGGCTAGGCTTAGCTACACGACTAATTTGGAAGATGCGATAAAGGACGCGGACCTGCTAAATGAATCGGTACCGGAAAAGCTTGAAATAAAAAAGTCCTTTTACAGGGATGTGAGTAAGCTGGCTCCTAAAAAGACCATCTTTACCACCAATTCGTCTACATTGATTCCCAGTCAGATAGCGGAAGCGGTGGATCGTCCAGATAAATTCTTGGCCTTGCATTTTGCCAACGGTATTTGGGATTCAAATATAGGTGAAGTGATGGGGCACCCCGGTACCGACCCAGAGATCTTTAAGCAGGTGGAAGAATTTGCCAAGGCAATTGGCATGGTACCCATTCCGATCCACAAAGAGCAAAACGGCTATGTGTTCAATTCACTGCTTGTTCCCTTTTTGAATGCGGCTATCGACTTGGTGGCCAGAGAGGTGAGCGATCCTGAAAGTATCGACAAGACATGGATGATCGGCAACCGTTCTCAGCTGGGGCCTTGTGCCTTTATTGATATCATTGGAATGGAAACGGCCTATAATGTCAATCAGATGTGGGGAGAGCAACTGCAAGATGATCATCGGCTAGCATTGGCAGCCTATATCAAAGAAAATTTCATCGATAAAGGAAAGATGGGAGTAAGCAGTGGAGAAGGGTTTTATTCGTATCCCAACCCTAGCTATAAAGACCCTGGTTTTCTAATAAAATAGGATGAACGGAAGCAACTCTTCACATCCTGTTTTTGACTCTATATGATTTACTGTGGGTATTTTTTACTTTGTTTGCCAAATTCCAGCGTGATATTCGCCTTTAGGAAAAAAGGAAAAGGATAAAATCCGCCAAGACGATCAGCGTTCTATTAAAGAACAACTTTTTTTACCTTCTCAATTTGCTATCGATCCTTGCCACTAGTGTTATCGGATTTTTTTAAGACTTTATTGTCAGATTAGCAAATTTCTCCGGGTTATTAACCCCATTTTAACCGGAAAATTAACCACTCTATGTCTATTTTTCTGCTTTATCGGATTGCTGAATCGATTATGCATGTCATCCGATAAGAGTAAAAGTTAATTCAATAATAACCCTTAAAATTTAACCAAATGAGTAAAAAACTACGAGCGATCGTTTACATCGCCTTGTTGGGTACGGTTTTGTTATCAGCAATTTCCTGTGTCCAAGAAGATGAACCCATGGCAGCACCCAAGGGAACCATCACAGGTACCGTTACGGATGCTGAAGGCGAGCCAGTTCCAGATGTAAACGTCACCCTATACGGAGTAGGGGAAGAAGAAATTACTGTGACCACCGAAAGTGATGGAAAATATTTTTTTGAGAATGTCGCGTTAAAGACGCGTGCAGTGAAATTTTCCAAGCCGGGCTGGCTTGCTGTAAGCCATACCATAAATCCCGATAAATACAATGATGAAAACATCGCTACGGCGGATGTGTCATTGGTATTTGCTTCAGCAAAGATCACCGGAACTATCAAAGACGGGAAGAACGGAAACGTACCACTAGAAGGAGTATCGGTCAGTGTGGGCGTGGCCGGGACCACTACCACTGGTAGTGATGGCGTATTCACACTGGAAAGCCTGATCGTAGACGAGTACACCGTCACGTTCACCAAAGCAACCTACGAATCCATCACCAAAACCGTTAGTGCGGATGATTTTTCAGATTGGGTTGTGGCCATGGATATTACGATGGGCAGCAATGAAATTCTCCGCGGACTTACCTATGCGGATCTTCTGACGGCCGAAAAATGGTATTACAATGAATACCGAGGCGGTCGTAATGCGGATGCCTATCCCCGGTGGGATTGGGCCTGTAATTATATGTCCGCACTAGACTTCCGTGGTGCTTGGCAGGAGCAAAATGAAGGCACTACCCTCCAGATCAGAAACAGTGAGGAAGACCGTAGCAACCCTGCCGATCTCAATGTGTTTGACTCTTATGTCTATGGCAGTAAGATGATCACCGAGGACAATAAGATCTTGTCGCTGAGGGTAAGTGCGCACAATGCAGATGAAGCTAACCCGGCTTACTTCGGTGTTCAGGTAATCGATATGTCTGCTGCGGATCCTACTGCGGTAAAGATCGGTGAAAACAGGACCTATGCTTCAGGAAGCTACGGGGATGTTGAATTTGATCTGAGCGATTATGTCGGTAAAGAAGTCATCGTTGCCGTCGGAATTTATCGGCAATCCACGGGGGACTATTGGAAGCAACTGGTACTTCGGGCAATTCGCTTTGCAGACCGCAAAGTTGAGAATTGGGACTGGCTGCCAGGCAATGAGGTGATCGACGGCTGGAACCTGACCCAAGAAACGGTAAGCTCCACCATGCCGCATACTAAAAACTCCTTCACAGGGATCAGCCCTATAAGTGGCAATCGGGACAATTACGTAGACGCTTACCGCGCATGGCGGGAGGTGGATCATGTGGCGGCCAATTGGTTCTTTGTTCCACTGAAAAAAGATCCTGAAGTGTTCCCTTCTGAGGGTTACCTGATCAAAACCCGCAATACACCTGAGGAGAGTTCTACTGTCCCAGAGGCCTATTTATACTCGAAGTTTTCCGTTGATGCTGGGAGTAACCAGTTGACGCTGAGTACCCGCAATTTTGGGGATAATTTCACCTATTTCAAACTCACCGCAATAGAGAACGACGGTACGGTTACCCACTTGGATCCTCAGTCCAATACCGCGGATGAAGCCAGCGCCGCAGCGGATGGCTGCTGGAAGTTTAAACATGGTGATGGAGGAGCCGGTAATCCGGAAGGTTACGCAGCCTTTGTGTATGACTTGTCCCAATTTAATGGCCAAGATGTCACCTTGGCCTTGGGGGTATATAATGTAGAAGCCAATACTGGCGAAAACAAATTGGTAATTCACCGCATCGATCTTAACTAATTCAATAAACCTTAACATGATACAAAATCGAATGATGATCACAATTATGAGTTTCGTGGTGCTGCTATTCGCGGCATGTAGTGAAAGTTCATCTGACCCAGATCCCAAGAATCCTCCTGTGGAGCTCAGCCTTGCAGAACAGAACATCCTCAGGGCAATGGAATTGACCGATAATGCCGTTTCGGCCCACTTTACCGGAGCAGGTATGGCCATGGCCAGGTATTACAATCCTTTTACCGGTGTCCGTTCCGATGAGACCGGTAGCGTGTGGATGTACACGGCGGCCATAGAAGCGGTCAATGCTGTCCTGCACGGACTCCAAGCGCATAAGGAACTTGGAAATGCAGCATTGTATGACGAGAATTTTGACAAGTACGCTGAGCTGTTAGAGCAGTTGTATGACAATGCCGACTATTACTTGGGAACGTTCGAACTGGTATCCTATACCCAGACCAAAGAATGGTCGGTATATGGTGTAAACCGGGGCAATGCCAAGGGTACAGCCAAAGTAGCCGGTATCGAAAATGTGTACGATGATCAAATGTGGCTTGTCAGGGAATTGCTGGAATCTTATAAGATCACTGGTGAAGCGGCCTATTTGGAAAAAGCAGAATACCTGACGGCCTATGTCCTGGATGGATGGGACAGTACCCGAAATCCTGACGGAACGGAGCGAGGAGGCATCACCTGGGGACCAGGCTATGTGACCAAGCATGCCTGTAGCAATGGCCCAATGGTAAGCCCATTAGTCTGGCTGCATGAAATCTATGAAGGTGAAAATGAAGAGATCACCTACCGGTACATCGATGCAGAAGACAAGCAAACCAGAAAGACCATGCAGGTGAATAAAAGTGAGTACTACGCCGATTATGCGAAGAAAGTGTACGATTGGCAAAAGGACCGCCTCCTGAGGTCTGATGGCGTCTATGATGATATGAGGGGCGGCTGTTCTCCTGGCAATCCGCAGACGGAGACCATTGACGGCACGGAGTACCGTAGAGGCATCACTTGCCAAGACCGTGTAGGGCCGGCCATTTCTTATAACTCCGGAACGATGCTTTCGGGAGCGGCAGACTTGTACAGGATGACAGAGGACGAAGCTTACCTTCAGGATGCCAAGGAGCTTTCCGACGATAGCTTCCACTATTTTGCAACGCCTGATCAAACCCATGATGGATATCACAGCTACGATATCAGCGGCTTTAATAACTGGTTCAATGGGGTGTTGATGCGCGGTTATGTGGATGTTCACCCTGCTTATGGTGCTGCTTCTGAGTATATCGGCACTTTCCAGCAAAACCTGGATTATGGCTACGATAATTTCCTCCATGAGGGATTTTTGCCGACCAATTTACTGGTGGGATGGAGCCTGACGGCCAATAATAACCGAACAGAGGGGATGTTCAATTTCGCATTTGCAGCCGAATATGCCGTGCTGTCACGCTACGAGTTGACCAAGTGATAATGATGGAAAGTGTCTTATTGGACAATGATAAAAACAAGATAGCCTAAAATTTATGAGAAAAATATATAAGCAATTTTCCACAGGACTGATGAAGTATTCCCTCCTGGGAGCAGCTTTGCTGTACGTTGGGAATGCTCCTGTTCATGCCTCAGCATTAGCTTCCGGGCATGCTCTTATGGAAGATCAGAATGTACAGGAGAACGATAAAACCGTCTCAGGAACGGTAGTAGCAGAAGATGGTACGCCGATGCCGGGCGTGAATGTATTGCTAAAAGGGACCTTGTCAGGAACGACTACGGACATCGATGGAAACTATACCTTGACCATTCCCGATGATGATACGGTGTTGACATTTTCATTTATAGGGTATGTCACCCAAGATGTCAACGTCGGAACACGGTCAATAATCGAAGTAAAGATGATGCCGGACACCCAGCAATTGGGAGAGGTGGTCGTCGTAGGGTATGGTATGCAGGAAAAAGTGACCATGACAGGTGCTGTGGCCAATATCAAAGGTGATGAAATGCTCCGAACCAAGAATGAAAACCCGCAGAATATGCTTACCGGTAGGATAGCGGGTGTACGCGTCTGGCAGAAAAGTGCCGAACCGGGTACATTTAATGCCTCAATGGACATTCGTGGACTGGGGTCTCCATTGATTGTGATCGATGGTATTCAGCGTACCATGGCAGATTTCCAACGCCTCAACCCGACAGATATCGACGAGGTGTCAGTACTGAAAGATGCTTCGGCTGCCATATATGGCGCAAGGGCTGCAAATGGCGTAGTACTCGTCACCACCAAAAGGGGGAGTGAAAGTGGAAAAGCTACGGTCACTTATAATGGCTCCTATACCTTGCAGGTTCCTTCTGGATTTCCTGAGCTTTCGGATCCCTACGAGACCATGACCCTTTACAATGAAATGGCCATGAACAATATCAATGGGGGAAACCTGATTTACCAGGAAGATGATTTTGAAGCCTTCCGTACGGGACGCCGGCGCACGACGGACTGGAATGCGTTGCTGATCAGTGATTATGCACCACAAAGCCAGCATGACATCAGCATTTCGGGAGGAACAGAAAAGACCCAGTACTATATCGCTGGAGGATACATGTATCAAGAGGGTATTTTCAAGTCTGGCGACATGAATTATAACAAAATCAACCTGAGGTCCAATATCACTACGGAGATTACCAAAGGCTTGGATTTTAACCTGAACTTGAGCGGAGTCGCTGACCAGCGAAATTCGCCCTATTCCAGCGCAGTGGATATCATTCGGAATTACTGGAGACAAGGGGTGCTTTTTCCTGCTTATGCAGACCCGGAAAACACCATGCTGAACTACGAAGGGCTGGACCTGGAGCAGAATACCATCGCGATGATGAGGGCTGATGTCTCTGGACATAGGAAATACAAGCAAAAGTACTTTCAGTCTTCAGCATCATTGGAATTCGATTTTGGTACGGTTTCCAGTGACTTGGAAGGACTATCTGCAAAGGGCCTCGTGAGTTTTGACTACCGAGGGGATGACAATGACATTTACCGTAGGGAATATTATCAATACATGTATGATCCAGTGGAAGATTCCTACGTGTCAAAGCTCTACAACAACAGTTCTCCTAACCAGATAAGAAGAGAGCTTTTCAGCAGACAGCAGTTTTTGGGCCAGTTCCTGATCAATTATAAGCGCACCTTCGATAAGGTTCATGCCGTTTCGGGACTTTTGGGTTTTGAAACCCAAAATCGGAAAGGGGATAACTTTTATGCCCAACGTGACCTGGCTTTTGCCATGGAGTATCTCGTGGGAGGCATGAATGAAAACCAGCAAGGAGGCATGCAGGGCGGTTCCGGTGACTTGTATGAGATCTCAAACTCTGCCATGTTTGGAAGGGTCAATTATGCCTATGGTGAACGCTACATTGCCGAAGTGCAGTTCCGCTATGATGGGTCCTCCAAATTCGTCGAAACCAACCGTTGGGGCTGGTTCCCTTCTGGTTCCATAGGCTGGCGATTATCCGAAGAGCCTTTCTTTAAATCCGTTTCCGCATTGTCCTTTGTGGACCAACTTAAATTCAGGGCCAGTTACGGGATGACAGCCGATGACGGTTCCTTGGCCTATGATTGGTATCCCGGCTATATCTACCCCGCCACCAGTGGCAATGCCCAGCAGGGATATTATAACCAGTACGCTCCTGGCTATATGCTGAATGGGGAGTTTGTGTATGGGGCATCGGTCGTTGTTCCTAACGAGAACATCACTTGGTGGACGGCCAAAACATTCAATGTAGGGTTGGATTTTGAAGCTTGGATGGGCAAGTTTGGCTTTTCCGTGGATTATTTTGACCGACGTAGAGAGGGGTTGTTTTCCACCAGATCGGGTGATGTGCCTTCTGTGGTGGGCACAGGAGCACCTAGGGAAAACACCAACAGTGACCGTCAATTCGGTATTGACCTTGAACTGTCCCATCGAAATAAAATCGGCGGGGTTTCCTACGGAGTAAAAGGAATTGCTACGATCACACGTAGACAACACCTGATCGCTGCTGAAAAAGGACCTTATGGCAATTCATATGATCGCTGGCGCAATGACAACCTGACCAATCGCTATCAAGGTGTGCAGTTTGGCTATGTCTCCGCAGGAAGATATACCGACTGGGAGGATATTTGGTCGTATGACATCTATAAAGACAGGGGCATCTTGCCGGGAGATTATAAGTACGAGGACTGGAACGGTGACGGTGAGATCAATGGCCAAGACCAGCACCCCTTTGCTTATGACCAGACCCCTTGGCTAAACTTCAGTTTGGCACTTGATGCTACTTACAAGAATTTTGATATGAGCGTCTTGCTACAAGGCTCTGCGTTGGGCTCTATGCAGTACCAAGAACCATTGTACTCCATTTGGGGCAGCAACGGTGGTGGTGCTTTGGTGCAGTACTTGGACCGTTGGCATCCGGTGGATCCTTTGGCGGATCCCTATGATCCCGAAACAGAGTGGGTCAGTGGATATTACGGGTATACAGGAAATTACCCTTTCGGGAATTCGGATTTTAACAGGGTAAGTACGGATTACCTGCGTCTCAAAAGCATCGAGATCGGCTATACCCTAAAACCTTGGAGGAGCCCTTCTACCAATATCCGATTCTATGCCAATGCCTATAACCTCTTGACATTTACAGGGGTGAAATTTGTGGATCCAGAACATCCCGGAGATGCGCTGGGAAGAATGTACCCGTTGAGCAAAACCTACACTTTAGGGGTGACGGCATCATTTTAAAAGCTGCTAGATGAGACCTTGGAACATTAAAATGAATTACATCATGAAATCGAGCATCACGAAGCATGTTACACATAGCAATGGCTATTTACCATGCGAGATTCCATATGGCCACAAGAATAATTATAATCATATGAAAATAAGAATCATATTATTACTGTTCAGCATATTGTACATTTCTAGTTGTACGGACTTGGATGTGCCCCCTCCCAACGTCATCGGGGACGAAACGCTCATGACCAGTGAATCCGGCATGGACGTATATATCGCTGGTATGTACAGCAAAATGCCCTTTGAGGATTTCAAATACATGGCGCAATGGGGCGTAGAATACAATTCATGGCTTGGCTCTTTGGGGATTGAAGGAACAGGAGAAGCAGTGAACCGTGATGGGATCAGCTCAGCATATACGGGTGAGCGGACTCCATACTGGGGAAGGGCTTTTGGCTTGTTGAGAGAGGCCAATTACCTGTTGGAAAAGCTACCGGAATACGCAGATGCCTTTCCGGAGGTGACCTATAATCATTATTTGGGGGAAGCCTATTTCGTTCGGGCCTTTGTGTTTTCGGCCATGGCAAAGCGATTTGGTGGAATACCTTTGGTAACACGGGTGCTACGCTATCCAGGTGATGGCGAATCCTTGGAAATCCCCCGCTCTTCGGAGGAAGAAACGTGGGATCAGGTGATGGCAGATTATGACCGGGCCATCGAATTACTACAGCCGGCCAGTCCCAAGCCCGGATATTCCAATAAATACGTTGCACTTTCTTTTAAATCCCAAGACATGCTCTATGCAGGTTCTGTGGCAAAATACAATGAAACCGTACCGGGAAGGCTTACAGGGACTGGCTTGAAGACAGGGGTGAGGGTCATCGGCTTTTCCGATGAATCAGCCCAGACAGCATCTGTCAGGTATTTCAGAGAGGCATATGCCGCAGCTAATGAAGTGATCAATAGTGGCCGCTATTCTCTCTACAAGAGGAAATGGGCAGCAGACGACCCTGAAGCACAATACCAAAACATGGTGGACATGTTCAGCGATCCTACGAGCCCAGAGAATATTTATGTAAAGGAATATGACTTTCCTGTGGCGACCCATGGTTATGATGCCTACAGTGCTCCTTTTATCTTCAAGGCACCATTGGCTTCAGGCACCTGCCCGACGCTGGATTTTATCGAGTTGTTTGAGGGCTTTGACAGGTATCCTGACGGGACGATCAGGGTGACCACTGGCTCCACTAATACAGAAGGAGATTACCTGATGTACGATACGCCTTTGGAATTCTTTGAAGAGGCAGAACCACGTCTTCGAGCCTATGTCATCTTCCCCGGGGATATTTTCAAAAATCAGGAAATCGAGATCCGGGCTGGAGTCTACACCGGTTCGGAGCCGGTCAAGCCGTTGTTCAGTGATTATTCTTATGCTACAGCAGAAACCCGCTATCAGCAATTGCCGCTTTACACGCAGTCGCCAAAAGAGCTTTTCCTCAGTGCTAGGGAGGGCGGAAGTCAAGAACTGGTTACTTTCCAAGGAGAACAGATCACCGCGGCTGGTGCCAATGGGCCTTTTTATAACAATGGTGAAAGCTCCTTGACCGGATTATACGGTCGTAAATGGCTGAATTCAGACCCTTCTTTTGAGGCAGGTGAAGGCAGGTCTGACCAGCATTTTGTGTTGATGAGGTATGCAGATGTGCTGCTCAATGCCGCGGAAGCTGCCGTGGAGTTGGCCCTTGCTGGGGAAGCATCACCAGATGGATCCGATATGCTCCAGGTAGCCACCACAGGGATCAATGATATCCGTGAGCGTGCAGGCGCTAGTTTGCTTAGCGGGATGCTCTCTTCAGGTATTGAGAGCCGTAACATTGTGCGTAAAGAGCGCAGAAAGGAGCTTGCCTTGGAGCATAAGACCAAGTGGGACCTGCGTCGATGGAGAGTTCAGCATTACGAGCAACGAGACGGGTTCTGGGGTGAAACGCGGGACAAAGAGGACTTCAGTATGAATTCTCGCTACCGCTTTAGGGGACTCTATCCTTTCCTGTCCACAGAGAGCGGGCAGTATTTCTTCGATGCCCGTTTCCAATGGGTAAGTTTGAAGACTTTCGAATACAATATCATCGACTACTATTTCGCCATTCCTGGCGGAGAGGTGTCCAAGAGCCCGGTAATCGACCAGCAACCCAACCGATAAGTCATTATCAATAACCTAGAATATTATAAGATGAAAAATATAGCATACCTAGTACTAGCTGCGCTGTTTTCACTCAGTTCTTGCAGCATGTTTGAGCTGGATAATTACGACTTGCCTGCGGAAACACTCCAAGGGGAAGTGCTGGATAGGGAGACTGGTGAGCCGGTGCTCACCGATCAGGGAAGCGAAGGCATACGCGTCAGGCTGATGGAATTGAGCTGGGGGGACAATGTCACCCCTAATCCTGATTTCTTTTGTATGCCCGACGGGACATTCCAAAACACCAAGTTGTTTGCGGGGAATTATAATGTTCGCATCGACGGGCCGTTTATTCCCCTTATCCGTGAGGATGAGCGTGGGGTGCCGCTTGCTGATGAAACCCAGACCGTGGACATTAAGGGCGTTACCAATGTCACCTTTGAGGTACAGCCGTTTTTGAGAGTGGAATGGGTCAGTGAGCCTGAGGTGATCAACGGAAAGGTAAGGGCTCAAGTTCGTGTGACCCGTGGTGTTTCCGAGGAAGAATTTCGCGCTAAAATCGAACCCATGGGAGGATATAGTGACAGTTTCCAGAATGTGACCGATATCCAGCTGTTTGTGAGCTATTCGTCCACAGTGGGCTATCGTGCCCGAGATGAGCGCTGGTCCAGCCAATTGGATTTTTCGGGATCTTCCTTTAATTCCATGCTGGGCGAGACCATTACCATCGAGTCAAATGGCACCATCCCCGAGGGCAGAATGGTCTTTGTCAGAGCTGCCGCCCGAATTAATTTTGATACACCAAGAGGAAGTGGTACCAGACGATGGAACTATAATGAACCGCGTCAAGTGTTGGTTTATTGAGACGGAGTCTGGACGCTTTCTGGCTAGACAGCTGTACTCGGTCAGACACCTATAATGTATCCTCTAGCTTCACTACCAGAACCTATATATTCATGCAAAAAACAACTTTATTATATATCATCCCCGTCCTCTTGTTTATCGCTTGCGCCAAACCTTCCCAAGAAGAGAAGATAGTGGCAGGGACAAAAGAGAAAACGGCTTTTCAAACCTCCAATCCATGGAAGCCAGTGACGGATGTTCGCGCGGACGTGGCGATTGTCTACAGTGTAAAAGATCATCACGGAAAGGCCGGCATGACGTTCGAAGAACGCGTACAGACCTGGCGGGATAAAGGGTACACGACCCATTTTATGACAGGGATCGCTTGGGGCGAATATCAGGACTATTTTACGGGCGAATGGGACGGTGAATGGCACCTGGATGAAGGACAGGTCACCCAAAAGGGAGATACACTTTGGCATGGACACATGGTTCCGTACATTGTTCCATCGCAGAATTTCATCAACTATTTGAAAGAAAAGGTGATCAAGCGGGTCATTGATGCGGGAATAGATGCCATTTACCTTGAAGAACCTGAGTTTTGGGCCAAGGCGGGTTATAGTGAGGCGTTCAAAAGAGAGTGGAAAGTATATTACGGGTTTGACTGGAGACCACAGCACGAATCTGCCGAAAATACCTATTTGGCCAATAAGCTGAAATATCACCTGTATTACCGGGCGGTGGAGGAGTGTTTTTCCTTTGCAAAGGAGTATGGCAAAAGCAAAGGTATGGAGGTCCGGTGTTATGTGCCCACCCATTCCTTGGTGAATTATTCCCAATGGATGATAGTCAGTCCCGAGGCCAGTCTCGCGTCCTTGCCCAGTGTAGACGGGTACATTGCGCAGGTATGGACGGGCACCTCACGAGAGCCCAATTATTATAATGGCCAGGCAAAGGAGCGGGTGTTTGAAACGGCTTTTCTGGAATATGGCTCCATGGAATCCATGACAGCTCCGACGGGTAGGAAGATGTATTTTCTGACGGATCCGATCGAAGACTGGCCTAGGGACTGGGCTGATTATAAGAAAAATTACCAGGCCACCTTTGCGGCACAGCTGCTGTACCCGATGGTGGCCAATTATGAAGTGATGCCTTGGCCTGACCGCATCTACGAAGGGCTCTATAGAACAAGTGCAGATAGTGAAGAGAAAGCGCTAATTCCACGCTTTTATTCCACGCAGATGCAGGTGATGGTCAATACACTGAACGATATGCCCGAGTCTGACAACAAAGTAAGTGGGTCGCAAGGGATCGGGGTCCTGATGTCCAATTCCCTGATGTTTCAGCGGTTTCCTACCCATCAGGGCTATGATGATCCACAGTTGTCCAATTTTTATGGACAGACCATGCCGCTGCTCAAGCGTGGCGTGCCTGTGAAGACCGTTCATATCGAAAATGTGTCCTTTCCGCGAACTTGGGAAGACTTAAAGATCCTGATCATGTCCTATTCCAATATGAAGCCGATGAACCAAGAGGGACATGACCATATCGCCGATTGGGTCAAAAAGGGAGGCGTTTTGGTCTATTGCGGCAGGGACAAAGATGCCTTTCAGAGCGTCCAGGAATGGTGGAATACGGATGGTAACACGTTCAACGCCCCATCGGAGGACTTGTTTCAGAAGCTAGGGCTAAAAGCACCTTTTGAGGCAGGGGAGTTTTCCTATGGCAAGGGAAAAGTGGTCGTTATGCGGGTTGATCCCAAGGAGTTTGTGCTAGAGGAAAACAATGATGTGGAGTTTGTAAACACCATAAAAAGACTG
Source organism: Echinicola strongylocentroti (assembly GCF_003260975.1). Taxonomy (NCBI): domain Bacteria; kingdom Pseudomonadati; phylum Bacteroidota; class Cytophagia; order Cytophagales; family Cyclobacteriaceae; genus Echinicola; species Echinicola strongylocentroti. The sequence continues at coordinate 2,363,346 of NZ_CP030041.1, read as the reverse complement.
TATGGTTCAGCACCAGTCTCTGGTAAGCTCGCTTTTAAAAACCACTTCTCCTTGACAAGAGGGGCTTATGAGATCATTTCCGTTGTCAATGAAAACAAAGACACTTCTCCTTATATCGCCAAGGGTAAATTCATTGACCTTTTTGATCCAGCGATTCCTGTTTTGGACGAAAAGCGGGTGATGCCCGGTGAGCAAGCCTTCTTGTACAATATCGAAAGTGTCAAGGATCCACAGCTCCCACAGGTTTTGGCCACTGCAGCTAGGGTTTATGATGAGGAAGTGACCAAGAATAGCTATTCATTGATAGCCAAAAGTCCCCTGAACACCACAAATGTGATGAGAATTCTTCTACCAGAAAAAGTGGATTCCATCGAGATTACAGATGCAAATGGTGGGGAATTGCAGGCAGAGAGTGCTTGGGATGAAGGCAGCAAGACCTGTTTCCTGAGTTTTGAAAATAACCCTGAAGGAGTTCACGTAAGGTTGAACTGGTGATGCAGACTGCATCATTTCATTAGGAAATGATGCTTTGATAAGAGCGGTGAAAATCCTTGCCGGTGGCATGCTTGTATTCGATGGCAAAGGTCCTGTAGGCGAGTTTGGAGTCTTCTATCATATTAAGTTTCAGCATCGCCTTAACCTGGTGTACCAGTGCTGTTTCATTTAAAGGGTCAATATTGAAAAGAGCTTCCGCCAGCGAAATCGTAGTAGTATACGATTCGCTGGTAAAGCTCTTTTCCATTTCCAATATCAATGCCGGTTCAAGTTTGGTCTCTGCTTCTTCTTTGAATAAGTCGAACAAAGGATCATCCAAAAGGTAGAGGAATTTTCCTCTGGATACGATTCCGGCAAACTCATCTCGAAGTTCGTCCATTTTGTGGGCAGCGATAAGTTGTAGGCACCTTGCATAGTCACAATAAGCCTCTTCATGGAGGATTATTTTGTAATGCCCCTTTTCGTGGACCAATTCAATTCCATTTAGCTCGCCCAAGGTTTTTCGCAGGTTGTTGATGGTCACTCCTCGGGAGTTTTTGACCTTATCAGCAGGTTTATCCGGCCAAAGTAAATTGCTGAGGTGCTGCGAAGTAATCCCATCTTCCGATAGACTGTAATGTAGGATGAGACAAAATACCTGCTTCAGCTGGGTGCTGAACATATAGGTAATGTCCCTGCCTTTGGTGTCTCGCACCATAAAGTTGCCGAATAGGTGGATGGAATTGGTCGGTACGGTGTGTGCAGTGGTTGGCACATGGATTTTTTCTACTGCTTCCTCCTCGGGATTTTTGGCGGCCTCCGGGGATGTTGATTTTAATTTTTTATATAAAAACAAACCCAAGGCGATTGCTCCGACACCCAGGAGCAAGATCAATAAAGGAGTATTGCTATGTCGCTTTGCTGGAAAATCTGACAACTCTGCCCTCGTAATAGCAGGGAATGCCAAGGAATAAATCTTTAGGTCTGAGGAAATATCATCTTCAAACTCCTGCACCACAGCATACAAGTTGTTGAGTCCTTTGTCAACATAGAGGTTGGCGTTGGTAGTGATTTTGTCAGATCGGATAGGGATAGAATCCCCGAGTATTTCATAGCTGCCATCCGTTAGGGAGAAGCGATACAGGTGAAGAAAGGATTCCGAAAAGTGCTCGGGATAGCAGAGTGTATATAGACTGGAGTCATTCAATATGACCATTCCCCGCACCGGAACGACGTTGTCATTTTCCCAAGGGATTTCCCAGCGTTTGGTTACGTGCTTGGTATCCATGTCTACCTGATAGAGGTCATAGTAGTATTTCCTTCCGACAGATTGATCCCCAGACTCATTTCCCATTCCGCCGAGGATATGTAAGTTGTTGTTTTCAGCTTGATAACCAACAGAAGAGAAGTAGCGCGGAGTAATGACATCACCTGTAAATCCCTCGGTAAGTTTCCATTCCTTATTTTTCAAATCGAAGGAAAAGAAATTTTTACTGTACTTCATATTGCCAAAACCTCCAAAAATACTGTACTGGGAGGAGCTGTGGTCGATAGAGGATCCATGGTGATGGAGTTGGGTAGGGAGTTGTTGGTAGCTTTCTTCGGTCCATTGATAGGTGTCCAGGTCAAGGCTGGCCACAGTAGGACCTTGGTAAGGGAAGTCATAATATACCTCGTAGGTGTATAATTTATTTTGGACACTATCGATAAAGTTAGTGCCCAATATGAGCTCTACAGGGCATTTTTGATCGAAAACAACTGTTCGGGTAATACCTGAACGAACATTGTAGCTCCAGAGTGAGTCTTGGTTGTAATAGTAGATTTCCTCTTTGTTGGGATCATAGTTTGCTCCGGCTACGGTTGCGGATTTAAACGAAGCCAGGTGTTTCCAATAATAGGCATAGTTTTTCAGCCAGTCTGGATTGATTACGTTACCGTATGCATTGCCGTTGATATCGTGGACGATACTGCCTTCATTTTCATAGAGGGGAAAATGATAGGTTTCCTTTCCGAGAATAGATAGATTTTTGATCGAGAAAGCGGGTACATCGATGATGTGATCACTTTTGCCAAAAAGAATATCGGGGTGATAGGTGTCTTGGAGGTGCTGATTATTGGTCGTAAATGGTTTGTTATCAATGGTAAGTGTGATGGAATCCCCGATGAGGTCAAATGAAAGTTTCATGTCAAACCATTGCTGGTCAAACAATTGGTCCTTGTCCATATTGGCCACGATAAGATTGGTTTTGCCTTCCTCGTTGAATTTAAAAACGATATGGTCGCCTTGGCTGTCGTAGAATAAATTAAAAATCCGATTGTTTACGCCAGTTTTAATCCGGAGGATGTACCCGATTTCTTCGACGGAGCTCAGCGATAAACTGAAGGCAATGTCAAAATGATCCGAAAATTCCGCATCATGTTCCCCAAAAATAGTGTAGGATGTGCGCTGGCTAATAGCTTGTTCGTTTCCATGGAATTTAAGCCCTCCATTAAAGAAAGACTGTAGCATGATAAAACCGGAAATCAAAGAAGCCAGTAAGTACATTTTAGTAAATGCGAACATCGTGGATATTTATAGATCAATTGCTTTTAGGGGCGGTGGATAGATGATGTTAATTTGGCTGTTGTGGAGGTACCGGATAGGGGGCAATATCCTAAAACAGTAGTCAAAAACCTAAGTTCCACATGCATCATTATCCTTTTCAAAAGTAGAATTTTCGAAAATTTGATACAAATGCTTTCCCAATTATGTTCTTTTTTTATCAATTGCTCCTTTTTGGTAAGTTGGCTGAGTGATGGTTTTTTTTGAAAAATTTCAACCTGTTTTTTGAATTATTCCAAGGGATTGGACGGTCAGTAACCAGGGAAATCGCTATTAAACTATTAGTAAAGAGATGTCAGCCTGAGCGGAGTCGAAGGCTAGACGTTGGACCTCGACTCTACCTGGAGGATAGACAGGTCCGCTCGGTCTGACTCTTTTTGCCAGAATTAAATAATTTCATGGGGTTAAAAGCGATTTCCTTGGGTCAGTAACAGCAAACTTAAGGTGTTTAAAAGCAATTTAGTATACGGTATAAAAAGATTTAGTACTACTACTCTTGACAGAGAGAATTCCTTTGCATACTTTTGGCTCATATCATGAAAATGTTGATCAGGTTAATATTGTCCTTTAGTATTCTGCTTTCGAGTGGAATAGCACCGCTGTTTTCGACCCAGCATCAGGAGAAGTTTTCTGAGCCAGCATCATACCTTTCAAATGTTGAAAGTCAGTCCTCCCGTCATTTAGAGGATATTGTTTTCAAAACCTCTTTTTCTGGCCTTAAAAAAGGAATATATTCTGCAGAAGGGGAGAATATAGAGGAGGAGAGCGAAAGCACTTCATCTAGAAAGAATATTGCAAATGGTGAGCACCTCGCTGTTTTCTTTTTTAATTATTTAATTGGTGAATTTTCTACCACCAGCCTAAGCGGCTTACCGTTCTGTAAGCACTTTTCCCATATTTTATCCTATCGTTGGCACCTATTTATCCAGGTGTTCTTAATATGATTTACCACTTTTTATGTATTCGACAAGGCAATAATCCTATTGCCTGATATTCCATTTATTACCCATTATTTTCTAATTCCGCAATTACCCAAAAAACACCTGGCATTCTGTGGCGTTTAACCCGGTTTGTGCATTAGGAATCGTAGTGAAACGGCTGGTTTTGAAGCAGTTTTAGGTCGCGATAGATAGGCTGATGCATGTTCTTGGTTTGATGTCCCGGATGTTTGGGCGTGTCTGCTATGACCACGCCACGAAACAAGAAACCAAAACATTTAAAAGAAAAATTATGAGAACGAGTATCCTCATGTTAATGGGCTTGTGTGCCTTATTGCTGCACACGAGCTGTACCTCCCATGGAGAGGAAAAAGAAGAAGAGGTCTACAAGCTTCAGGTCACCAGTCCTGTCCGGATGGATACCACCATCACAGAGGATTATGTGTGCCAGATCCACTCCATCAACCATATAGAAGTACGCGCCCAAGAGCGCGGTTATCTGGACAAGATCTATGTGGATGAGGGACAGTTTGTAAAAAAAGGACAGCTCCTCTTCAAAATCATGCCCAAGCTGTATGAAGCAGAACTTCAAAGTGCCAAGGCAGAGGTGAGTTTTGCAGCAATAGAATACCAAAACACCAAATCCTTGGCAGACAGAGATGTCGTGGCACCAAATGAGCTGGCCATGGCCAAAGCCAAGCTGGACAAAGCAAACGCGGAGTTGGCACTGGCACAGACCCACCTTGATTTTACTGAAATCCGAGCACCCTTTAATGGGATCATCGACCGGTTTCATGTACGGGTAGGTAGCTTGATCGATGAAGGGGAGCTGCTGACCAACTTGTCCGATAACAGCAAAATGTGGGTGTACTACAATGTGCCGGAAGCGGAATACTTGGATTATATGACCAGTCTAAAAAAAGACAGCGCTGCCACTATGGTAAACCTCCTTATGGCCAATAACAAGGTGTTTGGTCACTCCGGAAAAGTAGAAACCATCGAGGCGGACTTTAACCATGAGACGGGTAATATTCCTTTCAGGGCTACTTTTCCTAATCCTAACGGTCTTCTTAGACATGGTGAGACAGGCAATATCCAAATGGCTGTGCCTTTCAAAAATGCCATGATCATTCCACAGAAAACCACATTTGAGGTGCTGGACAAACGATACGTTTACGTGTTGGACGATGAAAACCAACTGCATTCAAGGGAGATTACCGTGGCTGCAGAAATGCCCCACTTATATGTGGTCCAAGACGGTTTGGAGGAGAATGACAAGGTACTGCTGGAAGGCTTGCGACTAGTGAGGGAAAACGACGTGATCCATCCGGATATCGTGTCTCCCGAAGCCGCGATCTCCAGCTTGGGCCTTTACGCGGAATAAACCAGTCTCATAAAAAAAGAGCAGTAATGTTTCAAAAATTCATTCATAGGCCGGTATTCGCTATTGTGATTTCGGTCATTATCGTCTTTGTAGGTACATTGGCCATTAAGAAATTACCCATTTCTCAATTTCCACAAATCGCACCTACTTCTGTAAACGTATTTATCGCTTATCCTGGTGCCAGTGCAGACGTGCTGGTGAAGTCAACACTGATTACGCTCGAAAACTCCATTAATGGTGCCCAAGGAATGCGCTACATGGCTACTGATGCTACGAGTGCAGGGGAAGCTACTCTTCGTGTGATCTTCGAACCGGGGACGGATCCAAACCAGGCTGTAATCCGGGTCAAGACCCGTGTGGACCGCGTCATGCCCCTGTTGCCAGAGCTGGTGCAGCGGGAGGGGGTGGTCATTACTCCCATCCAGCCCAGTATGTTGATGTATGTCAACTTATATGGGTCGGATGAAAAAATGGATGAGAAGTTTCTCTACAATTACGCCAATGTCCACATGATCCCCGAGATCAACCGGATCAAAGGGGTGGCAAATGCGCAGATTTTGGGTAGCCGTCGTTACGCCATGCGTATCTGGCTAAATCCTGATCGAATGAGGGCCTATGATATTTCCGTGGAGGAAGTAATGGAAGCACTTCAGGAGCAAAGTGTCGTGGGGCGACCAGGTAGACTGGGGAGAAGCTCGGGCATCGAGGCACAGTCGCTGGAGTATGTACTGACCTATAAGGGCAGGTATAATGAGCCTGAGCAATATGAAAACGTCATCATCCGTGCCAATGCCGAAGGGGAAAGTATCCACCTGAAAGATATCGGTAAGGTGGAACTGGGAAGTGAGTTTTTCGACATTTATTCCAACTTGGACGGCCACCCGTCTGCGGCCATTGTACTGAAGCAAAGTTATGGTAGCAATGCCAGTGAGGTGATCGAAACAGTGAAGGAAAAACTCACAGAGATGAAAGCCAATTTCCCTCCCGGAGTGGATTATAAGATCAGTTATGACGTTTCCAGTTTCTTGGACGCTTCCATTGAACAGGTGATCCACACCTTGAGGGATGCCTTTATCTTGGTGGCCTTGGTGGTCTTTATTTTCCTAGGCGATTGGCGGTCCACCTTGATTCCTATTTTGGCTGTTCCCGTATCCTTGATTGGGGCTTTCTTCGTTATCCAGTTCTTTGGACTTTCGATCAACCTGGTGACGCTTTTTGCGCTGGTGCTTGCCATTGGTATTGTGGTCGATGATGCCATTGTGGTGGTGGAGGCGGTGCACGCCAAGATGGAGGATTTTCCTCACCTTACGCCTTACCAAGCGGTAAAAAGGGTGCTTGGAGAGATCAGCGGAGCCATTATCGCGATTACCATGGTGATGGTGTCCGTGTTTTTGCCGATTTCCTTTATGAGTGGTCCTGTCGGTACGTTTTATCGGCAGTTCTCCATTACGATGGCGAGTGCTATCGTCATTTCGGCACTGATCGCCCTGACGCTTACGCCGGTGCTTTGTGCCATGCTGCTGAAAAATCACCATGGCAAAGAGAAAAAAGGTAATATCCTCACCAAATCATTGGACAAGTTCAACAGCGGATTTGATAAGCTTACTGGCAGGTATGTGGCCTTGCTGAAGCGAATGGTGAGCAGAAGGTGGTTGACATTCGGTATTCTGATCGCCTTCTGTGCGGGGATTTACTTAGAAAGCCAAATACTGCCCTCAGGCTTTATCCCCAGTGAAGACCAAGGTACTATCTATGCCATCATCCAGACGCCTCCCGGTGCTACCTTGGAGCGTACCAACAAGGTGTCTCAAGAGCTCCAAAAACTCTGTGAAGAGATAGAAGGAGTGGAGTCGGTATCTTCTTTGGCAGGGTACGAGATCATGACAGAAGGGCGTGGTTCTAATGCCGGTACTTGTCTGATCAACTTGAAGCAGTGGTCTGATCGAGAGCATACCGTGAAAGAAATCATGGAGGAGCTGGAAGAAGAATCAAAAGGGCTGGGAGCTGTGATCGAGTTCTTCGAGCCCCCGGCCATTCCTGGTTTTGGTTCATCTGGTGGTTTTTCTATGCGTTTGCTTGATAAAACAACCGATACAGATTACCAGGATTTTGACAAGATCAACAAGCAATTCATGGATGACTTGAGCAAGCGCGAAGAGCTCACAGGGCTATTTACTTTCTTCGCAGCGAACTATCCGCAGTACGAACTGGTGATCGACAATGAACTGGCCATGCAAAAGGGGGTGTCTATCGGAAAAGCCATGGAAAACCTCAATATCATGATCGGCAGTACTTATGAGCAAGGCTTTATCAAGTATGGAAGGTTCTTTAAAGTATATGTCCAATCTGACCCCAAGTTTAGACGGATGCCATCTGATGTACTGAACCTGTATGTGAAAAACGAAGAAGGAGAAATGGTGCCTTATTCAGCATTCATGACGCTGAAGAAAACACAGGGGCCAAATGAAGTGACGCGCTTCAATATGTATAACTCCGCAGCTATCAGAGGACTTCCGGCAAAAGGGTACACCACGGCAGATGCCATCACCGCCATCAGGGAAGTGGCCTCCCAGACATTGCCTCAGGGATATGATATCGCCTGGGAGGGGCTCTCTTACGACGAATCCAACCGGGGCAATGAATCCTTGTATGTATTTTTAGTGGTGTTGGTGTTTGTGTATTTTGTGCTCGCTGCGCAATACGAAAGTTTCATTATTCCATTGGCAGTGGTGACCTCGCTGCCTGTGGGGGTGTTTGGCTCATTCCTGTTGCTGAAAATGATGGGCTTGGATAATGATATTTATGCCCAGATCGGCTTGATCATGCTTATTGGTCTTCTGGGTAAAAATGCCGTATTGATCGTGGAGTTTGCTGTGCAAAAGCGCCAGCAAGGGTCTACGATCTTGGAGGCTGCCATAGAGGGTGCCAAAGTACGTTTCCGTCCTATTTTGATGACCTCTTTTGCCTTTATCGCTGGACTGATCCCCTTGATTATAGCCACAGGAGCGGGGGCTATCGGTAACCGTACCATTGGTGCCTCTGCCTTGGGCGGTATGCTGTTCGGTACCATCTTCGGGGTGATTATCGTACCAGGCCTGTATTATATATTTGGCAAGTTGGCAGATGGTCGTCACCTGATCAAAGACGAAGACGAAGTTCCTTTAACCGAAGACTACGATTATAATGATTAAGAGAATAATATATATATCGCTGGGAGTTGCCTTCATGTTGCTGGCTGTGACGTCGTGCAAAACTCCCTCAGTAATAGAGAAAACGCCCAATACGGCAGTTCCGGAGAGCTTTGACAGCTCTTCGGATACTACCAACACGGCAGGGGTGCAATGGCAAGAATTCTTTACGGATCCCTACCTGAATGCTTTGATCGATACAGCGCTGGGCAATAACCAAGAGCTGAACATCATCCTGCAGGAAATCGCCGTGTCCAAAAATGAAATCCAAGCCAAAAAAGGCGAATACCTGCCTTCTGTGGACATCAGAGCGGGTGCTGGTTTAGATAAAGTGGGGCGATATACCAGTCGTGGCGCCAGTGAGGCGACTACTGATATCAAGCCGGGCAGGGAAATGCCTGAGCCACTGCCTGATTTTATGGTCGGGGCCTTTGCTTCGTGGGAAGCGGATATCTGGGGCAAGCTGCACAATGGCAAAAGAGCTGCTGTGGCCAGGTACCTTTCTTCTGTAGAAGGGAAAAACTTCATGGTGACCAACCTGATTGCCGAAATTGCCAATTCTTACTACGAACTGCTGGCATTGGACAATCAGCTGGCGATCGTGAAAAGGAACATCAAAATCCAAAGCGATGCCTTGGAGATTGTCAAGCTTCAGAAAAGTGCTGCTAAGGCTACTGAGCTCGCTGTGAAGAAGTTTGAAGCAGAGGTTTTTCATACCAAAAGCTTGCAGTACGATATCCAGCAGAAAATAACGGAGGCCGAAAATAAGGTGAATTTCCTAGTAGGAAGGTTTCCCCAACCTGTCTTAAGGGATGCTGAGGCTTTTATAGATTTGGTGCCGAAGCAGGTGCAAGCAGGGCTTCCCGCCCAGCTGCTGGATAATAGGCCGGATATCCGACAGGCCGAAATGGAACTAGCCGCAGCCAAATTGGATGTGAAAGTGGCCAAGGCGAGATTTTATCCGTCGGTGGGGATTTCTGCAGGAATCGGCTTTCAGGCATTTAACCCATCGTACCTGATCAAGACACCAGAATCATTGCTGTACTCCTTGGCTGGAGACTTGGCGGCGCCTTTGATCAACAGAAATGAGATCAAGGCAACCTATAAAAGTGCCAATTCCAAGCAGATTCAGGCGGTTTATAATTATGAAAAAACCATCTTGAACGCTTATGTGGAGGTGACTAATCAGCTGGCCAAGATTAAGAATCTGGAAAAAAGCTACGGACTCAAAGAACAGGAAGTGCAGGCACTGACTACCTCTATCAATATCTCAGGAGACCTCTTCAAATCAGCAAGGGCGGACTACATGGAAGTGTTGATGACCCAGCGCGATGCCTTAGAGTCCAAGTTTGATCTGGTGGAGACAAAAATGAAACAAATGAACGCTTTTGTGAATATGTACCAAGCCCTCGGTGGAGGGTGGAATTAAATGCATCATTATTATTGACCTACTAAAATCGGACAGGAGACGCCTGCCGTAACCAAAAAACCCTTCAGAGCTAAGAACTTTGAAGGGTTTTTTGGTTTTGAATTTACAGTGTGCAGCTACTTTTTTTGTTAAATTCCCAGGTAGTTTTCATCCCGCTACTACAAGTCAAAAAAGCCACCAAAACAAGGCCGCTTCAGGAGGAAACCCCGCCGCTACGTGACGGAGCACAGGGACGTAGAGCAGCGTTGCCTATTATCATTGGGGCAATTCAGGCCTTGGCATTCGGTAAATAAGCGTGGTCATGGATTCCAAAAATGCGATCAGGTCATGCTTTTCCTCCTGTGTCAATCCCAACGGTTTTAGGATCTCAGAGGTAGTGGGCCACAGTGGATCATCCTTGAATTCCGGTCTTGGTTTTGGACGCGACATACCGTGGTCATACATGTTCATGATGCCTTCCATACTATGGAAAAGGCCGTTGTGCATCCAAGGACCGGTACGCATGACCTCTCGTAGTGTCGGGGTCTTGAATTTACCTACATCCTCAGGGTCTTTGGTAACCTGATACCTTCCCAGATCCTCGTATTTTCTACCAAAATAGTGGAGTCCAAGGTTATGGAACTTATTGTCTGTAAGGAAGGGGCCACTGTGGCAGTTCATGCAGCGGGCTTTGGTACGAAAGAGGTGAAGTCCCCGCAGTGCTTCATCGCTCATAGCGTCCTTGTCGCCTTTGAGGAACTTGTCCAAGTCACTGGTTCTTCCTTCCAATGTCCGTTGGAAATAGGCCAAAGCAGCGGCAATCCGGTCTACGGTGATGGCACCGTCGCCAAAAGCATCCTCAAAATACGGATGATAACCATCGATTTGATCCAGTTTGGCAGGAAGGTCTTCCAGCCCTTGGTGCATTTCCAAGGGGTTTTCTACCGGTACTTTGGCCTGTTCTTCCAGCGAAGCTACCCGCCCGTCCCAGAAAAAGCTTTCTCCTGCCCAAGTGTAAAATAAACTGGGTGTATTGCGCTGGCCCAGCTGATGGTCATGGCCAACGGCTACCGTCCGTCCATTGCTCCAAGATAGCTGTGGATCATGACAGCTGGAACATGAAATCTGCTCGGAAGAGGAAAGCCTCGGGTCAAAGAAGAGCACCTTTCCCAAATCTACCAAGGGCCGTAAAGAATCCACATCCTTGTACGGTGATGGAGGAATGGGGGCGATTTCCTTCCAAGCGATGCCCTCGTCCACCAGTGGAGTCGGCCATTCGGAGGCAGGCTTGCTGTACATTTCCCGCAGTTCATCGGCCGTGTACCGGTGATGCTGATAACCGATAAATCCACACCATAAAAGCGTGGCTGAAATCAACAATAAATTAATGGGCTTGTTTTGACGTGTTTTCATAGGTTTGTTCAAGGAAAACCCTTGTATTCTTCCAGTTAGCACTCCATTTTACGATCAATTGCCCCTAGTGGAGAACGGTAATCGTAAAATTAATATAATTCCTTCTTCCTTCCGGAAGATAAATGCTGTTAGAAACCTCGTTTACCTTGGTCGCAATTTCACTTTGATAGCGGAGGCTTCCCCGTAAGGTTAGCTTTTCAAGGGATTTTTCGGCAGATACTTGTGCCATTGGACTGATGAAGTTGGCGGTCTGATAGCTCCATTCCGGATAGACTACCGATTGGGACACGATATTTTCATACTGTGGGTTGACCCTAACCTGGCCATTTAGGTTGTATCGGTAGTTTGCGGCCAAGGTACCCCTGTAAAGCACCTCATTGATTTTTATCCCTTTTTGCACTTCCACCTCCAATCCTGCATTGGCATAATCGTATTCGTGGGAGGCATTGAAGTCCTTTTTGGAAACTTGATTGTAAAAGGCCGTACCCTTGATGCTAAAACGGGAAACGTAATCGCTTGCTTGATAAGATAATTCCTGGCAGAACCTGTCATAGAAATAATTGCCCCCTAGGAACAACTTATTATAATCCTTTCCTTTTTCCAGAGTTGACAGCGACACCAGTTGGTGGTTCCATTTACCTTTTCGAAGTTCCACATATAACCTGTTTCGGGAGGCATGGAGCTTATAGTCGCCTACATCTTCAATGATGGTTTCTCCTCCGTTGGTGATACGGCGTTCATAATTGGAACTGGATGAGGAATAGGTAAATTCTTCATTGATGTTCCAACCTGTCCGGTGGATATTATATTGGATTCCCAAGCGTTTTTCGTTTAACGTTTGGATGTACCGTGTTCTTTTTACCAAGTCGTAAGAGCCCAGTCCATAAAGGTTATAAACGACATACTCTGCAGCCCCAAAGCTTTCGTTATTCTCATCATAATAACGGTAGCCTCCCTTATCGTCAGCGTTCCCAAAACCGAGGTTGACTGCCGCAAATTGTCCCTTGCCGATTCTGTACCCCAATTGTCCGTCCATATCCAGCTGATAACTATTGATCTCTATCCTTGGATCATTGTACCGGGCATGTTTCTGTAGTTGGTAATCTATTCCCAGCCCTAATAGGATACGGTCGTTCCAGAGTGGTTTGGCGACCTTCATGTAGAGGTCAAAATAATCCTTGTCCCAATTGCCTTTCTTGATGTTTCCGATATAATAGGGGTTGGAGGCGAGCTCTCTTGAGAGCCGCCACCCCATGCTGTCACTGAAGACCTTTTGGTAGCTAAAACCACCCTCCATCCAAAAGCCGTTGACTTCCCGGATTCCTTCAGATTGTACCTTCAGTCCCCACTCCCTTTCAGGTTGTTGGGCAGTAATAAAGTCCCCGTTTTGCTGGTATAGCGCCAATGAACTCTTTCCAAACTGCTCCTGGATCAGGTAAGGTTTTAGTGGAAGTGCGGACATTTGTTCCCACTTCAGTTCAAATGATGGAGAAAGCAATGCCTCACTTTTACCAATACTGTCCTGCTCCTGCCCCAGCAAGGGCTGCAGGACAGCAAGCCACGCCACTATCAAAAGACCAAATCGGAGGATATTTTTCATTTTTAAGCCAAGCAGTTATTATCAATTAGCAAAGGCCTTTGGTGCGGCCCTTTCCAAGAAGGTGAAATCTTCCGAGGAATTATTGGTGTCCTTTAGGACTATCCGTTCGTTTACTATAGAAGCTGTCTTTCTGATCACGGACTGTGAACTGTAAGATCCTCCAGGTACATAGGTATAGGAGGCGTCCACATCGGTGGTCAATTTCTTGGGGATCAAGTTGGTGGGAGCACGTTGGATTTCGACACCATCAATGACATATTCCTTTGGTACTTGGATACGCAAATTTGTCTCTTCATCGATCTCCCGGTCAGTAGGATCTGGATAAGAGGGCAACGTGGTTACATCTTCATCCATTCTGAAAATCAGGTAACTGTCTCTTCCTGGGCTGTCCAAAAGAAAATCCTTTCCAAAAATATAATGTGGGATCATGTTTTCAACATTGGGATTGTCGATATCACTTGGAAGCGGTTTGTCGACCTGGTCGCCTACATAGACTTCGAAGTCCGCCCCACTGAGGTCCACGGTCAGGGAGGGGTCCTGTACCGCTATGGTCTCACCATCCGAATCGGTAAAGGGTGATTTGTGGTTCTGTGCGGACTGGGCGATCACGATGCTTTCGCCAGGCTCAAGCGGATAATCCTCCCCATTTCCCGGCACTTGGTAGAGCCATCTGGTGTAGAAATAGTCATTGTTGGGATCACCTGTTGCTGCCATGCCGATGGATTGGTTCCAGTCGTACTGACCGTTGTCTTGATCGTAGTCGGATTCCTTTGTATTGTTTTTGCCATATGCACCCATTACGTAAAGCCCATCTGCATAGATGGTGGTGTTGGAATTGTTATAGATCTCTATAAACTGGTCCCTGTAAAGGGCACCTTCCCGTACATCTGACCCTGCAAAATATACCTGCTTGATGAGCAGGTCTCCTATCTTTCCTGACGCTAGGGTCAGCATGACGGGTGAGCTGGTTTGGGCATTGACTGCCAAGCTTGGGGAAGAGGCGTTGAAGACCACTTCTGCCTCTTCCGAACTGTATCCGAAGTACTCGGAAAATTCCTCATCGGTAAAGGACCTTACGGCTACTACGTCATAGGTGCCTGAAGGCAACGCTTCAAATTGAACAGTCCCATCTGCGTCCGTGGTGGCCGAATAATTCTGTGTGGAGGTCACATTGGTGAGGGTCACCTCAGTACCTCGCATGGGCTCACCGCCCAAGCTTTCATCCACCAATACCTGGATGGTAAGATCGACTGGCTGGACTGTAGGTTCATCGTCCTGGTTGCAGGCACTGAATATGGTGGCTACAGCCAAAAGTAATAGTAATGACTTTTTCATGTTGATTGATAATTAAAATTTAAAATTCAGTTCCATTCCGAAATAAGGTGCTTGATTGAGTGGGCCATAGGCGGATATCTCTCCCGATGACAACACTTGCTCGCCTTCTGGCCTGATATTGAGAAAATTGTTGGCAAAGAAGGTGAATCGGATGTTTTTGTTGATGTTCTTGGAAAGGTTAAGGTGGGCATTGAAATAGGCAATGGGAGGATTTTCGGAATAAATGGCAGCATCTCCCTTACGCGCTATGATGTCATATTCTTCATTGTCCCTTTCGTCTTCCGGGATCTCAATATAATTGAGGTCTTTGTCATAATAGGCTTTTGCCCTGATGGACTTCTTGGAGGTTTTGGAGTAATTGTAGAGAAATGACTCTATTCTTAGCTGGACCATGAGCCCAAGCTGGGACAAGTGATAGGTGGATGAGAAACTGGTCTGGAGACGTCCTGATTGCCTGGATTGCGGTCCATATACAGCAATGGAATAATCAGTTTGCTGTTTGATCTCATCACTCAAGGTATCAAATGTATCGTAAAGGCTATTGGCCCTTGTGTCGTAATAGGTGGCCCAAAAGTTAAAGCTGGTGTTCAATGCTTCCACTTTGGGAATGGCTCCCATCAGCTCAATCCCATAGCTATTGGTGAAATTATTGTTCATGACATGGTTTGCCGTAAAGACATAGGTCTTTAAATCTCCTGTGGGCCGATATACAGGGGTCTGGCCTTCCGGGTAACCGGTGATTTCATATGCAGAAACTAGGGCCGTGTACGGGATTTTATTAATGCTCAACCCACTGGAGTTCTTGTTCCTGAAATAGGTTGCGGACAGGTTGATACCTTCAGATTTGTAGTTAAGGCCAATTTCATGGCGCTTCGAAAGCATAGGTTCTATGCCCTCTGCATTTTGGGTTTCCACATGGGTATAGGCCAGATAAAGGCTTTCATTGACTTTGCCGTTGAAAGAATTCAGCAGAATGATATCCTGATAGCTGGGCCCTGGGTAGAGGTGTGCCAAGCCGGGCGCTTTGGTCTGGATGCCGTAGGCTCCGGTGACCGCCCATTTTTTTCCCAAATCGTAACGGGCATTGATCCGTGGGGATACGGTAAAAAACCCAAGCTGTACATCCCCTCTGGCACCCAAGGTCAGGTGGATGTCGTTATCGGCTAACTTTCCCTTAATCCCATTTTGAAGATAAAAACCATGCTGGATCAGCTCTGGTTGAATGTCCTTAAAGGAATAGGGTCGATCCGAGGTTGGGGAAGAACCTCCCGTAACTGGACGTAGCGGATCAAACACCCTGCCGTCTCCTCTATTGGCACTAAAACTGAAGTTGTACCCATAGCTGAGGTGGTGTTTCCATGTACCTGTTTTGAAATCTTTATAAAATTTGATTCTGGCACCGGCAGATATGGGTTTTCCATGTATCCGCATAGAGGCCGTATAGGTCCCCGGAGTAAATGTACCCTCATGGATGCCCTCTTCGGTGACACCGGTAACCGCCGTGACACCTCTATTGATCAATTGGATGGTCTCGGAAGTACTTTCCCCGTATGAATAACTGAAAGAGGTTTCCACTCCATCAAACACCAAAGAAGTATAATTAAAGCTGATTTTATTGGATAGAGAGAGGAATTTCCGTTGGTACTTATTCCTCAAAGTACTGCCCAAATCAGGGTCGGATTTAAAATCATCCAAATTTGTATTATAGGTAATGCTCAGGTTGTTCCTTACTTTTTTTTCTGCTCCAAAGAAGGAAGTCCACAATGCATTTCCATTGATCTGGTTATAGGATTTCATCCGATCTACGGGGTTGGCATTGCTGTAGACATAATCCACCCCAACCGAAAGGGAATTACGATCATCCAGTTGGAAGCCCTTATTGGCAAATACATTGGTATTCCCTCCAGCATAGCGCACGGCAAAGTTAAGTGGGGACCTTCCGGCAATGGTCTCCAAAATAATGGCTCCTTCGGTAATGTCGCCGTATTCTGCAGAGGCCACTCCTTGTACCAGTTCTACCTTTTCGACGTTGCCCACAGGTATTTGTCTTAGGTCAAATCCACCTCCTGGGTTATCCCCCGGAGCAAAATCATTTCCGTTATATTGAGATTTGGAAAAAGAATCAAACCGGCCACCTTGCACCGGATTGGTACCTTGCATATCTGCATTTTTGGTCATCTGGCTGCCATTGACAAAGAGTCCAATCCCAAAAGAGTTGTTCAATTCATCCTGGGGCGATAGATTGTCTGCCCTGAAGTTGATCGTTTGTGCTCCATGGAGCATAGGGTTCAAAACCGTCTGTCCGGGAGCCATTTGGAGAAGGTCAGAAAGGTTATTGGCTCGGGCCTGCTCTACGGCTGTACGGTCGATTTTGTAGGCGGAATTGGATACATTTTCCTCGTCCCTTTGTGCGGTTACTTCCACTTCATCCATGTAGAGGTCATGGTCTACCATGCTGACAGTGGATACTTGTACCATATTGGTATTGGGATTTATGAAGACGGTCTTTTCCAGTCCCTGTTTACCCACAAGGCTAAAGGCCACTTGGATATCTTCGGTAGTAGGTCTTCTGAACGTTACCGTATAGTTGCCATTTTCGTCCGTAATCGCATAGGCATAATGGGCTACCTTTACCGTCACATAAGGCAGGGGAGTTCCGTTTGATGATTCAATTACACTTCCTTTTAATGTAACTTTTTCACGTTCTTGGGAAAGAGCATTATGCAGGACAAAAACTATAAATGGCAATATAAGTAGTAGTCTCCTCGTCATGATTTGAGTGATGAGGAGGCAAAGATATGATTATTTAGATTAAGTTTAAATAAAAACCTTATTCAAAAAATCTATCA
This sequence comes from Echinicola strongylocentroti, assembly GCF_003260975.1. NCBI lineage: Bacteria > Pseudomonadati > Bacteroidota > Cytophagia > Cytophagales > Cyclobacteriaceae > Echinicola > Echinicola strongylocentroti. Next base: position 2,346,155 of record NZ_CP030041.1, on the reverse strand, counting down.
AAATTTTAACTTAATAGATAGATCGTGTGGGTTTGAGTGTTTAACGGTGGGTGAACAACGCTCACAGGACATATTCATTAAATAGCCGAAGCAAAGTGGTGTCCAAATTATCACTAAAACCGCTGTGCGGTCGGGAAGTCTGGATAATCGAGCTTCTTACAGCGGTGAGCCACCTGAAGCGGGAGGCCTTGTCCATGGTGCCAATTGGGCCTTGGGATCCACTGCAGATTTTTTCAAAGGAAGCCAAATTTTCTTTGATCATGGATACATCTACCTCAGGGTCCAGCATTAACAGTTTAGTGTCGTTTAGGGCCAGTTTGACTTGGAGAAATCCACTTTTGGTTCCGCAGATGATTACTCCTACATTGATGAACTCTTCCCGTTCTACCCTGGGAACGACGCGGATGATGGCATAATCATATAACAGTTGTCCTTGCATCTTTCGCTTCTTTTGTGAGTTGATCTGCGTGAGCATGCCTTAAGTTCAGGAAGTTGTCATAAACTCCCGCCAGTTCATCGGCGTCGTCACTTTCTCCTCCTGCGAGCAGCCATGATTTTGGAATAAGAGAGACGATGTTTTTGATGTTTTCAGGGCTCAATAGCGGCTTTAATATTTCATTGGCTTCGTCCAGCATACTGGCTTTGGGCAGGAGGACATGGTTTTGGATAATAGGGAAGGTCCCTTGGGCATTTCGTTCCCAGTTGTTCCAGCTGTGATGGAAGAGGAAGGCAGCCCCGTGGTCGATCAGCCACAGCTCTTTGTTCCACATCAGCATATTGGTGTTGCGAAAGGTCCTGTCTACATTGGTGATCAGCATGTCCAGCCAGACGATTTTTGAAGCCAAAAGGGGATCTACTTCCGTGGCCAATGGGTCAAAGTTGATCGCGTGGGATAAGAAGTGCAAGGCCAAATTCAGGCCTTTGCTTCCTTTGAGCAGATCTTGGATTTCTTCATCTCCTTCCGATCGGCCAAATGCCTCATCGAGTTCGGCAAACACCAGTTCTGGTACTTTGAAGCCTAAAACCCTGGCGATCTCTCCGCCTAGAAGTTCAGCAATGAGGGCTTTTTCCCGCTGGCCAGCTCCTCTAAATTTCAGCACATAATTAAACCCATCATCGGCTTCGGCAAGGGCCGGTAATGAGCCACCTTCCCTAAGGGGCAAAATGTACCTCATTACATTTACTGTGCGGAGTTCGTTTGGTGTTTTCATGTGCAGCTGAAACAAAATACGTTTCCCAAGCCTGTAACTACAGAGATCTTGGAAGTGGGTACCGATCGTTGTTGCTCCAAATAGTGAATAAAAATTTAATTTTAAAAACTTTCAATGCAAACATATAGCGTCCTTATCTTCTGTTCCTCGTTTTTCGTGTATCCTTGAAAAACAGCAATTCGTTCATGAGTTGATTGAAAATGACCTCATTGCCACCATATTTGTGGATCAGTCTATCCCATGTAGCTTTACCAAATTCCAATTTGTTTTGCCGACTGTCTTCATAGATCCAATGTCCGAAAATGTCCTTTCGCAAGGAGGCTTTTTCGGTGGTGGATTCGTAGGAAAGGCCGCCGTTTTTTTCTCGGGTAAAGGCCATTCGCCTTCCGTTGATGGACTCTGTCCTAGTGACGTTGCCAAAAATATCTTCGCCTATTTCCAGCTTATAATCCCGGTTGTCCTGGATGATCAGCTTATCGAAAATGTCAATTTCATAGGTGGCTTTATAGTTGGTTTCTCTTCTGTATTGACGAACCAGGTCCATTAGGAACATCCGTTCTTCCCGCTCGTTTTTCAGCATATCCCCGTATTCTTGGTGGAGGTATTTCTTCTCAAAGGTGATGTTGTTTTGCTGATTGTCGGTGAAGATAAGGTTGTCGAAGACATTCTTCTCCAACAAGGCTTTGTATTCGCCATTTCTGGAGCTGTATTCCAAATGCCCAAAAAAATTGCGTTCGATGAGTTGGCCAAAAGCCAATTGTTGCAGCAAGAAAGCGGTAAGTAGTAGGAGGTATCTTTTCATCTTGTTTGAGTCTAAAAACCAGTAGCGTTTTACTCGCCATTTCAAAAGGTGTGCCAGTAAAAGGGGACTGTGATCCATCATGAATTCGGTTAGTATCCAGTCGAAAAGTGGGGAGCTTTTTGAAAAGAAAATGAGGTGATTTGTTTCAGGGCTGGTTATTTATCAATACGTCTTCTTTAATTTCTTCAAATTAATGAATAACTTCTCATCTCTTTTCTAAGAAAGAGGCTCAAAACTGGATTACCACAAATTAGCTTAAACAATAAATCTATCATGACTGACACATTCGATACTAAAACCCTTCTTCAAGACCTTGGGCTCAATGAAGTAAACAAGGGGACTTGGACAGGAGTAGAGTATATAGACATCAAAGGAGAATGGCTGAGCAGCCACTCTCCTGTGGATGGGAAAGAGATAGGCAAGATCCAGATGACTACACGTGAGTCTTATGAAAAAGTCTTGGAGCAAGCTGAAAAAGCATTTAAAGTTTGGCGAAATGTACCAGCACCGCAGCGTGGTGAAGTGGTCCGCCAAATTGGAGTGGAACTTCGCAACAAAAAGGACTTGTTAGGCAAAATAGTGTCCTACGAAATGGGCAAATCCTACCAAGAGGGACTCGGGGAGGTGCAGGAAATGATTGATATCTGTGATTTTGCAGTAGGCCTTTCCCGTCAACTGTATGGGCTAACGATGCACTCTGAGCGACCAGGCCACAGAATGTATGAGCAGTGGCATCCGTTGGGAGTCGTGGGGGTGATTTCGGCGTTTAATTTTCCTGTGGCTGTTTGGTCTTGGAATACGATGATCGCATGGGTATGTGGTGATGTGTGTGTGTGGAAGCCTTCCGAAAAGACCCCGTTGACTTCGTTGGCCTGCCAGGTGTTGGCGTCGGAGGTTTTTAAGCAAAACGGCTTTCCTGAAGGTGTTTCTTCCCTGCTCACTGGAGGTGCTACAGTAGGTGCATTTCTTACCCAAGATCCACGGGTAGCACTTATCTCAGCCACGGGATCTACCGATATGGGCAAGGCAGTCGGCGAGACCGTTGGGGGTAGATTAGGTAAGGTGCTCTTGGAGCTTGGTGGTAATAATGCCATTATCATTACCGAAAATGCTGATCTGGATATAGCGATCCGAGGGGCACTCTTTGGTGCAGTGGGGACAGCTGGGCAGCGATGTACGAGCACTAGGAGGTTGATTATTCAAGAATCAGTTTTTGATGAGGTAAAGGAAAGACTTGTCTCGGCATACGGCAAGCTAACCATAGGGAATCCACTTGATGAGAACAATCATATAGGTCCGCTGATTGATGAGCAAGCAGTACAAAACTACCTTACGGCGATTGAAAGGGTAAAAGCAGAAGGTGGAAGCGAATTGGTAGCCGGGGGGCTTTTAGAAGGAGAGGATTATTCATCTAGGTGTTATGTGAAGCCAAGTGTCTTTGAAGCAGAAAATCATTTTCAAATTGTCCAAAAAGAGACATTTGGTCCCATCTTATACCTTATTAAGTACCAGGAATTTGAGGAGGCCATTGCTATGCAAAACAACGTCCCCCAAGGCCTTTCTTCTGCAATCATGACCACTAATATGCGTGAGGCGGAGCGTTATCTTTCCAGTGAAGGATCGGACTGTGGCATCTCCAATGTCAATATTGGAACTTCAGGAGCAGAAATTGGCGGGGCTTTTGGAGGAGAAAAGGAAACAGGAGGAGGCCGAGAATCAGGTTCGGATGCTTGGAAAGCTTATATGAGGCGACAGACGAATACGATTAACTATACCACTGAGCTTCCCTTGGCCCAAGGAATAAAATTTGATATTTGACAATTGTCATCTCGATAACTTTTATTTCAGGATATCAGCCAGTTAGTATCTGGCTGATATTTTTTTTTAATTATTATTTGCTGCAATAAAAAAAGCATCTACCTTTGCAATCCAATTCAACAACAAATGGTTGATGAATAATGGGAATTTAGCTCAGTTGGTTCAGAGCATCTGCCTTACAAGCAGAGGGTCGGGGGTTCGAATCCCTCAATTCCCACAGCGTTTCCCGGCAATGGCTGGAGACATAAAGTGGTTTAAAAATAATGGGAATTTAGCTCAGTTGGTTCAGAGCATCTGCCTTACAAGCAGAGGGTCGGGGGTTCGAATCCCTCAATTCCCACTTGAATAGCCTTGGTGCACACCAAGGCTAATTTTATTTTAAGGCGTATTGGATCATTACTTTTATATTCATTATTCCCAACAACTTGATAGATTTTATACCGGTCATACATCGACGCGCTGGACAGTGCCTACGACGGCATAATGCCAATCACAAAGGATTTGGTGGCCGGGAAATGGCTGGCAACTTTGTTATGCTGAGCTATACCCCTCAAAGTCAGCAGTCAGAGAGAGGGAGCTGCAGGTGAAGTCATGGAAAAACAGAAAACGGTTCCTTCGACTGCTAGCGTGAATGCGGAAGTGTTATTTTACGTTGGTTGTTTTGTCTATTTGGCTTGTTTCTCCGCTTCATTATAGGCCCACTCTAGGATGGTCTCTATACTTCGGGAGATTCGATTTTTCCTGTTTTCGTTTTCGATTTCACAAAAGCTTCCTCCTGTGCTGTTTGAATGGAGGACAATGTAGTATATCCCTCCGAGTATTAATGCTAGGATTCCCCTGATATCGATATCCGTTTTATCAAAAAGAGGATCCATTTTAGCCAATATTGTAGCACCAAGCTTTTCACGATCATTACAGATTTCAAACATCAGTTGGCTTTTTTCGCTGATCTCCCATAGAATAATTTTTTGAGCTTCCTGTGAGTTGGACATGTGCTCGTAGAGATTTTTAAGTGTCATTTCTATCGTTTTTTTTCCATAATCATCGTCTTTGTGGTCTGCCAATTGTCTCAAGGAATCATAGAAGGCCATCCAGTAGTCTTCGCCTCTAATGTAGGTTTCGATCAGTTTGTCTGCATTTCCAAAATATCGATAAATCAATTTTTTGCTCACCCCAGCGGTATCTGCAATTCGGTTGACTCCAAGTTTGGTATAACCTTGGGTGCGGATGATTTCTCCTACTGCTTGGATGAGTTTTAGCTTCGTACGTTCCTTGTTACGAAATTCTCCATGCGGGATTTTTCGAGCCATAATGATTTGCTGTTTTAGTAATCTGGTAAAATAATGGTTTAGTTTCTTAATATATTCCCAAGTGGTGACAAAATTTAATTTATGTCACCACTTGGTGAAATTTTAATGATTAAGTTTGTGGAATTATGGGGATTGGGCGGTTTCGCATGGAAGTTGGTTGACATGACAATGGATTTTTAATTCAATAGAAGTTCGGCCTTAGCCTGCCCCTGGTCTTTATTATATAAATTCCAGCTTTCTCAGAAATGGCTTGTTCATTGCGTAATTGCTGTGAATTAAATGAGAAAGGTCATACTAGGAAGTATGAGTCAGGTTAGTTAATACATAAAGAATATGGAAAATATTATGGACTTTAAGCGAAGTATAGTGCTATTAGGTTTAGTGGTTATTCTCGGATCATGTGGACAGGAAGAGGAGACTCCTGATTATCCAGTTACCATGACTTTTGATAAAATAGTCACAGTATCTGAAATGCGTGTATTTGCAGGAGGCGAGCTATTGGATAGTAACGGGGACATTGAGGTGATTGGAGAATTTTTGGATAGGTATTATAGCATCGGTTCTACTTCTTATAATTCCAAATTTGTGGAGCCAGGGGCTAATTATGGAGATGGCGCAGAAATCACCTTTTTTGCTGATGGTAGGATTCACTACGCCTCACAAATCATAGAGGTGAAAAGAAAAGATGGGACCATAATCATGAAGTCAAAAGTGACCAATGAGGTGGAGGACTTCCCGTTGGTTGAGTCCGATTTTTTTAAGTATCCATATGATGTCACCGATAACGGACGGTATAGTGTTCATCATGTCATGTATGGTGATGAACGGTCAGCCCTTGACGTGGCATTACAATATTTTAAGCTTGTTCGCTATGATAAAGATGATAAATTGGTGTCTGTGGACTTTGGGACACGCCATAATGAATTTGATGAGGACTTTTTGGAGAGCCTAACAGACCGTGATACGCTTGCCTTAAAATCCTACAGGTTAAAATATTCCGTCAAATAAGTAAAGGCTTGGATGTGCTTGCTGGTTTTTGAGATTTATAGGTAGTCTAGGAAGTAAACTTTGGTAATGTTTCCGGCAGTTGATTTTTTAATTCCCTACCATTAAAATAAATACATTTTCTGTTCGTCAATCTTTATGTAAATTTGGCGAAATATTATAATCAACTCAAGATATGAAATATACTTTAGAGAAACTCTCAATCTTGTTTTTATGCTTGTTTATGGTGCAGGTTACGGTGGCACAGCAGGTGGAAGAGAACAACCAAAGTGAATTTGGCGATTTTATTTACCGTAAAGGAAACATGTACAGATCGGCTTCAGGAAAGCCTGGGCCGATGTATTGGCAAAACCGTGCCGATTACAATATCGATGTGACCTTGGACGATGAGGCACATACCATCACTGGAAGTGTGACCATTCATTACACCAACAACAGTCCGGAAGCATTGGATTTTGTATGGCTTTATCTGGAGCAGAACAGGTTTACCGAAGACTCTCGGGGTACCTTGACCACACCGATCCAAGGTAACCGCTACAATGGCGATGTGGACGGCGGATACCAGTTGTCCAATGTTTCTGCTAAAGTGGGCAAGAGAGGTGATGCTTCTAACAAATACTTGGTGGACGATACCAGAATGCAAGTGTTTTTGGACGAGCCGATTCCTGCAAAGGGCGGTGAAGCGACCATTTCGATGGACTTTTCCTACAAAATCCCTGAAAAGGGCATGGACAGAATGGGACGTCTTGACGTAGAAGAAGGTACGATCTATGCCCTCGCACAGTGGTATCCTCGTACGTCAGTTTTTGACGATGTCAAAGGCTGGAACACGGAGCCTTATTTGGGCGCAGGTGAGTTTTATCTGGAATATGGTGATTTTGAATATTCTGTAACGGCACCTTCAGATCATATTGTCGTTGGTTCTGGGGAACTATTGAATCCGGGTGATGTGATGTCCAGTACCATGCAAGATCGGATGGAAAAGGCCATGGAAAGCGACAGCACCGTGTATATTCTTACGCCGGATGAAGTGGCTGACCCTGCTACAAGGAAAAAGCAGGACGGCACGTTGACCTGGAAATTTAAGATCCAAAATTCCAGGGACATTGCTTTTGCTTCCTCCCAAGCATTTATTTGGGATGCAGCCAAAATAGACCTGCCTAGCGGCAAAACGATCTTGGCACAATCTGTATATCCCAAGGAAAGTGATGGACAGGAAGCTTGGTCACGATCTACGGAATACAGCAAGGCGTCGATAGAGCACTATTCAGAGAAATGGTACGAATTTCCTTATCCTACCGCTACCAACGTGGCCGCTGATATTGGAGGAATGGAATATCCTGGCCTTAACTTCTGTGGATATGAAAGCAAAGGCGAGTCGCTTTGGGGCGTGACCGATCACGAATTTGGCCATAACTGGTTCCCGATGATCGTAGGAAGTAACGAGCGGCTTTATCCTTGGATGGATGAAGGGTTTAATACGTTTATCAACCATTATAGTACACTGGAGTTCAATAATGGTGAGTATCCAGCTGATCTGGACCATACCAGAAAGTACGTTTCTTGGTTCAATAGAGAAACCCGCGAAGGAATCGACACCTATCCAGATGTGGTCAATACCAGTAACTTGGGAATGACTGCTTACATGAAGCCGGGAATGGGCTTGATCATGTTGAGGGAGTATATTCTTGGACACGAGCGGTTTGACAATGCCTTCAAGTCTTATATCGAAACTTGGGCATTTAAGCATCCTCAGCCTACAGATTTCTTTAACCACATAGAGAATGTGGCGGGTGAGAACTTGAATTGGTTCTGGCAGAACTGGTTCTACGGTACCGAAAACATTGACCTGTCCCTAGATGGGGTTTATCCTTATGGTGGCAATTATGTGTTGGCACTGTCCAACAGGGGCGGCGTGCCGATGCCGGTATTGGTAGAGGTTACTTTTGAAGATGGCTCTTCTGAGAGATTTAAGCTGCCAGTGGAAATCTGGCAGAGAGGAGATCAGTGGAACCATCTTTACAAGACCGATAAGGAAGTGAAAAGCATCGTGATCGATCCTGACAAAGTGTTGCCTGATGTGAATATCGGTAATGACAAATGGCCTTCTGCTATCTATGAAGAGGAATGATCCTTGAGTGAATATATATTTAAGGTTTAATAAAAAGGCGGGGAAATCCCGCCTTTTTTTATGGCCAATAATGTAGCCGGGGACGATTGCCGGAAAGCATTTTTGTGATAAAACCCAGTTCGGTCTCCTCTAAATGGTTGGCTAGCATAGATGTTTTTCTGATTGAAGGGCAAAGCAGTGAAAATAAAATTTCCCTAAAATACTTTTTTCCACTTTTTATAAATAGCGCTCGATTTTTTTACTAATAATTGTTAATAATACACTTTAAAATTCCAGATTTTTAAAAATCCTTCCCGAAACCTGTTGTTACAGAATTTACCACCAGCTGTTTTTATAAATTATTAGTGTTTAAAACACATTTAATTATTGCGAAAGAGTAGAATATTCTCTAATATTCGAAATAATTAATAAGTGTACTAAAGCCACTTATTAATTTTAAAGCAATCGGGTGAAGTGGAATGTTGTCGCCCAAGGTACTCGTTATTAGCGGGTTAATAAGTAGTTAATGAGTTTCTAATTTTCAATAAACCCCATTAATATGAAATGTAAAGCTTTACACAAGCATTTTGCTGTGGTGACTTTGCTGGTAACCTTTCTGTTACAGCAAGTCCCCCCACTTGGAGCAGCACCGCTCACTCACCCTAACTTATCCACCCCCAATTTCCTTAAAAGCCAAGCAATGGAGCTTACTGTATCTGGTACAGTGGTGGACGAGGAGGGAATGCCCATTCCCGGAGTCAGCGTATTGGTAAAGGGAACCAGTATCGGTGTAGCCACCGATTTGGATGGTAAGTACACCGTGGATGTGCCATCATCAGAAAGCATTTTGGTATTTTCGTACTTAGGCTACGAAGCGCAGGAAGTCACTGTGGGTAACCAATCGACCATAGACATTACCTTGGGAGAAAACCTCAGTGACCTTGGAGAAGTAGTGGTCGTAGGTTATGGTGTCCAAAAGAAAGGCACCATTACTGGTGCGGTAGGTGAAGTAGATTCAAAAGACTTGATCAAAACACCTTCTGTCACTACTTCCGAAGCCCTTGTGGGGAAGATCCAAGGAGTGACAGCAAGGCAGACTGATGCAAGGCCAGGATCTAGTGCATCCATTCAAATCCGAAATATGGGGACTCCATTATATGTGATCGATGGAATCCCTTCTGATGCAGCGCAATTTAACAATCTAGGCCAAAATGACATCGAAAGCATCTCTGTACTGAAAGATGCTTCTGCGGCGATCTACGGTATGCGTGCAGCCAATGGTGTGGTATTGGTGACGACCAAAAAAGGTAAAGCCAACCAACCTGCAGAGATCAGCCTAAGTGGCTATTATGGTCTGCAGAACTTTACCCGCTACCCTGAGCCAGCCAATGCATACCAATACTTACGCGCCAACGCGGAGTCCAATGTCAATGCAGGAAGAGCACCGGGAATATCCCCTGATGAACTGTCCAAATGGCAACAAGGTACGGAAAAGGGCTATGTCAGCACGGACTATTATGATTTTGTGATCAAACCAAATGTGCCGCAATATTCCCTAAACGGGAGTGCTGTGGGCGGTTCTGAGAATACGAAATACTATATCTCATTGGGACATTTGAAGCAAGATGCTACGATCGAGGATTATCTGTTCGAAAGAACCAACTTCCAGTCAAACATTGATGTGACATTGGCCGATGGTTTTAAAGTAGGGATGCAGCTCAGTGGCCGTATCGAGAATAGAGAACAGGTAGGTGTACCAGGCTTGGATGATTACTTTAACCCTTTCCTGAGTATTTTTACCATGTGGCCTACAGAGCGCCCGTATGCCAATGATAATCCAAACTATGTCAATGGCGAGGTGCACAACATCAACGTAAATCCTGCTACCTATACCAAGGACATCACAGGTTATGTAAATGAAGTACAACGAGCGATTAAGGGCAATTTCTTTGCACAGTATGACTTTGATTTTGGCCTGTCCATGAAAGGTACTTACTCGTACAATTATACCAATCTGGACTTTGATGGTTTTGAGTACACGTATGATGGTTACGGTTATGATGAAGCGACGGATACGTACTTTACCAATGACAATATGGGTAACCAAAACCCTTGGAGAGAACGAAGGAAAAGAAACACTGTAGACCGTGTAGGCCAATTTCAGGTCAATTACGCCAAGAATTTTGGCGCCCATAACTTGTCTGCAATCCTAGGTTATGAGCGATGGGACCAACAGTCCCATTATATGATCGTGCACACCGTGCCACCTAATAATTACATTCCATTGATGTCCTTTGCCGATCAGGATGTGCTGATCGATGAGATTTATCAGGAAGCCAGAGACGGTTATTTGGGTAAAATCAACTATGACTACAAGGAAAAATACCTAGTAGAGTTTATTGCCCGGTACGATGGATCGTTCCTTTTTCCTAAAGAAGACCGCTACGGTTTTTTTCCTGGGGTTTCGGCAGGTTGGAAAATCACCGATGAACCGTTTATGGACAATGTCAAAGGCAATGTGCTTTCGGACATGAAAATCCGCGCCTCTTGGGGGCAGACCGGAAATGACCGATGGATCGGCAGCGATGAATTTATCGTAGCGCCATTTAGCTATTATGCTGGATACGATTTTATCCCAAGTGCTGGTGGAAGTGCCGTTTTGGACGGCGGCTTTGTGCCAGGTGTGGATCCGCGAGGACTGCCGGTGACCAATCTGTCTTGGGTGACCAATACGAATGTAGATATCGGTATCGATACGTACCTTTTCAATAGCAAGTTATTCTTGCAGGCCGATGTGTTTCAACGAAAGAGAACAGGGATTCCGGCCAGTCGATATGATGTGCTATTGCCAGTAGAGGTAGGATATACCCTCCCGGTCGAAAACCTAGAGTCCGATGTACACCGCGGCGTAGAAGGAATGGTGACGTATACCGGAAGGACTGGTGAAGTGGACTTCTCCCTAAGTGCCAATGCGACCATATCACGTTTGAAAACACTGGAAAGGTATAAGCCTCGTTTCGGTAATTCTTGGAACCAATACCGTGATATGGATGATGGCAGATGGAACAATATCAACTGGGGCTATAATGTTGTCGGAAGATTTGAAAGTGAAGAGCAAATCGAAAACTATCCAGTGGATATCGATGGAAATGGCAATAGAAATGTCCTTCCTGGAGATTTTATCTATGAAGATGTCAATGGGGATGGCTTGATCAACAACCTCGATGAACGTCCTATCGGATATGCAGAAGGAGCCAATCCCTATGTGAGTTTTGGCCTGAACGGATCGGCCAGCTATAAAGGCTTCGAGCTATACTTTAGCTTTGCTGGGGCTTCTATGCAGACCTTTACCAGAAACTGGGAGCTGAGATACCCCTTTCAGAACAATGGTAACTCGCCCGATTTTATGTTTGAGGACAGGTGGCACCGTGAAGACCTCTTCAATGCTGACAGCGAGTGGGTACCGGGCACTTACCCGGCCATCAGAAGAGCAGGGGCTGACCACCTTTACAGACACAGTAATTTCTGGCTGACCAACGTTCGTTACCTGAGACTGAGAAACCTAGAGCTAGGTTACCGCGTGCCAAAAGCCTTCTTGGAGAAATACGGCATCGGATCACTGAGGGTGTATGCCAATGGTACCAACTTGGTTTCCTTTGACAATGTCAAGAGCTTTGGTATCGATCCGGAAATTGGCTCTGCCAATGGGCTGGTTTATCCGCAGCAACGACTGTTTAATTTTGGATTTAACCTAACCTTCTAAACCCCAAAATGATGAGATTATCTAAAATAACTATAACACTGGCGGTAATTGCAGGTTTGATAATGAGCTCCTGCGAATCCGATTGGTTGGACCGTGAGCCACCAAATATATTGCTTGATGACCAAGTCTGGAATGACCCGGGATCCATTACCGGTGTCCTGTCCAACTTCTATGACCGTTTGCCGGCACATACTACGCTACAAGCGGGATGGGTGGACTTTGCGGCCTATGACGAAGCCACGTGGTCAGGCTATACGGGGAATGACTACCTGAATAATCTGCTCACTTATGACTATGGCAGATGGGGCTTGTGGGATTATAATTTGATTCGGGACATCAACTTGTCGATCCAGAAATTAAACACTTATTCCACTTTATCTGAGGATCAGCGTACGCAGTTTATCAGTGAGCTGCGCTTTATCCGTGCGTTTGTCTATTTCGAGCACGTGAAGCGGATGGGTGGTGTACCGATCATTACGGAAGAATTGGTTTATGACTTCAGTGGTGATCCTACCTACCTCCAATTTCCGCGAAATACAGAGCAGGAAGTTTACGATTTTGTGATTAGCGAGATGGAAGAAATCATGCCTACACTGGGCAATGGACAAAGCATCACCAGAGCCAATCGCTTTATTGCTTTGGCCGTAGTGAGCAGGGCAGCCCTGTATGCTGGGTCGATTGCCAAGTACAACAACCTGATGCCATCACCGATTTCCCTGCCTGGAGGTGAGGTAGGAATTCCTGCCTCAGCTGCTGAGGGATATTTTACCAAATCTTTGGAAGCCTCGAGAAGCATCCTCCAAGAAGGTGGATATGCGCTTTATAACAACAATCCTGATCTTGGTGAAAACTTCTACGAAGCGATTGTCTCCAAGTCCAGTAATTCGGAGGTTCTGTGGGTGCAAGATTACCTGTCCTCTGCAGATAAGCGTCATTGGTTTACCTATGATAACGTGGCGAGGTCGGTACGGGAAGATAACTTGGCTTCATCGGCACTTACGCCGATCTTGAATCTGGTGGAAGATTATGAGTACTTGGATGGTAGCTCAGGAGAGTTGAGAACCCGCACCGCTGACGGTTCAGATTATATTTATTATGACAATGTGGAAGATATCTTTGCCAATAAAGATGCCCGTCTTTACGGAACCATCATCTATCCAGGGGCTCCGTTCAGGGGGCAAGAGATCTTTATGCAAGCAGGGGTAATGGAGTGGAACGGCTCAGGCTACGATAGGATTGAATTTGCTGATCAGCAGCCAGACCTTGGTTCGGTGTACGCTGATGGCGGAGTACTGAAAGCTGAAGCTGGCCCCCACAGAAGCCTGCAAGATGTAAGTAATACTGGTTTTTACCTTCGCAAGTATGTAGATGATACTCCTGGAGCGAGTACCAGGGGTAACTTGAGTGAGGTATGGTGGGTAAGGTTCCGTTTGGGAGAGATTTACCTGAATGCTGCCGAGGCTGCTTTTGAACTAGGGGAGTCCGGTGAGGCGCTTGGTTATGTCAATACCCTGAGAGAAAGAGCTGGATTCGGAGCCAATAGTCTTGCTAGCGTGACATTGGAACAAATCCGTCATGAAAGACGAGTGGAGCTGGCTTTTGAAGACCATGTGGTATGGGATTATAAGCGATGGAGAGTAGCGCACCTGAAATGGTCAGGAAGTACCGAAAACCCTGAAAGTATGGCCTATAGCCTGTATCCGTACAGGGTGGTAAGGCCAGGTGATCCTAGAGATGGCAAGTTTGTGTTTGTAAAAGAAGTGGTGCCACGATTCAGGGCTCCCCGCTTCTTCCGCTTGGGGAATTATTATTCCTTGATCGGGCAGAACATTATAGATGCCAATCCGAAAATTGTAAGAAATCCATTCCACTAAAAGATGCCAATTATGAAACTAAATATCATTCAATCGTGCCTTTTGCTGGTGCTGGGTTTTATGGTGGCCAGCTGCGAGTACGATAATTTCGAAGAACCAAAATCCACCTTGACCGGTAGGATTGTGTATGAAGGAGAGCCACTTGGGGTAAGAAATCAAGGGGTCCAACTGGAACTTTGGCAACACGGCTATGACCTGTTCCAAAAGATACCTGTTTATGTTTCGCAGGACGGAACCTTTTCTGCCAAATTATTTAACGGTGATTACAAGCTCACCTTGATCCGTGGCAATGGACCGTGGATGGATCAGACTGACTCTTTGGACGTTTCACTGAGCGGATCTCAGGAAATCGATGTGGAAGTAAATCCTTACTTTACCATAGATGCGCCAAGTTATGAGATTGTCAATGACACAATTGTACGGGCCAATTTCACGGTCAACCAAATCAATGCTACGAGCACCTTGGAATTAGCAGCGGTATATTTGGGCAGGACTTCATTGACTGATAGAGTAAGGAAAGAAGGGGATGAAGAAGTTTTTGGAGAGCAAATTACTCCTGGGACTCCAGCTACAGTAGATGTTACGATCCCTAACGGATTGCGTGGAAGAGGGGACTTGTTTGTGCGAGTAGGTGTGAAAACCCTTGGAGTGGAGGAGTTGCTTTATTCACAAGTGGACAATGTGTCCATCAATTAAGTTGTAACGATCACCGACTAATTAACCGGGAAATTCAGCCATCTGAAAGGGTGGCTGAATTCTCATTTATATGAATTGACATGAAAAAACCACTAATAGCCTTATTACTGATATTGACATGCATTACAGCTGGAATGGCGCAGAGCATTTCTGTCCATGACCCTGTGATGATCAAAGAAAACGATACCTATTACCTGTTTTGTACGGGTAGGGGAATTGCGGTTTGGTCTTCTCCAGACATGGAAAACTGGGAGCGGGAAGCACCGATTTTTGCGGAAGCACCCACTTGGACAAAGAATGTGGTCCCTGATTTTGGAAACCATATTTGGGCACCTGATATTTCTTTCCATAATGGTCAGTATTACCTCTATTATTCCATTTCCTCATTTGCCAAAAACACTTCTGCCATTGGTGTGGCCACCAATAAAACACTCGATCCCTCTTCGCCTGATTTTAGGTGGACAGATCATGGTATTGTCATCGAAAGTGTACCTGGTCGGGACATGTGGAATGCGATAGACCCCAATATCATTACCGATGAGCAAGGGACGCCATGGATGTCCTTCGGGTCCTTCTGGGCTGGGCTGAAATTGGTGAAGCTTTCTGATGATATGTTATCTGTAAAAAATGGCCCTGAGGACTGGTTTACTTTAGTGAGAAGGAAGAGGACTTTTGAGTTGGATGAGCGAGACCCTGGGGATGCCGCTGCCGAAGCGCCGTTTATTTTCAAAAAAGATGACTATTATTATATGTTCGTGTCTTTTGATCTTTGCTGCAGAGGGGAGCGGAGTACCTACAAGATGATGGCGGGAAGGTCAAAAAACCTGACCGGCCCTTACCTGGACAGAGAAGGCAATAGCATGTATAATGGTGGAGGTACATTGGTCTTGGCAGGAAACGAGGACTGGTATGGCGTAGGTCATAATGCTGCCTACACATTTGACGGAAAGGATTATTTGATCTTTCATGGCTATGATGCCAGTCAAAATGGAAGACCAAGGTTATTTATAAGAGAGATCAGCTGGGATGAAGAAGGTTGGCCAGAAGTAGGCTATTAGTAGCCTTTATGCCCTGAGATTGGAAGTTTAATATTATTAGCAACCTACAATTGACAACTATGAAATCGACGGCTTACTCAACGTTTAGCTATATGGTCTTGACCACAGCTTTTTGTTGTTGTTTGGGGAATGCGATTGCCCAGCAGGCACAGTTAAAGCTTTTTGGACTTGATCAGGTCACATTGTCACCGAGTCCTTTCTCCCAAGCACAGCAAGTGGACATGACTTATATGAAAGCCATGGATGTGGACCGTTTACTTGCCCCATATATGTTGGAGGCAGGGCTAGATTGGCCAGCGAAACGCTATCCCAATTGGGAAAATACCGGTTTGGACGGACACATTGGTGGTCATTATCTTTCTGCTTTAGCGATGATGTATGCCAGTACAGGAGATGAAGAAATGAAGCGCAGGATGGATTATATGGTGGGTCAGCTGGCCATCGCCCAAGGTAAAAATGGAAACGGCTATGTGGGAGGTATTCCTGGAGGAATGGCCATGTGGGAGGAAATCGGCCAGGGCAAAATCGATGCAGGAGGTTTTTCGCTTAACCAAAAATGGGTGCCGCTATACAATATCCATAAGCTCTATGCAGGCTTGAGAGATGCCTACTGGATAGGGCAAAATGAGCAAGCCAAAACTGTTCTTGTAGCCCTTACCGAGTGGTTTTATGAACTGACCAAAGGACTTACCGATGAGCAGTTCCAGCAAATGCTGATCAGTGAGCATGGAGGGTTGAACGAAGTGTTTGCTGATGTGGCCGCCATTACCGGAGAGGAGAAATACTTGGAACTGGCCAAGAAGATGTCACATGAGTTGGTGCTGGAGCCATTAGAGCAGCAAGAGGACAAACTTACAGGCATGCATGCCAATACACAAATCCCCAAGGTGATCGGATTTCAGCGGATTGCCCAAGAGGGCAATTTAGCCAACTGGCAAGACGCAGCGGATTTTTTCTGGCATAATGTAGTGGAAGAAAGATCAGTGGCCATTGGCGGAAACAGCGTCCGTGAGCACTTTCACCCTGTCAATGACTTTTCTTCCATGGTCTCCTCCAACCAAGGTCCCGAAACCTGCAACACCTATAATATGCTCCGACTAAGCGAGCAGCTTTTCATATCCAATCCACAAGCAAAATATGTAGATTTCTTCGAAAGGGGATTATATAACCATATCCTGTCGAGCCAGCATCCTGAGAAGGGCGGTTTTGTATATTTCACCCCGATGCGCCCCGAACACTATCGGGTATATTCCCAGCCACATCAGGGATTTTGGTGCTGTGTGGGATCGGGACTGGAGAACCATGCCAAATACGGGGAGTTTATCTACGCTCATTCGGAGGATGCCTTGTACATCAATCTTTTTATTCCTTCTGAGTTGCACTGGGATGAAAAGGGAATGGTGCTGAAGCAGGAAAACAATTTCCCTGAAGCAGCCAGTAGTGCCTTTACATTAGCAATGAAAAAGCCGCAAAAGGTGGCCATCAAGTTGCGTTATCCATCATGGGTAGCAAAAGGTGCTTTGGCGGTTTCAATAAACGGCCGCCCGGTTGAGGTGGACGCAGCGCCTTCCTCCTTCGTGACCATTGACAGAAAATGGAAAAATGGTGATCGGCTGGAGGTGAAGTTACCTATGAATATGCAGTGGGAGCCACTACCTGATGGATCTGATTGGGGGGCTTTTGTGTACGGTCCGATTGTCTTGGCAGCCACTGAGGGAACGGAGGATATGCCTGGCCTCTTCGCTGATGACAGTAGAATGGGGCATGTGGCAGCAGGGAAGATGGTCCCATTGGCAGAGACACCAGTTTTGGTGTCGGAGGGCATTCGCCCAGAGGACTTGGCAGTACCTTCTTCTAATCCAATGCAGTTTGCATTGGCCTCTGTAGATGCGGAAGAAAATGCCTTTACACTTAGGCCATTCTATCAAGTGCATGAGGCGCGTTATCAGGTGTATTGGCCAATCAGTAAACCCGACAAGGTTACTGCTACTCGTAAAGCAATCGGTGAAAAAGATGAGCTAATGCTGGCTCTGGAGCGGGCGACGGTAGATCAAGTGGCCACTGGTGAGCAGCAACCAGAATCGGATCACTTCTTCAAAGGTGAGCATACCCTGTCGGGCAATAATGAAGGGTACTTCTGGAGAAGCACTACCGATTGGTTTAGCTACGAACTGAAAAATAAAAATAGTCAAGGCAAAAAACTGAGGGTGGTTTTTCCTGCCAAGGTGGATGGAAACCCTTTTGATATCTTTATCAACGGTGAAATGTTTCAGGAAGTCAAGTTAGAAAACAAAGAGGGATCTAGTCAGGAAATCGATTACCCACTGCCAGCATCATTACAGCAGGAAGCGCGACTGGTACTGGAGTTCAGGGCGAAGAACGGCCAATCAACCGAGCGGATTTATTATGTGCGCTTGATGCGGTGAAAATGGTAGGTGTTTAGTGTGAAGGCTGATGGAGCCAAAGCCAGCATTCCCGCTAGAGCACTAGTCCGGATTTATCATCCGAACTTCAAATAAAAGGGATTTGTATTCCCCTCAAATCGAAATTTAACCCACTATAAGTTCACTACTTAATACTCATTACTCATGACGAAAACAACCTTAATTGTATGTCTGATTCTCAGCTGTTGGGCATGTTCAGAGAAGAAAGAAGACATGACATTGCAGTCGCCTGATGGCCAGCTCACCTTGGATGTGAAGCTGGAAGAAGGAAACGCGTACTATCACCTCAGCCGAAATGGTCAGGAAGTTCTCGAATGGTCACGACTGGGCTTGGTGATGGACAAAGGTGATTTTTTTGAGGGCCTGGCACTGAAGGAAGTTACTGATAAGCGATCTGTGGAAGAACATTATGCGCTGGTACATGGAAAGAAGCGTGAGATCGATTACTATGCCCATGAGAAAGTGTTCACTTTTGGCAATGCCAAAGATGAGAAAATGGCAATCGCCTTTCGGTTGAGTGATGACGGTTTGGCATTTCAGTACCAATTTGATGGAGAAAGTAAAGCGGCCTATACCATCGAAGAAGAAAAGACCACCTATAATTTTCCCGAGAGTGCGAAGGCCTGGATGCAGCCTATAGCCGAGGTGAATACCGGTTGGGAGAGTAGCAATCCATCTTATGAAGAGGAGTATCAAATGGGCGTGCTGGTGGGTACGGTTTCACCGATCCCTTCAGGTTGGGTTTATCCGGCACTTTTCGAAAGCCATGACACATGGGTGTTGGTGTCGGAAGCGGGACTTGGAAGTGATTATTGTGCTACCAGGCTCCATGCCGAGTCTCCAGAAGGAGAATATGCCGTGACCTTCCCCAGCGACGAAGAGGCTTTTCCCGGTGGTCCTGCCAAACCCACCAGCACATTGCCATGGAAATCTCCGTGGAGGATTTTGGCGGTAGGCACCCTTGGGACAGTAGTCGAATCCACGCTGGGGACGGACTTGGCAAAGCCGCAAATAGCCATGTCTACGGATTTTATCGAGCCTGGCCAAGCAGCTTGGAGCTGGGCATTGGGCAAAGACCAATCCATTACCTATGATATCCAGAAAGAGCACATTGATTTTGCGGCCAAGATGAACTACGAGCATTGCCTGATCGATGTCAATTGGGACACCACAATCGGGGATGACAAGATAGCCGAACTCGTAGCTTATGCAGCGGAGAAAGGTGTAAGCGTCCATCTTTGGTACAATTCCGCGGGGAGCTGGAACACCACCCCGTACCACCCGAGGAATAAGCTGGTAGAAGATGAAGGCAGAAGGAAGGAGTTTCAGCGGATCAAGGAAATGGGCGTGGCAGGAGTGAAGATTGATTTCTTCGGTGGCGACGGCCAATCGATGATCGGGTATTATCATGCTATTTTGCAGGATGCCGCCGCAGTTGGGTTGATGGTGAACTTTCACGGAACGACATTGCCGCGAGGCTGGCAGCGGACTTACCCTCATTTGATGACCATGGAGTCAGTGAAAGGGTTTGAGATGATCACCTTTGAGCAGGCTTTTGCGGATAGGGTGGCGGCACATTGCGCAGTGCTGCCTTTTACGCGGAATGTTTTTGATCCGATGGATTTTACGCCGATGTCTCTCGATGAGATTCCAAACATTGACAGGAAGACCAGCAAGGCTTTTGAGTTGGCTTTGACGGTGATTTATGAATCCGGTATTCAGCATTTGGCCGAATCGCCTGAAGGTACCGCCAAGCAACCTGAAGAAATTATCGAATACCTCCAGCACTTACCCAAAACGTGGCAAGACACCAGGTTCATCGATGGCTACCCCGGGGAGTTCGTGGTGCTTGCAAGAAAGGGACCGGAAGGCTGGTATGTGGCAGGAATTAACGGATCAGACGAAGACAAGAACATTCCGCTCGATTTATCATTTGCAGCATCGTCCAGCAAGTGGCTATTGATCACCGACACGGATGATTTATCGAGCTTCAATGTGAGGGAAGTGGTTGCTAATGATATGGATGAGGTGAAGTTGTCAGCAAATAAAGGGTTCGTGCTTTTCCAAATGAAATAAAAAATGTAATTTAGACACTTAATAACCGATAAACCTAATTAAAATCATGAAGAAAACCATATTTGGCGGCCTGATGATGGTAGTAGTGATGCTGTCCGGATTCGCTACCATGGCCCAAAACAAACTGGTCATCAATGCAGACCAGGGAAAGACCCAAATTAGCCGACATATCTACGGACATTTTAGTGAACACCTAGGGCGTTGTATCTATGGTGGTATCTGGGTCGGCCCTGATTCGGAAATCGATAATATCAATGGCTACCGAACAGATGTATTCGAAGCCTTGAAAGCATTGGACATTCCCAACCTCAGGTGGCCAGGAGGGTGTTTTGCAGATGAGTATCACTGGACGGACGGGATCGGTCCACGAAGTGAACGCCCTAAGATGATCAATACCCACTGGGGTGGCGTGACCGAAGATAATTCTTTCGGTACACACGAATTTTTTGGTTTTGTGGAGATGCTGGGCACCGAGCCCTATATTACCGGCAATGTAGGCAGTGGCTCTGTGGAAGAAATGTCCAAGTGGGTAGAATATATCAACTTTGACGGAGTGAGCCCAATGGCCGAACTGCGAAAGAAAAATGGCAGGGAAGAACCTTGGCAGATCAAATACTGGGGAGTAGGGAACGAAAGCTGGGGCTGTGGAGGAAACATGACCCCCGAGTACTATGCCAACGAATACAGAAGATACGCCACTTTTGCGAGAGATTACCCAGGGGCAAAACTCTATAAAATCGCCGGTGGTGCCAATTCTACCGACTACAACTGGACAGAAGTGCTGATGCAGAAAATTCCATTACACATGATGGATGCGATGTCACTCCACCATTATACCGTGCCGGGTACTTGGGGCAAAAAGGGCTCATCCACGGAATTTTCCAAAGAAGAATACCTGACGACTTTGGAAAAAGCAGCCTTTATGGATCAACTATTGACCAATCATGAAACCAGAATGGACAAGTACGATCCAGAGAAGCGTGTGAAGCTGATCGTGGATGAATGGGGGACTTGGTACGATGTGGAGCCTAATACCAACCCTGGCTTCCTTTACCAGCAAAATACCCTCCGGGATGCTTTTGTAGCAGCGATTACCTTGAATATCTTTAACCAACATGCCGACCGTGTCCACATGGCCAACTTGGCACAAACGGTAAACGTGCTTCAGGCATTGATCCTTACTGAGGAGGATAAAATGTTGCTGACGCCAACTTACCATGTATTTGACCTTTATAAACCACATATGGATGCGACATTGTTGCCCTCTTACTTGACTTCCGAAAAGGTGAAAGCAGGTGATGTGGAGATGGAAGCGCTTAACGTGTCTTCTTCACTTTCTGAAGATGGTACAGTGAATATCAGTATTGCCAATGTCGACCCTGATAAGGCCATTGACCTGGAGGTGTTCCTTCATGGTACGGATGCTAAGGATGTGTCGGGAAGGTACTTGACCGCCCCTGAACTGAGCAGCCACAATTCCTTCGAAAACAATGATGTGGTGAGCATTGAAGCGTTTGATGATTTCAAATGGGAAAATGGTTTGCTGAACGTAAAGGTACCAGCAAAGTCCGTGATAGTTCTTCGGGTAAAGTAAGGTAGGTTTGTAGTAGTGAGATTTGGGGTATGAATATTGAGTCTTGAGTCTTGAGATATGAGACTTGAGATATAGTCTTGAGACAAATGGCGATCATGTATCAAGAAAAAAGTACCGCTAACGAATAAAGAACAATCAATAACTAGAAGATGAACGATAAATTTGTCATTGGCTTGGATTATGGCTCTGATTCTGTCAGGGCCGTAATCGTCAATACGAGCAATGGGGAAGTAAAGGGCAGCCATGTCTTTTGGTATCCCAGATGGAAGGAAGGAAAATACTGTGATCCTGTAAGCAATCAGTTTCGGCAGCATCCATTGGATCACTTGGAAGGCTTGGAAGAGACCATCCGGGAAGTGATCAAGGAATCCAGTGTGCCTTCTGACCAGATCAAGGGTATTTGTGTGGATACCACAGGTTCTTCCCCCATGGCAGTGGATAAACAGGGCAAACCGCTGGCATTGTCTCCTGAATTTGCTGAAAACCCCAATGCCATGATGGTGCTATGGAAAGACCATACCGCGATCAAAGAAGCTGACGAAATCAATGAGTTGGCCAGGACATGGGGAGGCGAGGATTATACCAAATATGAAGGAGGTATATACTCATCAGAATGGTTCTGGGCAAAGATCCTTCATGTCATCCGTGAAGATGAAGCCGTAGCAGAAGCGGCCTATTCATGGATGGAGCACTGTGATGTGATTACGTCCGAATTGATCGGTTCTGATGACCCATTGGAGCTGAAGCGTAGCCGATGTGCTGCTGGCCACAAAGCCCTATGGCACGAAAGCTGGGATGGCCTTCCTCCAAAGGAATTCCTTTCCAAGCTCGATCCGAGGTTAGCAGATTTGAGAGATCGGCTTTATACCGAGACATTTACTTCCGATTTGCCTGCGGGTAACCTGAGTGAGGAATGGGCCAAGAAATTGGGGCTGAGCACCGATACCGTGGTGTCCGTGGGGACTTTTGATGCCCATGCCGGTGCCGTAGGTGGAGAGGTGACCGAAAATACCCTCGTAAAGGTGATGGGAACATCTACCTGTGATATCATGGTGGCCTCCCATGAAGCCATTGGCGATAATCTGGTGAAGGGCATTTGTGGTCAGGTGGATGGTTCTGTTATTCCGGGGACTGTAGGCCTGGAAGCTGGACAGTCTGGATTTGGTGATGTGTTGGCCTGGTTTAAAAACCTCGTGGTCAAGCCAACTGCGGAACTTATCCGTGCGAGCAATGCGCTTGATGATGCCAAGAAAGAAGCCCTGATCAATGAGATCGATAGCCAACTGTTGATCAAATTATCAGAAGAAGCGATTAACATCCCGCTCTCTGAGACCGCTCCTGTGGCCTTGGACTGGGTGAACGGCAGGAGGACGCCTGATGCCAACCAATCGCTCAAAGGCGCACTTATGGGTCTCAATATGGGGACTGATGCCGCTAGGGTCTTTAAGGCACTGGTGGAGTCGATCTGTTTTGGGTCCAAGAAGATCGTGGACCGCTTCAGGGAAGAAGGCGTGACCATCGATGCGGTGATCGGAATGGGTGGTGTTGCGAAGAAGTCCAAACTGGTGATGCAAACCATGGCCGATGTACTGAACATGCCGATTAAAATCGCTACCTCTGATCAAGCGCCCGCTTTGGGAGCGGCGATGTATGCATCCGTGGCGGCAGGGATCCATCCTGACACCGAGTCGGCAATAGCAGCCATGACCAATGGCTTTGACAAAGTCTATGAGCCGATTCCGGAGAATGTCGCAGTTTATAAAACATTATATGCTAAGTACGCTGATTTTGGAGCCTTTGTGGAAGGCGAAAAATCGGCCGCTCTTGCTGATCAATAAGATGTTGCCCTTAACCTGAGTTCGATCATAAAACAGCTATCAATGCATCATAGCGAATGTAGCGATAGCGGGAAGAAGCAATCTTTTCTTTGAAGACGATTTATGGATTAGGAATCGTAGTAGCCTGTCCCGATGTTGTTGGGAAGAGCTGAAAGTGCAAGGAAATCAGTTAGTTTTCGGTGTAGGCGTTGCGTTGCTACGTCTACACCGAAAACTAAAGTGAAGCGTCTGATTTTGTCCGCCGCGATCAGATTACAATACCTGTGCGTCGTGGAGCAGATAGGGTACTGCAAAAACCGGGTTTAAGAAAGTGTGTCGTAAATCCTCCCAGATAGATTGCTTCATCCAGTCTGTCGCCATATATGTTACTGTTTCTGATCTGTTTGCTGCAACTTCACGGGAAGGTCTTTTTGGCTGCTGTACAGCTTTAGTTCTACAATATCACTTGGCATGGAGAATCCGCCGGTCTCAAGGGCTTCTTTTATCTGTTTCATGATTTCGCCCCTCACCATTACTGCTTCCCGACGAAACTCAAAAGTATTTACCCAGAAAAAGACTTTCAAGTTTACTGTACTGGTGGCCAATTGGTCCTCGGCGACATAGTTTTCATGTATCCCGTCCTGCACCACGGAAGGGTGGCTGTTGATGGTGTCCATAATGACACGCTTGGCGGCTTCTACATCGTCTTCATAGGCAATGCCCACCACAAAATCCCAACGGAAAAAACCATCTTCTGTATAGTTGATCACGGGTTTTTTGAGCACATCACTGTTGGGGATGTACACGTCTCGGCCATCAAAGGTCTTGAGCTTGGTGTACCTGAATTCCAAGGATTTGATCTTCCCGAACAGGTCACCGACTTCCACTGTGTCGTTGACATTAAATGGGCGGCTAAAGGCCAGTATAATACCGCTGATAAAATTCTCACCAATATCCTTAAAGGCAAAGCCAATAATGATGGCTGAGGCACCGATGGAGGTGATCAAAAAAGTGGTGATTTCTCCCAGTCCAGCAATATTCATGGCATAAATAATGGCCAAAAGTAACAAACAGATTTTCACGGTATTGCCCAGAAATCGGCTCATCAGCGGGTCGCTGGACTTTCGCCTGATTCGTGTCCTGGTGATTTCCCCTATCCGGCGGGCGATGAGGTAGCCAATGGCCACAATGATAATCCCTAAAATGATTCCGGGAATACTAGCCAGGAAGTTTTGCCAGGAATCCCTGACCGAGCTGATGATGGTTTGTAGGTCGCCTTGTTCCATAGTTTGTGCACTTTACCCAAAATACTGATTTTTTTCGATTCTAGATGATTTACGCCAGGGCAAACGCATTTAAAAAAAATGTTCCTATTTGCATTTATATCTGCCGTTCCTACGGAACTTACCCTTTTGTGTGTAATCATTTTTGGTGCAGGTTGTCACCTGCACCTTCTATATGACCCTCCGCCAAAGGCGGATTAGGCAGGATGCTCAGTTCCTAACGCATATTCGGGGTTTAACCTCAACCAAATCAACTAATCATTCTTTCAGCCCATTCGGTAAGATAGGCTACTGCGGTTTCCAATGTACAAATCGGGGCAAAGTGCCAGCGGCACGATAAATTTTGTAACCTGCGGATTCATCCGCAGGAACTTAAGCTCTCCTCAACCTCCCGAAGAAGTGCCAGCGGCACGGATGATAGCTATGCCGACACGAAAATTGTTTCCCTTCAAAACACTAAACGCGTTTGCCCTGGATTTACGCTGGGTAAGTTAAGCGGTAATGGGCAGTAGTGGGCGAAGGAATTCATGGACCGATGGGTTTGGTACTCAGGCTCTTGTTCAGTACCTATGGCACTGGTTGGGTGTTGTGTGTACGCTCTGTTACCAAGCTAATGCTCCTAGCGGAACATCCCCGCTGGCCTTCTGTATGCTAAAATGGTTAAGTGGATGGCTTGACTAATGGCGCCATGGCACACAGTTGTGTATCAATTAATTAAAACCTTCCCTTATGCAGGTAAACCTTTTCAAGCAGCCAGCATTTTTTCCTCGGAAGCCTTCAGGGTAGGCTATTGGTGGAAATGATGAAAAAGCGTATCGCCCAGCAGAAAACCTTGGAGTGGCTTCTACTGGGCGATGTCCTTAAGGGTGATCTGAAAGAGCTAATACTGGCCCCTATCAGTAAAGGCGTTATTTATCTTCTTCCTGATCCACCCCTGTTGTTTTTTCTGCTGGCAAAGAATTCTTGCTTTCTGCGCTGCTTTTCTTTGTTGAATTCTTTTTTCTCCTGAGCGGTCATCGGTTTGTCCGTTTGGGGAAAGGGGTGGTCATTGATGACGGTGATTTTTTTGTTGGCCAGTTTTTCTATGGCTTTTACATCTGCATTTTCCTCTGGTTCGCAGAGTGAAATAGCGTTTCCTTCTTCCCCTGCTCTTCCAGAGCGGCCAATACGGTGGATATAGGTTTCAGGAGTGTCTGGAATATCAAAATTGATGACATATTTAAGCTTGTCAATGTCAATGCCCCTAGCTGCAATATCCGTGGCCACTAGGATACGTAGTTTGCCATCTTTGAAATCACTGAGTACCCGTTGACGTTGGTTTTGGGCCTTGTCACCATGGATGGCAGCCGCTTTTATATGCTGTTTCTTGAGGTCCCGCACGATCCTGTCAGCACCGTGCTTGGTGCGCGAAAACAGCAAAACCTGATCCATCCCTTCTTTTTCCAAAATATGGATCAGTAGGGATTTTTTACTGCTTTTGTTAGTGTAGTAGAGGTATTGTTGGATGGTCTCCGCAGTGGATGAAACAGGTGTGACTTCTACCTTGTGTGGGTTGTTCAGTATCTCCTTGGACAGTTGGAGGATATTGTCCGGCATGGTGGCCGAAAAGAAAAGGGATTGGCGTTTTTTGGGAAGGATTTTGAGGAGCTTTTTGATATCATTGATAAAGCCCATGTCCAGCATCCGGTCCGCCTCATCCAGTACAAATAAGTCGATGTCCTTTAGACTGATATGACCTTGGTTGATCAGGTCAAGGAGCCTCCCTGGGGTAGCTACAAGAATATGTACACCCTTGTTCAGTTGATTGACTTGAGCTCCTTGTTTTACACCACCAAAAATCACTGTATGCTTGATATTGGTATATTTGGCGTATTCTTCAATATTTTCACCAATCTGAATGGCCAGTTCCCTCGTCGGTGTGACGATTAGTGAACGGATCTTGGGCCTTGATTCATTGGCATAGGGTGCTTCGTGGATATGCTGGATGATGGGAATGGCAAAGGCGGCTGTTTTTCCAGTACCAGTCTGGGCGCATCCCAAAACGTCTTTGCCCTGAATGATAAATGGAATGGCCTGTTCTTGGATAGAGGTAGGTTCACTATAGTTTTTGTCCTCTAATGCATCTAATATGGGAGGAATGATCCTCAGGTCTTTAAATTTCATAGTGTTATGATAAGGGGTATTCCCGGGCAGGTCAACAATCGAGTGCAGGATTTGCTTTTGGGCCTAATTTATGGCCGAAACCGACAAAATCTCCGGATATGGATGGATAAATATGTTTATGTTTTCCGGCTATTTGCACTCTGCCGGTAGTGTTCTATTGAGCAAAGGTACCAAAAGTTATGGAAGCATATGCTTTATTTTTAAGGAAGTTCGCTGTTCCTAGAGAGATAATGGTCCATGGTCATGGAGTAATAGTTGATTTTTGTTGGGAAGAGGCCCTAATATGTAGGGAGGTGTTGAGGACTATTTTCTTTTGGATAGGCTTTTCTTCTTCGATTTGTTCGAGGATTAGTTTGGCAGCATTGCGGCCGATCTCATGTGTGGGGTGGGCCACGGAAGTGAGGTTGGGCTCGACGACGGTAGCGTGGAACTCATCCGAAAAACCTGCCAGTAGCACATCATCTGGGATCTTTAGGCCAAATGTTTTGATAGCCTTCATGGTGGCGAAGATAACGGTGTCATTTACCCCGAGGATGGCATCTGGCCGCTGGGGAAGGCGAAGAAGCCCTGTGATGGCTTTTTCTGCACTTTCTGTAGAGAGGTCTGTATGTACCAAGTACTTTTCGTCATACGGGATGCCTACTTCTTCTAGGCCTTTAAGGAAGCCTTCTGCTCTTTCTTTTACGATGTTCAGGTGCTTTGGTCCCGTGATATGGGCGAGAGTACGGGCGCCATTGGCATGGAAGTGTGTTGTGATGTCCTTGGCCATGGAGACATTGTCCACGACCACTGTGGAAACCTCTTTTTCTAAACACACCCTGTCAAAAAACACCAAGGGAACGTGGTGTTCCATTACTTTTCTAAAGTGCTCTCTGTTGTTACTGTTTTGTGCCAAACAGACGATAAGGCCATCGATGCGTAAGTTAAGCAGATTGTTGACACATTCGATTTCCTTTTCCATCGATTCCTTTGAGGATGAGATGACGATATAATAGCCAGATTGCTGAAGCTCGTCTTCGATTCCGGAAATAATGGAGGAGAAGAAATAGGTCACCAGATCGGGGACGATCACTCCGATTACCCGAGTCTGCTGACGGAGGAGCCCCATGGCGAGCGGATTAGGGATGTAATTCCACTTTTGGGCGAGGGCCTGTATTCTCTTGGTAAGGTTTTTATCGATGTCAGGATGGTCTTTTAGTGCCCTGCTTACTGTTGAAATGGACACTCCCAGTTCATTGGCCAGGTCTTTCAGTGTTACCCTTTTTTTCTTCATAATGTAAAAAAAATAAAATTATTTTGACCTGCAAAGCTTCTCGCAAACCTTTGCAGGTACTTGCTTTTCCATGAGAATTGGCAGGGGTATTTTTTTGACCAAAAATATGGTTAAATTGGAGTGTTTTTCCCAAAATGAGAAGGAATAAAGAGTATGAAATTAAGACCATTAGGTAACACAGGAATCAAAGTACCATCCATCGTTTTTGGCACCAGTACACTGGGCAATTTGTTTACAGCCCTTGATCCAAAAGAAAAAGAAGCCATTGTAAAAGAGAGCATTCGCCATACCCAGCCACAGACTTTTTTCGATTCGGCAGGAAAGTATGGAGCCGGTCTGGCCTTGGAATCCTTGGGCAATGCCCTGAACGCATTAAACGTGCCCAAAGACCAAGTAGTGGTCAGCAACAAACTAGGCTGGGTGAGAAGCCCGCTGGTAGGGGATGAGCCGCAGTTTGAGAAAGGCGTATGGCGAGACCTGAAGCATGATGCGGTCCAAAAAATCAGCTATAATGGCATATTGGAGTGTTTTGAAGAAGGCAATGAACTGCTACAGGGGTATTCCACACAACTGGCATCTGTCCATGATCCTGATGAATACTTGGCCAAAGCCACTTCTGCTGAGGAGGAAAAAGCCCTTTTTGAAGATGTCTTGGAAGCCTACAGGGCTTTGGAGGATTTAAAGAAAAAAGGCTTGGTAAAAGGAATTGGCGTGGGCGCAAAAGATTGGAAGGTCATTCCGAGGATCTATGAGCATATCAAGTTGGATTGGGTGATGTTTGCCAATAGCATGACCATCCATTCCCACCCACAAGAATTATTGCAGTTTATGCAGAAGTTGTCCGATGATGGTGTCGGTATTCTGAATTCTGCTGTCTTCCAATCCGGTTTTTTGGTGGGGGGAGATTATTACGATTACCAATTGATCAAGCCTGATTCACCAGAGAATAAGGCCCGCTTTGAGTGGAGAGAGCAATTCTTTGCTCTCTGTAAGGAATTTGAAATACCACCAGCACATGCCTGTGTACAGTTTGGACTGTCTGCTCCGGGAGTGGCCTGTGTCGCACTTAGCACCTCTGACCCTGCCAAGGTGAAAAGGAATGTGGACGCGACGGAAAAAACCTTGCCTGCTGAATTTTGGGCAGCAATGCATGAAAGAGGATTGCTGCACGAGCACAGTCCTTTATAAATGGTAGTAAATTGATAAATTACAGCTGTTGCAGACAGTGGGAGTTTACATTTGACGAGAATGAAGACAAGTCCCGATTTGCGTCAAGTCGAACACCGACTACCACCGTCCCAATAACCATTAACTAAATAACGTAGTAACCAAATAACCAATAACTATAAATTCATGAATAACCCATCAAAAACGGCCTTGGTATCGAAAGCGACCCTGTGGCCATTTATACTCCTTACCAGTCTCTTCTTGCTTTGGGGACTGGCCAATAATATGACAGATACGTTGCTGGCGGCATTCAAGAAAATCCTCAGCATGAGCGATACGCAGACCAGTCTGATCCAATTGGCTTTTTATGGTGCCTATTTCTGCTTGGCCTTGCCAGCGGCGATATACATCAAGAAATACACCTATAAATCTGGCGTATTGCTAGGACTAGGCTTGTTTGCCGTTGGAGGATTGTTGTTTTATCCCGCCAGCATTACCATGTCCTACGGATTCTTCCTTTTTGCTTTGTATGTTTTGGCAGGAGGTCTGTCCATCTTGGAGACGTCTGCCAATCCTTATATCATGGTAATGGGGCCAGAAGCCTCGGCCACAAGACGTCTTAACCTTGCTCAGTCTTTTAACCCCGTAGGCTCTATCATTGGAGTATTACTGAGCAAACTCTTTATTCTTTCCCAGCTGAATGTGGCGGAGGCAGATGAGAGAAGTAAAATGACAATAGAGCAGTTGCAGCAGGTAAGGCAAGCAGAGTTGGATGCAGTGATGAGTACCTATGTTGGGGTTGCGCTGTTTTTGGTGCTGATGTGGGTATTGATCAAATTCACCAAAATGCCAACTGCCTCAGAAGGAGGTCTTCAGGATTCTCTAGGAAATGGTCTAAAACGGCTTTTGGGCAATAAAAATTATGTCTTTGGGGTATTGGCGCAGTTTTTTTACGTGGGTGCGCAAATTGGGATTTGGTCCTATACCATCCGTTATGTCATGATAGAGCTTGATATGAACGAAAGCGATGCCTCAGATTATTATCTCGCAGCGATTGTATTGTTTACGGTGAGCCGTTTCTTGTTTACTGCTTTGATGAAATTCGTACGGCCTAGCTTGCTGATGGCCATCTCTGCTATGGGTGCTATTGCGCTGACCATGGTCGTGATCTTCGGAAATGGCATGGTAGGGTCTGTTGCGCTGGTGTGCATTTCAGGGTGTATGTCCCTCATGTTCCCGACCATTTATGGGCTTGCTGCGGAAGGCCTAGGTGATGACACCAAACTGGGTGGATCTGGGTTGATCATGGCCATTTTGGGTGGTGCTATATTCCCATTTATCCAAGGATTGGTTTCCGATGGTCTGGACAGTATTCACCTTTCATTCTTTGTCCCTGCAGCTTGTTATTTGGTAGTAGTAGCCTATGGGCTTTACCATTACAAACACAAGAAAGAGATCCCTGCAATGGCAGCAGGAGATTGATAGGAATTTAAATTAAAAATAAGGGCATGTGGGAGCAAAACAGTGTATTGCTTCCACATGCCCTGTTTTATAAGGTTCAATAATTGTTGGAATGCAACACCCGAAAGGGCAGGATGGAACGAAGTAAGGAGTTAATGACCTTTGGGAGACTTTTGGGTTTGGTCAAGCGTCAAAAGGTACCAAAGGCAGAAACATCAGTTCTGTCAACTACATTTGGTACCGTTCCCATACCTGAATTATCCAATAACTAAATATCCAATAACCAACTTATGAAAATACTAACCTGTACAGCGCCAGGAAATTTTGACTGTAGCGAAGGAGAAAAGCCTTCACTAACGTCAGGAAGAGCGATTATAAAGATCAAGCGCATTGGGATATGTGGCACGGACCTTCATGCTTTTGAGGGTACGCAGCCTTTTTTTAGCTATCCGCGGGTGCTGGGGCATGAGCTGGCCGGTGAATTGGTAGAAGCCGATGGGGCTGATGGCTTTTCACCTGGAGACCTGGTGACCATTATTCCGTACTTTAACTGTGGCACATGTGTGGCCTGCAAGGCGGGTAAGCCAAACTGCTGTGCCACGATCAGTGTCTTTGGCGTGCATGAAGATGGAGGGATGAAAGAATATATTACTGTGCCCTCTTCGTCTTTGGTCAAACAAGAAGGACTCACTCTTGACCAGCTGGCTTTGGCCGAGCCATTGGCCATCGGAGCGCATGGCGTGAGAAGAGCAGGAGTGCGGCCAGGAGAATTTGTGGTGGTAATGGGAGCCGGCCCGATCGGTCTTGGGGTGATGGAGTTTGCGCGGATTGCCGGAGGAGAAGTAATTGCCATGGACATTAACGAGGATCGCTTGGCCTTCTGCCGCGAAACACTTGGCATCGAGCACACAGTCAATGCCAAAGGTGATTACAAAGCAGCAATCGAGGAAATTACAGGCGGAAGTTTTGCCGAATCCGTCATCGATGCCACGGGTAGCTCGGTCGCTATTCACAATGGCTTTGGGCTGATGGCACATGGTGGAAGGTATGTATTGGTAGGCTTGCAAAAAGGCCCCATTGAGTTTAACCATCCGGAGTTTCACAAACGGGAATCGACCCTGATGAGCAGTAGAAATGCCACCAGAGAGGATTTTGATACTGTACTGAAGGCATTGAAAGAACATCAAGTGAAAGCAGCTTCCTATATTACCCATCAGGTGGACTTTGACCAAGTGAAAGCTGATTTTGCTTCTTGGCTAGATCCGGCAAATAAGGTCATCAAGGCAATGGTGAGGCTGTCTTAGGCATCCATAAATCAGGTTAAAAACTCCATGCTCGTGTTTCCGCAGCGCAGCTGTCGGGACAATAATAGTAGTCAGGCTACCGCATGTATGTTGATGAAAATCTATATTTTATTGATGTCTGTAAATTCACATAGGGCATAGGGCGGTTTCAAATTCCCATTATCTCGATTCGGAAATACAACTCACGAACAGCAAAATTTATGTATTAACCTGAGCTCGACTTAATTTTAGTATTAAAAGCGAACCCTTTTAAGGAGGATGTGGGTTGGAAAAGGGTGTGGCAACTCGCCGCGGCGAGCTGCCACGGCTTCCAGCCCTCAAATCTCCCTCTAAGCCTCGCAGTGTATGTTCCGACCACTGTACGGAAACGATTTTATAATCGAACTGAGGTAAATAAGAATTGGCCTTACGTGTAAATTAGTTTGATGACCTCCGAGGTGTTGTTACAGCCTGTTTTGGCCAAGATGTTATTGCGGTGTTTGGCGGCTGTGGTAGGGCTGATGAAAAGCTGCTCGGCAATTTCAGCACTGGTTTTCCCTTCTGCTATTAAGGCAATGATCTCACGTTCGCGCTGGGTGAGCTTTTGGTAAATTTCATTTTCCTCCAAGTGGAGGGCTTTTTGCTCAAAATTGGCGAAAGCCAAATCGATGGCAATTTGGACACTTCGTTCGTTGTAGGGTTTGGTGAGAAAGGAAGAAGGGGCGGTAGCGATCGCCCTTTGTACCGTTTTATTGTCCGAAAAGGCCGAGATATAGATGATGGGAGTTTTTTTATATTGAAGGATGGCCTGTACAGTTTCGATGCCGTCCTTGTCCCCGTTGATATTGATGTCACACAGCACCAGGTCTACGTGATTGTCACAAAATAGCTCGAGGGCTTTGTCCCCATTATTGGCGATTCCAATGTTTTTATAGCCCATGTCCTCGAGCAAGTAGGAAAGGTCTTTGGCAATGAGCATTTCGTCTTCTATGATCAGTACTTTTTTGGTGTTTTCCATCGCTTTATTTCTTGAAAATAAGTTGGATTTTAGTGTTTTCGCCTTCTGAGATATCCAGTTTCCCATGCAGCTGCAGCACCAGTGACCGGATCATACTCCACCCAAAAGAGTGGGACTCCCTAATGGTGGAAGCGGTAAGTCCCCGCCCATTGTCCCAAAAGGTAAAATGAACGATTTGCTCTTCCAATCGCAAGGAGAGGTGGATCTCGATCTTTTCTTTCTGAACATGCTTGAAAGAATTGGTGATCAACTCATTCAGGATCAATCCCAGCGGAATGGCTTTGTCCAGTCCTAAGGAGAAATCATCTCCTGTAAAATCATACTGAAAAGCTTTGTACCTGCTTTTGAAGGCTGCTTCTATCTGGTCAAATAGATCATTGATGTAGTTTTTGCAGTTGACTTGGGAATCATCGTCAGTGACATATAATTTCTGGTGAAGAAGGGACAATGCCTGCATCCGCATCCTTCCATCGATCAGGGCCACTTTGGCGTTTTTGTCCTTGACACTTCTGCTTTGAAGGTTGAGGATACTGGAGACGAGCTGGAGGTTGTTTTTGACACGGTGGTTCAGTTCGCGCAGGAGACTTTCGATCCGCTGGTTTTTTTGTTGTAAGCTGTCGTGCTGTACTTCTATCTGCTCTTTCTGTAGCTGGATTTCGGCAGTGCGCTGTACCACGAGGTTTTCGAGTCGTTCTTTATTTTGCGAAATGCGCTGGTATTGGTAAAGAATTACGCCTAGCAATGCAATCGTAAATAGGGTCTTGAACCACCAAGTCAAGTACCAAGGCGGTAAGATCGTGACGGCAATACTGGCATTCTCAGTGGACCAAAAGCCATCGTTATTACAGGCTTTGACCTGGAAAGTATAATTGCCCGGGGGTAAATTGGTGTAGGTAGTACTTCGGTTGGAAGTGACTGGTCGCCAGGTTTTGTCATAGCCATAAAGCCGGTACTGGAATTTATTCTTGTGGCCATTGACCAGGTTTAGGGCAGTGAAGTGGAAGGAAATGACTGACTGCTCATGGTCAAAGGTGATGGCTTCAGTGTAAGGGATGGCCTTCTGCAATATCCCCGAGGAATCCCCAGGAGTTATCGGGGTGTTGAACAAGTCAATTCCTGTAATCTGAACGTTGGGCGGACTGGTATTTTCAGGAATCCTAAGCGGGTCAAAATATTCCAGACCACTGGATGACCCAAAGAACAGCCTTCCGTCATCGTCCTTGTAGGCAGCGCGGAAGATAAAGTAATTGTCCATTAACCCGTCCTGTTGGTTGTAATTCCTGAATTCATCTGCTGCGTTCATCATGGAGATACCCTCCGCAGTAGCTATCCAAAGGTTATGCTGGGTGTCTTCAAGTGTGGAGCTGATGACATTGCTCGGTAGGCCATCGCGCGTGTAATAATTCGTGAAGGTCTTATTCTCCACGTTGAACTTACTTAGTCCAAGCTCGGTGCTTACCCACAGGTTGCCCAGATGATCTTCTGAGATATGGTTGATTTTATTGTTGGTGAGGCTTTGGGGATTGTTTTCTTCGTGGGCAAACTTGGTGAAGCTGCTGTCTTTTTCATTAAGGAGGTTAAGCCCTCCCTGACTGCCCACCCAAATCCGGTGCTGGCTGTCCTCAAAAATGTAGGAGATAAATTCATCGTGGTTGTCCCCTTGGATAAGCCTGTCACTGAGTGGGAAAGGAACTGCCGTTTGGGTCTCAGGATTCCAGATAAAAAGCCCTTTTTCTGAGTTGCCAATCCATGTTCTCCCTTGGCTATCATGCAAGATCGGAAGGTTGAATTCCGGAAAAAACTCTCCAGAAGGCGTCTTGTGCTGAAGTGGGCGGAGGGTTTTGGTGCGGTGGTTCCATTCATAGACAAAGTGCGCCCAGGTAGCAATCCAGTAGATGTCTTCACTGATCCTGGTGATCATGGCCAATCTGTTGACACTGCTTTGATCACCTTTTTTGATGGTGTATTTTTCTGTCTTTCCCGTTTTGAAATTCCTGACAAAAAGCCCAGCGTAAGTGGTGAACAGGTACTCGTCTTCATCGTGCTGGATCATGCTGGATACACGGGAATAGTATTTGTCCGTCGCATCAGGGATAAGTCGGAGGGAGTTGAATTTGTGGTAGTGGGGATGATACTGGAAGACACCTTCGTTATATACTGCCACCCAAAGGCTTCCATCCCGTCCTGCACTTACTTTATAGATATTGTCTCCTTGGAGCTTGTTGGGGTTGGAGCGGTCTGACCGGATGCGCTCAAACGTTTCCTTTTTGATGTCCAGCACATTTAGCCCATCCAAGGTACCGACGAATAACTTGCCAGGATGGTCAGGGTGATGCTCAATGGAGAAGATAACATCATGACTGATCATGGAAGGAGCTGAGGAGGATTGGTAGTGGGTAAATCGACCAGAAGGCAGATGAAACTTGTCCAGGCCTTCGCCAGTCCCGATCCATAAGGTGCCTTTGGGATACTCTTGAAGGTCATAAATATAGAAATGGCTCAGGCTTTGGGGATCATCAGCTGCATGCTGAATACCGGAAAACTCCATGGTCTCTAAATCCAAGAAGTTCAGTCCGTTTCCGGTGGCGATAAAAAGCTGTGACTGGTCTGCTGACAGTTTGATCTGACGAATGGTGCTGCTGAACAGCCCATCCTCAGTGCTGTATCGGGTAAACTGACCGCTGGAAGGAGCATACTTGCAGAGTCCATTGCTGGTGCCCAACCAGATATTGCCGTTAGGATCTTCGGCGATCCCCCTGACTCGGTCATCGCTAAGGCTGTTGGGGTTATTTTCTTTGTACGAAAAGTTGGTGAATCGATCCGTTCTTGGGTCATATTTACTGACACCACCTCCATATGTTCCCGCCCATATATTGCTATTGCTGTCTTCAAAAAGCACCCAGATAAAATCAAATGCCAATGAGGCGCTGTCGCCTACCTCATGGGTATAATGCCCGAAATTCTGCCCATCAAATTTCCAAAGGCCATTTTCACCAGCTATCCATACATATCCACTTTCACTGTGGAGGATGTCATAGGGAAAAGGCTGGTTGATCCCCTGATCGGCACCATAAGCCCTAAAGACAGGGAGGGACGCTTGGGGGAAGGCAGTGTGGGCAAAAATGGACAGAAATAGGCACCAGTAATAAGGTATGACTTTTTGCATGGGTAAAATTTGCAAAGTGTAGCTTCATAATCAATACTTAATTTAGTGTATTTATAGATGAAAATGGAGCAGTTGTTGTGTTTCTTGTAGGATTGTTTTTTGTTGGGGAAAATAACTCTCCTAGGTTTTTGCGTAAATTGTAGAATAAAATTATCTCGCCTGGGATGATGACGAATCTA
The DNA here is from genome assembly GCF_003260975.1 of Echinicola strongylocentroti. Lineage (NCBI taxonomy): Bacteria > Pseudomonadati > Bacteroidota > Cytophagia > Cytophagales > Cyclobacteriaceae > Echinicola > Echinicola strongylocentroti. The sequence continues at coordinate 2,309,584 of NZ_CP030041.1, read as the reverse complement.
CGAAGTGCAGATAATTTATTTCAAAGCGTGTAAATTAGACCTGTTTTGTTATCCTTGAGGGCGGTCTTAAGTCTGTTGAGTTTATGAAGTCGTCCATTTCATTTTGATAAATTAAGGGTAGAGTCTAGTAGTTGCCTTTTCAATGATACGATAGTAATAAGTGTAATATTTACAAATATTATTTTTAACTTGTGGGTTGTTAAGCAATGAGACATTCACAACCCATAAAATAATTAACCAATGAGTAGATTCCTTGAGCTAAAGCGAGAATGCTACGAAGCCAATATGCAGCTTCCCGCGCTGGACTTGGTCGTGTATACTTTTGGCAATGTCAGTGCCGTAGATAGAAAAGAAGGTGTTTTTGCGATCAAGCCCAGTGGTGTGGCGTATGAAGAACTAAAGGTGGAAGATATCGTGATTTGTGATTTTGAGGCGAAGATCGTGGAAGGCGAGATGCGTCCTTCTTCCGATACCAAAACCCATGCTTACCTGTATAAGGAATGGGGAAATATTGGAGGAATTGTCCACACCCATTCGCTTTACGGTGTGTCTTGGGCGCAGGCGCAGATGGACGTGCCGATTTTTGGCACTACGCATGCTGATCACCTGACCAAGGACATTCCATGTGCTCCTCCCATGGCTGATGAGCTGATCGAAGGAGATTATGAGCACATGACAGGGAAGCAGATTTTGGATTGTTTTGCAGAGAAAGGCTTGGACTATGAGGAAGTGGAAATGATCCTAGTGGGGAGCCACGGGCCGTTCACCTGGGGGAAATCAGCAGCCAAGGCAGTTTATAATAGCAAGGTCTTGGAAGAAGTAGCAAAAATGGCCTATCTTACCCTGCAAATAAATCCTAATGCTGCACGCTTAAAAGAGGCTTTGATCAAAAAGCACTATGAGCGCAAGCACGGTAAGGATGCTTACTATGGACAAGGCTGCTAAGAAGTACGAGGTATGAAGTGCCGAGTAGCAAGGCCATAGATCAAAGAACAATGACTAGTGATATAATCCAAATAACTAAATAAAACCTATGAACCTATTAAAGTTGAATGCTATTGGTGCCGTAGTACTTGCTGCTGCGTTATCTTTTTACGCTTGTAACCCAAAATCATCAGAGAAGTCATCCAAAGAGGTCACCGCCCAATCTCCAGACAGTGGGCTAAGTATTTCTGAGGCCAGTGCTACCGTAGAAGGTAAGGAAGCCCAGATCTATACGCTAAAAAACAGCAATGGAGTGGAAGTGGATATCTCCAACTATGGTGGAGTGATCACACGACTGGTGGTGCCGGATAAGGCAGGAAACCTGGAAAATGTGGTACTTCATTATCAGGATTTGGAGGGGTACAGTACCAGTACCAATTATTTTGGCTCCACGGTAGGCCGCTATGCCAATAGGATCGCCAAAGGAAAATTCGAACTGGACGGAGAAGAATATACCTTGGCCACCAATGATGGAGCTCACCATCTGCACGGTGGTGACAAGGGCTTCAACAAGGTGTTTTGGGAAGCCAAGACGATCGAGAACCCAGCAAAAGTAGGCCTTTCATTGACATATGTAAGTGCTGATGGAGAGGAAGGTTATCCTGGAGAGCTGACCACGATCGTTACGTTCAGCTTGGACAATGACAACAACTTAGAGGTGGCATTCGAAGCAGTGACGACAAAAGCTACGATCGTTAACCTGACGCATCACGGATATTTTAACCTGAGCGGGCTGAAGGAAAATATTCTAGGACATGAGTTGACCTTGTATGCCAATCACTACACTCCGGTGGACGAAACGCTGATTCCTACTGGAGAAGTGGCGCCGGTAAAGGGAACCCCATTTGACTTCACTACTGCACACCAGATCGGTGAGCGTATCGAGCAGGTAAAAGGTGGCTACGACCATAACTATGTCGTAAAGGCCGAAGCGGATGGTCAAATGACCAAAATGGCCGAGCTCTATCATGCCGGGTCAGGTAGGGTGATGGAGTTATATGCAGATTCTCCTGCAGTACAGTTTTATTCCGGCAACTTCCTTGATGGAACCATCACCGTGGACGGGGTCTCTTACGATCAGTATTTTGGACTTTGCCTGGAGCCGCAGACTTTCCCAAATTCTCCCAATGAGGAGAGCTTTCCTTCGGCGAGGTTAAACCCCGGAGAAACTTACAGCCATAACATCAAATACCACTTTGGTGTGAAGTAATATAGCCCAACCTGGAAGAGGTGAAATAAGCCCATCGATCAAGTAAAAATAGAGAAAACCCCAGCACGCTGAAAGGAGGCTGCTGGGGTTTTCTAATTAAATCGCCTTTAACCCGGAATATGCATTAGCCTATCTATTGCGGTCTGAAACTGCTTCAAAATCAGTTGCTTCGCTGCTGTTTTCGATTTCACCATAGCTGTGCTATGCCTCAATCTCCAAACAGTCTGATTTTCTTGCAGTTTCAAACCTTCCCGATAGCTATCGGGACAGGCGATGACGATTCCTAATGCATAAACCGGGTTGAAGCAGCTTAAGCGCACAGCAGATAGCCGTTGTTCCGACAGCTGAGCTGCGGAACCGCTAGCATGGAGTTTTTTACCTCCATACCACCTACATCGGTTTTTTTTTGATCATGTTACCAGCTACACTTTTCTCTATGAGGAATTAGTAAGCCAAGCGAGGGGCGGATGGTTTTGCTAGGGGCATATATTTCATGTTTAATCTACTGGACCTACTGCCCAGCTCCCGAAGCGAGATCCTCTTCCGTGATCTCATACACGTATTCGTAATTCCGTTTGCCCTTTTTGTGCTCTGACCAGTAACTGTAGTCATATATTGTTTTGCCTGTGGTCTCAGGGGTGTAGTTGATTATTACCCTATTTGCTGACTCTACTTTAATGGAATCATAGTATTGATTTAAATCAATTTTTTCTGGAGTATCTGCCCCAACCGATACATCTTGCCAAAACTCAGTGGACTTTGCCTTTAAAACCAATGTGTCCTGAACCTCATTTATAGAGCTGTAAAAATAGATAGAGAGCTCTTCATTACTGGAGTTTTCTATTTTATAACTGATAAATGTTACTGGATCACAAGATGCTATTGCAACAGCAAGTGTTACTATTATATAAAGATTTCTCATGTCTATTTCCAATAATAAGCCTCAAATAAATTCTCTAAATCCGCCCTATCCAAATTGCCACTTTCCTTTAGCAACCGGTCCCTGAACTTCTGTGGAGTGTCCACATCCTTGTCAAGTGCATTAAACAAGTCTTTATGTGTATAGCCGGCCACATCATCGTAAAATCCAGACCTTAACCAATCTCTGTTGGTATCGATAATGTCATACATAATACCAGCGGGAATCCAACCGTTCCAATATGAGAATAATGGTTTAAACGGCCTTATGTCATCATTTTTATCCCCTGTTTTCAGCGGATCAAAATTTTCAAAAGCACTTAAAGAGACCCTGCTATTGGTATTCCCAAATTCCTCCAAGGTAAGCCTATATCCCATATGATACCCCCAGGCTTCTCCCAGCGCACATAGTCCGGCATTATTCCCCGTACCGTCACCGTAAACCCCGTAGGTAACGATGTAGTTGATGTACCGGATCCAGTAGTTGTTTCCCACTTTGGCATAGTGACTGGCATGGGCCAGCTCGTGAAAGGCTGTTTCGTACACGGCGGCGGTGCCCTGTGCTGAATTGGCCTTGACGATGATGTCTGGAAGGATAAACCGGAGCAGGGTATTGCCCAGAATAGTCGCCGGCATTCCCGCGACCTTGCCGAGGAATGACACTACCTTGGACTTGGAGGTAAAGCCATAGAAGCCCCACACCCTTCGGAGCATCGGCGCAGCACCTCCCCCACTTCCATCCGATGCCACGATCCTCAGGTCGGAAGGCGGCAGGCCTATACCGAACCGTCCACAGTAGTTACGGTACTTGACCGCTGCGTTGTTTACCGTGGCGAACCGCCAAGCTCTGGAATCGGTATACATGTCGATATTACGGTCGTATCTGCTGTGCTTGCCCACATGGTGGCTCGCCTTGGAAATGTCCACCGTACTGCTCCATATCTTAAAGCCCGATGCGTTTTCGAAGAACACCGTATAGTGGACGTCACGCTTATACCTGTTGTCTATCCTGTAGTACCCCAAAGAATTGGTGTAGTCCCTGCCGTACTTGAACCACCGCCTGGTCCTTACTTTCACGCCCTCCACTCCTACAAGCTTTCGTCTTTCGGTATCCCAGACCCTTACATATCCCTGGGGATGTATCTTTGCCCTGCTTGCCTCCCCGGATGTCCCTTTATCGTATTCGGGCTCCTTTAGGTTGCCCGTCAGCCTGAGGGATTCCTCTTCAAGTTCGTAAAGAAAATCCAAAGATGCCAGCTTTCCGTTAGCGGCAGTGGTGTCTTCTTCATCGAGGAGAAATAGCTCCTCCAGTATCTCATATTGGATATCGGGAAACCGATAATCGACGGGTACGGATGTATAATACCACTTGCCCTCTTCGGGATCTACCTCCGGATCCATATAATAATCCCCCAGGGAGTCAATCTCATAGTCAAGTGGGTAATCAAATAGATATAGCGAGTCCTTTTCAAGTCGAAGAAGCTGTTCGTCCGACTCCGTAAATAGCCTCACATAGTAGTGTGTAGCTTCTATCTCAAAGTCAGCCGCTTCCCGCCCCTTGGGATCCGAACTCCTGAAACTTTCCAGGGCCTTTCGCATATTGGTGACGGAATAGGGGTTCTCCAGTTTTTTGCCCAGTAAGGTCTTTGCCATTCCTGCACTTTCGAATGGGGTTTCTTCATCTGCGATAGGTTCCATTTCCACTTTTTGACAAGAAAAAAAGATCATCGTAAAAATTAATATTAACAGACATGGGCAATACCGAGAGCTTGGTTTCTTTTTCATGCTAGAAGAGGTTATTAAAGTTAATAGATAAATAGTCGTAGCCAAATAAGACCAAAGGACGTACTTGTTATGGTCAAATAATTAAAAATAATATTTAAATAAAAATAATAAAGTACATAAATAGTTAAAATAGTATAAAAGTATAGTTAAATAGTAAAAAATACTTTTTTGTAGTAATTAATCCTATAGAAATTATCTTAAAGCAATTTCATCTCGTAATACCTGTGGTCATGGCGTAGATTGGCTAATGCATAAACCTGGTTGAACTAAGCTTTTAGCCTGAGTGAGGGCAATATTTTATGGACACATTCCCTAAGGCCTTGCCTTGGGGAAATTGATTACGGAATTTATCCTTTTGTGTGTAATCATTCTTTCAGCCTATCCCGCCATTCGGCAATCTAGTGTCAAGCCAAACCTAAACCTACGTGTAATCCGGTGTGTCTTTTGGCCTATCTCTACGTTGCAAAAAGACTTCCTTAGCTACGGCTAGGGGCGTTTTTTGCGCCTTGATCTCGTCCAAAATCCACTACCGCCTTATCCGTCATTTAAGCGTTGCCTTGACCCTAGGCTACTGCGGTTTCCAATGTATAAATCGGGGCAAAGTGCCATCGGCACGATAAATTTAGTAACCTGCGGATTCATCCGCAGGAGCTTAAGCTCTCCTCAACCTCCCGAAGGAGTGCCATCGGCACGGATGATAGCTATGCCTACACGAAAAGTGTTTCCTTTCAAACCACTAAACGCATTTGCCCTGCCTACATGACCCTCGATACAGCATTATCCTTAAATTTGCAAAAAAAATAAGCTAGCTAAAATGAATTCAATCTATCCAGAACCTACCGTAGGAGCGATTATTTTCAATCCCAAAGGAGAAGTGTTGCTTTGCAAATCTGCCAAGTGGAATGACCAATATGTCATACCTGGTGGGCACATCGAAAAAGGCGAGCGTATGGAAGATGCGTTGGTCAGGGAGGTGAAGGAGGAGACCGGCCTGGATGTTTTTGACCTACAGCTGGCGAGTGTGCAGGAAAGTGTAAACAGCGAGCATTTTAGCGAAAAGCGTCATTTTATTTTTATCGATTATACCTGTCGGACAGCCCAATACGATGTCGTGCTCAATGATGAGGCCGATGAATATGCTTGGGTAAAGCCTTCGGATATTTTGGATTACGATTTGGGAGGATTTTGTAGGAGTTTTTTTGAAGAATGGCTGAAGGAGCATTCAGTGTATAGGCGAGGTGTTTTTTATGGGTATGTCAGGTGACTTCTCATTGTTAAGTCAGCATATTTTTGGATGAAGTAACCAGAACTTAACCCAGTTAATACTGGAATGTGACATTTTTTTTAAAAAAGCAAATATTGGTATCAGGGTCGAAAGGCCTATTTTAGTCCTTTCCTGTTGTTTTTTGAGAATGAAGACGCTGTGTATCATTGATTGCTTGATATTCCCTTTACATAGGTAACTATTGTGTCGATATTTTTTAACAAAACCATTATGTGTAATTCTTTACATAGGGAAATTTTATATGGTTTTTTGGGATAGTAAAAAATCTATAGATCAGCTTTCACCCGTAGAAACTTTCACAACAGATACTTTTAGCAATTGTCCCTAGGCTATTCTTGGGAGGCTATTAGCGTCGAATTCTTAATAATTAACCAAATACTATCCATGAAACAAATCATTACTATTTTATTGCTCTTGGGCAGCACACTTTCGGGGGTGTTGGCACAAGGAACAGGAACCCTCATTGAGGGGGTGGTTCGGGATTTTTCTGAAGAGCGATTGGTGGGGGCCAATGTCTTCGTGAAGAATGAAAGTACTGGCTTTACCACTGGGAGCGTAACCGATCTGGATGGAAGGTTTGTTATCCAAAATATTCCTACCGGAGGTCCATATACGCTAAGAGTGAGTTATTTGGGTTATGGTGATTTCAGGGCTGAGAAAATAAACCTGTCGCAGGGAGATCGGATAAACCTTGGGCAGATTACCCTGAATGACAATGTCTCCGATTTGGAGAGTGTTATCGTCGAGCCGGATTTTTTCTCAGTGGAAAAAGACCGAATGGGAGCAGCGAAGAAGATCAATTCCAAGATGATGAATTCATTGCCAAGTCCTACGCGTAATTATGCATCCTTTGCTGAGCTCTCACCGTTGGCGAAGTCAGGGACCCAAATGGCAGGGGCAAAGCCAGGGATGACAGGTTTGACCATAGATGGTGTGTCCAACCGACGCGGGGTTTTTGGAGACCTGTCGGGCGGAGCATTTCCTGTTTCCATGGAAGCAATAGCGGAGTTTGAAGTGGCTACCAATTCTTATGATGTCACTTCCGGCAGAGGTGGTGCGGGGACCATCAAGGCGATCACCAAATCAGGGACCAATGAGTTTCATGCCAGTGCTTGGGGATACTACGCTGGAGATGCATTGACTGGGGATAAGTTTTCAAAAAACGGACTATTAAACGATGATAGTGTCGAGGGAATACCAATGAAGGAGACACCTATACGACTACCCAGTTTGGCGTAAGCCTTTCGGGCCCTCTTGTCAAGGACAAACTTCATTTTTTTGTGGTCGGGGATTATTATAAGAAAAACCAACCGTGGGCCAGCCACTGGGATTATCAAAACAATTCCGAAAGAGACTTGCGCGTAAAAGAACAGGATTTGGTAAATGTGATCGATATTCTGGAAAACCAATATGGTATTCCTGGTGTGGTGAAGGATAAGCTGGGAGGATATGACAAGCAGTATGGCGTAGCGCCAGGGGTTCCGCAACAAACCATTTCATTCTTAGGAAAGCTGGATTGGAAAATCAATAGTGTTCATTCGGCCACTTTAAAGTACAATTACCATAGTTTTTCCAATCCGCGTAAGCTGATTGGCAATGGGATATTCTCTGCACAGTATGGAGAAGAGTCATATGACCACAGTGTTCAGCTGAACCTTAATTCTCAAATCAGCCCCACTCAGAAGAACACCCTTCGATTATCTACCAATTATATGCTCCGTCCAGGAGAGCCGTATAACGGAAGGGTGGCCATCGGACGAGTATATGTAGAATCGGATTTTGGCAATGGTGACACAGACGGGGATGAAGTGTTCTGGGGAAATCAATACTGGGCTCCGGAGATCATCAGCCAGAGGGCTTATCAACTGATCGACAACTATACTTGGCTGGTAGGGAAGAGCAGGATTACAGCAGGTCTGGATATCTATCATGAGCGTATTTCTGACCAGCTGACCCACTATCAGCAAGGTGAATTTTATTTTGCCAGTGTGGAGGATTTGGAAAATAGGACACCTTATCGGTACGAAAGGAAGACTCCCCTTGGCGATGCAGGCGGAAGGGTAAAACCAACTATATTCGAAACGGGCGTTTATGGACAGCTCCAGACTTATTTGCATGATGACTTGGAGCTGACTGCTGGTTTGAGGTGGGATGCATCTTTAATCCCTGTCAAACCTACCTATAATGCCTTGCTCGAACAGGAACTGGGCATTCGTAACGATGTGGCACCAATGGACCTGAACAATATCCAACCTCGTATCAACCTCGTGTGGGACATCAATGGTAAAGGTACCGATGTGATCAAAATAGGTGGCGGGGGATTTGTCTCCCAGTTTACGACGCAGGCGCTGACCATGTCGCATATCGATAATGGGGTAGATTATGCATGGCCGGTAATCGAAGTAGGTATGCCCTATGCAGACGGTTCTGGCAGGGTAGTGACCCAAGAAGATCTGCCTACCCCGGACTGGGATGCTTATTATGAGAATTTTGACAATGTCCCTGGTGAAGAGTATGTCAACGAATTGGTGGAAAAGGGAATCCTAAGTACCGATGTACCTGCTTATGTGGTGGCCATTGACGAAAACCTCCAAAACCCTTATACTTGGAAGTTTAACCTGGGCTATTTTCACAAAGTGAACAACTGGCTGAATGTCGGTGTTTCAGGTTATTATAATTCCACGCTAAACAATTCTTATTATACCAATATTAACCTCAAGGATAATCCCGAGTTTACCCTTGACCAAGAGGGAGGTAGGGATGTCTATGCACCCTTGAGCACACTGGATCAAAATTCGACTTCTGTAAACTGGCTAGATGCCAGAAAATCGGACAAATTTAACCAAGTGATGTACTATACTTCAGCGGACTGGGCCAATACCTATGTGGCGTTGGTGCTGGAAGCCAATATGAAGTGGAAAGATGGAAGTGTCAATATTTCCTATACCAGGGGGGCTTCCAAAGGTGGGGTACGCTATAACTCAGGAAATGCCCGTGAATATCACTACGTAGGGCAGTCTTACGATGGGTTTGGTGATTTGATGAGCAGGTCTTATGATTTGGACGATATGAAACATAAATTCCTGATTACGGCAGTTTCTCCTACTTTTCATGGATTTAACATCAGTACCAAATTCATGATGGTACAGAGCGAACGTTTTCATGCGACCATGCACAGGAGATATGATATCGTGGGAGTGGCCACCAATTCTTCCAGTACAAATTACATCCAGCCATATATTTTTGATATAAATGATCCCGGCCTTACAGAGGATTTTCGTGCAGATTATCAGCAGCTTTTGGATAATACCAGTCCTGAGTACAGGGAATACTTGATGAATAATATGGGACAAGTGGCGCAGCCTTTTGCAGGGATCAATCCTGTCCGGACATCATGGGACTTGAGTGCTTCCAAAACCTTCACTTTCCAAAGCCAACACAAAGTGATCCTAAGAGGGGATATTTTTAATGTGCTTAATTTAATGAACAAGGAGTGGGGAGGGTATCATTACATTTCCAATACCGACCTATATGATGTGACGGGGTTTGATGTGGGCAATAAGGCCTACGATTATCAAATCAGGGAAAATGCCGGAAAGAAATATTATACCGTCAACAATCCTTACACCATTCAGTTTGGTTTAAAATACGTTTTTTAATGAACGGGAACAGAAAATTGGTCAATTGGGCTATTGGCGTCATGGCCTTTTTTACCAGCCTTAATGCTGATGCCCAAGCTGCAAGGGATATAGAATTGGTGGTGCACCGAGGGGGAAATAGGCATGCACCTGAAAATACCTTGGCTGCGGCAGAGGCGGCCAAGAAGATGGGAGCTGATTATTTGGAAATGGACGTTCGCCAATCCAAAGATGGTGTTTATTATAATATGCACGATGAATCCGTGGATAGAACAACTGATGGTATCGGAAAACTGGCTGACTTGACCTCAGGTTATATAGAGCAGTTGGATGCAGGCTCATGGTATAGGCATGGATTCAAAGACGAGCATGTTCCTGCTATCGAGGAGTTGGTAGGCTTGTACAAGGATTCCCGCATGAAGCTATATGTTGATTTTAAAGCGGGAGATATTGCTGATTTTGTCACCAAAGCCAAGGCCTGGGGTGTTACTTCCGAAAATTCCTTTTTCTACTTTGGTGACTGGGAAATGGCCAAGGAGTTTGTGGCCTTGGATACTGGCTTGCCGCTAAAAATCAAAGTGGGCAAAGAAGATGATTTTGATTCACTCTATCAAGCCTTCCATCCAGAGATCATTGAGGTAGAGCCAGCCAATGTTAGCAAGGAGCTTATCGATAAGGCGCATGCCAAAGGGGTAAAGGTAATGGGCTGGATAGCTCAGGACCAGCGAAAAGCCTATTTGGATTTGTTGCAATATGATATTGATATGATGAACTTGGATAATCCAGATGTCTTTGCTTCTCTCCTTCAAAACAGCAAAGCCTTGCCTGATCCGTACTTGATCGCCCATAGGGGAGGTGTAGTGGAGGAGCTGTATGAAGAGTACGATCCCCAGGGCTTGGAGGAAGCTTATAAGCGTGGATATGGAATGGTAGAGGTGGATGTCTGCGAAACCTTGGACGGAGTGCTGTTTGTACATCATGACAGGGACTTTAAGCGGGTTTATGGGGTGGATAAGGAGGTGACGGAAGTGACCTGGGATGAGCTAAAACACTACCGATCACTCAGAGCGGGATTTAGCCCTATGACCTTTGATGAGTACGCAGCGCTTTGTGAAGGCAGGTTTGACTTAATGGTGGATGTTAAGTCGGTGAACAAAACACCTGCCTACTATGAAAAGCTGAGAGCGGTACTGGAGAAACATGGATTAATGGAAAACCTCATCTTTTTGGATAGGGAAGCACGGCGGTATTTTTGGGGTGAGGCACGGTTTGGAGTACGTGTTCGTGAACTGCCAGAGATCGTCAATAGGTATCAGCGTGCAGAGGATGTGGCTTGTCATTTCTTTCTGTTTGACCATGGGACAGAGCTCACTGCACAATCCATAAGGATGGCCCAGAAAATGTACATGGAAGTGATTCCTTCCGTTAATATTGGCCATTATAAACTGGAATTTCATAAAACTGGAGCTGGTAGAGATATCAAGTACAACAGATCCATGGGAGTGACTTCTTTTCAGATAGATTCTGACTACGATATGTTTTTCAAAGAGTCACTTACTTTGTAATCGATATTTAGCATTGAAGAGGTTCCTTGTTTTTGGGGAGCCTCTTTCGTATTAAGAAAACACAAAAAGTTATGAGAAATTTAATTTTGATTTTATCCCTGATCATGTTGGGAAACGTGTCAAATGCACAGGATATTGGTCAGCCGTTACCCAAATGGGAACTAGGTATGCTGGACCTTCATCACATCAATACGGGTAGAGGGGATGCTGCTTTTTATGTTTTGCCCGATGGGATCACCATGTTGGTAGATGCCGGCGAATCATCCGAGGACGATCCGAGGACCTTGTCTGCTAGAAACACTCCAAGGTTACCCAATACAGATAAATACGCCTATGAGTGGATTGCAGATTATATTTTTCAGTTTGGCCCATTGGGAGGGGATACCCACATAGATTATGCGGTACTTACCCACTTTCATTCCGACCATTTTGGGACTTGTACTTCCTATAGCCCTAGGAGTGAAGAAGGGAACTATCAGTTGACAGGTTTGGTAGGCGTGGGGACCTTGATTCCGGTCAAGAGGGTACTTGACCGAGATTACCCTAGCTATGAAAACAGTCAAGTGAAGTTTTCGAAGGAGAAAATACAACTGGCATTGGAAGCTGGAAGTCGCGATTCGGTATATGCTTGTTCCGTAAGCAATTATTGGAAATTCCTAGAATATCAAGAAAAGGAAAATGGGATGGAAGTTTCTAAGTTTTTGCCTGGCAAGAACAACCAGGTGAAACTGTCTGAGGCAACTGATTATCCGACTTTTGGGATAAGAAACATCGTTGGCAATGGCTGGGCGTGGACTGGTGAGGGAGAAGCGGTGTTCCCACTAGGTGCTTCCAATGAAAATGATCTAAGTAATGGCTTTCGTGTGTCTTACGGAGAATTTGACTATTGGACAGGAGGTGACATCAGTGGAGTTGGGCCTTATGGCGAAGGAAGGTTCAACAGTGTAGAAGCGCAGATTGCTCCAGTTATAGGGCCAGTGGACGTGGCTACGCTAAACCATCACGGCAATAGGGATTCACAATCCGCTTATTATGTACGTACTATCCGACCAAGAGTATGGGTACAACAATCTTGGTCATCGGATCATCCTGGGGATGATGTGTTGAGGAGAATTTCATCCAAAGAATTGTACCCTGGCGACCGGGATATTTTTACTACGGGAATGCTGGAAGCGAATAAGCTCGTGATAGGTGACCGTATAGATAACGTTTATGGTTCGCAGCGAGGGCATATTCTGGTAAGAGTAGCTCCGAGAGGCAAAACGTATCAAGTCATTATTTTGGAAGATAGGGACGAAAAGCGAATGGTGAAAGCAGTTTTTGGTCCTTACGCATCACGTTAAAAATATGAGCTGTCTCCTAATAAAAATAGCTTAATTAGGAGACAGCAATTTTATGCACTTACTCCACAGGGTCGATTCCCTCAGAGGTCATGATGATTTTTTTTATGGTGCCATCAGGATTGTAGTATAGGTAATCGATGCAGACGGACCTTCTGAAGCTACCGCCATTGGTGGGAATACTGCCATTGTGGTAGATGAAATAATCCTTGCCTTTGTACTCGATGATGGCCTGGTGGTTGGTGTTGGTATTGCCTGCCACCTCGTTCAGGATGCCTTGGTACTTCCATGGTCCGGTGATGCTTTCGCTCATGGCGTAGGCGGTTTTTTCAGGGAATTTGTACGCATAGGAAAGGTAATAGAAATCGCCCTTTTTGTGTACCCAAGGTGCCTCGGTGAAGTTGGGCAGGTCGATGTGTTGGATATCGCTATCCAGTTCGAGCATATTGTCCTTTAGTTTGGCATAGTAACAGATCGTGTTGCCCCAAAAAAGGTGGGCAGAACCATCGTCATCGATAAATACCGACGGGTCAATATCATCCCAACTGATCTTGGTATCCGTAGTCATGTCATTGGTGATCAAGGCATGGCCAAGGGCATCTTTCCAAGGTCCCACCGGGCTGTCGGATACGGCAATGCCAATGGCCTTACCATGGATTTCTTTGTGGCTTACCGTTACGTACCAAAAGAACTTCCCGTCTTTTTCGATCACCTCAGCAGCCCAGGCATCACCGGCAGCCCAGTCAAAGGTCTCTTTTACATTGACAGCGGCCCTTTCTTCCCAGTTGACCATGTCGGTGGAGGAATAGATGAGCCATTCATGCATCTCGTAGAAGTTTTTTTCTTTAGGAGCCTGATCATGACCCACGTAGAGGAATACCGTATCATCATGGACAATGGCTGCAGGATCTGCGGTGTATTTTTCCGTAATGACAGGATTGCCCGGTGTGATCGGATCTTTTGCTGTAATGGTACTTTGGGAAAATCCCGCAACGGCCGTGCATAACAGTACGGTAGCGCACAATAACGTTTTGATGTTCATTTTGGGGTCTATTTTGGTTAAGAAGGCCATGATCCCTTGATCTTTGACCTGTTCAAAAATAGCATAGCTTTTCCAGATAAAAAATTTTAAGTGTATAAAAAACACTAATAGCTCTTTTATTAAACCCGTTGTCAATGCCGTTTAGTTAGTGTGTAACTGGAAAATATGGGTTCTATATTTTTTCCTTGGGCAGTTATTTTTCTAGTTAAATTCCTAGGTGGTTTTCATCCCTTTACCTTTGTTACTTTTTTGCTTCAGGTCAAAAAAGTAACCAAAAAAACCCGCCGTTGTGCATCTATTGGCCTAAAATTAAAACCTCCCCTCATGCAGGCAAACTCCTCCTGTCTAAAGCCAAGCAGGCCTATCTAAAGCCAGGTAAACCTTCTTTAGCTGCCAACATTCTTTTTGGGCAGCATTTCGTCAAACAAGCCTGCCTTTTTGCCCACCCGCTTTTTAATTTCTAAACGCCCAATACCTGCAAGGCGGATCCGATTAATAAGTTTCTTATGGATAAATTATCATCATTATTCCATGTAGTGGTACATTTTCTTAAGTAACCGAGTTGAGCGAGAACTATAAGCCCCCCCATAGCCAAAAAAGGTATCGCTTCCTTATTACGGCCCTTGGTATGCCTGTTTTCCAGCCGATGGTGGAGGCCGTTAAAAAAGTGAGTTGGCTCGCGTCGTGGAACAGCGAGACCCACTCACTTTTAGGTCGTAGCCATCGGGTGGAAATTAAAATGGGTGACGGATCTCGGTCGCAGGGTAAATCCATGTTCCATTTTAAAAGGCATACCACCGGCCTAGATTTTTTTCTTTCATTTTTCATCAATGGAAAAAAGGAAAAGGATAAATTCCACCAAGATGATCAGGTTTCCCCAGCCAAAGTCAATCAAATAAAAGACCTCTTAGGTATATGAAAAGAAGGAAATCCCTGCAAACGATCGACCCATACTACTAGTTCATATGAATGTTTTTCAAAACCATTTCCCTGCATCACCCAGTCAATTTTTGGTGGTTACTTCTTCCGTGGTATCAGCGCTGACCAATATCAGGGAAGGGGCTTGTGTGTGAATTTGTAGTTCAGGAAGCTTTTCTTGAAGCGTGGAGATGCCGGTTGGTGTAGCGTTGGTTTGCCAGAGGTAGGCCGTTTTTAGGTGCTTGAGCAGATGGAGGTTGGCCAATCCCTTGTCCGAAACTTCCGTTCCGTATAAGTTGATGTATTCCAGCCATTTCATGTTCTTAAGAGCTTTTAGCTCCTCGTCAGTGATGGCAGTATGGTCAATGTGGAGCTCCGTCAAATGCTCAAAGTCCTTCAGGAAGCCATAATCCAATTTTTGTTCCAGCCTGACCTTCGAAAGGTTCAGCCAGACGATTTGATCACTGTGGTTGCTTAAGACCTTTAGTTGCTGAGCGCTCAGTGGAGCGTTGGTGTTAAGGTAGCTGACCTGGAGCAATGGAATGCCCGATGCGATAGGCGCCGCAGAAAAGCCATTTTTTCGTAAATCCTGTAGATCGTCTTCTGTCGCCGCATCGATGTCCATGGTAAATACGGGGTTTATTTCTTTTTGGGGAGGATTGACCAGGGCATCCAAGATTTCCTGTACTTCCGGTGAGGTCTTTACTTCTGTTACTTTTTTATCAAAGGAGGCCTCGTTTTCGATCCACCACTCCAATAGCTGTATTTCTTCTTTGGAAAGTGGGTTTTTGCCTTCTGGAGGCATGACATCATCATGGTCTTGGGGGAGTTTGATACGTTTGATCAGTTCGCTGTCCGCTGGCTGTCCGGCGGTAAATACGGGGCCATTTTCACCACCTTTTTGAAAGCCTTCTTTGGCGTCAAGCCTCAGGTCACCTTTGGTTTTTTCGGGATTGTGGCAGCTTTCACATTTGCCATCGGTGATGGGCTTGATGACATCATCAAAAATAACGGCTTCTTCTAAATTGGTGATGACAGGACCTTCGTCATTCACTTTTGGCGGTAGCCCGACGACCTTTCGCATGGGGGTGGGCATATACTTTACCAAGTAGTCCGATCCATGGGTGAGATTGCCTCCCAGGTGTCCAGTAAAGCTAAGACAGACCACTGCACCAAACAGGGCCGGGAAATAAATCTTGGAAACCCCTTTGGTCTTAAGAAGCAACGCGACAATGGCCAATACAATTGTGCCGATTCCAAGCCATAAGTGCCAGTCTAGCGTAGCACCTTGGTATTCTCCACTAAGCGACAGCAAGTACCCCAACACCGCAGCCCCCACAGCACTTAGGATACCCAATACAAGCACGAAGGAGACACTGGCTCCCAAATGCCTGAATTTGGGAAGGCTGGAAAGCACTTCCATCAAAAATGCCAAAAGGATAAATCCAATGGGCAAGTGCACGATCAAGGGATGAAACCTTCCCAGAAATAGCGATAGGTCGGAGGGTTTTTCCTGTAGTTCCGGAATCGACTGGGCGAAGGCTGGTAAGACCGCAATCACGGTGATCAGGAGGATTAGCGATAGCTTTTTCATTCGAGGAATAGCGGTACTGGTTTTATGTGGTCAGTGAAAGGTTTAAGCGAGGATTTTTTCAACGATATTGCCGTGGACATCGGTCAGTCTAAAATCCCTCCCTTGAAAATGATAAGTGAGCTGCTCGTGGTTTAGGCCAAGCTGATGGAGGATGGTGGCTTGGAGATCATGGACATGTACACGGTCCTTAATGCCGTAATAGCCGATTTCATCCGTTTCCCCATAAGTGATGCCGGGCTTGATGCCTCCTCCGGCCATCCAGATGGTAAAGGCCTCTAGGTGGTGGTCCCGGCCGATAAATTTCATTTCTTTGCCGCCTCTGTTTTCACGCATAGGCGTACGGCCAAACTCCCCTCCCCAGACCACCAATGTGTCGTCCAGTAGTCCGCGTTGTTTGAGGTCTTTGAGGAGTGCTGACATGGGCTGGTCTATTTCTTGGCAGCGGTTTTTGAAGCCATGGTTGATGGCCTCGCTTTTGGCAGCACCGTGGGCATCCCATCCCCAGTGATACAGTTGGATAAACCGAACCCCTTTTTCGGCCAGTCTTCTGGCCAAAAGGCAGTTGTTGGCAAAGGAGGCCTTGCCAGGTTCCGTGCCGTACATTTCATGGATATAGTCTGGCTCGTCATTGATGTCCATGGTTTCGGGGACGGACATTTGCATTTTATAGGCCATCTCGTATTGGGCTATGCGGGTCATGATCTCTGGATCACCGACCTCCTCAAATTGGGTGCGATTGATGTCATTGATGGCCTCGATGGATTTTTTTCGGAGTGCTCGGCTCATCCCTTTTGGGTCGGAGAGGTAGAGGACTGGGTCTCCCTTGGAGCGGCACTGGACACCTTGATAAACGGTAGGGAGAAAACCACTTCCCCAGATACTCTTGCCTGCACTTGGTGTCGTCCCACCAGAAACCAGCACTACAAATCCCGGCAAGTCTTGGTTTTCGGAGCCCAGCCCGTAAGTGACCCAAGACCCCATGCTTGGTTTTCCCAGCCTGGCACTTCCTGTCTGCATCAGCAATTGGGCCGGGGCGTGGTTGAATTCATCCGTGTGCATGGCCTTGAGGAAAGCCACGTCGTCCACACACTGGCTGAAGTGGGGCAACCTGTCGGATACATAGGCACCGGATTCACCGTAGCGATTAAAATTAAACTGCGGCCCGAGCATTTGGGGTGTCCCTTGGATAAATGCAAATTTTTTCCCCTCCAATAACGAAGGTGGGCAATCCAGTCCATGGAGCTTCTGCAGCTCTGGCTTGAAATCGAACAGCTCCAACTGGGAAGGGGCACCGGCCATGTGCAAGTAGATCACCCTTTTGGCTTTGGGAAGAAAATGAGGCGGTAAAGGGTTCATCGGATTGGCACTGTCCCTAAGCTGGCCAAGTGCGTCCGTGGCCCTTTCGCAAGAACTTAGGCTACTCCCCATAAGTGACCCTAGGGCCATAGTGCCCATGCCCGAAAGACATTTTTTCATAAAGTGCCTTCTGGTGTTCAGTTCCGCTTTTCGATAGGCTATTTCTTCCAAGAGATTCATGGTCTTCGTTATTAGGTGGTTGGTCACTTCGTCAATGATTGTCCTTGAAGTAGGGGTAAACGTTTCATCGAAGTGGCTTTTTTAATTTTTTGTTACAAATACATCCAAATTCATAATGGCATTGGCTACGACGGTTTTGGCATTCATGTCGGGATCCTTTATTTCTTGGTCTAAATTGACCAATGAAAACTCACCGTTTCCAAAATGGGTCTTGGCTTCTTCGTAAAGGGATATGAGTGTTCCAAGGGTTGCTTCAGTAGGAGCTTCGAAAAGCGCCAGTTCATACCCGTAGGCAATTTGATCCTTTACCGACTCTTCGGACAGGCTCATTTTCTTTGCAAGTGCTTGTGCTGCTTCAATATACACAGGATCATTGAGTGTCACCAATGCTTGCAAGGGCGTGTTGGTAGAAATCCTGCGATTGACACAGACTTCCCTGCTGGGACTGTCAAAAGCCATCATGGATGGATAAGGGCTGGTCCTACGCCAATAGGTATAAAGGCCCCTCCTGTGACGGTCGTTTCCGGTGCTCTGGACCCATTTTTCAGGATTGTTGATGACTTGCCATATTCCATCAGGTTGTGGTGGCATGACGGATGGACCGAGCATTTTTTCGCTGAGCAATCCGCTGACAGCCAAGGCTTGGTCGTGGACTTGCTCGGCCGAAAGCCTCACCCGAGGGCCTCTTGCCAGCCAGTAATTGGCCGGGTCTTTTTCCAGTAGCTCAGGGGTGACGGCAGAGGATTGACGGTAGGTGGCGGACATCACGATGGTTTTTAGCAGTTTTTTGATATGCCAAGATTGGTCTTCCCTAAAGTGGATAGCCAGCCAATCCAGTAATTCTGGATGTGTGGGAGGAATGCCCTGCGAGCCAAAATCCTCCTGTGTTTCTACAATGCCTTTCCCAAAGAGTTTGCCCCATATCCTGTTTACCGTGACCCTTGCCGTCAACGGATTTTCATCACTTACCAGCCATTTGGCAAGTCCAAGGCGGTTGTTAGGGGCGTCTTTTGGTAATTGGGGCATGGAGCCAGGGACGTCAGGGGATACTTGTTTTCCATGGGTCATCCAATTGCCCCTTTCGAAAACATACGTTTTCCGTTTTTCCTCAGCGGGAAGCTCGGCCATCACTGGAAGCGGATCGGGCTTGATATTTGCCAAGGCGGTTTCCTTTTCTTGGACGAGACTCGCGAGTTGGTAGTTGGCGGTATTTTGGCTTTTTACACTATCTAGCCAGTGCATTATTTTTTTTCGCTCAGCAGCTTCTATCTCCGTATAGACCGGCATCGTGGGGCTGTCTGTCCAAGTATCGGCATCCCGTGTATTGTTAAAGAAAGCGTAAAATTCATAATATTCATCATGACGAATGGGGTCATAGGGATGGCTGTGACATTGTACACAGGCAAAGGTGATTCCCTGCCACACTTCCCAAGTGGTGTTCACACGATCCAGTACAGCCGCCACGCGGAATTCTTCGTCGTCGGTGCCGCTTTCGTCGTTGGTCATGGTGTTTCGGTGAAAGCCCGTGGCAATCAGCTGGTCTTTGGAAGGTGCCGGGAGAAGGTCGCCCGCTATTTGCTCAATGGTAAACTGATCAAAGGGCATGTCGGCATTGAAGGCCTTGATGGTCCAGTCGCGGAATTTCCACATAGGACGGTGGCGGTCTTTTTGGTAGCCTTTGGTGTCCGCATAGCGTGCCAGGTCCATCCACATCGCCGCCCAGTGCTCGCCGTATTGAGATGAGGCTAACAGTTCATCTACGATGGTTTCATAGACCTTGTCACTGGGGTTTTGCCGAAAGCGCTCGACCATTTTCTGCGTGGGCGGTAGTCCGATCACATCAAGGCTCAGCCTTCGGATCAATTCCGCAGGAGGAGCCTCATCAGTCGGTGTCAAGCCCTTGCTTTCCAATTTTCCCAACACGAATTGGTCGATGGGGTTGTTGACCCAATCTTCCTGATCGACTGCGGGGAGTTCTGGGCGTTCGGGAGGGATAAAGGCCCAGTGGTCTTCCCATTGGGCTCCTTGGTTGATCCACTTTTTGAGGGTGGTGATTTCTTCCTTGCTCAGCGGTGCTCCTTCGGGAGGCATGCGTTCATCGGGATCAGTAGCTTCGATACGTTGGATCATTTTGCTGATATGTGCCTTTCCGGGGATGATGGCTGGAGTGCCTGATTTGGTAGCCGTTAGGGCATCTTCTTCAAAAAGCAAACTGAATCCCCCAGACTGTTTGACTCCGCCATGACATGAAATGCATTTGGAATTGATGATGGGCCGGACCTCTGCATTGAAATCCACCGTGTCCGTGTTCCGGCTTTCCGAGCAGGATAGGCCACATACCATTAGCATTGCCATACCGGTAAGGCTGGATAGAAGGATGTTGCTATGGGAATTGCGAAGGGCCATTTTGGGTCGTTTGCTACTCGTTATACTCTTTCAAGCAGTACCGGGTAGGTTTTTCCAGAATTCCATTGGGGAACATAGATGTTTTCGTCATTGTCGATGCACACATCATGGGGATTCATGAAGGTCTTGCCGTCAAAGGTGATGGTTTGCAGCTTTCCGTCCACATAAGTAGGCGCAGAACCGCCGGGGGCAGAGATGACCTTGTCGTTTTTGTCCAAAACCAAGCTGATGCCATCATCGCCTTCAGCCGTTTCGGTGCGCAATACGGAGAAGTAAAGATTGTCTCCCTTGATCACAGGTCTGTTGATCCAGCAGTTGCCGACAGCGATAGTTTCGAGCTGTTTCCCGTCCAGCGAAAACCGCTTGAACTCATGGGCAATTCGTGACGTAACGATCAGCTCAGGAGTGCCTCCTTTTCGGGTATCCAAGCAGATGCCGTGGGCTTGCTTGAGTTGGTCGTCTGCGTCACCGTTGCCACCAAAATGCCGGATGTATTCTCCTGTGGAGGAATATTGGATGACATAGCTTTGTCCATAACCATCAGCGATATAGATATCTCCATTCGGACTGATGGCCACTTCAGTGGGCTTGTATTTTTCTGGGCCGTCATAGACGCCTGTTTCTTTGGGATAATCCAAGGTGAGGAGGATCTTTCCGTCCAAGGTGGTTTTGAAGACTTGATGGCGGTCGTGATCGGTGATATAGAGAAATTCCTCGCCGTTTTCATCGTGTAATGTCAGCCCATGGGCACCGGGAAAGTCATGTCCCCAAGTATCCAGGACTTTTCCGGAACGGTCATAAAACATTACGTTGTTTTGGGTCTCATTGGTCAGCAGGATGAGCCTACCTTTTTTATCTTGGACCATTTCATGGCAGTCCTTTACAGGGTAGATGGATGGATCCTGCGTGCCCCATTCCTTTTTGACCTTGTACCGAAAATCACCGTGACCGACGATGGCTGCCTTGGG
The DNA here is from genome assembly GCF_003260975.1 of Echinicola strongylocentroti. Classification (NCBI taxonomy): domain Bacteria; kingdom Pseudomonadati; phylum Bacteroidota; class Cytophagia; order Cytophagales; family Cyclobacteriaceae; genus Echinicola; species Echinicola strongylocentroti. The sequence goes on along the minus strand of NZ_CP030041.1, from coordinate 2,288,395 downwards.
ATCCAGGGCTTTGCCAAAATTGATGTGGGGAAAGAGTAAGCCTCCAGCTATTAATGTAGAGGTAGTTTTGATAAAGTCTCGGCGGTTATTGAGGTTTTTTTGCTGCATGCTGTGTTTTTGTCCTGTAGATGGATTTGGTTTCCAAAATTTTTGCTGAAATGTAATTTAGGGCTTTTGGATTAAAAATGCCAGAAGCATATTTCTTTCGTTTACTTCTTTTTTTTAATGGTTGCTCAACGTGTTAAATGTATGTTTTAATGTGTGTTTTTTAAAATTGTATTTTTAAGTGAGTTATTTTATAGTAGTAAATAACTGTAGTGTTCTAAAATGGTTATTTATAGTTTTATTTTCAAGTAGCTTTTGTATTAGTTACGGAATCGTTTTCGTGATGTGCTTTGTAGGATCTATACCGAATAGGGAAAGGTGGCACAGGATAAGACTGATTATTCCTTCGTGATAAAAGCATCCAGGTTCATGATGGCGTTGGCAACGGTGGTCAGGGCGTTACGTTTGGGGTCGGTTTCGGTATTGCCCAGATTTTCCAGTCCTTCGCCGGATTGTTGGAAATGGGATCGGGCGTTTTGGTAAAGCGTGATGAGGGTTTGTAGTTCGGCGGTATTGGGAGGGGAAAACAAAGCCAGCTCATAGCCTTTGGCAATTTGTGCTTCTGGAGTGTTTCCAGCAGTTTCCATTTTTTTGGCCAGTGCCTGGGCCGCTTCGATATAGACGGGATCATTGAGCGTGACCAAGGCCTGCAAAGGAGTATTGGTCTCTATGCGGCGATTGACACAAAACTCCCGGCTAGGTCCATCGAAGGTGACCATGGATGGGTAAGGGCTGGTACGGCGGATATAAGTGTATATGGCTCTTCTGTGGGCATCTTTCCCCGTGTCATTTTGCCATTCTGCTCCGCTGTAGACGACTTGCCAGATGCCTTCTGGCTGATGGGGCATGACGGAGGGGCCGTACATTTTGTCACTCAGCAATCCACTTATGGCCAGTGCCTGATCCCGAACTTGTTCAGCGGTTAACCTGACCCTTGGTCCGCGAGAGAGGTAATCGTTGGCCGCATCATGTTGGAGTTTTTCGTCTGTTACCTTGGAAGTTTGACGGTAGGTGGATGACATGACGATCGATTTCATTAGGGCTTTGAAGTGCCATTGCTGATTTTCTACCCAGTTGACAGCGAGCCAGTCTAGCAGCTCCGGATGTGTGGGAGGTGTTCCTTGACTGCCAAAATCCTCTTGGGTGAGGACGATGCCTTTCCCGAAGAGCTGTGCCCAGACTCTATTGACCGTGACACGGGCAGTCAACGGATTCTCTGGAGCTACCAGCCACTTCGCCATGCTCAACCTGTTTTTGGAAGCGTTCTCTGGGAGATCAGGCATGGAGCCAGGCACATCCGGCGACACCTCTTTTCCGTGCACAGTCCAGTTTCCCCGTTCAAAGACATGCGTAGTCCGTTTTTCGTCATCTGGCAATTCCCGCATGATGGGCAGGTAATAGGTCTTCAAGGATTTTAACTCTTCCTCTTTGGATTTTACGAGCGAGGCAAGTTCGAATTGGGGCTTGCTGGACTTGACAGAGTCGATCCAGCGGATGAGTGCCGCTTCTTTCTTTTGGCCGATTTCAGTAAAAACAGGAAGCACAGGGCTTTCAACAGGCGAAGCGTCCTTGTCGGCGGTGTTGTTTAGGAAAGCATAAAACTCGTAATATTCATCGTGACGAATGGGATCATAGGGGTGGCTATGGCACTGCACACAGGCAAAGGTGATGCCCTGCCAAACCTCCCAAGTGGTGTTTACCCTGTCCAGGACAGCGGCCACTCTGAATTCTTCATCATCGGTACCGCCTTCATCATTGGTCATGGTATTGCGGTGGAATCCCGTGGCGATCAGCTGGTCTTTTGTGGGCGTGGGAAGCAAGTCTCCGGCCAGCTGCTCAATGGTGAATCGGTCAAAAGGCATGTCCTCATTGAACGCATTGATGACCCAGTCGCGGTATTTCCACATGTCTCGGTGTGCGTCTTTCTCATAGCCTTTGGAGTCTGCATAGCGGGCCAGGTCGAGCCACATGGAAGCCCATTTTTCTCCAAAGTGATCAGAGGCAAGGAGTTCGTCGACCAGCTTTTCGTAATTTTGAGAGGAGGGGTCTTCTTGGAGGTTTTTGATCATTTCTGCAGTGGGAGGAAGCCCCACGAGGTCCAGGCTAAGTCTCCTCGCAAGTGTGGAAGGTGCTGCCTCAGGAGAAGGCTGAAGGCCTTTTTCGTCCATTTTGGCCAAAATAAACTGATCGATGGGGTTGCTTTCCCATTCCGCTAGGTCTATCTCCGGTAGGTTGGGCTGCTGAGGGGCTACGAAGGACCAGTGATCTTGCCATTTGGCTCCTTCATTGATCCACTTTTTGAGGGTTTTTACCTCCTCTTCGCTGAGTGGTGGGCCTTCAGGAGGCATACGCTCGTCAGGGTCGGCGTGAAGAATCCGCTTGATCATTTCACTTTCGGCTGCATTGCCAGGAAGAATGGCCGGTTTGCCGGATTTGGTTTTTGCTAAGGCATCAGATTCAAACAAGAGGCTGAAATCCCCTGATTGCTTTACACCGCCATGGCAAGTGATGCATTTATTATTAATAATAGGCCGCACTTCTGCATTGAAATCTACTGGTTCATCATCCTGACAGGAAGCCAAGATGGTTGCAATGAAAAATATAAAAAGAAGAATGGCCCTTGATTGCTGCATCTGAATTGTTGAATAATTGGATTATTGTTGATAGAGTGATCAACAATTTGGTCAAACTAAAGCTAACAATAATTCTCTTTTATTTCAAAGGCCGTTTTTTTAAGACCTCTATTTAGTAGTATAAGTGGGGTTAAACCTAGATTCTAAAACGCTGAGAAAGTAACGTAAAGTAGTTCACTTATTTGACAACCACATCAGGTACATAGGGCACAATTAATCAATTTATCCTGCAATTCAGGTCGCAATACCTGTGCGTAGATAGGCTAATGTGTATTCTGGGTTTAATGCCGTTTAGTTTAGTGTGTATCTGGAAATAGGTATTCTATATTTTTTCCTAGGGCAGTTATTTTTCTTGCTAAATTCCAAGATGGTTTTCATCTCTTTACCTTTGTCACTTTTTTGCTTCAGGTCAAAAAAGTAACCAAAAAACCCCGCCGCTGTGCATCTATTGGCCTAAAATTAAAACCTTCCCTCATGCAGGCAAACTCCTCCTGTCTAAAGCCAAGCAGGCCTATCTAAAGCCAGGTAAACCTTCTTGAGCTGCCAACATTCTTTTTGGCTAGCATTTCGTCAAACAAGCCTGCCTTTTTGCCCGCCCGCTTTTTAATTTCTTAACGCCCAATACCTGCAAGGCGGATTCAGTTAATAAGTCCCAAAAAGGTATGGCTTCCTTATTACGGCCCTTGGTATGCCTGTTTTCCAGCCGATGGTGGAGGCCGTTAAGAAAGTGAGTTGGCTTGCGTAGTGGAACAGCGAGACCCACTCACTTTTAGGTCGTAGCCATCGGGTGGAAATTAAAATGGGTGACGGATCTCGGTCGCAGGGTAAATCCATGTTCCATTTTAAAGGGCAGACCACCGGCCTAGATTTTTTTCTACTTTTTCATCAATAGCCTGCCCCGAAGGCTTTCGGGGGAAAAAAGGAAAAGGATAAAATCCACCAAGATGATCAGGTTTCCCCAGCCAAAGTCAATCAAAAAAAGACCTCTTAGGTACATGAAAAGGAGGGAGTTCCCTTAACTAAAAGGCATTGAACCCATTGAACCCGGGTTTAATCCCCCCCTATTGGATGGTTTTATGGAAATCTTGCTAAGGAATAGTGACACCAAACCTTTACCATAGTCTTAAGAACCTCATGCCGTCGGCATGAAAGCTTGGTAACAGCCCCGATTATCAGTTCTCTATAATGTGCCGTAGGTACATCACATTTGACCAATTAAGCTTTTCAAAAGCCCGCTTCGGTAGGTTAGTTATCATACTTACTTTGCTTCTGTCCAGTGCCTCCGGCACTTTTAGTGTGCTTTATCTACTTTCTGTTACCAAGCTAGTGCTCCTAGCGGGACATTTCTGTTGACATCATCTGCCTCTTTAACTTAAAAGGCTTCTTGGAGCTTTTTGAATTCCTCTTGGGTGACTTTAAAGGCTGTTCCATGACGTGTCCCGTTGGGAAAGCTTATCTCATCAGAGATGTCTTCCCAGTGCTCGAAGTCCGTGGAGGCTACGGCGCCCATGTGGTGGTCACGGTATTTGTCAAAGAAGAGAATGCATCTTCCGTCTACCATTAGTGGTGTGGGACCTTCTGCCCAATAGTCACCTGTGATCGGCTTTTCGGCAACAGGATAGCCCTTGGTGAGTTTTTTACTTTTGGTGATCCGGATGTTTTTTGCTGGTGGGGTTCTGGTTTCGTCTTTTACAAACATCACATACTCCCCTTCATGCTGGATGATGGTACCATCGATCACATTGAAACCGGGCTCATAAAATAATTTGGTCTTGGAGAATTTTTTGAAATCCTTGGTGGTCGTGTAGTACATCCTGTGGTTGTAAGCATTTTCCAAGGTGTCTTGGGTTTCGGGATAAAGTCCTTTGATGGTCGTGGACCAAAAAATCATGTAGCGGTCTTTTTGGTCATCGTAGATGATTTCTGGGGCCCAGGTGTTGTGCGCTCCTTCTTCGTGTGCCATGACAGGAACAAACTGCTGCTCAGACCAATGGATAAGGTCATCAGAAGAGGCGTAACCAAGGCCTTTTTCATTCCAACTTACCGTCCAGACCATGTGGAATTTTCCGTCTCCACCTCGGATGATGCACGGGTCACGCATTAGCTTATCGCCACCAGCTGTCGGAGCGAGCACGCTTTTATTATCATTGAGGGCGTTCCAATGCAGGCCGTCCTCGCTGTAGGCCAGGTGGAGCCCATCTTCGCCATTGCCCATAAAGTAGGAAAAAAGATAAATATCATCATGCTGGGCTTGAAGGGAGAGCGTGACGCATAAGACCATGAAGGTGGTCAGGACGGATTTTTTCATAATGGGATAATTAGATGGTACTGGTGAAAATAGCGAGTGAAAAAGCATAAAGCAAAAAACAGTACAGTACGGTGGGGTAATTTAATGGGGCGTTTCATCTGTAAAACCTATGACAAAGTAGGTGTATTGAGTTACCAACTCAAGGCTCGCAGTTCCGCAGCATAGCTGCAGGAACAACCGATTTGCTGTGAAAGGAATTTGATAGGGAGCTTTACAAATCCTCTTTATTTCGGTTTGAGATTACACCCTTCGACACGCTCAGGACAGGAATCCCGAACAGCCTTGATCCGCCCATGGCCCGATTACTTCCCACTTCGTACCTCCCACTTCGTACTCCTACCTTCATCGGTCATCAAGGACATCCCAAAGTAACAGTTCGAGCTCCATGCTGGTCCTGTCTTTGCCTTTTACAAGGAAAATAGCGGTGAAATAATTGGAGTTGTTAAGGAGTCGCTTGAAATCGTTTTCCAGCCATTCGATGTCCGTAAATTTTTCGGTGGTGGCTTTGACGCCGATGTCATGATCGGAGAAGAATACAAATTGTTCTGTCTCGTTGGGGCCTTTGTAGCGCGAGACGACGGCGTGTTCGTAAATTTGGCCGTCATCCACGCTCAGGTTGACCAGTGTGTCGATGTTTCTTTCCGGATCTTGAAAATCCAACATGCCATGGTTAATGGAAGCATGTGGATTGGCGTCGTTGAAAAAATCAATGAACGAATTACCATTTTTGATGGGGCCAATATAGATGGAATTGGTCTCGGTGATGTCCTTGATCGTGGTCTGAGAGCTGAAGAGGATGTCAAAGTCCTTGTCCTGTCGGTGAAAGAGCCTTGAAATATTCATGGTCCCATTGGCAGCCATGCCCGTGACATACGGATAATTGGCGGGGTTGATCTCCCCTTTTTTTTCTGGATGCTCTTCCAAGTACCGGTAATAATCTTCGATATTATTGATGTTATAATCCCTGTTCCAGCCTATTTCCCCAGTCGCGGTAGTGCCCATGATGCCAAAAAAGTCACCGATGAAAAGCGTGGTCCCTTTACCGCTCTCAAAATAAGCTTGCCAAAGTGGGGTGTAGCTTTTTCTGCTGATCAACCAAAAGCCCACTGCCAGCAATAGTATAAAACCTGCCAAGGCAATGCCATACTTTGTCCTGTTCGTGGCCGGTTCATCTTCCCTACTTTTGATAAAATCCACTTGGTATTGTCCCTTTTTGATGCGGACTTGCCACTGGTCATCTGCGCCTTCTTCCTGGTAATATTTTTCCAGCTTTTTTCTTAGGTGATAGACATTGACCCGGATATGTGCTGCGCTCTTTTCGTCCTCGTAAGATTTGCCATAAAGCTCCATTCCGATGGTAGTTTCTTTAAGGTCCCTGCCGTCGATGGTGGCTTCTGTAAGAAATCTCAACAGGACACAGCTGGAGGGAGCCCGGCTAAAGGTCTTGCTGGAGGTGACTTGTGCTATTATTTCAAGTTTTTCATGGTTGTCCATTGATTATCAGTCGGTTTTAGCGTGAGGAGGTGGGTGTTTATTTCGCGGTTTTAGACGTCTGCAACCGAGTATGTAACGGTTAAGATTACCGTTAAATGAGTGTTAAATTTACATTTAAAGTTTCAAATTTCCATATTTCGACCATAATCATCAGCAAATAAAACAGGTCGGAAGTACCAGAAATGTTTTCGATCAATCGTAGCAAGGAGCTTATTGCTGATGTGGTAATGATTAACAATTAACCTAAAAAACTATGAAGCACGTTTTATTAAAAACGGCAGGCGCATTAATGGTGTTCTGCTTATGTATCAGTTTTTCATTTGCCCAGTCCAGTGGCAAAACGGTGACGGGAGTCGTCACCAATGAAGAGACAGGGGAGCCCATCCCAGGGGCGACGATATTGGAAAAAGGAACTTCCAATGGAACAGCAACAGACCTTGACGGAAATTTCACGTTAGAACTTACGACAGAAGCCCCCGTTTTGACGGTGTCTTTTATCGGTTACAGTAGCAAAGAAGTACCTGTAGGAAACGCTTCCGAATTGGACATTAGCCTTGGCGAGGACATGGGCCAGCTGGAGGAAGTGGTAGTCGTCGGGTACGGTACCCAAAAGCGTTCGGACATTACCGGCTCAGTGGCATCCGTACCAAAGGACCGACTGTCCAACCTTCCTGTGACCAATCTTACCCAAGCGATTCAGGGTACTACAGCTGGGCTAACCGTAAATCAAGGCTCTTCCGTTCCGGGCAGTACCGGCGGAATGCAGATCAGGGGCGTGAACTCCATCAATGCCAACACCAGTCCTTTTATCGTGGTGGATGGTTCACCTTATTTCGGTACGCTCAATGACTTGAACGCCAATGATATTGAGTCTATCGAAATCTTGAAGGATGCCTCTGCGGTGGCCATTTACGGTACCCGTGGCGCTAATGGGGTGATCTTGGTGACGACCAAAAGAGGCGATCAAACCGATGGAACCCCTAAAATCAACTACAGCGGCTATATGGGCTTTGAAAGCATGTCCAATGTGCTGGAGCCAATGGGGCCGGATGCTTATGTACAAAAATATGCCGATTACCTGACGGCCAACAATCAGCCTCAAACAGATGTCCTTCCCAATGCTTCGGAGGTAGCCAATTATGAGGCTGGAATCACCACTGATTGGTTGGGCCAAGCTACACAGCCAGGAAGGATTTCAGAGCATAACCTGAGCATATCTGGCGGGACGGAGAAAATCCAATATTATGTGTCCGGTAGCCACCTGAAGCAAAAAGGGGTGGTAAAAGGCTACCAGTACGCACGTACCAACTTCAGGACGAACATCGACGCGACCATCACGGATTGGCTGAAAGTGGGTACTTCTTCTTTCTTTACCGATAACAACTATGACGGCGGAAGAGTAAACTGGCTGGAAGCTACGGCGATGAGCCCCTACTCGGTTCCTTATGACGAAAACGGCGAGTATATCACTTTCCCAATGGATCCAGAGCAATTGTTCAAAAACCCACTTTTGGGTTTGACCACAGACCGCTTGGACAGAAGAAGAACACTTTCAGGGTCTGGCTATGCAGACATTACCCCAGGTTTTATCGAGGGATTGAAATACCGGTTCAATGCCACTTATGTGTACAATTTTGACCGTTTTGCTGGCTATACCGGACGGCCGATTTATGACCTGAACGGTACCGCTGACGTGTCCAATACCGAAAGGGCCAACTGGGTGATTGAAAATATCCTGACGTACTCCAAGGACATTGACAAGCACCATTTTGACATTACGGCACTGTACAGTGCACAGAGTGTGGATTATTTTCTATCAGAAGGCCAGTCGAGGGGCTTTATCAATGATGCCCTATCTTATAATGGCATGGAAGCAGGTACTACCCAGTCCACTTGGTCGGATGCCAATAACTACACGCTGCTTTCCCAAATGGGGAGGTTGAATTATTCGTATGACAGCCGATATTTGGTTACCGTGACGGCAAGACGGGACGGGTACTCTGCTTTTGGTGCCAATACCAGTAAGTATGGTCTTTTTCCTTCCATGGCCTTGGGCTGGAATATCCACAATGAGGAATTTATGCAAGATCATCCCGGGCTTGGAGAACTGAAGCTGAGGTTTTCTTACGGTCAATCCGGTAACCAAGCGATTGATCCAAATCAGACCGTGACCTCAGCCAATACGGTGCTACAGCCATTTGGAGGAGATGCTCAGGTTGGGGTATTATATAACACCTTGGGAAATCCTGATCTGACTTGGGAAACCACTACTTCTGCTAACTTGGCCTTGGATTTTGGTTTTGTGCAGAACAGGATTCGCGGTACCGTGGAGGTGTATAAAACCAATACGGAAGATATCCTGCTCGAAAGGAATTTGCCGACCACTACCGGGTACAATAACGTATGGGCCAATCTAGGTGAAATGCAGAACAAAGGTTTCGAGCTGACCTTGAATACGGTAAATATCGAGACGGGAGACTTCACCTGGGAGACTTCCTTGAATTTTTCTACCTATAAGAATGAGATCGTAGATCTCTATGGCGATGGCAGGGATGATATCGGTAACCAATGGTTTATCGGACAGCCTTTGCGGGTGATTTTTGATTATGAAAAGCTCGGCATCTGGCAAGAGGGAGAGGACATTGCCTCAGTGGATCCAGTATCCCAGCCCGGAGACCTTAAGTTCAAAGATCAAAACGGCGATGGACAGATTACAGAGCAAGACCGTGTGGTGTTGGGCCAAAGGGATCCAAAATGGATGGGCGGATTGACCAATACGTTCCGCTACAAAAACTGGAACCTAAGTATCTTTATCCAGACCTCTCAGGGTGGATTGAAATCCAATAGGGACTTGACCTATGCGGATGAGGCGTGGAGAAGAAACCTCCCTGCTGACTACGGATATTGGACGCCTGATAATCCTAGCGACTACTGGCCATCTTTGGCGGCGTATAATCGCTACAGGGGGTACCAGTTTGCTGAGGACTACAGCTATGTACGGATCAAGGATGTGAGATTGAGCTATGTGGTACCACAGTCCTTTTTGGAAAGGTACAATATCGGAGGTTTGACCCTTTATGCGGCGGGCAGAAACCTGCACACCTTTACCGATTGGTTTGGCTGGGATCCTGAAAACACGCAAGTTTCGCGTGGATCGGATGGATGGGAAAACAATTACCCATTGGTCAGAACAATTTCCTTTGGTCTTAATCTAACCCTTTAATAACCCGTTGAATTATGAATATTCCAATGAAAAAACATATCAAACTATTCTTCAGTGGCCTGTGTTTGATGGGCGTTTTGTCCGGATGTGGCGAAGATTTTCTGGATGAAGAAGTACTGGACAGCTATGCACCGGAGGCGCTGAAAGACGAGCTTGGGTTCAAAGCTGCGGTGATTGGTCTGCATTACCAATACGGAACGATGTTTACCACCACAGATGACCAGACTATCCGTGGCGTATGGCAGCTGGGGACTGATATCGCATGGGCACCGGCAGGTCGCTCCAATGGCGATGCCAGGCCTCACTTTGACTATGCGGTGTTGAATTCTACTGACAATGCAGCCCGTAAAATCTGGGGATCTTATTACCGACTGATCAACAATGCCAATATCTTGATCCAGAGTACTTCTGGTGGGCCAGTAGCAGGCATCACAGAGGAAGAAATGGCTATTTATAGGGCTGAAGGAAAATTCTTCAGGGCCTTGGCCTATCACAATTTGGTGACGCATTTTGGCGATGTGCCCTTGTTGACAGAGCCCCTGTCTGCACCGAAGACGGATTTCGTTCGCACGGCAGTAGCAGAAGTGGACAATGTCATCGAGGAGGATTTGCTCGAGGCGGTGGAGCTTTTGCCAAATATCGGTGAAGCGGCGGAAGATGGCCGTGCCAACAAGGAAATGGCCCGACAACTTCTGGCAGAGGTGTACCTGAGAACGGGGGAAGACGCCAAAGCCGAAGCGCAGTGTACGGAAATCATTAACGGCGGCCGGTTGAGTCTGGTAAAAGAGCGCTATGGTGTCCGCGCCAATGATCCCGGAGATGCCTTTTCGGACATGTTCCTTTATGGAAACCAGCGAAGGAGCCAAGGAAACACGGAAGGTATTTGGGTACTGGAAACGGAGAATCCTTCCGACGTGAATGGAGGAAGTTCAGGATCACCTCAGCAGCGGAGGGTATGGGTAGCTTCCTACCATGACCTGCCAGGGATGCACCCATCTGACACTACTGGAGGTAGGGGCATTGCCAGAATGAGGCTGAACAACTGGGTGGTCTATGATCTTTATGATCAAAATGACATGAGGAACAGCAAGTTTAGCCTCAAGCGCACCTTGTATTTTAACAACCCCGACTCGAAATACGATGAGATTAGGGGGCAGGAAGTCCCTTATGGTGAAGACGCGGAGTTTATCCTTAGCGATGGTTCTTCGGTGAATATCTTTGCTGCCGATACGGTTTATAAATACGTTCCTTATACCCTAAAATGGGGGCAGTATGATGAGCGAGATAATTTCGGTTGGGGAATGTGGAAGGACTTTATCCTGATGCGTCTTGGCGAGACCTATCTCTTCAGGGCGGAAGCCAGAATGAAGCAAGGCAATCTGGATGGTGCCGCCGCAGATATCAATGTGCTGCGCGATCGGGCAAATGCCAATATGGTAAGTGCATCGGATATTGACCTGGACTTTATCTTGGATGAGCGGGTGAGAGAGCTGCTGGCTGAGGAAAATAGGAGGAAGACCCTTGTGCGGACGGGTACATTGGTGGAGCGCGCCAAAAGACTGACAGGAGAGGAGCCTTTGGCAGGTGGTGCACTGGAAACGACCATCGGGCTGACGGAAGATAATCTACTGATGCCTATCCCTCAAACGGAGATAGACCTTAACAAAGATGCTGAGCTGACGCAAAATGAAGGCTATTAATTAATTAGGGTTTGGAATTGGCTGCTTGAATAATGTTTTGTTGAACCCGGATTATGCGTTGGGAATCGTAGTGAGAGCTGAAAGTGCAAGAAAATCAGTTAGTTTGGAGGCATTAGCGTAGCACCGCTACGGTTATGCCGAAAACTAAAGTGAAACGACTGATTTTGAAGCAGTTTCAGGTCGCAACAGATAGGCTAATGCATATTCCGGGTTGAATCTTCAAGTGGCCAATTTTTCTGTTAATATGGATTGACCTATTTTAGAGGGTTGCTAAAATCAGCTCAATATGAAAAACAAACTATTATTAGCAGTAGCATGCTGCGTGTTGGCAGGAGTGTCTTGCTCCAGCCCCAAGGGGAAATCCAAGGAAATACCTGTTCAGGAATGGCAATCACTGTTTGATGGCGAAAGCCTCGATGGATGGGTGCCCAAAATCCACCACCACGAAACAGGTGAAAATTATCGCAATACCTTTCGTGTGAAAGACGATGCTATTCTTGTCAGCTATGACGAGTATAATGAAGGATTTGATGAGCGCTACGGGCATTTGTTTTACGAACAGCCTTATGCTACTTTTCATCTAAAATGGGAATACCGATTTACGGAAGAATGGCTGGAGGATGCGCCGAGTTACACCTATCGAAACAGCGGCGTGATGTTCCATTCCCAATCTCCCGAAAGTATCTTAAAAGAACAAGACTGGCCTATTTCAGTAGAATACCAAATGCTGGCCGAGGCGGAAGCAGGAGTGGAAAGACCTACAGGCAATATGTGCTCGCCCGGCACCGAAGTGTATTATGAAGGGGAAATGGATCCCCGGCATTGCATCAATTCTACCTCGGCTACTTACCCTTGGGATGAATGGGTGAAGGCAGATTTGATTGTTTTTGAGGATTCACTGGTGATCCATATGGTCAATGGGGACACCGTGCTACGCTATACCCAACCGCAGATCGGAGGAGGAGTGGCCAATGGCTATGACCCGGCCATTAAGGTGGACGGAAAACTGCTGAAGGAAGGATATATCGGCTTGCAGTCCGAAGGACAGGGTGTAATGTTCAGGAATATCCAGATCAAGGATTTGTCAACAGATTAATGGGGGAATAGTGAGTTTTGAGACATGAGTCTTGAGATATGAGATTTGAGTCTTGGGGCAACTAGGTGTTAAGGAAAAAGTGCCGTAAGTGGGTTGTGCGGGGTTTCTGTCCCGGTATGGTGGAGAATTGAGTGCCTGGCTCCATTAGGCTGTTCCGGATTCCTGTCCTGAGCGTGTCGAAGGGTGAAATCTGGAACTCGCGAGAGGAGGATTTGCAATCCCCAATATCAATGCACAGAGAAACAGAAGTCAGAAAATGAAAATCAGCGAGCAATAAAATGCTGCGCCCGACCCTTTAAAGATAGAAAAAATGAACCAAGGTTACCTCCTTAAAACAGGCATGCTTTTAATCGTTTTGTGCTGTTTGATGACAGTGTCCACTGCCCAAGATGTCCCTGTGGAAATCGCCGATAGGTATGCTGGTTATGACTTGGTTTGGCAAGAGGAATTTAATGATGCGGGGAAGCCCAATGAAGCATTTTGGTCTTTTGAAGAAGGCTTTGTAAGAAACCACGAACTGCAATATTACCAAGAAGCCAATGCTACTGTAAAAGATGGCCTATTGATCATCGAAGGAAGGCGAGAGCAGGTTCGCAATGAGCGGTATGAGGCAACCAGTGAGGATTGGAGGAAAAATCAGGAAGTGGCCCAGTACAGTTCTGCCAGCATCAATACCCGAGGCAAGAAAGCCTTTCAATATGGCATCATAGAAGTCAGGGCAGAGATCGATACCGCTAAAGGTATGTGGCCAGCGATTTGGACATTGGGCACGGATCGTCCCTGGCCTTCCAATGGAGAGGTGGATATCATGGAGTTTTATCGTGTGGATGATCAGCCTACTATTTTGGCGAATGCCGCCTGGAAAAAAGAAGGAGGCCAATGGGACTCCAAGTGGGATGAACAGAAGCTGCCTTTATCCAACTTCACAAAAGAGGATCCAGATTGGCCCACGAAGTTTCACATATGGAAAATGGAATGGACCGAGAAACACATCAAGCTTTATTTGGATGAACAGCTTCTGAATGAAATTGACCTTACTCACACGGTCAACCCGGATGGTTTTAACCCCTTTCACCAGCCCCATTATATCCTGCTGAACTTGGCCATTGGGTCAAATGGAGGAGATCCTTCTGCTACCAATTTACCAAGGACCTATGAAGTGGATTATGTGCGGGTTTATCAGGCAAAGTAGTGAATAGTGAGACATGAGATATGAGAAGTGAGACTTGAGACATCCTCCCGTTTTTTGGTTGGGGACTAGGGACGGTATAAAGGGATTCGCTTTAGTCTGGCAGGTAGGGTCCACTCGAATACGGGAGAACTGAAGAAGGGGAAAATATCCGCCAATTTTTGGAGTAAAAGTAATATGAGACGTAAGATATTGGATTTTAGAAATGATAATAGCATGACGAAAGTACTGAAAACAATACCATTTGTACTATGTCTTTGCCTACTGGGCGCTTTGCAAACAGCATTCGCCCAGCAGGGAAAAACACCCAGCGGAAGCCGGAAATACTATGTCCACACCTTGACCAAGATAGCCGATCCAGTTTTGGTGGCGCTGAGCGAGAATCAGCTGAAGGCTACAATGCCAGTGGAGAAAACGAAAGACCACTATGACGGCAGGGAAGAAGTAACCTATTTGGAAGCTTTTGGCCGTTTACTTTCCGGAATGGCACCTTGGTTGGAGCTAGGACCTGATGAGACAGCGGAAGGTCAGCTGCGAGAGAAGTACATTCTTTTGGCGCGGAAGGCAATCCACAATGCTACGGATCCCGAAGGGGCTGATTTTATGAATTTTACCCAGCATGGGCAGCCGTTGGTGGATGCCGCTTTTTTTGCACAAGGGCTTTTGAGAGCACCAGAGCAGCTTTGGGAGCCTCTTTCAGCGGAGACCAAGGCCAATGTCATTGCTGCGCTAAAGTCGTCAAGAGCGATTTCTCCCTATTACAGCAATTGGCTGTTGTTTACAGGAATGGTAGAAGCGGCCTTGCTGAAATTTGATGGAGAAGCGGACATGGTTCGATTGGCCTATCCGCTCAATAAACATAAGGAATGGTACCTGGGAGATGGCATGTACGGCGATGGTCCGGAATTTCATTGGGATTACTACAACAGCTTTGTGATCCAGCCCATGTTGCTGGATATCACCAAGGTCCTCAAGGAAAAAGAGAGGAATATGGGCAGGGATTTCGACCTGTTTTTGAAAAGGGCACAACGCTATGCCGCCATCCAAGAAAGGCTGATCGGCCCAGACGGGACGTATCCCATCATCGGAAGGTCCATGGCTTACCGTTTTGGTGCTTTCCAATCGTTGAGTCAGATAGCCCTGTGGCAGCAGCTGCCAGAAAAGGTAAAGCCGTCGCAAGTGAGAGGAGCCTTGGAAGCGGTGATCCGTAAACACATGGAAGCTACGGATATGTTTGATGAGGAGGGTTGGCTGACACTGGGCTTCTATGGCCACCAGCCGGAGGTGGCAGAGCCTTATATCTCTACGGGAAGCCTTTACCTCTGTGCGGAAGTGTTTTTGGTACTCGGGCTGCCCAAGGACGCGCCTTTTTGGTCGGATGCTGAAGAGCCTTGGACGCAAAAGCGTATCTGGAGCGGTGGTGATGCCACAAGGGATAAGGCGGGGAAATAGCTGGTATTAAGTACTTGGGCTGCCTTTAGAGAGGTGTGAGGATTGAGACATGAGATTTGAGTCATGAGATATGAGTCTTGAGACATAAGTTTCCTGTAGTGAGATATGAGACGTGAGACTTGAGTCATCCTCCCCGCCGCGGCGGGGAGGTTAGGTGGGGTTATTTTGGAGCAAAGAGAAACACAATAGGATTTTAGTAAATGACTAGCGATTACAATAATTGACAATGAAAACTAATATTAATCCGGTCAACACTAATCAGGGAAGTACAATAAGTCCCCCCTTCTTAGGGGGCTCAATGCTCTTAAGTTAGGGGAAGTACAACACGCTTGTCACCCTGAGCGGAGTCGAAGGGTAGTGTAGGACCTCGACTCTACCTGGAGGATAGACAGGTCCGCTCGGCCTGACCTCACTTAATTTTATTAAGGTAAGAGCATTGTTAGGGGACTAGGGGTGATACATTAAAGGGATTCAGCTTGTCTTAAGGAAAGAGGTGTGAGTATTGAGTCTTGAGATATGAGATTTGAGACATAAGTTCCCCCTTTTTAGGGGGGCTTGTTGGACTGGATGTGCAGTCCTTCTCAACCAAATTGATAAAATAACATAACTAAGTACCGATATGAAGATGACTAATGTCCTAATGGGACTATTATTGGCAGGCGTTTTTTTGACGGCTTGTTCAAGCCAGAGACCACTGGGCGAAACGGTAGATGCTACGGTGGTGGGCGAAGGCTGGGCCAATAACTCTGTGAATGCGGTGATTTTCCGGAGAAACTCCCTGACCACGTATAAGGATACTCAGTTTACTGCTTATTATGATCCGAGCGGCCGTTTGGTATTGGCCAAAAGAAAGTTGGGGGAAGAGGACTGGGAGGTCCACCAAACCCAATATACCGGAAACACTGCAGATGCCCATAATACCATCAGTATCGCAGTGGATGGTGCCGGTTATTTGCACGTCAGCTGGGATCACCATAATAACCCACTTCGGTACGCCAAAAGTGTGGCGCCGCTGAGTCTGGAGCTGGGAGAGCAGCAGCCGATGACAGATAAGTTGGAGGAAGATGTTACCTATCCTGAATTCCATAATTTGCCCAATGGCGACCTGTTGTTTTTGTACCGGTCGGGAGAATCAGGCCGGGGCAATCTCGTCCTTAACCGCTACAACAGCCAAACAGGTAAATGGCAACAAATGCACCATAATCTGATCGATGGTGAAGGGGAGCGCAATGCCTATTGGCAGGCCTGCGTGGACCAACAAGGCACGGTGCACCTGTCTTGGGTATGGCGGGAGACGTATGATGTCAGCACCAATCATGACATGGCCTATGCCCGCTCCACAGATGGAGGAAGGACGTGGGAGAAATCCACTGGAGAAGCGTATACGCTACCGATCAACTTGGGAAGTGCGGAGTACGCCTGGAAGATTCCTCAAAACAGCAGTTTGATCAACCAAACTGCCGTTACCGCTGACCAGAATGGCAATCCCTATATCGCCACGTACTGGAATGACGGTGGGGTGACCCAGTATCAGGTCATTTATCAAGAAAATGGCTCTTGGAAGAAGGTCAGCCCCGGGTTCCGGCAAAGTGAGTTTGTCTTGGGAGGTGGAGGGACCAAGCGAATCCCCATCTCCAGACCACAGGTGTTGGTAGATGCACATGGAGATAAGACTGCTCTTTACCTTATTTTCAATGATGAGGAGCGCGGCCATAAAGTCTCCATGGCTTATACGCCAGCACTGGGCCATCAGCCGTGGGATATTAAGGACCTGACCCCACAAAGTGTGGGGCAATGGGAGCCAAGCTATGATATCGAACTTTGGAAAAACCAACGGAAATTTCACTTGTTTGTCCAAAAAGTAGAGCAAATAGATGGAGAAGGCCTAGCCGAAGGAAAGACCAGCCCAGTGAGGGTGCTGGAAGTAAGGTAGCTAGTAATGAGATGTGAGACATGAGATTTGAGTCTTGCAATAGGGGTGTGTTGGGCCTCTGCCCCAGCACTGGCAAGCATTGAGGTGCCAAGGGTGGCCTTCGGCTGCGGTCAGGTATCCTTGGCTGGTCCTGATTCCTGTCCTGAGCGTGTCGAAGGGTGTAATCGTGAACTCGTGATAATGAGGATTTGCAGAAAAATAAAGAACAGTAAGAAATAAACAATAACCTATTAAACACAAATAGAAATGACAAAGCGATGGTGTTTTCTGGCCTTGGCGGCTGGATTAATGGTAGCAGGATGTGGTAGAAGTACAGCGGAGAAAGTGGATTCAGCAAAGGTGACTACCGAAAAGGCAGGCTTGGAAAAGCAGATCAACAGTACGCTGGATCGTGCTGAAGAACAATATAAGTACATGATGACCAGATTGCCTGAGGGCGAATTTCCGAAGACCTATCACCCAGATACGGACAAGTTTGAGGGCAGTGGGTCTGGCTGGTGGTGCAGTGGGTTTTATCCTGGGACCTTATTGTACCTGAATGAATATCAAAAAGATGAGCAGCTGGAAAAGGAGGCGATGAGAGCCCTGGCCATGCTGAAAAAAGAGCAGTACAATACATCCACTCATGATTTGGGTTTTATGATGTATTGCAGCTTTGGGAATGCATTCAGGATGGACCCCAAGCCGGAGTACAAAGAGATCCTGATCCAGAGTGCCAAGTCCCTTTCCAGTCGCTTTAGCGAAAAAGTAGGTGCGATCAAATCATGGGATTCCAGAAAGAGTGATTACCTAGTGATCATTGACAACATGATGAACTTGGAATTGTTGTTCTGGGCTACTGCCGCAACGGGTGATTCTACCTATTATGACATCGCTATCAAGCATGCAGATACTACTATCAAGCACCACTTCAGAGAAGATAAAAGTTCGTATCATGTCATCAATTATGACCCTGAGACGGGAGAAGTGCAGCAAAAGCGTACCGCACAGGGATATGCGGATGAGTCTGCTTGGGCAAGAGGGCAGGCTTGGGGGCTTTATGGCTACACCGTGATGTACCGTGTGACCAAGGATAAAAAGTACCTCGACCAAGCGGTGGCCATAGCGGACTTTATCCTGACTCACCCCAATCTTCCCGAAGATAAGATCCCATATTGGGACTTTGATGCGCCCAATATTCCGAATGAGCTGCGAGATTCTTCGGCAGGTGCGATCGTAGCTTCGGCACTTTTGGAGCTTTCAGGTTATGTGGATGCCGACAAAGGAAAAGGCTATTACCAAGATGCCGAGACGATGCTCCAAACCTTGACCACCGATGAGTACATCGCTGAGCAAGGGACCAATGGTGGTTTTCTCCTCAAGCACGGCGTAGGGCATATTCCTGAAAATTCAGAAGTGGATGTGCCGTTGACCTATGGAGATTATTATCTGGTGGAGGCGATGCTACGGTATTTGGATTAATGATATAATGATGCCAATACAATAAAGTATAAGTGTTTATGAAACATTTATTATTATTGTACTTAAAGAAAGCATCAAAATGGTATGAAATTAACTATGAAAAACCTACTTAACCTATTGTGCTTGGTTTTGGGATTAGGACTGACGATGTCCTGCTCTTCCCAAGACCAGGCAAAAAAAGCCTACCTCTTCGCGTATTTTGCTGGAAATGGACCAGGGGAGGAAGCTGTCCATTTTGCTATTAGCAAAGATGGTTTTGACTACCGTGCTCTGAATGATAACCAGCCAGTGATCAGTGCTGACTCGATCAGTAAAAGGGGCGGTGTTCGTGATCCCCACATCCTTCGTGGGGAAGATGGTGAATTCTACATGGTGCTGACAGATTTATATGTGCCTGAAGATGGCTGGACCAATCAGGGGATGGTGTTCCTGACCTCCGACGATTTGGTACATTGGGAACATAGTACAGTTTTTATTCCCGAGTTATTTCCAGAAAAATTTGGTGACGTAAGCAGGGTATGGGCGCCACAGACCATCTATGATCCCGCAGCAGGCAAATACATGGTGTATTTCTCCATGAAGCAGGGTGATGATCCGGATATCATATACTATGCCTATGCTAATGATGACTTCACCAGCCTGGAGACGGAGCCGAAACAGCTTTTCATTCATCCAGAGAGCAAATCCTGCATTGACGGGGATATAGTAGAGAAAGACGGGAAGTACCATTTGTTTTTCAAAACAGAAGGGTATGGCAATGGCATCAAAAAAGCCGTAGCGGATCAATTGACTGGCGAGTATAAGATGCAGGAAGAATACCTCCAGCAGACCAAGGAAGCCGTGGAGGGTTCCGGGATTTTTAAACTGATCGACAGTGATACGTACATTCTGATGTATGATGTGTATATCAAAGGCGAATATCAATTCACGGAAAGCACCGATTTGGAACACTTTGAGGTGATAGATGATCAGGTGAAAATGAATTTCCATCCGCGTCATGGTTCTGTGTTGCCCATCACATTGGAAGAAGCCAAGCGACTGGAAAATGCCTTTGGTCTCGATGAGCAAAACTGGATCACGGGAACGAACGGCGACCAGGTTTATGAAAAAAATGTCATGGTGGATCAGGAAAAAAGCACGATTTACCTTCCTGTCAAAAATGAAACAGACTTGGCAACACTGGACCCCGGGTTTGACCTGATGGTGGGGTATGCTATGGAGCCATCTGGCGAGCAGGATTTTAGTAATGGCCCTGTATCTTATACCCTTTCAAAGCCAGATGGAAGCAGCCAGGAATTTCTGGTGGAGGCCAAAAAGGACAATAATCCCGCGCTGAAAGGCTATTATGCTGATCCGGAAATTATCTATTCCCACAAGACCGGGAAATTTCACCTCTATCCTACCAGTGATGGCTTCGATTCATGGTCAGGGACCTATTTCAAATCATTTTCCTCTGCGGATCTGACCGATTGGCAGGATGATGGCGTTATGCTCGATCTGCACAAAGATGTCGATTGGGCCAATCGCAACGCTTGGGCACCTTGTGCCATCGAGAAGGAAATGGATGGAGGGTATAAGTATTTCTACTATTTCACCGCTGCCCAACAAGTAGGCGTCGCCGTAGCGGACCATCCTGCAGGCCCGTTCAAGGATACCGGAAAAGCATTGGTGGATTTTAAACCAGAAGGAGCGCGTGGTGGGCAGGAAATCGATCCGGATGTATTTCATGACCCTGTCAGTGGAAAGGACTTTTTCTACTGGGGCAATGGCTACCTAGCGGCTGTTCCTTTAAACGAGGATATGGTCAGCTTTGACAAAAACAAGGTCAAGTTGTTGACGCCTGAAGATGGGACTTTCCGCGAAGGGACGGAAGTGTTTTTTAGGAATGGGAAATACTATTTCCTTTGGTCAGAGAACGATACCCGAAGTGAAGATTATCGGGTAAGGTATGCATTTGCTGATTCGCCGATGGGGCCACTGACTATTCCTGAAGATAATCTGGTAATCGCCAAAGCCCCAGAAAAGGGCATTTATGGAACGGGGCACAATTCCGTTATCCAAGTGCCGGAGAAAGATGAATGGTACATTGTTTACCACCGGTTTACCCGTCCTCATGGCATCGCCATGGGCAGGGCAGCCGGCTTCCACCGGGAAGTGTGCATCGACCGACTGACTTTCGGTGAGGATGGAGCGATCATTCGTGTGGAGCCTACCGTGGAAGGGATTTGATTAGTGCAAAGCGACAAGGCGGAAGGTTAAACCCGGATTCTAAGACGTAGAGAAAGCAACGTAAAGTGGTTAACTTATTTGATAACCACACTACTAGGCATATAAGGCACAATTAGGGGGATTCCGTAATTAATATGCTAAATAGGTGTATCCTCCATGTTGCACGTAAGCAACTATTAATTAAATGCTCTTATTGTTTTCTGTTCTTTTATTCAAGTGTAATAATGTTTTCAAAAGGTCTTCATGAATGCAACACATTTCCATTGATGGGAAGAGCCAAAAATCTAGGCCATGGAGCCTCTCGCCACGGCCATAGCCGTCAGTTTAAGCGGATATGGGATCAAGCGGAAAAGTTGAGGGGCTGATGGAACGCTGATGACGCAGATGTTGATGATTTGCGCTGATTTTTTGCTTAAATTGAAAAAGCCAAGTAGCATAAAAAAGCTTAGCTGTTAGGGATTTGTAATCCCGAACCGGGATAATGGGGATTTGAAATCCCCCCCTAGACCAGGGCGAGCGCATTTAAAAAAGTATCCCAGTTTGAATATATCTGCCGTTCCTACGGAACTTACCCTTTTGTGTGTAATCATTTTTGGTGCAGGTTGTCACCTGCACCTTCTATATGACCCTCCGCCAAAGGCGGATGAGGCAGGATGCTCAGTTGCTAACGCATATTCAGGGTTTAACCTCAACCAAGCCAACCACTATACATGAGCAGATAGTTGCGATGGCTTGTACGATCCAAATCAACTAATCATTCTTTCAGCCTATCCCGCCATTCGGCAATCTAGTGTCAAGCCAAACCTAAACCTACGTGTAATCCGGTGTGTCTTTTGGCCTATCTCTACGTTGCAAAAAGACTTCCTTAGCTACGGATAGGGGCGTTTTTGCGCCTTGATCTCGTCCAAAATCCACTACCGCCTTACCCGTCATTTAAGCGTTGACTTGACCCTAGGCTACTGCGGTTTCCAATGTACAAATCGGGGCAAAGTGCCAGCGGCACGATAAATTTTGTAACCTGCGGATTCATCCGCAGGACGTTAAGCACTCATCAGCCTCCAGAAGGAGTGCCAGCGGCACGGATGATAACTATGCCTACACGAAAATTGTTTCCCTTCAAAACACTAAATGCATTTTTCCTGTCGGAAAGCGGTTTGAATCTTTTTATTTGAAGAAAATTGTTAAATTTACAACAAAATAACATTAGAAGACTTCACTTAACTTTTGGGATGAGGTCTCCTCTTTCAGTGAGGAAAGGAACTCGATGGCCGATGAATGGCCAATAGATATTTTTCAGCCTGTTCTTTTTTAGAATATACTCACTCCACAAGAGAAAACCAGTAATTATAATTTTATGAAATCTATTAGAAAAAAAACCGTTTTTTTGGCAGCATTGACGCTTTGCTTTTTTCATTTTGCCAAGGCGCAAGAAAAGACCAGTATCTGGAAAAATTTTGACTTTTCGGGTTATGCGGAAGTATATTATGCGGCTTATTCCGATTCTTTGGGAGCCAATGCCCTGCAGAAATTTGCCACGACGGCACCACGTGACCAGCGGTTCAGTCTGAATATCGTCCAAGTAGGAATCCACTATCAGGACGAACGGATACGCGGAAACCTCACCCTGCATTACGGGGATATTCCCAAGGCCATTTGGGATCCGAATTTTCCAGTGCCGCAAGAAGCTAATGTCGGGGTGAAGCTGGCCAATGAATGGTGGGTTGATGCCGGTTTCTTTCGCACCCATATTGGTACCGAGAGCTTTTTGCCAAAGGACAATTATACGACATCTACCACCGTGGCGAGCTATAACGAGCCGTTTTACCAAAGTGGTGTACGGATAGCTTATGAGGGGAGCGATAAGTTCGATTTCCAGTTTTGGGTGGTAAATGGCTATAACTACTTCTTGGATGCCAATAATGCCAAGTCCGTTGGCCTTTTATTTTCATATTCCCTTCGGGAAGATTTACAACTCACCTATACCAATCTTTTTGGTCGTGAATCGCTGGATGGCATCACTCCAAAGCAATACCGTACCTATCATAATTTGTACTTGAACTATAATCCCTCTCCAAAAATCTACCTTACTGTGGGTGGAGATGTGGGCACGCAGAGCCACTCCCAATTGGCAAAACCAGATAATACCGCCCTCATGTACAATGCATTGGCGACACTAAGGTACCAGTTTACGGATGTTTATTCGGTGACAGGGAGAGTGGAGACCTTTCAGGATCCAGAAGGGTTCATCTCCGGGACTTATGAGGACAGGTTTGGCAATATGAACGGGCTCCAGCTCACGGGATACACACTGAGCACCGAATATAAACCGAGTTCCATCAGTTATGTCCGCTTGGAAGGTAGATGGATCCAAGCAAAGGAAGATTTAACCATATTTCATCATAATGGCCCTACCAATGACAGGCTAGAAGGTTCTCTAAGTATGGGGATTGTCTTTTGATGAGACGTTTTGCAGGTTCGGAAACATCATTGCTCCTCACCACTCTTTACAGGTTCGAGATCAGCCAGTTCTTCTTTGCTGAGCAATCTGCTTCGGATCACTATCCATTTGCATATTTTAGGTATAAAAACAGTGTAAGATGGTTTTTTTTGGTCTCCTAAGGGAGAATTTATTAAGGTATATTTATAGGATTACAAAATATAAATAGTAGTTCTATGAAATCCTCCTTTACAATTATTTCAGGGTTTAAATACAATGATTTACAAATTGAAGGGAAGAATGCCAGTTCCCAATATAAGAATAAGATGATCACTGGGATAAAACCATGAAATCGAAATAACTATGAAAAATCTAATGTTAGTGTCATGTGTAGTTTTGTTTATCATACAATCCTGTTCAACCGATATAGAATCAGCTCCCTGCTTTAATGTTTCATATGATTATTGGATTACACTAAATAACAGTTCTGGAAATGACTTGTTGGATCCTGCAACCATTGACGGATATCGTAAGGCGGATATTTATATCTTTGAATTGGATGAGAAAGAAGATGAGCAGGTAATCCAAGAGGAAGGCCTATTTATCGAACCAGATGCGGAGTCAGGGCACTCTTATATGCTACATATTAATAATATAGGAAAAAGTAATATGGTCAGTGAAAATACCTACCAATATTATCTCAGGCTTTCACCTGATGATGTGGATACCTTAAAAGTGGAACATATGCAGAATGAATGTAGTCAATCAAATAAAGCTATATGGTATAATGGTGAGTTGGTTTTTGATGTGGTCACAATGAAAGAAATGCCGATCATTGTAACAAAGGAATAATTCTTTTCCTTGGAATGGCTGGAAGGCCCAAAGGAATCTAATCATTGAAGCGTATTCTTCCCTAGTGAAAGATCATCCAGTTCACCACTCTTTACAGGTTCGAGGTCAGCCAGTTCTTCTTTGCTGAGCAATCTGCTTCGGATGATGAATCGCTTGCCGTAAGGGATATCCAGTGAGAAACTCGCTCCACGGCCATCGGTGACATCCAGCGTCAGATGGGTATGCTTCCAATATTCGAATTGATCTTTGGACATAAAGAAATCACACTCATGGATGTTGCCCATCCAGACGTCAGAAGCTCCTGTGCGGAAGTCGCCTTTGGTATAGCACATGGGGCTGGATCCGTCACAGCAACCACCACTCTGG
The DNA here is from genome assembly GCF_003260975.1 of Echinicola strongylocentroti. NCBI lineage: Bacteria > Pseudomonadati > Bacteroidota > Cytophagia > Cytophagales > Cyclobacteriaceae > Echinicola > Echinicola strongylocentroti. Next base: position 2,263,917 of record NZ_CP030041.1, on the reverse strand, counting down.
TGAAACATCAGCGGGCCGTGTTGTTCACGGATCTTGTCCACCAAGGCTTCTGCTTCCTTTGAGACATCTATTCGTTTATATGTCATGTTGGTTGATTTTTGTAAAGAAAAAAGGAGCCATATAGAATAGCTCCTTTTGTTCATAATAAGTCAGTTGATTAAACCCAGATTATGCGTTAGCCTATCTATTGCGGTATGAACCTACTTCAAAATCAGTCGCTTCGCTGCTGTTTTCGATTTCACCATCCGCCGCGGCGGATGCCTCAATCTCCAAACAGCCTGATTTTCTTGCAGTTTCAAACCTTCCCGATAGCTATCGGGACAGGCGATGACGATTCCTAATGCATAAACCGGGTTAAAAGAAACCGAGCTTGTTCTTGTCATAAGAAATGAGCATATTTTTGTTTTGACGGTAATGATTGAGCATCATCAGGTGGGTTTCGCGGCCAAAGCCTGATTTTTTGTACCCGCCAAAGGGTGCGTGGGCAGGGTAGGCATGATAGCAGTTGACCCAAACACGGCCTGCTTTGATCGCACGTGGTACTTGGTAGGCTTCGTGGGCATCCCTGGTCCATACGCCGGCTCCTAATCCATAAAGCGTGTCGTTGGATATCGAAATGGCGTCCTCGACATCTTTGAATGTAGTAACGGAACATACCGGGCCAAAAATTTCCTCTTGGAATACCCGCATTTTGTTATGGCCTTTTAGCAGGGTAGGCTTGACATAATAGCCATTCTCTAGGCCACTGTTCAGCTGGGCCACTCCACCACCGGTCAGTACTTCGGCTCCTTCCTGTTTTCCGATGTCGATATAGTTAAGGATTTTTTCAAACTGGTCCTTGGAAGCTTGGGCTCCCATCATGGTGGTCTTGTCCAGTGGATGGCCCATTTGGATGGCCTCAACTCTGGCGACTACTTTTTCCATAAAAGCGTCATAGATTTTTTCATGTACCAAAATCCGGCTCGGACAGGTGCAGACCTCCCCTTGGTTGAGTGCAAACATCGCGGCTCCTTCCAGGCATTTGTCCAAAAATTCGTCATCGGCATCCATTACGGATGGGAAGAAGACATTGGGGGATTTGCCGCCAAGCTCCATGGTGACAGGATTGAGGTTTTCGGAAGCATATTGCATGATCAGTCGCCCTGTGGTGGTTTCGCCCGTGAAGGCGACCTTGTCGAGTCGTGGTGATTGGGCAAGTGGCTTCCCCGCTTCAGGCCCAAATCCGTTGACTATATTGAGGACACCGGGCGGGATCAGGTCACCGATGATTTCCATCAGGATCATGATAGAGGCAGGAGTTTGTTCGGCAGGTTTGACAATAGTACAGCAGCCGGCGGCCATGGCAGGGGCCATTTTCCACGTGGCCATCAACATGGGGAAATTCCATGGGATGATTTGTCCGACGATGCCAATGGGTTCTTTGACATTGATCGAAACGGTGTGCTCGTCAAGCTCTGCGATACTGCCTTCTTCGGCCCTGATCACTCCAGCGTAATACCTGAAGTGATCGACCACCAACGCCAAGTCGGCATTGATGGTCTCTCTTACTGGTTTACCATTATCAATGGTTTCTACGGCTGCTAGGTATTCCAGTTTGTTTTCTATTCGATCTGCGATTTTGAGCATGATGTTGCTCCTCTCGGTGGCGGAGGTGCGGCTCCATGCCGGAAAAGCCTTATGGGCAGCGTCCAGTGCCAATTCGATATCAGCAGCCTTGCCACGGGCCACTTTGGTGAAGACCTGACCATCCACGGGACTGATGACATCGAAATATTCTCCGTCCACGGGAGGTACAAATTTTCCACCGATAAAATTGTCATAATGCGGTTTGAAATCAGGGCGATCCAGCAGGGTAGCTGGTTTTTCTTGGGTTATTGTACTCATGTTTATTGGTTATTTTTGGTAGAAGCATGAAGGTGGTGAATTGTCAGGATATTCTCGTTCATGATAATTTCATCTATTAGCACAATAGTCGCATTCTGGGAGAAGCCTTGGAGGCTAGGGGCTTTTTCGCTAATTTATGCTTAGAAAATCGATAAGCCCAAATCATGTTAGATGCCATAAATATTAAGGAGAAGTACAAAATCTTCAGCTCACCCACATCTGAGGTGGAGCATCGTACGGCTCATCAGGCCGATCATGCCGTTTTGAATTTATATGAGACGAGCCGCTATGCCTATAATTTTGATTTGCAATTTGATAATCCCGCGGTGGTGGCAATGATCCAGGGCAAGAAAATCATGAATTTGCGATCGGAGGCGCCATTTGAATTTTTGCCGGGGCAGTCCATCGTCATGCCGGCTTCCGAGTTGATGTATATCGATTTTCCGGAAGCGACTATAGCATCACCGACCCAATGCCTGGCGCTGGAGATCAGTGAGGGGTTTTTACGGGAAACAATGGTGTGGCTCAACGAGTATTTTCCGCGGGTGGATGATTCTTCATGGAATTGGTCAAAAGATAATTTTACCTTGCTGAACAATAAGCTTGTACAGCAAAACCTGAATTCCCTTATCCGGGTGATGGTGGACAATGATTTTGGGAAACAAATGAAAGCATCCAATACCACACGGGAGCTGATTGCCAGTTTGATGCAAACACAGGCAAGGCACTACCTGCTTCATAATTTGGATAAATTGAGTACTAGAAACAGGCTTGCCCATGTGGTAAAATACATTCGGCAGCACTTAGAGCAGCCATTGCATGTGAATCATCTGGCAAATCAGGCATGCCTGTCAAGGGCCCAGTTTTTCAGGGCCTTTCAGCGTGAATTAGGAGAGACACCTGTCCGCTTTATCAATCGTGAGCGACTGGAGCGTGCGAAAAAAGAATTGCTGTGGAAGGGAAAAAACATTACCCAGGCCTGTTATGAAAGCGGCTTTAGCAGTGTGAATTATTTTTCGAGGGTCTTTCGTCAATTTGAAGGAATGACCCCCACTGCTTGGATAGAGCAAAAGGGTAGGGGTAAATGAGACGTTGAAGAGAATCGAATCTTTCCTGTAAAACTTGCTAAGACTATTTGGGGAAAAGTACGATAAATTAACCTACAATACGATTAGGTATAAGATTGATTGCTCTTGAATGTTCTATTACACTATAATAATTGATGTCAAATAGTTTGGCATACGGAGTAAACTTACGTCGAAAAAGGTCGTTAATGTGGCTAATGGATGGCTTTTGAGAAGAAGTACAGTGTATGATAGATGTGAATTTTATTATTGTGTCATTATTGATCCTATCAGTAGTACACTTTTTTAATGTTTGTGAATAAGAATAGCTGTGTTTTATTGAAAGTAACATGTTTAAACTGTCAACAGCTTTTTTTACAAGGTTATCCGCCCTTGACCTTAAATTTTCTAATGGTGCTAAATTAGCTTTTGTAAAGTCCTTTAGCTCAAAGAGCCACAAAGTGTTTTGATCTTCATCAAACCAACATGCATCCATTTCCTTAAAACTATAAGCAGACAGTGCCTTGTAACCAGAGCAATCTTCAAACCTAAAAAAGTTGTTGTCCGAAAAGTTTAAGGTAATATTACTTTCTTCTATTTTTTCTGTCATTGATGGTGCCCATTATAATCCTAAATCTATTTTAGCTTCTTCATCTGCCATTTTAAGAGCCTCATCTGAAATTGCATTTTCAGGAAAATCTTTGTTCAATAGGTATTCTTTAGAAGTTATTGCTTGTCCTTTTTCTCGTTCGAGTACAAAACATTTTGCGTCGATTTCATCTCGGCGAGCACATAAGTGCATTTGCTTCAGAACAAAATAATTATGAGTGGCAAGAAAAATCTGGATTCCTGATTTTGCCATTAGCATCAGCATCTCCACTAATTCTCTCGTAGCTTCAGGGTGTAAAGTTGTTTCCGGTTCATCTAGGAATAAGACAGAGTTAGAGTTAAGCTGCCTATTTCTTATTAATGTGGTGAGGATGCCGATCTTTTTCACTCCTTCCGCTGTAAGGTTAATGTGAAATTCACTATGGCCTTTTTTGAAAATAAAGTCGTCATCGATTCCTTGCTCAATTTTTCCTTCGAACAAATCCTCTAATTTCTTGTTCACACCCTTTAGCTCCTCCGCTATGTTGCCTCTTTGAGTGGGGATTACCAAAGCTCTTATTAGGTCAAGATAGGTGTCGTCAAATCCTGGCATGTGTAAATTATCCCTAGTTGCCCTTATCGCTTTGAGAGGTGTTAGCACTTCCTTTGCGGGAATGAACAGACATCTGAAATTTGTGGAAATAGGGTTTATTTTGTCTTGACAATCAATAATGTTTTTGGTCGTACTATCTCCGAAGGAAAAGTAAAGTCTATCATTATAAGATAGTTTAGTGTGAGAAAACTCCATATCAACAGATAGCTTCCCTCTTTCATGTTTGCTGACAAGTTCGCCTAATCCTTTTTTTCCAGGTTGAAAAGTGTTGGAAAGCTTTTCTGATATTACCTTTTTGAAACTAATATCTTCAGTTTCGTTTTTTCTACTATATGTATCGACTCCTTTTGTGGAAGCGTATAATAATTTCAGTAAACCTGTTTTACCAGTATCATTTTTCCCAATTAAAACATTGATAGGAGCAAATTCTTTAGCCTTAAACTGAGAATAGCCCATGAAATTAATTATAGATATGGATTTTATCATGTTATTTTTCGAGATTGGTGAGTGCTTCACAGACATGAAGATAAATAAATTATTAGGAATTTCTCCTTAATTGATCTCCACTATTTCACCCGTTTTTACCGACTGATCACAGGCGAAAGCTACTTTTAGGCTGTTAATGGCATCTTCTAAGTGTTGGCTAAGGTCAATGTCGCTTTGGATGGCTTCCAGAAAGTAAGTCTGCTCCCGCAGGCAAAGGGCATTGTGGTCGGGTTCATCGGCTGTTTCTACCCATTCGTCAGGCTTGGTGAATTCATTGGCTGCATTGATGTCTGCGTGATGGATCTTGATGGATTCCGTTTTGGTATGGTCGTCCACCGAGTCAGATTTGCCGCTACCGCCAGCCTCTTTGGCGACGATAGATGCAGCACCTTTAGGCCCGAAAACATCCTTTATAAAGAAGGCAGTTTCACTGATCATGGGCCCCCATCCAGCCTCGTACCAACCGACCGAACCATCTTCAAAAGTGATTTGCAATTGGCCATAGTTATAGTTGTCATGTGGGATGTCATCAGTTAGCCGGACACCGATGGCGCTGACTTTTTTGGGTTTGGATTGGGTCATTTGGCACATGACATCGATATAGTGGACACCACAATCCACAATGGGGCTAAGGCTCTTCATGAGGTTTCTGTGCACGTCCCACATGCGGCCATGGCTTTGTTGGTTGAGGTTCATGCGCATCACCAGCGGTTTGCCGAGACCTCTGGCGATTTCTGTAAACTTTATCCAAGAAGGGTGGTGGCGAAGGATATAGCCGACCACTACTTTTTTGTTGGCTTTTTGTGCCGCTAGGACGATGCGCTCTGATCCTGCTACGGTATCTGCTAGCGGCTTTTCGATAAACACATGGCAGCCTGCATCCAGGGCCATCAGGGCATATTCTTCATGGGTGTCAGGGTAAGTGGAGATGCAGACAGCGTCAGGTTTGCACTCTTCCAATGCTTTTTCATAGCTGGAGAAAAGTGGGTAATCGGCTTTCAATTTGCTGTTCAGCTCCTTTTTACTGTCTCCCCGGGCTACCAATCCGCAGATTTTGAAGCCATCCATTTGGTGATAGGCCAGTGCGTGGGAAGCCCCCATATTGCCACAGCCGACTACTAAGATTTTTATTGGTGAGGTCATCATTAGGTTCTTTTAAGTGAAGGTTCAAATATACTAAATCGATAAAGTTTTTTCATTTTGATAACAGGTAATCTCAGGGCGAACGCATTTGAAATAGTATCCTAGGTTGAATATATATCTGCCGTTGCTATGGAATTTAGTTTCCTATGCTTTATTGGACTTTGGAAAATATGGGTTCTATATTTTTCCTTGAGCAGTTATTTTTCTTGCTAAATTCCTAGGTGGTTTTCATCCCTTTACCTTTGTTACTTTTTTGCTTCAGGTCAAAAAAGTAACCAAAAAACCCCGCCGCTGTGCATCTATTGGCCTAAAATTAAAACCTCCCCTCATGCAGGCAAACTCCTCCTTTTTAGCTGCCAACATTCTTTTAGGGCAGCATTTCGTCAAACAAGCCTGCCTTTTTGCCCACCCGCTTTTTAATTTCTTAACGCCCAATACCTGCAAGGCGGATTCAGTTAATAAGTCCCAAAAAGGTATCGCTTCCTTATTACGGCCCTTGGTATGCCTGTTTTCCAGCCGATGGTGGAGGCCGTTAAGAAAGTGAGTTGGCTCGCGTCGTGGAACAGCGAGACCCACTCACTTTTAGGCCGTAGCCATCGGGTGGAAATTAAAATGGGTGACGGATTTCGGTCGCAGGGTAAATCCATGTTCCATTTTAAAAGGCATACCACCGGCCTAGATTTTTTTCTTTCTTTTTTCATCAATAGCCTGCCCCAAAGGCTTTCGGGGGAAAAAAGGAAAAGGATAAAATCCACCAAAATGGCCAAAGCCATACAGTTAAAGTCAAATAGAAACTCCTAGCATGTGAAAACTGGGAAATAGCCTTAACTAAACGGCATTGATTCCGGGTTCAATGCGTTTGCCCTGCAGGTAATCTGATTATCCGCTTTCATGGCAGTAATAAAGTTTCTTACGGATTTCTCGGATTGTCACAGATAAACCGGGATAAAGAATCAAAAAAACCTGTGCTCATCCCTGCAATCCATGAGACATTCTTCTTATGTAAACCGTTTACTGGCAACAGTGCGGGGCTACCTAGTCGGTAATCTAAGCGTCATATAGGAGGAATTGGGGATGGGGAGCAATGCTTGGTCAGGGAGGTTTTGCGCCGCTAAAAAGGGGAGCCTTTCATTTTGTGACATTTTCGGTGCAGGTTTATAATAGTAATAATTTTTCCTGCATCTTATTTAAAGACCCAAAAAGCTTCAATTTTTAAGCATAGAGGATACTACTATTTTGAAATTATTCCATAAATTAAAGCATGATTATTTTGTTAATGGGAGTATCCGGAAGTGGAAAAACTACAATTGGCAGGATGCTCAGCAAAAAGGCTGGCCTTCCCTTTTACGATGCCGATGATTTTCATCCGAAAAAGAACGTTGAAAAAATGCAAAAGGGGGTTCCTCTAGATGATAGAGACCGGGCGCCTTGGCTGGAGAAGCTTTCTGATGAGATGGTGAAGTGGGAGGGGAATGGAGGAGCCGTGCTGGCCTGTTCGGCACTGAAAGCCGACTACCGGAAGGTCTTGCGGAGAAATGCGGTGGAGATCCATTGGTTTTTTTTGAAGGGAGATGAAGAGCTGATCGCTGAGCGTATGCAACAACGTGAAGGACACTATATGCCTCCGGCATTGCTCAGGTCTCAGCTCGAGACCTTGGAGATTCCCCGTCATGCGACCACCATTGCTATAGACCAAATACCTGAAAAAATAGTAGAAGACATTATGAGCAACTTAAAAAACAACAAAGCAGTATCCTCCTTTGGTATCATCGGTATGGGTGTCATGGGCAGTAGCCTGGCACTTAATATGGCCGAAAAGAACGTCAAGATCAGCGTGTATAACCGTACCCTCAAAGGTGTGGAGGAAGATGTGGCGAAAAAGCTGGTAGAGGCCTATCCGGAAGTAAAGGGGATTTTGCCTTTTGATAAACTGGATGAATTTGTGGAGTCCTTGGAGCAGCCCCGGAAGATCTTGATGATGATACCTGCAGGGCAGATCGTGGATCAGCAAATAGCACGGCTACTGACGTTTGTGGACAAAGGCGATGTGATCATCGACGGAGGCAATTCCTTCTTTGAGGACAGTGCCAAACGCCAGCAATACCTGCAAGGTTACGGGATTCACTTTGTAGGCATGGGGATTTCCGGTGGTCGGGCTGGGGCCAGAAAAGGACCATCACTCATGCCGGGAGGCAGCCAAGAAGGTTTTGATTTGATCAAGCCGTTTATAGAAAAAATAGCCGGAAAAGACCAGAGCGGTAGGCCTTGCCTGCACTATGTAGGCCCGGAAGGTGCTGGCCATTTTATCAAAATGGTGCACAATAGCATTGAGTACGGGGAGATGCAGGTATTGGCAGAAATGTATGCTTTTATGCGAAAAGGGCTTGGGATATCCATCGATGAAATGGTGAAGACCTTCCAAAAATGGAGCAAGGAAGGCGCTGACAGTTACTTGATGGAGGCTACGTTGGCGATTTTGGCCCATGAGAAAGACGGCGAGTTGCTATTGGATACTATCCAGGATGTGGCCGGTCAGACGGGCACAGGCGGTTGGGCGGTAAGTGCAGCTGCCAAATATGGTGTTCCCTACGCCCCTTTGACAGCAGCTGTCACTGCAAGGCTGATCTCCACCCATAAGGATGTCAGGGTTTCGATGGCACAGACCTATCCTCGTCAAGCAGGAGAAATAGACCAAAAAGAAATACTAAATGCACTAAAAGGAGCCTATCAAATGGCGCGCCTCATAAATCACGAAATAGGGTTTAGCCTGATCAAGAAAGTAGGAAATGCCGAAAACTGGGAGCTGAATTTGAGTGAAATAGCCCGTTGCTGGACGAATGGATCCATCATTCAATCCAGTTTGATGGAAAAGCTGTCCGGTGTGTTTAAGTCTTCCGATTGCCTGATGGCGTCTGCGGCACTGAAAGAGACGTTTGAAAAAGACTCCAAAGCCTTGGCAGAAATAGTCGGTGCAGGGCTCAAAGCCGGAGTCGCCATGCCGGTCATGTCCGCAGCCATTAATTATTTTTATGGAATGAGCACAGGCCAGTCTGCCGCCAATCTCGTACAGGCATTGAGGGATTGCTTTGGTGAGCATGGCTATCGCTTGATCGATGATCCTTCTGGAAAAGTACACCGTAACAAATGGATGGAAAGTAAAGCAAAAGTATAAAGTATGAGGTATTGTGGTATATAGAATTTAGCAATAGCCACATTCCAAAATGTACCAGAACCATGCCCTTTTCCCATGCCCAATTACCTAGTAAATCAATAACCGAATAACCATTAACCTTTCCATGAATTTAGCAGCTATAGATATCGGGACCAATTCCATTCACTTGGTGATCGCAGAAGTGACAAAGCACCAGACCATCAAAGTACTTATCGATGAGAAAGAGATGGTCAAGCTTGGGGTGGGGGTGTTTGCGACCAACCGGCTTTCCAAAGACGCCTATGACCGAGGTATAGAGGTGATCAAACGGTACGTACAGCTAGCAGATCAATATGGCGTGGAAGAAATCATTACCGCTGCCACGAGTGCCACTCGTGAGGCCAAAAATGGAGGTGAATTTCTCGGTAAGGTGGCGGAAGAAACGGGGTTGACACCCAAGGTGATCTCTGGTAAAGAAGAGGCGAGGCTGATTTTTCTGGCAGTGAGAAGGGCCATTGCTTTTGGGGATGAAAAAGTGCTCGTGCTGGATATAGGTGGTGGATCTACGGAAGCTACCGTCGGTGACCAAGAGGAGATTTTTTTCAAAAAAAGTATCAAACTGGGCGTGCTCAGGCTCTTGGACATGGCCGGAGGCAAAGGGACATTAGAGAACAGCGATATTGGAAAACTGGAAGAACACATTAACCTTGCGGCCGAAGAGGTGATGAAAAAAGCCGTAGAGGCGGGGTTTACCAAGGTGATCGGTACTTCGGGCACGATCAGGACACTGGGAGAAGCGGCTCATCTGGCCAGCAAAGGAAGTTCGATTACCACGGTCAATGCCGAAGTGGTAAGCACCAAAGAACTGGAAAAACTTTCCAAGAAGCTATTGGAAATGACACCCGAAAAGCGTGAAAAAGTCCCCGGAATCAGTGCCAACCGGGTGGACGCCATTCATTTGGGGAGTTTGCTTCTCGTGCGCTTACTTCAGATGGCCAAAGCAAAGGAAATCACCCTCTGCGATGCGTCGTTGCGGGAAGGATTGATTTTGGGCTATTTGGACAGCATGGGCAAGAAACAAACGGTGCTGTACCCCGAAAAGGATTTACGGTTTCGTAGTGTCATGAACTTGGCGGTGAAGTATAAGAGTGATGTGGAGCAGAAAAAGCACATTTCTTCATTGGCCCTCGCTCTTTTTGACCAGCTGGAGCCGTTACATGAGCTGGATGGATATGCCCGTGATTTATTGGATTTTGCCAGCTTTATTTTTGAAGTGGGCCATTTTATCGGTTACCCAAAATACCATAAGCATTCCCGCTATATCATAGAGCACAGTAGGCTGCGGGGATTTACCAATGAAGAGATCACCTTGCTTGGGGTGATCGTTCGTTATCACCGCAAATCAGGCCCACGAAAACGGCACAAGCGATATAAGAAACTCTCCAAAAAACAACGTAAAATGATCCAAGTGGTCGCTGGAATCCTTCGTATTGCCATTGGTCTGGACAAGACCAAAAACCAATGGGTGGAAACACTGCAATGCGAAATCAGTGATGCGGAGATCCATATACTGGTCGTAGGGGAGGAAAATCCCGATCTGGAGATATGGGATGCCATGCGCAACTGTTTTGTGCTGGAAGATGCCTTGGACAGAAAAATCCTAGTTACGTCTGAACATCCCGTTCATCAGTAGGGATGTTGATCTCCTCGATATAATTGCCATTTTCCTGTAGTTTAAGACCTGTCAGGCAGATGCCCCGGTAAGCTCCCGTATCGATGTTCCAATGCTGGCTGGCGGTGGTAAAGCTGGCGCGTCCGTTTTGCTGGGGCGTGTGGCCGATCACCTGGACTTTAGGGAGCTTTTTGAGCCTTTTCCTGTTCCAAAGAATGCCGTCCGGACTATGGACGTCATAGGGATTTAGGGCACTTTTGCCAATGCCGGCATGTGTGGCCAGCAGACTTGGGCTTTCCCATTTGAGTGGGGTGTTCCTGAGCCAGTGGAGCATGCTGTCGACGGGTATTTCCTTTGCTTCGAACTGCTGGAGGGTCTTTTGTCCGCCGTTGAAGAGCCAGCTTCCGCCGATTTTGCCATTTTCGATATGGTCAATCATCATTTGTTCGTGGTTTCCCCGTAAGAAAACCGCGTCTCCTTGGTGTTTTTTATGTAAACTTTGCGCCAGCTGGAGGACTTCCACTGAATAATTTCCCCGGTCGATCAGGTCACCGACTTGGATCAATCTTTCCTTCGCTGGGTTCCAGTGTTCCAGCAGTTGCTGGAACGTGTGATAGCATCCATGAACGTCTCCAATGATAAAGAGCTGCATAGTTGATGTGTTTTGATAAAAGTTGGTGAATTAAGGTTATTGGGCGTTTTTCAGGAGTATTACTCCTGACGTACAGGGCTTCAATTCCCTTAATTTAAGCAATTCATGATAGGGTTAATATCTTCCGAGAAAAATATTTTTTTCAAAAAAGTGCTTTTATATAATTGGAGAGGACGTTGGTTGGAGCTATTAGCTATTTATAGGTAATCAATTACTGCATTTCAGGGGTGAATTAGAAGAGAGCATATACTTGTGGCAACCCCAAAAAGAAACAGGAGAACACTGCTATGATAGAAAATTGTCATAGTAGCGCTCTCCAAGTTTATTCGTAGTCAATTTCCTCCTTAATTTAGCATTACTGGGCAATTCTGAGCGGCTGCATTGCCTTAAGGCCAGGACAGTGGTTATCGCTTCACCATTGGGAGGTATTTGTGCCAGTTCTCGGCAATGGCCCAAAGGTCTATGGCCAATACAATAAGCGCGATAATCATTCCTTCTGGGGCATACATGGCGTGGTGTAAGTTGATGCCGATGACGATCGGGAAGAGCATGATGGCCGCCAGTGCCCTGAATCTCGGAATGGCAAAAAGCACTCCGCCGACCACTTCTCCTATACCGATCAATGGAAATAGCCAGCCTATCTGCATAAATGCACCCATGACTTCCATGGTTTTTTCAGGCAAATCTTCGGGCATGGGCATGTAATTGAAGAACTTGTTCAGGCCGGAATTGACCATGAGGAGTGCATACAAAATGGCGACGACGTTTAGGATTTTGTGTCTCATAGTGGTTTATTTTGAGTTATGGATGGATGCATATATGCTCATTTTTTAGGTTTTCGGTATTCACTTTGGCGCTCGACCATCCATCCGGGATAGAGAGATGGTAGCGGGCTGACTTCGTTGATTTTTTCGAGGTCTTCGTTGCTCAAAGTCAGCTTAGTGGATTCGATGTTGGATGTTAACTGATCTTGGTTTTTTGCCCCGATGATGGTACTGGTAATGCCCTGCTGCTGCCGCACCCAAGTTAATGCCACTTGGGCAACACTTGCCCCGTGGGATTTGCTGATTTCAGCCATCACATCCACCAGGTCATAGGCTTTTTCCTTATCGATGGGAGGAAAGTCGAAATTTGCCCTTCTGGCATTATCCGATTGGCTGCCTTTGCGGGTAAATTTCCCGGTAAGAAACCCTCCGGACAGTGGGCTCCAAGGAAAAATAGCCAGCTGATGTGCCTCAGCCATGGGGACCAGTTCGTGTTCAATGTCTCTGGTCGCAGCAGAATAATGGTATTGGAGGCCAATGAACTTGTGCCAGCCGTTATACTGCGCAATGGTCTGCGCCTGTGCCACCATCCAAGCAGGCCAGTTGCAGATGGCCACATAGCGAACCTTGCCGCTATCGACGATGTCATTCAGTGAGCGGACGATTTCTTCTATAGAGGTGGCTGGATCCACGCCATGAACATATAGAATGTCAATAAAATCCAGCTGAAGGCGCTGAAGGCTCGCTTCGACGGAGTTGAAAATATGATATCGGGAGAGACCGGCACTATTGGGGTGCTCGCTCATCTTACCCATTACTTTGGTGGCAATGACCACTTCGTCACGGGGGATGGAGAGGTCCTTCAGGCCTTGGCCCAAAAGCTGCTCCGATTGTCCAAAGGAATACACATTGGCGGTATCGATGAAGTTGATCCCCGCATCGATGACCGCCCGAAGCATTTGGTTTACCTCTTTTTGCTGCAGCTGGCCGATCTGTGTCCACATCCCGGCATCTTGCCCACCAAATGTCATGGTGCCGAAGCAAAGTTCAGAAACCATTAGCCCTGTGTTGCCTACATAGTTATATTTCATGATGTAATGAAATTAGGTGAAAATTATGAAAATGTCACGAAAGATTAGAAATCGATCTACTCTTACGATAGGTAACAAATTTCATGATGTCCCTGTTCCAATATGCAGGACTTAGGTTGTTTTGGTTAAGGGGCAGGTTTTTCGCCGCAGTTAACCATCCACTGTACACCAAACTTATCAAAGCAGCTTCCGAAGTAGTCTCCCCAAAACATTTCTTGGAGATCCATCGTCACTTTTCCTCCTTCTGAGAGGGCGTCAAAGAGCCGTTTAGTTTCCTTTCGCGTGTCGGGCTGAAGGTTGATACTGACATTGTTTCCCTTGTTCAGCTGAAAGCCCATGCTTTCGGGAGAATCCGTTCCCATGAGATTATGTACACCGAGGATTTTTAGCTCCACGTGCATCACGAGGTTTTTGTCTTCATCAGCGAGGGGAGGCATGCCTTCTTGTGGTGGTACATCGCCCATCCGCATAAAGCCATCACCGAAAAATTCGCCTCCAAAGACGGACCTGTAAAAGAGAAATGCCGCTTCGGTGTCTCTTTCAAAATTCAAATAAGTGCTTACTGCTGCCATAGTGTTTAACTAAGTTTAAAATGTGAATTATAGGAATGTAGTGAAGTTATCTAAAAGTCTATGAGGCTTAGTGTTCTTTTTTCTGCCACAAAGACTCGAAGACGCAAAGGGTTTTGGTTTTTCTTTATCCATTGGGTTGAGTTTATCCAAATGAGTTGTGGCCTAAGTGGCTTGTTCCACAACACTTTTTGGGTATTTACTGATCATAATTTTATAGAACCATCTAACTTGATGTAAGGGTTTAATCTACAGCTAAGAAAGGTTGGATGAAGTCAAGGAGGTCTTCCGTTTTTTCCATTAGTGTGATATGCGTTGTGCTGGGGATGACCGCTAGGCCAGACGGTGACAAGGGTTCCATCATTCCAGTGCCTCCCCCTCCAAAAGCCCCAAATAGCTCCATGGTGTGTGTCATGTCCACACCGTCATAATCGCCTTTTATTATCAAAATCGGGCTTGGGATTGCTTTGATGTTTGATAGTCCAAGATCATAGGGCTGCTTTTCGAAGGCGATCATCTTGGACATAAAGTCACGCCAGTTGCCCGGATCTATGGCTACTTCCGCGTATATCGTCTGGATGGGAGTCCCCTCAAACTGCTCCACTGTCAAATTAGCGATGGACTCTTGGATATCCGAGGACCATCCGGTGTCCTTGAAGGCAGAGGAGATGAAAATGATCTTTCCTACTTTTTCGGGATGGGCGATGGCGGTCTGCATGGTGATAGTCCCTCCAAGGCTATATCCGATAAAATCGGCTTTTTCGATTGTTAAATAATCCAAGAGCCCAGCCACATCGTCTGCAAAATTTTCATATGAAAAAGGCCGGTCAATGTCAGCTGTTCGTCCATGACCTTGGAGTTCCAGGGCAATGACTTTGTGGGTTTTGGCGAGTTCAGGAATAAGCTGGCCGTAATTGGCAGGAATGGTCATAAAGCTCCCATGAACAAGTACCAGCGGATGGCCTTCGCCATGGATTTCATAGTATATCTTTAGACCATTTACCGGAGCGTAGCCAGATTTTGCTGCTTCGGAGGTCTGTGCAATGGTATTGGTGGTCAGACAGAAGATGAGGACGATTGTCTGGTATAGGGTCTTCATAACAGCGTTTTTTTGGAAGTACTGGATTGATTGTAGTTTCAAATTTCGCTAATACCTTTAAGTAAATAGAGGTGCTATTGCGACGGTTTGAGGGGGCGAATGCACCTCGGATCAAGCAGGAAACGATTCTTTATTTCATTGCCCAGTATATTCATGTGTAGCGGAGGCTAGCATAGGATGTTTTTTGTTGTTAAATCGATTTGGCAAGTAATATTACCCAATTGTGATCAATATTAAGAGGAGCCTATTTTTGAGTAGGGATAATTAATATAACGCTAAAATACCCGTAACTGGCCAGCGTGATATATCATTTACTTTTGGGTCGAATAAAGAAGAGCTGGATCACAAGTCTAATTGTCTGTCATTTTGATATAGAAAGGGATTTTAAAACCACACTTATAAAAGAAAGTGATGTTTCCCCTGTCGTCAAAAGGACAATGAATAAGGCAGGCTCTCTAAAATAAGCATTGAAAATTTCTTAGTACCAACACTTAAATTTTATGATTTCAAAATTACGATTTTCTAAAGTCATTTATGCCTCGGCATCCTTGGCTTTATGGGCAGGCATGTGTGCTGTCCCCCATGGCGTAACCGCCAAGGGTTTTGAAAAAGAGCTTGCTGTAAAGAGTAGCGACGTGTTTTCGGATTTAGTGCCAGTGAGAAAGGTGATCTCAGGTACTGTCAAAGACGACGAAGGTGCACCGCTACCGGGTGCTACCATTCGTGTCAAAGGAACCACCAATGGTACCGTGACTGATTTTGATGGCAAGTTTTCCATCGAAGTAGAAGAAGGTGCAGTGCTTCAGGTTTCCTTTGTAGGGTTTGTAGCGCAGGAGGTTCCTGTAAATGGCCAATCCACGTTTACCATCCAGCTGGAGGCGGATGCCACTCAACTGGACGAAATGGTCGTCGTAGGCTATGGTACCCAAAAGCGCTCGGATATTACCGGCGCCATAGGATCCGTTAAAGAAGGAGAATTTAATAAAGGTGTGATCTCTAATCCAGTAGATCTCCTGCAAGGTAAAATGGCCGGGGTAAATATCTCCTCTACCAGTGGTGAGCCAGGTGCTGCCCAAAACGTCATTATCAGGGGGGTCGGTAGCTTACGCTCTGGTACACAGCCATTGTATGTGCTGGATGGCTTCCTGCTCGACAATGCGGATACTGGGATTGCTTCTAATCCACTTAACTTCCTGAATCCAAATGATATCGAAAGTATCGATGTCCTGAAGGATGCCAGTGCCACGGCACTTTATGGTTCGAGAGCTTCCAATGGTGTGGTGGTCATCACTACCAAAAAAGGAAAATCTGGAGCAACGCAAATTAATCTATCCGCTTCTACTGCCTGGTCTTCCATGGCCAATAAAATAGATGTGTTTGGCGCTGATCAGTTTCGTGAGCAGGTAGTTGCTGTTGGGGGTGACCTTGAAGATTATGGTGGGAATACCGATTGGCAGGATGAATTGACCCAAGTAGGTCTCTCGAAAAACATCAACTTTTCGATGAGTGGTGCCAGCTCCAGTAAATTTTCCTACTTCGCTTCAGTGGGATACCAAGATCAGGAAGGTATCCTAAAGAACAGTGAATTGGAGCGTTTTTCTGGTAAGCTGAACATGAACCAGAAAGCCTTTGACGGCAGGATGAACGTAGATTATAACTTGACCGCTTCTCATACCACAAACCTACGGCCTAGCATTGGGTCTACCATCAGCGATATGTTGAGCCTGAACCCAACGGTGCCAACTTATACAGATGGTGAGCCTACTTTGCTCAAAACTAATGCACTGAACCCGCTGAAACGATACGAGCTGTACAGTGATGATGCGGCAAATAACCGGATCTTGGCGACGATCTCCCCTTCTTTTGAGATTATTGATGGCTTGACATACAAGCTGAATTTGGGGGTGGATTATTCCAGTACCAATCGTTATCAGCAGTACCGTCCGTATACGGCGGTCATTAATGAGTCCAATATCTCCGATGGTACATTGGATGAGGGAATCAGCGAAAACACCAACAAGCTAGTAGAGAATACATTGACTTATAACTGGCATAACTATAAGCATAACCTGACTTTTTTGGCAGGACATTCCTTCCAGACCTTTTTGGATGAGTACAGGTTGACATCAGCTAGGGGATTTGCCGATAATAATATCGAGCCAAGGTACCAAGACCATAACAGTACCGACGAATATCCAACCACGGTAAGCTCTTCCGCCGTTAAGAATGAGCTGCAATCCTTCTTTGCGAGGGTCAATTATACCTTTGACGAGAAGTATTTGTTTACTGGTACTTTCCGGGCTGATGGTTCTTCCAAATTTGGGGAGAACAACAGATACGGTTACTTCCCTTCCGTTGCATTGGGCTGGAACATTACCAAGGAAGATTTTATGAAAGATTCCTTTTTTGATAACCTTAAGCTACGAGCCAGCTGGGGACAAACCGGTAACCAGGAAATTCCTTCCAAAATCACCAAGGCAAGTTATTCAGAAGATAGGTTATCAGAAGGATCGAGCAGTTGGAATACTTACCCTATTGATACCGATGCCACATCATTGGAAGGTTATCCCTATGGTATCGTCTTTACCAGATTGGCCAATCCTGACCTGCAGTGGGAGGTATCCACCCAGATCGATTTCGGGATTGATTTTGCCTTCTTTGACCACAGCTTGACGGGTACCTTGGACTACTTTAACAAAGTGTCGTCAAATATCTTACTGGAAGTCGTTCCTGCCGATCCAGTAGAGCCTACACCTACTTATTGGGACAATATCGAGAATATGAAAATCCACAACAGCGGGATTGAGCTGGCCTTGGATTATGCAAGTTTAAAACGCGGAGACTTCTCTTATTCGATCGGTGGTAATGTTACTTTCATCAAGAATGAGGTAAAAGATTCCCCTTATTCGGTATTGACTACAGGAGCTGCACAAGGTGCCGGACAGACAGGTGCCACCATCAACGGCTATATCAACGGTGAGCCTATTGGTGCATTTTATATGCTGCAGTTTGACGGCATTACAGAAGATGGTGTCAATAGATTTAAGGATACCAATGGTGATGGTGAAGTACTGGACAATGACCGTACCGTGGTCGGAAGCGCTATCCCTAAAGCGATCTATGGTGCACACATGAACTTCAACTACAAGTCTTTTGACTTAGGCCTAAACTTCAATGGTTCGGCAGGAAGCAAGGTGTATAACCATACCACCATGTCCATCTTTACCAAAGCCCAGTTGGCCAGGTCCAATAACACGACGGATTTTGCGACACAGTATCCGGAAGAGTCTTTTAACAATTCCAACACGGTATCCACGCGCTTTTTGGAAGATGGGTCTTACTTCAGGCTGAACAATGCCACCTTGGGCTACAATTTGGACGCTGAAAGGATTGGATTGGGAGATGCCTTCCAGAACATCCGCATTTCCGTAACGGGTCAAAACCTGTTCGTGATCACGGATTATAGTGGGTTTGATCCAGAAGTGAACACCGGCTCCACGTCCGGAGGTATTCAGACTTTCGGGATCGACAGGTTTACTTATCCGAGAGCAAGGACTTATTCGATCAACCTGAATTTGGCTTTTTAAGCTCAGGTTGAAGTAAGTAAACGTCACTACGATTTCTGGTGCCGAAACTAGGTTCAGAAACGAATTGATCTACAATTGCTAGCGCATAAAAATGATTATTCAATCATATAGAAAATCTTAATCAAATGAAAAATTGCATGTTTAACAAGACACTTCTGATCGTTGCAATGATATTTGCATTCTTAAGCTGTACGACGTTAGAAGAGGAAATACTGGATGAGTCCTTGACAGGGACAGGGGAAGCTGAAGTAATCAGTGGTTCGATCGCCCCTGTATATGGAAATCTCCGTCAGGTATGGTTGCACACGGTTAATTTTGGGCTTCAAGAAGTGGCTTCTGACGAAGGCATTCTCCCTTATCGTGGAGGTACGGATTGGTTTGATGGCGGTAAATTTATCGCCATTCACCAGCATCTTATGACACCGGGAAACAGCCTGGTAGGGGATACATGGTCCAATATTACACAGACATTGTCCAGAGCGATCTTGGCAGAGGAAAGACTACAACTGGAAGTGGAAAATGGCAATTCGGCGGCTCAGGATCCTTTGTACGAAATGATCGCCATGAAGGCGTATCTCAATATGCTGGCACTGGACAATTGGGGACTGGTCTTTAGGAAGAACAACTCTGACGAGTTTTCCGAAATCCTTCGGGGCGAAGAAGCAGTGGCGTACCTGGAAGGCGAGTTGCTGTCCGTAGTCGATGTGATCAATAGTGACAAGGGGCCAGGCAGGCTGAACAAATATGGCGTGGAAGCTTTGCTGGCTCGGCTGTACCTGAATGCGGCAGTGTACCGTGATCCATATGGTACTCCTGATTTTCGTCAAGAAGATATGGACAAGGTGATCCAGTACACAAGCAATATCATCGATGGGCCGTATTCCTTGTCTCCGGAGTATTTTGACCTGTTCAGTGATGATAATAACAACAATCCAGAAATCATTTTTTCATTGGATCAAAGAGGCGTGCTCCAGAACGAGCACAGCCGATGGGCATACTGGTCCATGTCCGGTGACCAAGTGCCAAGACCGGAGTTTCCAAATACCAGGGGTACCGATGCTGTAGCCGCCACCCCTGATTTCTTTCAGAGCTGGGTGGATGCATATGGAGACGTAGATCCTGCTGATGCCGATGCCCGTTTCTTTAAAGAAAATACGGTCATTCCAGAAGAACTTAGGGACCTTACCGGTGTCAACCCCAACAATGATGCAGATCACTATTACTGTGTAGAAGCCACGGAATTCGAAGTGGATAGGGGTATTCTCCGTAATATCATCTGGGGTCCTAGAAAGGATGAGAGTGGTAATATCATGACCTGTGAGGATGGTTCTGTAAGGATCTATCCTGTGATCAATAGGAGAAGCAGTGGTGCAGACATCCGCTACGTGGACCATACCCTCAAGGTGGACTTTACCACGGAGGGAAGCTTGCACAATGCTGGCTACCGGTTTTCTAAGTACCAATTTAGCCACACGGCTCCTAACTGCTGCTATTACAGTAGTGTGGACTTGGTGCTGGTACGACTGGGTGAGATCTACCTGATGCGTGCAGAAGCCAAATTAAGAAACGGCGACAATGCTGGCGCACTGGAGGATGTGAACACCCTAAGAACATCCAGAGATGCACGCGCTGCGCAGACACCTGCTCCTTTGGATGATATTGATTTGGATATCTTGTTCAGAGAGAGTGGCTTTGAACTGTACTGGGAAGGCCACCGAAGAAACTACCAGATCCGTTATGGCAAATACGAGGACAGCTGGACAGAGAAAAACGATGCCGATGTGCACAAAAGACTCTTTCCCATCCCCCAAAAAGCCATGGACGGCGCTTCCAGTGAGCCGGGCTTCCTGGAGCAAAATGCTGGTTACTAATTAACCTATAAACCTTTTTAATAGTAAAGCCGATGAGGATGACTCATCGGCTTTTTGGATTTTATCTTATATTTTCCGATTAAACCCGGAATTAATGCCGTTTAGTTTAGTGTGTATCTGGAAATATGTGTTCTATATTTTTTCCTTGGGCAGTTATTTTTCTTGCTAAATTCCAAGATGGTTTTCATCTCTTTACCTTTGTCACTTTTTTGCTTTAGGTCAAAAAAGTAACCAAAAAACCCCGCCGCTGTGCATCTATTGGCCTAAAATTAAAATCTTCCCTCATGCAGGCAAACTCCTCCTTTTTAGCTGCCTACATTCTTTTTGGCCAGAATTTCGTCAAACAAGCCTGCCTTTTTGCCCGCCCGCTTTTTAATTTCTTAACGCCCAATACCTGCAAGGCGGATTCAGTTAATAAGTCCCAAAAAGGTGTTGCTTCCATATGACGGCCCTTGGTATGCCTGTTTTCCAGCCGATGGTGGAGGCCGTTAAGGAAGGGAGTTGGCTCGCATTGTGGAACAGCGAGACCCACTCGCTTTTAGGCTGTAGCCATCGGGAGGAAATTAAACTCGGAATATGCATTAGCCTATCTACGCTACGGGGCACAGGTATTGCGTCTTAGAAGAATGGATTATCGCTTAGTTTTTCTATTTTGCACCATAAGTAAGTAATTATATCACCCAGGTTTGAGAATAGAGGATAAAATACTATTAAGGGAAATTCAAAAACAAAACAAAGATGTTTTCGAAGCGCTTTTTAACGACTATTACCCGAGTCTGTTGAGGTATGCAGAGGGGTTTGTGTTTGAGGGTGGATTATGCGAGGATATCGTTCAGAATATCTTTGTGCATATTTGGGAACAAGCTGAATATTTAACTATTACTACTTCCTTTAAATCCTACCTCTATGCATCCGTCCGCAACCGCTGCCTAAACCATATTAGAAATCTTAAGATCCAGGACAAGCACCATTTGCTTTATTTGGAGGCAAGTTTAAACGACTCTGATGTAGATTGGGAAGAGGCAGAGATCAACAAAAAAGTCGAAAGTGCCATTGAAGCGCTGCCTCCTAGAATTGGTGAGATTTTCCGGCTGAAGTACATGGAAGAGAAATCCGTACGAGAAATCGCCCAGCAGCTTGAGATTTCCGAAAATACCATCAAAACGCATCTGCTTAGGGCCAAGGGGAAATTGAGGAAATCACTGAGGGAATCCTTGAATTTGAATTTTTTCCTATAACCGAATAAATCGAATTAGCTTTTCTTAAAGTTTGTTGTTGCTGATTTTATTGTTCTCTTGTTTTGATTTTTTGATTGATTGTAAAATAAAATTACATTTTTTGTCACCCATTTTTGAATCTCATGTGTCCTATGGTTAAATAACAGGATAGGTGCATAAAAATCTGGTAAATATTGACTTTTCTATTCTTTGGAAGAAGGTGCATGATTCACTGAGCGAAGAGGAAGAAGAACAATTCAAGGCATGGATTGAAGAAAATGCTGATCATCAAGCTTATTTTCAGCATTTGGCCAACTTCTACAAGAACGGGTCTCAGTTTAAGGTTGAAGATGGAATAGCGAAGAAAAGTTGGCCCGAGTTTACTGGTAGACTACATCCTTCCAAGAAAAGAAAATGGCGCATCGGCAGTTATGCTGCTTCAATCGCCGCAGGTTTTGCCTTGTTGCTGGTATTGGCAGCGATACTGAAGCCTTCCTTGTATATTAATGACTCCAAAGAAAATAAGGAGGCCATCATTGGGCCAGGGACCGAAAAGGCTATTCTCCTGATGGATGACGGGACCTCTTATGATCTTTCGTCCATGACGTCCCTGGACCTGGAAGATGGAGGGGCTCAGATCACAAGCCAAGGAAAATCCCTTCAATATAAGATGGATGAATCTGCGGATGTTGAAGTAAAATACAATACACTTTTAGTCCCCCGAGGAGCTGTTTTTACCCTTAGCTTGGTGGACGGAACCCAAGTTTGGCTCAACTCAGGTTCTACGCTGAGATATCCTACTGCCTTTACTGGCCAAGAAAGAGAGGTGGAATTAAGTGGTGAGGCCTATTTTGAGGTGACCAAAAACCCCGACAGCCCTTTTCGAGTAATAGCAGACCAGCAAATCGTAGAAGTGCTAGGGACAGCATTTAACATTTCCTCTTATAAAGAAGAGCCTTCTGTCCTTACCACCTTGGTAGAGGGGAAGGTAAACGTATTTGTTCAGGATAAGCCCCTACAAAAGCAAGTTTTGACGCCTAGTGAGCAAAGCATGTGGGTCAAAGGAGAAAAACGTATCGAAAAAAGGACCGTTGACGTCCGCGAATATATCGCTTGGAAAGATGGGTGGTTTTACTTTAAAGAAAAACCTTTAGGGGAAATCATGGAGTCCCTTGCCCGCTGGTATGATGTGGAAGTGAAGTTTGAAAACCAGAAAACAAAGGAGCTTCCTTTTACGGGGCGGATTAGAAAACACGAAGACCTGAAAGAAGTATTGGTTTTATTGGAAAAAACCCGAGATGTACAAATCGAAATAGAAAGGAGGACCATTATTATAAAATAAAAACGGAGGATGCTACCAACATCCCCCTGAAAACGATTCGAATAAATCAAATCTGTTCACTTAACAACCCAAAATTATGAAAAAAAAACCCATTAACCTACCCTTCGGGCCGAGGGGTAAAATGCTATTAATCATGAAGCTCACCCTGATTCTAGTGATGGTGGGAGTGATGAAAGTCTCGGCAAGTGCCTATTCACAAAATGTGAAACTCAAACTGGATTTACATCAAGCCTCTATAGAGCAAGTGTTTGAAGAAATTAAAAACCAAAGTGAATTTAGTTTCTTATATCGCTCGGATCTGATCAAAGAAATCCCAAAAGTGGACATCAACTTGAATAAAGCAAGTTTGGAAAAGGTATTGGATCAGCTTTTGATCCCTTATTCATTTGTCTATGAAATCCACAATAAGACTGTAATCATTAGAAAAAAAGAAAAAACTAAAAAGGATGAAGAAAATTTACAACAAAAGATAGACTTGATTGACGTCACCGGAACCGTCACTGACGAAAACGGGCAGCCTATTCCAGGTGCCACGGTACAAGTACAGGGTACCACGCGGGGCAGTGTGACGGATATTGATGGGAAATACAGTATTGAGGTAGAAGAGGGAGCGGTTCTTATTTTTAGTTTTATCGGCTACCAACAGCAAATGGTGGAAGTAGGTAATCAGACAGTGCTCAATATCTCTTTGTCACCAGATATGAAATCGTTGGACGAGGTGGTAGTGGTCGGTTATGGTACCCAGAAAAAAGTCAATGTGATTGGGTCCGTTTCTCAGATTTCATCCGAGAGCATTGAAAACCGACCTGTACCGAATGCAACCCAAGCCCTAGCGGGGCAGATGCCTGGAGTTACTGTTATCCAGCGCTCCGGTCGTCCCGGCGAAAGTAGTGGATCCATTCGTGTAAGGGGAGTTGGTTCTTTTGGGGCTACTCCGGATGCCCTAGTGATCATCGATGGGATACCTGGCACCTTGGATGATATCAACCCAAATGATATCAAGTCAGTTTCGGTGTTAAAAGACGCCTCCTCTGCAGCTATTTATGGGGCAAGAGCAGCAAATGGTGTTATCCTGGTAACTACAAAAAGTGGTAGCGAAAGTAAATTGACAGTAAGCTATAATGGTTATGTTGGTTTCAATGAAGCTACAGAGCTGCCTGACTTGGTCAACTCGTGGGAGTACGCAGAGATGTACAATATTGCTTCAGGAAGTAACAGTTATACCGAGGAGGATATTGAAAAATACCGAAATCAATCTGACCCAGATAATTATCCCAACACCCGTTTTTTGGATGAATTGTTTTCCAGAAAAGGAGTACAAACCGGTCATACAATTAGCCTGAACGGTGGAGGCGATATACACAAATATTTTTTATCTGCGGGATATCTTGGGCAGCAAGGGATCATTGAAAAGAACAATTATAACCGATATAATATCCGGTTGAATTTGGAAAGTGACCTCGCGGAAAACCTTACAATGACCACCAGGTTGTTTGGTACCTATGAAGAGCGAAATGAACCCCAGGCTACAGCCAATAAAGGAGGAGAACTTTCCGATCAATTGATCCAGAATTCTTTGCGTTATCCGGCGGTGTATTTGGGGCAGGCTTCAAATGGGGATTTTGGCATTGGTCCTGAGAGTGGAGGTACTCCTGTCTCTTGGTTACAGTCAGCCTCTTACCTGAAGAACCCAGAATCAAGAATGGGCGTCAATATTAGGTTAGCCTGGGAGCCGATAAAAGGGCTGGTGCTAACTGGAATCGGAGGTTATAATTTTACCTTGCTTGAGGAACGCTCTTATTTGGCCTCTCAGAGACTCAATGATGAGGTGTACCTTGCCCAATCCTATTTGAATCAGTACAGCAACAAAGAGGTGTATAAAACCACCCAGTTTTTAGCAGAGTATACCAAGGAGATAAATAATAATCCTTTGGACCTCCTGGTGGGCTACTCCTTCGAAAACCAAATCCTTAGTTACTTTAATGGTTACCGTCAGGATTTTCCAAGTAATGACTATACCGTGCTTGGCATGGGAGGTGCAGACAACCAGCTTTCAGGAGGGTATGACGATGAGTGGGCGATACAGTCTTTGTTTTCGAGAGTAAGGTACAATCATGATGAGAAGTACTTGGTCGAAGCCACAGTCCGCTATGATGGCTCTTCAAGATTTCCCGAAAGCAACAAATATGCCCTCTTCCCTTCAATGGCCTTGGGGTGGAGGCTTTCGGAAGAGAATTTTTTCCAAAATGTAAACTGGGTATCCGATCTTAAGCTAAAAGCTTCTTGGGGGGTATTGGGCAATCAGAATATTGGCAATTATCCTTACCAAAGAGTGTTGCAGTCAGGGAGGAATTACCCTATTGGGGGTGGCATAGCGACTGGCGCGGCTTATTCCACGTACAAAGACGCAAATATTAAGTGGGAATCCACCACCACTACGGATGTTGGGTTTGAAGCTGGTTTTTTGGAAGGGAAGCTCACCTTAAATGCCACTTATTTCAATAGGGCCACTACTGATATTTTGTTCCAGCCTTCCGCCAGTGTGTCTACCGTCTTGGGGGTCAGTATGAGCGAAACCAATACCGGTGAAGCCAAAAACTCAGGATTCGAATTTGATTTGGGATACCGAAATAGCAGCGGAGATTTTGAGTATTCTTTTGCAGGAAATTTTTCCTTGATCAATAACGAAGTAGTAACCCTTGGATTAGGTAATGTGGAGCAACCGAACGGATTTGTAGGGAATGGTTCCAACCTGTTTATTGGATACCCCATGGAAATGTATTATGGCTATCAATCAGACGGGGTTTTTCTTAACCCAGAGGACATAGGTGATTGGGCGGATCAGACTGCAGTCAATCCAAATCCTCAAGAAGGGGATATTCGGTACATGGACATCAGTGGTCCGGATGGAGTGCCAGACGGGCAAGTAGATCCTACATATGACCGAACCTATTTAGGAAGCCGTATTCCAAAATACACCTTTGGATTTAGTTTTGGCCTAAAATACAAAAGCTTTGATTTCTCTGCTTTGATGCAAGGTGCGGCGGGAGTAAAAGGACTGTTGAATAACTATGCAGGATGGGCCTTTTATAACTTAGGTAATATCCAAAGATGGCAGATGGAGGGACGGTTTGATCCGAACAACCCTCAGCGTTACCCCGATTATCCCCGACTGGAGGTCATCACGAATAGTGGCACACCCAATACGGTGCTTTCAGATTTTTGGGTAATGAATGCGGCTTACCTTAGAGTGAAAAACCTACAGCTTGGCTATACCCTTCCCGAGGCGGCTGTTGAGAGAATAGGGCTTCAAAATGCGCGACTGTATTTGAGTGGAGAAAATCTTCTCTCCTTTAACTCCTACAGGCAGGGATGGGATCCGGAAATCAATACTTCCGGTGCATACTATCCTATCTTGGCAACTTATACTTTAGGTGTAAATATTAAATTCTAAGACCATGACATTTCCCAAAATAATACTTGATAATATAAAACATAGTTTTACATCCCCGGTGGTTTTGAGCATTGTTCTGCTCTTGACCATTTCCTGTGAGGATAAACTTTCCCAATACCCATCAGACGCTTTTGCCCAAGAGAACTTTTGGAAAACCGAATCGGACGCTCTGATTGCTTTGACCGGTATGTACCGTGGGTCCATTGAGTTTGGTACACAAGTCGTGCCCAGTGATTGGTGGACATATTGTGGAATCGTGTTTTTGGAGTTGGCTACTGACAATGCTTATGATCGTCGAGGAGATAATTCGACTATAAACAGATTGACCAACGGTACCTTGCTGCCCAATAATAATGTCATTAATGGGTATTGGGAAGGATCCTATAAAAGAATTGCGATATGTAACGATTTTCTGGAAAATATAGGGGGCGTAAATATGTCCACAGAGAAAATCCAACGCATGACTGCCGAGGCCAGGTTTTTACGGGCAACCCAATATTTTTACATGTCTCAGTTTTGGGGGTCGGTGCCTTTGGTGACGGAGACCTTGACACCAGAGGAAGCCAATAATGTAATGAAAGAGGAGAAGTCGGTTATTGTGAAATTTGTCATGGATGAACTTTCCGCAGCGGTTCAAGACCTGCCGGCCTATGGGGAACTACAGTCCTCAGAAATAGGAAGGGCCAGCAAACAGGCGGCATTGGCATTTCTGGGCAGGATGTACCTTAGTGAGGAAATGTTTACAGAAGCTTCAGGGGTCTATAAGCAAATTATCGATTTGGGAGACAATGAAATTGATCCTGACTACCAATCCTTGTTTAACCCCAATGGAGAAAATAGTACCGAAAATATTTTCAGCTCACAATTCACTCCGGGGCAGGCACCAAACGCTTTGCCGCAACATAGTTATCCGGCCATTGCTGGGGGATGGCATTTTGTCAATCCTCTGGGCAGCTTGACTGATGCCTATGGTTTTGATGATGGAAGCCCTCTTTCCTATGAGGACCCAAGGTTCAATTATGATAATATGGGAGAGAACAGGGATCCTCGATTTAGGTATAATTTCCTGTGGAACAACAGCACCTTTGGCTCAAATGTATATAACTGTCACCCTGATGCGGTCAGTTCGGTAGATCAGCTCACTTACTCAAAGCAAGCCACCAGAAGTGGGTATGGTCTAAGGAAGTTTTTTGACGAATCCTTTTCTGGAAATCTAAGGAATGACTATGGAGGAAATATTCCAATTATTCGATATGCGGAAGTATTGCTGAGCTATCTAGAAGCGGAGCTGGAAGCGGGAAACCCTATTACCCAGGAATTGCTTGACTTGACTATCAATGCGGTCCGTGGACGCGCTTCGGTGGGGCTTCCTCCGATTGAGGAGACCAATGCGGAGGCTTTACGTCCGATCTTGAGAAATGAAAGAAGGATAGAGTTGGCCTTTGAGGGGATACGCCTATGGGATATTTTTAGGTGGGAAATTGGTGGAGAAGTGTTGGTTGGGGATTTTTGGGGTGCTCCTTTTCCCGATTCTGAAAAATACGCCACTACCTCCAAGAAGCTCGACCCAGCCTATAGATGGTATGTGACCTCTAAGAACTTTAGGCCCGGGGTGGATGACCAATGGCCTGTCCCAGAGACTGAGGTGAATATCAACCCTAGTCTTGGCCAATAATCAATATTAGCAATATGAAAAGAAGACATGCTGTAAAAGCGATTGCCTTAAGTTCTGTTGCTCCACATGTTTTATTGGCTGGGGGAGCAATGAACAAGGCGAAGGGGAGACCTATAGCCCTCGCTAAGAATAAAAGCCATGAAAGCCCTTGGCACCTCTGGCCAAACATGAAGTGGATTGGTCCGGGATATTGGGGAAACAGGCTTCAGGACTGGGAGATTAGGGATGGGCAGGCCACCTGTGTGGTTCATGGTAAAAATAGAACCCTGTACACATTGTCCCATGAATTAGGAGATCAAGAAGGCCGGTTTGAGGTCGTTGTAACAATGGACTGGTTTGGAGAAGGCGAGAGCGCCAAGCCAAGTGCATATGCTGGTTTTCGCATTGGGGCAAAAGGTAAAATGGATGACTACCGATCAGCTGTGGTATTTGGCAAAGGCCTTGATGTAGGTGTCAGAGGGGATGGAACACTGTTTATTGGCGACAGTGAAGGAGACCAAGAAGTAAGCTCGGTAAGCTTGAATCGACCTTTGAGGCTGAAATTAGAAGCAGAACCCAATGCGGGGCTTTATGATTTTAAGTTGACAGCTCTTTCGGAAGAAGATGTGTTGGCTGTTCATCAGGTTGGGGGCATTGCATCTAAGGCGGTGTCAGGAGGATTGGCGTTGGTGGCTCATTTTCCCGACGAGTCCAAACAGGAGCTGGAAAACCCATCGGTGGCCTTTTCCCATTGGGAGCTGAAAGGAAGCAAAGTTTTACAATTTGATGATCGTGAATTTGGGCCTATTTGCTTTGCCCAATATACCCTTCATGATAAGGTGCTTAAACTGAATGCCCAGCTTGCTCCAGTGGAAGACGTTTCTGGCCATAAGATATGGCTAAAAGTTAGAAAGGATGGAAAGTGGAAAACCATTCAGGAAGGCACAGTGGATCCCATGGGGAGGGTGGTGCCTTTTAGGGTAGAAAACTGGGAGGCATCCGAGGCTGTTTCCTATCAGGTACATCTTGAGCTGCCACTTTTAGAGGAGGTTAAGGTCTTTACATACGAGGGGACTATTGCCAAAGAACCTGTAGGTGAGTCCCAAGTGAAAATGGCCGTATTCAGCTGTAATGCTGATTACGGCTTTCCAGATGGGGAGGTAAGTGATCATGTGTCCATGCATCAGCCAGACCTTGCGGTCTTTTTAGGTGATCAGTTTTATGAAGGCACGGGAGGATTTGGGATACAAACTTCCCCCATAGAGAAGGCTTCTTTGGACTATCTCCGAAAATGGTACATGTTTGGCTGGTCGTACTCGGAAATATTCCGTCATATTCCCAGCGCTTTTATCCCTGACGATCATGATGTCTATCATGGGAACGTGTGGGGTGAAGGAGGAAAACACGCTCCATCGGATGAAGGATGGGGGTATGTGGCTCAAGACCAAGGTGGGTATAAAATGCCACCTGAGTGGGTGAATATGGTGCAGCGTACCCAAACAGGGCATTTGCCTGATCCCTATGACCCCAGTCCGGTGAAACAAGGAATTGGCACCTATTATACCGATTGGATATACGGCGGAGTAAGTTTTGCGATTTTAGAAGACAGAAAATTCAAGTCTGCGCCACAAAACGTCCTTCCAAAAGAGGCAAAGGTTAAGAATGGTTTTATACAAAACCCTGATTTTGATATTAAAAAACACTATGCTGTCGAAGCAGAATTACTGGGAAAGAGACAGCTGGAATTTCTTGAAAATTGGACTGTAAACTGGCCAAGGTCAGTGCAGATGAAGGCCGTTTTGTCCCAAACTAATTTCTGTACTGTAGCTACATTGCCTGAAGGCAGTATTATTGACAGTATAGTCCCAAAACTGCCTATTCCAGCGCCGGGAGAGTATGTCACGGGAGACGAGCCTACCTCGGACATGGATTCCAACGGATGGCCACAAAAGGGAAGGGATGAAGCTTTGAGAATTATCAGAAAGTCTTTTGCCTTACACATAGCAGGCGACCAGCATTTGGCCAGCGTCGTGCATTATGGCGTGGATGACTTCGGAGATGCTGGTTTTGCCTTTGCAGGGCCAGCACTCAACAATCTTTTTCCGAGGAGGTGGTGGCCCAAATTGACCGGAGATCATCAGTCCATTCCAGGAAAACCAAAGAATACTGGTGATTTTCATGATGGATTTGGAAATAAAATGACCGTTCATGCAGTGGCCAACCCTTCCCAAAGTGGAAGAGAGCCTGCTCTTATTTATGATAGGGCGACTGGATATGGGATAGTGACATTTGACAAGGCTGCAAGAACCATGGTGATGGAATGTTGGCCCCGGTATGAGGATCCAAATAAAAATCCAAATGGCCAATATGAGGGTTGGCCAATTAAAATTAATCAAGATGATAATTATGCCAGGGGAGTTTATGGGTACCTTCCATTACTGAAAATAGAAGGCCAGCCAGACCCTGTTTTAAAACTGGTCAATGAAGGTACCGGTGAGACGGAATACTGTTTAAGAATTAAAGGAAATAGTTTCAGGCCAAAGGTATTTGAAGATGGAAAATACACCGCAGTGATCAATGAAATGGAATCAGGTACGTCGAAAGTGCTGAAAGGATTGACACCAACCAATGATCAAGAAGAGGTCAGGGTGATTTCCTTTGGATGAGTTGTTTTGTATTATTTATGAAATGCGGGATAAACCAAGTGAAATATATGCTAGAAGCCTCAGTTCGATTATAAAATCGTTTCCGTATAGTGGTCGGGACATGCACTGAGAGCCTGCTTTGGCTCCAGACAGGCCTGTCTGAAGCCAAACAGGGTTTAAGGGAGATTTGAGGGATGGAAGCCGTGGCAGTTCGCCGCAGCGAACTGCCACAATTTAGCTGTTTGGGATTTGTAATCCCGAACCGGGATAATGGGGGGGTGAAATCCCCCTAGACCATTTGTGAGGAGCATCGACATCAATAGGGATATAGGTTTTAACCCGGATTATGCGTTAGCCTGACGGCTATGGCCTGGGCAGACAGGTTCGTATGACGTGTTTAATACTAAAATTAAGTCGAGCTCAGGTTCATAGTATAATGTGAAAAATAAGGGCGATTTAAGTGGATGTCGTTTGAGTTACTTTATTAGAGAATAATCATGGATACAAAAAACAAGGGAATCTGAGGGATCAAGCAATATTTCTGAAGGGATAAATTTCGACCCGCTTTCTTGAAATTTATTCCCTATTGATTATTGGAATACAGCGCTGGTGGTGTGTATTGGGTTTTAGCGTGAATTTATAAGCGCTAGGAAGTTAATTGCTGCTAAAACAATGAGATTATTCTTGATGTTTACCACTGGTGTTGCCAATGGCTAAGGATGTTACGCCCTTTCAGGGCTTTTTTATGCTATTTGTCTTTTCCAATTTAAGCAAAAAATCAGCGCAAATCATAGTCATCTGTGTCATCAGCGTTCTATCAGTCCCCCAGCTTTTCTGCTTGGCTCAAGATAGCTCAAATTTCAAAAAAAACTTGTTCTTAAACAAGGCTGGTCCGCCCTATGATTTAAAAACAAAAACCCTAACTCATTGCTTTTAAGCGAGTTAGGGTTTGTTTGTGCAGAGGAGGAGGAAAATGAACCTACTATTTAGTATTTTGCACTAATTGATGTAAGTTGCATTAAATCAGTTGTTTGTGTATGTTTGGTGTGAATATTTGACAAGCTGTGATAGTCTAAATTTGGCCTTCGGGACCCTGAAAAGGACCCTGAAAAAGACCCTGACTTTTGGACTAACTCCTTGATATAAAAAACTATACCAAATGGAAGCATCATTAAGATTTACGCTGCGGAAGGACTTGATCAACAAAAGAGGGGAAATGCCGATTTCCCTTATAATTACATTGAATGGCCAGAAAAGAAAGATATCTACTGGTATATCAATTCTTCCTGAATTGTGGTCTGAGTCAAGTAGAAATATACTGGCTCTGACATTAAAGCAAAGGACCCAATTAGAAAAGATCCATGGAGATTTAGTCCCTCCGAAAGCAGTACTTATCAAGTACGAGTCTGAACTAAACGAGCTTAAATTCAAGATTCAAAAAATTGAGGAAGAATTTAGATTCTCTGGGGTTCCCTATAGTGCATCAAAAATAGTAGATAGTTACAAGGAGACCAATGAAGAGAAGGTGGAGAAACCTGAGCCGGAGGGTTTGGTTTATGATTTTATTGATCAATATATCCAGGATAATGAATTGATCAGGGCTAAAGGCAGTTTAGTGGTGTATAAATCCCTACGAAAGCACCTAAAAAACTTTCAGAAGAAATCCAGAAAGAAAATCCGGTTCGAGAACATGGATTATATTTTCATGCAAGCCTTTCAGAATTATTTGGTAGGATGGAAGGAAGTGAATAAGAAAACGGGAAGGGTGACCACTCTTAACAACGTTTCCATTGGTAAACAACTTAGTACGCTAAAGACTTTTTTAAGTTATGCCAGGAGAAGGGGAATCAAAGTCCATGATGGCTACAAAGAGTTTACCATTAAGAAAGAACGGCTTGAAGTAATTGCCCTTAACCAAAGGGAGTTTGATTCACTGTACAATTTGGATTTGAGAGAGAATAGAAGACTACAACAGGTGAAGGACATTTTCATTTTTAGCTGTGCTACGGGTTATCGGTATTCCGATTTGAGGCAATTGAGAAGAGAGCATATCAAGGGAGATGAGATACGCCTGACCATCACCAAAACCAAAGAGCCTTCAGTAGTGCCATTGAATAGGTATTCCCGGGAAATCTTAGCTAAATATGAGGAACGCCTTGAACCCTTGCCCATCATATCCAATCAGAAATTCAATAATTATGTAAAGGAGCTTTGTAAGCTCGCTAGCATTGACGAGCCTGTAGAGATTATCAGGTACAGAGGAGCAAAAAGAGAGGCGAAAGTGTTCCCCAAGTATGAATTGATTAGTGCCCATACTGGGCGAAAAACTTTTGTGACATTGTCTTTGGCCAAAGGAATACCAGCTGAGGTTGTGATGAAAATTACCGGGCATTCTGATTATAAGAGTTTTAAGCGTTATATTGAAGTGGATGAACAGCGCAAAAGAGATGAAATGACGAAAGCTTGGAGCTAACTAATGTTTTTGATATGAATAATTTTAATAAAGGGATTGGGCTTAAAAGATACATTTTTGGAGAGTTATTTTTACATTATGATGGCCGACCCGGGGTGGAAAGAATTTGGATTTACAGATTTGGGTTTGATATCTTCCAAAAAGAGGATGTTCTACGATCCTGGTACCCAAAGTTGTGTGGATTTAGGCTGGTTTTTTTACCACTGCTTATTTTTTCCTTGCTTATAGGGGCTTTTGGATTGGTGTTTTATGCGTTGGCTCAATTGGATATACCAGCATGGTCCTATCTTTTTGTGTTCCTTGGTGTATTCATATGTCCGGTAGCATTTTTAATGGTTTTAATGTTTGGAAAGTCTGCAAAGAATTTGGTAGAGACGGTCTCGTTTTTCAAGTATCTAAGAGCTGGAAATAACCTAAGTAGATTCTTGTTACTGGATTTAGACGATATGGAAGGATTTGAGGAATTCTATGGTGAATTTTTGAGCCCCGTTTATAGGGGCGATTTCAAGAGGGATAAAGCAAATGAGAATACGCTTAGACAGAAATTAGTATACCTTCATTTGTTGACCTATGAATTCAATAATCTTCATGGTTTGGTTCAATATGTAGCAGACCACAGTGAGAATAAATGGGGTACCGAAAAAATATATCGAGTGTTGCAGGAGATACTGGGTGCCAATAAGGACAATATCAGAAAGGCCCAAGGAAGGATCCATCAGCACCTTGATGACTTTGGTGAGGGCGTTTTTAACAAAGATGGAGAGAAAACTAAAGAGTGCCTGGAAATTGCCAAAACCTTCTTCTCATGCACGGATAAAAATTATGCTAATGGTGTTAACATGCCTCTGATAATTGAAAGGATTGACGATGTGCTGGAAAAATATGGAAATGAGTTATGAGTGAATATCTTATGCTGGGAAAGAATAGTTTAGAACTGTGTATTGGCCGAAAATCACGTTCTAAATTTTTCTTAAACATTACCTAAACAATTAAATGGAAAAGCAAATAGAAATTTATCAAGGCAGTGACGGGAAAACTGAGATTAAAGTAAAGTTTGAAGAAGATACTGTATGGCTAAATAGAAACCAATTGACTTCTTTATTTGGTCGGGATATTAAAACCATTGGTAAACACATCAATAACATCTTTAATGAAGGGGAACTGGAAAAAGAAGCAGTTGTCGCAAATTTTGCGACAACTGCTTCGGATGGGAAATCCTACCAAGTAGATCATTATAATCTAGATGTTATTATTTCTGTCGGCTATAGAGTGAAATCCATTCAAGGTACACAATTTCGGCAATGGGCTACCTCCAGATTGAAGGACTATCTAATTAAAGGGTATGCCATTAATGAAAAAAGACTAGCACAAAAGCAACAAGAGGTTCAGACCTTGAAAAATGGGATTCGGATATTAAGCAGGGCAATTGAAGAAAAAATAGATGATACAAACTACCGTTGGCTAGGCCAGTTTGCGAAAGGATTGGAGTTATTGGATGATTATGACCATGAGAATCTTGATCAAAAGGGGGTAAGCAATGTTCAAGCTATTTATCCAACAATGTCCGAGTACCAAGAGGTTATTGAAATGATGAAAGCAGATTTTGATTCATCCATTTTTGGAAAGGAAAAGGATGCTTCTTTCCAAAGTGCCGTTGCCCAGATTGCAAAAGGATTTGGAGATGAAGACTTCTATCCGACGCTAGAGGAAAAGGCTTCCACATTGTTATACTTGATTGTTAAAAATCATGGGTTTGTTGATGGGAATAAGAGAATTGCAGCAGCGTGTTTTTTACTGTTCTTGGAGAAAAATGGACTTCTGCAAAACGAACAAGAACATTTAATCATCAGTAATGAAGCGTTGGCCAGTTTGACCTTATTTATTGCGTCCAGTAAGCCAGAAGAGGTTGATGTAGTGAAAAGGCTTGTGGTGAGCGTGTTAAATAGAAGTAGGTAGGGATGCGGCGTACTTAATTATAAAATTTAATGATTTAAACCTCCTTTTGATTGATTGATGATTTGACGATTGAGCTTTTACTCAAAAATGCCAGTAAACAAGTTTTTCTGGCAAAAATGAGTGTTTTTAAAAAATGCCATTATATTTGCTTTATTGGCAAAATTGAGTAAATCAAAAAAATGCCAATAAATTTAAATACTGACAAATCTGAGCTATGTCTAAAATCATTGACCGTCAAATATTGAAGCAATTTAAAAGTAAAGGAAGTTTCGACCGAGATACCCTCAGTTCCTTTTTGACTGATTTGGATCCGGAAATCACCGAAAGTGCTTTAACCTGGAGAATACATGATTTGGTAAAACGAAAAGT
This sequence comes from Echinicola strongylocentroti, assembly GCF_003260975.1. Taxonomy (NCBI): domain Bacteria; kingdom Pseudomonadati; phylum Bacteroidota; class Cytophagia; order Cytophagales; family Cyclobacteriaceae; genus Echinicola; species Echinicola strongylocentroti. The sequence goes on along the minus strand of NZ_CP030041.1, from coordinate 2,228,573 downwards.
AATTAATCAAGTGAAATTGGGGGTTTATGTCATTTCCGACAAAGAAATCTACAGACCATTTGTATCTGATAAACTGGCTCGTCTATCCAAGATTGTAGCCAAGGAGTTTGATGATCTGGATTATTGCCTTTGGAGTACCGAGTGGCTCAATGATTTTACCAGACACCAATTGGGAACCTTCTTTTACATACTGGAGGTGGAGAAGGATTTTGTAGAGGAAGTATTCAATGCCTATTCAGAATCTAGGCAGTACAGAGTGTACTTGGATCCCAAAGAGGACATCATGGAACGCTATGTGGAAAGTGAAGTTTCCATCGTTATAAAGCCGCTTATAAGTCGTTCACCAAAGCAGAGAGTTGCTGTAAAGGAGAAGTCAAAGGATAAAATCTATGTACCCACCTTGGAGAAGATATTGATTGACGTGTATAGCGATGCAGTAACCTTTTATGCTATACAAGGAAGTGAAATGGACACGCTGTTTGAAACTGCTTTAAAACACTATCAGATAAACTTTACCAAGTTAATTACCTACGCTGGAAGAAGAAATAAAGAGAAACAAATTAAAAGCTACTTAGAGAACAACTTTAGTGACTTTGTAAAGGACATTTTAGAATGATAAAAGCACATTGTTTTACAAAAGAATGGATCAACAGCTTTAAGCAGCAAAAGCATTTAAAGCGAATCAATCCTCCGATAATGGAGAAAATGATACAAGCCCTTTCTTTGTTGCAGCAACTCAAAGCCCATGGTCTAGAGTTCACATTTAAAGGTGGTACAAGCCTTGTTTTGTTACTTGCCAAATCAAGACGGTTTTCGGTGGATATTGACATCATTACCACCCAAAGTCGTGAAGAAGTAGAAGCTATCCTGGACAAAGTGGTAGCAAACTCACATTTCAATAGTTGGGACTTACAGGATAGAAGGAGCTATAAAGAAGGTGTTCCCAAAGCTCATTACAAATTTGATTATGAATCCAGTCTCAACCAAAGTGCTCATTTTGTGTTGTTGGATATTTTGTTTGAGAAAATCGATTACCCAAAGCTGTTATCGGTTCCTATTCAGTCGGAATGGATAGAATCAGAGGAAGTATTGGAAGTGGCTGTGCCTTCCATTGAATCCATTTTAGGAGATAAACTAACGGCATTTGCACCGAATACGGTCGGGATATTGTACGGCAAGGATAAAGAGCAGGAAATCATCAAACAGCTTTTTGATATAGGTTGTCTGTTTGATGAAGCAGAAAACGTAGATGAAATAGCTTTGAGCTTTGAGAAAATTGGAACCAAGGAGATCAACTACCGTGAACTTGAAATTGGTTTAACGGATATTCTGGATGATATTTTTACCACTTCCTTACTCATCGCCAGGCGAACTAAAAATACCGTAGAACTAGACAAAACCCGATTTACTGAACTCACCACAGGTATACGGAGGTTTGAAAGCTTTTTGATAGCTGAAAACTTTAAAATTGAAGATGCCATACTAGCTGCAGGTAAAACAGCTTACCTAGCTAAACAATTAAAGAACAAAGACTATTCTGCCTATGAAAAATTTAATGGTCAGGACATCAGTAAACTAGAAATCACCGGCGAGCTGAACTTCCTGAATAAGCTTAAAAAGTCGAGAGATAAGGCAGCATTTTTCTATTGGTACAAGGCGTTGAATTAAAATGAAAACCGGATTAAAAAATACTATCCTAGTTTGATTAATGGAAGGATGACCATTTTGGTATTGTCCACAATCAAGCATTAGATAACAGTTAGGGGGGAAATTAAAATGAGCGATAGACCATGAGACCTTTTAACCAATGTTTGGATAGCATGCTTTGTTGTCTGGATTACAAAAAATTCTATCTCTGGCCCAAGATTTTGCAATAAGAACGAAATGAGTATTTTTGACTTAAAATTGGAGCGTTTTAACATAGCTCTTTTAGGTGGTGAAATTATAAATGACTGGATTTTTGAATATAAAAGTACTTTTTTATGCTATTATCATGTAAAAACTTATACCCTCTCATGCTACTTTTGTGTGTTCCAATCTATGGGGAGGCAGGGGCACAGGAAACGGACGAATTGCAATATAACCAAATAACCCTGTCCGATACTTCCAATACTGTTGATTCATACAAGTCGGAAATTTCAGATCGTATTGACAGCCTACAGAGCTATTATACAAAGGAGCATCCTCGGTACGATAGTTTGCTTTTTTCTATTTATGATGGGTATAAACAGCAATACGTTGACCTGGAATACCAAAATGATACAAAGAAGGCTCTCCAAATAGCACTGGCATGTGAAGCCATTTTTATTGGAGAGCTAGAGGATAAGGAACAGGCCGATCTTATTTACAATATTGCACACATTTACGATAAGAATGAGCAATACCTGAAAGCCCTAAATTATTACCGTCGCTCCATTGAACGCTATGAAGCCATACATGATGTCGAACGGCTGGACTTACGTAATGATTTGGCACTGGCATATAACAATATCGGTGTGATACATGCCCATACGGGCTTTTTTACCAAGCGAAAGGAATGCTACTTAAAGGCCAAAGCGCTTTGGGAGTCCATGGACGAGGTGGACAAAAGTAACTTGATTTCATTATATGGCAACTTATTGGGGTTATATGCCAAATATGGGGATCGAGAGGCTTCCGAGGAGCTGATAACGATGATAAATGACAAATTTGACCAATGGATGGCTGAAGATTCATTTGGCAAGGGAAGGAAGGAGTTGCAGGCTGAACACCCTCCGCAGATTTATCAGGTACAGAAACACAGGTTAAATCTTCAATATTTGGGGTTTACAAACGATAGAACCAGTGGATTGGCGCATTGGGACAGCCTTAGGACGTATTTCAATAGCATGAGCCTAAAAGACCAGCAACGTTATTCCGAGTACCTCTTAAATGGCTTTTATCGTGTTGCCACCTTGATGGTAGATCAGGATAATGTCAGCGAGAGAGCGGAGGAAAGGAAGTTTATTGATCTTGGAATGAAGGAAAGCAATAGATTGGGAGATCGGTATTATGAAATGATATTCCATACCCGGCTGGTGACCTTTTATGAATATGCTACTGAAGATTTCGCCAATGCACTCATCCATCTAGATAGCGCACTACAGATCGGAAAGGAAATGGATATCCGTGAGTTCAATTTGCTCAATATTTATCTCAAGAGAGGAGATATACTACAAAAATTGGGACGTTTTGAAGAAGCGGAGGAAATGGCCTATCATGGTTTTTCCCTGTTGTTGGGGGAGCCTGTGAGTGATTTGTTTACAATACAACGAGAAGATTTTGCCCAACGCAATGATATATATTACGTCGATGCGCTTCGGGAGGTGGCCAAAATTTACAAAAACCAGTTTCGTAAAGGCGGAAATACTGCACATGCCCAATTGGCCTATCACTTTTACACCATAGCCGCAGACCTTTTTCATGTTTATTACCAAAAGGGTGTTTACAATCCTTGGCTGGACATGACCAATAAGGATATCACCGAAGGGGTGTTGTCCATGCATCTCGCACTTGGGATCACCGATCATGACAAGCTGGTAAATACCTTGGAAAGAAACATGTCCCAACACCTATGGAAGGAGTTTGAGGCCAAATACCAGCAATTCTTATCCGTGCCTGACAGTTTGCTTATAAAAAACAATATGCTTAAGGCCAGTCTGGCCAGGGCAAAAAATGATACGATTGTTTTGGCCGAGGAACTGGAAAGGTTGGATAGGGAGCTCTTGGCAAATGAAGCTGCCATCTCATCCTATGATAAGAAATATTTTTCCTTCTTTTCCGGACAATTGGATATTAATGAATTACGGACGCGTCTCTCCGGGGAGCAGGCGATCATTAGGTATATTGCAACGGATAAAAAGCTTTTTGCTATTGTGGTGAACTCTTCAAATGTCAGTGTAGTGGAAATTGGGGAAAAGAAGCCTGTTTTTGAGTTGGTCGAAAGCTATCATGATCAAGTACAATCCATACGGGATCAGGCTGTAGGATTGTCAAGAGAATTGTATGATCGGTTGATAAGGCCGTTAGGTCTGAACGAACAGACTATTAGGCACTTGGTCATTGTTCCGCAAAGTAATCTTAATTTACTGGCTTTTGAGAGTTTGGAGAATTCCAAAACTGGTCGTTTGATGGTGGAGGATTATGAACTAAGTTATGCGTATTCATTAAAGCTTTGGGAATTGCAACAAAATGCGGGAGCATATTCTTCCCATAAAAATAGTATCGCAGCTTTTGTGCCTGAATACCCCAAGTCCTATCTGGCCGCTATGGAAGAGGACCATGTAACCCGTGGCCGTTTGACGTATTTGGAAGGGGCTTTATCGGAAGCCCAATATATTGTAGATAAACTGGGAGGAGATGTTTTCCATAAAGATGCTGCCAATAAAAATCGTTTTATAGCTTCCATAGGTCATTACCAAATTTACCATTTTGCTACCCACGCCATGGTAGATCATACCAATTATGAAAAATCGGGTATTTATTTTCAGGATGGAGAGACCCTTTCCTATTCCGAATTATATCAAATGCGTTTCCCGGCTGAAATGGTGGTACTAAGTGCCTGCAACACGGGAATAGGTGAACTCCATGAAGGGGAAGGCTTGATGAGTCTTTCCCGTGCACTTACTTATGCCGGGGTAAGAACTTCTGTATATAGCTTATGGCAGGTTCCTGATGAAGAAACTTCCATATTGATGAAGTCCTTTTATAAGTATTTGGTAGAAGGATACGGTAAAGAAGAAGCTCTTGCTATGGCCAAAAGGACTTTTTTGGATGATTTTCCCATGAAACGGCATCCGTTTTATTGGGCGGGATTCGTTCTGAACGGGAATTTGGAAGCCCTATCACTTGAGGACCGTTCGGGAAAATTCTGGAAGTGGGGCGGTTATCTGATCATTTTGCTGCTTCTATTGGGGGTAATAGTTTATACTTATCGCAAGAAGAAAGGAACAAGGACAGGAAACTAAGCCTACCGGAGACTTTTCAAGAGCTGGGCAGCTGGGTTGGCCAAGGGGTGACTGGTTTGTTCGACTTTTTGCAAATAGATTTTTGCCTTTGGTATTTGTTGATTGTCCAGGAAGGCGAGGGCCAAGTACCAATGGGCTACTTCGGTATAGCGCTCCTCTAGGGTCCAGTCTTGCTGTTCCAACAATGGAATGGCTTCTTGGGTCCTGTCGGAAGCCATCAGGGAAACGGCTTGGTACAAAAGTGCATATTCTTTACCGCCATCCCGATACAACTGCTCAAATACAGGAACTGCTTTTTTGTATCGACCTTGGTCATATAGGTGAAATGCATGTGATTTTAAGTCATTCTCTACATTGTCATCTCCACGGACTACAGGGGCCACCACATTAGGATAAGGCTCAAAATAGGTCGTATAAAGCTGGTTTGGTTGGGAATTGATTATAGTACTGGCCAACCAGGTCAGGCCAATCAATAATACCACCCCTGCAGCAACATACCACCAACGGAGACTGTAAGTCTTTGTGGGATTGTCCAGTGACTGTAAATCTGCCTTCAAATTGGCCCTTTCTTCACGGATAATGGCAGCTTTTAGCTGTTTTTGGAATTCAACCTCTGATGAAAACTCCTTGTCGATAGCCATCAGTTCCTCAAATTCGTGCAGTTGATGGGGGCTGAGACTGTTTTCAAAATATTTTTCGATCAATTCGTTTCTACTGCTTTTCATAAGCTCCCACAATCTCTTTTAATTGTTTTAAACACCTTGATTTTTGACTTTTTACCGTATCCTTTGAATCATAGCGGAGGGTCTGTTGGATTTCATCCAGTTTTTTGCCCTCGTAATAGAATAGGCGTAAAACCTCTCTGCACTTCTGGCCAAGTTTTCGATATGCTGTTTGAAGTAGGATTGCCTTTTCATCCTCCAAGTCCATTCCATACGGATCAATTTCCTCAAATAGGTTGATTTCCTCTATTGGAATGTTTACGTGAGGAGCCTTCCCCTTTTTTCTCGAATATTCCATGAGTTTATGCTTCCCAATAGCGAAAAGGTAGGTTTTGAGACTGCTTTGCAATGTTGCCAATTTTCCACTTAGGATATTTTCGTACAGTATTATGACACTGTCCTGGTAAATGTCCAGGATCATATCCTCTTCCTTAGTGTACTTTTTGGCAAAATCAACAAATTGGGGCTTGTGTATTGTATAAACCTTCCCCAGGTCCTTTTTATTACCGTTACGTATACTTTGAATGAGTCGCTCCTCTTTATTCATTTATGGTAAAATCAGGTAAAAAGTAAACACTTGGTGGCCAAAACTACAATTTTTTTTCATGTACATGTTTACTTTTTCCAACATTTCACATGAAGTATATAAAGGTTCATGTCGCAATCCCTTGAGCTTTAAAAATGTTTGAAGAGAATCAAGCATGGGCCGATCAATCAAGTTCTTTTTAAAGTAAATCACTTTTGTTATGAAAAAATTAATGATCATTTGCGTGTTTTTGAGCGCCTTTACCTTTAACGCCAATGCCCAAAAGGGAGACATGGGCCTAAATACAGCGGCTATGGCAGGTTTGCCCACTGGTGATTTTGGCGATGCTTATGGTATGGGCTGGGGGGTATCCCTTAAAGGGCTGTACAGTTTGAATTCAGTCGGTCAAGTAACCCTTTCCACCGGCTATTCTCAGTTTGGGCTGAAAGATACCTACGACGAAAACCTAAAAGGATCTTTGGGTATTATACCCGTATTTGCAGGGTATCGCCATCAGCTGGGGCAACTGTACCTCGAGCCCCAATTGGGACTTTCTGTAAACCGCAGTAACCTGAAAGCAGACTTTGGAGATGCCGGAAACTTGTCAGGAAGCGCTTCGGATACTTCTTTCGGCTATGCCGCCTCCATTGGTTATCTATTGGGTGACGTGGATCTTTCACTGAGCTATCAGGGTTTTTCCCTTTCCAGTCAAGGGCTTGGATTCATTGGGTTCCGAGTCGGGTATCAATTTAAACTTAACTAAACCGTATTATGATGAAAATGCAGTATTTATCGGAGGCAAAAATTATTTGCGCCCTTGTGATGGGTTTGTTTTTAGTCCTGACCGCTTGTAGTGACAGCGAGGATGAACAACCTCAGGAGGAAATTCTACCCCCCATTGTGCTGGCCTGTGATTATTTTAATGAAGACCGGGTCTTGGAAAATGATCCTCGAAGACCAGTTGATTATGTCATTGAATGCTGGGCTAACGTTCAGGGAGCCCTTAGAATTAACCCAGGGGTAGTGGTTGCTTTTGAAAAGGACGCAGGGCTATATGTAAACCTTGACAATAATTTGTTCGAAGTAGTGGGGAGACAGGAAGAGCCGGTGGTTTTCACGGGTACTGTCCAACAGAAAGGGCATTGGAGAGGCCTGTTTTTTACCGAAGCCCACAATCTTAACAATACCATAGAGCACACCGTGATCGAATACGCTGGATCACAAAACCTCACGTCCTCTTCTCCGGTTTACGAAGGTTCCCTGGCCTTAAGGGGCGTTTCAGGCACCCCTCCGCAAGCCCTTTCCTTAAGCCATGTAGAAATCCGCAACGGGGGAAGCGTTGGTTTGGACTTTCACGGTGTCAAGACAAATGCCACTGTTTCAGCTTCCAATCTTGTCATTACTGGAAATGAGGGCGTACCCGTGAAGGTGTCCGCAGAGATGGCGCATATATTTGATAATACGTCGTCCTATGCAGGAAATGCATCAGACTTTCTGAACATTACCTCATCCAATTACGAGATTGAAGAAAAGACGGTCACTTGGCAACAATTGGATGTGCCGTACTTGGTGGACAGTAGGGTACAAATTACTACCAATGGCCACTTGACCATAGAGGCAGGAACGGAAATGCAGTTTAGAAGTGAGGCATACCTACAGGTTTCATCTGGCTGGGCAACCGACGCCCCGAGCCTGAAAATCCAGGGTACGGAAAGCGATCCTGTTCATTTGAAGGCCCATAATGGTACCGACTGGGGAGGGATTTACTATGGCTTTACCGAGGAGGACAATGTAATCGAACATGCCGTTATCGAACATGCCAAAGGAGACTTCCCTGTGGGCAATATCCAGAATACTGGAGCGGTCTATATGCATGCCGATCCCATGCTTACCGTTACCAATACCACATTTCAGGACTTGCCCAACTATGCTTTTTTTGCTTATACGGGAGCAAGTTCCTCGCAACCGGAGCTTCCTAACCTTAACAGATCCAGTAACACTTATATCAACGTGGCCAAAGGAGAAGCTGGTTTAGGTTACTTGGGCTGGAACAATAAACCATAATAATTCCAGAAAAAAAGACAAGATTTCTGCCCAATACGATATCTCAAGTATTGGGCAGATCTCTGGTTGCCAGGGATGAAAATATATTCTTCCATATTGATTTAAATAATTATGAAGTTCATGAAACAAAATTATGTAAAAGCAATTTTCCTGCTTGGATTGGGGTTGGCAATGGCATGTTCAAATGATGATGTCGAGCCTGAAAAGCAAAATGCTTTGGAGGTGAGTGGTTCGATCAGTGGAGTGGTAAATGGAAAAGAGGTGAATTATCCTGAGGTAAAAGTGGTGCTCTATGGTGGCTCCAACACAGTTGGAATCGTTGGGAGCGATCAGGTTCACGAAGATACTACCAATCAGGTACGGGTGGTTGTGCCCTTGGAGCCAACTACAGGAACATTTGACCACAGTGATAATGGATTTGATGTGAATTATGAAGTGATCACATTCAATAATGAAAACGGGTATGGATTTAACAGGGAGAAGACCTCCCAAATAGATGTCACCGATTATAAAGAAATAGGGACAAAACTGGATACCACTTTTTATAGGGTAAAAGGCACTTTTGAGCGTTATGGCATGCGCAACATGAACAGCGAAACCATCAATATCCAAAATGGTGAATTTGACTTCGTCTATGGAATTTGGTTTTAATGTCTCATTTAAAATTGCATGGAAAGAACTTGTTAACCATAACAAAAATGATAAAAACGAAACAACTCATATTATGTCTGATGCTATTGGCCCTTTCCCCGCTAGACTTACTTGCTTGTGGTTATAGTAAGGAGCGGAACAAAAACGATAGCTTGGATACAGAGGAAGCGGTTGAAGAAATGATGGAGGGTTTATCGAGGATGGAGGATTTTGAACCCTCGAAAATTACCGATATCGAAACCGAAGCACTGGCGCAGGGTATCGATATTGGCATTAAGTCCATTACGATACCCGAGTACCCACGTGGCGATTATATTCCCTTCTCCAATTGCCCACAAGATCAGGTTACGAAATTTGAATTTCGTGTGGAAAACAGGGGGGCAGATTTCGACAAAAAGGGCAAGGGCATCTTCGGAGCCGTCCAGGTCAAAAGACTGGAGGATGGAGCGCTTTTGCTCCAAGAAGAAGCAGTACTTGAATTCAGGGCTTTCACCCCCGGTTGGGTACGTTTTCGCTTTGACCCGATAGACCTGTCCCAAGTGGGACTGTATGAAGTCACCGTCGAGTCTTACCTCATTGATCTGTCAGCTTATATCAAAGACAAGTCTTTGAAACCATTGGACACGGACGTGTCGGATAATAAAGTGGTGTACCTGAGCAAAGTCATTGCCCCCGCATCATTGTCGGAAAATTCCTTGCAGGTGTTTGATTTTGAAGGGGCGCAAAGCGAGGTGGATTTGGCAGCACAGGGTTGGAACTACAGCTATTTGCCGGATTCACTGCTAATTTCAAACAAAGGCCTCGGAGGTTCCAAAGCAATTGAAATGCATCTACATCAAGGCGACAAAAACAAGCGAAAACTATTTACGCCCTCGATGGCGATGCCCGAAGCTGCGTACCTGGACTTTCAGTTTAAGCTACTGGATGCCCGGTCAGGAAAAAACGTGACTGAAGAATTAATATCCTCGGAAGCCTTTCAGGCGGAGATTTCACTCCAGAAAATCTGTGCAACAGGAGTAGAGGTGACCATTAAACACAAGGTCTCCGATGCCCTAGCCACAGCAGACGGCTTTTTTAAATTCCCCAAAGTGCCTGTTCATCGGGACCCGGGAAATTACAGGGAGCAAATAGCCTTCACGAACCTATCCGATTATCCAGAAATTCTATTGGTCATCGATGAGGTGCGCGTACAGCAATGAAAATAAAATGTAGGGATTATGCCTTGTGCTTCCCGAAGTAGAAACAAAGACAAAGGATAGAAAACGAGATTCCCTACGGACTTTAAAAAAACAATTTATAAACACATGAAAAAGACAATGATTCAAACCCTAATTGGCATGATGGCTCTATGCCTGATGTCCGCCTGCTCGAGCAATGATGAGGACGGTGTCGACCCCATCAATAGCAATGGCGCGCACACTTATGACATTACCTTGGAAGGCGGGGGCAAATTCTCCGGAGAAGTACCCAAGGAAGTGATGGGGACTTATAATCCGGTGATGTTTGTCGAATTCAACGAGGAGGCCAATGGAGAGCTGCTGACGGGAATTCTGGTGGACGCGGGAAAGTTTCAGTTTGGGGCAGGACTTCTCCTGGGTGACAACAAGCGGCCCAGTATAGTGGGAACTGGTCCCGGCCTTGTTTTTGGCGAATGGGGCACCGAGGACAAATATCGTCCCGTGGGGCCAGTAAGCATGACCCTGAAAAACTACAAAGAGCATAATATCTCTATGTACGGAGAAGAGGCAACGGCTGCCTCGTACACTTTGACATTTCAGGGGGATTTTAAACTCGGAGATGACGGAGAAGAAGTAACTGTTACAGGAGAGGTTGTCATAGCCGCACCTTAGATCAAACTGTTGAAATGAAAAAGCTATTAGCAAAGACAATACTGATTATGTCTGTCTGGTTTTGTGCGTGTTCTGAAGAGCAGAAACCGGCTCCGCCAGCAGAGGAGGAAGAGTTAACCTTGCAGCTTAGCGCCAGCGAAACAAGTGTCACGGTATTATCAACCGTCACTTTTGAGGTGACTACCATGGAAACGCAGGAGGCGATCACGGGAGCCGACCTTTATATCGATGGAAATAAGATAAATGGATATCAGCATGTTTTTGATGAAGTGGGTACCCAATCAGTCGTAGCAAAGATACAGGGGTATAGGGATAGTGAGCCGGTGACTATCACGGTTCTGGACCAAATGGCCGAGGTGGATATTTATGTGCTCGGGGGTGGATATGACGAAGGTTCAGGTGGCATTAGACCTTTGTATTGGAAAAATGGCGAACCTGCTATTTACAGTCATGAGTCATCTGAAAACATGATTTACAACAAGATGGTGGTGGCAGATAATCAGGTGTATATCGCTGGTGAAAGACAATTTACAAGGGCTATCGCTTCAGCTTTCTATTGGGAAAATGATACCTATGTGGAGTTGTCAGATCCTAATGATTCCGATGATTATGCCATAGCTTACGATATCTGTGTCTCAGAAGGGGATGTGTATGTGGCGGGAATAAAAGCTAAGACAAACAATATGATGGATATTGTGTATTGGGAAAATAGTGGAGAGTCGCCTGTTCATGTAGCGAGTGGTACCTTAGGTCAAACAGGAAATAGTGTGGTTACGGTATCCGGCGATGATGTGTACGTAGCAGGTGTATTGAATGCTGCGCCCACCTACTGGAAAAACGGTGAAGCGGTTTCAATGGAAGGAACAGGAACGGTGACCGATATTGCAGTGTCTGACCAAGGCGATGTGTTTATTTCGGGTCATGGATCGAATGGAAATGTAACCGTTGCCAAATATTGGAAAAATGGACAAGAGGTTGTTTTAGGGACAGGCGAGAGAGATTCGGAGGCTCGTGCTGTTTTTGTGGAAAATGGTGATGTGTACGTGGCGGGGTATGAAAAGGTATTGCATAAGTCGGGTACGGGTACCGTAAATGTGGCAAGGTACTGGAAAAATGGGGAGGCGGTAGATTTGACAGATCGATTATACCGTGCAGAAGCAAATGCCATCTTTGTACTGGATGGAAAGGTATATGTTGCCGGTATTGATTTTGGGAGTTCCGGAAAACCCGTCGCTGCGATGTATTGGGAAAATGGCAAGGCAATGCAGTTGTCGCATGACGACCACCGAGGGCATGCAGCGGATATCTTTGTGGTAAAGAGAACACAGGATAGATAACAAATTATAAGTTTATGAAAACGAAATATTATAGTTTGCTTGGAGCATTGTGTCTCATGATAGTTGTTTCTTCCTGTATAGAGGGTGAACAGGGCGAGCAGGGTATTCCAGGTGTCGATGGGAATAGTTTGCTTTATGGAAATCAGCCTCCGGGACCAACTGACGGAAAGGAAGGTGATTTTTATATCGATACCCATAGTAGTGAACTGTACGGCCCGAAAACCGCTTTCGGTTGGGGTAATCCCACGGGGTTGCAGGGAGAGCCAGGGAAGGATGGTGAGGATGGTTCCAGGATTTATAGTGGTTCCATTTCACCTTCTCTGAACATCGGGGAATTGGGAGATTTTTACTTCCAAACCACAATAGGTGTACTTTATGGTCCCAAGAGAAGTACAGGATGGGGAAGTGGGATCAGTCTGAAGGGGCCGCAGGGTGAGCCTGGAACTGCGAATGTGATAGCTTCCAATTGGACGGCCTATAATGTCGACCGCTTATCACCTACTAAGGCGGTGGTGTATGCGTACCTGCCCTCAGCGACCAGAAACCATTTGATAAGCGTCACCGGAGCGAGTTCTTTGTATGACTTTGTTAACAATGAGAATGGTACCTTGCTTGTGTATCATCGAAATCCAGTGGACGGTCTTTTCTCGTTGCCAAGTTTTCGCCCTATTGGGACATGGGAAATAAAATCCAGTCTTTACTGGACCTTAGATGGAACTCAAGGTTGGCAAAACCGCATAATAATTGAGGTCGATAATATGTCCGAAGGGGCATATACCTTCGCCAGCAAAAGCTTGGTTTTTGGTACAGATAGGCCAGAGTTCCGATTTATAATGATTCCCAAAGGGGCAGTAAGCACAGCAATACGTGACAGAAATGTTAGTGATCTGTCCGAGCTTCCCTATAAGGATGTTAGAAAGCTATTTGGTTTGGGTGATTAATCCTTAATGGTTTTCTGCTAATAGTTGGATAATGGGGCAGGCTAAACTGACCCTGATCCTTCAAATTCCAAATTTAACTGCCAAGACACCCCAAACCTATCCTCTACAAAAGCAAATTGTTGGCTAAATTCGTAGTTATCCATAGGCATCTTAACATCACCGTTTTCCATGAGGGCATTATAAAGTCTAGTAAGCTCTTCTTCAGTTTCACATTCCACCCAATTGGATATTGCTGGCGTAAAATTCCAATCGTGTTGAATAAAACTGTCACTACACATAAACCGCGTTCCGTTCAATTCAAAAATAGCGCTTATAATCGTTCCTTCCTTTCCAGGGCCATCTGTACCATATCGTTGTACAGCTACCACCTTAGAGTTGTCGAATAGTTCAACATAAAAACACATAGCCTCTTCGGCGTTATGGTCCTGAAAGGTTAAAAAGGTGCATATTCCTGATTTCATAATCTATATTTAATAATTATCAGTTTCATTTTTCACAATATCGCTTTAATCTATACAAAAACATCCCCCAATTATAATTGCACCAACGGTAGAAGTCTGTTCGCGCTCTCCAGTCAAAGTGCTTAAGAACAACAGTTGTGACGTTTTCTTTATCAGTGAGTTCAAAGGAAACCTTAGTTCCTATCCATTCTTCATCAGAAGCAATACACTCCCAAACAATTTTATTATTTTCTTCCAGTTCAACTGTTTTAAACTTGGTAATATATCCTTCATCAAAATCAAACTCATTTACAAAACCAATTTCAGGTTTTACTTTGAGCTTCTTTGTCCAGACGTTCCCCAATCCTTCTTCTGAAATAAGCACTTGATAAACCTTTTCTACAGGTGCTTTTATATAATTGATGTGTTCTATGCTTTCCATAACACGCGACTTATTTCAATGAATGAAAACCTACGGAATTTCCTTCGGTATCTTTTATAATGGAAACAAAACCGTGCTCTCCAATAGCCATTTTGGACTGGATTACCTCACCTCCATTTTCAGCAGTTCTATCCTCTAACACTTTACAATCCTCACAACCAAAATAAACTAGATTTCCATTGGTCGAAGGTTTTATCCCTTCCATTTTCACCAAAGCACCGGAAGCTCCATAATTTTCCATATCGCTGGGGAAACCTTTCATTTGTACAGATCCATCTGTTGGGTCACTCATGTTTTCCAATACGACTTGAAGCACTTTTTCGTAAAATATGGCAGCTCGATCCATGTCGATAACATATATTTCAAACCACACCACAGGGTTAAACTTTTTCATCTTTTGGATTTTTTTATTGTTGGTCCTACAAAAGTGAAAAAAGGATATGAAAAAAAACTTGTCCTATGGCAAGTTCTCAGTTTGAGACAGTACTTCTTTGCGTATCCTACTTAATGAAGTATCGGTAATTCCCAAATAAGTAGCGATGTGTTTTAATGGCACCTCTTTTAAAATTTGAGGTTTTTCTTTTACCAAATTTAAATACCGTTGTGAAGCACTTTGTGTGTGCATACTCACAGCACGGTGTTTTGCGATGAATAGTTGGTGGGACATCCAACTACGACCCCATTCGGTAAAGCCCTCAATAGTACTGTACAGCTTTTGAAAATCGTTGAAGCCAATTTTATAAACTTCACCATCCGTTAAGGCTTGAATGGTTTCTTTTGAAGGACTACGAAGAAATAATGATGCTACCTCAATGAGAATGTCATTGGGGCCAAAAAAGTCAGTAGTAATTTCATTTCCTTTATAATCGATGACATAAGAACGGAACAGACCTTTTCTAATTAAATAGTAGGCATTGCTTATTTTACCCTCATTTAGTATGGTCTCATTTTTTTTGAATTGGACTTCTTTATGAGCATTAATAATGCTTTCATAGTCTACTTTTTTTAAACTGGGGTGGTTGTATATGTTTTCAAAAAAGGATGCTTCCATCGTTATAATTTTGTTTAAAAATAAGAAAAAAAATATTCCTGTTGCTCCCTAGGTTTTGAGTAACCACAACCAGGTCAACTCCTGTCCCATTTGAGGCTACGATTACAAAATGTCTGGAGCTTCATAGAACATCGAGGATTTCAATTTCTTTTGAAACAACTTTGTCAGTCTTCACTTTAACTACGTTATGAATATGAATAACCATTCAGGGGGAGGTTGATATTCATGGCATTAAATAGGAAGAACAAAGTTAGTTATCAAGGTGCTAAAATGTAATAACGGTGTTCGGTAAATACCAGAGGCTTTTCAAGTCAGATTGTTTTTCAGCAACAAGAATAAAACATCTCTTTAATTGAATAACCTATTCTTCTCCCGGATAGGATAGAAATCCCTCTATTTCTTCCTTGCTGGTAAAACAGCGGTTTTATGGAGAAACACAGTACTTATAAAATCACAAAGGATGACCTTGTCGAAATTCAGCAAAATGTTGAGGCAAAGGCTCTTTTTTGTGTGGACCCAATCCCCTTTGAAGGGAAGGCGTTTCCGCCTTTTCTTTTGATAGCACTTCCCAATGGAGGAACGTTGTCCATCAAAAGGGCAAGGGAAAAAATCACTGCCACAGATTGTTTTCCTAAGAGGCTGGCCAACCTTGGTTTTTGCCATTTCCAAGGTTTGAAGGCAGGCATGAAAAGGGATGGCCTATTCCATTTGTTGCACCTATCAAAAGAAAGACTGGTATCTCCTGGTATTCCCCTTCCTTTTAAAGAAGTTTCCAAATCCCTCATGGAAAATAAATATGCGGAGTTCTTACTGCCGTTCGATGTATTTGCCCATAAAACCAAAGCCTTCCAGCAAGGAGCCCTTGACTATTGGAAAAAAAGGGATTTCACCACTGCTGCTTTTATGTTTCACCAAGCAATTGAACTGGGGTTCCACGCATCCGAGGTGTTTGCTTTGGGAAAGGCGAAACAAAGCCATAAGCTCTACAGCCATATCCTCTCTGCTGAGTATTATGCCCCTGCCCTTGCGGATGTTTTTCTGGATGTAAACCACCAAACCGTTTCTCCCATACCACTTTTGGAAAAAGCCTATCTGGGGGCCAGGTACCGCACCAATTTCAATATTTCCGAAGATGATATTGCCGACTTACCGGACCTTGTAGAGGAATTTCTCAGCCGGTTATTTCAGCTTCCCGGTTCCTATAAAACCGCGATAACCGCTTTTACTCCTCAAACAGTCCAGTCTCCAACCAAAAAATCAACCGTTATGGAAAGTAACCAAAAGAATACAAGTACGCTGATCAAGTCAGGGCTCAATGAAAACATCCAATCATTTTTGAAACACCTGGCCAGTGAATTTGAAATCGATTATGTCTATTGTTTTGGTATTCAGACCCGTGAAGGCCAAGGCTTCAGTCCCTTTATGTTTGCCAACTCTTCAGCGGAATCAAGATATGACCTTCTCATTATTTCAACGGAACCTGACACTTCTCCCATCCAGGAATTCTGTATGGATGCACAGGCAGCGGGGATAGGTGTCTTTGCCATCGTCCACCATAAAAAGGAAGTGGACGATGGCCTGAAAAAAGAACCCAGGTTCTTCAATACCATCATCCAAAATGGGCAATTGTTTTACGGAAACCCTGATGGGTTGGATTTTAAAGTTATCACACCGGATTACAAGTACATCATTCAGGGCATCAGAACCCATTGGGATACCAGAAACAAGAGGGCCTCTCAATACCTTTATGCAGCGGAATGTTCGAAAAACGGGTGCCCGGAAGTGGTCATGTTTCTTATCCACCTCGGTCTCGAACAGCTAGCTCTGGGCATCATTTACACTTATATGGGCTATATTCCAAAATTCAGATCGCTTTCCTACCTTTTTTCCCTATGTGGGAATTTCACATCTGGTTTTTCAGATATTTTTCAAAGTAAAGAATTCCTCGGGAAAGAACTCCTGAAATCCCTGTGTTCCAGCTTCTCCGGTGCCCGGTTCAGATCAGGATACAGGGTTGATCCTTCACATGTTTCGGCAATTTTTGATCGGATCCCCAAACTGAACGATAGGCTTCGAAACCTGCATGAAGAAAAAATCAAACAGTTAGAATTAAATGGAGAAAAGGCAAATTCTGCATAACCAAATCACACCGAAAACCATCTTTCTCTCAATAATAACAAATGCTATGGACAAGGAACTTAAAAAAAGTAATCGCCACTTTGCAATTCCCCTGAAAAGGAAGAACCTGGATGTCGATCTAACAAAATTATTTGAAAAGGTATCCCGGAAAGAAAATATCCACAAAAGTGATATTTGGATCAAATTGGAAACAACCTTGGGTAAGGAAGGACTTTTGCTTAGGGCCGAAATCCATTACAAACAGGAGGCCTTCCTGGTGAAATTTATAGTTTACCCCGACCAACTGGTTATCCTCAGAAACCCAAGATCGGAAACCAAAGGCAACGAAAAGCTGTCCCTCATGGAATATTATGCCATTGAAAGGATTGTAACGGTCAAATATCTTGCTGACATCACCAAGTATTTTAAACATGAACTTTATGAGTTCATGATGAATTTCCCCAAGGACTACAGGATATCTTACGGAGATATTACTCCGACCAGTTATCTTGGTCACATTTATATGCCGAAAACCGGAGAGTATTTAAATGAGGCTATCCATAAAATGGATACCTGGGCAAGACGGGAATCCGATCTCATCATGGGTTTCTGCATTCCTACTTTTTGGTGGAACGAGGGGATACCCTTGCTCTTTCCTTTTCTTGGAAAGACTACCAAGGACAAGGCCAGTATAAAATCGTTCATTTCCATCGACCCGGAAAGACTTGCCCTCTATACCCACTTGCTATCGGAAAGGCAACTGGCACTTTTTGAAATCGCCAACCAACTGAGAAAACTGTCGGATGAGAGCAAGGGAGCCAGGCAGGGGATCTTTAAAATTCCCAATTGCGAGGACGAGCCCTTAATGTTGAAACTCTGGAAAAGGGCTTTTCCGCTTTTGAAAGATGAACCGTTCCTGTACATGTTCAGTAAATCCAAAATGCCAAAGGATAATATAAAACCCGGAAGGAGGGAAATGCATAAGGTCAGTTTCGATGAAACCCCGGTCCGAATTGCATTTCTATTGGAGGAGGAGGAAGACCGGTGGGTATTGAGCCGTAGGGGATATGAAAATGGGAAAATTACCAAGGCCAATGTCTCATTTCCCCGGTTTTGTCCTCTTTTTACCATGGACGATCCACGGGAACCAAAAACCATTAAGGCCATGGGAACTCTTAAGGACATAAGGGTAGGGACATTGCTTTCAAAAGAGCTGCAAATGACCGTATACAAACATCCGAAATCCCAAGATTCCTTTTTGGAAAGGTTCCTGCCAACCTTGTGTACCTATTTTCCTGTAGAGGTCAAGATCCCCAAAAAGCTGGGATTGGAGGTTAAAAATGAAATGTTGACAGTAGAAAGTAGGTGGATGGAATTGTCCCAACACCACAGCAAGATCATGTTTGTTCCCTATCTAAAGTACCGTGAAGTGGAAGAGCCGGTGGATGCCCTTCAAGACGGAACCTTGTGGGCCAGGTTTGAAGGGAACGAACGGACTTTACAGATCAGGGACAATAAAGCGGAAAGGAAGCTTCAGGAGCTGTTGCTTGGCCTACACCCATTGTTCAAAGGACATTTCCTTAATGACCATCCAGAGCTGGATATGTCAGTATTTATGGAAGGTTATTGGTTCTTGGATGCATTTTCTAAGTTGAAGGAAGCCGGAGTGGAAATAAAGGGGCTGGAAAAACTCGATGGATTTGATTACCACCCTTACCGTCCGGATATCCAAATGGATGTGAGGGCTGAAAAAGGGTGGTTTGATATTGGTTTGCAGGTCAGGTTTGGAGACAAGCTGTTGGACATGGAACAATTGAGAAATGCGGTCGTCAAACAGGGCGGGAAGGTCAAGTTAAAGGATGGCAAGAAAGGGGTGATCCCAATGGACTGGCAGGACAAGTTGAGCGGAATGCTGTCCATGGGACAGGAGAAGAATGGCAAGTTGAGCCTTTCAAAGGTCCATTTTCCCATGGTAGCAAAACTGTACGGAAAGAATGCCCCCAAGGATATCACTGAATGGGTCAAAACAAAAAGAAAGCGATTGGAAAAGCCTGCTGCCAAGGGAAATGTGAAACTACCGTTGGTTAAGGCAACACTAAGGCCCTATCAGAAAGCCGGGTTTTATTGGATGAAAGCCCTTCAGGAGGAAGAATGGGGCGGGATACTGGCCGATGACATGGGGCTGGGTAAGACCTTACAGGTATTGACCTTGCTGCTCCATACCAAAGAAACGGGAGGAAAGCAGCCCAATTTGATAGTGGCTACTAAAACCCTACTATACAATTGGGAAGAACAGGCAGCGAAATTCACTCCTAATTTGACCTTTTGCAAGTATTATGGGCAATCAAGGAAAAAACTGCAGAAAGAGCTGCGCCACCATGACCTGATTATCACTACTTACGATACAGTAAAGTCCGATATCCGTTTCTTTGGCAATATGGAATTCCAATACCTCATCACCGATGAAGCCCAGGCCATTAAGAACACAGGCACCGACCGTTATAAAGCCATGAGTTTGCTTAATGCCCAATTCCGGCTGGCCCTTTCAGGTACTCCTATTGAAAACAGTGTGATGGATTTATATGCCCTGATGAATTTTGTCAATCCAGGGTTCTTCGGTACCGAGGCGAATTTCAGAAATATCTTTCTGGAGAAAGGAAGGGTGGACAAATCACCAAGAATGGAAGCACTACAAACGGCCATCAAGCCTTTTATCCTAAGAAGAACCAAGGAAAAAGTAGCCAAAGACCTGCCAGAAAAAACCGAAATGGTCATGTACTGTGAGATGGAACCCCAGCAGCGTAAGGCCTATGAGACCTTACGGAACTATTATAAGGGGGAACTCGAAGACAAAATCTCCACAGAGGGGCTTAACAAATCAAAATTTAAGGTCTTGGAAGGGCTAATGCGCCTAAGGCAGGTTTGTGACCATCCTGTTTTAGTACCGGATCATCATAATTATAAGGGCTATTCTGCCAAGATGGAAGCATTGATGGAGCAGGTTGTTGAAAAGACAGGGAATCATAAACTCTTGGTGTTTTCTCAGTTTACGGGCATGTTAAAGCTTATCGGAAAGGCACTGGAAAAACAAGGAGTCTGTTATTCTTACCTGGACGGCCAGACCTCCGAGGCTTCCAGAAAGAAGGCCATACAGCAGTTTCAGGAAAGTGATTCGGTAAGAGTATTTCTTTTAAGCCTCAAGGCTGGTGGTTCCGGGCTGAACCTTACTGCAGGGGATTACGTGTTTTTGGTCGATCCCTGGTGGAATCCGGCCGTGGAATCACAGGCCATCGACCGCTGTTATCGCATTGGCCAGGACAAAAAAGTGATGGCCTATCGCATGATATGCCAGGATACCATAGAAGAAAAAATCCTCCAAATGCAGCATGAAAAGAAAGAATTGGCTGCTGGGCTGATTCAGACTGAGGAGGGGCTCTTTAAGTCACTGGATACTAAAGGGCTTTTGGATTTGTTTAAATGAGAAAATCTAAATTAAACTTGATTGGTTATCGTTTTAATAGATGTATTTGTAAAAATATTGCAAATAATAGATATAAAATGGTTTTAGAAATCCGGATAAAAAACTTTTTCACTATTGCCGAAGAAGTGGTCCTAGACATGAGGGCAGGGACAATCAATACAGCAAAATCCAAACAGCTTGGGGACAACCTGTTTTCTTTTGAAGATATTGAAGTACTTAAGGTCTTGGCCATATACGGAGCCAATGCATCGGGTAAATCCAATATTATTAAAGCCATCCGGTTTTGCCATGCTATGGTTTACGAATCCCATAAGCATAATGAAAATACCACTTTTAATTTCAGGCCTTTTAAGTTTAAGGGATATGAAAACCGTCCAAGTACCTATTATATCCGGTTTGTGGCAGAAGGAACCGAATACCGCTATAAGTTTTCCTTAACCCCGGATAAGGTTTTAAAGGAGAGCCTTTACCATTATCCCAATGGACGGAAAGCTAAAGTATTTGAACGGGATGAAACAAAGGGAAAAACAAAAAGGGAAAGATATTCATTTGGTACTGGGGTAATTAAAAGACCTATGGATGTCGCTGAGAACACTTCCAATAAGACCCTTTACATTTCCAGAGCCAGTCAAATGGATAGGGACATTCCAAAAAGGATTTTCCGGTTCTTCCATAATGCGTTTATTTTAAGACACTCCCATTATAGTATCAGAAATATTGATCAACTGATCGGGAGTTATAAACCGCAACTTCTCAAAGCCCTTCGTTTTGCTGACAGTGATATAGTGGATTTTAAATACCGTGTGATTAAATCTAAAGGAAAACGAGTTCGTGCCAACATCGACACGCAGGAAGCCTACTTGGAGGATGATGAATTGGAAAGCCTTGAGATCAAGACCTTCCATAAAGGGGCACCAAAAATACATTTTGATTTCCTAAGGGAGGAATCCAATGGTACCCAGAAACTGTTTTTTATGATGCTTACCATACTGGATATTATTAACCGGGACAAGGTTTTATTGATCGATGAAATTGAAGATAGTCTTCACCCCAAAATAGTTGACTATATTATTCAACTCTTCAATGCCAGCCGTCATGGCCAATTAATATTTTCAACACATAATACCCATCTATTGAACCTAAACAAGTTTAGGAAGGATCAGATTTGGTTTGTGAACAAAAGGGAGGACGGAAGTTCGGATTTGTATTCACTTTACGATTATAGCGATTTTAGGGATACAATGGATCTTGAGAAAGCCTACCTGCAGGGGCGTTTCGATTCGATTCCCATCGTGGATGATTCCATTCATAATTTACATACCATTATAGAAGACTGATTTATGGCCAAACCAAGAAGAAAGCCAAAAGGAAAGCAGATCAATCCAACCTTTTTTTTTTTGTGAAGGGGAGTCGGAAGAAGCCTATGTCAACTTACTTAAATCCCATTACCGGCTCCCTTCCATACAAATAAACGCAAAGGTTGGTAGCAATAATATAGACAATGAATTTATCCAAAAGTACAAGCAGGACAAACCCACTCATGAAAAGGATCAGGATTTTTTAATGTATGATCTGGATGTCAAGGGGATCAGGGAACGCTTGAAAAAAGTGAGTGACACTATCCTGTTACTTTCAAACCCATGTTTGGAACTTTGGTTTTTATTGCATTTTAAAAAGCAGACTGGACAGATAAAAAGTAAGGATTGTTGTGATGAACTTTCCAAGCGAAATAGAAACTATAAAAAAGGCATCATGGATAAAGTGCTTCGAGAGAAATTGATAGCCAAAAAGGACCAGGCAATTGCAAGGGCAAAAGTGTTGAATTCGCCCCAAAACCCGAGTTCCACCATTTACAAATTTTTAGATGTATTAGATGGATTAAAGAAATAGAAAAATCCTACTCTTAATTTCCATTGATCGCACGTGTGGGAGTCCCGATGTTGGTTTCTCAGAGACCACTTTGTGTTATCATTGTTTTATTCTAAAATGGACATGTGTTTCTGAACACAATTTAAAAGCCGTTACTAAGCGGATTTATTGTTTTAAACTTATCTAATGTTTGTAAATCGCTCCATAATTATCTTATTAAAATTCTAAAAAGATGAATACCACCCTAACTTTTAATATGTACTTTTTGCAGTATCTATAAAACTGGAAGGATATGAAGCCAGAGGGAAACGTATACGATCTATGAGACCATATTGATGGTCTGGGAATGGAAGGTCAGATAAAGATCGATTTAAGGATACCTGGAAAAATAGATACCAATCGCATATAGGATAATTTCAAAATAATTAAGTCTTAATTTTATTCATTAATCAGATACAAAGTTAGCTTTCGGGCTGCTGTAGCGTGCCAAGAGCGTTCGGCATAAACACTGGACTGCCCGCTAGGCTTTCATTTATTCCGTTGCCACTTGGCCTTTATTGCCCTCAAGCTGGGATGGTATCCAAATTAATTTCTAACCTTAAATTGAAATGTTATGGATACCCAAAGCAAAATCAACGTTTCCAACAAAGTAGCCGAAATCGTTCTTAGTTATCGGCCCAAAGTCAAACTTTTCCAAGTTCCAAAAATCACTTCCTCTAAAGAAGCCTACGAGGTCCTTTTGGAAAACTGGGACAAAACGAAACTTCAATTTATAGAACAGTTTAAAGTGATGTTGCTTAACCGTTCTAACAGAGTTCTTGGAGTCGTTGATGTCTCGACGGGCGGAACCTCTGGAACTGTTGCTGATCCAAAAATCATTTTTGCAGCTGCCGTAAAATCGAATAGTTCAGGAATGATTTTGGTCCACAACCATCCTTCTGGAAATAGATTCCCAAGTAATGCCGATAACAATTTGACTGAACGAATGGTCAACCTAGGTAAATTGATGGAATTGCCAGTTCTGGATCATATAATTGTTACCAGTGAATCCTATTATTCTTATGCTGATGAAGGAGGGCTTTAATGGCCCTTTTTTTTCGTGTCATGAATTCTCTTTCCAAAATTTTAATACCATCTGTTCAAAAAACTTAAAGGGAACTTTCAAAAGAGGATCAAGCATGAGATAGGGATCTAGGTAGAAACCTAACTTTTTTGAAAACTTGGGTATACCCGGATTAACTACCCAAAAGATAGTTTTGGCAAGTTTGGAGTGTAATCAAACAGTTATGCCATGAACGATGTAATCTTAACACAAATTGAAAAGGAGGTATTGGTAGATGAAATCGCCGATGCGGTTGCCTCTCGGCTTTCGGACGTTTTACCTGCCCAAGAGCCGGATGATGAATTGATCCAGATCCCTGAAGTTATGAAGCTTTTGGGTAGGTCCCGCACGACGATCAATAATTGGCGAAAGGAAGGGTTTTTAAAGGAGCATGTCTTTAATACCAGGGTTTATTTCAAAAAGTCGGAGGTCATGAATGCGGGCAGGCAAAAGAACGGCTTTAAAAAATAGAATTTCAGGGTACTTCCTACTGCGAAGATTAAAGCTATTAGATAGGATGGGCAATTGAAAGGAAAATTAATAAAGCCTACCACTTCCCGCACTAGTAGTACCCGTAGTAATCATGTTTTTACATTTTCACCATTTAACAACCTTACCATGAACATCAAACAAGCCAATGAGCTTTCCATTATTGGTTTTCTGGGAAAGCTTGGCATCAAACCATCAAAGATTTCAGGGGACAGTTACTTCTATCATTCCCCGTATAGAAAAGAAAATACACCTTCCTTTAAGGTCAGTGCCTCCAAGAACCTATGGGTTGATTTTGGAGATGACAATTATGGGGGAAAGGTGCTTGATCTGGTCATGAAATTGAAACCAGGGTTGTCCGTTTCCGATGCCCTTCATTACATCGAAGATATTACTGGTAACTCTTTTTCTTTTCATCCACAGGTATCCATGGAAAAGGAGCAGGAACCAAAAATAACTATCCGATCAGTAAAAGCCATTGGAAGCAATCCGGCCTTAATGGATTACCTTCTCCATCGGAAGGTCAGCGCCGAGACGGCATCCAGGTTTTGCATGGAAGTGTATTACTCCATTGGGGACAAAAAGTATTTCGGGATCGGAAATAAGAACGAGAATGGCTGGGCCATTAGGAATGCCTATTGGAAAGGCAGCAGTGCCCAGGGTATTAGTTACTATCTAGGGGAAGGCAATATCCTCCATATGTTCGAAGGGATTTTTGACCTGCTCAGCTTCTATGAGCGAAACAAAAAAGAGGTCGAATCCGATGACTTTCTGGTGCTGAACTCCCTGTCCAACATGGATGCGGCAAAAAAGATTTTGGCAGAGTTTCCACGGGTATACCTTTACCTGGACAACGATATACAGGGCAAGGCGTGGACCAAAAGGTTGCTGAAAGACTTCAGCCAATGCACCGATCAATCAGGCAATTATTTGGGGCATAAAGATCTAAACGATTACCATCGAAGGTCAAAAAGCACTGGCATGCGAAGGTAGAAACTTTTTACAAGTCGTAGCGAAGCAAGCCATGTTTTGGTAAGACCAAAACGGCTTGCTTCGCTACGCTCAGGCTGAAATTCACTCCGTTCATTTCACTCATGGGAAGACCAAAGAAACCCGTAGACCAGAAGAGAAATATAAAGTTTACTTTCCGGATGACCGAAGAGGAGGTCCGGCTATTGGGGAGTTTATGCGAGGTGGCAGCGATGCCGGCCGCTGACGTGGTCAGGGCCTGCGTATTCAAAAATAGGTTGCCCAAGGCGAAGGTCCCCAAACTGGACAGACAGACCTATGTGGAACTCAAAAGAATTGGCAATAACATCAACCAAATTGCCAGGCAACTCAATTCAAAATTTGAGGTGCCAGCAGACAGGATGAAGGCGATTGAAACACTTTCTGCAAAACTGGACCAGGTCATTAAACTGCTGCTCTATGATCGCTAAACAGTCCATCGGCAAAAACTTTATGGGAGCATTTGATTACAATCTTAAAAAGATGCTGACCAGTGATGAATGGAAACGTGCTGAAGTCCTGAAAACCAATTTCACCAGTTTGGACAGGGAAATGGTAAAGAAAGAAGTAGAGCTGATGAAGAGTATGAATCCCAGGCTAAAACGGAACACTTATCATGTCAGTCTAAGCTATGGCAAGGAGGAAAAAATATCAAATGAAAAAATGCTGTCTATAGCCAATGCATACCTGAAAGGTATGGGCTTCGATGACAATGCCTATTTTATTTTCAGGCATCATGATGCCGATCATCCCCATTGCCATTTGCTGGCACTGAGAAACCGATTTGATGGAACCGTGGTCTCAGATAGCAACAATTATAGAAGAAGTGAAAGTCTGGTGCGCAAACTGGAAAAGAAATACGGCCTCCATCAAGTGAAAAGCAGCAAAGAGTCCAAGGTGAAAGCGCCCAATAAGGATGAAATTGAAATGGTAATGAGAACCGGTAAACCCTCCAAGAAAATGGTGCTGCAGCAAATTATTGCAAAGGCCTTAAAACAGACCAATACCATTGAGGATTTTATTCATCAAGTTGAGGCTTCCGGAGCCAACCTTTGGTTCAACCAAGCCAGCACTGGCAGGGTTTCAGGAGTGGCTTATTGTTATGATGGTTTTAAGGCCAAAGGACAATCCCTGGGCAACCAATTCAAATGGAAGAACATCGCAAATACCTTACAATATGAGCAAACTAGAGATCGCCAAGCAATTGGCCAGGCAAACGCAAGAACAACATCAAAATACCCAAGAGGGCTATCAGGAAATGGTCAAAAAACAACTCGAGTTTATGGGATACATTCCCAAGATGCAGGACAGTCTCCTGCACATCAGCAGAAAACTGGACAGACAGAACGATCAGATCGAGACCAATTATCAGTGCGGAATCAAAATGAATTCCAAACTCGAGGTGATAAAGATGGATCTTCAAAACAAGCACGAACAGCAACAAAAGATCGAAAAGAAATTGACCTTGGTCATCAAATTGTTAGTGGCACCATTGATATTCTTGATTTGCTGCTTAGGCCTGTTCCTGATTCTGGGGAGGTAGGTCAAATTCCTAAGAAGAAAAAAAAGAGACGGAAAAAGGGTAGAAGTATTTAAATTAGTGATTTTAGGTAATGGTTTACATAATTAACGAGGGTAAATTAGATCATTTTTTTACCCTTGTTTTAATAACCAGTGTAAACTCAACCTTCGTTTAAGCTCCCTAATAAGACCATATAACTCCCGCATAAAACCTAACAATCCGCTTGATGTTGGCAAAAGTTCAGACCATGCATTGTAGCCTAGAATTTCTCCAAAACGGAAAAATCCTCCTTCCTCGTGTTTTTCTCAAACCACCTTTTATACCAGAATTCTAGATACATATGCTTATTTTTCCAGAATAGCTCTTGGTCTTCCTCATTCATTTTATCGGTGGTGTTAATGAGTGTTCTGACAGCTTTTAATTCCTTAAACATCTTTTTGATTTCTTTTTTAGAATAAGAGGGTTGACCAAACTGAGCCGTCAGAAAGTATTTCTGAGCAGATTTGGCTTGCTTGTCGGTAGCATCCTTATTTCCATAACATACCATCCACATAAAATCCATTAAGATGTCTTCTGGCTTTACTTTTAGAATGGCACATAGTAACCGGAAGTTACTGGGGATAAATAGGTCCAACTTTCTCCAGCGGGAAGAATACATGTTTCCTATCTCAGTGTATTTTTTGTATTTGTCAACTACAATCACTTTAGATTTTTTCTTTTTCATGGCAGTACATTTTATGTTACGCGATTTAAGATCATATTTGATTATGGGATAAAGTATTCTGTCAAGGGATATTTTAGAATCAAAAAGATATAAGGACTTACTACACATACCATCTATATAACAATGAAATCTTGACTTATTTTGTCATAATATTGCCATATCCATTTTAAAATACACCTATGTAATTACAGAAGAATCAATTTTTTAAATAAATTAGATCTCAATCATGAATACGATAAATCCCTTTTGTGCTGTGAATCCGATTGAAAATAGGTAAGTATCTATTTTTCAAGTGTTTGGATATGGGTTTCAAAAGTAGGAGCCGATTACAAAACTTGGACCAATCCAATTTTTATTGGCTCTTCACAGCGGAGAAACCAGACTTGGAATAATATAGAAAAAATCAAATAAATAATGGCCTTTGATGAAAATCCTATAGTTGATGATAATTCCAAAAATTCGGAAGAATCAGTACTTTTTGTAAAATCGATTTTCAGTCAGAGAAATGGATTTATTTGCAGGACTGACCATCCAGATTTCGGGGTAGACCAATTAGTTGAGCTATTAAAGTTTGACGGAGATTCTAGTACTTACAATCAAGCCACAAATAAAAGGTTTGTCTTACAATTGAAATCAATAGAAAAGATTTCAGAAGACAAGATTATGGAGAAAAGTGGTGAAAATTTTATTAAAATCAGCTTCAAATCCTCACGATTAAAATACTTACTTGAATTTGCTCCTGCTTATGGTCTGATAATTTTATATGATGCATTTTCAAAAAAAGCGTACTTTGATTATGCAGAAGAGATATATAAAAATCTTAATGATTTTCATCAGGGAGAAAGCTGGAAAGAAAAAAAGCAACCTACTATTTATATACCTTTAAATAACGAACTTAGTTTAGATTCACTTAAAATTATTCATGATTTTTTCAGCAACCGACATGAAAATGCCGAAAGTCTTATATTAAATCATGGCCAATCTTATAATATTCCATCATTTAGAAAACCCTCTACAAAGGACTTTGATTTTAGGAATCCTCAGGATGTAAAAAAGGTATTGGTTGAATACGGATGGTCTTTGATTGACGATAATGATTTGAATTTTGTGGATTCGATGTTGAGTGTTTTGTCATACCATGAATTATTAAATGACCCAAGATTATGTTTACTAAAAGCAACTGTAAGTTGTGAAATAGGCAACCATTTTGATGCCGACTTTTTTTTATCCAAATATGACCAACTAAGCCATGCGGCTGATTCGGATTTATCGCGAAAAATATTTCTTCGAAACAAGATTGACTTTATTTTAGGGAAGGTTGATTACTCTGAATTTATAATAAACCTTACAGAACTTAGCAAAAATATCTCAGATTCATATAATAAACTATTGATCGAAATAAACATTACTTTTATAAGTTTTCTTAAAAAAATATCTTCAGTGAGTACCAATTCTGATAGCTTTGAGCTGATTGTAGGGTTGTTTAAAAAAATAGAAAGTTCTGAAATAGAAGTTAAGAAGAAGCACTATTTAAAAATATACCACATTTCAAACCTTGTCGTTTTTGTCACTGACTATGTTAGGAAAAAACTATCCAAATTTAAAGTAAAAGAAAGTATGGGAGTAAATGTTCCCATACATGAAAGGGGGCAAGAAGTAAGGGACATAATTTCTAAGATCGAATTTTTTAAGAAATTAACTTTTGAAACATGGGAATACGGATCAAAGATAGAGGATAAGTTTCTTGTGGCATCTTCCATGTATAATTTCACTAACTATCAATTTATTTTTAATTTTAATATTGCTCTATTAAGTTGGAATAATATTGCTGAAAAGGTTGGAGACAAGGAAGAGTTCACAAAGTACATAAATCTTGCATTTAGCGCATACAAGATGTTTTTCGATATAGCAAAAATCCACCAAGCCTATTTATCTCTTATTCTTGCTCATGAATTGACACTTCTTTATAAAGTTTTACGAGGGGAGACAATAAAAAATGATCCAGAAAAAATTGAAATAAACATTAGGGAAATAGAAATAAAAATGGAGTATAATTCATTTCAATCAGTCGTAATGGAATCTATTCCCTTATTAAAAAGAGAAAAAAAACCAGTTGATTTGGCATTTCAAGAAATTGACGAAAGTAATATTGATTACTTTGTTGATACTCTGTGTGATTCTATGGGATTGCCTGATGATAGAAAAAAGTACATTAGGTCAGATATTGCTGCATCAAAGCAATTTTATAAAGAGAGAAAATCGGAAAAATTAGAGCTGTTACAAGATTTGTCTCATACCAAAAGCATTTCAACTCATTATAAATACCCATTGATTTACTCTATCCAATGTCAAAAATGTAAAGTGAGGACACCTTGGAGAAATGATGTGAACCAACTGCTAAAATTAATGGAGTCGCATAAATGTTAAGTTACTACCTTGATACGGGAAACATAACAGACACAATAATTAGATTAATTGACCTTGTTGATTTTGAATATGGCTTTTAGGGGGAGGTGGTGGAATGAGGTCAGTGAAGTGGCCTAATCGAATGGGGTGGAAAGAATAAATAACACGGAAATACCACGTAAAATATAAAAGAAGTAGGTATTAACGAAATAAATGATTGAATTGATTTTACATATTGCAAAGTAAAAACATGAAAGATGTTATAAGCAGGTACAAAATCGTCTATGATGACCTGGATAATTTAGGTTTAGGAAACTATTTAACATCAAGAGATTTTAAATTGTCGATGTCGCAAAAAGGGTTATTTGATTTCTGGGATAATATAGTAAATATTGCGGCCGATAAGAGAACATTTTTTGCCGTAGGACATGATCATGAATATTTTGATTCATTAACCGCTTTTGCTGATCTTCTAAATGCTATATCCTCTGAAAAAAAATGGGAAAAAGTGGCAACATTTATTGTTTATAGTTTTATTAAATCTTTCAAATACAAAAAAAATCTAAAACATTTAGAAGAAAGCTTGTCTCTAAGTTGGTTTGATGAAGAAGAATTGAGTCAAATTCTTTTGGAAATCAACCTAAATTCGGAGAAAGTCGAGGAGCTAAAGCAAACTAAAAATTTTGTTCATCTTAATAACGGTAAAATGTCAAAGTCAAAAATATTTATTGTTCATGGGCATGAGGAAGGGATAAAGCAATCCGTTGCAAGATTTTTAGAAAAATTTGATTTGAATCCTGTCATTATTAATGAATTGCCCTCTGAAAGTAATACTATAATTGAACAAATCGAAAAGTACGGTGACGTAGACTACGCTATAGTACTTATGACTGGTGATGATGAGGGCCGGAGAAAAGGAACTGATACTCTCCAAGAGCGTGCCCGACAAAATGTGATATTAGAATTGGGGTACTTTTTAGGTAAATTAGGTCGTAAGCATGTTTCAGTTATTTATGAAAAAGGTGTAGAGATTCCTTCCGACTTTTCGGGAATTATCTATATTCCTTATGATTACAATGAAGCATGGAAAGTAAGATTGGTGAAAGAGTTGAAGGCAAATGGATTTGAGATCGATATGAATAATTATTTTTAATTGTTGTTGATAAATATATTTTCATGGGGTTGATATACCATTATACAAAATTTGAGACTTTCATGTCTTATATTTTTCCAACAGGGAAAATAAGGACGAATTCCTTAAGGTATATGAATGATCCTAGAGAATCTGTCGATTGGTCTTTTGGAGGAACTAATATACCTTATGAGGAGATTTTTAATGGATATTATAATGAGAATACCCATTTCGATTGTCAGTATAAATTCGGAAATATTATTAGGGATAGTTATCAGGTTTTGTGTTTTTCAGGAGCAAAAGAAGCAGGCTGGAATAATGAAATGATGTGGGCGCATTATGGTGGCTTGAGTTCAGGAGTATGCTTAGAATTTGATGAGGATTCTCTTATGAAAAACATCAAAGAGGCTTACCCTAATACAAATTTCAAAATAGATGACATTGATTATTCAAATACCGAACTAGAGCCTTGGGTACATTGGAACCCAAGAATATCATATGAACAGAATATGAATGATATTTTTCAGAATTTATGTAAACCAATGACCCTTAGTAAATCAAAATACTGGAGTAATGAAGATGAGAAAAGATTAGTGTTTACCAATAGCGAAGAACCATTTTATATTCCAATACTTGGTGCTTTAAAAACTGTGTATGTTGGAATAAATTTCAACAAGAAAGTTTTACTAGAAAGTATCTTCAAAGCTCTTTCAGGCAATTTTAAATTATCGATGCTTATTTATCAAAAGAATAGATTTGAGAGATGGGGCCTGAGAGAAAAGGCTGGAGGAGGGATTAGCACGTGCCAATTTGAAAATATGTTACCGAATCTCAATTAATTTCCTACTTGAATTTGATGATTTTAAAAAAATGGAAGATATTAAAAATAAAGTTATTAAGTTCATCAAGAAGGAGAAAAAAATAGATACTGCAGTTGGTGAAGTAATAATTGACAAACCTTATCTCGGCCAGGGTGGAAATGGTGTAGTTTATGAGGGTAGGTTGGGAAAAGGTGAAGGCGGAAATGAACCATTTGCTATAAAATTCCTGACAATAATTAAAAGTTCAGAGAAAACAGAAAGGTTTGTTTCAGAATTTTTTAACGTGTCGACTCTTCCTTCAAATAATTATATCATCAAAAATATATCGTTCGATAGGGTAAATATTGAAGATAAAGTTGTTTCTATTATATTGATGAAGAAATACCAATATAATCTGAAAACGATTAGGAAAAAAATCAAGAAACCTAGTTTTGATGAAGTTGAAAAATTATTCGAATTTCTTATTAAATCAGTGAAATTCATTCATGATAATGGAATAATACATCGTGATTTAAAACCAGAAAATATTTTGATTGACGAGTTTGGGAATTATGTTCTTGCAGATTTTGGAATTGCTAAATTCAACCCTGATATGTTTTCGCTTTCCTCAATAACCAAAGATACAAGGCTAGGTAACAGAATATTTTCTGCACCTGAACAATCAGAAAATAATGTTAGAGCTCATGAAAGTATGGGTATCTGGGCGATTGGACAAATATTGCAGTGGTTTGTAACACATGAAACCCATCATGGTAATGGAAGAGTTTCAATATCAAGCTATTTTGATTCACCGTTTGTTAATACAATTGATATAGTAATTGATAGGTGTTTGCAGAATGATCCATCCCATAGATTTGGAAATATTTCAGAAATTGAAGACCTAATAGAAAAGTCGAAATTTATACCTTACAACGATTATCTTTCTTACGTAAGTTTATTTAATAATGCATTAAACTATACATTTCCTAGAGGAGTAAACAAACTTAGCACTACGGATTCAAAGGGAAAAATTGATAGACTATTAGAGAAAATATCCTCAATCCGAAAATATAAAAAAAGGGTTGAAAAAAGGATAGGTAATATGGTATTAAATTTGAATTCGAATCCACTAATTTATGAGATTGAAGATGGTAGATGGGACCATATGGATTTGGTTAATGAAAATGGTATTTGGCTTCTGGGGAACATGGAAATAAGGGTGAAAAATATATGGACCTATTTTGACAATAATATGTATAATGACTTTTTAATATTACAAACAGAAGCAATGCCATCATTTGGTATCTATCCTGAATACCAACCTAGCATTGAAGAAAGGCAAGAAGATATTTTAAGTAATTATTTAAGTGTATATGATTTTGAAACAGTAGGATACGTTGACAATGAATTTTATATTTCAACGGAAGAGTTAGACGCTGGTTATGCTGAGACAAATGAAGGCGAATCAATAGAATTAAGCAAACACCAATGCTGCTTAAGGACAAGATGTTTAAAGGATATGTTCATTTTGATGGGGTCGAAACATCATACATATTTTTCGCCATTTTTGTTTCGTAACGAAGGGATAAAGCCAACAACTTCTAGCTTCATCGAAAATTTCAGAAGCAATCTTGATTCAATAGAGTCCTATTCCTATGGGTTTATTAAAGAAATTAGAGAATTTACTGGTAATCACAAACAATATCTGTATGGAATAAATGATGATTTTTGAATTTAGCGGGAATTATTCGGGAAGCATCTATACATTCTAATATTCACGTTGAATTCATGCAGTTCTGTTGGATCCCCCTACTAATAAATGTTAAGGAAATTCACATCGAACTTCAGTGCATAAGATCCTGCGGATTGGGGCTCATCTTAATTTGTTTTTACGGTAACCCAAAAATTTGCAAACTAACTATGTTAATTTAAAACTATCTGTTCCCATAACTCAATACTGTCTATTCATAACATAAGTAAAAGGTAGTTCTTTGATGAAAATAAATTTGTCATCCTTATTTCCCAGTCAACCGCTCCAACCTTACTATCATTTCATCCTTCTCCTTTAGCATTCGTTCATACATTGCGATCTTTTCCTCATTTAACCTTTTGATTTCATCCATTGCCTCTATCCACTTTTCAAATGGGTTAATATTGAATGTTGGGTAGTAATTATAACCATTAGATTGGTCGTTAAAAGTATTCGAAATAATATTCACCGCCTGCTCCTCATCAAAGTTCTGGATGGCCTCAACAGGAATATGAAGGATTTCTGCTACCTCCTTTAGAATATTTTCCTCTATGCTCTCTTTTTGCTCTAGTAGGCTGATTTTCTTTTGGGACCAGTCCTCTCCTAGTTCGTGGGCCAAGGCATCTTGCTTGATGCCCAGCATTTCCCTAAAGCGTTTGATATTTCGTCCCTGATGGATATTTCGTGCAGCTGAATTGGTCATAAGTCTTGGCTATTAAAAAACTAAAAGACAAGTTAAGGAAATTGGAGGAATTTGGGAAATGTGTTTTTAAAAATGGTGGTTAGGTGAATTAAGGAATAAGATATTCCTGTAGGAATAGTTTAGAAAAGGCAGGTTGAGGAAATTGATTTATAATAATGATCCTTTCCTAAACTATGTAGATATGAGTGATCCAAGCAAATTTAAAGAAGCGCTCCTTGATAATCAATCAATAGGACATAATATGATGGCCTTTAGAAAACTGAGAGGGCAAAAGGCCATAGAGCTGTCTTTTCATTTAGGAATCAGCGAGGCCGCTTATACCAAGTATGAACGTGGAGAAACCAAAATCACCGTGGAGTTGATTAAAAGATATGCTGATTATGTGCAGGTTGATCCCATTCATATTTTGACCATAAGGCCAGGGCAACTGATTGAGTATTTTGATGAACTCGAAAAAAGAAAAGTTCAAATGGATAGCAAGCAGTTTGATTCCTTACTCGAAATACTCCGCGAACTCAAAGGCAGTAATGAGACCTTAAAAAAGCCTGATAAAGGAGGCTATTGTTTAACTTAACCAGAGCATTATGATCCAATCAATATTCAAAAAGACGAGCTTATCATCAAATTGATCCGCCAAGATCTTAAGCATAACCAGCTGATAAAAGGCTTGGATAATTTGGACTTGGATGCCGGCCATCGCCATCATATGGGTATTATGGGTTTGGTCAAGCGGCTGATGGAAGTGCCAGAGCATTTGGAGAATGATTTTTTAGGTACTTATATGGGCTATATGGATAGATGTCTAGATTATCCTATTTCCAGCTTAGGTGAAGAGCTGAGGGAGTTGGCGGAGGAGGGTTATGAGGGGTTGAACAAGCTGTTTTATTTGAAAAGTCAAAGTGAAAATGACCAGTAAATATAATTCAAATAACTTTTTACCTACCAAATTTTGTGAGAAGTTGAGGTGGATTTAAAAGGCTTCATCTTCGCTGATAGAAATTCCTTTGTAGTACAAAAACTATTTACTGTTTTATTAAGATCCCAGATAAATGATGGGTTTTGTTATTTCTCTTTAAGTTTGATTGAAAGCGGAAGAACCATCAATTAAAAATTCATATAACAAATACAGTTTTCGTTTATTCTGTTGAATCAGTCAATTATTTATTAAGCGTTAAAAAAGCTTGAAATATGAAAAAGGCCAATGTGACACGTTTAATTTTCATGGTATTTTTTATATTTGACTAATTCTGACAAGTCTCAGAAATAATAATAGATTTGTAAAGGATTTTAGAACCTAAATCTGTATCCTATGACCTATTTGGGAAGAAGAATTCGTGAGCTAAGAGAAGCTAAAGGTTTTCTACTTAGACAAGTAGCGGCCTATATTGAAGCGGATACAGCTTTGGTCAGTAAACTGGAGCGAGGGGAGAGAAAGGCTCAAAAGAATCAGCTAAAAAAAATCGCAGCTTTTTTGGAGGTAGATGAAAAAGAACTGGAACTGCTTTGGTTGGCTGATAAGATTATAGATGATATTGACCAAGAGCCACAAGGTTTGAAAGCCTTAAATTTTGTACAAGGGGAAATGGCCAAGTAATTATTTTCCTTGTTTGACTTGACCTTTTTGATTGCGTGATTATGATTGACAAGAAAACCCTTTCTGAACGTGATATTTGTACCAAATTCATCACACCTGCCATAGAAAAGGCGGGTTGGGACAAGACCACTCAGTTACTTGAAGAAGTATCATTTACAGATGGTAAAATCTATGTTAGGGGAAGGCTTACCGCAAGGGGAAAAA
The DNA here is from genome assembly GCF_003260975.1 of Echinicola strongylocentroti. Classification (NCBI taxonomy): domain Bacteria; kingdom Pseudomonadati; phylum Bacteroidota; class Cytophagia; order Cytophagales; family Cyclobacteriaceae; genus Echinicola; species Echinicola strongylocentroti. Next base: position 2,192,662 of record NZ_CP030041.1, on the reverse strand, counting down.
GAAAAAGAGCAGATTATATCCTATACTACAAACCCAATATCCCTATTGCAATTGTTGAGGCCAAGGACAATAGACATTCAGTAAGGGCAGGACTGCAACAAGCTTTGGACTATGCCGAAATCCTGGATATACCTTGTGTTTTTAGTAGCAATGGTGACGGGTTTGTTTTCCATGACCGGACGGCTACTGACGGAAATATTGAGACAGAACTTGATATTGATAGCTTTCCAAGTCCTGAAGAGCTTTTAAAAAAGTACAAACAATATAAAGGAATCCATACAAGCGAGGCTCAAGAAGTAGCATTACAGGATTATTATTTTGACGGAAGTGGTAGGTCGCCTCGATATTATCAACAAATTGCTGTAAACCGAACGGTAGAGGCGGTTGCAAATGGACAAGGAAGGATTTTACTGGTCATGGCAACCGGAACGGGAAAGACTTACACGGCTTTTCAGATCATCCACCGACTTTGGAAAAGTAGGGCAAAGAAGAGAATTCTGTTTTTAGCAGACAGAACAGCCCTAATAGATCAAACCAGAAGGGGGGATTTCAAACATTTCAAAGATAAGATGACCATCATCAAAAAAAAGGTGGTGAGCAGGGCAGATGGAAAGGAAGAGCTTGTAAGTAATAATAAGAGGGGAATAGATACAGAGGATAAGGCCTATGAAGTGTTCCTGGGCCTTTATCAGGGATTGACCAATGCCAGCGATATAGAAGATGCATACAAGGATTTTTCACCTGAATTTTTCGATCTCATAGTCATAGATGAGTGCCATAGAGGAAGTGCCAAAGAGGACAGTGCCTGGCGGGAGATACTTCGCTATTTCAATAAAGCGACCCATATTGGTTTGACAGCTACTCCCAAAGAAACCAAAGAGGTATCCAATATTGAATATTTTGGAGATCCGATTTATACCTATTCCCTTAAGCAAGGAATTGATGATGGTTTTTTGGCTCCTTATCGGGTGGTTCGGGTCAACCTGAACGTTGATGCTGAAGGCTGGCGGCCGGAGCAAGGGAAAAAGGATAAGGATGGCAAGGAAGTGGAAGACCGTGTATATAACCGGAAGGACTTTGATGAAACACTGGTCATCGATGAGCGAACCCAAACAGTGGCTAGAAAGCTTACTGAGTTTTTGAAAGGTTATGACCGATTTGCTAAGACCATTGTTTTTTGTTCGGACATTGATCATGCTGAGCGGATGCGATTTGCCCTATCCAATCTGAATGCTGATTTAGTGGCCAAGAACCACAAGTATATCATGCAGATCACGGGAGACAATGATGAAGGTAAAAGAGAGCTTGACAACTTTATCAATCCAGAAGAAACATATCCCGTGATAGCCACTACTTCCGAATTAATGACCACCGGAGTGGATGCCCAAACTTGTAGGATTATCGTATTGGATGCGGAAATCAAATCCATGACGAAGTTTAAGCAAATAGTAGGAAGAGGAACCAGGATTAATGAGGAATTCGGCAAAATGTTTTTTACTATTCTGGATTTTCGAAATGTTACTGATCTTTTTGCCGACAAGGACTTTGATGGAGACCCTATAAGAGTAAAACCTGTTTCAGAGGATACCGATTTGACCAATATCGTTGATGAAGAACAAAGCATTGACAGCCCGATCATAGACGAGGAGACAGGGGAGGAGATAGAAATCGAAGCAAATATTCGCTACCCGGAACCGCAGACAAGAACCAGCAAAGTCAATGAGCCCCGTCAGAAAGTGTACGTGAATGGGGTGGATGTATCGGTGTTGATCAGCCGTGAAATGTATTTTGACACCAATGGAAAGCCCATTACCACCAGCCTAAAAGACCATACCAAAGAATTGATCAAAGGTCAGTACGCATCCTTGGATGATTTCCTAGCTCGATGGAACAGTACGGACAAAAAAGAAATCATCATCAAGGAACTGGAAGAACAAGGTGTTTTGGTGGAAGCTTTGCGAGATGCAGTAAACAGGGAGGTTGATCTTTTTGATCTTATATGCCATGTTGCTTTTGAGCAGCCCCCGCTCACACGTAAGGAACGTGCCAATAATGTTAAAAAGCGTGATTATTTCACTAAATATGGTGACCAAGCCAGGAAAGTTTTGGAAACGCTTTTGGACAAGTATGCAGACGAAGGAGTGACCAATATTGAGAGCATGGATATCCTCAAGGTCAAACCGCTTACGGATTACGGTTCCCCCTTGGAGATTATCAAGCAGTTTGGAAGCAAAGCCAAATATTTAGAAGCCGTAAAAGAATTGGAACAAGAATTATATAATACAGGAGCTTAATGAGTTCGGAAATACTAATTTACCAAACAGAAGACGGGCAGACCAAAATTCAAACCCGATTGGAGAACGAAACCGTATGGCTGACCCAAGAACAAATCAGTGACCTTTTTCAGCGGGACCGAAGTGTGATCACCAAGCACATAGGGAATGTTTTTAAAGAAGGAGAATTGGACGAAAAAAGCAATGTGCAGATTTTGCACATTAGTGGTTCAGACCGTCCAGTTAAGTTCTATAACCTGGATGTCATCATTTCTGTGGGATACAGGGTGAAATCTCATCGGGGTGTTCAGTTTAGAAAATGGGCCACCTCGAGAATCAAAGAGTACATCGTTAAGGGATTTACCATGAATGACGAGCTCCTAAAAGAGGCCGGAGGCGGTAACTACTTTGATGAACTTCTTGCCAGAATTCGGGACATTAGATCTTCCGAGAAGGTGTTTTGGAGAAAGGTTCTGGATATCTATGCTACCAGTATAGACTACGATCCCAACACCGAAATTTCTACCACTTTTTTCAAAACGGTACAAAATAAAATGCACTGGGCTGCACATGGAAACACAGCGGCAGAAGTAATTTACAAAAGGATAGATGCCGGTAAAAAAAATCTTGGACTTACTAATTTTAAGGGGGCAAAGCCCACAAAAAAGGAAATCGAGGTAGCCAAGAATTACCTGAACGAGCAGGAATTGGAAATTCTAAACAGGATCGTTACGGCTTACCTCGAAATGGCAGAATTACAGGCGATGAACCGAAAGCCCATGTATATGAAGGACTGGGTATCCAGGCTGGATGATTTTTTGACCATGACTGGGAATGAAATATTGACCCATGCGGGTAAGATCAGCCATCAAAAGGCACTGGGTAAAGCCCATTCGGAGTATGAGAAGTTCAAAGAAAAAACTAAGAATGAGCTTTCTCAAGTAGAGAAAGATTTTATTGAAAATATTGACAAGACTGCCAAGCAGCTAAAAAACAAGAAGAAATAAATGGCCAACTTAAAAGGAATATTAGATAGCATTCGCAAGATCATGTGGCAAGACACCGGACTGAATGGTGATGCACAGCGCATTGAACAGTTGGGATGGATGCTGTTTCTGAAAATTTTCTCCGATAAGGACAAGGAACTGGAAGTCATTAAGGACGATTACGAAAGCCCTATTCCTGCTGAGTTTCACTGGGACGAATGGGCTGGGGATGATGAAGGGATTACGGGTGATGAATTACAAGTTTTTGTGGATCAGAAACTCTTTCCTACACTTCGAAACCTAAAGGTGGGCATGAGCGAGGATCTGGCTAACCAAAGGGCGCTATTGGTACGTGAGGTATTTGAGGGCAATAACAACTACATGAAAAGCGGGATCAATCTCCGCAAGGTATTGAACAAGCTCAATGAAATAGACTTCAATATTGCTAAAGACCGCCATGCTTTTGGCGAACTCTATGAAACCATTTTGAAGGAACTACAAAGTGCGGGTAAAAGCGGGGAATTCTACACACCAAGAGCCATTACGGAGTTTATCTGCGAAATGATTGACCCGCAACTCGGTGAAAAAGTATTAGACCCAAGTTGTGGAACTGGTGGTTACTTGACAGCAGCAGTTGAGCACTTGAGAAAACAAGCAAATAGCGTTGAAGACATTGAAAGCATTGCTAAAAATATTATCGGTTGGGAGTACAAACCTCTTCCATATCTTTTGGCTACCACTAACTTGATTCTTCATGATATCGAAGTACCAAATATTTCATTCCGTGATTCTCTTGATCAACCTTTAAGTGCATACACTGAGAAGAACCGTGTAAATGTGATTTTGGCAAACCCACCTTTTGGAGGTATTGTCGCTAACAATAACGAAAAGAACTTTCCACAGAATTATAGAACAAAAGAAAGTGCCGATCTCTTTTTAGTCCTTATGGTTCACCTCTTGAAAAATGGTGGACGAGCAGGAATTGTACTACCAGATGGCTCTCTAACTGGAGATGGCATTAAACAACGAGTTCGTCAAAAACTATTAGAGGATTGTAATCTACATACGATCATTCGCCTACCAAATTCTGTCTTTCAACCATACGCAGGAGTTTCTACTAACTTATTATTTTTCACCAAAGGAGAGCCCACAAAAGATATTTGGTATTATGAGCATCGACTTCCTGAAGGACAAAAAGCATATTCCAAAACCAAACCACTCCTTTTAAAAGAGTTTGCCCCCATAAAGAAGTGGTGGAAGAAGCGAGAAGAAAGCGACATTTCATGGAAAGTGGATATTCAAACCATTATTGATCGGAATTATGACTTGGATATTAAGAATCCGGTGAAAGTTGAAGAGGAAATAGAGCATAGTAGTGAAGAACTTATGAAAATGCTCGAAAGCTCATTTGCAGAAAGCAACAAATTATTGAACCAACTTAAAGAGGCTATAAAATGAGCTTGATGAAAATAAAGGACATATTTCACTTTGAGAAAGGTTCATTACAAAGTACCAAGGCAACACCTGGAGATTACGATTTTATTACAGCAGCATCGGATTGGAAAACTCACAATGAATTTACTCATGATTGTGAAGCACTCATATTTGCGGCAGCTGCTTCGGGTTCTCTTGGAAGAACTCATTATGTAAATGGAAAATTTATCTCAAGTGATTTGTGTTTTATAATCACACCTAAAGACCCAGATAAATATCCTGTCGATTTAAAGTTTTACCACCTAATTTTTGAGGCCTTTAAAGACGAAATAGTAAGAAATACAAAATCTGGAACATCAAAAGAGTCAATCGGACTAACTGTTTTTGGCAAGTATGAGCTCCCTTACTATGATATTGATAAACAAATAAATACAAGGAAGAAATTTGTAAATGCACAAGACTCGACAAATAAAATAGATACTGAACTCAATCATCAATTAGAAATACTCAAACAGCTTCGCCAAGCCTTTTTGAAAGAAGCATTTCAAGGTCAATTAGTTGCTCAACACTCCAATGAGGAACCAGCTTCCGAACTCCTAGCGAAAATTAACGCTGAAAAGGAACGGTTGGTAAAAGAGAAAAAAATCAAGAAACAAAAACCAATGCATGCTATAAGTGAAGATGAAATTCCTTTTGAAATTCCTGATAGTTGGTATTGGTGTAGGATAGATTACATAGCAGATATTGGAACGGGTGCCACTCCTTTGACATCTAATGATAGTTACTATAAAAATGGTACTATCCCATGGATAACAAGTTCAGCAACAAATAATCTATTCATTAATGAAGCTGAAAAACACATTACACAAAAGGCTATTGATGAAACAAATTGCAAAGTATATCCTCCTGGCACTTTAGTAGTAGCAATGTATGGTCAAGGGAAAACTAGAGGTCAGATATCAGAATTATTGATACATGCTGCAACCAACCAAGCTTGTGCTACAATATCATTCTACTTAGATGAGATTATTTTAAGAAAATACGTAAAGCTCTTTTTTCAAAAAATCTATTTGGAAATAAGGGAACTCGCATATGGTGGAGCTCAACCAAATCTTAATCTAGGTAAAATAAAAAATACTTTGGTTCCAATACCTCCTCTTACGGAACAGCACCGTATTGTATCCAAGTTAGATATGTTAATAGCGTATTGTGATGAACTAGAGAAAGGGATTAGCGAAAGTCAACTGGAGAATGAGTTATTATTAAAGCAAGTACTAACTGAATCTTTAGGTCTGACGCTCAAAAAGGTAGAACCTATTGAGATATCTTCTAAAAAGGTAGAGATAACTAGCAAATTTGACCCAAATACAACGCTCATGGAAATTGTAGAACTATTAAAAAAGCACGGTAAACTTCATGCCGAAGAATTATGGAAAATGTCAAAGTACCCAAATGACATTGATGCTTTCTATGCAGAATTGAAAAAGCAAATAGAGCTTAATAAAGTAGTAAAAGAAAGCAATGAAAAAGGCTATTTAGAACTCGTATGAGAATTGATAAGGTTTACATAGAAAACTTCAAGAACCTCCATCAATTCACTATTGATTTGGATGAAACCAAAATGCAAACCGTTCTTTTGGGTGAGAACGCAGCTGGTAAATCCAATTTCTTGGAAGCCTTAGTAATTATTTTCCGTGATCTTGAACTGGGAGTAGCAACTCCATTCAATTTTGAGATAGAATATCAGTGTAAAAATGAATTTCTTAAAGCTGTTGGAGGTCCGAATACGAAAGGTGGATATGCTGTATATGAAGGTCAGGCGTCTAAAGAAGGTACAATCAACTTTTCAAAGAAGCCTATTTCAAAATCTACTATTAGCAAAGACAAGTTTAGCTATTTACCACGCTACGTATTCGCATACTATTCAGGTGTAAGTGATAGACTTTTAGAACATTTCGACCCTCATCAGAATATGTTTTACCGTGACTTACTCGCTGGAGTGGATGACCCTATGCGGCCATTATTCTATGCGAGGTTAATACACAGCCATTTTGTTCTAATGGCATTTTACGCTTTTTCTCAACCTGAAGTAAATGAGTTCTTAGAAGATTATCTTGATATTATAGGCTTGGAATCAATACTCTTCGTGATTAAGAAACCCAATTGGAACAGGAATAACAAAGTACTCGATTTTTGGGGTGCGAAAGGCGTAGTTAGAGAGTTTCTTGAAGACTTGTATGATGCTGCAATGGCACCAATATCAACTACTGAAACTGTAAGGAAGGACTTTAGGAAATCGCAAAAAGAAGAACACCTCTTTCTTTACATATCTAATCAAGAGAAACTTGAAAAGATCGCCAAAAAATATGGCAACAATGCTGAATTCTTCAAGCGTCTGGAAAGCACATACATTTCTGATTTAATACTGGAAGTGCGGGTAAAAGTCAAAAAGCGTCATGTAGGTGGCGAAATCACATTCAAAGAACTATCCGAAGGAGAACAACAGTTGCTTACTGTGCTGGGGCTACTGAGATTCACGAAAGAAGAAGAATCTTTAATTCTTCTAGATGAACCCGACACTCATTTAAACCCTCTTTGGAAATGGAAGTACATGAACCTTCTCGAAGAGGTAGTTCAGAAGCCTGAGACTAGTCAAATCATTATGACTACCCATGACCCATTGGTAATTGGTGGGTTGACTAAAGAAGAAATCAGGATTTTCTACACCGAAAAATCCAAAGACGAAGAGGACAAAGAATTGATGCTTGTCAAAACAATGGCGCCAGATTTTGATCCAAAAGGATTAGGTGTTGCAGGCATTTTGACAAGTGAGTTTTTCAATCTTCCTGCTGCCATGGATGAAGATACTTTCTTGGAACTTACGAGAAAACGAGAACTTGAAGTTTTGGACAGAGAAAACAAGTTAGATGAAAACGATAAAATCGAGTTACAAGAATTAGTTGCCAAACTTTCCAAAATTGGTTTCGACAAAGTGCAACGTGACCCACTATATGACAAATTCATCCAAGCTGTTTATAAGAATCCTGACCTAAAGAAAGCCCCTAGTAATAAGGAAGAAAGAGAAGAACAGAATCAGAAAATGGCTGAACTGATTAAGCAATTAATGGACGAAGAAAAAGCTTAATGAGATATATCAACTTAAATAATATAGAGCTACCAGACGGCTGGACTGAAAAAGTGCAGGCTCTTAATGATCAGTTAATTGCTGTGGCCACACTTGAGGAACGCAAAGAGATAATTAAAAAAAATCCAATATGGAAGGAATTGTTCATTCCGCTAAGTACTCTTTCAAATGGCAAATGCTGGTATTCTGAGGCATTGGATGTGATGTCTGACAGAGATATCGATCATTTCAGACCAAAAAATGAAGCGAAGAATGTTGATGGAATTGCTAGAGGAGATGAAGAAGGATATTGGTGGCTTGCATTTGACTTTGAGAATTTTCGCTTTAGCAGTCAATATTGTAACCAATTAAGAAAAGACAAGTTTAATACGGATAAAGAAACAAGAGGGAAATGGGTTTATTTCCCATTATTTGAAGGAAGTGTTGTCGCAAAAACTAAACCCAGGTGTCAGGATGAAGAGATAATGCTACTTGATCCATGTGATGAGAATGACCCTCCTCTACTAACATTTGAATCGAAGGGAAAAGCAATTCCTAATGCAGATGCTATTTTGGAGCCACGTGATAAAGTAAGAGTAGAAACTTCAATAAAGATTTACCATCTCGATCACGGACCGCTAGAAGAACTAAGGGAAAGAATATGGGATTTTTGTCAACGCATGATTGATGAAATTCGAAAAATAACCACAGACCCAGATGGAGTTTCAAACTTTGGTAGAAACAGAGTCAAATTCTTGAAAGATGAAATCAAAAAACTGACTTCAAGAGAAGTAGAACTCTCTGCTGTAGCAATCGCCTGTTGTGAACAAAACGGACTTCATGTTTTAACCGAGAGGAGATAATTTAATTGATATGATAATTACTCTTACTTTTAAAATAGTGTCTACGTTGGATTATCATTCTCAACAGGAGCATGATAATAAAACAAAGAGCAATTAACTTAATCAATAGATGTTAATTGTCAAATTTGGAGAAAAATCATTCGATGTCAAATTAAATAAGTAGAATGAAAACAAAAGAGGAAGAAAATCAATGGAAGGAATATAGGCTGTCTATTTTAGAGCAGAAAAGTAAAAGTGAGGATGATTTTGAGAAATACATAACATATATAAGCTCTGGGGCACTTGGTCTTACGGTCACTTTTATTGATAAAATCAGTCCTTTAAAGGAGTCTGTTTACGTTTGGATTATTATTCTTGGCTGGGGGTTGTTTGCGCTGACGCTGTTTTTAAATTTATTCTCCCATTACCTGTCGAGTAGATACAACGAAAAAACAATCAATGAAATCGATATGGATATCGATTATTCTATGCTATTGGAGAATATCGATAAAAGAAATGAAAAAATTTCATGCTTAAATATTTCATCTATTATTTCTTTAGGCACTGGGATTTTGTTCGTACTAATTTTCTCATCACTAAATGCTTATTATAATGGCTAAACAAAATAACCCAAAACCGAATCCCACCACTCCCCCACCAAGTAGAGAAGTTAGAAAAGGGAGAACTACTCCAAGGCCTTCAATTAAACCTAGTCCAAACCCCTCTAAAAAGTAAGGTAGTTGATAGTCTGATACGAGAAACCTTCACCGATTGAAGAAAAAAAAAATTCAAATAAGCCTAAGCTTGAGTATTTTAAATAATTTCAATTAACACTTGATGTAATTTAAAAAAAAATAATAACTTTGCAGTGAACATTACTTTTACCACTAAAAAACTAGCCAAGGCTGTTAACGACGACCGAAAAATGGTTAAGGAATTTGGGAAAGTCAGAGCTCAAAAATTGAGACAAAGGCTTGCCCAACTGTCCTATGTCAGTAATTTGGAAGAAGTTAGGCATTTGCCCGGAAACTTTCATGAACTTAAAGACAATAGAAAGGGGCAATGGGCTTGTGATCTTGACCAACCATACAGATTAATATTTACTCCCCATGAAGACCCGATCCCTACAAATGAGGATGGGCAATATATTTGGGTAGAAATAAAAGGAGTAGAAGTAATTGAGATTACTAATTATCACAAGGAGAAGTAGTTATGGCCAAGCAAAATCAATATTTACCTCAATCAGTTCCACACCCAGGTGAAACCTTAGCTGAAAAGTTAGAAGAAATGCAAATGGGGCCAAAGGAATTTGCGGTAAGAACAGGAAAGCCTGAAAAAACGATTTCCGCAATTCTTAAAGGTGGTAGTGCCATTACCACCGATATGGCTATACTTTTTGAAAATGTAACCCAAATTCCGGCTAATTTCTGGATCAATCACCAAAAAGGATTTGAGGAGTATAAAGCGCGCGAAAAACAAAAAGAAGCCTTAAGAGAAGCAGCGGATTGGGCTAAAAAATTCCCAATTGCTGCACTGGTTAAATGTGGCTTTATGGAAAAACGTACAACCATAGAAGAAAAGACATTAGAACTCTTGTCTTTTTTTGGTTTTGCGAATCAAACTGCTTGGGCGGAATACTATTTTGAACAACAACTTAAAGTAGCATTTAGGATTTCGTTAGCCTCAACCAGCCAGCCCTATGCTATATCCTCATGGCTACGAATGGGGGAATTGCAGGCGGAACGAATGGCTGTAAGTAAATATTCTGCTAAATCATTTAGGGATATATTGCCAAAGATAAAGTCAATCATGGCTACACATCCCACTAATTTCTTTGAACAGCTTAAGCAGGCTTGTGCAGCCGTAGGGGTTAAGGTGGTTTATACCCCTTGCTTGCCTAAGGCACCGTTGAACGGGGCTACAAGGTGGTTGAATGATAGTCCTGTTATCCAACTAACGGGCAGGCATAAGCGGAATGATATTTTTTGGTTTACATTCTTCCATGAAGCTGGTCATATTCTTCTTCATGGTAAGAAGGATATATTTCTAGAGGACGTAGAGTATAGTGATAAAGATCTCGAAAAGGAGAAAGAAGCCGATAGTTTTGCAGCAGATTGGACACTAACGAAGGCTCAAGAAGAGATAATTGTTTCATTTCCTCAGCTGACAGAAAAGATGGTTATTGACTTTGCTAATGAATTTAAGACTCATCCAGGAATTATTATAGGAAGGCTTCAGCATCGAAAATTATTGCCTCATTCAGTGGGGAGATATCTTATTGAAAAGGTTGAACTTTAGAGATGCGTTATTTAATATTTGTTTTTTTATCCATTGAAAGGAGTGGTGAATGACGAAACATAAATTTCCAAGTGCTAAACAATTACGATCGCTATTAACAGATTTAAGAATCATGATTTAAAAAATTGCAGTATTGATGATCTTATTGTTGAATTTGGTAAGCTCACTGCCCATTTTGGTTTTTTGACTTTTGTAGTGCCTAAGACAATTAAAGTTCATAGGATTAGGATTAATGATGGGGATAAGTTGTTTTATTCATTAAATGACTTATGGTGCCCTCCAAAGCATTTAATCACAAGACTAGGGAGATGTAATGATATTGGAGATCAGATGTTGTATGTTTCTGGAGGAGGTCATACATGCTTGTCTGAGACAAACCCTAAGATTGGGGATACTGTAACATGTGTAGAATTTGAGGTTGCAGAAAAATTTAATGTAGTTGAAATTGGAGTACTCCAAAATATCAAAAGGGAAAAATATTTCCAGCAATATGCAGCGCTCAATAATTACGGCACTCACTATTTTTATAATGGAAATGATAATCTTATTAAACTTGATAAAACTTTAAAAGAGTTTATAATTAAGGAGTTTACAAAAACAGTTCTGCCCGAAGAAGGGTTTCTTTATAAAAAGTCCATAGCCATAACAAAACATTTTTTGGGTGGTCCTGAAATAAAAGGAATAATGTATCCAAGCACCAAAATGGATCTTAAAGATCTTAATTATGCAATTCCAGCTGAATTTGCAAAAGATTTACTGATTCCGAAAAGAATAGATGTTTTCAAAATGGACTACCATGAGGGGCTTAAGAAGGTTGGTTTTAAGTTATTAAAAGGGAGTTATTCAGATTTGAGTTTCGATAATGAAATACAATATGAGGCACCTAGAGGAATTATAGGTTGGGCTTATAATACGCCAGGGGTTTAGGGAGAATCATTTCAATTGATTAACTGATCGGCAATTCAGAACGGCAGATCTCTGTAAATTATAAAAGTTTGAGGTGCGTGATAGTTTGTCAGAGTTATTGCCATGTCAATTACCTGAAATAAAACATAAAATAATCTTTAAGACCCTGAAAAAGACCCTGAATTAAAAATAAAAGCCCTAACTCATTGCTTTTAAGTGAGTTAGGGTTTGTTTGTGCAGAGGAGGAGGGATTCGAACCCCCGGTACCTCGCGGTACAACGGTTTTCAAGACCGCCGCATTCGACCACTCTGCCACTCCTCTGGGTCTGATGCGTTTTCTTTGTAGGACATTTATGTTTGTCTTACGGTTTGCAAAGGTACTACTTCTTAGGTGAATTACAACGATTTGGGAAATTAAAATCACCTTCGTTATATAACCTGCTGATTTTATGCTGACTAAATTTTGGGTAGTTCCTTCTTGGCAGCTTTTGCAAGACTGACGTTGATTTCGAAACATACTAAGATGATGAATGAGGTGATCAGGATCCATAGCATCAAGGCGATCATGGTACCAATGGACCCATAGAGCTTGTTATAGGAGGCGAAATTGTTCAGGTAAAACGAAAACAGGTAAAACCCAATGGTGATCAGCGATCCGGCCGTCACTGATCCTGCTGAGAAGAAATGAAACCTGTCATGTACTGCGGGGGCAAAGTGAAAGATAAATGAAGTGGCCAGCATAAAGAGGAATAGCAGCACAAAGAACCGGAGGGATGCGAGGAGGAGGTAGATAATATTACTGCTGCTGGAGACCACGCCGTACTCAGTGAGTAGGTCGAGTGCTTTGTTCCCAAAGATCATGACCAGCACCGCCGCACAGAGATTAAGCACCAAGAATACTATGATCATGACCGAGATCAGTCGCGTCTGGACGAAGCCCCTGTTTTCCTTGGTCTTGTAGCAGGCATTGAAAGCACTGATCAGGGAGACGATGCCGTTGGTGGACAGGTACAGGGCCATAAAGAAACCAAAGGAAAGCATGCCCTGCCGTGGCCTGCTGATGATGTCCAGTACAGTAGCTTCGGTGCCTTCGTATAGCGGGGCAGGAAGGATTTCTTTGACAAATAATAGGATATTTTCAGGGGTGACTTCTGGAAAGAATAGCTCTACAAAGGGCAGCATGTTCAGCAAGAACAAGGTCAGCGGAAAGAGGGCAACGGTGAAATTGAACGCTACGGCACTGGCGCGGTCATCGATTTCGTCCTTTTGTATCTGGTGGATAAATATCTTTCCTACATCATAGAGGTTTTGATCTGGGTTTTTGAGGTGTATCCGCCTTAGCTTTTGGGCATACCTGTCCAGTTTTTGCAATATGTCGTGCACTCGTTTTTTGACCATTCGTGCTTCAGGCTAAAAGTAGGATTTCAATAAATTTACTAAATCCGCAGGAGGTCTACATGGTCGATGGTCGTCTTTTTTTAGGAATGTCAGCAAGGTATGTCCCTTATGGATCAATTCTTCAGCCTCATTGAAGATATCGTATTCAAACCTGATTTTGACCCCGGGTATCTCTTTAATGGTCGTTTTGATCGTGAGCAACTCGTCGTATCTTCCAGGTTTGAGGTATTTGCTATAGCTCTCCAGTACCGGCATGATGACACCTTGGTCTTCCATGTCCTTGTACGAAAAACCCGCCTCCCGAAGTGATTCTACTCTGGCGACTTCAAAATACATGGCATAATTGCCATAGTAGACATACCCCATTTGGTCGGTTTCGGCATAGCGTACCCTTACTTGGGTGGTGGAGGTAAACATAGGCTAATATACGTTTGCTTGGTTCAGGGCATTTTGGTATTTCCGGGCTTGGATCAGGTGGTCACGCAGATTGGTGGAGAAAACATGGTAACCGGAAAAGTCCTCTTTGGCGCAGAAATAAAGATAGTTGTGCTGATCGTAATGGAGCACAGCGTCCAGAGAGGAGATGTCGGGCAAGTTGATCGGTCCTGGAGGCAGTCCCGTGTGCAGATAGGTGTTATAGGGGCTGTCGATTTCTTTATGTACGTTCAAGACCCTTTTGATACTGAAATCCCCTAGTGCAAAAACCAAGGTAGGGTCAGCTTGTAGCGGAATGTTGCGCTCTAGTCTGTTAATGTATACACCTGCGATTTTTGGGCGTTCGTCTTTTTTGGCTGTTTCGGCCTGAACGATAGAGGCCAGCGTTGCGACCTCTGTTCTGCTCATGCCCAAGGAGTCGGCGCTGGCAATCCTCGGCTTGGTCCAGAATTTATTGTACTCCCGGTACATCCTGTCAAAGAGCGTTTCTGGGCTGATATTCCAATAGACCTCGTAAGTGTTGGGAATAAACATGCTCATGATCGTCTCCTCGTTAAAGTCAAATTTGCGGATATAGACACTGTCTTGGAGCAGGGAAAGGAATTGATCCTTGTTTATTTCTAGGTTGTCGGTTATTTTTTCGGAGAGGTCTTCCTTGGTCCTGATGTTGTTAAATGTTAGGTTTACAGGTGTTTGTCTTCCTGATCGAAGCAGTGAAACAAGTTCCTTGTTGGACATTTTTGGCTGTATAATGTACCTCCCGGGCTTGACATTTTCCTGATATTTCAACACTTTGGATACAAAGCTAAAGGATATCACATCGGTGATGATTTCGTTTGACGCCAAGCTGTCAGATACTTGCTGGAATGTCGCGTTACTGGGGATTTTTAGTTCAGCGGGAACATCCGACTCGGTAAGGGTGTTGGGACTGAAGAAAACCTGATAGAAATAGAAGGCAAATGAACTCACCAGCACCGAAACGGCGATCATTCCTATCATGTAATATTTTTGGTTCTTTTTTGTGATCATAGCTTTTATAACGACTCGTTTCTAGGCTTGGCGCAAAAATAGGGAAATAAAATTAAACAAGTGAAGGTACTTATACATACACAAATGTACGCAGCTGGTAAAAAGTGTTAGTTGTTTGGTGCTAAATTTGATACATTCATAGTAGAAAACTACTTAACTCATAAACATTATGGCCGCATCATTGATCAGAATCTATCCAGAAAACCCCAATCCTAGGGAAGTCCAGCGTGTGGTGGACGTGCTCAGGAGGGGTGGGGTGGTGATCTATCCCACGGATACCATTTACGGTATTGGCTGTGATATTTATAACCAAAAGGCCATAGAAAGAATTTGCCAGATCAAAGGAGTGAAGCCCCAGAAACAAAATTTCTCTTTTATCTGTTATGACCTTAGCAATATCTCAGAATATACCCGCGTACTGAGTACGCCAGTGTTCAAGGTGATGAAGAAAGCCCTGCCTGGGCCGTTTACCTTCATCCTGGATGCCAATAACAAGGTGCCCAAACTACTGCACAGCAAAAAGAAAACAGTCGGAATACGCATCCCTGATAACGGTATTCCACGTATATTGGTGAAGGAGCTCGGCCAGCCCATCGTGACCACCTCCATTCGTGATGAGGATGATGTGCTGGAATACAGTACGGATCCAGAGCTGATTTACGAAAAATACAAGGATCTTGTAGATGTGGTGGTGGACGGAGGGTATGGCAATAACGTCGCATCCACGGTAGTAGACTGTACAGGAGATGAGATAGAAATACTGCGGCAAGGTCTGGGGAATCTGGAGGAGATACTTTAGTAAGGGGTCGGTTAGCGGAAATAGCTCAAAGTTTTGACTATTTTTGGGCATGGAAAAGAAAGTGATTTGTGCAGACTTATTTTACTTGCCCCCATAGAGTTCTTCGTGGCTGTTCAGGATGCGGATCATTTGGTGTTGGCCGGTAATGATAGGTATCAAAAACAAACTTACCGAAACCGGACCTACATCCAGCTGGCCAATAAGGTGGAGGCGCTAAGTATCCCGGTCATCGGAGGAAATAAAAAGGTGAAATACCAGGAAATAAAGATCGATTATAAACAAAAATGGAAGAATGTTCACTTACGAGGAATCCGCAGTGCCTATGGAAAGGCACCTTTCTTTGAATACTTCTTTCCCTATTTTGAATTAATTTATCAAAAAGATATTGACAATTTGTACAGATTTAATTTTGAATTACTGACACTTTGTCTGAAATTAATGAAGGTGAAAACCAAGGTATCAGTAGCCATTCAAGAGGAAGAATATTCTCCCTGCGTGGACCTGAGAGGAATAATCGTTGCGAAGGAGCCTTTTGAGCAAAGAAATATTTACCAACCGTGGAAGTATACACAGCTCTTTGGCTTGGACTTTGTACCTAACTTGAGCATTATCGATTTGTTGTTTTGTGAGGGGCCTATGGCCAGTGAAATAATCTCACAATCGAAAAAAAAAGAACTGAACAATCCGTAAAAGAATTGTGTTTTTAAAACAAATTCGGTAAAATTATATAGAGAATTATTAACAATTCAGAAAGGAACTAAATGGAAGCAAAATTTTCAAATAGAGTCAAAGAGGTGATTTCTCTAAGTCGTGAAGAAGCTTTGCGCTTGGGTCACGATTATATAGGAACCGAACACCTCTTGCTGGGCATGATCCGAGAAGGGGAAGGTGTCGCTGTTTCCATATTGAAGAAATTAGGAGTGCCTTTGGATGAGCTTCGCAATTCCGTGGAGCGTGCTGTAAAAGGAACGGCCAATCACAATGTGAAAAACTTGGCCAATATTCCGCTCACAAGGCAGTCTGAAAAAGTGCTGAAAATCACTTACTTGGAAGCGAAAATATTCAAGAGCCAACTTATCGGAACTGAGCACTTGTTGCTTTCAATCCTAAGGGATGAGGACAATATTGCTACCCAGATCCTGCATAAATTCGATACAACTTACGATACGGTAAAAGAAATGCTTGAATTCCAAACTGATCAAACGCCCCGCTCTGGTGCTGAGGCGGACGATACAGATGAGGAAAGCAGCAAACTCTTTGGTAGTTCTGGAGGTTCCTCTGGTGGTGGTGGCAAAGGCTCTACCGAAAAATCCAGGACACCTGTCTTGGATAATTTTGGCAGGGACCTTACCAGAATGGCTGAAGACGATAAGCTGGACCCGATCATCGGAAGGGAAAAGGAAATCGAACGCGTGGCACAGATCCTTTCCAGAAGAAAGAAAAATAACCCTATCCTTATCGGTGAACCGGGAGTGGGTAAGACGGCCATTGCTGAAGGATTGGCCCTGAGGATTATCCAGAAGAAAGTCTCCCGTGTGCTGTTTAACAAGCGCGTGGTGACGCTAGATCTGGCGTCTCTGGTCGCTGGAACGAAGTATCGTGGCCAGTTTGAGGAGCGTATGAAAGCCGTGATGAATGAATTGGAGAAATCCCCCAATGTCATCCTTTTCATCGATGAGCTGCATACCATCGTGGGAGCTGGCGGAGCCAGTGGGTCGCTCGATGCATCCAATATGTTCAAGCCGGCACTTGCCAGGGGCGAAATCCAATGCATCGGTGCCACTACCTTGGACGAGTACCGTCAGTATATCGAAAAAGATGGTGCATTGGCCAGAAGGTTCCAGATGGTAATGGTGGATGCCACCACTCCTGAGGAAACGATACAGATCCTGAACAATATCAAGGACAAATACGAAGATCACCATAACGTAAACTATACGCCGGAGGCGATCGATGCGTGTGTGAAACTGTCCGACCGCTATATCTCTGACCGCTTCCTACCGGATAAGGCCATCGATATCTTGGATGAAGCAGGTGCCCGCGTGCACATCAATAACATCCATGTGCCTGATGAAATCCTGAAACTGGAAGAAGAGGTGGAGAATATCAAGGTGGAGAAAAACCGCGTAGTAAAAAGTCAAAAATACGAAGAGGCTGCACAGCTCAGGGACAGGGAGAAAAAGCTCCTTGAACAACTGGAGAATGCAAAGGCCAAGTGGGAAGAAGAAAGCAAAACCAAGCGCTATACGGTGGAGGAAGATAATGTGGCAGAAGTAATCGCCATGATGACTGGAATTCCTGCCAAGCGAATTGCCCAAAAAGAAGGCAATAAGTTGCTGAACATGGGCAATGAGCTGCAAGATAAGGTGATTGGTCAAAGTGATGCGATCAAAAAATTGACCAAGGCCATTCAACGTACCCGAGTGGGGCTGAAGGATCCTAAGAAGCCGATCGGTTCATTTATTTTCCTAGGGCCTACTGGTGTAGGTAAAACAGAGCTTGCCAAAACGCTGGCGACTTACCTGTTTGACAAGGAAGATTCGCTTGTGAGGATTGACATGTCAGAGTATATGGAGAAATTCAGTGTTTCCAGATTGGTAGGGGCACCTCCAGGCTATGTGGGCTACGAAGAAGGTGGTCAGTTGACCGAAAAAGTCAGAAGGAAACCGTATTCTGTAGTCTTGCTGGATGAGATCGAAAAAGCTCACCCGGATGTCTTTAACCTACTGCTTCAGGTGCTGGATGACGGTATCTTGACAGATGGGCTAGGCAGAAGAGTGGACTTCAGAAATACCGTGATCATCATGACCTCCAATATCGGGGTAAGGGATCTGAAAGACTTTGGTGCCGGGATCGGGTTTGCTTCCAAAGCCAAGGAAGAAAACATGGATGAAGTAATGAAATCTACCATCCAAAGTGCCCTGAAAAAAGCCTTCAGCCCTGAGTTTCTGAACAGGTTGGATGATGTGGTCGTGTTTAACTCGCTTAGCAAGGATCATATTCATAAAATCATCGATATTACCCTTGAAAAACTGTTCAGTCGAATCACGGAACTTGGGTATAAGATCGAATTGACCGATAAGGCCAAAGACTTCTTGGCTGAAAGAGGATATGATCAGCAGTATGGCGCTCGACCGCTGAACAGGGCTATCCAGAAATACTTGGAAGATGCCATTGCGGAAGAGATCCTCAAAGGAGACCTTTCCGAAGGTGATGTGATCAAAGCCGATTATCCTGGAAAAGGTGATGAGCTAAATATAGCTGTCAAAAAGAAAGAAAAAGCAGATTAGAGTTTAATAGACGGTTTATTTTTAAAGTGGCTCCTTAGTGGGCCACTTTTTTTATGCCTATTCGAAAAGCAACATAAACCGGATCAAACTGTGAAATGGGGATTGTGGCGGTTCTGATAGAATGGAGGATGTGGAGGTTATTAAGGCTTACGCTGAATTGTTTGTTGCTAAATTAAATCCGGTAAATAGAAATATTCCATAATTACATAAGCCGGGTTAAAGAGAC
This sequence comes from Echinicola strongylocentroti, assembly GCF_003260975.1. NCBI lineage: Bacteria > Pseudomonadati > Bacteroidota > Cytophagia > Cytophagales > Cyclobacteriaceae > Echinicola > Echinicola strongylocentroti. Next base: position 2,173,622 of record NZ_CP030041.1, on the reverse strand, counting down.
ATGATGTTCGTCTCATCCGTTACCTGAGCGGAGCCGAAGGGACTGGTGAGACCGACAATTTCGTGATTAGCTTCTTTATCAACTTTTTTATTCGTTGACTTTTTCACCCATCTCAGCTACATCATGGTACCATTTGCATAATTTAACATTCCATTGACTTGACAGTGAGTTGTTTTGGTGTTGTTTTTGTTAATTTTGGGTGATGAAATTTATGTTCCAGGTTATATTGAAACTTACCTTTCTGGCTTCACTGATGCCATATTTGTTGTCTGAAAAGATCTACAACAAATATCACGTAAGGATCAATCCGCAAGTGGTGGATACGCTTTATTATAGTGGCAAGGAAGTAGGGTTGGTGGACAGGAAGCTGCTGAAGGAAGCCAGTGGCTTGGCAGCAAGCAGAGAATACGACAATATGCTCTACACCCACAATGATAGTGGTGGAGAGCCGGTAGTGTACAAGTTGGATTCTGTCGGTCGGGTAAAAGGAGAAATCAACTTGGAAGGAACCCGAAACCGCGACTGGGAAGATATAGCGGTAGGCCCCGATGCCAGTGGAGATAAATCTTATGTTTTTGTAGGAGAAATTGGAGATAATGACGGAAAATATCCTTCCATCAGCTTGCTGCGATTTGAGGAGCCTGTGGAAGATAGTACGTCGATAAGTGTCAAACCGCATAAAACTAAACTTACCTACCCCGATGGCCCGAGGGATGCAGAAACATTGATGGTGGATCCTTGGAATGGTGATGTGTACATCGTCAGTAAGCGGGATTCCAGTAACGTGCTCTATCGTGCGCCAGCTGATAAGCTCGATGACGAGGAAGTGGAACTGGAACCATTGCAAAAGCTCCCCATCACCATGTCTGTAGGGGGCGATATATCCCCTGATGGTAAAGAAATCATCATCAAGAACTATTGGGTCATCTATCACTGGACACGTAAAGAGGGCGAATCCATTGCTGAAGCACTGTCCCGGTCACCAATGCAGTTGCCTTATGTGCCAGAGCCCCAAGGGGAGGCGTTGACATTTTCAAAAAATGGCAGCAGTTTTTTCTCACTTAGTGAAGAACGTTTTCGGATTAAGCCTGTGCTGTACCAATATTATCAAAAATAACAAGTACATAGCCACGGCCGTTTTGTAACTTGCCGGAAGTTGACTCAATGAAAGTAAACGCTTACTATGTCCGCACAAGCAACTTCCATGGTTTTAATGGTTCGTCCCGCTGCTTTTGGGTTTAATCCCGAGACCGCTGTTGACAATAACTATCAGCAGGTAGATGGGCGACCTGTGGCCGATATCCAAGCCCAAGTCCTAAGGGAGTTTGATGGTTTTGTGGAGTTATTACAGCGCAGCGGTATTCAGGTCATCGTGGTGGAAGACACCCCCCATCCGCCAAAGCCGGACGCTGTTTTTCCCAACAACTGGTTCAGTACCCATGGAGATGGTCATTTGCTGCTGTATCCGATGATGTCAGCCATAAGGAGAAAAGAGCGGAGAAAAGATTTGGTGAATTTGCTTGCCGATCGAGGTTTTAAGGTCGATGATATCGTAGACCTTACTTTTTTTGAAGAAGATGGACAGTTTTTGGAAAGTACCGGAAGCATGGTTCTGGACAGACAACATCAGATCGCTTATGCCTGTCTTTCGGAACGAACACATGGAGAACCTTTACATTACTTTGAGCGACTGATGGGATATAAAGTAATCTCTTTTAATGCCATACAGTCTCATTCAAAGGATAAAACCCCCATTTATCATACCAATGTCATGATGCATGTGGGGAGCCAGCTTGCCGTAGTTTGCCTTGATAGCATCGTGGGCAAATCCGTAAAACAACAGGTAAAGGAGTCCTTGGAGAGCGCAGGTAAAAAGATTGTACCAATTACGATACCTCAAAAATTTGCCTTTGCAGGAAATATGCTGGAGCTAGTAGGCCAGCAGGGGAAAAGGTTTACCGTGATGTCGCAGACAGCCTACAACGGCCTGAAGGCCGGGCAAAGACAGGTGATCGAGAAATATACTGACCTTATCATTCCTGAGATTCCTACTATCGAAAAAATAGGAGGAGGCAGTGTCCGCTGTATGATGGCAGAGATTTTCTTGCCAAAATAGGCGGTTGGATAACAAATGAGACTGTCTCATAAGTGGTTGCTGTAAAAGCACTGGATCAAGCAGAAAAGCTGGAAACTGATGAAACGCTGATGACGCAGATGATTATGATTTGCGCTGATTTTTTTTCTTAAATTGGAAAACCAAGTAACCTGAGCTCGACTTATTTTTAGTATAAAAAGCGTCATTGCGAACCCTTTTTAGGAGGATGTGGGTTGGAAAAGGGTGTGGCAACTCGCCGCGGCGAGCTGCCACGGCTTCCACCTGCTCAGACCTCACTCTAAGCCCTGTTTGGCTCCAGACAAGCTCGCAAGTGACGGTTTCATAATCGACTCAGGTTAGAAGGCTAAATACCGGTATAGTTAAACGGAGTGATTACTTTGAGCTCAGCCTTCACCTCATCCGAAACGTTCAGGTTTTCGATAAACTCTTGAATGGATTGTTCTGTGATACGGGTATTGGTGCGGGTAAGGTCTTTTAGTGCTTCATATGGTTTTGGATAGCCTTCCCTTCGGAGGATGGTCTGAATGGCCTCGGCCACTACCGCCCAGTTATCTTCCAGGTCAGCATCAATGGCTGCTTTGTTAAGTTCAAGCTTGCCCAGCCCTTTTTTAAGTGACTCGAAAGAAATCAGCATATGCGCTAAAGGCACTCCGATCACACGCAATACCGTGCTGTCCGTCAGGTCACGCTGAAGTCGGCTAATGGGCAGTTTTGCGGCCAAATGCTCCAATAAGGCGTTGGCAATACCAAGGTTACCTTCTGCGTTCTCAAAGTCGATAGGGTTGACTTTGTGTGGCATCGCGGAAGAGCCTACTTCCCCTGCTTTGATTTTTTGCTTGAAATAATTCATGCTGACATATTGCCAAACATCCTTAGAGAGGTCAAGCAGGATGGTGTTGATGCGTTTCAATCCATCAAAAGTAGCGGCAAGATTGTCGTAATGCTCGATCTGTGTCGTCGGAAAGCTCCGCTCAAGACCAAGGTGATTGCTTACAAAGTTGTTGGCAAAAGTATTCCAATCTTGGTTGGGATAGGCCACTTTATGCGCGTTCATATTACCGGTGGCGCCACCGAATTTTGCAGAGTAAGGCACTTGCTGCAGCAGTGTGAGCTGGTTTTCAAGACGGGTGACAAATACTTGGAATTCCTTGCCCAAGCGAGTAGGAGAGGCCGGTTGTCCATGGGTTTTGGCCAGCATGGAGATATCTTTCCACTCATCCACTTGGCTGTGAAGTTTGGAGATGACTTCTACCAAGACAGGTAAAATCACCCTTTCGACCCCTTCTTTCAGCATTAGTGGCGTAGCGGTATTGTTGATGTCCTGAGATGTCAGACCAAAATGGATGAACTCCTTTTGTGCCTCCAGTCCAAGTTTGTCAAATTCTTCCTTAAGGAAATACTCGACAGCTTTTACATCATGGTTGGTGGTTCTTTCTATTTCCTTGATGGCCTCGGCATTTTCTTCCGAAAAATCCTCTACGATGGCACGTAGCTGGGGAAAAATATCTTTAGAAACACCTGTTAGTTGCGGTAAAGGTAATTCACATAGGGCAATGAAATATTCCACTTCCACTTTTACCCGGTACTTGATCAGGGCAAACTCAGAAAAATAAGCCCTCAAAGGAGCCGTTTTGCTTCCGTATCTTCCGTCTACTGAGGATACTGCGGTCAGCGTATTTAGATTCATGGTGATGCTGTTTTGAAATTGTATGACGATGCAAAAATAAATGTTTAATGCTTAAAAGCCCCTTAATTTGGTGGTAATTTCAAGTGATAGAGGTTTTACGAAAAAAGTAGCCTTGATTTAGGTGCTTTTTTCTTTAACCCGAATTATGCGTTAGGAATCGTAGTGAGAGCTGAAATTGCAAGAAAATCAGTTAGTTTGGAGGCATTAGCGTAGCACCGCTACGGTTATGCCGAAAACTAAAGTGAAACGGCTGATTTTGAAGCAGTTTCAGGTCACAACACCTGTGCGCCGTGGCGTAGATAGGCTATGCATATTCCGGGTTTAAGGTAGTCAGCCCTTCGGCTATGCGCTGTAACCGGCTCCTGAGCGTTGTCGAAGGGCCGGTATTGGTATACATAAAAAAAAGGCCACCCAAATAGGCGGCCTCTTCAGCAATCAAACGTGTTGGTTTAGCTAATTCTAGTAGTTGGGGTAGTTTCTGATTACTTGAATGCTGAGGTCTTTTTCTGAGGTCGATCCGCTATCAGGATTGACATATCCCCGGACAATGACCGTATATACGCGCTGTTCACGAAGGTCAAGGTCCTCTGCAGTCAGATTGATCTCACCGACGCCTTCCACTGTAAAAGTGGTAAAATCAGCATCAATTTCTACAAAATCGGTAACACTCTTATAGCTTTCGCCCTGAAAGGCGGGTGTTTCTTCATCATTGATGTATAGGTCCAGTGCCGGTGAGTCTGGGGACAAGTTTACAAACCGAACCATCGCTTTGTGCTCCTCCTGAAAATCCCAATCATCTTCTGCCTGTACGATGCCCATATCTGATTCTTCTCCGTCGATGAAGAAGAAGGAATATACGTGATTTTCTTCTAACGTCACCGTGGTGTCCAGCAGAGAGTTATTGGCATTCCTGTTTTTGAAGGAAAGGGTCCTTTCGCCTGTATAGAAATTGGCGTAGTTAAAGTAATCAGTGTACTTGAAGTCGTAAGTGCTGTATGGAGGCTTGCTCACGCCATCGGCATAGATGGTCACTGCGCCTGTTTCCGGAGAACCGTGGTAAAAGGAAACATAGGCCAATGGACCCTCATAGTATTCCGTGTCGTCATCATCCAAGCAGCTGGTAATCAAAAGGGGGGATAGCGCAAGGAGGAAAAGTCCTAGACTTCTCTTCCATTTGGTGAATAAATTGTTTTTGTTTAATCGCGTTAACATAATTACGTTGGTTTAATCTATTTTACTCTCTTTCTGTTAAGTAGGTTTTGTTCTCGAAACGTAACCTTATGTAAAAACGCTACAGCAGAAGGGAAATAATTTTGTGGTGAAGCTATTTTTCTACCGGAATATGAACCTCTTTCGGCACGATGTGTTTTAACCTTAATTATACATTTGCGCTGTCCATTCGGATTCTATTCCCTATTGCAGGGGGATATGGGATTTTACTTGGTGATTTAAAATGGTTTTTAAAAAATCGGTCTTAATTTTGATGCCAGAAAGGTAGCGTGTAATAAATACGACATAAAGCAATGATATTCAATTTATTTAAGAAGAATAAAGAAGATAAGAAAAGAGGTAGTCAATATGTGTCCTTAAAAGTGCGTGAAGTGGTGCGGGAGACCCCAGATGCCGTTTCGATCTATTTTGAGCAGCCAGAGCCTTATTTGGAGTATAAGCCGGGGCAGTTTCTCACATTGATCCTGGATATCAATGGGAAAGAGGAGCGCCGTTCATACAGCCTATGTACCTCACCATATGTGGATCCGCATCCTGGTATTACGGTAAAGAGAATCGAAGGAGGTGTGGTCTCTAACTTCATCAATGAATCCATCAAACCGGGGAAAACCATCGAGGTGATGAAGCCAATGGGGCATTTTACGGCCGACTTTCATTCCAAGAACAAAAATCATTTCATCATGATCGCTGGAGGGAGTGGCATTACCCCTATCATGGGAATCACCAAATCCGTCCTGATCAATGAACCCCAATCCAAGGTGACATTGATTTATTGTAACCGTTCGGAAGATCAGGTGATTTTTGACCAGTCACTTCAGCAGCTAGTGGCCGAGCAGCAAGGGCGTCTGGAAGTGGTGCATACCCTTTCCCGGCCTTCAGGTGAATGGTCCGGTCTGCAAGGCCGACTAAATGAACAGATGATCGAGCAGGTTTTAGCCGAGAAGCATTTCGCTGAAGCAGACAAGGAGCTTTACTATCTTTGTGGTCCCGAGGGGCTGATGGAAGCAAGTGTAGAAGCTTTGCTGAAACTTGACGTGCCCCATGATAATATCCACAGGGAGAGTTTCTATACCTCTTCTTCAGAAGAAGCAGAAAAAGAAGCGGAGGAGAATGCTGATGGCCAGCCGGCCTTGACCAGAGAGGTGACCATTAACTTGGAAGGAGAGATGCATACTTTTGAAGTGGCTCCGGATAAGACGATTTTGGAGGCAGGACTGGATGAAGGATATGATATGCCTTACAGCTGCCAAAGTGGGCTTTGTACTGCCTGTCGTGGGCGATTGTCCAGCGGAGAAGTGAAAATGGATCAGGATGCGGGGCTGTCTGACAGTGAAAAGAAGGAGGGATACATTCTTTGCTGTGTGTCACGTCCGGTATCTGGAGATGTGAAAGTGGATATTGGATAGGCCATGGAGATGAAGAAAAAATATTGGGAGCTGGAGAGGAATATTCTGATCTTGATAGCGATTCCCTTGCCGGCTTTTGCCTTTGCGTACCTGTATACCACCAGTGGAAATATGGAACTGCCCATCCCTACTTTTCCGCTTTGGCTGAGTATGGTTCTGCTGGTGGGGATTCCCTTGCTGCTGGCATTTAGTTATTTCAAATTTAACGGAGGGATAAAGCAGCTAAGAAATGCTGAAATCCCTTTGGAACAAAAAGTACAACAGTACTGCAAGATGACCATGTCCCGTTTTTGGCAGCTATTTGTCGCATGCTTTTTGTGTGCATTTGGGTTGATCGTCTATGAAAACCCTGGGTTTACGGTGGCCTATGCGGTGACGCTGATCATGACTTCGCTGGCCAAGCCTACCCCGGATAGAATCATCCGTCTTTTACGGCTAAAAGAAGAAGATCGAGCGACTATCGAAGGTTTTAAAATACGGGAAGGATAGAAAAATTGGTTCTATATGATTTACCGTGGGTAACGTTTACTTTGTTTGCCAAATTCTAAGGTGGCTTTCACTTCGTTACCTTGTTACTTTTTTCCTTTAGGTGAAAAAAGTAACCAAAAAAAAAACCACTGCGGTGAGCTATTTGACTAAAATAAAAGCCAGCCCTCGCGCAGGAAAACTCCTCCTGTCTAGAAGCTAGGTTTACCTGGCTTCAGACAGGTAAACCTATGAGCAGCCAATCAACTTTTTGTGCTGATTCATGTCATACAATCCTGCGCCTTTTCCGGCCCACTTCTTTGATTTCTTAACGTCAAATACCTCAAGGCAGAATAGAAAATTCCCCAGTGAAAAGGGAAATCGATTTTTATTCAATGGAAATCATTCCTGATCCGATTTTTCCAGTGATGGTGTAAGTGCCTTGGTTGTTGATGACCAAGTGGTCGCTGGAATTGCTTCCGCCTACTTTGACCATGCCACTGCCGGCGCTCAAGTCGTAATTGTACATGGCCAAGTCTGCATTGGTTTTGATGTGAAAGGCTCCTGAATTGCCGTTAAAGCTGGTGTTGGGGCCGAAGCCTACTTTTTTGGCCTTTACATGACCAGAAGAAAGCTTCATGCTGCCAACGGTAGCGATGTCTTCTAGGGAAGCACTGCCAGAAGTGACGCTGACGTTCACCTCACCGGCAATGTGATTGGCTTCGATTTTTCCACTACTGGAGGTGATGTCCGTGTTTCCTTTGATGTATTCAAGTGCTGCCATGCCACTGCTGACCTTGCAGAGGACATTTCCGTCGACGCGTTTTACGGATACCTTTCCGGAAGATGCCTTGATGTCCAGGTCGCCGGTGAGGTCCTCGGCTTCGATCATTCCAGAACTTGCTTTAAGGTAGATTTTGTCTGATTTTACCGTGCTGATGTACATTTTTCCGGAAGAATTGACGGCACTTAGGTCGATTGCTTCAGGTCCTGTGATCCGCACGTATCTTTTGCCTTGATTATTGTTTTTCCAGCTGTTGGAAGGAGTTTGGTAGGAAATTTTGAGGGTATTGCCAATGGTCACAAAGACAAGGTTTTTGCCGGCATCTTCGTCATGGCCCAAATCTGCCACCACTTCGATCAGGTCTTGTCCCGCATTCCCTTGATAGGAAATCTCAATACTGCCACCCTCGATATCCAGTTTATGGATGTTTTCGAAGCTCTTTTCAATTTTTGTTTGCCCAAAGGCCGCTGAGCTTGCAGCCAAAAACAGGTAAGCAACCAGGCTGATATGTGTCAAAAGATTTTTCATGGTATTGTGTTTAGTGAGTTGGAATGGTTGTTTAGAAAACGAGGCCGAAGGTAATCGGATGCAGGGATTCGCCCGAAGGTCCTTTGCCGTCCTGATAGAGCTCGTTTAGATCGTAAGTAGAGAAAAATGTGACGCGGCCAATACCGATTTCTCCACGGATGCCATAGCGGATATTGTTCAGGTAGATACCGGTGTTCAGCTTGTCTTTATGCCTTCCTGAGCCACCCAATTCGCGATATACATACTTGCTCCTACCTCCTACACGATAGCCAAAATAGGGACCTGCGGCAATTTTTAGGCCTTTGTTGCCATTGTCGTTCATTCTCCCGAAATCCACTTTGAGCAGGGTCATGGCAGTCAGGTAGGAAGCGGATACTTTACTTTTGAAGCCATCCACATCAGTGCGTTGAATAAATTCGATGTTTTGGTCTCCACGGACAGCTTGGTAGTCGCGGTTTTCAAACTTGAAGTTGTACCATTGCACGCCAAGTCCAAAATCCCAATAGAAGCCTTTGGACAAGCGCTGGCTGGCCATTAGGTTCAAGCCGACATTCCAGCTGCCCCAGCCTTTGACGGCGTAGGGCTGGTCGGAGGTGGGAAAACCGCCGCCTCCCCTGAGGTAGTTATTGATGCCCAGGTCTACATTGAAATAGGTTCTGAAGCTGGGTTCTGGTTTTTTGGTTTTTTCCACACGGACTTTGGTGGTAGGGCCGGATTCGTCCACGATTACTTTTATCCTCCCTACGGAAACGGCCGTTTCGGCACCGCCTTCTTCCACTTTGACGATTTCTTTGCTATTGCCGTTTTTGTCACTGATTTCTACCACGGTAAGATCACCAGTGTTTTCGTCCAGCTCGAGGTCCAGTTCATCAATGATCTGGTTGACATCCAGGATTTTTAATTTTTCGAAATCCTCCTTGTTATCGACGAGGATGACGATTTTTCCCGAATGACCGTATTCTACGATAATGCTGTCCTTTGCCGCTGTGAAAACACTGTCAGTCCCTCCTGAGGCAAAGGAAGTGTGTGCTAAGGCCAATAAAATCAAGGCCAAAAGGTATCTTTTCATCGTTCGTAAAGTTAATGTTATTGCTTATTTTGTTTCGTTTTTGGTGATCAGTGCTGCAAAGAGATTGTTTTTAGCATCCTGCAGGTCTGCATATCCTTGGTCTACTTTGCCTAATAGGCCACCGAGTGTATTGATCTTATCGCCGATTTCTTCGACGAGTTTTTCCTTTTTGGGTTTTTCGCTGATGCCGCTGGACTTGATGCTTACCTTATAGGAAACAGCTGGTTCTTTCTCCGTTGTCACGGTGGTATTTTCGGCAATAAGTTCGTCCATGTCTGGCGTCGGTACTTCAAGTTGAGGTAGCGGCGTGACATCCGCTTTAGGGATGGTGGCGTTTTTCTGGTTGCGCTCAGCCACCTGCACCTGTTGGGGTTCTTTTTGAGCCGGTTTCACGGATGCTTTAGACGTTTTTGCTGGGTGTTTTTGATCAGCAGGCTGTTTTGCGGTAGGGGTACTTTCTGGATTTACTTCCTTGGCAGCAGGTTCTACTGCTTCTGCCAAAGTAGGTTGGTCAGTCACTGCTGGCTGTGGAGAATTCTTGGCATCTTTATTTGGTAGCTGCTGCTTTTCGACTGTTTTTTCAGCGATTTGAGGTGCTGCGGGTGGTTGGACAGGTGCATATTGCCAGAGCAGATAGACCAGGCCCATCACACCCATAAACATGGCTGCTATGCGCATCCAGCCCCATTTGTTGTCGGATTTGGTAGGTTCCAGTTGGGATTCCAGTCGTTCCCAAGCCAAACCGCTTGGCTTTTCCTGGTGCTGCTCCAGCTTGTCGCGGAACAATTTGTCTATGGGATGTTGCTGCTTATTCATTGATTCTCCTTTCTTTTAATTGTAACTGGGTGATTTTTTGTTTCAGCATGGCCCTGGCCCTGCTGAGCTGGGATTTGGATGTGTTTTCCGAAATCCCCAAAAGATCACTGATCTCTGCATGCCTGTATCCTTCTATGGCGTACAGGTTAAAAACCGTCTGGTAGCCGAGTGGCAATTCGTGGATCATTTCCAGCAGTTCGTCGGCTTCCATGTCCACAAACTCGTACTGAGGCAAGCTCGTCTCCAGTTCGTAGTCCAGGTTTACTTCCATGGACAGTTTTTGGTTTTTCCTAAGTGTAAGCAGTGATTGGGTGACGATGATGCGTTTCATCCACCCCTCAAAACTGCCCTTGGCTTCATACTGATCCAATTTTTCGAATATCTTCATAAACCCTTCGATCATGACATCTTCGGCTAGGTCGCGGTCTTTGATGTACCGCCGGCAGATGATCAGAAACTTTCCTGAATAGTGATCATACAGGTGCTTCTGGGCATTGCGATTTCCCTTGAGGCATCCTTGTATGATGGCAGATTCAGTGGTAAAAGTTTTTCTGATAAACATGCTTTTTGCGTTCCCTCGAAAATGTTCGTTCTAAAGGTGTTGAAAACCAACTCCTGCCGTTGTCGTGACTGGAAGCGGGCTTCAATAAGGTAGATACAAGTTAAACAAAAAGGGTTGCATGGGGATTGGAATTTTTTTTATAAAAGCGTAGCGATTGATTTTAAAACAATTTTGGGTTTGATCCATCTCGGTCCGGTTGTCCCTTCAGTTGTACTGAGGGACGTTTAACCCGGATTCAATGCCGTTTAGTTAGTGTGTATTTGGAAATATTGGTTCTATTGTTTTTCTGCTAAATTCCAAGATGGTTTTCATCCCTTTACCTTTGTCACTTTTTTGCTGCAGGTCAAAAAAGTGACCAAAAAACCCCGCCGCTGTGCATCTATTGGCCTAAAATTAAAACCTTCCCTCATGCAGGCAAACTCCTCCTTTTCTAGCAGCCAACATTCTTTTTGGGCAGCATTTCGTCAAACAAGCCTGCCTTCTTGCCCACCCGCTTTTTAATTTCTTAACGCCCAATACCTGCAAGGCGGATCCGATTAATAAGTTTCTTATGGATAAATTATCATCATTATTCCATGTAGTGGTACATTTTCTTAAGTAACCGAGTTGAGCGAGAACTATAAGCCCCCCTGAGCCAAAAAAGGTATCGCTTCCTTATTACGGCCCTTGGCATGCCTGTTTTCCAGCCGATGGTGGAGGCCGTTAAGAAAGGGAGTAGGCTCGCGTCGTGGAACAGCGAGACCCACTCACTTTTAGGTCGTAGCCATCGGGTGGAAATTAAAATGGGTGACGGATCTCGGTCGCAGGGTAAATCCATGTTCCATTTTAAAAGGCATACCACCGGCCTAGATTTTTTTCTTTCTTTTTTCATCAATGGAAAAAAGGAAAAGGATAAAATCCACCAAGATGATCAGGTTTCCCCAGCCAAAGTCAATCAAAAAAAGGACTTTTAGGTATATGAAAAGAAGGAAATCCCCTTAACTAAACGGCATTGATCCCGGATTATGCGTTAGGAATCGTAGTGAGAGCTGAAATTGCAAGAAAATCAGTTAGTTTGGAGGCATTAGCGTAGCACCGCTACGGTTATGCCGAAAACTAAAGTGAAACGGCTGATTTTGAAGCAGTTTCAGGTCGCAACAGATAGGCTAATGCATATTTCGGGTTTAATGCCAGCTCAGGTTAATAAGCTGCTTTATAATTGATCAGGATTTGTATATTGTTCCATTCGTTGTCTTGTACTTCTACGGGTTGGATATAGCTGTCCAGGTCATAGACATTGGCAAAATACCCGTTTTCTTCAACCGTAAAAATCGAATAGGCACCAGGGGCAAGTCCAATGGCAAAACTGCCGTCTTCTTCTGTTTCTATCTCGGCGATCATCGGAGTTTCGATATCCTTAAAAAGATGATCTCCCATAGTCGCTTGGTTGATGTGTGTGCGCTCGTAGATGCGGATAGTTCGTTTTACTTTTTTTCTTTCCGGCTTTGCAGGGGTTTCGTCACTGCCATCGGTGATGGTGGGCATCTGGTTTCCTTCGATCCAATACACTTGGCCGACTATTCCCTGGGTGTCTACCCGCTGTGCTTTACATCCACAGAGGAGCACAGCAATGAAGGTCGCGGCAATTAGAGAAAAAGTGAAGGGCGATAATCCTTGTTTGGTTTTCATGGTTAGGTTGTCTTGTGAATGCTAGTTTGGAACTTACATATTTTGTGCCAAGTCCGTGGTAATGGAAAGGATAAGCAGGGCGAACGCATTTAAAAAAGTGTTCCAGTTTGAATATATCTGCCGTTCCTATGGAATTTAACTTCATATGCTTTATTAGACTTTCCTACTTTTTCCATTGATGAAAAAGTAGGCAAAAAATCTAGGCCATGGAGCATTCTTCACATTAAGTAGTTTGGTTTACGAGTACGATTTCGTTTGCCTTAATTTGATTTTGTGCCAGTTGCTATGGGCTAAAAATGAGTGGATCTCGCTTGTCCACTGCACGAGCTAACTCATTTTCTTAACGCCCCCATCAACTGTCCCAAAACCGAATGCTCCAAAGGTCAAATAATGGACTCACAGTGACTACTTCGTTTCTATGAGACTGAGTATTGCGTTACGGATACACATAAACTTATCTAAACCATTCTCCCCACTTGGGCAGATAGGTGCGGTGGATTATTTGTCCATTAGGCCAACTGATGCTCGTGCTCTTTCAGTATTTGCTGGGACGGGCTACTGCTGTTTCTAATGTTCAAACTGCGGTAAAGTGCCAGCGGCACGATAAATTTAGTAACCTGCGGATTCATCCGCAGGACGTTAAGCACTCATCAGCCTCCAGAAGGAGTGCCAGCGGCACGGATGATAGCTACCCTACACGAAATTAATCCTAAATGCGTTTGCCCTGAAAGGATAAGAGAGAATGTGTCTATTTTGACTTTTACACGTAGGAATTATAGAAAGATAAAACGAAAATAGGTATATCTGCAATGATACCAGTAATCACAGAGATATGAAATAGGTCCTCACAGAAACCACGGAAATCTCAGAAAAGCGTTGTTTTATTCTGGGTTTTCTGTGCGTTCGGCGAGAAATAAAAACTACTGGCAAGAAAGCGTATAATCAAAAAAGAAAAAGGCAAGTGCGACCTCACACCTGCCTTTCCAAAAATCAAATCAACGCATATGAATCTTTATTCTTTCAAGAAGAATGCATCTTTAAACTGCAGCCTGGAAAGGCTGTCGGCCTGGCTCTGCTTGTGCTCATCATTGCAGGAGAGGCATAGCAGTCCGTCCTCATTGAATACCCAGTAGTTGTGCTTGGTGACATCTTTGAGCTTATAGCCATTGGAGTAAATGGTGTTTCTGAGGATGGATATCATGGACTTGTCCATTACAAAGGGGCGGTTGTAAGGAATGTGCAGGGTTTGGTACAGGTTTTGGCCCCGGAATTTGGCCATGCTGGCAAACTCCAGTGTACGGGAGAAGGTAAGGATGGAGTCCTTTACCGAATAGTCGTACTGGATGGCTTTGGCATTTTCGATGGCATCTGTCCTGGAGCTTCCTTGGGATTTGAAGTCCTGTACCAAGCGAATAGTGCTGTCAGCTGTACCTCTTAATTGAATATCGACCAGCTCAAGTTCATCCATGGTCTGCTCACGGTCACCGCCTTGCAGGATAAACACGCTTCCTTTGGGATCGAGTACTGTTTCTTTAGTGAATTTACCTTGGTCCTTGAATTCTGCAACAGTCTTGGGGATCTGAAAGGCGCACACCATGATACTGAGCAGCCAGATGCCAAAGGTGACCAAACCAAACCTTGACTCGATCAAGCTCCTCCTGATGATTACGCTGATGCCAAGCAATGTCAGGATGAGTCCAGGGATAAATACGGCGACACTCACAGCGATGGCCAGCCAAATAGGAAGGGACTCCGAGATCATTTCGATGGGTACATTATCAATCATGTAGAGAAAACCGTCATTGATGATTAGCTCAAAATAGACCCCTAAAAATGCCAAAGGAGTAAGCGTAACGACTACCCCAATAATAAATATGAGCAGACCAAAAGCCACTCTGATGACATCGAGCACAAACCTACCGAAGGGGCCTAGGGCCTTTCCCAGGCCGTTAATGATGTCTCCCAAAAAACGGAAGGGTGCCAGCCATGTTTTTTTGTTTTGGGGAGGAATGGGAGGTTCAGGAGTTTGCCTGTTTGCGATGATCGTATTTTCTATACTGCTCAAGGTGATTTCGCCCCCTTTCATCTTGATCCGTTCGGTGATGGATTTTGCGACTGGAGTGATGATCCAGAGAATCAGGTAGATCACCAATCCCGCACCACCAGCGAATATCAATCCCACAAATGCCAATCGTGCCCAAAGGACCTCTATCTTAAAGTAAGCCGCCAATCCGCTGCTGACCCCGCCGATAACCCGGTCGTCGGGATTTCGGTAGAGCTTTTTGATTTTTTTGTCTTCAGGTTCTTCATAGGAAACCGGTAAAATGACCCATAGCACGATATATGCCAGTACAGCCCACCACCCTAAGGATACGTGGATGTTCCAGTCCCAAGGGAAGAAGTCAAAATTGCGTAAGGAAAATTCCCCGCTAAACAACAGGAGAATCGCCACTAGCCGGGTCCATAATGGATCGATGGCCAAGTAGTGGGCCAGCCCTGCGCATACGCCACCTAGAATTTTACTTCTTTCCAGTCGGGTCAGCTTTTTATAGCCTTTTCCCGCATCTTCGTGGGGGGGAGTGATGTATTTATAAAACTCACTGTCACTGTTATCAGGCTCTTCTTGGGATTGCTCAGCCGCTGCTGGTTTTTCTTCTTCCACTGCCTTGAAATCAGCAATTGTACCCATTTTTTCGATCAATCTGTCCACATTCTCTGCGGTGATGACCTGCTTATTGTTCTTGAGGTTGCTCAAAAAAATCTCTGCAATACGGTTTTCGATATCCTTGATGATTTCCTGGTTGTCCTCATAATGTGAGAAATGCTTATTAATGGACTCCAGGTACTTTTTAAGGTGGTCATAGCCATCTTCTTCGATATGAAAGAGAATGCCGCTGATATTTATGCTAATCGTCTTTTTCATGGCCTTATTTTTTCGAGGTGATTAATGTGGTAGAAGTGACCAAATCATTCCAAGTGCCGCTGAGCTGGTCGAGGAACTGACTTCCCTCTGGGGTGATGGAATAGTACTTTCGGGGAGGTCCAGATTCGGATTCTACCCATTTGTAAGAAACCAGCGCAGCCGTTTTTAGCCGGTTGAGCAATGGATAGAGGGTGCCTTCTACCACAATTAACTTTGCTTCTGTCAGCTCTTCGATCATATCCGAGGCGTAAACCTCCCCACGGGATATGATATGCAGGATGCAGAATTCCAGGATTCCTTTCCGCATTTGTATTTGTGTGTTGGATGCTTTCATCAATTGTTTATTTATAGTGTAGATGAAACCAGGGTGATCGGTTTTTATCTTTCACTTCCTGCCTTGGCAATTCATTTCTCTATTCCTATGCCGAAAAATAATACCAAAGTTAAATCAGCTACCTTGTAATACATAAAACTAGGTGAACTAAGGATGTTTTTAATGTATCTTAATTAGCGTTTTAGACCAAAAATCCTCGTTATTGACCTGTTTGAGCTAAAAATAAGGCTCCTTGGTTTTTTTTAAGAATTTTAGGAACCTGTGTTTTTTATGTGTATTGTCATGCTCTAAGGTGTCTTTCAAGTGAACAGGGGATGTTCGGTTATGAACAGCAGTGAAATTGATGTGACGATGTATAATTTAAATAAGAGTTGTTCGTTTGTGCAAATTTATTTTTTACTTTGCAATCGTGGAAAATACGAAAACTACTGCATTAAAACGTGGCTTGTCGGCCTTGGTACTGGTATTGGCCAGCCTGAATGTGGTGGCACAAGGCATCACTCCGAAATACTCCAATGAATTCATGAATATAGGTGTGGGAGCCAGAGGTCTAGGGATGGGGGGAGCACAGGTGGCAGCAGTAAAAGACGTTACCGCGGCTTATTGGAACCCCGCTGCCTTACTGGCCATTGAGCATAAGTACGAGTTTTCCATGATGCATGCGGAGTATTTTGCTGGAATTGCCAAGTACGATTATGCGGGTTTTTCCACCAATATTGAGGAGGATAACCAGGTAGCTGTGTCGTTGATCAGGTTTGGGGTCGATGATATTCCGGATACCCGTTTCTTGTATGATGCCAATGGCGCTTTGAACTATGACAATATCCAGTTTTTTAATGCAGCCGACTATGCGTTGTTGCTCTCTTATGCGCGGGATTTCAGTGATGTGTTCAAAGCAGGGATCAATACCAAGATTATCCACCGTAATGTAGGGAAGTTTGCCAAAGCTTGGGGCTTTGGCTTTGACGTAGGAGGGATGTTCTTGATGGATTCTTGGCAAATAGGCGTCATGCTGAGGGATATTACCACGACTTTTAATGCGTGGTCCCATAATGCCGAAATGGTGCGCGAGATTTATGCCCAAACCGACAACGAGCTTCCCCAGAATTCCATTGAACTGACATTGCCCCAAGCGATTCTTAGCTTGGCCAAGACGGTAAGCCTGCAGGAGCATTTTACCGTGCAGGCCGTGGTTGATCTTAATATGACCTTTGACGGGCAGAGAAACACCTTGATCAGTACTTCTGCTGTTAGTGTAGATCCTAGAGTCGGTTTGGAGGTCGGTTATAAACAGGTCGCCTATCTCAGGGGAGGAGTGAGTAATTTTCAGTATATCAAAGCCTTTGATGGTAGTGAGTCACTGTCGGTCAAGCCAAGTTTTGGGTTGGGGATTTTTCTGAATGAAAAAGCCTATGTCGATTATGCACTTACCGATATCGGAGCTGTTTCCGAAACGCCCTATTCGCATGTTTTTAGTTTGAAGGTAAGCCTAGAGCCATTGACAGAAGGGTTTAGACTGCATAAAGGTTGGGGAGAAAATTGATACCGATGAGAAAAGCCAGTTTATTATATTTCTTTGTGGTGATTTGGGCAGGGATAGCCCAGGGACAAACGGAGTGGATTGACTATTCCAAGACGTATTATAAAATCCCCACTTCCACTGATGGGGTGTATCGGCTGAGCTATGCGGCCCTTTCTGCCTCTGGTATGAATCCTTCTGGTGTAGACCCACGCACGCTGAGGATGTATCATCGAGGGGAGGAAGTCGCCATTTATGTGTATGGGGAGGAGGACGGTGAATTTGACCAGGGAGACTACGTGGAGTTTATTGGCAGGCGCAATGATGGGGAGTCAGACAAGCCCCTGTATCCTGATCCGGAAAACATGGCCAATCCCCGCTATAATACCCATAGTGATGCCAGTGCTTTTTTTCTTACTGTTAGCCCGGGGCAGTCAGGTATGCGGATGGCCGAAAGCGCCTTGGATACCAATGCAAGTGCCGTAGAGGCCTATCAGACCAGTGTTACCCAGGTTTTTGCGGATCAATATGCTTTGGGGCAGACCTATTCCCTTGGTGTTCATCTAGGCATATATGACAAAGGCCAAGGGTGGACAGGTGAAGTAGTGAGGAGGAATGAAAGTCACGATATCACCTTTAAGGAACTGGGAAATGCTGTGACTGGATTGGCTAGCTTTATTGACTTGGGCATTGTGGGTCGGTCGGATGTAGCCCATTTGGTGGAAATATACGCCGGGCCAAGTACGGAGAGCCTCCGGAAGCTTGCGGACGTAGCCTTGGAAGGGTTCGAATTTGTGCCTTTTAGGGCAGACCTACATCCTTCGGATATAGGTGTAGACGGGCGTATGGTGGTAAGGGTAGTTCCGGTAAGTACTTCCGGAGGCAATGACAATGTCTCCGTGAGCTATGCCTCCTTGACCTATGGGAAACAAAAAATAGCGGGCGATTTCACCCGAGAGGAACTGACTTTGGGGCCAGGTAATTATCAATTGACCTTAAAGGGCCTAGCGGATGAATATGTGGCCTATGAAATAGGAAATAGAAGTGCCCCTGTCCGCTTGGTTGGCCAGAAAACTGGGGGTGAGCTAAGCTGGCCGGTGGGCAACAGAGCTGATAGTGCCCATGTACTTATCCAATCAGAGAAAGAAGTAATGGCGCCTACCATTTTGGATAAAGTGAGATTTAGGGACTTACTGTCCCAATCGGCCAATTACCTCATTCTTACCCACGCTAGTTTGCAAGAAGCTACTTCTACCAATACCGATCCAGTAGCCGCATATGCGTCGTACCGGGAATCTCCGGCTGGTGGAGGCTATCAGACATTGACTTTTACTGCGGAAGAGCTTTACAATCAATTTAACTATGGAGAGAAGTCTCCTTTGGCCATAAAGGAATTTTTGCGCCAGTATGCTGCACGCTATTCCCCCGAATACCTGCTACTGATGGGAAGGGCATACGGTATGTACAATTACACCAATTCTGGTGGCGAGAGGTATTACTACCGTGATCATCCCGAGTTGTTTTCTGTGCAGGACCTGGTGCCCACTTTTGGCTATCCCTATAATGATAACCGTTTTGTGGTGGGGCTGGACAATGAAAACTCCCTGTCAGCAACCATTGCCGTGGGCAGGATTCCCGCTCGGGTCCCCGAGGAGATCAATTATTATTTGGCAAAAATCAAAGAGAAAGAAGCGCTGGGCACAACGGCTTCTTGGCAGAAAGAAATGGTGCATTTGAGTGGAGGGCTTTCCGCTTTTGAGCTAGAGCGCTACTATAATTTTTTAAGGGGATTTGAAAGCATTGCGGAAGGGCCTTATTTTGGCGGAGAGGTCACCACTTACAGGAAACGCAATAATACTGAAGTGGAATTGATCAACATCTCCGATAAGGTCAATGAAGGCGTGAGCATGGTGACGTTTTTTGGGCATGCGGCCACTTCTACCACTGATATTGATATTGGGTTTGTGAGCCAAGATGAACTTGGGTACGACAACAAAGGGAAGTATCCTGTTCTGCTACTGAATGGTTGTGATGCGGGGAATGCTTTTGGTGGGGCTTATACGTTTGGGGAGGACTGGATTCTGACGCCGGACCGGGGGGCGTCTAACTTTATGGCGCACGCCAGTATCGGTGTGGATGTGTTTTTGAGGCGCTATTCAGAGTCGTTTTATCAAGTGGCTTTTGCTGATTCGTCAATGGTGTACCAGACGATAGGAAAGGTGAAGCTGACGAGTGATACACGGTTTTTTGACAGGTACGGGACGTCTTCCATCAATCAATCACATGCCCATCAAATGATCATGTTAGGGGATCCAGCAGTGCGTATTTTTCCAGCAAAAGAAGCCGATTATTCCCTGGATGCGGAGGAGGTCACGCTAGGGGATGCCAATGGTGATCAGGTGACTTCCTTGACAGATACGCTTGATTTGGCTTTTGTGGTGCGTAATTTGGGGATTGTCAATCAAGATACACTGAATTTTAAGGTGAGCAGGCAGCTTCCGGATGGTACGGTGATCAATTATGATCCAGCACAGCTTGCCCCTGTCTTTTATCGTGATACGGTCCACTTTTCTGTTCCAAATGTCGGTTTGGTCGCTGCAGGGGATAACTACTTTACGATTTCTCTAAATACCGAAAGGGATGTCCCGGAGATGTCTTATGCCAATAATACGGTGGTGGCGAGTAAGTTCATTCCTTCCAGTGGTACCCAAAACCTGAGTCCTTTAAACTATGCCATTCATAGCGGCCCCTCAGTGGAGTTGATTGCCCAAGTGCCGGGCAAAGCTTCTAAGGACAGAACCATTGTTTTTCAGTTGGACACATCGCCTGATTTTACTTCTTCCTGGCGCAAAGAACACAGGGTGACCACCCGCAATATCGCCCAATGGCAGCAGGGTATCGGTGACCGGATCAATACCGAGGATACCGTCACCTTCTATTGGCGGACCAAGTTCCTGGAGCAGGAGGAAGGGGAGAGCAAAGAATGGGCCGTGAGCAGTTTTTCATATATACCAAACGGGCCAGAAGGCTGGATTCAGCGGCAATTTGCGCAGTTTTATGAAGATGAATTATATCACCTTGCCATAGACAAACAAGTAAGGCAGTGGGAGTATTTGGGGACAAAGCGGAAGGTGGATGTCTTTACCTTTGGGCCAGAGACAGAAGGGCTGGAATATGGACAAGTGCAGATTGAGTTGGATGGTATTCCGTATAATCAAGATTTATTTCAGCGTCGATGTACCAATAATTCCTTTGGCTTGATGGCCTTTGACCAGCGCAGTTTAGCGCCTTATTTGGTGATTCCACTGACAGATTTTGATGTACTTGACCCGAAGAGCTGCGGGAAGACTCCGCAGATCATTCAAAACATCAGAAGTGGTTGGATCACCGGTGAAGGGCAGACCGTGCTGATGGATTATATCGACGGGCTGAAAGAAGGGGATTATGTCGTGATTTTTTCCGTTGGGAGAATGGATTTTGAAGATTGGCCAGATGCTGCATTTCTGAAGATGAAGGAAATAGGTGCCAATGAGGCCACACTCCGAAATCTCCAAAATGGGAATCCGTATATTCTTTTTGGGAGGAAAGGGCTAGCCCCGGGAGAGGCTACGGAGATCGTGGCTGATGAGGCTTCGGAATTGCCTGCCTCAGAGCAATCCATTAGTTTTTCTACCGAAATGCAAGGGTTTTATGATGCCGGAAGTGTGGCGAGCAAGCGTGTGGGACCGGCGTCTTCTTGGGCGGGGTTTTATAATCAGACCAAGGTAAATGGCGAGTTGGGTGAAGAGCAGTTTGCATTTGATGTTATTGGTGTAAATGCCTCGGGGGCAGAGACGGTGCTGTTCGAAAATATATTGGAAGGCGAAGTTCGGCTGGAAGATATCAATGCCGACAGGTACCCTTATCTAAGGCTCCAGTTTCGCTTGGCAGATTCGGAAACAAGAGTCCCAAGGCAGCTGATGCGTTGGCAGGTGAATTATACGGGAGTGCCAGAAGGTGTATTGGTGCTGAAGGACAAGGCTGATCAGGTGCCACTGCAAGAAGGTGAAGTAGCCGCAGTTAGGTTTGAATTCGTTAATATCTCCAAATACGATTTTACAGACTCCCTGACAGTAAAATGGTCCCTGCAGAATAAACAGCACAATACCATTGAGGATTTTGAGCAGAAGATACCGGCGGTAAAAGCTGGGGAGGCGCATGCTTTTGAGGTGCAGTTTGACTCGTATGGCCATGCAGGTAAAAACTCCCTGAATGTAGCTGTCAACCCGCGTGAGTTCCTGGAGCAATCCTATAAAAACAACGTGCTTGATCTGGCAGATTACCTGGTGGTGGAAGAGGATCACCAAAACCCTGTACTGGATGTGAGTTTTGATGGTGCATATATCATGGATGGGGACATCGTTTCGCCTAATGTCCTGATTGCGGCTTCGGTGAAGGATGAAAATGAAACCCTCCTGAAGCAGGATACCACAGGTGTGGAAGTGTACCTCAAGAGAGACTGCGAGAACTGTGTCTTTGAAAGAGTAGCCTTTAGCAATCCTTCGTTGAAATGGTTTGAAGCAACGGCAAACAGTGATTTTAGAATGGAATACCGTCCCGGACCATTGGAAGATGGCGTCTATACCCTGCGGGTGAACGCGGTGGATGCCAGTGGGAATCAAGCAGGGGAGAAGCCATATGAAGTGAGTTTTGAAGTGGTCAATGCATCTACCATTACCCATTTTTATCCCTATCCAAATCCCTTTAGCACGAGTGTGCGCTTTGTGTTTACCGTTACTGGGGCGGTACCTCCAGATGAGATTAAAATCCAGATCATGACCGTGACGGGCAAGGTGGTGCGCGAGATCCTACAAGAGGAGTTGGGGCCTGTAAAAATAGGCAATAACATTTCTGAATATGCCTGGGGTGGCAAGGATGAGTTTGGTGACCAGCTGGCCAATGGGGTGTATATTTACCGTGTGCTGGTGCGAAAGGACGGGCAGTTTGTCGAGCACCGTGCCACAGCTGGTGACAAAGCTTTCAAGAAAGGGTACGGGAAAATGTATTTGCTTAGATAACTGAGAAGTTTCGAAAACGGCCTTCTTGGTGGTTTTGGGCTCAATGTCGGGCAAATGTCGGGTCAAATCCGCTTGCTTTTCGGGTGATATTAGATGAATAAACTCCAATTTGCGATGGTCAATCAAACACTATTAACGATGAAACAACCTGAATTGGGAAAAGTCATTCAGCAGCAGCGACTTTCCAAAGGAATGACCCAAGAGGAACTGGTGGAGCGCTGTAATATCAACGTGCGCACCATCCAGCGTATCGAAGCAGGAGAGGTGACACCGCGAGCGTTTACCGTAAAGACCATCATGGAAGTGCTCGATATCCAGCTGCCCACCGATGATCCCGAAAAGCCCCGGCCAACAGCAAAACCTACTTTCTCCACAATCGACCAACGCCAATTGTGGTGGGCGGGGATTGCGGGAGTGATCTATTTTTTGGTGTCTTCTTATGAGGTGTTTTGGAATATCGTGTTGATGGCGGACGCAGGAGTGGAGCAGCCTGAATATTTCACACTGCTCAAGACCGTTGTGCTGATCTCTTATGCTGCCTTTGCCTACGGGTTTTACCTGGTCGGTCAGCGTACAGGCAATAAAGTGCTCCAGTTTGGCGTGGTGTTTCTGATCTTGGTCAATGCAGGCATTATTGGTACTGATATCTATTCCGGTAAGGTGGTGGGGGCAGAAGATGTGTGGTTTGGTGTGTTTGAAGTGATGGCTTTTGGGGTTTCCTTGATCCCTTTTTCCATTGGGTTGATCCTGTCCAAAAAGACTTTCGGCCAGCATTATCAAGTTATAGGAGGAGTAGGCTTGTTGACTGGCTTGATATTTATTACTTGGGTGTTTAAGGTGATCGGTCTATTGACTTGGGCAGTTTTTGATATTGCTTGCATCTATCTGTTGTTTAAGCATTCGCAGGGAAAGGAGACAGTAAGGGATGGGTTTTAGTGGAGGTCAAAGGGTGAAGTGAAAAAGCTGGGGACTGAAGGAACGCTGATGACACTGATGATTAAGATTTGCGCTGATTTTTTTCTTTAAATGGAAAAGCAATTTCAGGTCGAGATAAATAGCCTAATGCATATTCTGTGTTTAAGAAAGTGTGTCGAAAAGTATTCCCCCAGAAATATTGCTTGATCCAGCATAAAACCATAAAATTTCACATCGGTTTGCTCTATAAACAACAAAACCCCTTCAAATTTTCATCTGAAGGGGTTTTCTGTACCTTGGGCCGGAGTCGAACCGGCACGAGTGTTACCTCATTGGTGTTTGAGACCAACGCGTCTACCAATTCCGCCACCAAGGCTTGATAGTTTTTCACTATGCTTTTTCCTGTTCCGTTCCGAACGGGATGCAAATATGGACAAAGATTTTTTTCTATGCAATAGCTTTGCCCTACTAATTTTTGTTTTTTTCAATAGTGATAATCCTATTTGCAGGTAAGTGCTTAGCTTTCATATGGTTATTTGTCTTGTGTTTTTATTCTTCTTCTCTATGAAAATTGATAACCACAGGACTGTCATATTTTAGTCCCAGCAAATCGGCACCATGACCATGGTTAATACCTATTTCCAAAAAGTCCAGGCTATTGAACACGGCAAAGCAATCACCTGGCTCGACGCTATCATAGGATGGATGGAGCTCCGTCATTACCTCACGGCTAAATTCGAGGGTGAATTTGCCGGGGTTGAGCTGATTGAAGACACTTTTGGGAATATTGGTGATCAGGTTGCCATAGCCATCCATGCGAAGGACATGGCCGACGATCTGTTTTTTGGTCGCTTTGATCTGACGCGGCATCATCTTGCGGATGGCTTGTAGCGGTCCGCCAAAATCATGGATCGCTGCCCCACTGGCTACTTTGGCGGCTATGGGGGCTAGGATATCCTTGGCAGGAAAGGTGCTGTCTTTGATGTGGATGTCGGCAAATTTTACCACAATGCCGGGGTCATAATCCGCCAGCATGCTGAGCACCCCATTATTGGGGCCTACAAAGATGTGCTCCTCCAGTTTGATGCCAATATATCCATCTGTCATGCTGCTGGTGCTGTTAAGGGCTACCAAGTGAATGGTGCCTTTGGGGAATTCCTTATATACAGATCTCAGGACAAAGGCAGCATGGGCGATGTCATAAGCCTCTACTTTATGGGTGATGTCAATGATATTGAGCTGAGGGTTAATGGATAACATCTTGGCTTTGACTGCAGGTACATAATAATCGCCATCTCCAAAATCTGACAGGAATGTTACTAAGGCCATAGAACGAAGTCAATTAAAATTTTGTACTTTTGTGAAGTATAAACAAAAATAGAAATTTTATTCTTGTAAGAATAATCTGACAACCCTAAATACACATTAACGGATTGGTAGAAAAGGTAATTACTTTAGAAAATATTCCGCTTTTGGATTTTCTCGGCACTGAGAATGAGAACATCCGGCAGATCGCTGCGGCATTTCCCAAAAGCAAAATTGTTTCTCGCGGAAATGAAATTCGCATTCAGGGAAGGGCACCGGAGATCATCCGCATCAATGACGTGCTCAATATGCTCCTACAGCATTTTAACCGATTTGGTCAGGTGACACCCGAAAATGTCAAAGAGTACATTGATCTCGAAGGTGTGCCCTTTGAGGAAGATCCTAAAAATGACATCATCGTTTTTGGCAACAAGGGGCTGGCCATCAAGCCGAAATCTGTCAATCAGCGGAAGCTGGTGGACGCTGCTTTTAAGAATGACTTGGTGTTTGCCCTGGGGCCTGCAGGAACTGGGAAGACGTATATAGCGGTGGCTTTGGCAGTGCGCGCGCTCAAGAACCGGGAAGTGAAGCGCATCATCATTACAAGACCGGCCGTGGAAGCAGGTGAAAACCTTGGCTTCTTGCCTGGAGATCTACAAGAAAAGCTGGATCCCTACCTGAGGCCAATTTATGACGCCTTAGGTGATATGGTGCCAGCAGAAAAATTGAAATTCTATCAGGAAAATCGTGTGATCGAAATCGCCCCCCTTGCGTATATGAGGGGAAGAACGCTGAACGACGCCTTTGTGCTGCTCGATGAGGCGCAAAATACGACCAGGGAGCAGATCAAGATGTTTTTGACCCGGATGGGGCCAAACTCCAAGGTGATCATCAATGGTGACCAAAGCCAAGTAGACCTGCCCACCAAGCAAAAATCCGGCCTTCGTGAAGCACTTCGCGTGCTCAAAGATGTCAAAGGCATTGGGCTGGTCAATCTCAGCGGCAAGGATGTCATCCGCCATAAACTCGTGAAATCAATCATAGCAGCTTACGATCAGGACGATCTACAAAAAGATAAATCCAGCAATGAACGAAGTGACCGTCAAAAAGGTAACGAATAAAGCCTCCTTAGATCAGGTTTTTGCGATTCGTGAAGAGGTTTTTGTGGTGGGGCAAAATGTGCCTCCCGCCGAAGAATATGATGAGTTTGAGGAG
Source organism: Echinicola strongylocentroti (assembly GCF_003260975.1). Classification (NCBI taxonomy): domain Bacteria; kingdom Pseudomonadati; phylum Bacteroidota; class Cytophagia; order Cytophagales; family Cyclobacteriaceae; genus Echinicola; species Echinicola strongylocentroti. Next base: position 2,148,023 of record NZ_CP030041.1, on the reverse strand, counting down.
CTTTCTACTCATTTTTTGGCATTAGTGAATGGTGAGCCTGCAGGGACAGCCAGATGGAGGCTCACAGACCATGGAGTGAAATTGGAGCGTTTTGCGGTGCTGGAGAAAGTCCGAGGTAAAGGCGTGGGCCAAGCGCTGGTACAGGCTGTCCTGGAGGATGTCAAATCCACCGTGGAGGCAGAGGGCAAGTGTCTATATCTGCATGCCCAGCTACACGCGGTTCCACTGTACGCCAAGTTTGGTTTTGAGAAAGTTGGAGACATTTTTTCAGAATGTGACATTCTCCATTACAAAATGGAGCGATATTTGTGATATATCAATTGATATTTGTTTTACAGGTTAAATTTTACCAAGTTTTTATTATTTATACCTATTATTTGAATTTATTACATTATGAAAAAGCTATTACTTGTTGTCTTATTTTCAGGCATGATGATGGGTGCTTACGCCCAAACGGATTACAACCAGAATGAGGTCAAATTGAATATTTTGAATACGATCGCTCAGGGGTCTATAGAGATCGGTTATGAGCGATTTGTGGACAACGATCAGTCCATTGGAGTAGAATACCTGATCAATGACCGCTTTGGTTATAATGGCCAAGGAAAAGGAAAGAAATTCAATACCAGTAGTTTATTGGTTTCCTATAATTTCTATTTCCTGAACAATGATCCTGAGCAAGGAAATATCTATGTTTACCCCTTCTTCAAGTACCGGTTTGGGGATTTTACTGAGCCAGATGATAACGGGAACACCATTGTGACAGATATGAACAGTGGCATGATCGGTATTGGTGTAGGATACAAATGGGTGCAAAGTGATAAGTTTGCCATTGCGCCCTACGTTAATATCGCCAGAGGCTTCAGCGACGAGGTGAATGACAGGTTCTCCGCAGTGGAGCTGAATGCTGGTGTAAGTATCGGTTACCGGTTTTAAATTGCTGAATAAAAAATAATTGTTTTATTAAAAAGGGTTTTCTGAAAAGAAAGCCTTTTTTAATGGAATAGCAATTCAATGAATTTTACTTTTTTGAGATAAATCACTGCTTTTAGGTGGTTTTTTTGGGTATTTAGTTGCTTTTTCCTCTGTTGTTCGGCAGGCCATTTTTTTAAATTAAAAGTGTTTTTCTGTGTCAAATCTATTTCGGAACAGAGGGGTGATGTCTTGATGCCGATTTTCTACTTGATTCTTAATGAGGTGTCAAGCTACACAAGCTACATTTTGAAATGGTAAAGCTTATAACCTCAGTTCGATTATAAAACCGTTTCCGTACAGTGCGGAACATGCACTGCGAGCCTGTCTGGAGCCAAGGCAGGCCTGTCTAAAGCCAAGGCCATAGCCATCAGTTTAAGCGGATATCGGTACACCAACTGCCACAGATACATGGGTTTAGCTGTTCGGGATTTGTAATCTCGAACCGAGATTACGGGGATTTGCAATCCCCCTAATCCATTTGCGGATAACACAGACACCAATATGAATGTAAGTATTCAGCAACTTACAGACGTTAGCCTGACGGCTATGGCCTGGACAGACAGGTTCGCAACGTTTTTAATACTAAAATTAAGTCGAGCTCAGGTTAACAGTAAATGATTGTGTGGCAAAATTTAATGACTGTATCACCTACTCATGGATGGAGCCATGTGGTGATTGTTTGCACAAATGTAGGTCCAGTGGGGAGTGGGACAGTGAGTTGTGTTCTTAAAATTTAAAGAGTAGAAAAAATTAAATAGCATGAATAGACGAAAAGAAAAACACGCCCTTATAGGACAGGTGGTGCTTAATGGGTATGATTTAAGCTATCTGGAAAGTTTTAAGGCTTTACAATCAAAATATCCTGATGATGAAGATATTCGAATTACAAGTTTCATATGGATGGCAATAATTCATGACGAAAATGGTCATTTGATTAAGGCGTTGGATATCTTTTATAATTTACTGCGAAAGGAAGAGTTTAGTTCTTTGCAGTTACAAAATATTTTGATGGATACCTTCAAAATCTTGATAAAGTTGGATAGAAAAGAAGAAGCCATAGAATTGGTAGAGAAATATCATGTTGATGAAAGAATTGATCCTTTGTCATATGTTTCACCTTTATTATTCTGGTATGTTGATGAACTTGCTCCTTTAGAGCTAGATCTTGCGAAATACGATCAACTTTTGGATTATGCAATGGACAAATTGGGTTATCATTCAAAGATGGTTGATAGAAAGGCGAAGATTAGAGAGATACATTGGATAAATCATAATACAAGCATGAAATATGAAAACGTATTGACAAAAGTAAAAGGAAAAGCAAAAGAGGAACAGATCTTAGGGTTAAGAGAATTTGTCGCTACAGATCCTCCAAGTTTGTATAAAAAAATTGCTAACAAAAAAATAGAGACCTTAAGCAAATTGTAAAAAAATGCATTTATAACAAATGACTTTCCAAGAATTTAGCTGTTCGGGATTTGTAATCTCGAACCGAGATTACGGGGATTTGCAATCCCCCTAATCCATTTGCGGATAGCACAGACACCAATATGAATGTAAGTATTCAGCAACTTACAGACGTTAGCCTGACGGCTATGGCCTGGGCAGACAGGTTCGCAACGTTTTTAATACAAAAATTAAGTTGAGCTCAGCTTATAAATGTAATTGGTAAAAAAAAGAAGAGTAATGATAGCATTTGAAGTTGAAGTAAACAAAAGGAAAAAAGTCATTGGGCTGAACGATATTGGTGTGCTTTCATTTAGCTTGATCAAGCTTCCTGAAAGTACAAATAGTATAGTTAAAATGTATCTGGGTGGGTATGATGTCCAAAATGACCTTCATTTTAAATGGTTGGATGAAGACCTAATGGATGGCGATGAGGTGAGCATTAAGATTCATGAAGGTAAGTACGAGGCTTCTTCCCCAATCAGTGTCAAGCCGGGGGAGGACGATCAAGAAAAATTGAAGCGTCAGATCAAATATTATTATGTTCTTGAAAAGGAACTGAAAAGTAAAAATCTTATATAGTCATGATAGCATTTGAGGTAATCATTAACAATAACAGAAAAATCGTAGCGGCGAATGAAAGCGGTGTTTTAACATTTGGTTTGGATAAGGTTACTCAGGGCACGGAAAAAGAAATCAAAGTTCGTCTTGGGGGCTATTCTAGGGATAATAGGACACATTATGAGATAAGCTCACTATTGGAGATGAATTGATGGTGCGGATTCGTAAAGATCCTTCTGTGCTTAACGAGCCAGCTAGAGTTCGTCCTATTGATGAAAAGTTTGAGTTACAAAAAAAACTAGAGCACTTTCTGGATCTACAAAGGAAATTGAAAGGCAAAGGATTGATATAGGCTATTTAAGTTGCTTATTATACAACCTGTTATGTTCAAGGAAAGTGCGGGTTTTAGCTTGCGTTCAAGAAGATAATCGGAATACTGTTAGTATAAATAGTCTTTTCTGCTGCCCAATTCTAAGTGTTATTCAGCTCCGTAAAAGCCAGCATTTATGCAATTTAATGAATTTCCTTTTTTGAGGTATGTCCTGTTTTTTATGGCTGGGATAGTAGGCTATTCGGTTATTGGGAGCATGCTTTCTTCTATGTCCCTTTGGGCTGTGATAGTGGTGGTTTTACTGATTTATCTTGGGTTTGCGATCGTTAATGGTAAAAATAAGCGTTACAGGTTTCGGGCGGTTTTTCCAGTTTTGGCATACCTGCTGTTGGTGATTGGTGGCTATACTTTTGCCAGCAGGAAGGATGTCACTACACACGATGACCATCTTTTGCATCTTGGAGAAGTGCAGGGGTATATGGGAGAGGTGCTTTCGCTGGATGAGGCCAAGCCCAGTACCTATGCGAATGAATTGGCTGTCAGGTATGTCCAGACGGACGTTGGCTATCAAAAAGCCAGTGGAAAAGTGTTGATTTATCATCGGCTAGACGATGCGTTGCAACCGGGAGATATGGTTTGGGTGGCCGGTACGCCCCAGCGTATCGCTCCTCCCAAAAACCCCAAGGCCTTTGATTATCGGAGATTTATGGCCAGGAAGCAGGTGTATCACCAACACTTTATAGGAGACAAGGTTTTACGGTTGGGGGAAGTTGACAAGCTTTCGCTGTATGAGCCGGTGCTACTGGCACGGAAAAAACTTGGTAGGCACTTAGAGGGAACTTTTGAGGATAGTCATGCGCTGGAGGTGGGGAAGGCCCTGCTGTTAGGACAAAAAGCCGATTTGGGCGAAGCGGTCAGTGAGGCCTATATCACGGCAGGAGCCATGCACGTGCTGGCGGTTTCGGGCTTGCATGTAGGGATGATCTATGGTTTTTTTCTGCTGTTTTTTAAACCTTCGCAGCTTTCTAGGATGAAGCGTGTGGTGTACTTGACTATGGTGGTGCTGCTCATTTGGATGTACTCCATGCTTACAGGAATGTCTCCATCTGTCATGCGGGCAGCGACGATGTTTACGGTGCTTTCACTTGCCCAGATGCAGTCCAGAAGCCCTTCAGTATTCAACACCTTGGCCATTTCAGCATTATTGCTGATGCTGTTTAATCCGTTCATTATCTTCGAAGTAGGATTTCAGCTTTCCTATGCGGCTATGTTTGGTATTTTGATCTTGCAGCCGGCCATTGTGTCCATTTGGCTGCCCAGAAATAAGGTGCTGTATTACCTGTGGGAAATTACATCCGTCAGCATCGCTGCTCAGCTGGCGACTTTTCCATTGTCAGCTTATTATTTTCACGTCTTTCCCAATTATTTTTTACTTTCCAATTTGTGGGTCATCCCAAATGCCTTTTTGGTCATGGCAGTCGGTTTGCCGTTTATGTTGCTTTCATTGGCCGGCTGGACATGGGGGCCGTTGGGCTGGCTTTTAGAACAATTACTGAAAGTTATGAACAGCGGTGTTTTCCTTTTTGACACCCTTCCTTATGCCCAGACTGATGGAATTACCCTAAAAGTGACTACCGTGTTTTTGCTTTGGGGGCTGATGGCCTGCCTTTACCTGGTTTTGGTAAGAAGAATAAAAGCATTTGCCTATGGGGCCGTTTTGGTCATTATTGGGCTTATTGCAGGGAGCTGGTGGTCGTACTTTGGCAGGGATCATCAAGAGCAGCTTTATGTGTATAGCCTCAGGGAGGGAGTAGCGATGGATTATCATTCCAGGGATTTTGCAGGTTCCTTTCAGCAATTTGTTTCCGAAAAGGACCTCGATTATCAGGTCGTTCCCCACAGAATGGCCCACCAACCCTCCGCATTTTTACCAATGGCTTTTGCAGGTCAAGAAAATGAATTTCTGGTTTTTTTGCCCAATGGCCATGTGATGAAGGCACGGAATGGAGGGGTCAGGTTGATGGAAAATACAACGGTATCAGCGGCTTTTTACGATGGCGATAAGTGGGTCAAAATGAATGAAACGAGTGAATTCTATACTAAGAAAGGGGCTGTAAGACTTATTTTTGAGTGAGTGAATTGATTTTTTTGGAAGAACAGCTTGGACACCCTATCTTCATTTAACCAACTCCCCGGATTATGGAAGAGCAAGTAAAATTTGAGCAAAAAGGCCGTGTTGGCTACGTCATTTTGGCCAGGCCCGAAAAGCGGAATGCACTGAATGCTGCCATGGTCAGTGGGCTTCAACAGGCATTGGATAAGTGTGAGGCGACCGATGAGGTGAAGGTTGTCATTATCAAGGCAGAAGGCAAGGTGTTTTGCTCCGGTGCTGACCTGCAGGATATTGAAAAGATGCAGGACAATACTTTTGAAGAGAATCTAGAGGATAGTGAAAGGCTAAAGAAATTATTTGTCAGGATATATACGTTTCCAAAAGTCGTCATTGCCCAAGTGCAGGGGCATGCCTTGGCGGGTGGATGTGGGCTGCTTTCGGTGTGTGATTTTGCCTATGCCGTGCCCTATGCCAAAATGGGGTATACAGAGGTGAGGATAGGATTTGTGCCAGCGATGGTGCTGGTGTTTCTTTTGCGCAAGCTGGGAGAAGGGAAGGCCAAGGAGCTCTTGCTTACCGGGGAATTGGTGGAAGCACCTGTTGCTCGGGGATGGGGCTTGTCAATGATGTTTTTGAAGCAGATGAGCTGGAAGAGCGCGTTTACCAAGTGGCCCAAGGGCTCATAGAGCAGAATTCAGGGGAGTCCATGGCCATGACCAAAAAGATGATCGCCGCAGTTCAGGACATGCCCTTGGGAGAAGCTCTGGACTATGCGGCCATGATGAATGCAAAAGCCCGGGAAACGGCTGATTGCAAAAAGGGGATTAAGGCATTTTTAGACAAGAAAAAAATCGACTGGTAAATTGAAGACAAAGGCGCTTTCGGTGTTGAAAAAGGTGTTTGGCTATGATGATTTCAGGCCCATGCAGCTGGATATTGTCCTTTCAGTAGCGTCTGGAAAGGACACCTTGGCGCTGTTGCCTACGGGGGGAGGGAAGTCCATTTGCTTTCAAGTGCCCGCACTGATGCAAGAGGGTATCTGTGTCGTGGTGAGCCCTTTGATCGCCTTGATGAAAGACCAGGTGGATAATTTGCGGAAGCGGGGAGTGCTGGCTACGGCCATTTACTCGGGTATGCGGAAGCGGGAAATAGACACCACCTTGGACAATTGCATCTATGGAAATTATAAGTTTCTGTACGTCTCTCCTGAGCGACTGAAGTCAGACCTGTTCATTGAGCGATTTAAGCGAATGAAGGTAAATATGGTGGCGATAGATGAGGCGCACTGTATTTCCCAGTGGGGATATGACTTTAGGCCTCCTTATCTGGAAATCGCCGCTCTGCGGGAATATCATCCCAAGGTGCCTTTTATTGCCCTTACGGCATCAGCGACCTTGCCTGTCAAGGCAGATATCATGGAAAAGCTAGAGTTAAAGGATCCTGCAGTATTTGTGAAGTCCTTTGCCCGGAAAAACTTATCCTATGCTGTCCGGAAAGCGGAGAACAAACAGGAGAAAGCCATTGAGATCCTTCAGAAGGTCGGTGGATCGGCCATCATTTATGTGCGGAGCAGAAAAGCTACCAAAGAATTGGCCCAAGCACTTTATCAATTGGGCATATCGGCGACATTTTACCATGCAGGACTTGATAAACAAGTGCGGGAACAACGTCAGCTAGACTGGAAAAGCAATAAGGTCCGCGTAATCGTGGCCACCAATGCATTTGGTATGGGGATCGATAAGCCAGATGTACGTGTGGTGATCCATGTGGACTTGCCAGAAAATCTGGAGAACTATTATCAAGAAGCCGGAAGGGCGGGCCGTGACGAATGGAAGGCTTTTGCGGTGCTGATTTACCATGACAAGGACCTGGAGGTGCTGATGGATCGTGCAGAACAGTCCTATCCGCCGATAGATCATATCAAGCGCGTGTACCAAAGCTTGGCCAATTATTACCGCATAGCGGTAGGAAGTAGCCTAATGGTGAGTTATGACTTTGACATCATTGCTTTTACCAATACTTACAACCTTGATTTGCTGCTGACGTACAATGCACTCAAGATCCTTCGAGAGGAAGGTTTGGTAGAGCTCAGTGAAGGCTATTATAGTCCCAGTACCTTTCATTTTCTGATAGGCCAAAGCAGGCTGTACGAATACCAGATAGCCCATGCAGCACTGGACCCGGTCATCAAGGTGCTGCTAAGAATGTATGGGGGGAGCTCTTTTCCGAGTACCTCAAAATCAGGGAGGACAAACTGGCTTCCGTGCTCAATATCCCGGAAAGGGAAGTGGTCAAATTACTAGAGCGGATGGACAACCTCGATATTGCCGCTTATAATAAGAAAAAAGACCAGCCCCAAGTGACTTTTCTTACCCATCGATATGATGCTGGCCGACTTCCGCTGAACGCAAAGCGAATAGCTGAAAGAAGAGAGACCAGTGTAGAGAAAGCCAAGGCCATCGTGGCATATGTTACCGATAGTCGACAGTGTCGGACTGCACTGTTATTGGCGTATTTTGGAGAGGAGACGGATGAGAAATGTGGGGTGTGCGACAATTGTCTGGAAAATAAGAAGGCCGCAAATGTCTCAGACTATCAAGAACAGGTGCGCGAAAAACTCATGCAAACTTTGGCGGATGGAGATGCGTTTACCTATCAAGAGCTCTTGGCCAAAGCCAAGTTATCTCAAACAGATGCATATGTCGTGGACTTGTTGAGGACCTTGGAAGATGAGGGCGCAATCATAAGCCTGGGTGATGGCAGGATAAAAATCAATACTGAATGAAATTTGTAGATGATATTTTGAAAAAGCTGTTTTCTGATAAGAATACGGCTTTGACCCATAAAGAAAACTTTGTACAAGAAGCAGGAGAGAAGGAAGCCATTCGGTCTTGGATGGCATCACCCAAGGGCAAAGAGGTTTTTGAATTGATACATAGCAACTATCATCTTCAAAAAAAAGGCCAGGAAACCAACCCTGAAATGCAGGTGTTCAGGTCACCATATGCAAATGGTATCGCTGTCTTTTATGATCTACCACTCAATTCGGAAACTTTTTCACAACTTTTCTTTGGTTTTGGCCAGCGAATTGTAGATTTAGGGTATGAAAGGGTGAGTTTGGACCGGACTATTCAAGAAAAAGCCTCCGGAGTAAACACCACCGAAAAACAATACCTAAAGCCCAAAGCAACCTTCACGGCAGATCGGACCGACCAACTTTTTGGAAACGTTGCTATAGAGAAAGTGTCGGTCAATCACAAGCCACAAATGATCAAGATTTTGGTAACTGTCTATTCGGACAGGCTGTACACCAAGGCCCGCTCATTTGAATCCTTTATAGAAGCCATATTTAATCCCCAGTAATCGCCTATGAATAGAGAAGAACTTAAGAAAGCATTGAAAAGCTACCGGACACCATTTGAGGAAGAAAAATTGTTTGTTCGAGACTTCATCCAGTTGACCGATGATCCGTTGGCCTTTCTTAGAGACCGGAAGGAGGGGCATTTTACCGCTTCCGCTTGGATAGTTAACAAAACACGGACACATGCATTGCTCACCCATCACAAGAAGCTAAATCGTTGGTTGCAGCTGGGAGGACATGCGGATGGCAATGAGAACCTACTAGAGGTGGCCATGAACGAGGCTCGGGAAGAAAGCGGGTTGATTTCCCTAAAACTGGTGGACAGAGGGATTTTTGACATCGATAAGCATGTCATTCCTGCTAATAGTAAAGACCAGCAGCATTATCACTATGATGTGAGGTTTTTGATTGAGGCTGCTATGGATGAGCCGCTCACGATCAGTGAAGAAAGCAAGGACCTGGCATGGGTAAGTTATGAGACGGTTCCAGATGTGGTCAAGGCCAATGATTCTATTTTGCGGATGCTTGAAAAAACCAGCAAATCAGAGATTGTCTGCTGAGGCATTTCTCTCCATTCAAGCTGGTAGCAATAGGATAATAAAGCAGGATGTCAGGGCCTTTTGCCGATTAGTCGATGACCAGCCACTGCTGCTATTGCCGGAAGATTGTATATTTGCTAAAGATCGAACAAGTAAGCTGTCAAATTGCCTATAATTCGTATCTTTGTATGAAAAATTACCAAAAGTGAAAAAGCTATTTATTCTTCCTTTGATGGTTGGTTTGCTATGGGGATGTTCTCCCTCAGAGCAGGAGCTATACGATGCCGGAATTAAGGAAATGCGATTAGAGAAATTTAAAGAAGCGATTACCTATTTTGATCGGGTAATCGAAAAAAATCCAGCCAACACAGAAGCCCATAATGCCAAAGGAGTAGCATTTTTTGAACAAGGAAAATGGGATGAGGCCATCGTTAATTTCCAACTAGCGATGGAAAAGGATTCTACTTCATATAAACCCTACCTAAACCTCGGAAATGCCTATTTAGAAAAGAAGGTTTTCAAAGAGGCGGTGATCAATTATAACATGGCAAGTGCACTTGATCCCAATCAGACGGATATTTATTATAACCGTGGCTTGGCGCTGCTAGGGATGGAGGAATATGAAGACGCTATTTTGGACTTTGATAATGCGCTTCAGGTAGACCCCAATCAGGCGTTGGTGCACTTTAATCGTGCAAAAGCGCTATTGGGCAATAACAATCCGCTGGAAGCCATCAATGCGCTGCAGCGAGCAGTAGCACTGGATGATCAAAATGGCGCGGCTTTTTACCTTTTGGGAGTGACCGAAATGAGTGCCCTAAGTAAGACAGAGGAAGGCTGTATGCACCTTAAGACTGCTTTAGGTTTAGGATATACAGATGCTAAAGAGTGGATTGACGAGTTTTGTGAGACAGAATCGGAATCTTAATGACTGAAATCGGAAAGGACATCAACAAAGCCAAACAGCTTCTGGAAAAGGGAGAGCTGGTAGGTATCCCTACAGAAACAGTGTATGGGTTGGCAGGGAATGCGTTGGACCCAAGTGCTGTAGGCAAAATCTTCGAAACCAAAAATCGCCCAAGTTTTGATCCGTTAATTGTTCATACGGGCAGTGTTGAACAGATCAGTGCATATACGACAGAAATATTGCCGGAATTGGCCGTTTTGGCAGAGCAGTTTTGGCCGGGGCCGTTGACCTTGTTGTTGCCCAAAAAGTCCATTGTGCCTGATTTAGTAACCAGTGGATTGGATCAAGTGGCAGTGAGGGTTCCCAGTCATCCCTTGACGCGAGAATTGTTATTGTCATTGGATTTTCCCTTGGCAGCACCAAGTGCCAATCCTTTTGGCTATATTAGTCCTACTTGTGCCAGCCATGTGGTGGATCAGCTTGATGGCAAAATCAGCTATGTCCTAGATGGCGGGAGCTGCCAGATAGGTCTTGAAAGTACTATTGTCGGCGTAGAGGAGGGACAGATCACTATATATCGCCTTGGAGGAGTCGAGGTATCTGAAATAAAAAAAGCGGTGGGGAATGTATTGATCTTGCCCCAGTCCAGTAGTAATCCCAAGTCCCCCGGAATGCTGAAGAGCCACTATGCCCCTAGGATTCCTTTTGTGGTAGGTGATTTGAGCCAGTTGGTGCCTCACTACCTTTCCAAAGGAGAGAAAATTGGTGTTTTGAGTTTTGATATAGCATATGATGATGTAGCTCCTGAACACCAGCGGATTCTCAGCAAGACAGGGGATTTTAGAGAAGCAGCACAGAATTTGTTTGCAGCTATGCGGTATTTGGATAAACAGGATGTAAGTGTGATCTTGTCAGGCGAAATGCCCGAAAAAGGACTTGGGAAAGCCGTTAATGACCGACTGAGAAGGGCGGCGGCACGTTAGATGTGCGACTTGGGGTACCGGATAGGAGACCCCAGTAGCTAGTGTCAAGATTAGAGTAAAGAACCAAGTATCAAGATGGGCAAAAGTACTGTGCAGATTGTCCAGTGAACAAGGTATAAGCATGGCTTTGCGCTAGTTAGCGTCGAGGGGCAGGTATTTTACAATAACTTAAAAGAAATAAATCATATAAAACCTATTTAACCATGAACAGTAGGATAAAATCTGTTGACAACCTTAGTTTTGAAGGTAAAAGAGCATTGGTAAGAGTGGATTTTAACGTGCCATTGGACGCTAATTTTGAAGTTACTGATGATACAAGGATCCAAGCGGCATTGCCGACCATAAATAAGATCTTGAATGATGGGGGATCAGTGATTTTGATGTCTCACCTAGGCCGCCCAAAGGGAGGTGCTGATGAGCGGTTTTCGCTGAAACATATCCTGTTGGATTTGGAAAAAGCCCTTGATAGACATGTGAAATTTGCCCCTGATTGTATAGGAGAAGAAGCAGTGCAAGTAGCAGCTGCTCTGAAAGGTGGGGAGGTCTTGCTTTTGGAAAACCTTCGTTTTTATGATGAAGAAACAAAAGGAGATGCTGGATTTGCCAAAAAACTAGCAGCACTTGGGGATATTTATGTGAATGATGCATTCGGAACCGCCCACCGTGCCCATGCTTCTACCGCCATTGTTGCAGAAAACTTCAATGACAAAGTATGTGGCTACCTGATGCTTTCTGAATTGGAAAATGCAGATAAAGTACTGGGTAACCCCGTAAGACCTTTGACAGCGATCATGGGTGGTGCCAAAATTTCCGACAAAATCTTGATCATCGAAAAACTGCTCGATAAGGTCGATAACCTGATCATTGGTGGTGGGATGTCATACACCTTTGCCAAGGCAAAAGGCGGGAGCATTGGTGATTCACTATTGGAAGCGGACAAGATGGACCTGACGAAGGAATTGGAAGCGAAAGCCAAAGAAAAAGGCGTTAACCTTTACCTTCCTGTGGACAATATTACTTCCAAGGAATTTGCCAATGATGCTGAGCAAGGTAAAGCCAAGAGCGGCGAAATCCCTGATGGCTGGATGGGACTTGACATTGGAGAGGAATCAAGGGAGATTTTTGCCGATGTCATCAAGGATTCCAAGACCATCCTTTGGAACGGCCCGATGGGTGTTTTTGAGATGGAGAGCTTCGACAAAGGAACCAAAGCGGTAGCTGAGGCGGTCGTAGCCGCTACAGAAGGTGGTGCGTTCAGCTTGATCGGTGGCGGAGATTCTGCTGCTGCAGTGAACAAGTTCGGTTACGGAGAGAAAGTGTCTTTTGTGTCCACTGGAGGAGGTGCCTTGCTAGAATACATGGAAGGAAAGGAATTGCCAGGTGTGAAGGCATTAGTGCCTTGATCACTTAATTTTGATATGAATCAGAAAAGCTACTTCAGATGAGGTGGCTTTTTTTATTTGAAAAGGCTGGACAGGTTCATGCCTTATCCTTAAACCCGGATTATGCGTTAGGAATCGTAGTGAGAGCTGAAATTGCAAGAAAATCAGCTAGTTTGGAGGCATTAGCGTAGCACCGCTACGGTTATGCCGAAAACTAAAGTGAAACGGCTGATTTTGAAGCAGTTTAAGGTCGCAACACCTGTGCGCCGTGGCGTAGATAGGCTAATGCATATTCCGGGTTCAATGCCGTTTAGTTAGTATGTACCTGGAAATATTGGTTCTATTGTTTTTCTGCTAAATTCCAAGATGGTTTTCATCTCTTTACCTTTGTCACTTTTTTGCTGCAGGTCAAGAAAGTGACCAAAAAACCCCGCCGCTGTGCATCTATTGGCCTAAAATTAAAACCTTCCCTCATGCAGGCAAACTCCTCCTTTTGAGCAGCCAACATTCTTTTTGGGCAGCATTTCGTCAAACAAGCCTGCCTTTTTGCCCGCCCACTTTTTAATTTCTTAACGCCCAATACCTGCAAGGCGGATCCGATTAATAAGTTTCTTATGGATAAATTATCATCATTATTCCATGTAGTGGTATATTTTCTTAAGTAACCAAGTTGAGCGAGAACTATAAGCCCCCCTGAGCCAAAAAAGGTATCGCTTCCTTATTACGGCCCTTGGTATGCCTGTTTTCCAGCCGATGGTGGAGGCCGTTAAGAAAGTGAGTTGGCTCGCGTCGTGGAACAGCGAGACCCACTCACTTTTAGGTCGTAGCCATCGGGTGGAAATTAAAATGGGTGATGGATCTCGGTCGCAGGGTAAATCCATGTTCCATTTTAAAAGGAATACCACCGGCCTAGATTTTTTTCTTTCTTTTTTCATCAATAGCCTGCCCCGAAGGCTTTCGGGGGAAAAAAGGAAAAGGATAAAATCCACCAAGATGGCCAAAGCCATACAGTTAAAGTCAAATAGAAAAGAAACTCCTAGCATGTGAAAACTGGGAAATGCCCTTAACTAAACGGCATTGATTCCGGGTTAAAAATCGATTTTCTGTCTTGGGAAAGTATCCCGTACCATATTTCTGTACCGCAGGCCAAAAGACCAGCTCTCCACTTCCATCTAGCCAAACCGTCTTCGACGAAATACAGTTAACGGTGGCGGTTTTTTGCTAGCCTTACAGGCTGCAGCTTATATTCCCCGCCAAATTAATTAACCCAATGCGTTTCATTGGGCTGGATTACGTTCCCCTTTCAGGTGAACCGTTCTAAAACACCCTCAAGTCTTATTCTAGCCGCTAACTGACATACCACATACCATATACCAAATACTACATACCAAGTACTTGATCCCCGAATCATATTAGCGTCTTGTCTGCACCTTCAATCTTTCCCTTAATACCTTACTTCCACCGGTACCACTCCGGCACGGATCATGTCCAATTGCCTTGCTGCTTTTTTTGATAGATCGATGATGCGTCCACGGACAAAAGGCCCCCGGTCGTTGATGCGGACTTTGACGGTTTTGCCGTTGCGGAGGTTTTTGACTTTTACGACAGTGCCGAAAGGTAGCGAGCGATGTGCCGCGGTCATTTTACCGGGTTGGTAGCGTTCGCCACTCGCCGTTTTCCTGCCGTTGAATTTATTGGCGTAATAGCTCGCCTGACCCTTTTCGACACGATTGGAGGAAGGTCGTGTAGCCACACATGAGCTGAACAGGAACAACAGAATGCTCCATAGCAATACTTGTTTTTTCATATAGGAACTGTGCTGCTGGTGAAGGCAAGTGAAAAACAGAATTATTTTGTACATCGTATTGGAAAGTCTCCTTAACTAAACGGGATTAACCCGGGTTAAATGGAAGTTTAGCCTTCGGCTTTTCCAATACGCAATTCTTCAATCTTTTACCTAACGAAGATCCACTCATTTTCCTTGCTCTGCGGTTCTGAAAATTCATAGCCTTCCCGGTTAAACAGCTTCAACTGTTCAGGATCGGTGATTTTATGCTTGATGATGTGGTCTGCCATCATGCCCCTTGCCTGCTTCGCAAAGATACCGATGACTTTGTACTTGCCATCGCGGTATTCTTTAAAATTGACATGGATCATGGGGGATTTAAGCGCTTTTTTGTCTACTGCTTTGGCATATTCCTGTGATGCCAAATTGATCACTGGCTGGCCGTCTGCAGCTTTGTTGATGGCTTTGGAGATTTTGGTGCCCCAGTATTCGTAGAGGTTTTTGCCTTTTTTGTTTTCTAAGCTAATGCCCATTTCCAAACGGTAAGGTTGGATCAGGTCCAAGGGCTTTAGAAGTCCGTAAAGCCCAGAAAGGATGCGCAGATGGTCTTGGGCAAAGGCCAGATCTTCTTCCGAGTAATTGTCCACTTCCATGCTGCGGTATACGTCCCCTTTGAAGGCCAGCAGTGACTGCTTGGAATTTTCGGGAGTAAAGTCCTTGTGGAAATTATGGTAGCGTTCTTCATTCAGCTGGGCGATGTTATCGCTTACCTTCATCAGTTGCTTAATGTCCCCAGCGGATTTTTTCTTCATGATGCTGACCAGCGCCTTGATGTCAGTCTTAAAGTCTGGCTGCGTGGCCAGTGAAATATCAGTAGTACTCATATCCAGCGTCTTCGCCGGAGAAATCAATGCGATCATATTTATTCAATTACAACTATTGCTTTTTTAATGGTTTGTTCTATTCCTTGGGCATTGCTTTTTAACTTGATTACCACCGGATAGGTTCCGATAGGGACTTTTTTTCCACTTACATAGCCATCCCATTCGCAGAATGGTGCGTTTTCGGCAATATTCTCCTGGGTACAATGGAATATCAATTCTCCCCAGCGATTGTAGATCAATACCGAAATTTCGTCTACAAAGTCATTGACATAAACCACAAAGTTTCGATCTGGATCTCCAGGTATTAGGGCGTCAGGAGTGGTGACCTGGAAGTCACAGTCTCCTATGACTTCGAAGGTGATCGCAAATGAACAGGCGGCTGCATCCGTTACGACCAACGTATAATTTCCACCTTCGGTCGGTGTGAATGTAGCGGCTGTGCTGATGAGCTGATCCTCTCTCCACCATTCATAGGTCTGCCAGTCTCCTTCCACCTCCAAGGTTTCGGTAATATTCTCTGGGGCACAAATGGTATAGCTGTCTTCTAGCTGCGGCGGTTCGGCATCAGAACTCATTACCGTGATTTCATCCGAGCCCACGGTGCATTGTTGGCCATTGGTAGAGTTGACCAATTGGACTTGATAGGTGCCTGCTGCTGTAACGGAAATGGTGGATTCGCCATCAAATTCCGGCATTCGGACATTGATGCCATTTTGATCGGTTCTGAACCAGACCACTTCGAGATTGGCGGAAGCGGGCGCTTCAAAGTCGGCACGTAAAGTTCCTTCTGGGCTGTCCGAGCAGATGCCAGTTTCCAAAGTTAGTTCGACCGGAATGTTTCGGACGATGACTGGAACGTCAAATTCAATCCAAGGTGCTGGGCAGCTGGTGCCATTTCTGGGCTGCACGTCCAGGGTGTAGGTGCCTTCACGGCTTGGTGTGAACGTTTGCTCACGGCCGATGATTTCTCCCTGGGGAAATGTCCTCCAAAGGTAAATATAATCCGCTTCGTCAAAGGCCGGGTCGATTACCGCCTCATACCGAAGTCCCGTCTCACAGTCATAAAATGGCCCTTCCAAGGAATAGTCCACCTGGCCGGTCAATGTCAAATCCATTTCCCGGATCCGAGGACAATCCACCCCGTTTGGATCTTCTCCCCGAACCGAATAAATGCCTTCTTGGTCCAATGCATAAAGGCCATTTGGCTGGGGACTGATGTCCGTGCCGTCAGGCCCTGTGATGGTGTAGTCGATATCGTCTGCGTTCTCGGGTTCAAAGAAGAAAATCTCACAAGCCAATGGTGCCGAAGGAACACTAAAATTGACCAATGCTTTTTCTTGAATTTCATAAACCTGAGGAGCTGTCACAGCACAACCATCCGGCGTGGAGATTTCAACGGCGTAGGTGCCATGGGGAACCGCTAAAGGCATATCGTCTGTGGAGCCGGTAAATTGCTCCCCGTCTTCTTCCCTAGTGATGACGTAGTCAGCTGAAGTGATGGAGCCATCCGCAGGGAACGAGATCAGTATCCTTCCGTCCAATATACCGTCAACGGTACAGCGCTCAGCTGTGGTCACAATGCTATAATCATCCAGGCCATCTGGTGGATTGGTATTCTCGATGCTCACTGTTTCCGTATAGGTACATCCTTCGTTTTCTGCGGTAATGGTATACACTCCGGGGGGCAAGTCTTCTATGGGGCCAATGGTTTCTCCTTCAGCTACATTAAGAAATTCCTCATCCAGTTCTTCTATCCTCACCATTTCCGCATCCGTAAGCAGGGTGAATGCGAAGCTTCCGCTGGGGTTGTCACAGTCGCTGGTGGGGGTGATGACATTGACGTCAAATTCCGGTAAAGGAGCGACGACCAGTTCGGCGCGTTTCTCCACGATGCAGCCTTCCAAGATCGGGTCTTCTGCTCGGAATATAATGTCATAAGTGCCCGGGCCGGGAAGTTCTTCCACGGCTACTTCCCATTCATAGCCCTCTCCCAGCACGGTCGGCGCTTCCGTAGTGCCCTGCAGCTGGTAGGACCATTCTCCGGTAACGGGCGTGTCCGGAGCAAAGTTGATGTAGTTTTCCTCATAGCAGGATTCTTCAGCGTCCTGCGTCAGCTCAAAGTCAAATGCAGGGCCGACAAAAACGGAGGATGACGAAGAACAGGCTTGAAAGGAGGGGTCTTCTTCGTCTGTATTGGCCAGTGCTACGCTGACCGTGTAGATGCTTTCTTCTGTGACTTCGATGGTGTTGGTGTTGCCCAGGATTTCTCCTGCGGCGTTGGTCCACTCGAAGGTATAGAGCCCTTCTGCCGGGTCATAGTCATCAATGGCGGTCAGGCTAATCGGGCTGCCGCTACAGAGCGTAATGTCATCGGTCAGCGTCAATGGTGGTGGCCCGATGACTTCCACGGTCAACTCACCGTTATAATAATCCGGGTTGCCACAGCGCTCCACGTCCAAGGTGACGGTGTAGGTGCCGGCCGAGTCAAACTCATATTCCATCACCTGGAATTCATCGCCAGGACCTGAAGTGGAAAAAACCTCTTGGCCATCGATGTCGAGAATAGTCCAAGTGTACGTGTCGATGTCCGGTTCGCCAGCACCTTCAAATTCCCCCAAAGCAATACCATCTTGCAAGCACAGGCTTTCGGGGCCTGCAATTTCCGGGTCGGGAATATTGCTGCCACTGTTTTGGGCATAAGCAGGTAGTCCGAGGTTGCTGGTGCCTCCTTCGGTAGAGACGGCCTGTTGTTGGCTGTAGGTGGAGTTGTCGCAGTCCGATCCGGGGTTGATCGTGCCGATATTGGTGGCGCCGGGGATGGCGACATAGACCTGGCCGTTTGGTCCCATTTGGATGGCACCAAAGCTAGTACCAGCGCTATTGGCGAGCAGGTTGACATTGTCCTCAATGCATTGTTCCAGTGCGGCTTGGCCAGCTGCATTTTCGAAGCACGACGGGCAGTTATTGCCATCGTCATCGTCGTCATCACTGGGCGCTTGGATTTGGTATTCCTCAATACCTTTTCCGTTCTGATAGGAAACAAAAATCTTATTGCTGTCCCCTCCAAATTCCAGTCCGTAAACCTCATCATCACAGCCCAGATCAATGGTAGCGTATTCACTCATCTCCCCGGTTTCCTCATCAAAATCCATGACATCAACGAAGCTACAGCCGTTAGCATCGACAACGGTTACGGCCAGCTTTTCCCCATCGGGGCTGAATTTCATCGTTCCTGCTGAGTTGCTAAAGCTGTGGTCACTGCCCACGTCGCTGGTCACTGCTTGCCCGATTCCCTGTGAAGTGGCGGGGTAAGCACGGAAGGTGTTATTGCCCACTTCGTGAAACATCACCCAAGTGGTGTCCCCCGAGGCGATGGCGGCAGACTGCTCCGTGCCGGGACTGAAGAGGAAATTGTCCCCACTGACCACACTGCCCACGCCGTTTTGGTTTTCGCCTTTGATGTCCACTAGGGAAAATTTGGTCGTCGAATTACCTCCTGAGGTCTGTGTGGTGAAGAGGTAGTAAAGGGTTTGCTCCTGCGGTACTTTTACGGCAATGACACTTTGGGCGGAGGTATTGTCACCACCGATATTTTCACCATCCTGCATGGGGTTGCCGTTCAGGTCCCAGACGGTCTGTCCATCAGTATAGAACAATACTTGCCCGGCTTGGTCCGAAATGGTGGTCGTGCCTTCTGGGATGCTCCAGCCGGGATGTCCGTCTGGGACTTCTACAGGACGTGGAGAAGGAGCATTGGGGTCGTCAGGATCAGGGTTAAAGTCCAGCCCTGCATTGTTGCCAAAGTAC
This sequence comes from Echinicola strongylocentroti, assembly GCF_003260975.1. Classification (NCBI taxonomy): domain Bacteria; kingdom Pseudomonadati; phylum Bacteroidota; class Cytophagia; order Cytophagales; family Cyclobacteriaceae; genus Echinicola; species Echinicola strongylocentroti. The sequence goes on along the minus strand of NZ_CP030041.1, from coordinate 2,128,948 downwards.
CAGATGTTATTGGTTTGGTCGTCTACTTTTTCGTTGGCCACAGGATCCCACATTTTGACGGTCGTCTCGGCGTAGACGTAGCAGGAAGAACCTTGCTCACGGGCAAGCACCCAGTAGGTGCCGGGATCACAGACTTCATTGGCTCCCTCGGGAATCCAGCCTTCGTCTTTTTTGTTGGACCAGAAATATTCGTAACTGGAGCCGCCATCTTGGCCACCGCCACCACCGCCACCGCCTGGGGGCCCGGGAAATCCTCCGCCACCACCACCGCCTCCGGAGCCGCCTTGCCCTTCTTCACCGGAGCTTACTTCCAGCATTTCGTTGAGGTCGATGCAGGTCAGGCAAGTCGTCGTATCTGAAGGAGTGAAATTGGCCTGTAGGTTGTTTTCCTGAAGGGTGATGGATTGGGAGGTCGTTTGGGTGCTTCCGTCTTCCAAGGTCACCGTCAGGGTGACGTTGATGTTTTGTTCACTGGTCGCATCTGCAGGCAAAAGCAAATGCTCTTCGGTCAGGTCCAGTTCGATCTCTTCCCCGTCTTGGTCAGTAGGGGGAGGGCTGAGCTCCCACTCGTAAGATTCCACGGGTATATTGGGAGGGGTAAGTAGTGAGGTGATTTGCAGTGGATTGTTCATGCAGGGCATTTCTGGGGAATATTCCATTTCCACGGAAACGTCGATGTCTGCATTCGGGGCAAAGGTAGGAAAGGTGCCGCCACAAAAGTCCGTGCCGTCAAATGGATTGTCGTCCACGGTAAGCTCTTCCAGGACGGTGTTGTCGGGGTCTTCGACAGTGCCCACATAGAAGGCGTCATCATTTTCCTCTTGATAGATATAATACAATTGGCCGTCAGGGCCTACTTTAATGTCGTGGATTTGACTGATATTGCTCCCGGATGGACTGGTGGTGGGCACCACCTGCGGCTCGGCATCCAGCGTGTCAGTAGGGATTCTTAGCAATTGGTCATCTTTGGAATAATAGAAATAATCGCCATCGGGGGCAAGTCCCGTTCCTCCATAGTTTTCGGAAGCATCACCAGTGGATTGGTCCAGTGATCGAGGATTCGCAAAACTCCCCGTACTGGTGTCAAAGTCCATCAGCACGATCGGGTCGGAGGTATTTTCCGGAATCAGTGCCAAGGTGCCTGACTGATCATCAAAAGCAATTTTTTCAGGTGAAAAGGCTAGGGACGTGCTGCCCGCCTGATTGAATACTCCTTCCGTTTCCGTGATTTCCCTGGAGATCAGTTCCCCGCCTTCAAAGCTGATCAAATAGCTGGGAGAGCTGGGAGTTTTCACTACGGCGATGGCGCCAGCGGCCGGCCCAATGGGTTCGTCAAGAGTGGTGACTTCACCGGCTGGTGGAGAGTCTGCCGGTGCTGCTCCCTGGGCATTCATGTCCATGACGGAATACTGGAGCTCACCAGAGGGGCTGATATAGAAGGTGTAAAATAGGCGCTCCCCTTCGGGGTCGTAATTCAGTGGTGCGATGGCCGCGGTCTGTGTGCCCTCAAAATCTCCATTGATGCCGTTGGGCGCTCCTTGGATGGGTTGGTTTAGGTAGTTATAGACCAACTCTCCATTCGTGTAAAAAAGTGGCTCACCTGTCAGCGGGTCAATGGCAATGGCGTTATTGTCTTGACCTACCACGACACTTCCAGGTAGCGTATTGACATTGGGGCTGTCGCCCTTTCCGAAAGAAATATAATTATTTTCCGTGTTGGGCCCACAGTATCCAAAGATCCATTCGTTATCATTGTAGCCTTGGCCATAGACCGGTATATTGGTAGCTTGGCACAGTAATACCAGTAAAAAAAGATAAATGAATCTTAAGTTTATGTCAAAAGGAGTCCTTTTCATATATTACGGGGAGCTTTAAAAACACGATGCACGGGACAGCCGTTTAATAAGCTTAACGTTACTCAAATAAACGAACAAATATTTGTTTAGGTCTTATATATATCTAGTTTTTTGCGTCTTAGCATTAACGTTCTCAGCTAACAATAGTTTTGGACAGGACCCACAATACAGTCAGTATTATGCGGCTCCGCTTTACCTGAACCCTGCTTTTGCGGGATCGGATTTTCAGACGCGTATTGGTGCCAATTACCGTAGCCAGTGGCCAGGGTTGGATGCCCAGTACAATACCTTTTCGGTTTACGCCGATACTTTTCTGGAAAAGTACAATAGCGGCTTCGGGCTGATGGTGATGAATGATGTCCAAGGAGCGGCGGATTTGCGCTCACTGACCATCTCGGCCATGTATGCGTATGAACTGAAGCTTGGCGAATCCGTTTATTTCCGCCCTGGCTTTGAAGGTAGCTATATCCGCCGGGAGGTGGGGTATTACGAAAACCTGGTCTTTGCCAATCAAATCAATCCACAGGATCCTTTTGGGCCGATCATTCCCGGTAGCACGGATCTTACTGTCTTGGGAGAGCCGATCAACATGCTTTCCCTGTCCTTTGGCGGTTTGCTCTTTACAGAGAACCTCTGGCTTGGAGGCGCCATTCACCATATCAACCAACCCAACCAGTCTTTTCTGGAAGGTGAAAGTGCCCTGCCCTATAAACTCTCCTTTCACGGTGGCTACCGCATCGGGCTGGGCCGTGGCGCCATGAAGCGTGACTTTACCCATACGTACAAACAACGGTATTTTGTCCCAACGATCAACTATAAAAAGCAAGGTGTTTTCGAACAGCTGGACGTGGGGGCGTATGTGTATGCCGAGCCGTTGATCTTTGGGGTTTGGTACAGGGGGCTGCCCTATAAGCCACTCAATAGCGAAAGTAATCGGGATGCTATCGTACTTTTACTTGGGCTGAGCCTCCCCACCGGGCTGGATGTGGGCTACAGTTTTGACTATACCATGTCCCAACTGGGGATCCAATCTGGCGGGGCACACGAGATCAGCGTGTCTTACCGATTCCCTGATCGTAACCCCGGGGCACCACGGCTAAGAAATACTATTCTTCCTTGTCCCAAATTTTAATAGTTTTGCTGCATGAATGCAGAACAACTGAAATACCTATTGATCGGCTTGGTCGTAGCCGGGTTTTTATTTGATAAACTGACGAGCTGGCTCAATGTCCGCCAGCGCGTAGGCGATGTGCCCGCTACATTGCGCAGCCACTTAAGCCAAGAAAAACTTCAGGAGTCCAAATCCTATCAAAGGACCAATTACCGCTTCGGCCTGTTGACCGGTGGACTGTCCTTTTTGGTCACTGTGGCCTGTTTGCAATGGGGGGTTTTTGGTTGGCTGGATACGTTGGTGGGCAGTTGGGTAGCTGCTCCCATTTGGCAGTCCCTGATATTCTTCGGGCTGTTGTTCATTGCTTCAGATGTACTTGCCTTGCCCTTCGACTATTATCATACATTTAAGATCGAAGAGGATTTTGGCTTCAACAAAACCACGAAAAAGACCTTTGTGCTAGATAAGCTAAAGGGTTATGCCTTGGGAATAGTGCTCGGTGGAGGGCTGTTGGCCTTATTGCTGTGGTTGGTGGATACCTTGGGAGCATCTTTTTGGTTGTACTTTTGGGCGGTGGCTGCTTTCTTTATGGTCCTGCTGAATATGTTTTATACTTCTTGGATACTGCCGTTGTTCAATAAGCTGACACCACTGGAGGAGGGAGCGCTAAAGGACAGTATTATGGGCTATGCCTCCTCGGTGGGGTTTTCTCTGGACAATGTATTTGTGATTGATGGCAGCACCCGTTCGAGCAAAGCCAATGCCTTCTTTTCCGGTATAGGCAAGCGCAAAAAGGTGGTCCTGTACGATACCCTGATCGAGCAGCATACCACGGAAGAGCTGACTGCCGTACTGGCCCATGAGATCGGACATTATAAGAAAAAACATATCCTTCAAAGCATGGTGATCAGTGTCCTGCAGCTAGGTGCCATGCTGTTTGTACTGTCCCTTTTTGTCAATAGCGAGACCATCAGCTTGGCCTTGGGTGGCGAACGAGCAGCAGTGCACCTCAATTTGATTGGCTTTGTGCTGTTGTTTTCGCCGATTTCCACCTTGTTGGGTATCTGGATGAACATGCTGAGCAGGAAGAATGAATACGAGGCAGATCGATATGCCAAAGAGACCTATGCGGCGGCACCTCTGGCGGAAGGATTGAAGACCCTTTCCGTAAAGACCCTCACCCAGATCAATCCCCACCCCCTCCATGTCTTCGTCAACTATTCCCATCCGCCACTGATGAAAAGGCTGGAGCGACTGGAGCAGCTTAGTAATGAGATGTGAGACATGAGATTTGAGTCTTGCCTCCGAACAGCAAATAGCTGCATCATGGGGCTAAAAGCGATTTCCCTGCCATGATTCCAGGGCGAATGCGTTTAAAAAAGTATTCCATTTTGAATATATAGCTGCCGTTCCTATGGGGTAAAAATGAGAGGATCTCGCTTGTCCACTGCACGAGCTAACTCATTTTCTTAGCCCCATCAACTGTCCCAAAATCAAATGCTCCAACGGTCGAATAATAGACTCACATCGAAGCAACTGATTTTGTCCGCCGCGGCGGATCAGTCCGCAATAGATAGGCTTATGCATATTCCGGGCAATGTCGTTTAGTTAGTGTGTATCTGGAAATATTGGTTTAGTTACTTTTCTTGCTAAATTCCAAGATAGTTTTCATCTCTTTACCTTTGTTACTTTTTTGCTGCAGGTCAAAAAAGTAACCAAAAAACCCCGCCGCTGTGCATCTATTGGTCTAAAATTAAAACCTTCCCTCATGCAGGCAAACTCCTCCTTTTTAGCTGCCAACATTCTTTTTGGCCAGTATTTCGTCAAACAAGCCTGCCTTCTTGCCCACCCGCTTTTTAATTTCTTAACGCCCAATACCTGCAAGGCGGATCCATTTTGTACATGTAAAAAAAGGCCATGGATTAAAACCATAATCCTCTCAAAGGACGATCCGTTTTGGAAAAACTTCTTAACTAAACGATATTGATATTCCGGGTTAAATGCGTTTGTCCTGGCCATGATTCCCTCCGTCCTTTGTAGTTGGGAATTTTTACCTAAATTAGGTGGATAGATTGATGGTGTTTGCTTCAAAAATACCTCATGGACCACAGATGACCACCAAGAACCACATAAGTCTGCCCATTCATTTGCAATAAGACCCTACGGCAGATTGTTGATCCCCAACTGCTTGAATTCCATGTCTTGCAGGATATTTAAATAGAAGATGATAAAACCTAATTGCATTTATGATAAAATCATTCCCCCTAGTATTGACGTGTAGTGTATTGTGTTCACTGGTATTGTTATTTGGCTGTAGCAGTTCCTCCGAGCAGCAAACGGAAGAGGCAAATCTCCCGCGTATTGCGATAGCTGGTCTGGCGATAGAGTCCAGTACCTTTTCGCCAGCCGTGACCGAAGCGGCAGCTTTCCATGCCAAGACCGGAGAGGAAGTGTACAGTAACTACCCCTTTATGGTCGAAGATAGTGAAAACCGACAACGTGCCGAATGGGTGCCCACATTGACTGGGAAGGCCATTCCTGGCGGCATTGTCAGTAGGGAAGCGTATGAAACCCTGATGGAGAAAACCTTGAAAATGCTTAAGAAAAACGGTCCTTATGATGGGTTGTTTTTTGATATTCATGGTGCCATGAGTGTTCAGGGATTGGATGATCCGGAAGGGGATATGATAGAACGCATCCGTGCCGTGATCGGGAAAGAGGCCATTATTTCGACTTCTATGGACCTGCATGGGAATGTTTCGTGGAGGCTGGCCAAGCATTCTGACCTGATCACCTGCTATCGGATGGCTCCCCATGAAGACGCACTGGAATCAAAAAAGCGTGCCATGGACAATTTACTTCATCGTATCGAGAGTGGAAAAGGCAAGCCTGCGTATAAGGCCTATGTACCTGTTCCCATTTTATTGCCCGGTGAAAAGACGAGCACGAGAGTGGAGCCAGGAAAGAGTCTGTACGCCGAAGTGGCCCCAGCAGCCAATAAAGAAGGAATCGTAGATGCCGCCATATGGATCGGTTATGCATGGGCTGATGAGCCGCGAAATCATGGGGTGGTCATGGTCACGGGAGATGACCAAGAGAAGGTCACCAGCACAGCCGAGGACCTGGCGGCACAATTTTGGGAAGCAAGGGAGGAGTTTGAGTTTGTGGCGCCCACTGCGACGCTAAAGGAAGCCTTGGATTCAGCTATTACAAGTGATGAAAAGCCATTTATGATCAGCGACTCCGGGGACAATCCCACCGCCGGTGGAGCAGGAGACGTCACTTGGACACTTCGTCAGCTACTCAACAGGCCAGAATTCAAGGAAGATAATGGGCCTTCAGTGATTTATGCTTCCATTCCCGGGCCAAAATTGGTCGAAGCGGCCGAAAAAGTGGGTGTGGGTGGACATGTGGAAGCTCCTGTCGGAGCAGCTGTGGATGACCGATATGAAGGGCCGATTATGCTCAAAGGATCCGTAGAGTCGATCAGACAAGGCGATCGCCACGCCGAAACAGAGGTAGTGGTCAAATGCGGCAGTGTAAATGTCATCGTGACCAAAAAAAGAAAGCCGTACCATTATGAGGAGGATTTTACTGCACTGGGATTAAAACCCAGGGATACGGATATAGTAGTGGTAAAGATAGGCTATCTCGTACCAGAACTGTATGATATGCGGGCCGATTGGCTCCTTGCACTCACCCCGGGTGGTGTGGATCAGGATTTGATGCGCTTGGAATATGACCGGATCAAGCGCCCCATGTTCCCCTTTGACCCCGAGATGGAGCGCCCTGATCTTTCTGCTCAGTTGGTTCCGCTGTCTCATGAGGAGTAGTAGGGGTAGTATTGAGATGTGAGATGTGAGACTTGAGAATCCAAGTCCCCCCTCCGGGTTGTGCTGGGTCTCTGCCCCAGTACAGGCAAGCTTTGAGTCTCTGACTCAATTAAGCTGTTCCAGATTTGAAACCCTCCCAGATATTGCCATATTTAATAATGAAAACTAATATTAATCCGGTCAACACTAATCAGGGAAGTACAAATACCTCCCCGTGGCGGAGGTAATGTTGGTTATTTTGGAGTTTGATTAATAAAGGAGTACAGTAAATGAAAAAAGTATCAATTGCGATAGGTTTAGTTGTTTTGTTTTGGAGCTGTAATAATGGGGAGCAGGTTCCTGATCCGCCTGTAGAAACAGTCTATGAAGGGAAGGTGGCCTTGACTTCGCAGGCAATGATTGACGAGTTTGATGATAACTACGTCCGCATTACAGGGGACTTGGTGATCCAAGACCTAGAGGATGATATAGTGGACTTGGATGGATTGGAGCATATCGAGGTGGTGGAAGGAGATGTGCTGATTCAGTATAATGACAGACTTGCGGATATTGGCGGCCTGAGTGGGCTGAAGCGAATTGAAGGTCAGCTCTTTTTTACCAGAAATGAGGTGCTAAAAGACCTAAAGGGCCTAGGGCAACTGGAGTATGTCGGTGATATCTTTTTTGTGACCTTTAACCCTTCCTTGGAGTCTTTTGAAGGACTTGAAGCACTGGATTCCGTGGCTGGGGAATTGTATATTGCCAAGAACGCCCAGCTAAAAAGTCTTGATGGGCTGGAGTCCGTCTCGCAAATGGGACATGAGCTGACCTGCTACGACAATCCCTCTCTAACCGATTTTTGTGCGATAAGGGAATTGCTGGTGAATGATGGGCTGGCAGAAGGTTTTGTTGTAGAAAAGAACGCCTATAATCCCACCAAGGAAGCCGTCATCGCCGGCGACTGTAGTTTGTGATTTTATAGGAAGGTCATCAATAAACGACTGTTACGGATGCCTACTCCCCTGTTATCTCATAATATCCAGCATTCAAAGCAGGAGGAACGATCTTGATTTTTTGCGCTTGTACTAGCATAAGCCGGGATAAAATGCATTTCCGAGCACAGATTACTCGCAGAACGAATACCAACCATAGACTAGAAACCTGAGCTCGACTTGATTTTAGTATTAAAAGCGTCTTTGCGAACCCTTTTAAGGAGGATGTGGGTTGGAAAAGGGTGTGGTAATCCCGAAATACCGAGACTGCCACGGCTTCCACCCCTCAAATCTCCCTCTAAGCCTCGCAGTGACGATTTTATAATCGAACTGAGGTTAAAAATTACCAGATACTTTGTTTTTATAATTATCAATAAGTATTATATTTGGTTATAGTTGTTTTTAACCATATACACTACTACTCATGCTTACTATGCAACCACACACTTGTCACGCCTTGAGGAGGTGCAGCCCAACTCCTTTTTTGGGCCAGATAGCCCGTCAGTTTACGGGCAAAACCCCGCATCCATCTTATCTACCTCTAAAAAACACCCCTTTTGTGGTATTTTATAATAGTTAGCAAAGCCTTAATTTTCGAGAATATCCGTTTGCAAACGGAAGTAATCGATTAGAGTCGTTTACAAACGGGATATGGTGGGAATAAAGGTGTTTGCCACACATTTATTGGACAGGGGGACGGACTTACGTTATATTCAGCAATTGCTGGGGCATCAAAGTCCCAATACAACGGCTATTTATACACATGTATCGACCAAAAAATTTGCAAAACATTAAGAGTCCATTCGACCAGATCGTAAATTATAATCAATTGGATATTAATAATTCAAAAAAAAATAGCCAATGAAATATATACTCCAGTAGAGTATATTAAGACGTTAGCTGTAACTGAAATACAAATTTTATAAATGATAAGAATAAACAATATTGACATCACAGCAATTGGACCAATTAAAGAGTTGAAACTGAACTTTGATAACCATTTCAATATTATCTGTGGTCAAAATGGTATAGGTAAAACAACCATATTAGATTGTTTAGCTCAATCATTTGGAGTAAATCGAACATCGGTCAAAAGAACAGCAGGATTAGACAAAGGTAATTGGACGGTTGAAGTGAAGATTTCAGGTCAAAATCAAAAAAAATCTTTCGATATTACTGTATTTCATCCGAATGAAAACACATATAATTCAATTGGGTTTTATGAAAACTCAAATGATATAATAGTTTTCAAAACACACAGGGATATACCCTATCAGCACTTGAGTTCATTAAGTACAGACCCTCAGAAAGACAACAATAAATTTGCAAAAGAAACAATGACAGGATCATTACCAAGTGATCTGAAAAATTGGTTTGTAAATAGACACTTATGGTCAGCTCATGAGAATCACTTAGACGAGAGTCAATTAAAAAACATTGAGCTTGCTAAGGAATGTTTTAATCTTCTCAATCCTCAAATTTCATTCAATAAGGTTAATCCAAATTCGAATGACATAATGCTCAATACTGTAAACGGAGAAATCTACTTTGAGTATTTGTCATCAGGTTACAAATCATGCATGGCTGTATTGATTGGATTAATAAAAGAAATAGAGTTTAGGTACAAGAATCCCAGTAAATTCATCAAAGACTTTGATGGTATTGTTTTCATTGATGAAATTGATTTACACCTTCATCCAGAGTGGCAAGCAAGGATTTATGATGTCTTGAAAATAATTTTACCAAACGCTCAAGTTTTTACCTCTACACACAGCCCTCATATAGTTCAAGTTGCAAAACCAAAAGAAATAATTGCTCTGACACTTGATAGCAAAGATGAAATCAAGCTAAATAAAATAATAAATCAAGAATATGGTTGTCAAGGTTGGACTGTTGAAGAAATTCTAACTGATGTTATGGGGATGTCAGAAACCAGAACACCTGACTATATTAATGCGTTAAGTAAATTTAGTGAAGCAGTAGATAAAGATGATTTTAAAACTGCAAAAACTCAATTTGTGATTTTAGATGCTATGTTGCATCCAGAAAATTCAATGAGAAAAATATTAAAAATTCAATTAACAGGACTTTCGACAGATGATTAAGTTAGACAGAATACCAAGGCCTGTCGAACTTACAACCAAACTACAAGGAGAATTAACTACCGAGTTTAAATTGACAGGAAAATCAGTTTGGAATTTAGATTTCATAAAAAAGGGGTTGTTATCATTTTCAAATGATAAATGCTGTTACTGTGAAGCAAACATAAAAGAAGAAAGCAAATATTTAGAAGTCGAACACTTTCATCATAAAGATAAATATAAAGATGAAGTACTAGAATGGGAGAATTTGTTGCCTTCATGTAAAAAGTGTAATGGAACAAAAAATAATCATGATACTATAATTGAACCTATAATTGACCCAAGTATTGTTGACCCTAAAAATCATCTAAAATATTGGAGGTATAGGATTAAAGGTGTGGATGACTTAGGTAGACTAACTGTATCAGTATTAAATCTAAATGACCAAGATAGGTTAGTGAAGAAAAGATTTGAAATTGGTAACGCAATTCAGGATAAATTAGAACAACTTAATGAATTAATTGACGATTATATTAACGGAATTCAAACTAGTACAAGACGAAAAAATAGAGTTGTAAACGGAATAAAGAATCTTATGAAAGAAGGATTGCCTACGGCAATTTATTCCGCTACATCTGCAACTATAATCCTAACTGATACAGAATATAGTACTTTAAAAAGTAAGTTAACCCAAGAAAGTCTTTGGGATAAGGAACTCGAGTTACTTGAAATTGAACTTGGAAAAAGTGCTTTGGAACTTGGAAAATAAAAAGCTACAGCTAATAACTAAGCATTCGGGTGGCCGGAACGGCCAAACCTGAATGCCGTGTTGAACGAAAGGTGCTGGGAATGGGGTAATTATGGGGAAAGCTTTTTTCCCTTTTTATATTTATGGCGGTACGGGGCAAAAAAATACGGTACTTTTGGAGTGTTAATGGTTGCTATTCGGTGGTAAACTACGAGCAAGCTAGGTAAATTGAGAAGCAGTTTTGTGCCTACGGCACAAGGGAATATAGCAGCAGCATGACTTTACCAAGCTTTTATACCTAGCCGCATAAGTCAGTTTGGGCATTGGGCCGGTAGGGCGTAGAAAAGTGCCGCAATAATGCTCCGTTAGGAGCAGAAGCTTGGTGACGGAAAATGAAAATAACATCCCGCCAGTGCCGTAGGTACTGACCAAGGATCAGGGAGGGATGTGGAGTGAAAACGGAATGTCGTAGACACGGGTTAAGGATCAAGCAATATTTCTGGGAGAGTGGGTTCTTCTTCATGGGTTTTGCAAATCCTGTTCTCAAAAGTTCCTGATTTTACCCTTCGACAGGCTCAGAGTAGGAATCAGTAACAGTGTATAGGCAGCATGAAGGGCTAAGGTGTCAAATAATTTAGAAGATAAATTGCATGAAAAGAAGAGTGAATTTTAAACCAATATGGTTGTTTTTTTTAGTGTTTATTGTTGTAGGAAGTTGTATTTCATACAAGTATTCCGCCCCGCTTGATTTAAATGAGGTAAAACTTGATGTGCCCATAAAGATAACAGAAATCACAATAGATGATAACCGAGATGAAATATCAAAAGAAGATGATATTAAAATTCCAGCTATGACAGGGCTAAAGAAGAAGTCCTGGAGGCACTATCCTAAGCTATCGAATGAACACAGACTGATCATCGACAATGCCATAAAGAATAACTTTAGTGAAAAGGGCTATGATTCAGCTACAATTGTAGTGGATATAAACTATGCATCTAAGGAATTTGAGCAAACAGGGATGACTGAGATTGAAAGGGTTTATTTAAATGTCGATACAAAGATCACCTCTAGCGCATTTGAGTATTATGCATCATCAATAGATACTTTTTATTATGAATCAATTAATGCATCAAATCAACATTTTGAGGAGTTTTATCAAAATTCACTTCAGAATAATATGTTAAAGAATATAATTCGCTTGAGGGACCAATATTATAATTCCCCAAAAAAAGAGAGCGAATGCTTTGATTCCTCCTACTCAAAATCTATACAAATAGATGATGAGCTGAAGATTACTGTGTATGGAAAAGAAATGATGGCATCACTGGAAGTATCAGGTCAGTTACAAAGTGAAATTACTCAAAATTGGGATTTCAAAATATCAACTAATCAAGATGGGCTACTCACCTATATCGAGCCGTTGAATGTCAAAAGTGATGGAGCAGAGGAATTGGGAGCTGTGATTGATTTCTTACATAGTATAAAGGTGATAAAGGCCGAAACAAATAATCCACCTTATCATAATTGCTGGAAATTGTCAGTAATCAAAAGCACGTTAATACCTTAAAGTAAAGTGGTTTTGTAACTATTTCCTGTCACTGTTTTGACTTACTAAACTGCATTTCTTCCGAATACCTTGACTCCTAGAAAAGTAAACGAAATATTTTTTGGTGTTTGGATGATTTTTTAGCTTTGCGGCTTGTTTGATGGCGAGTGGGGGCGATGTCTTCCCTGGCCGGTGGAAAAATTGAATAGTGATGACCTGTACTGCGGAGCGAAAATCAGTTGACCAAATCAATACGACCAATATTTTGCCACAGACTCCTTTCTGGGCAAAGGTCAAAAATAAGCAGGGCTTCAAGCCGAATGGCTTTCGGCTGACGGTGTCCAAGGAACTGTTGGAGCCGGATGCGTCCTCTCCCCAGCAGTTGGAGGAGGATTTGCTGATCCTGATCAAGGATATTGGGGAAGGGCATTGTTTTGCTTATGTGCCTTATGGCCCCAAGCTGGAGCCTCGGTTTGAGCACCAGGGGCTTTTCTTGGAGAAGCTGTCGGAATCGTTGAAGCCGCATTTGCCAGAAACTTGCGTTTTTATTCGCTACGATCTCCTTTGGGAAAACCAATGGGCCGGTGAGGAGGAGTTTTACGATTCCCAAGGCAACTGGCAGGGGCCGCCTTCTGCGCAGACGCAGGAATTCCGTGTCAATTTCAATACGGACCACTGGAACCTTCGCAAGAGCCCGGGTGACGCCCTACCGAAAAACACCTTCTTTCTGGATTTGGCACGAGGGCCGGAAGAGCTGCTGTATGAGATGCGCTACAATACGCGCTACAATATCCGTCAGGCCAGTAAGAAGGGTGTGGAAGTACGTGAGCACGGCGTGGACAAGCTGGATGACTGGTATGCGCTCTATGAAGAAACGGCCCTGCGGAAGGGAATTACCTACCAAACGAAAGGTTACTTCTTGGAGCTGTTTGCGCAGCAGGATGAGGAGGTTCGGGTGTGTTTGCTGATGGCAGCGCATGAAGGACAGGAGCTGGCTTCGATGCTGCTGGTGCTGAGCCATAAGCGGGCGACCTATCTTTTTGGAGCCTCTGCCTCTGACAAGCGGCAGGCCATGGCCAGCTATGCCCTTCAGTGGGAAGCGATCAAGCGTGCCAAGGAGTTTGGGTGTGAAGAGTATGATATGTTTGGCTGTGCGCCCAACCTGGACCGCTCCCACCCCTTGCACGGAGTCCACCTTTACAAAAAAGGCTTTGGTGGCCAGCTTTTTCACCGGATGGGGTGCTGGGATTACCCGTTTCGGGAGGAAGAATATGAGATGTTCAAGGCCCAGGAAATGTATCATTGAGATGAGTGCCTCCTCCTTTCCCGCTCCCTTCGACACCGCTCCCTTCGACACCGCTCAGGGGGCGGGGAGGGCGGACGGAGGACATTGCTTTACTGTACCCCGGAGACGTTTAGTTTAAGGGTGTAGACGGCAGGTCCGGCGGTGATGAAGAGGGTTTTGCGTTCTTTGCCGCCAAAGGTGACATTGGCGGTCCATTTTTGGGGAATGGGTACTTGGCCGATTTGCTCACCTTCAGGGTTGAAGATCGTCACGCCATTGCCGGTTAAGTAAATATTTCCATTTTCATCGATGGTCATGCCGTCCGATCCCATGCTGACAAATAGCTGGGGATCACCAAGGCTACCGTCTTTTTGGACGTCATAGCGATAGGTTTTTTTGTCGCCAATATCAGCGATGTAGAGCGTCTTTCCTTTTTTGGTGCCGATGATGCCGTTTGGTCTGACGAAGTGGTCTGCCACCACCTTGATATCTCCCTCTGGCGAACGGTAATAGACACGTTGTTGCTCCATGTCCGGGGCTTGTCGGGTCCAGTATTCCCGCTGATAATAGGGATCCGTAAAGTAGACACCGCCTTTCTTGTCCACCCACAGGTCGTTGGGCCCATTGAAGTTTTTCTGGTCAAAACCATCTGCCAATACGTTGACCTCTTTGTTTTGATCAATTTGCCAAAGCTGGAAGTTTTCATCAGCACAAGCGAGCAAATTGCCCTGGTGGTCTACATAAAGTCCATTGGCACGTCCAGCGTTTTCCATATAAAGCGTCACCTCCCCAGTCTCTGCCGACCAATGATAAATACGGTTGTTGGGCTGGTCGGTGAAGTAAACGTCACCATTTGGTGCTACGGCAGGGCCTTCCGTAAAAGTGAATTCATCGGATACCAAGGTGGGTGCCGTGCCAGTCAGGAGTAGTGCGGACTTGTTGGCAGAGCAGGCCAGTGCCGCCAGCAGTAAGGTAGAAAGGATACTAAATGATAAGGTTTTCATGGGGCTTTTTGCATTCATAAGGGTTGTTTTTTTTGCACGGGTTACAGGAAATCGATGTCCACATTGAACGGATATTTCATCAAGTAGTACAGTGCATCTTCTACCTTAAATCCTTCGAAGAGTACTTTGTACAGGTTTTCGGTGATGGGCGCGCGCATGCCGGTTCCTTCTAGGAAGGTTTGGAGCAGTCTCACTGTATTGATCCCCTCGGCCACTTCGTCCATGCTGGCATTAATGGCGTCCAAGGTTTCTCCTTTGGCGAGCCGATAGCCCACCGTATAGTTCCTGGAGAAGGTGGAGCTGCAAGTGGTGACCAAGTCTCCGATGCCCGCCAGTCCTACAAAAGACTGCGTCTGGCCGCCCAGTGCATTGCCCAAGTGGATCATTTCTACCATGCCGCGGGAGATGAGCAGCCCTTTGGCATTTTCTCCCAGTCCCAGTCCTGCCAGTGCTCCTGAGGCGATGGCGATGGTGTTTTTGAGTACTCCGCTGAGTTCTACGCCGATGATGTCTTGGTTGCCATAGACCTGAAAACGGTCCGAGCGGAGAAGTCGTTGGCCTTCGAGGATGACTTCGTTAAAGCGGCTGGCGACTACGGTGGCGGCGGGTTGTCCCATGGCGAGCTCCTTGGCCAAGTTAGGGCCTGCCAAGCAGCCTACACGGACCACGACGGTTTCGTTTTGGATGACCTCGCTCATCGTCCAGATGTTTTCGCGGTGGATCTTGGATACGTTGTCCAGGTTTTTTCCTTCGGGGAGGTTGAGCACCAGTCCTTTGGTGCCATGAATCAGGATATGGTAGGGATGCAAGTAGGGGGCAAACTTCCGCATGACATCGCGAAACCCGGAAGAGGATACCACCGGAAACATCACTTCGCACGTTTCGCAGAGGTGCTCAGGATCAGTAGTGGCGGTAATGCCTGGGTTCAAGTCCCTGCCTTCAGCACTGTGATGATGGTTGATCTCGTCCACCACTTCCTGTTTACGGGCATAGACGATGACATTGTTCTTTTCCGCCAGGATATTGGCAATGGCGGTACCGAAGCTGCCGATACCAATAACACCTACTGGTTTTTCATTGTTATTTGAAGAGTTTTTCGAGGTCATAACCATCCAGTCTGTTGTGGTAATAATACAAAAGGCTCATGTCCTGGGTCGTGATAAGGTCGTCGTCCGTCCTGATCAGCGGCCTTTTGGCATGATACATCCCTACATTGGCCAGGCCGTGGGCAATGATCGCATCGATGTCTTGCTTGAGGTGTGGAGCCACATGGACCAATCCCTTTGAGCGGATTTCCATTAGTCGATTGAGTACCCGCTGGCAGTTAGAGCGGAAGTCACTGTAGCTGATCACCAGGTCTTCTTCTGGCAAGCGCAGCAGGCTGAAGAGATCCATCTTACTGTTTTGCTTTTTGATCATCTCAAAGGCCGTAAAAGCCACTAGGTGACTGCTGAATACCCTGTTGATCTTATGGAATTCTTCCACGATCCGTTCACCAAGTAGTTGGCTGTAGACTTCTTCCCGTTGTGGATCTACGCTGACTTTGCCATTGGACATGAAATAATCACGGCAATCAATGATGCGGCCATCTTTATCGATGCTGCTGCCGTCCTTGTCCACGTAATTTCCCAAGATGTCCATTGCTTGGCCTATGGATACGGAAATATCCGATCCTTTGGTGAAGAATTTGATCAGGAACTTGGAGATTTTGTAGCTGGTCGAGAACTCGTCCGTTTCCTTGTAATAACGCTCCTGTCCTGTGAGGCTGAGGTATTCACGGATCAAACTTGGCGCTTCCAGGGTAAAGTGGTAATTGATGCTGACGGGGACGATAAATACTTTTCCGCTAATGTCGTTGAAGCCTTTTTCGTAATTGGCGCGTTGTGCTTCTACGGCTGTGCTCAGCAGGCCTAGTTTGAGTTTATTTTCTATTTTTCCGCTTCTGGAACGGGTGCCTCCGGGGAAAAACAAACTGTGACAGCCAAATTGGATGGCTTCACTGGAGTAGGTTTTTAAGGTTTCCAGGTACAGCAGGTTTTTTTTCCTTCGGTCCACCTTGTAGGCGCCCAAGGCGTCCATGAAATAGGCAAAAATCTGTATGTTGAAAAGGTTCAGCCCCGCACCGTACAAGAAAGGGGGCATGCCCAAAGTGCTTATCGTCCAGCCGATAAGGATGCTGTCCAAGTTGCTGAAGTGGGTGGGTACCATGACGATGGTTCCTTTGGCAGCCAGGTTTCTCAGCTGTTCGGTCTCGCCGATGATTTGGATTTTGTCCTGTAGGGTATATTGCTTACTGAAGATGGAGCCAAAGCCTTTTACCCTTGCCGCATTCAGTAACCGTGAAAACCCAAAGGTCACCATTTTTCGGGTGGCTTTGTAGTGGCTGTGTTTGAAGTTACTGGCGATTTCTTCGGAGTACCGGGTAGTGATGCTGTCCAGGATTTTGTGGTAATTCGCTTTTTTTTCCTCCTCGGAGCTATGGCTTTCGGAGGATGCCTGTACCAAGGCTGATTTTACACCCGACCAGAACTCATCTTCGTCATCAGGGTCGACGAGCCAAGGGTTTTGTTTGACACGAAGCTTCTCCCGATAGAGCGTTGTCTCCAATTCTTCCTTGAGCAAGTCGAGGTTGTTCCCCGTCATGCTGATGATCTTTTCCTTGCTGATAGTCGCCACGCTTTGGATAAAATCCTTACGGCTTTTGGCTAACTTCACCACCGGCCACTCATCTTTGCGGGGAAGAATCGGGTCGTATTTTTGTTTGATATAATCGTCAGTCAAGGGGATTTTCTTTGTTGATTTTTCAAAGATAAGGAAAAAAAGAAGCTTTCGGGGGTGTGGAATGGTTGGAATGTCGAATTGCGAAATTGATTTGGGGTCAAGGTACGGGCTGTCAATGCCAAATGGGAATATGCTTACAGGGTTAATGTGCTTATAGCCCCTTGAGCGGAAGACACATTAGGCTATCTACACCACGCCGCACAGGTACTGCGAACTGACCTGCGGCGGCAGATGGCCCATTCTCCAAACGGCTGATTTTCTTGCAGTTTCAAACTTTTCTGGCATCCGCCGGGACTGGCTATAAGGGTTCCTGATGCACAAACTGTGTTGAAATTTACTGATATGTGGGAGAGGGTGGTAGGTGGGACGTGCTTGGGCATAGGCTGAAAAAGTAAGAAAGTAAGGGAAACCGTTCCATAGGAACGGCAGATATAAATGCAAATAGGAACATTTTTTAAATGCGTTCGCCCTGAACAAATACTGGTAAATATCGCCAGATTGAAGTTTTTTTTGATAATTTACAGGTTGATTGCCTAACCATCACTGATAAAATTGAAGAAGCTCAAACAAATCTTCTTTTTCTTATGTTTTTTATATTTTTCCCTGCAAATTACCTTTGCGCAGGAGGGAAAGGAGAAAATACGGAAACACCAGTTTTCGCTGCAAGTGGACAATGACGCCTTGGCATTTACCCATTTTGACAGGTATTATACCCATGGCGTTTTTTTGGCATATTCTCATTACCTTTCTCGTGATAGCCGGCTCCATGCCCGCATCTCGCAGCAGATCTATACTCCCGAAAAGTACACTTCAGAAGATATCAGGATCTATGACCGGCCTTATGCTGGCGTGTTGTTTGGGGAGGTGGGTTACCAATACCTGATGGATCGGGGCTGGCTGCGAGGGGACTTGCTGTTGGGCAAAATAGGGCCGGGCTCCAAGGCTGAGGATGTACAGGTATGGTACCACACCTTGTTTGGCTTTCCCCAGCCCAAGGGTTGGAAGTACCAGATTCAGAGCGGAGGTCTTGTCAATTTAAAATTACAGGCCGCCTTTAATGTGGTGAGGACTCGGAAGTTTGAATTTTGGCTTCAGCCAAATGTGGCGATGGGGAATTATGATAGGAGTTTGGGGCTGACACCATCGATTAGGATTGGTAAATTCAATACAGCAAAGAACAGTTTCATCAGTGGGAGCAGGGTAGGTCGTTCGGCGCGACGGGAGGCGTATTTTCAAGCTGGTGTTCACTATAAGCGTGTCTACTGGAATGCGACGCTGCAAGGAACGAGTGAGTCCTCTGCTTTTGACCTGGCGACAATGGATCCGATAAAAAGTGTCAGCGAGTACTTTGCCCAGTTAGTGGTGGCCTATCCCAAAGTGGGCTTTGCCTATCGGTTTTTTTACAGGACCCAAGAGACTACCTTGGCAGAAGGACAGCTGCTGGGAAGCCTGTATTTTTATTATACCTTTTGAAGTGGCTTATATTGCATATCAGTGAATTTATCTCATGAATATTCACACGCTCCATTTTGTCAATGGCTTAATTGATTGTATTATTGCATCTCCAAAATAGTAATGAAGCCAGACCTTAAACAAATACAAGCCCCCATAGCTGAGGAAATGATCGACTTCGAAAAGAAGTTTCGTTCTTTTATGAAGAGCAAGGTTAAGCTTTTGGATCATATCACCAGTTATATTGTCAAGAGGAAGGGGAAGCAGATGCGTCCGATGTTTGTCTTCTTGACGGCAGGGGTCACGGGAAGGATCGGTGAATCCACTTACCGTGGTGCCGCCCTGATCGAATTGCTCCATACGGCGACCTTGGTTCACGATGATGTGGTGGATGATGCCAATTACCGTCGAGGTTTTTTTTCGGTAAATGCCCTTTGGAAAAATAAAATTGCTGTCCTGGTGGGGGACTACCTGCTTTCCAGGGGCTTGCTCCTTAGTGTGGATAATGGAGATTTTGACCTCTTGAAGGAGGTGTCCAATGCCGTTAGGGAGATGAGTGAGGGAGAGCTGTTACAGATCGCCAAGGCCCGAAACCTTGATATTACCGAAGAGGTATATTACACCATTATCCGTCAGAAAACCGCGAGCTTGATCGCTTCTTGCTGTGCCGTCGGTGCGCTCACTTCTGGGGCGGATGCCGATACGGTGGAGAAAATGCGGGAGTTTGGGGAGAAAGTGGGAATGGCTTTTCAGATCAAAGATGATCTTTTTGATTATGGTGAGGATGAGGTGGGCAAGCCTGTGGGAATTGATATCAAAGAAAAGAAGATGACACTGCCGCTGATCTATGCCTTGAACCATGCAGGCTGGGCGGACAAGAAAAGGATTATCTACCTTATTCGGAACAAAAACGAAGATAAAAAGGCTGTCAATCAGGTGATTGACTTTGTGAAAGCTTCTGGAGGATTAGAGTATGCCCAAGAAGTGATGACGCAATTTTTTGAAGAAGCATTAAGCATTTTGCACAGCCAGCCAGATTCAGATTATAAGGAATCGTTAGAGAATTTGGTAAAATATACCATAGAGCGTAAAAAGTAGCGAGGTTAATTGTGTAGGACAATTCGATATTTGTGTATAAACAACAGGTGATTTTTACGTTTTTTTGTTGTTTTTTTGTTAACTTTTTAAATGGTAGCTCAGCGATAATTTTCTCAAAAAAGGAACAAAAAATGGGAAATTGTAGAATTCTATGGGAAATCCCCCCACTAGATATGGGTTTGCTTTGTTTTTAGCTTTTAGAATTTCTTGATTTTGTGCCAATAACCTACTCTATTTACGATCTAAGCCCCTTTTAGCCTAGAGCACACCCCTTTGTTTTATGCCGTAACTGGGTGGGAGTCAACTGATAACTCACATATTTTTTTGTATAATTATTTGGAAAAATTAAACTTTTAGATACATTTATAAAGAAGTGGGAAAAAGTGGGGAAAGGTGGTGGATTGTGTGATTGCTTTTATTACTTTTGTATTTGAAGAAGATCGATCGATAGAAACATGGGGAATTTCTCTAGCGAATATTATTGCAAGCTTGACGCCAAAGGACGTCTGGTTTTGCCTGCCAAGCTAAAGGCGGCATTACCCGAGACTTTTGGTAATGAGCTTGTTATGCGTAGAGGTTTTGACCCATGTCTGGTGCTCTACCCCATGAACGAGTACCGCAAGCTAGATAACAAAGTTTCTGCGCTGGATGACTTTGATCACAAACAAAGAAATTTTAAGCGGAGTTTTTATCGCGGTAATACCGAAATAGAATTGGATGCTGCCGGGAGATTTTTGATACCCAAGCCCTTGCTAGGGTTTGCGGGCATAAGCAAGGAAGTGATAGTAGTAGGAATGGGAAAGACCATTGAGATTTGGGATCCGGAACGATACGATAACTTCCTGATCAATGATCCGGAAGTATTTGCCGAGCAGGCAAGGGAATATTTGTCAGATGCTAAGAAATGAGTGCAACAGCCTATCATATACCAGTAATGCTTCACCAATGCGTGGAGGGAATGGCCATTCGTCCAGATGGGGTCTATGTGGACCTTACTTTTGGAGGGGGCGGACATTCCAAGGAAATACTGAAACACTTGGGACCAGAGGGAAGGTTGTACGGATTTGATCAAGATGAAGACGCCTTGGCCAATGCTCCTGATGACGATCGGTTCACGTTTGTGCAGGCAAATTTCAGGGACCTTGCCAGGTACCTAAGGCTGTATGGGGTGAGTAAGGTGGACGGGATTTTGGCAGATCTTGGGATTTCCTCCCACCAGATCGATGAACCTTCAAGGGGCTTCAGTACCCGCTTTGATGGCAGCTTGGACATGCGAATGAACCAGTTGGGAAGTTTGACTGCCCATGATGTGCTGAAAACTTATGAGGAAACAGCCCTCCATAAGCTTTTTGGTATTTACGGGGAAGTGAAAAACGCAAAGTCCCTGGCGCAAGCGGTGGTGACAGAACGTGCCAACAGGCCGATTGAAACCATAGAGCAGTTTAAGGAACTGCTAAAAAAACTAGCTCCCAGAGGACGGGAGTTCAAGTATTTTGCTCAGGTGTTCCAAGCCTTGAGGATTGAAGTGAATGACGAGATGGGGGCTTTGGAGGATATGCTGGAGCAGACTATAACCGTGCTCAAGCCTGAGGGAAGGCTGGTGGTGATGAGTTATCATTCCCTAGAGGACCGATTGGTGAAGAATTTTATCAACAAGGGGAAATTCCAAGGGGAGGTAGAAAAGGATTTTTATGGAAACCTGATTCGACCGTTGGAGCCTGTCACACGGAAAGCCGTACAGGCAAGCCCAGAGGAAGTGGCCGATAATAACAGGGCACGAAGTGCCAAATTGAGAATAGCAAAAAAAGTATAGACATGGAAGGAAATACTTTTAAGAAGAAAATAAAGAAAAGGGGAGGCAATGAAAACCGAACGCCAGGCAAGCCTGCCAATAGCAGGAATGTCTTTGCGCTGATCGAGGAAAAGCTAAAGATGAGCAATATCCTGGGGGATGGGATTCCGGTGAGGTTGGTGCCTCCATTTCTGTATGCCGCCTTTATTGCACTGATTTATATCTGGAGCAATCACAAAGCGGAAAGCACTATTCGTGAGATTGAAGAGCTGCAGCAGGAAGTGGAAGATCTCCGCGCCGATGTGACCACACTGGAAGCGGAATACATGTTTAGCAGTAAGCAATCAGAAGTAGCAAGAAAGATAAAAGTTTTAAACATTTACGAAATCGAAGAACCTCCGAAAAAGATCATAAAGGATAAATGAACATTAAGAAATCCATATTACTGAGAGTAAGGCTTGCCTTTTTGGCAGTTGTACTTTTCGCAGGGGCTATTCTTTACAGGATAGCCCACGTTCAGTTTGTGGATGGGGACAAATGGCGAAAAAAAGCCGATGATATTAATCTCCAATACCGAAAAGTAAGTGCCACCCGAGGTAATATCTATAGCGATGACGGAAGCCTATTGGCCACCAGCCTGCCTTTTTATAGAGTGGCATTGGATCCAGGTATTGCCGATGAGGATGATTACCGGGCAGGTGTCGACTCACTGTCCAGGAAGTTGTCGGCTTTTTATAAAGATAAGTCCGCCAATGCGTACAAGCGCATGATCAACGATGCCCGCCTAGAGGGAAGAAGGTACATCGTGCTCAACAGAAAGCAGATCGGCTACCAAGAGAAGCAGGCGATGTCCAGTTGGCCCATTTTCCGGAAAGGAAGAATGGGTGGTGGCGTCATCTTCGAAAAAGTGGAAAAGCGCTATAACCCGTTCAAGAACCTGGCGGGGAGGACGATTGGCTTTCTGAATGAAGACCGTTACGGGGCCGGACTCGAATACAGTTTTAATGGATACCTGGAAGGTAAAAACGGGGAGGCTCTTTTCCAGAAGATTGCAGGAGGCACCTGGAAGCCTGTCCATGATGCTGAGGATGTCCGTCCAGAAGACGGTTTTGATGTGGTCACTACGATCGATATCAATATCCAGGATGTGGCAGAATCTGCTTTGCTCAGGCAGTTATTGAACAAAGATGCGCAGTATGGCTGTGTGGTGGTGATGGAGGTAGAGACAGGCCATATCAAGGCGATAGCGAATTTGGAGAAAAAAGACAGTGGCTATGGTTATGGTGAATACTATAATTACGCCATAGGCGAGCAGGGACTTACCGAGCCTGGGTCGACCTTTAAGCTACTTTCGATGCTGGCCTTATTGGAAGAAGGAAAGCTCAACTTGAGTGATACCGTTGACACAGGAAACGGTAATTATAAGTTTTATAACCAGACCATGCGTGATGCCAAATATGGAGGCTATGGTAAGTTGACCGTTCGTCAGGCTTTTGAAAAGTCCTCCAACGTAGGGATTTCGAAATTGGTCGATGAGCATTTTGGTGTAGCCCCTTCCAAGTTTTTGGGCTATGTGGAGCAAGTTGGGCTGGACAAGCCATTGGGATTTCAGTTAAAGGGAGAAGGGGTTCCTTATTTCAAAGATCCAAAGCACAAGAAAAATTGGTACGGAACCACTTTGCCATGGATGTCCATTGGTTATGAGCTTAAACTGACCCCGCTCCATACCTTGACCTTGTATAATGCAGTGGCGAACGGAGGAAGAGTGGTCAAGCCGATGATCGTGCAACGAATCCAACGAGGAAACAGCGTGGAGGAAGCCTATGATACGGAGGTGATCAGGAGGAGTATTGCTTCAGACAGGACCGTTCGGCAGTTGCAGGAGTTGTTGGAAGGTGTAGTGGAGCGAGGTACTGCGAGAAATATCAGTGACAGCAATTATAAAATTGCAGGCAAGACAGGTACTGCCCAAAAGCTGGTCAATGGAAAGTATACCCGAAAATATTATACTTCATTTGCCGGTTATTTTCCTGCGGATGATCCAAAATACAGTATGATCATCGTTATCGATAGCCCCAAGGGATTTAATGCTTATGGTGGTGATGTATCTGCACCGGTGTTCAAGGAAATAGCCGATAAAATTTATGCGCAGGACCTGGAGGTAAATAAGGATAAAGAAATAGCCTCTCCCGAAACAAGAAAGGGAGATGAAGTATTTCCTTATATCAAGGCAGGAAAAGTGGATGAATTGCAGATGATTTGTAACCGCTTTGGCCTATCCAACCATTACAATGGTGATGAGCAGTGGGTACAGTCATCCCTGGTCAACCATTCGATCACTTGGAAGTCCAATAAAGTGGAAGCGCCTGTGGTGCCTGATGTATCAGGAATGACATTAAGGGACGCATTATATGTGCTGGAAAACAAAGGGTTAAAAGTGAATTATTCCGGTAAGGGTAGAGTAAGAAGCCAATCTATCCATGCCGGAACCAATGTGCCCAAAGGAGGGTCAATACGTATCGTTTTAGGATAAATGAAGACATTAAAGGACATATTGTACAAAGTACCCCTTACCTCTACTACCGGTGATATGGAAGTGGAAGTGAAGGATATTGTCTTCGACAGTAGGAAGGTAGGCACAGGAGATGTTTTTGTGGCTGCAAAAGGGACACAGGTAGATGGCCATTCCTACATCGCCAAGGCTATCGAAAGTGGGGCAACGAGTGTCATCTGCGAGACCTTACCGGAGAAGTTGGTGCCTGGAATTACCTATGTGCAAGTGGTCAACTCCGCCCACGCCATGGGGATCATGGCGTCTAATTTCTATGATCATCCATCAGCAAAGCTGAAGGTAGTTGCCGTCACGGGTACCAATGGAAAGACCACTTGTGTGACCTTATTGCACAAGCTGTTTATGGAGTTAGGGTATATGGTGGGTATGCTCAGTACGGTAGAAAACAAGATCAACGATGAGGTGGTCCCGGCGACACACACCACCCCGGACAGCGTCGCCATTAATAAACTGATGGCGGACATGGTGGACCATGGCTGCACACATTGTTTTATGGAGGCGAGTTCCCATGCGATAGTGCAGGAAAGGATGGCGGGATTGCAGCTTACAGGAGCTGTTTTCACCAATATTTCCCATGATCACCTGGATTATCACGGGACATTTGACGAATATATTAAAGCCAAGAAAAAGCTGTTCGATGAGCTTCCGCTAGGCGCATTTGCACTGGTGAATGCAGACGATAAGCGCGGGATGGTCATGGTACAAAATACCAAAGCAAGCAAACATACTTTTGGCTTGAAATACCCAACGGATTTTAAGGCAAAAGTACTCAGCAATACACTACATGGCTTGGAGCTGGATTTAAATGGCCGCCAAGCTTGGTTCAGGATGATCGGAGAATTCAATGCCTATAATGTCATCAGTGTGATGGGGACGGCGCTGCTGCTGGGTGAAGAGGAAGAAGAGGTATTGATGCAGCTTTCCAGTATCAAAGGTGCACAGGGACGGTTCGATCAGTTGATCATAGAAGGTGTGACGGCGATCGTAGATTATGCCCATACCCCCGATGCACTGGAGAATGTGCTCAAAACCATCCAAGGGGTTCGTACAGGCGTCGAAAAGGTAATCACCGTAGTAGGCTGTGGAGGAAACCGGGACACTACCAAACGCCCTGTGATGGCGAAGATTGCTACTGAAATGAGCGATAAAGTCGTGCTGACATCCGATAATCCACGGGATGAAGACCCCATGGCCATCATCAGGGATATGGAATCTGGTGTCAATCCTGTGGCCTATAAGAAGACCATAGTCATTGCCGACAGAAAAGAAGCGATCAAGACGGCCTGTGTTTTGGCCGAGAAGGGTGATATCATCCTCGTGGCCGGGAAAGGCCATGAAACTTATCAAGAAGTCAAAGGGGTAAGACATCCTTTTGATGATTTGAAAATTGTAAAAGAATTAATGGAATTGATACATACTAAATAGAGAATGCTTTACCATCTTTTTGATTATATCGACAGTGCATACGACTTTCCTGGAGCAGGGGTGTTTAGGTACATTTCTTTCCGTGCTGGGATGGCGGCGATGTTTTCACTGATCATCACGATCACATTTGGTAAAAGTATGATCAATTGGATCAGACGGAAGCAGATCGGTGAGACCGTCCGTGACCTTGGATTGGATGGCCAGACGGAGAAGAAGGGCACGCCCACCATGGGTGGACTGATGATGATCGCAGCGATTATCCTCCCTACTTTGCTATTTGCCGATGTCTATAATATATACATCATCCTGCTACTGGTGACGGTGATTTGGTTAGGAGGGATCGGTTTCTTGGATGATTTTATCAAGGTATTTAGAAAAAACAAAGAGGGGCTTGCCGGTAAGTTTAAGATCATTGGACAGGTTGGGATCGGTATTATCGTGGGGGCGACCTTGTATTTTCATGAAGATGTGGTGGTTCGTGAATTTCAGACGCCGGTATCTATTGAAGAGGGAGTGGTGGAGACCCCGGCTTTTGAAGATGTGAAAGCCATGAAGACAACCATTCCTTTCATGAAAAACAATGAGCTCAACTATGAGAACTTCTTGGGCTTTTTGGGAGATGATGTGACCCCTTATCTGTACATATTGCTGGTGATTTTTATCATCACTGCGGTATCCAATGGGGCCAATATTACGGATGGTATCGATGGCCTAGCGGCTGGTTCGTCAGCTATTATAGGTTTGGCCATTGCCATTTTTGCCTATATCAGCGGTAACGCCATTTTCTCCCAATACCTGAATGTGATGTTTATTCCCAACTCCGGGGAGCTGGTGATCTTTTGTGCAGCCTTCTTGGGGGCTTGTGTAGGATTTCTTTGGTACAATTCCTTTCCTGCACAGGTGTTTATGGGAGATACGGGGAGCTTGATGCTCGGAGGGGTGATAGCAGTACTCTGCCTTACCCTTCGCAAAGAGCTGTTGATTCCGGTGCTATGTGGGATTTTTGTGATAGAAAACCTGTCTGTGATCATGCAGGTAAGCTATTTCAAGTACACTAGAAAAAAATACGGTGAAGGCAGGAGGATATTTAGAATGTCCCCATTGCACCACCATTATCAAAAAGGAGGAATTCCAGAAACCAAGATCGTTACCCGGTTTTGGATTGTAGGGATTCTGTTGGCGATCATTACGCTGGCCACTTTAAAATTACGGTAAGTCATGAAGAGAATAGCCATTTTAGGAGCGGGAGAAAGTGGGATTGGCGCAGCCTTGCTGGCCAAGGAGAACGGCTATGAGGTTTTTGTCTCGGATGGAGGCACTATAACAGATAATAGAAAACTCCTCCTAGAGGAAGCGGGGGTCGATTATGAGGAAGGTAGCCATGATGTGGAAAAACTGTTGGGGTATCCCGAGCTGATCAAAAGCCCCGGAATTCCCTATTCTCATTCTGTGGTGGCTGCAGCAGTGGAGCAGGGAATTCCCGTCATTGACGAATTGGAGTTTGCTTTTGGTTTTTCCCGTGGTAAGGTAATCGCCATTACAGGGACGAATGGAAAGACCACAACCGCCATGCTGACCTATCACTTGATGAAGCGAGGAGGCTTGGATGTAGGTTTAGGCGGTAATGTAGGACAAAGCTGGGCCAGCCAACTGGTACAAGGTGATCATGACTGGTGGGTGCTGGAAGTGAGCAGCTTTCAGATTGATGGGTTTAGAAGCTTGCGACCAAAAATCGCCGTGCTGACCAATATCACACCGGATCATTTGGATCGGTATGACTATGAAATGGAAAATTACATCCAATCCAAATTAGGCTTGCTGAAGCAAATGGGAGAGGAGGACGATTTTATTTATTACCGAGAGGACCAGCATATCTGGCGAGGAATGAGCAGCATGAATATCCGTCCCAATGTCCATGAAGTATCCTTGGAGACGATCGAAAAAGGTGGCGGCTTGTATAACGGCGCTGAGGTAAAGCTCAATTTCAGAAATCAGATGATTTCGATTCCAGAAAACGAAATGGCCCTGAAGGGAAACCATAATATGCTGAATGTCATGTGTGCTTCTACCGCTGCATTGTTGGCGGGGGTGCCGGAAGAGACATTAAAGATCGGCTTGGCGGATTTTAAAAATGCCCCTCACCGTATGGAAAAGGTGGAGGAGCTAGAAGGGGTGACCTTTATCAATGACAGCAAAGGCACCAATGTGGATGCGACGGTATATGCGCTGTCCACCTACAAGGAGCCGCTGATCTGGATAGCAGGAGGGGTAGATAAGGGCAATGATTATGAAACATTGATGCCAGTGGTGAAAGATCATGTCAAGGTTTTGATCTGCTTGGGCAAAGAGAATAATAAGCTGAAGGCGGCTTTTGAAGGAGTGGTTCCGGTGATATTGGAAACACAGGATATCAGCTCAGCGGTAGAGTGGGGTCTGGAAAGAGGGACGAGCGGAGACGTGGTGCTTTTGTCACCTGCCTGTGCGAGTTTTGATTTGTTCAAAAATTATGAAGACCGCGGTGATCAGTTTAAGGAAGCAGTAAAAAAATTGAAGTTAAAAGCAATATGACAGCAGTCAAAGCATGGATCGATAAGAACCTTAAGGGCGATCCCATTATATGGGGGATTGTACTGGTGCTGTCTATCATCAGTATCCTGGTGGTCTATTCGGCAACAGGATCATTGGCTTACCGCAGGATGGGAGGAAATACCGAGGCGTATTTGATCAAGCACTCTTCCCTGATCTTGTTGAGTTTGGTGGTCATGTGGGGAGCACACCGTTTGCCCTATAAGTATTATTCCAAATTGAGTCTTATGGCCCTTTGGGTGTCGGTGCCTTTGTTGGCGTTTACCTATTTATTTGGGTCCAATGTAAATGATGCCAACAGGTGGTTGACGATTCCGATCATTAACCAGGCGTTCCAGCCGTCCGATCTGGCCAAGCTGGCTTTGATCGCTGCGGTAGCAGGTATGCTCGGCAAGCGGCAGAAAAACATTCAGGATTTCAAGAGGACCTTTATTCCTGTAATGATTTGGATAGGAATGATCTGTTTGTTAATTGGTCTGGCCAATATGTCCACTGCGGTGATGTTGCTGTGCACTTGTTTGCTGTTAATGTTTATTGGCAGGGTACCTGTGAAGTTTTTGATTGCGGTCTGTCTCATCGGGTTTCTCGCCCTTACTTCAGCCATTTTCCTTGGACAAAGGGGGGGGACGTTCTTCTCAAGGATTGAGAATTTTATGTCCGATGAGGAAATTCCCTATCAAGCACAGCAATCGTACATGGCCATAGCTACAGGTGGGGTAGCAGGTAAAGGGCCGGGCAATAGTGAGCAGCGAAATTCCCTGCCGCATCCGTACTCTGATTTTATCTATGCCATCATCATCGAAGAATATGGCATGGTGGGTGGAGGCGTGGTGCTGTTCCTGTACTTGGCATTGCTCTATCGCGGTATGCGTGTGGTGGCGATTTCCAACCGGCCATTTGGAGGCCTGCTTTCGGCGGGGCTCAGTTTTGCCTTGGTGATCCAAGCGATGGTGAATATGGCCGTGGCTGTGGGCTTGGGGCCGATTACCGGTCAGCCGCTTCCACTGCTCAGTATGGGGGGAACCTCATTGCTGTTTACGGGAGTTTCACTTGGGATCATCCTTAGTGTAAGCCGTGGAGACCATGAAGATGGTTTTGCAGGTGAAATGAATATAGGAAATAAAAATGCCATGCAGATGGCGCAATAAATAAAAGATTGACCAAAGAAAAGGAAACATATCGCATCATGATCAGTGGAGGAGGTACTGGAGGGCACATATACCCTGCCATTGCCATTGCCAATGCTTGGGCAGAAAGGTATCCTGAGAGCGAGATCCTCTTCGTGGGTGCAGAGGGGAAGATGGAGATGCAGAAAGTACCAGAGGCTGGTTATGCCATTGAGGGACTGCCAGTAGCTGGGCTACAGAGAAGGTTTACATGGCAAAACCTGAGTTTCCCTTTTAAGCTCTGGGACAGTGTTAACAAGGCCAAGAAGCTGATCAAGCGCTTTAAGCCTCATGCGGTAGTGGGAGTAGGTGGTTTTGCAAGTGGGCCGTTGCTGTATGTGGCGCAGAAGAGAGGGGTTCCTACGTTGATTCAGGAACAAAACTCTTTTGCGGGATTGACCAATAAATTGTTGGCAAAGAAGGCTGATGCATTTTGTGTTGCCTATGAGGGGATGGATAAGTTTTTCCCCGTGGATAAAATCCACTTTACGGGAAACCCTGTAAGGAAGGACATTCTTCACCTTGATGATAAGAAGGAGCAAGCAATAGACCATTTTGGGTTGGATGCTGATCGGCAAGTGATCTTGGTGTTGGGGGGAAGCCTTGGTGCCAGGACCATCAATAATGCCGTGGTGGCTTCCATGAAGCACTTTGAGAAGCAAGGGTACCAAGTTCTTTGGCAGACGGGGAGATTTTATTTTGAAGAGATGACCGTCAAGCTAGAGGAGGCGGGGCTGGCGTATGTTCAGGCACGGGAGTTTATCCGTGAAATGGACCTGGCCTATGCAGCAGCAGATGTGGTGATTTCCCGTGCTGGAGCCTTGTCCGTGTCGGAGCTTAGCTTGGTGGCGAAGCCAGTGATCTTTATCCCCTCACCGAATGTAGCGGAAGATCATCAGACCAAAAATGCCCTGGCCTGTGTAAATAATGATGCCGCAGTGCTGTTAAAGGATGAAGATGCGGTGGAGCACTTGGTGGACAGCATAGATCAATTAATGGCCGATACAGAACTAAGAGACCGTCTGGGTAAGAATATTAAGAAAATGGGTAAGCCTGATGCTGCCCTTGAAATTGTAAAGAAACTGGAAGCTTTGATCAAATGAATTGGGATAAGTTACATAGCGTTTATTTTCTGGGAATCGGCGGGATTGGCATGAGTGCCATTGCCCGGTGGTTTAACCATATCGGTATCCCCGTGAGTGGGTATGACCGGACACCGTCCCCTTTGACCAGAAAGCTGGAAGAAGAAGGGATGCGAATTACGTATGAGGATAATTTGGAGACGATTCCTGATGCTATCAAATCGGATGCTGCGCATGTGTTGATCGTCTGGACTCCGGCCATTCCAAAAGATAGTGTGCAGCTCAACTTCTTTGTTGAAGGGGGCTTTGACCTGAAGAAACGTTCGGAAGTACTTGGCATGATCACCTCTACGATGTACACCGTCGGCGTGGCTGGAACACATGGTAAAACGACCACCTCTAGTATGGTGGCGCACATGTTAAAGTCCGCAGGCAAAAATATCGCCGCTTTCTTGGGCGGGCTCACGCAGAATTATGAAAGTAACCTCATTCTACATGATGAGGAAAATGAGGAGCAGCCGATAGTCGTGGTCGAGGCGGATGAATTTGACCGGTCTTTTTTGAGGTTGCACCCCAATGTGGCCGTGGTGACCAGTGTGGATGCAGATCATTTGGATATTTATGGTGATGCTCAGGAGCTTACAAGAAACTTTGAAAAATACATCAATTTACTGCCAGATGATGGGCTATTATTTATTCAAAAAAATGCCCTGGAAAAGTTAGATAGGAATGATTTTGGCAGTTTGACTTTGCGTCAATATGGATTGGGAGAGGGAGCTGTAAGGGCTGAAAATATCAAGGCTGGAGTAGCTTCTTTTGACTTTGATTATATCAGTGAAGAGAAGGTGATCAAAGGCTTGGTTTTAAAGGTTCCTGGCTTTCATAATGTGGAAAATGCCTTGGCGTCAATTTCCATTGCGCTGCATTTTGGAGTGAGTGAAGAAGCGATCCGAAAAGGGTTGGTGACATTTAAAGGAGTCAAACGTCGTTTTGAAATAAAAAGACAGGACGCAAAGGGGGTTTTCATCGATGATTATGCCCATCACCCTGAGGAGATCAAGGCGTTTTTGGGCTCTGTCAAGGCGATGTATCCTGATAAAAAGCTCACGGCAGTTTTCCAGCCCCATTTGTACACAAGAACCCGTGATTTTGCAGATGGCTTTAGCGAGGCATTGAGCTTGGCTGATGAGGTGGTCTTGCTGGATATCTATCCTGCGAGGGAGAAGCCCATAGCAGGTGTAAGTGCCCAAATGCTTATGGAAAAGATCAGTGCAAAGGAAAAATCCCTGCATTCGAAAGAAGGTTTGCTGGAGTTTTTGGACAAGCAACGTCCCGAAGTGTTGGTGACACTTGGGGCGGGAGATATTGACAGATTAGTGGAGCCAATCAATAACCTGATGGAGCAATGGGACTGAAGCAAGTGAAAATAAAGCAATCGGCCGTGTTTACCGCACTTTTGTTAGTGCTGGTCGGGTTTATTGGCTTTGTGGAGAAGAAGGGAGCAGAGCGGAGTTACCATGGGCTTTCTGTAAAAGTCCACGGGATCAGTGATGTGTATTTTGTGGAAGAGGATGAAATCACTTCTATGCTCCTTAAAACATTTCCCCACCTTACGGAGGGGGCGAAGCTGGAGGATATCCAGTTGAGCAAGCTTGAAGAAAGAGTCGAAAGGCATCCCTTTGTCAAAAATGCGGAGGTTTATAATAACCTGAAAGGTGAGGTGCTGGTAACGATAGACCAGTACCGGCCGATGGCGCGTATTACCCGGCCACTGGCAGCGGATGGGTACATATCGGCGGAGGGTTTGATTTTGCCGACCTCTTCACACTATACCTCTCGGGTTTTGATACTAGAGGGAGATGGGGTGGATGACCTGTTGGCCGCAAAAGATTTGAGCAAGGAGCATCAGGCGTTATTGGACCTGATCTACTTTATAGATAGGAGTGAATTTTGGAGTGCACAGATCGCCTCCATTGAAGTAGCTAGAAATGGGGATATCAGCCTGTACCAGCAAGTGGGAAGACAACGTATTGAGTTTGGAAAGCCTGTGGACATTGCTGATAAGTTTGAACGGATAAACATGTTTTATGAAGAGATTATTCCCAAGAAAGGCTGGGATGCCTATTCGCGGGTAAATGTGGAATTTAAGGATCAAATCATTTGTGAATAATTGATATAGCTATGGAAACTGAAAAATTAATCGTAGGACTGGACATTGGCACCACGAAGATTTGTGCGATCATCGGGCGCAAGAATGAATTTGGAAAGCTGGAAGTGCTCGGTATGGGCAAGGCCGTGTCGGATGGAGTGATCCGGGGCATTGTTACCAATATCGACAAGACTGTAAACGCTATTCAGAAGGCAGTAGGAGAAGCTTCTGATATGGCCGAAGTAGATATTAGAGAGGTGATTGTGGGGATAGCAGGTCAGCATATCCGTAGTTCTGTGCATCATGGAGTCATCATCCGAAACACCAAGGATGACGAAATCACGATCGAAGATGTGCGGCGTCTTTCCAATGACATGGAGAACATCGTCGTTCCTCCAGGAAATACGATTATTCACGTGATGCCGCAGGATTATACAGTGGATTATGAAGATGGGATCAAAGATCCAGTGGGCATGTCCGGCGCCCGTTTGGAGGCAGATTTCCATATCATCACTGCCCAGACCACAGCTATCAACAATATCAGCAGATGCGTAAAAAGAGCAGATCTTACTTCCAAGGACCTGATTCTTGAGCCATTGGCAAGTTCACTGTCCGTTCTTAGTGATTTGGATAAAGAAGCGGGCTGTTGCCTAGTGGATATTGGTGGTGGTACCACAGATATAGCTATTTTCTACGATAACATTATTCGCCATACAGCAGTGATTCCATTTGGAGGAAACATCATCACCTCAGATATCAAAGAAGGATGTATGGTGATGCAAAACCAAGCGGAACTGCTGAAGACGAAGTTTGGCCGTGCCATAGCTGAAGAAGCCAATCCAAATGAAATAGTTTCCATTCCAGGGTTGCGAAACCGTCCACCAAAGGAGATTTCGGTAAAAAACTTGGCCCATATCATCGAGGCAAGGATGGAAGAAATCATCGAAATGGTCCAATCGGAGATTGTCGCCAGTGGCTTGTACAAAAAAATGGCCGGAGGAATCGTTCTTACCGGTGGTGGGTCCCAGCTGCAAGGTGTGGGGCAGTTGTTTGAGTATATGACTGGACTCGATACACGAATTGGCTATCCCAATGAACATCTTGGCAAATCCAAGATCGAAGAGGTGAAGAGCCCGATGTATGCGACTACCGTAGGACTGGTGCTGGCGGGTTTCAAAGCATTGGATGATCGTGAGGATATATACCGGCAGCGTCAAACTACCACAGGTAAGCAAGAGAGGCGCGCAGAATTGCCGGGAAAAGACATCTTTGGCAGCATTCGCAGGAGGCTAAAGGATTTTATAACAGACGATTTAGGAGATGAGGAAAACTACTGATTTGGATGAATACACCAGCAGTAGTCACCTAAAAAAAACAGAAATACAGTTCACCAAAAATTGAGGAAATAATGTCAGATATTATGAGAGATTACAAATTTGATATTCCTAAAAACCACAAATCTATCATCAAGGTGATAGGTGTGGGAGGAGGTGGTTCCAATGCAGTGAACCACATGTTTGGACAGGGAATAAAGGATGTGGAGTTTGTGGTAGTCAATACCGATGCCCAAGCGCTGAAGAGCAGCCCCGTTCCGCTAAAGTTGCAGATCGGTGCCACCTTGACCGAGGGGCTCGGTGCAGGTGCCAATCCCGAAAAAGGTAAAAATGCTGCCCTTGAGAGCAAGGAAGAAATAAGAGAGCTCTTGGCGGACAACACCAAAATGGTTTTTATTACTGCCGGAATGGGCGGTGGTACAGGTACTGGCGCAGCTCCGGTGCTAGCAAAAATCGCCAAGGATATGGATATCCTGACAGTGGGCATTGTCACAGCGCCGTTTATCTTTGAAGGCCGCAAAAAGACAGGTGCCGCACAGAAGGGAATCGAGGAATTACGTGCCAACTGCGATACCGTTTTGGTCATTCTGAATGACAAACTGCGTGAGGTTTATGGTAATTTGCCTATCCGTTCTGCTTTTGGTAAAGCAGACAACGTCTTGACCACAGCAGCTAAATCCATTGCTGAGATCATAACCGTTCACCAAGATGTAAACGTCGATTTTGAGGATGTGAAGACGGTGATGAAAGATGCTGGTGCTGCGGTGATGGGTTCTGCAACAGAAGAAATGGAAGGCCGTGCCATCAAGGCAGCCGAAAAAGCCATCGCTTCACCATTGCTCAACAACGTGGATATCAAAGGAGCCCAGAAGATCTTACTGTCCATTATGTCCGGTGAGGAAGAGGAGCTTTCTATGGATGAATTGAGTGAAATCACTGAATACATCCAAGATCGTGCAGGAGATGATGCAGAGGTGATTTTTGGTCAAGGTATCGACCCTGATTTGAAAAAGTCTATCCGTGTGACAGTGATTGCCACAGGTTTTCAGGCAGGAGAGATTGCCAAAGGTACCTATGGGGAAGAAGCTAAGCCCCAACAGGAAGAAAATACTAAAAAGGTGATCGACCTGGATTCTGGAAAGACTACGAAAGTAGAAGAGGAAAATGACGCTTCTGCAGGTCAGACTTTTACCTTTACCATTCAGCAACCTTCTCCGGCCAACAGCCACCAGAAGGAAGAACAGCAGTCTGCCCAACCTGTCAATCGGGATGCTCAAGTGGATACGGAAAATGAACATGCCCATGAGGATGGTGAGTTTGAATTTGTCCCTGCCAATCCACAAAAGAAAGTAACACCGCTGTACGATGATGAACCAGAGCAGCCTAAGGCCCAGTCTCAGGAGACCAATAGCCCTTCTGCCACTGGATATGCAAATGATTATTATGAGCAAATCAAGCAAAAAGCCATGCAAAGAGCACATGAGCGTTTTGAAAGACTAAAAAACCTAAGGGCTGTCAATCAGACTCCTGAGGAATTTAAGGAAAAGCTTGATACGCCAGCTTATTTAAGGAAAAATGTAAAACTCCAGGATGTGCAACATAGCTCAGAATCCAACCTCTCTAAGTTCAACTTAAATGATGATAATGAGATTCTGGGCAATAACCGGTTTTTACATGATAATGTTGATTAACTAAAAGTTGATCAGCATTGCTGCCTGGGTTTTTAAAAGGTCTATGTAAAACTTGTTGGTGAGCAAGTTATTAGACATGTTTTCCTCAATTTTTGCAAGTTTTGGCTTATTGGCCAAGACATGCATGCCCAGGTAGTGGAATATGTCGGTAAGGTGGCTCAATGCGAGGCCACCACCGCCTATTCCAGAAGAAATGCCTACCATTGCACATTTTTTTCCTCCGAAGGTGTTGGGATATGTCATCCCGTCTATGAAAGACTTCAGGATTCCAGGAAACGACCCGTTGTACTCGGGGACAATAAACACAAACTTGCTACCTTCTTTTACCTCTTCATGAAGAGCATTATAGGCGTGGTTTTGTCCATTGTTTTCATAGAGCGCCGAAAAAACAAAATCATCAGGAAGTTCCCGCAGGTCAATAATTCCCGACGCTATTCCCTCTTCTTTGAGGATTTGTTGGTATTGCAAAGCTATTGTTTTCGATACCGCATTTTTTCTATTGGTACCAATGATTATTTTTATCATGAGTAGATGTACTTATTACTTTTTTACGGAATAATAATTCCTAATGAATAAACCGGGTTAAAGCCCACAAGATGAGCACCTGTTTGAGGGTACAACAAATAAAATAAAAGGAAAGATTTCCATTAACCAAACAAAGATGAAAAAAGCCGAAGCCAACCTGTCGTATTCAGCCAAAATAGAAGCTGCCGTTAGCCATATCCTCCAAGAATATAGTACACGCCTCTCGGTAGGGGTGATTCTAGGAACCGGATTAGGGCAATTGATTGACAATATTACCATAAACCACACTATAGCTTATAAAGACATCCCTCATTTTCCTGTTTCGACGGTGGAGACCCATTCTGGGGAATTGGTATTTGGCGAGCTCAATGGAGTGCCTGTAGTGGCGATGAAAGGTAGGTTTCATTATTATGAGGGGTATTCTATGAAAGAAGTCACCTTTCCAGTGAGAGTAATGCAACGCCTTGGTATCAAGAAGCTCATTGTATCCAATGCTGCTGGTGGCTTGGATCCGGAATTTGAAGTAGGCGATGTGATGATGATCAATGATCATATAGACCTATTTCCTGAAAACCCTCTACGTGGCAAAAATCTCGACGACTTTGGTGTCCGGTTTCCTGATATGAGTGAGCCTTATGATTCCAATATGCTGGATGCTGCTTGGGCAATAGCCCGTAAAGAAGAAATTAATGCCCATCAAGGGGTGTATGCAGGAGTGCAAGGGCCCAACTTGGAGACGAAGGCAGAGTACCGATACCTTCGGACGATCGGGGCAGATGCTGTAGGGATGAGCACTGTTCCAGAGGTGATTGTGGCCAGACAGATGGAATTGCCGGTTTTTGCCATGTCTGCGATTACCGACCTATGTGCTCCGGGAAAAGTAAAAAAGATCTCGATTCAGGAAGTCATCGCA
The DNA here is from genome assembly GCF_003260975.1 of Echinicola strongylocentroti. Lineage (NCBI taxonomy): Bacteria > Pseudomonadati > Bacteroidota > Cytophagia > Cytophagales > Cyclobacteriaceae > Echinicola > Echinicola strongylocentroti. Next base: position 2,091,946 of record NZ_CP030041.1, on the reverse strand, counting down.
GCCGCTGCGATAGCTGAACCAAAGATGACCCGGATCATAGCTGGGCTGATCAGCGATGGGGAATAAAGGGCAAAGGAGCGTTGAACAACCAATTCTTTAGCGGAATGATGGCCGAAATACCCCTGCTTGATATTTTAAAAGCAATTGCTTTTTTGTAAGTTAAAGGTATGGCAAATTACAGACTAAAAATATTGGAAATAAGCCCGGTGACCCACGATGTCAACCGGTATAAAGTAGAGAAGCCCCGAGGCTATCAGTTTACCCCTGGTCAAGCCACCGAGGTAAGTTTGCTAAAAGCAGGGTGGGAGGCCGAAAAGCGTCCTTTTACGTTTACGAATTTACCATCTGAAGACCATTTGGAGTTTATTATAAAATCCTATCAAAGCCATGAGGGGGTCACCAAGCGGCTGGCAGAGCTGGAAGTAGGTGATGAGGTAGAAATTGGCGATCCTTGGGGGACAATTTCCTTTCAGGGTGAAGGTGTTTTTATTGCCGGAGGAGCCGGTATTACCCCGTTTATTTCCATTTTAAGGAGTTTGCGCAATAAGAACCAAGTAGGAAAAAGTGTTCTCATTTTTGCCAATAAAACCAATGATGATATTATTCTATTTGAAGAGCTAAAGGCAATTTTAGGACATAAATTTATCAATATCATTGCCAAGCAAAAAGATACTGCCTATGACAAAGGGCTTATCGATAAAGACTATTTGAAGTCAACTATTTCGGATTTTGAACACCAGCACTTCTATGTCTGTGGCCCTCCCGGATTTATGAAGGTGGTCAATGGATCACTGAAAGACCTCGGAGCTGACCCTTCTACGTTGGTATTTGAACAGTAGAGGTGAGCACGAAGATAAAAGTACGAGTTATCAAGGAGCCAGCAAGATGAGAGTAAAGAGCCAAGAACCAAGAGCCAAGAACCAAGAACAAAGAGTAAAGAGCCAAGAGTAAAGAGTAATGTGCCAATGGGCATTGCTTCATGATAAGGTCTTCGTCAGTTTTCTCTACCTGGTGGCAGGTTCTCAGGTGTATTACTTTGTTTCCATATAATCTACCGCCAAATAACTGAGGGCACGGACTCCGAGCAGTAATCCCGATTCGTCGATAAAGAAATCGGGGGTATGGTGGGCAGCGACTTCTGTGGGATCGGTACCTTTTGGCATACCGCCCAAGAAGATAAATAGCCCCGGGGCTTCCTGCTGGAAGTAACTGAAATCCTCCGCTCCAGTGATAGGATCATGATAGATGACATGCTCTTCTCCTGCCACTTCTTTTAAAGTGTTCACCATCTTCTCGGTAAGGGCAGGGTCATTAATGGTGGCCGGGTATATTTTATCTATTGTCACCTCTACATTGGCACCTGCAGCTTCTCCTGTTTTGGTAGCGATTTCACGGATGCGTTGGTGGATGAGTTCTTGTTGGGAAGTGCCATATGTTCTTATGGTTCCCAGCATTTCCACTTTTTCGGGAATAATGTTTTGGCGTACACCGCCATGGATGCTGCCTATGGTGACAATGGCTGGGTTTTCAGTAATATTTACGTTACGGCTGATGATTGTTTGGAGGGCATTGATAATTTGGGATGAAGTGACAATAGGGTCCACAGAAGACCAGGGATAGGCGCCATGGGCTTGGCGTCCGTTCACGGTAAGCTTGAGGTTGTCCACGGCGGCCATGGCAGGCCCGGACCGGTATTTGATATCACCGACTTCCGTTTGGGAGTTGATGTGCAGGCCAAAGACTGCATCTACGCCTTCCATTACCCCTTCTTCGACCATTTGTTTGGCACCCCAGGAAGTAACTCCTTCTTCAAAGACTCCTTCTTCGGCAGGTTGAAAGATGAATTTGACCGTTCCGTGCAAATCACCTTTCATGGAGGAGAGGACTTCGGCCACCCCTAAAAGAATCGCCACGTGGGTATCGTGGCCACAGGCATGCATGACACCGACTTCTTGGCCGTTGTACGTGGTGGTCTTAGTGGATTTAAAAGGGAGGTCATTTCTTTCTGTTACCGGTAATGCGTCCATGTCTGCCCTTAGCGCCACTGTAGGGCCCGGTAGTCCGCCCTTGAGCAAGCCCACCACCCCGGTTACCGCGATGTTTTCTTTTACCTCTATTCCCAGTGACTTCAAGTGGGTAGCGATGAGCTGGGCGGTTCGCGTCTCTTGATTGCCCAGTTCGGGATTTTCATGTATATCGCGTCTCCATTCGATTACTTTGGATTCGATGGATGCTGCTTGATCATCGATTTTTTGGTGAAGACCGGATTGCCCAAAGACAGTTCCGCTGAGCAGGATGAGTAAGGGTACAAGGCTTTTCTTTGACATGGTGGTATGGTTAGCTGAACAATAAAAATAAGAAAAGATCAAAGGGATAAAAATAGGTGCTTAAGAACTTTTAATAAGTTTTTAGTTTGAAATGTTTTATAACTCCAAAAAAAAGGGACAATTTGGGGTGGTTTTGCATAAATCAGCATAAATTCACTTAATCATGATTTTAGAAGGAAAAACAGCAATTGTTACAGGAGTAAGCAAGGGGATAGGACTGGAAGTAGTCCGTCAATTACTGGATAGAGGAGTGACAGTGGCCGGCTGGGGGAGGAATAAACCGTCCTTGGACCATGCCAGTTTTCACTTCTTTTCGTGTGATGTGGCCGATCAATCAGCAGTGGAGAAGGCTTATCAGGAAACTATAAAAGCCCTAGGAGACGATATCCGGATCTTGGTCAATAATGCTGGATACGGTAAAATGGGTAAAATCGAAGAAATGTCAGTGAAGGATTGGAAGGGGATGTTCGATGTTAATGTCCATGGGATTTTTTATGTCACCAGGATGGTAGTACCCAATATGAAGAAGCAGGATGAAGGACATATCCTTAATGTGGCTTCAATTGCCGGACAAAATGGGGTGGCGAATATGGCCGGTTACTGTGGTACCAAGCATGCGGTGAAGGGGATTTCCCACGCTTTATATATGGAATTGAGGGATTTCGGTGTTAAAGTGTCCACCATTTATCCAGGATCAGTACAGACCCATTTCTTTGATGATATCGAGGGCGTGGATGCTCATGAAAACATGATGCGTGCAGAAGATGTGGCCACCACCCTGGTGCAGACACTGGAGACCCACCCCAATTATTTTGTGGCAGATGTTGAATGCCGGCCATTACGACCAAAAGGGAAACAATAAAATGTCCTTGCAAGTAAAGCAGCTGAGCAAATATTACCAACAACAAAAAGCCCTTGATGGAGTGAGTTTTACTGCACAGCCTGGTCAGGTGCTGGGCTTTTTGGGACCAAATGGAGCCGGAAAATCCACCACCATGAAAATAGCAGCTGGGTATCTTTACCCGGATGAGGGCGATGTGTTGGTCGATGGGATTTCGGTTATCCGCTACCCCCAAGAGGTCAGTCGAATCGTGGGCTATCTCCCAGAGCATAATCCCCTCTATCTGGAGATGTATGTGCGGGAGTTTTTGGGATTTGTAGCTGGGCTTTACCGAATTAAAGGAACACAGGCCAAATCCAATATCCAACAGGTGATCGAGGCTTGTGGGCTTGGTCCTGAGCAGCACAAAAAAATTGGAGCGCTCTCCAAAGGTTACCGACAACGGGTTGGGCTGGCAAAGGCCTTGGTACATGACCCAGAGGTGATCATCTTGGATGAACCCACTTCTGGACTCGACCCCAACCAATTGGTAGATATTCGGCAGTTGATCCAAGAAATCAGTAAGGAAAAAACGCTGATCCTGAGTACACATGTCATGCAGGAAGTGGAGGCGCTTTGTGATAAGGTAGTTATTATTCATCAGGGCAAGGTCGTGGCCCAAGATCTCTTGTCCAACCTGAAATCAGAAGATACGAATGCGATACTATACCTGGAAACCCAGGAACAATTAGCAGAAGAATGGTTCGCTCAGATGGATGGTTGTCATAGTTTTCGGATGTTGGAAGAAGGGTATTATCAGCTTAAGGCTTCCAATGTCTCGCTGCTGAGAAAGGAAATCATGATACTTATCCAAGAGAAGTCGCTTACCTTGCTCAGTTTGCGTCAAGAAGAAAGAAACCTTGAATCCATTTTTCGTCAGTTAACCAGTGTGCAGAAATGACCAGTTTGCTACTTAAAGAATTCAATGCCTTTTTTAACCACCTTACCGGATACTTGATTCTATCGGTGTTTTTAGTCGTTTTGGGATTATTGGTATGGGTGTTTCCGGAGACGAGTGTATTGGAGTATGGATTTGCGGATTTGGAGGCCTTGTTTGTGTACACGCCTTATGTTTTTGTATTTATGGTGCCAGCCATTACGATGAGGACGGTTGCTGAGGAGCGTAAGAATGGTACTTGGGAGCTCTTGATGACCGTACCTCTACGGCCGTACCAAATTATTCTGGCCAAATACTTTTCGTCAGTAATCGTGATGGTGTTGGCAGTCCTTCCTACATTGCTTTATTATTTCAGTATTTTTCAATTGGGGTCACCAGTGGGAAATATCGACACGGCGGGTTTTATTGGGGCCTTTGTTGGTGTGCTGATGATTGGGGCTGTGTTTACGGCCATTGGGCTGTTCAGTTCTGCGCTTACCGACAATCAAATTACGGCGTTTGTCATTGGAGCATTTTTGTGTTTTGTGCTTTATTTCGGTTTTACAGCCTTGGCGGATATGTTGTCAGGAAGTGCGCTGGTGCTAATGATTGAAGAACTAAGCTTAAGCTATCACTATGAAAGTATGAGCCGAGGAGTCATAGTGAGTGGAGACTTGTATTACTTTTTGGGATGGATCATTTCCCTGTTAGTATTGACCACCTTAATGATCCGAAAAAAATGAGGGAGCAGCCGTTAAATATTCGTCAAATAAGAAAGAAGCACTGGGGGGGCACGCTTGTTTTTCTCCTGATAGTATTGGCTTTTATACTGGCATTGGATCATTTTACGCAGTTCAGAATTGACCTTACAGAAGAAAACCGCTATTCCCTACACCCCTTCACCAAGGATGTTTTAGAGACCATTGACACGCCGCTGGAGGTAGATATTCTATTGTCGGGGAAGTTGCCTGGGGGGATGCGGAGATTTCAGCGGAACATAGAATCGACCTTGGAGACTTTCAATGCCTACAGTAATGCACCTATTACGGTGAGGTATTTTAACCCGATGGAAATTAATGACAAGGGAGAAAAGGAGGAATACATTATTTATTTGGCCGAATTTGGAATAAACCCAACCAATCTATTTGCCACAGAAAATGGTGCCCAGACTTCCCGGTTGATTTTTCCTGGAGTCATCATACGCAATGCTACCCATGAAACAGGAGGGTTGTTATTGAAGGGGAACAGGGGCATGTCTCCAGATCAGATCCTTAATCTATCAGTGGAAAACTTGGAATACGAACTCATCAATATGATTCGTAAACTGACCCGTAAGAAAAAGCGGGCCGTCGCCATGATTACCAATCATGGAGAACTTCAGGAAGACCAAGGTTATGGGGTGGTGGAAGCCCTTTCTGAAGATTATGAAGTGTATAAAGTGCCTCTTCAGCAAGCAAAATCTGTGGATGATCTATTGAGTTTTGATGCGGTCATTGTGGCTGGTCCTAGGGATGGCTATGCAGACCGTGAAGTTTACCTGCTGGACCAGTACCTTATGCGTGGGGGGAAGCTGCTGCTCTGTGTAGATCCTTTGGCGGTGGATTTGGCAAAGGCCGGTGGTGACGGGACAGTGGCTGTTGGTTTTGAAACCGGGCTGGATAGGATGCTCTTCAAGTATGGCGTGCGGATCAACAAGGACTTGGTACAAGATATGAACTTTGGTTATTACCCAGTGGTCGCCGGAGAGTTTGGGGACCAGTCTCAGTTGGTGCCTCTTCCTTGGCCTTTTTATGTGGTGGCCAATACAATGAGTGAGCATGTCATTACCAAAGGCCTGGACCAGGCCATGTTTAGGATGATCAGTACCATAGATACGGTCAAAGCCTCTGGAGTACAAAAGACACCACTTATTTATAGTGGACGATATAGTCGAGTCATGTCACAGCCTGTACGGGTTGCTTTTGAGGACATGTCCCAGGAACCTGACGTGTCTCTTTTTGACCAGCGACATTTACCCTTGGTGTATTTGCTGGAAGGTGATTTTTCCTCTGTTTTTCAAAACCGGTTCCTTCCCAAGTCATTCGAAAATGACCCGGATTTTGCCGAGACATCGGATGGTGGGGCGATCATCGTGACTGGGGATGGAGATTGGTTGCAGAGCGTTAACGATAGGAGTACAGGTGATCCGGTGCCTCTTGGGGTGGTGCCTTATGCTGAAACTAGTTTTGCCAATAGGGAATTGCTTCAAAATATGCTCAAGTACCTGGTCGATCCCAATGGAATCATGGCTACTAGGAGCAAAGAGCTCAAGATAAGACCTCTGGACAAAAAGAAGGTCCAAGAAGACAAAGCAAAATGGCAGGTGCTTAATGTGGCCTTACCTGTTGTGTTGGTGTTGCTGATTGGCTTGGTCAAAATTTATTTTCGAAGACGTAAGTACGGAAATAAGGTGGAATAGTGGTGGTGATCAATAAATGAAATTATCCATGTGCATGCAGTGTTGTGAAGAGGATCTATTTCATGGGTTTTAAATATTTTTTAGGCAGAAATTGGCAGCAGGTACCTCCTTTTCTAATTTTATTTATAAATTTACCCTGTTGAAAACTAATTGAAATAAAAGCATTGGTTTGGAGTGTCAGGTTATGTTGGTTTTTTTTGAAATCGTCCACATAATCGCTGGCTTTGACCGTGAATAACTAAATCATATTCTCATGAAATTTATTGTTTCTTCTTCAGCTCTTTTGAAGCAACTTTCAGGAATCAATGGAGTGGTAACCACCAATCCGGTAGTGCCGATACTTGAAAATTTCCTTTTTGAAATCAAAGAAGGAAAATTGACCATTACGGCATCAGACCTACAGACTTCCATGATGACAGAAATAGATGTGGAGGCTAAGGAAGATGGAAATATAGCCGTGCCGGCAAGAATTCTGATAGAAACATTGAAGAATTTGCCAGAGCAGCCAGTGACTTTTAGCATTGACCATGATACCTATAGCGTGGAGATCAGTTCCGATAATGGACGGTATAAGTTGGCCGGTGAAAACGCTACTGATTTTCCGAATATCCCTTCTGTGAGCAATGCCACTGCAGTGGATATGTCCACCGATGTACTGAGCAGCGCCATCAATAATACCATTTTTGCGACAAGCAATGATGAATTGAGACCGGCCATGACAGGGGTTTATGTGAATCTGAGCAATACCAATACGACTTTCGTGGCCACAGATGGTCACCGTCTGATCCGTTACAGGAGAGTGGATATTGCTGCTGAAGAAGCTGCAAACATCATTGTGCCACGTAAAGCGCTCAACTTGCTGAAGTCTACCCTTCCCTCCGAAAATGTACCTGTAACTGTTGAGTTCAATAACTCCAATGCTTATTTTAAGTTTGGGAATATCCAGATGATTTGCCGTCTAGTAGATGAGCGCTACCCGGATTATGAAAACGTGATCCCAGTGGACAATGAGAATAACATGACCATTGATCGGGTGGAATTCTTGAGCTCGTTGAGAAGGATTGCTATTTATGCCAATAAGACAACGCATCAGGTGAGGTTGAAATTAACTGGAAGTGAACTTCAAATTTCAGCTGAAGACTTGGACTTCTCCAATGAAGCAAATGAGCGCTTGTCTTGTGAGCACGATGGTGAAGATATTGAAATCGGTTTTAATGCGAAGTTTTTGGTAGAAATGCTGAACAACATTAGCTCAAAACAAGTGACACTTAAATTTAGCGCTCCAAACCGAGCAGGTCTTATTGTGCCAAGTGAAAAAGGAGAAAATGAAGATATCCTAATGTTGGTAATGCCAGTAATGTTGAATAATTACGTGTAAGACCTTTTATATAAAGAAAATGCAAAGCCACGATCTGTAAAATGGTCGTGGTTTTTTTTATGCGTATTCGGTAGTGTTCTGAGGTCAAGCGGAAAAGTTGGAGGATGGTTTGGACAGAACGCTGTTTTTTCTTAAACCCGGAATATGCATTTGCCGATCCCACGGTGCACAGGTATTGACCTGAGCTCGACTTATTTTTAGTATAAAAAACGTCATAGCGGACCTGTCTGCCCAGGCAGGCCCTTTTTAGGAGGATGTGGGTTGGAAAAGGGTGTGACAACTCGCCGCGGCGAGCTGCCACGGCTTCCATCCGCTCAGGCCTCCCTCTAAGCCCTGTTTGGCTCCAGACAAGCACGCAGTGCATGTTCCGACCACTGTACAGAAACGGTTTCATAATCGAACTGAGGTTTATAGTATCGAACCGAGATAAGGGGGATTTGTAATCCCCCCCCTAGGCCATTTGTGAAGAGCACAAGCATCAATAAGGACATAGATTTTCAGCAACTTACATGTGTTAGCCTGACGGCTATCGGCCGCTAGACAGGCTCACCATTCGCGCGGCGGATGCTTCAATCTCCACACATCCTGAATATAAGGAAGGGTGGGGGAGGTGAAGTGTATCTTGGCTATTTTAATAAAAAACTCTTTATTTGGTAACAATACGGAAATATATAAAAAGATTAAAATCAGGTGATTAAAAAACTTAACATATGATTTAGCTTGTTTTTATTGATACAATGTTATCAAATTGTTAATTTTAGTAATAATAAATTAACATAGAAAGAAAGGAGGGAAGGTGAAAAAGTTGGCGTTTTGTATAGTAGTGTTGTTTGCGGGGATTTGTCATGCAATGTCCCAAGGATGGGATTTTGATTCCTCCATGTTTGAGAACACTACAGAGCAACGATTGTTTTTGGATGATCCGGCTCCGATGGATTTGTTGATGGCCTTACATGCTTCCACAGATGTAAAGACAGGACAATTGGATAAGTTGATCGGTAAGTTGGATAAGCGGTCCAAAAGGAAAGCCTATAAAGAATGGTTTTTAAGTGAGGTTTTTTATAAGGCCCATCAATACGTATTAAAAGAGTATGTAAAGCATAGTTCCTTCAATGAAGCACTGACCACGGGAAGTTATGATTGTGTGAGTGGGTCTGCTATTTATGGTTTGTTGTTGGATCGGTACGGTTTTGAATATGAAGTGATCGAAACGGATTATCATGTGTTTTTACTAATACACGGAGAAGGTGATAGGAGGTATATTTATGAAAGTACCGAGCCTCGGGCGGGTTTCATAAAAGACCAAGAAGCAGTGAATCAATATATTTCAGTTTTTAATACTGAGGTGATTAATGGAAAAGTGGATCAGCTGGCTGAATTAGGTAGTGTGACATCCCAGTTTTCGGAAGAAAGCACCATTTATGCTTCGATTTCTTTAAGGGAATTAGCGGGGTTACAATATTATAATGATGCCGTGCACCATTTTAATGATGGGGATAAGGAGATGACCTATAGGCAACTGGCCAAGGCAAAAGCCATTTATCCATCTGAGCGTGTATTGAGCTTGTATGAGTATATAGCAGCGATCCAGGAGGAAGAGAAAAAATTAGCAAGGAGATAACTGATACTTTTTAAAAAAAGAGCACCGGTAGTTTAGTCTATCGGTGCTTATTTTTGTTCTAGTCGATGCGAACAATGTCCGCGCCTAGGGCATTAAGCCGCTGGTCTATGTATTGGTAGCCACGGTCAATTTGTTCGACATTGTCGATGATGGACTGTCCTTCTGCTGAGAGCGCAGCTATGAGTAAGGAAACCCCCGCTCTGATGTCAGGAGAGGTCATTCTGATGCCCTTTAGAGGGTATTTTCTGTCCAGTCCAATTACGGTGGCTCTGTGAGGGTCGCACAAAATGATCTGGGCGCCCATGTCGATAAGTTTGTCCACAAAGAACAAGCGGCTCTCAAACATTTTTTGATGAACCAAAACAGTTCCTTTGGCCTGTGTGGCCGTGACCAGGACGATGCTGAGCAGGTCTGGGGTAAATCCAGGCCAAATAGCGTCCGCTACTGTCAGGATGGAGCCGTCTATAAATGTTTCTATTTCGTAGTGTTTTTGGGAGGGAATATAAATGTCGTCTCCTTTAAACTCCATCTTTATCCCCATCCGCTTAAAGGTGTCTGGGATAATTCCAAGTCGATGGATTTGGGCATCCTTGATGGTGATTTCTGATTGGGTCATTGCGGCAAGTCCGATAAATGAGCCAATTTCTATCATGTCGGGAAGTAAGGTGTGCTCCGTGCCAGTTAACTTTTTGACACCTTCGATATGAAGGAGGTTTGAGCCCACACCTGTTATTTTTGCTCCCATTCTATTGAGCATATCGCAAAGCTGCTGTAAATAGGGCTCGCAAGCTGCGTTATAGATGGTGGTCTTGCCCTCCGCCATTACCGCTGCCATCAGGATGTTGGCCGTTCCTGTAACGGAGGCTTCATCCAACAGCATGAAATCACCTTTCAGGTTATGGCCATCGATATTGTATATTTCCCTTGCGGTGTCATAGTTGAATTTGGCGCCAAGCTTCTGGAATCCCACGAAGTGGGTGTCCAGTCTTCTACGGCCAATTTTATCACCACCTGGTTTGGAGATTTTTCCTTTGCCGAATCGGGCCAAAAGTGGCCCCAAAAGCATTACAGAGCCCCGTAAGGAGGATGCTTTGGTGAGAAATTTATCGGTGTCTAAATAGTCAAGGTTTACTTTGGCGGCATTAAACTGGTAGCTTTCAGGCCCGGTTTTGGATACTTGAACGCCCATGTCTGCCAATAGCTCTATGAGTTTGTTGACATCACGGATGTTGGGGATTTTGTTGATATGGACCGTCTCTTCAGTAAGTAGGACGGCACAAAGTATCTGGAGCGCTTCATTTTTTGCGCCCTGAGGGGTGATTTCACCTTTTAGTTTCAATCCCCCTTTTACTCGAAATGAGGACATTAATTTCTGCGTTTTTTGTAATTACCTCCGTTGTTCCTTCTTTTTCCACCTCGACGGGCACCGCCATTGTTGTTGTTGGATGACTGCTCTTGGGAGCTGGGTTTGAAGTCCCTTCTGGTGCTGCTTTCAAAAAGGGAGTTTTCTCTTACCTTTTCCAGGTCAATGTGTAGTTTTCCTTTGGAGAGGGTTTTGATATCGTCGATGATGATGCCATCATCGAAGTTCTCTCGGTTCCAGGTGGAGTGGAAGCTTCGCATAAGCTGACCAATATAGATGATGGCAGCTTCCTGCTCTTCATCGTTTTCTATTTCCACTGCTCTTTCGATGAGTTTTTCGATATTACGACCGTAATGTTTGAATTTCACCTCACCTTCAGGATAGCCCACCACTTGGGGTTTTTTGCCAAGGAGTTCCTTTTCAGGCATTGGGAAAGGACTGTCTACATCCAGCTCAAAACCTGACATGATGAACAGGTCGTCCCAAAGCTTTTGGTCATTTTCGATTTTAAGCTGAGGATTGAGCTGCTTCATCAATTCTACTAGCGTGTAAGCCTGCTCTGTGCGCTTGGCTCTATCAGGAACAGTGATGATATAATCCACTAATTTCTGAATGTTTTTTCCGTATTCTTTCAAAATTACTGAGTGTTTATGCTTTTCTTTTTCTTCCATACCATGCCCCAGTTTTATATTAACGAATGTTTCAAGTTACGAAAAAATGTCGTTAAATGGGCTGGTCGAGCTTAGTACTTGTTATAAGTTGACGATTTGGGAATGGACTATTGGGTAAGATAATTGCTTTGATCACTCCACTATTCGCAGCTTAGCAAAGCTAAGTAATAAAGTCTTTTCTCCAAAATTGTCAAAGCCAATCGTTGCTTTTTTATTTAAACCTTCGATTTCTACTTTTAGTACTTTCCCATAGCCAAATTTTGGGTGCTCCACTTTCATGCTTTCTGTCAGGTTATTGGTGTTGGAAGGCTTGAAGTCAGGGCTTGGAGTGTGGACTTTGGCCGTGGTGTTTTTTCTTACCGACGGGGTTTTAAGTCCTACAAATCCGGTTTTTCCTTCTCGGCCATTGTTTTGGCCGAAGTGATCACCTATGGGTTTTTGCCCCTTTCTTTTGGTGACCCTGATACAGTTGGGGTCCACTTCATCCAGAAACCTGCTTTTCTCACAATCCAACAGCCTACCAAAACGATAACGAGTAATGGCGTAGCTAAAGTATAATTTTTCCATGGCTCTTGTGGAAGCCACGTAGAATAGCCGTCTTTCCTCTTCCAAGTCTTCACGGCTTTGCATCATCATCTGGGAAGGGAATAGGTCTTCTTCCATACCTACGACGAATACTTGTCGGAATTCAAGGCCTTTCGATGAGTGGATGGTCATTAAGGTGACGGCATCTGTTTCATCTTTGTCTCGGTCATTGTCCGTCAGCAGGGCGATTTCCTGTAAGAAGGCTCCGAGGCTTTTGTCTTCATTGTCCTTATTGTCCACGTACTCTTTGATGGCATTGAGCAATTCCTGGACGTTTTCATAGCGGTTGAGCCCTTCTATCGTCTTGTCCTCGTACAGTTCTCTTAGCAAGCCCGACTGCTTGGCCATGATGGAAGCAGCTTCATAGGCGTCTTTGCGCTCGGTTTCCATGCGGAAACTCTTGATCATCGTAGAGAAGTCGGAAACTGCATTGGCGGCACGGCCAGGCAAAAAACTGGTGGAATTAGTAATGACTTGCCATAGGGGGATGTCGTGCTCGTAGGCGGCGACCATCATCTTTTCTACACTGCTCAGTCCTATCCCTCTTTTGGGGTAATTGATAATTCGCTTGAACGCCTCTTCGTCGTCTGGGTTGACCACATAGCGGAAATAAGCCATAAGGTCTTTGATTTCCTTCCTTTGGTAAAAGGATAGCCCTCCCACGATTTTATAGGAGATGTTCATCTTGCGAAGTGCTTCCTCCAGTGCCCTGGATTGGGAATTGGTCCTGTAGAGGATAGCAAAGTCGCTATTCTGGAGCTTTTTGTTGTTTTTTTCTTCGAAGATGGTAGATGCCACCATTCTTCCCTCTTCATTGTCCGAAGCGGATTTGATCAGCTCGATGAGGTCACCATTGTCGTTTTGGGTCCAGACATTTTTTTTGAGCTGGGCTTTGTTTTTTTCAATAATGGAATTGGCCGCTTCCACAATATTCTTTGTAGAGCGGTAATTTTGCTCCAGCTTGACCACATACAGGTCTGGGTAATCTTTCTCGAAATTCAGGATATTCTGAATATCAGCCCCACGGAAGGCATAGATACTTTGTGCATCATCGCCCACTACGCAGATATTTTGATGGACTGCAGCCAGTCTTTTGGTGATCAGGTATTGGGATAAATTGGTGTCCTGAAACTCGTCCACCAGCACATAGCGGAAGCGCTGCTGGTACTTGTTGAGCACATCGGGATGATCCCTGAAGAGCACGTTGGTATTGAACAATAGGTCGTCAAAGTCCATTGCCGAGGATTTAAACAGCCTTTTTTGATAAGCTCTGTAGATCTCTCCCATGCGGGGCTTCATGGCGGCTTCATCGTCCGCTTTGATATAGGGGTCGTTGATGTAACTTTCCCATGAGATCAGCCTGTTCTTGGCTCCGGAGATCCTGGAAAGTACGGTGTTCGGTTTGTACACCTTTTCGTCCAAGTTTTTGGCTTTTACGATACTTTTGATCAGGGATTTACTGTCATCGGTGTCATAAATCGTGAAGTTGGAAGGGAAACCTATTTTTTCGGATTCTACCCGAAGGATCTTGGCAAAGATAGAGTGAAATGTGCCCATCCAAGTATTACGCGCTTCCAATCCGATCAGCCTTTCAATCCGATGGCGCATTTCACTGGCGGCCTTATTGGTAAAGGTCAGCGATAAAATCTGAAAGGGATCTACTTTTTTGGCTTTGATCAGGTGGGCAATCCGGTAGGTGAGCACCCTGGTTTTGCCAGATCCGGCGCCAGCAATAATCATCAGTGGGCCTTCCGTGTGTTCTACTGCTTCTTTTTGTGGGGGATTTAAACCTTCTAAATAATCCATACTTCTTTTCCTCCTATAAACCTCAAAGTTAAGAGTAATAGTTTATTTACGTAAAAGGATTTGGGATTTAAGATTGAAAGATTGGAAAATTTCGGATTGATACTACGCTGATTTCCTAAATGTCCCCGGTGAAAAATCAGCGAATATGATTACCCGCATTGCTACCAGTAGTCACAGGGAAATTAAACCCAGTTTATGCATTAGGAATCGTGATGAGGTTTGAAACTGCAAGAAAATCAGGCTGTTTGGAGATTGAGGCATAGCACCGCTATGGTGAAATCGAAAACAGCAGCGAAGCGACTGATTTTGAAGTAGGTTCATACCGCAATAGATAGGCTAATGCATATTCCGGGTTAAATAGCTGCTCACAGAAAACATGGAAATTGCAGAAAAGCCTTATTCCATTCTGGGTGTTCTGTGCGTTCGGTGAGAAATAACACCTACTGGCAATAAAGCGCATAATCAGATCAGCGAATATCATAAAAATCTGCGTCATCAGCTTGCGATACATCGGCAAGCGAATGACTGTTTTCATTGATAAATATATAAAGGGCGGAATTGAATGCAATCAACATCATTGCATACCAGAATCCGTGGCGGCTGGAAAGCCAAGTTGATGCTCCATAGCTGTGGGCAATGACCACAAAAGTAAAAAGAATTTTTGACCTGTCCCTTTTAAGGATTTTCCGATAAAAAAAATCAGTATTAACCAAACCCCGCAGACAAGAAAAAGCCCATAGACATGATTGCCCATAAAAAAGGCCCCTATTGGATTACCTTCGTTATAATGTTTCAAATTGCCAGACCAATAGCTGGCAGGCTGGTGGTAAATTGTTACTGCAATGTCAAAGATACTTGCTCAAAGTGCCGGAATGAGCAAAAGAGTTTTGGATTTCATAGGAGTTCTTAGTAGAAAAAGAACTCAATATACTCTTTTTTGGGGTGAAAAAAAAGGAGAATACTGGTCAATCAGGGCAACCGCATTTAGTATTAATTTCGTGTAGGGCAGCTATCATCCGTGCCGCTGGCACTCCTTCTGGAGGCTGATGAGTGCTTAACGTCCTGCGGATGAATCCGCAGGTTACTAAATTTATCGTGCCGCTGGCACTTTACCGCAGTTTGTCCATTAGGAATAGCAGCAACCTCTCCCGGCAAATACTGAAAGAGCAAGGGCATCAGTTGGTCTAAAGAACAAATAATCCACCGCACCTATCTGCCCAGGTGGGGAGAATGGTTTAGATAAGTTTATGTGTATCCGTAACGCAACACTTAGCCTCGGAGAAACGAAGTATTCACTGTGAGTCCGTTATTCGGCCTTTGGAGCATTCGGTTTTGGGACAGTTGATGGGGGCGTTAAGAAAATGAGTTAGCTCGTGCAGTGGACAAGCGAGATCCACTCATTTTTAGCCCATAGCAACTGGCACAAAATCAAATTAAGGCAAACCAATTCGTTCTCGTAAACCCAACTACTTAATGTGAAGAATGCTCCATGGCCTAGATTTTTTGCCTACTTTTTCATCAATGGAAAAAGTAGGAAAGTCTGATAAAGCATATGAAGTTAACTTCCATAGGAACGGCAGATATATTCAAACTGGAACACTTTTTTAAATGCGTTCGCCCTGACTGGTCAATAGCTAGCAGAAGGACATCCATTAGGGGGGCAAATCCTGAATAGCTTAAATGAGTCATTGACTCAAAGCTTGGCAGTGCTGGGGCAGGGATTTAGCACAGCCCTTTCATTTTGTCTTTATTCTTGGGTCTACCTTCTTTTCTCTAATTTCAGCTGTTTTTCCAGCGGTTGTGTGACCAGAGGTAAAGCGCCGGCTCCTCCCGGATATTTTTTTCGGTGAGGGCGATGAACTGGTCAGTGATGCTGTGTTCACGGGTGTCATGGGGTGGCTCAGCGACAAAACGATAGGTGAATTTATAGTGGCCACGTTTGAGCTTGTGGACTTCAGAAAAGATCACGGTAAGCTCAAACCGCTTGGCGATTTTTTCGGCACCTTCAAAAAAACCGGTTTCCCTATGCATGAACTTGGCATGGTAGCGTTGGTCCTCTCTGTTGGGGCGTTGGTCTGCGGCCAGGCCGATGAGGCGGGGATGCAGCCTGTGTTTGATAAAGTGCCGTTGGAATTTGCTCTTTTCCACTAAATATCCGCCAAACCTGCTTCTGATGGTTTTCATAAGGTTTTCGAAAAACGGGTTGGTGACTTTTTGATAGACAATTTCGATCCGCTCGTCCACTAAAGCCCTTACGGAAAGCGGGTGTCCTTCCCAATTGAAGAAATGAGCTGTAAGCCCCACGATGACCTGCTCCTTCTTAAGAAGGTCGCGGAGGAGATCCATGTTTTCGAGCTGGAATCTTTTTGCTATTTCTGCTTTTCCCATCGTCATCAATTTAATGGTCTCGGCGAAGGAATCAGTGAGGTTGCGGTAAAACTCCCGCATGATTTTTTTTAATTCCTGATCGGTTTTTTCGGGAAATGCGTGTTGGAGATTTTTCCAAACTACCTTTTTTCGGTAACCAACGATGTAATAGGCGACCAAGTAAAAACAGTCAGAAAAGATATAAAGGACCCACAAGGGGAGATAAGAAATTAGGCGGAATACAAACATTAATAGCTGTCTTACGTTAAATCCGTCCTATTGAAAGGATGAAACGACGGATTTTGAAGCCCAAAATAAATCAAAAGGAGCGAATTCTTTCAAAAAATTAGTGATAAATTGAGTCAATGATTATTTTTGAAACTTATGTCTGAGGTACAAAAGAAAAAATATAGCGACAAAGAGAAGAATAATATCTTCGACAATGAGTTTATGCCTCACATAGACTCAATGTATAATTTTGCCTTCAGGCTAACATTTGACGAGGATGATGCCAAGGACCTGGTACAGGATACGTACTTAAAAGCATACCGTTTTATCAACTCATTTGAGCAGGGTACCAATGCCAAAGCTTGGCTGTTCAGGATATTGAAAAACAGTTTTATCAACGAATACAGGAAGAAAAGCAAGCAGCCTGCCAAAGTTGATTATCAAGAGGTTGAAACTTATTATAACTCAGATAGTGTTGATTACAATATTACCTCTGATCTGAGGGTGGATGCAGTGAAGGACATGTTGGGGGATGAAATATCCAATGCCTTGAACAGCTTAGCTGTAGACTTCAGAACAGTGATCATATTGTGTGACCTAGAAGGCTTTACTTATGAGGAAATGGCCAAGATTCTGGACATTCCCATAGGTACTGTAAGGTCAAGATTGCACCGTGCCCGGAACTTATTGAAGGATAAATTACATTCTTATGCAAAGGACATGGGCTATGATGCTGATGAAGAATGATTTGAGTTTTAAAGTGAAAATAAAGTGACATGGAGAAAAATGTAAACTCATCCGAAGAAAGGAAACTTGAGTGTGGTGATGTGAGTAAGTGCTTTCAGCTACTGGAGCGTATTTTGGACGGGGAAGACTGTGATGGTTCCAAGGAAGTCCTGAAGGAAAAACTGTCCAAATGCCAGCCATGCTTTGAGCATTACCATCTGGAACAAGCCATTCGTGAGATGCTCAAAACCAAATGTACCAAGCAAGCTGTACCTGGAGAATTGGCGGCAAGCATCCGTCAAAAAATAGAAGACATTAAATAAGCAATCACCACCTATCTTATGCCATCTGGAAAAGCGTTTATTTTTTCGGCTCCATCGGGATCCGGAAAGACGACTATTGTCAAACATCTCCTTTCCTCCCGTAGTGACTTGGGCTTCTCAATTTCTGCCTGTACCAGAGATAAGCGCGGCCGGCATGAGGTGCACGGCAAGGATTATTACTTCTTGTCTCCCCAAGAATTTAAAGAAAAAATTGATCAGGATGAATTCATCGAATGGGAGGAAGTTTATGAAGGGAATTTTTATGGCACGTTGAAATCCGAGATCCAGCGGATATGGGACAGTGGTAAGCACGTCATATTCGATGTGGACGTCAAAGGTGGTCTGCATCTTAAGGAATATTTTGGCGAAAAGGCACTTGCGGTATTTGTAAAAGTACCTTCATTGGATACCTTGGAAGAAAGGCTTAAGGACCGGGGAACCGAGTCGGAGGAGAGCCTTTCAAGGAGGATTTACAAGGCGAAGTTTGAAATGACCTTTGAGGAGCAATTCGACGCAACGCTCGTCAATGACAATATGGAGAAGTCATTTCAAGAGGCAGAGAAGTTAATCAATGCATTCATCGAGAAATAAAGGAAATTGAAGGTAGGTTTATTTTTCGGTTCTTTTAACCCCATACATATTGGGCATCTGATCATCGCCAATGTCATGCAGGACAGGACGGATCTGGATGAAGTTTGGTTTGTGGTTTCCCCCCAAAACCCGTTTAAAAAACGAAAAGCATTGCTCCATGAGTTTGATCGTTTGAGAATGGTCGAACTGGCAATTGAGGGCAACTACCGCTTCCGTGCAAACGATGTGGAGTTTCATATGCCCAAGCCCAGTTATACAATAGATACACTTACTTACCTTTCCGAAAAGCATCCCCAATATGATTTTAAATTGATCATTGGGGGAGATAACCTGACGCACTTCCACAAATGGAAAAATAGCGAACAGATTCTTGGTCAATATGGACTTTATGTCTATCCCCGGCCGGGAGAATCCGTAGATTATGACCACCCTAATGTGCGTCATGTGGAAGCTCCACTGATCGATATATCCGCGACTTTTATCAGGAAGTCTGTAGAAGCAGGCAAATCCGTAACGTACTTACTGCCTCCCTTGGTGGAAGATTATATCAAGGGAAAGAAATTTTTTGTGTAAAAGGGCTTTGCTTCCAGGTCCATCGTACTGGATGTATAATAGTCTAATGTATATTGTGGGTTAAACCCGGAATATGCATTAGCCTATCTGTTGTGACCTGAAACTGCTTCAAAATCAGCTGTTTCACTTTAGTTTGGAGGCATTACCGTAGCGGTGCTACGCTAATGCCTCCAAACTAACTGATTTTCTTGCAATTTCAGCTCTCACTACGATTCCTAACGCATAATCCGGGTTAAACTACCGAATTACTAAATCAATTTTTCAGCGCTTGGGCAGTGCTGGCTTCACCCTGCTGGGAGGGGAGTTTATCAATGACCCAGGCACCTACTTCTCTTCCTTGTTTCTGTCCACGTGTGATGGCGTCCATAAAATGTATTCCACCATATAGCCTTGATATGGCTGCTTCGTTGGCTGCTTGATTGAAAGAGGTGTAGTTTCGTGCTTTTAGTCCATACCTTTCTTCGACAGTGTCCGAATAGCTGAAATTGTCTCCAAAATAATGCGTCAAGATGACTGCCGCGGCCGTGGAGATGGTCGAGTGGCCACTGAGGTACTCCGGAAATGGCGGTGTTTGCAGAAATGGCGTCCAAGTAGGGTCGATGTATTTTCTGATGGCTGTTTCCGGTCGGATGCGGTTGCTACGATACTTTTCATCCCAACAAGCAATAAACCCATCCATTAATGTGGTGGCCACCATCGTGTGAATCTTGATGGATTCCGTAAAGGAAAGTGCTGCCTTTTGGCAGGCAATGTTGGTGATGCCCATCCAGTGAGCACCTGGGGATATCTTCTTCATGCCGACCATGAGGTGGCCATTGTCCTGTAGTGCAAAGGGGTTACAGTCCCAAAAAGCAGCGATTTCCTTGTTTATTTCGGACAATTCTACATCATATACCTCTTTGGTGATTTTATAAAATTCAGCATCTTTATCCTCCGAAAAGGCTACCGGCGCGAGTGGCTTGAACTGTGCTGCAGAATCAAGAAAGAAAGGCCTAACCGTGTCAAAATAAGGCTCGACTGGTGCAAAATACCCGGGAGGAGTAGGGTACCAGCTGCCGGGCGTACCCAATGGGGTGTATCGTGGATAATTACTTATTAGGTTATATCCGTCGGATTTGATGTATTCGAGCACGGCTTTTGTCATGGCTTTACCGTATGCGAGGGACTGATCGATGGTATTCTCCGAAAAGCCCATTTTCCTACAACTATCCAAGAGTGCATCTTCATATCCTTGGAGTTCAGTTCCTGAAGGCTGAATGGACTTTGCTGTCTGAATCATGCCGAGTACGGCACTCAACTGATACGATTGTTCAGGGAAATCGGAAGGCTTTTTGATGTTGGGATATTGATTGAGTAGCCCATGGAGGTCCTGTAGTGTCGAGTCGTTCTGGGACACGATCTCATATCCGGTAATGCAGGCGTAGGAGAAAAAGCGGGCAGCCAAAGGAGGGTTGGTAACGTCATGGATCATCAGCTCGGTCATCTCCTGTGTCACCTCTCCAATATACCTGGTGGGTAGTTCAGGAGTGTTTTGCTTATTGGTCTCACAGCTCAGTAGTGCTGCAAACAGCGCGAAATATAGGAAGTGGGGGGCAATTCGTCTCATAACTATCAGGGGTTGATTCATGTTAGTGGTTTTGGGTGGCCGCATAGGCTACGATGCCTTTTTGGTTAATGCCGAAAAGCCACCGATCGCCATACTGAAGGATGCTGCGCACATCGCCTTTTAGGCTAAACCCAGATAATGATTGGGGAAGGCTAATAAAGTTACCTTTTCCATCGCCTTTAAGCAAAAGTCCATAATTGGCATCATATTTTCCAAACCGTAACCGGGCATTGTCAATATTGCCACAGAGGAGAATGTCCTTGTTTCCGTCGCTGTCCATGTCTCCGCTGGCGATGGCCATCACGGGGCTGTTTTGAGCTTGGGTGGGTAACTTGGCCAAGGAAAACTTTTGCGACCCAGTGCTCAGAAAGAGAGCTGTTGCCAAGTGGTTTGCAGTGAGTTTTTTACTGTTCTTAAGCTCCTCATCGGTGAAGATGTCTTCGATTTTAGCACTGGCAAAACTCTTATAGTCGGGAAAGCGCGTGCGCATTTTCGCCATTTGATCCAGTAATTCGTCCCGGGTGACGTAAGGGTAGTTTTCTCCTTGGATATAACAGCATAGAATCGGATCCAAGGAGCCATTTTGGTCAAAATCCTTATAGATTAGGCTGGCGGGTTCATTGTCGCTGGCATGGATTTGTGTGTTGGTTCCTTGATTTCCTAATACGAGATCGGGCTTTTGATCACCATTTAGGTCATCCACGTGAATGGTGTTCCACCATCCGGTGTATGGCTTGTCAAAATATTCACTGGTCACCTCTTCTAATTTTCCTTGATCTATGGAGTACACCTGAACGGGCATCCACTCTCCGACGGTAAGTAGTTCAGGTTTGCCATCGAGGTTAAGATCAGCCATTGTGGCATCTGTGATCATGCCCGGATAGACCAATGAAGGAGCCACATCGTTGGTTTGATCGGTGAAGGCTCCATTGCCGTCATTGATAAGTAGATAACTACGAGGGATTTTTGGATAGTTTCCGGGCACTGTTCTGCCTCCCACAAAAATATCCAGTGCTTGATCACCATTGATATCCAAGAAAGTGACGCAACTGGTACTGGTCAGCATTTCAGGTAATGAAGCTGAGGATTTGGTGAAGTTTCCGTTTCCATCGTTAAGGTAAAGACGGTCCTGAAGTTTGGTGTCAGCAGGCATATAATTACCATATCCGCCACTGCAAACATACAAATCCGGAAATCCATCAGCATTGACATCCGCAAACGCAGCGTAGCTGTCTTCGCTTGCTTTATCCAAGGCAAACTCCCCCGTTCCTTTTGCGATAAATTGCCCGTTTTTCTGTTGGATAAAGAGCTTGGAGATGTCGCCAGTCCCTGCGCCTACAAAAATATCCTCTAATCCATCACCGTTGACATCTGCTTTGGCCAAGGAAGGACTCTCAAAGGAAAGTGGATTCACGATCAGGGGCTGCCGTTTGAAGTCATTAAGTTGGTTTTTGGTAAACTCAACGGAAAAAGGAGTGGTGGTTTCTTTGAAAAGTGGTACCGGCAGTTCTTTACCGAGGTCCTGATTTTCGGCTTCGGCCTCGTTAAGTGTGATCAGTTGATTGGTGGTGATGTTTCGGAGAGTTTGGGCTTTCCCTCCCAGCCATTTTACCTGAAGGGAATCGATAAATTCCGTCTCTCCCAGCCCAAAATGCAGCACAGGAGAAACACTGGATTGGTAGCCCCTGGCGGGCATCTGTTCTTGAAAGAGGCTCTTTCCTTCATCGTATAGTGTTACCTTAGTGCCCAATCCGAATTTGTTCGCTTCTTCTCCATTCAGCTTGATCTTTAGATAACTATTGGAAAGCTGCTGGTTGGCTTGGTTTTCGAAGATGAAAGCTTCCAAATTGATGTTGTTCACCACCAAGTCCAGATCACCGTCATTGTCAAGGTCGGCATAAGCTGCTCCGTTGCTGTTGGATGAATAATCCAGCCCCCAATCCTTGCTTACCTTCTCGAAAGTTAAGTTTCCATTGTTTTGGAACATGTAGTTGTGGAGGTTGGAAGAGGGGATTTGCTTGACCAGGTCCAGTACATTTTGACGTCTGATATTGCCATCATTGTTTTGGACATAGTCGCCCATAAATTTCAGGAAGTCCATGTTGGTATAATCACGCAAGTAGCCATTGGTGATGTAGAGGTCCTTCCAGCCGTCATTGTCAAAATCAGCAAATTGGGCCGACCAGCTCCAGTCTGTATTGGAAATCCCCGATAGCTGACCGATTTCACTGAAAGTGCTGTTGCCGTTGTTGACCTGCAGCATGTTTCGCATGTATTGGTGGTGGAAGCCGAGATTTACTTTTAGGTCAAACTTCTCATAATTGTCCGGAGCCATGAGGAGTTTTTGCCGCTCATTGCTCTCGGGAAGCATGTCCAAAGTAAATAGGTCTGGTAACCCATCATTGTTTATGTCAGCCACATCATTGCCCATCGAAAAGTGGGAGGTATGGCCCATGCTGCTGCCGATGCGGTCGGTGAATGTGCCATCTTGGTTATTGATGTACAGGTAATCGGGTGCTGTGTAGTCGTTACAGATGTATAGGTCTGTCCAGCCGTCACCGTTGATGTCGGCGGTTCCGGCACCAAGGCCATAGGAAAGTGCGGAGTTTTGAATGCCAGCGGCTTCCGTTACTTCCGTGAATATTCCCTTGTCATTTCTGAAAAGTTGTGAACCTGCAGGATCTTTTTCCTTTAAGATAGCAGCGGTACTGGCTTCATCCAAAATGGGAAGCGATTTATGGTTGTGGTTGAGGAGAAACAGGTCCAGGTCACCATCTATGTCATAGTCAAAGAAGATACCTTGTGTACTGGTGGAGGTGCCGGCAATTCCGAATTTTTCTGCTTGCTCAGAGAATTTTGGAATACCGTTTTCATCATTGCCCTCATTGATATACAATTCATTTTTTCGTTTTTCCGGTCGTAAGTTGCCGGAGTAGCAGACATAGATGTCCAGTTTGCCATCTCCGTTTACATCCGCCATGGTGACGCCTGTTTTCCAGGGGCCGTTCCTCCCTGCAGTGCCAGCTGCGGCCGTAATATCTACAAACTTCATTTGTCCCTTGTTCAGGAAAAGTTTATTGGCAATCATATTACCGGTAAAATAGATGTCGTCCAGACCATCTCCGTTCACATCGCCAATGGCCACTCCACCGCCATTGTAAAAGTATTCGTACATCAGGACGTTGGTGTTCAGTCCTTCAGTGAGTTGGTTTTTGAAGGTGATTTGCGTCTGGGAGGAGGGGAGAAGGGTGAATAGCGTTGGTTTTTGTGTGGCTGGTGCTTTACTTTCTTCTGGCTGACTACATCTCATGAGCAGACTGCACAGCAAACCAAGACAAGCCAACTTAGGGTAGAGTTTTAGCATACAGGTATTGTTGGGTTTTGGGTTTAACCGGGATTATGCGTTAGGAATCGTAGTGAGAGCTGAAATTGCAAGAAAATCAGTTAATTTGGAGGCATTAGCGTAGCACCGCTACGGTTATGCCGAAAACTAAAGTGAAACGGCTGATTTTGAGGCAGTTTAAGGTAGCAATAGATAGGCTAATGCATATTCCAAGTTTAAATATAAAAAGAATCTATACCATCCAAAGCAATGGTATAGATTCTTTTAGATGAAAAAAACAATAGGTTAGGGTTATTCGGTATATCCTGGATTCTGCACGAGTTGGGCGTTTCTGTTCATCTCGTTTTGGTGAATCGGCAAGAAGTACATTTTATCCAACCACTGGCGGTTTTCCTTACCTGGGTCAATTGGCGTGACTTGATAGCTGTAATCATAAATTTCGGTATCATAGCGATAGAGGCTCAGGCTTTCGCCGGGTTTGAACTCTCCCACGATATTGATGCCGTTGGCTTTTCTTCCCAGTGTTTCTTCGGGGATCATCCAGCGGCGACAGTCATGGTAGCGCTGTTCTTCGTAGGCCATCTCGATGCGTCGTTCATTTCTGTAGCGGTCCATCAAGGCTTCACCGGAGTCGTTGATAGCCGGCATGCCCACCCTGTAGCGAATCCTGTTTAGCCAAGTGCGGGCTTCTTCTTCCTGACCGAGTTCGATACAGGCTTCTACATAGTTCAGCACGGCTTCGGTATAGCGGAGGAAAGGCCAAGGGATCTCTTGCCAGGTGTTTTGGTCTACGATGGCAGGATCCGGATTGGTGAATTTTCTGATATAGTAGCCGGTGTAAGAACCGTTCCAGTCTTCGATAGAACTATTACGTGTGTCCAATCCAAAGTGTGTTTCTACCGAGCCATTTTGCATGATTTCATATTGACCGGTCTGGATTTGTCCCAGAGGGTCTTTGGACTGATTGGCTGAAGACCGAGGTTTCCATTGGGCACCGTCGTAGAGCAGGGAAGCGTAGAAACGAGCGTCTCTGTTTTCGTAAGGAGCTTCGGCATGTGCTGGATTGTCCCAGTCAAACTCCGTACCGTCCATCATCTCATAGTCGTCCACGAAATGCTGGATGGGTGTGTTTCCTGCCCAGTTGTTATATCCATTTGGCCCATTGAATAGCCCTTGTCGGCCACCATTTTCCTGCTTGGCGTTGATAAAGTATCTCGCAAAGATCAACTCTTCTTCGCCACCGTTTTTAGAAAGGGAATTGTTCATGTAGTTCTGGATGCCTTCCTCGTGGGAAACAGGTGCGGAGAGATTGAGCAAGTTGCCTTGGTCATTGTCCAACACTACTTTGGCCGCGTCTTTTGCCCTTTGCCATCTGGACATGCGATCGCCGGAAGTGTAGCCCAAGTATTCGGGATTGGCATAACCGGAAATCAAGCTGGATTGACTGGAAGCCGTAGGGATATCGTGCAGGTCACTGGCGGCATAGAGCAGTATCCTGGATTTCAGTGCCAGTGCGGCCATTCGGCTTGCCCTGCCTTCATCCATAGATTTGCCTTCCATTAAAGCAGCTGCTTCATCTAGGTCTCCAATAATGAAATCAATACATTCTTCCCAAGTGTTTCTCGGTATTTCATAAGAATCTTCGCCCAGTTCATAAGCCCTGTCCACGATAGGGAAAGCGCCGTAATAGCGCAATAGCTGGTGGCTGTAATAGGCGCGCATAAACTTGGCCTCTCCCATCAAGCGGTCCACAAGGTCCTGATCAGCAATCAACGGTTCGGAGAGGTTTTCGATGGCTACATTACATGCCCTGATATAGCTGTACATATTGCCCCACTCGAGGGTGTTGTTGATCCAGCCCGGAGCGGCGGGATTGGACCTGGATTCGGTAATGACGGTGATGTCCCTTCCTGGGTGGGTGAAGATCGCTTCATCGGTAAGAGAAGCGAGCATTTGCTCATCAAAACCACCCTGGCCCAGACCGGCATATGCGCCAGTTACTGCCGCTTCAGCAAGGGCAGGATCTGACCATACATCCTCTGAATTCACCTCTTCCAAGGGGACTGTATTGACAAAGTCAGCATTACAGCTGGATAAGATCCATAGGCCGACTGTGAAGATACATAAATAGGTTATGTTTTTGAATTTATTCATTTTCATGTCAGTTTAGGAATTAAAAGGTAACAGATAGACCGGTGTTGATCACTCTAGCCTGCGGGTAGTATTGACCGGTTGAGTTGGAAGACTCAGGGTCCATTACTTCCAGCTTGTTCATGATGTTGAACAAGTTCAGACCATTGGCAAATACCCGGAGGTTTTTAAGCCCTACCTTTTCTCCGATCTCCAGTGGAAGGGTATAGCCGATCTCAAAGTTTTTCAATCGGATGTAATCAGCTTGCCTAAACCAATAGGTGTTGCCATTGGAGTAATACTGGTCGCTTCTGTTGGCGATTCGTGGGTGTTCGCTGCTTGGGTTGTCCACTGTCCAGCGGTTTTCATAGATGTCCAGCAGGTAATTACCAATATTTCCGGATTCTCCAGCACTTATATATTGTCTGGCACCAAAAGCTCCCTGTAAGAGGATGGACAGGTCGAAGTTTTTATAGGAAGCCGTGATGTTCATACCACCTTGAAACAACGGGATGTTGTTTTGGTCCATCCGTACCCGATCATCAGGTGTGATGGCGCCGTCATTGTCATAATCTACATATTTCATGTCCCCAGGACGGAGTTCATTCGTGATCGAAGAATAATCCAGTTCTTCGTTATCGATAGACTGCTGGTCAGGAAACACGCCGTCATATTGGTACACCAAGAAAGTGTTCATCGGTTTGCCGGTAGATAGCTGCCATTCAGGCGCCCCAGGCGGCTCATCCCAGAAGAGGATTTTGTTTTTGGCATAGCCACCATTTACGCTGACGCTGTAGTTAAAGCCTCCGTTGGTTCTTCCGCGATAGCCCATCAAAGCATCAAAACCGGAGTTGGCCACTTCACCGATGTTTTCAGCAGGAAGGGTGATGCCTGTTGTCTCAG
The DNA here is from genome assembly GCF_003260975.1 of Echinicola strongylocentroti. Taxonomy (NCBI): domain Bacteria; kingdom Pseudomonadati; phylum Bacteroidota; class Cytophagia; order Cytophagales; family Cyclobacteriaceae; genus Echinicola; species Echinicola strongylocentroti. Next base: position 2,065,190 of record NZ_CP030041.1, on the reverse strand, counting down.
GTACTGAGGCATTTTTCCTCCAGAGGATATTGGTACGTTTGTTATAGAAATAATCAAATTCGAAGAAAATCTTTCCGTCCAGTAGTTGCCCTTCTATCCCGATATTGGCATTGTTCGCAATTTCCCAAGTAATGGCTGGGTTGGGTACTCGGCTTTCGTAAAGCGTTTTGGTCTCTACACCATTTATGATATAGCTATCAAATAGGTAGGTGGAAAGGAATTGATATTCCTGTAAAGTCTGTGTGCCGTCTCCGTTGGTGTCGTAATAGACTTGGTCATTTCCCATCTGGCCCCAGCTACCACGGATTTTGAAGAATTCAAGTCCAGGAATGGCATTTTTAAAGAAGTCTTCCTCGGAAGCAACCCATCCCAGCATGACGCCTGGGAAGAAGCCAAATCGGGTGTCTTCAGGGAAGATGTAGGAGGCATCGTATCTCCAGAGGAATTCGGCCAAATATTTCTCTTTGTAGTTATAAGCTACCCGTCCGAAATAATTGAGCCTTGCTCTTTCGTAAGCATCGCCACCATTGTCCTTTTCCAGTTCGCCACCTGCAAATAATTGATCGATTGTCGTAGAGAGATAGTACCTGCGGAAGGCAAAAAAGTCATCTCCTTCTTCGGTTTCACGGTTGGTGCCGGCGAGGATGTTTAGTTTATGATCTTCGTTGAAGGTTTTTTCATACGAAAAGACGCCTCCAAGCAGGATGTTCAGTTGGTTAAAATGCTCTTGCCTGAGTCTAGGGTCGGCTGGGCCTCTTTGACTTGGTACGAGAACAGGAGTCACGCCATCATCTTCGAAGCCCGTGCCTCGCTCATAAAGTGTCCAAGGGGTCTCCCATCTTTTAATGTCTCTGGATAGCTTATCCACCGCAGCAGTACCTATGAACTTCAATCCCTCTACTCCGGGGATTTTGATGGTCAGTTCGCCATTGGACTGGAAGTAGTCTCTTTTGTCTTGGTCGTAGCCAGTGGCATTGGTGGTGATGACTACGGGGTTTTCACCGTTTTCGATATCGGGGCCTGGGAGCCCATTGGGCCAGAAGGCAGGTTGATGGGGCTTGCCCCGCATCTGCATCCGGAAGATGGCACCAGCACCTCTGGTAGGATAGAACCGGAATTCCTCTCTACCCAGAACGCCCAGTTTTAGGCTGACATAATCATTGATCTTGGCGTCAAGGTTGATTCTCAGGTCATACTGCTTATACCCAGTGGCAGAATTTTTATAATAGGCATCTTGGTTTTGGTAACCAAGGGAGGCCAAGTATTTTACGTTTTCACTTCCTCCGATCAATTGAAGGTTGTGTTTTGACTGCGGGGACCATTCTTTTAAGGTGGCATCGTACCAATCGGTATTGGGGTAATTCCAGGGATCTCCTCCCGCTCTATACGCCGCGATGTCCTCTGGAGAGAATGGAGCTGCTCTTTCTTGGCCGTTAGGGCGGACGTAGACTCCGGATGTTTTGTAGGCATCATCTGCTGCTGCCCATTCATTGGCGGGTAACTCATAAACGCTAAGGTCATTTAGCATTTGGGTGTACTGAGCGGCATTTGCCAAGTCTGGGATGACAGTAGGTTGTGCCCATCCTTGATTAAACTGATAGGAAAGTTCTGGCTTTCCGGATCGGCCTCGCTTGGTGGTGACCAAAATCACCCCGTTTGCTGCCCTGGAACCATAAATGGCTGCGGAGGCATCTTTAAGTACCGAGATACTTTCGATGTCGTTGGGGTTGAGACGTTCGAAACCACCAGCCCTGGCAGGAATTCCGTCAATTACGATAAGGGCATCGTTATTACCCAAGGTGTTTGAACCCCGAATTCGGATACCTGATCCATCATTGCCCGGTTCCCCACTGCGGTTTACCGCTACCACACCCGGCATACGTCCTGCGATGGAGTTGGAGATATTGGTAGAGGGGGATTTGGCCAATTCGGTGCCTTTTACTGCAGCTACCGCACCAGTGACGGTTTCTTTCTTTTGTTCACCATAACCTACTACTATCACTTCTTCGAGTGATTGCATGTCAGGAGAGAGGATGACGGAGATTTCGCTTTGGTTGCCGACGGCCACAGTTTTGGTTTCAAATCCGATAAAGGAAAAGGTAAGCACATCTTCGCCTTCATTAAGGTTGATGATGAAATTACCGTCCAGATCGGTGATCGCGCCTTTAGTGGTGCCTTGTACCAATACAGAAACGCCTGGTAAAGGTAGTTTGTCTTCGGAAGAAATGATATTTCCTGTCACTTCTCTGCTCTGTCCAAATGCTATCGTCTGCCATCCGGCAGTAAAAATCATAAATAGCAAGAGGACTCTTAACTTTCGTAAAGTTTGAGTCATGTGGGTTTTTGTTAATAAAGGTTTTAAAATCGATTTTACTCCATAGGAGCATTTTACTAAAATGGATGTTTATTTAGAGATTTGCAATATTTAGAAATGCCAAGACCTCTCGTGTTGTTATTGCATTTTGTAGAAATTGGCTGTTTTGTTATATTATTTTTAATTGGGCGGTTGATGCATTAAAGAATAATTGTTCGAAATCGGTTGTTGTGTTAATATTTGTTAAAAGTGTTTATGTGACAAATATTATTTTATTAGTTGGTTGAAGTGCTGTTCCAAACCGCTTTGGGTATTGTTTTTTTAATGTTGGATCTTTTACAAGAACACCATTTATCTAGAATGAAAGACTGAGGAGAAGCGGGGTAATCGGGCTGGGCGCGCTGTACGTTTCTCCAATTACTGTTTGGGAAATTTTGTTTTCTTAGGACATGGACTTATATTTAATGCGTAAGGTTTAAATAAAAGGAAAGAATTGGCAGCTGATAGCTGTCCGTTCTTTATTTGGAGGCTTCTTAGGAAGCTTTTTTTATGCCTGTACTTTTTTCGTTCTGTTGTGAAATTGGATCAAGCCGAAAAGCTGGGAGCTGATGGAACGCTGATGACGCAGATGATTATGATTTGCGCTGATTTTTCTCTTAAATTGGAATAGCCAAGTAGCATAAAAAGCCCTGAAAGGGCGTAACATCCGTAGCCATGGTCAACGCCCATGGTAAACATCAAAATAATCTCATTGTTTTAGCAGCAATTATCTTCCTAGCGCTTATAAATTCACGCTAAAACCCATTACACACCAATAGCGATTTATTCCAATACGTATATCCGCAATGATACCAGTAATCACAGCGATATGAAATAGGTCCTCACAGAAACCACAGAAATCTCAGAAAAGCGTTGTTTTATTCTGGGTTTTCTGTGCGTTCCGCGAGAAATAAAAACTACTGGCAAGAAAGCGTATAATCAAATATTCCAATAATCGATAGGGAACGATTTCAAGAAAGTGTGTCGAAATTTATTCTTCCCAGAAATATTGCTTGATCCGAGATGGATTCTGATGGAACGCTGATGACGCAGATGATTATGATTTGCGCTGATTCTTTATCTAAATTTGGAAAAGACAGGGGAGTCAAATAAACATAATTATTCACCCACTCGGATTATTGTTTAATGCCAGGTATGCACCACACTGTTGCGCTGAGGTAAATCTGTGTTCTACCCGCTCCGACTTGTCCCTTACCTTTTTGTTAAACTATGTCAAGAGATGGGCCGTATTTGAAGGAGTTTCGATTTAATTGCTTAATTTCTCCTTGTAAAAATCTACAGTGTTCTTATGGATGGTTTTTTAAAAAGTGGTTTGTTCATTTTTACGATAGTTAATCTTGGGCTATTGGGGTCCGTATTGGGGCAGGGCATCCGGGGAAAGGTCGTAGATGAGGCTGGAGAGTCCGTGGCCTATGCTTCGGTGTTTGTGAGGAACCTCAATGATGGCATTCCGACCAACCAAAACGGGGTATTTGAATACGCATTGGCTCCGGGGCATTATGATATTATCATCAGGCACTTGGGCTACGAAACCCAGCAGCGAACAGTGGAAGTGAAGGATGGTTGGGTGCAGCTGGAGGTGACCTTGACCTCCCAGACCTATGCCATGGACGAAGTGGAAGTAAAGGGAGGTGCAGAAGATCCTGCGCTGACGGTGATGAGAAAGGCCATTGCCAAGGCTAAGTACCATCGACTGCAAGTGGCTGAATATACCATGAAAGTGTACATCAAAGGGACCGGCGAGCTGACTGATGCCCCATTTTTCTTGAAGAAAAAGCTGAAAGAGGAAGGGATTTCGCTCAATGAAGCCTATACCTCGGAGTCTGTGTCGGAAATTACCTTCAAACAGCCCAACGAGCTGAGCGAAAAAGTGATCAGCATTCGCGCTTCTGGAGAAAGTAACCAGACAGATCCCGCACCCTACATCGGAGCGTCTTTTTATCAGGATAAGATCAATGATGTGGTCTCGCCGCTGAGCAAGTATGCCTTTTCCTATTATCGGTTTCGGCATGAGGGTACTTTTTTCGAAAACGGCGTATTGATCAATAAGGTCCGGGTGACACCCCGCTCCCGGGGAGAACAGGTCTTTGAAGGGCATATTTATATTATCGAAGATCTATGGGCCATTCATAGCCTAAAGCTGAAAACGTCCATCATGGGCTTTGACGTGGGAGTGACGCAGCAGTATGCGCCCGTGGAGGAAAAAGTGTGGATGCCGTTGACACATGTGTATACTTTTGGAGGTAGTTTTTTTGGTTTTAAGGGGCACTACAAATACCTCGCTTCTACTAGGGACTATCAAATAACGCTTAATCCAGACTTGGTGGCAGAGACGGAGATTTTGGATGAAAACGTAGAGGAGATTCCTGAAGAAGTGGAGGCTTTTGAGCGGAAGGAACCGGCTCAGGAGCAGATCACCGATGCCGATAAAATGTCCCGGAAGGACTTTCGTAAGATGATCAACCAATACGAAAAGGAACAGGAGAAGCAACGAAAAGATGCTGATGTGGCCGTGGTCAGGAATCATAAGGTGGACTCCATGGCCCATGAGCGCAGCAAAGCTTATTGGGACAGTATCCGCCCGGTAAAACTCACCGAAAAGGAAATCAGCGGCTACCACCGGGATGATAGCTTGGCCATGGTGGATGAGGCCAAAAAAAGTGAGGTGGATTCCATTGCCGATAAGGCCAAAAAACCCTTCAATCCTCTGGATATCCTCGGAGGGGGGACCTATCACTTTGGAGGTGGCAGGTTTGCAGGCTTTGATGCCAATTTCACCAAGTTGTCCTTTAATACAGTGGAAGGGTTCAAGTTTGGTTTAGGGGGAGATTATCAAGTGACGCGGATGGACAGTGCTTCTAAGCGCATAAGCAATTGGAAGATAAGTCCGGAGGTGCGTTACGGATTTTCCAGTAAGCAGTGGTACGGAACCTTGGATTTTCAAAAATCCTGGAAGCAAGATCGGGCCAGGTTTCTGTATGGCTTGACAGCAGGAAAATACATTTACCAGTTTAATGGTGACAAGCCCATCAATGAATTGGTCAATGCAGCGTATTCTTTATTGTTGAGGAAAAACTACATGAAGTTATATGATCAGCAATTTGTGAAGCTCTACATGGACCACCGTCCCAAGGATGCGTTTTCCTATAAATTGTCACTGACCTATGCTGACCGGGGAATGCTGACGAATCAATCCAATTATAGTTTTTACAATAAGTCGGGTAGGGAGTATACTTCCAATGTCCCTGAAAATATCGAGGCAGACGAGACCGCCTTTCAATCAAACGAATCCTTACTGTTAGACGCAGTATTTCACTGGCGCCCAGGGCTAAAGTATTATGTTCGCAATGGGACGAAATACCCCTTGGGCAATACCGCTCCCCAAGTGAGTTTGAGCTATCATAAGGGAATTGCCAATGTGGGACTTGGGGAAGGGAGCGCGGATTTTGACCAGTTGGAGCTAGGAGTGAAGCATAGCTTTGAGTTTGGGGTCAGCGGGGACTTGGACTTTAATGTGAGGGCTGGGACATTTCTGAATGATGACCAGGTTTACTTTACGGATTTTGAGCATTTTGGCGGTAATAGGACCATTTTTAGCAATATGGGTACGGTGAGCAATTATCGGTTTTTGGATTACTATAAGTTCAGTACCAAAGGCAGTTATGTTAGCGGCATTGTGCATTATCAGTTCAGGAAGTTCCTGCTGACCCAGTTGCCGATGCTGCGTTTTTCGGGCGTCAGGGAAAATGTGTTTTTCAATTACCTAAAGACAGCGAATTCACCGCACTATTGGGAAGTGGGCTACTCCTTGGACAATTTATTTCGCATATTCCGAGTGGAAGTGGGGGCAGGATTTGAAAATGGTGAGTATTCTCATGGAGGTGTGCGACTGGGGATCGCGACGTTTATCAATGTGGATTTTGAAGAGTAGGGGATGATAGAGGGTAATCGTTGGTGATGGGGGAGTCGGCTCAGTAACAGACAGTAGGTGACTGTCAAAATACTTAACTGCCGAAGCCACGAGAAAAGAAAGCAGGCCACAGCTACACGGATAAAATACCCGTGTAGCTGTGGCCTGCTTTTGTAATGTAAAGGCTGTAGATTAAACCCGGAATATGCATTAGCCTATCTGTTGCGACCTTAAACTGCTTCAAAATCAGCCGTTTCACTTTAGTTTTCGGCATAACCGTAGCGGTGCTACGCTAATGCCTCCAAACTAACTGATTTTCTTGCAATTTCAGCTCTCACTACGATTCCTAATGCATAATCCGGGTTAAACCTTCATGATATCTGCTTCTTTTTTATCGAATAGGGTGTCGATTTTGGCAGAGTAGTCGTCCGTTAATTTTTGGACTTTGTCTTCTGCTCTTTTGACATCATCTTCAGAAGCGCCTTCTTTTTGGAGTTTTTTCAGAGAGTCATTGGTCTCTTTCCGGGCACTTCGGATACTGATTTTGCCGTTTTCGCATTCGTTTTTGGCGTACTTTACCAAATCTTTTCTGCGCTCTTCAGTAAGTGGTGGAATGGTAAGGATAACGATTTCACCATTATTCTGAGGGGCAAGACCCAGGTCAGAGTTGATGATGGCTTTTTCTATTTCACCGATGAGGTTTTTCTCCCAAGGTTTGATGGCCAATGTCCTGGCATCGGGAGTATTGACCGAAGCCACTTGCTGAAGGGGCGTAGGGGCTCCGTAATAATCCACCATAATGCCATCCACTAAGTTGGGCATGGCTTTTCCAGCTCTGATTTTGAGGAGTTCATTGGCGGTATGATCGACAGCTTTTTGCATCTGTTCCTTAGCTGCCTCGAGTTCTAACTGTATCTCTTCCATCTTTATGTTTACTTAATTTGAGGTAATTAAAGTACCAACTTCTTCTCCTTTTACCAAATCTTCCAGGTTACCGGCCTTGTTCATGTCAAACACAATAATGGGCAGGTTGTTTTCCTGACAGAGTGTAAATGCCGTCATGTCCATGACGTTCAGGTTTTTCTCATAGACTTCTTGGAAGGAGATATTGGTATACCGTTCCGCATTTTTGTCTTTTTCTGGATCGGCAGTATATACACCGTCCACACGGGTTCCTTTGAGGACTACTTCAGCTTCGATCTCTATTGCTCTAAGGCTGGCCGTGGAATCCGTGGTGAAGTAAGGATTGCCGATTCCGGCTCCGAAAATCACAATTCTACCTTTTTCCAAGTGACGGATGGCCCTTCTACGGATAAAAGGCTCACAGACACTTTCGATTTTGATTCCTGACATGAGTCTGGTGTACATGTCGTTTTGTTCCAAGGAGCTCTGGAGGGCCATGGCGTTGATCAGTGTGGCAAGCATTCCCATGTAATCGCCCTGTACGCGGTCGATGCCGACTTTTTCGCCTTGGACACCCCTAAAAATGTTTCCGCCTCCGATGACAATGGCGAGTTCGACGCCCAGTTCTTTCACTTTTTTGATTTCCTGGGTGTATTGCTTTAGTTTATTGGAGTCAATGCCGTAGCCATTGGGCCCCATCAAAGCCTCACCGCTGAGTTTGAGCAGAATTCGTTTGTATTTCATAAGTAAAGTTGGTTAGCTAGCCTGCCAATTATTGATTTATTGATGAATAGATAAACTCGACAAATATAAATTCTTGAGAGCAGAAAACTAAACGATCGATTCTAAAATTGTATCAAGACTTGTTTTTTTTCTACACTGTCCCCTGTCGAAACGTGTATTTTTTTTACCGTTCCATCGCCAGGTGATTTGATGATGTTCTCCATTTTCATGGCTTCCAAGATCATTACTGGTTGGCCATTTTTGACCTTATCGCCTTCTTGGACGTTGATTTCAAGGATCAAGCCGGGCATTGGTGCGTTGACCGAAGTCAACTTGGAATTTGCTTTGCCGTTCATGCCCAGTTTTTCCAATAATAGGTCAAATTTATCCTTGATTTTTATGTTAGCGGATTTGTTATTGATTTTGAGCGTCAGTTCTTTTTGGCTCAAGTCCATTTTTACCAGTTCCACTTGGTAGGATTTGCGACCTTTGATAATGTGAAAATGACGGTTATCTATTGGGGTTACTTCCCAGTCCATGGCGGTTCCGTTAATCAAAAAGTCTCCACCATCCTGCTCAATACTAAAGTTTTTTTCGTTTACAGTAACTGAGTACATTTGTGCTGTTTTGTCGTTAAATATACAATTTATCTTTAATTGGCCTTTATGAATATTAGATTCTCTTTTCCTTTTTTATTGGGAATAGTGCTGTTGGGTGCCTGCAGTGTTGGTAGATCCACCGTTCCCTCTGCCAATGAGCAGCCGTTACCAGTGATCGAAAAGAAGGATTCAGGTGATGTGCGGCACTTGGTGGCTGGGAAGGAAGCCGCCATAAAAAACTATAGGGCCACACCTGATAGGACGTTTGATTTACTCCATACTTCGCTGGATTTAAGTTTTGACCGGGAGAGGGAGTTGGTGCATGGGGAGGCGGGGTTGGTGCTGAGGCCTTATTTTTATCCCCAGTCCAAGCTGACGTTGGATGCGCAGGATTTTGATCTGCATAGGGTCAGTTTAGGCGATTCTCACCAAGAACTGGATTTTAGTTATGATTCCCAGCAGTTGGAAATTCTACTTCCCCATACCTATACAGCTGAGGATACCCTCACTATTCACATCCGCTATACCGCCCACCCGACAAGGAATGGCGGAAATGGTAGTGAAGCGATCACCGATACACAAGGGCTATATTTTATCCATCCCATCGGAGAAGAAACCAAGCCGGTCCAACTATGGACGCAGGGAGAAACAGACCATAATTCCAAGTGGTTTCCGACCATTGATGCGCCAAATGAGCGTGCTACCCATGACCTGAAGCTCACTGTGGAAGATAGGTTTGTCACGGTAAGTAATGGGGAACTGGTGGCACAAGAGCAGCTCCGAAACGGTTTTCGTACCGATCACTGGGTGATGCGACAGCCCTCAGCTCCCTATTTGGTGGCTTTTGCCGTAGGGGAATTTGTAAGAGTAGAGGATAAATGGAAGGGTATCCCTCTTGGCTTTTACGTCGAGAAGCCATTTGCTGAAGGAGCCAAAAGGGTGTTTGGAAAAACGGCCGAAATGATGGGTTTTTATTCGGGACTTTTGGGAGTCGATTACCCATGGCAAAAGTACGATCAAGTGGTGGTGAGGGACTTTGTGTCAGGAGCCATGGAAAACACCACCGTCTCTATTTTTATGGAGGAGCTCAATATGAACGCTCGGGAAGCAATTGACTCGGAATATGATGGGATTATTGCCCATGAGCTTTTTCACCATTGGTTTGGCGATTATGTAACGACCGAGTCTTGGTCAAATTTACCACTAAATGAAGCCTTTGCCAATTATGGGGAGTACTTGTGGTACGAGCACAAAGAAGGAAGGGACGCAGCTGATCTTCAGCATATAGGAGAGCTGGAAACCTACCTATGGGAAGCGGATGAAAAACAAGTGGACCTGATCCGCTTTGAATATGAACATAACGAGGATATGTTTGACAGCCACTCTTACGCCAAAGGGGGGAGGGTGTTGCATATGTTACGGGATTATTTGGGAGATGATGCGTTCTTTGCAGGGCTGAACAATTACCTGACCAAGCATGCTTATCGCGCTGTGGAGGTGCACGATCTCAGGCTGGCACTGGAGGAAGTCTGCGGCAAAGACCTGAATTGGTTTTTTAACCAATGGTTTTTGGCATCCGGCCACCCTGTCTTGGAGATTGATTTTGATTACAGCGATCCAGAAAATGTGGTTTTGAAAGTATCACAGCAGCAGGACTTGGAAAACACCCCTTTGTATGTTTTGCCTTTTGAGGTGAGCTGGTATGCAGGAGGAGAGCGGTTTACCAGGGAATTTGTCCTTAGGGAAAAGCACGGTCAATTTGAACTGAGCAATACTATCCCGATCACACAGGCCTATTTTGATGAACGAAAAGTGCTGCTCGCTGAAAAGCATACGGTCAGAAGTGATGATCAGCTGAAGGCACAATTTACCGATTCTAAGTTTGGTGTGGCGAGGTATGAGGCTTTGGATAGCTTACGCAACCGTAACCTGGCGTCTTTTGATGTAGAGAAGTTGGTAAGAGCCGGTCTAGAGGATAGTTTTTGGCCGATTCGAGAAGTTGCCTTGAATAGCTTTGGGGACAGCATTTCATCATTTGGGATGGAGGATGTATTGTTGGAGTTGGCAAATGAGGATAAGAACAATAGTGTCAGGGCGAGCGCCATTACTGCGCTGGCAGCGATTGATGAGGGCGATTATATAGATCAGTACCTTCTTTGGATGGAGGATTCATCGTATTACGTATCCGGAGCGGCACTGGACGCATACTTGCAAATGGAAGCTGAAGGAATAGAAAGGGAGGCAGTAGCAAGAACATTTCAAGAGGAGCAAAGTATTCGAATGATTATTCCCCTGATCGATTTTTTTACAGCGCAGGGAATACCAGGGAAAGGACCTTGGATGCATCAGGTGTATGAAAATACATTTGGTCAAGACCTATATTACCTGATAGGTTATTATGGGGATTATTTCACAAAAATGCCAGAGGAGGGCAGCGAAAGAGCTATTGAGAAATTGTACCATACAGGGATGCACCATAGCGCATCATATGTGAGGTTTGCTGCATTTCAGTCACTCTTTGGTTTTATAGACGAAGAAAATGTACTGGAAAAAGTCAAAGCGATCTACGGACGGGAGACCAACGAAGATATCAAAAACCAAGAAATGTATTTTTTGTCGCCTTATGAGGATGAAAATTAATTCCCTGATTTCGAAAAGCTTAATAAAAAGGTTGAAAAAAACTTCAGGAATTTTTGTTCAATATTTTGAATGTTTCAGAAAAGGGTATAATTTTGCCATCCGTTAAGACAAACAAAAAAGAACAAACGTGTTCAAAAAAGGGCTTAACGAATTGAAATACTGATTTGGGGGAATACCAAAGCGGCCAACTGGGACGGACTGTAAATCCGTTGACTTATGTCTTCACAGGTTCGAATCCTGTTTCCCCCACACTTTATATTTCCATTAAATTTTCTAAATTTGTGGGAATCATACAGCAAAAGTTCTTCAAAAAGTAAGACGACGATTGAAACTATTGTCAAGAGTTGATATTCTTTTGCAAGATTTTGGTATGTAAATAAAATACCCAGCTGTAAGGTCATGGTGGTAATGACTACCGTGATTTAAGGTTAGGGTCAGTATAGAAAAACTTGATAGAGTAATAAGCGGGAGTAGCTCAGTTGGTAGAGCGGCAGCCTTCCAAGCTGCAGGTCGCGGGTTCGAGCCTCGTCTCCCGCTCTATGCTTATTTATAAGGCATAGATAATCGATGTTATCAGCCGACGTAGCTCAGGGGTAGAGCGCTTCCTTGGTAAGGACGAGGTCACGGGTTCAAATCCCGTCGTTGGCTCAATGACATTAGCATAATTTAACTAATTCATATCATTAACTAAACAGAGGATTTTCACGCATGGCAAAAGCAACCTTTGACCGTTCCAAACCGCACGTAAATATCGGTACTATTGGTCACGTCGATCACGGTAAGACTACCTTGACTGCTGCCATTACAACTGTATTGGCTAGAAAAGGTCTTTCTGAATTAAGAGATTTCTCTTCTATCGATAACGCTCCAGAAGAGAAAGAGAGAGGTATCACTATCAACACTTCACACGTAGAGTATCAAACAGAATCAAGACACTATGCACACGTTGACTGTCCTGGTCACGCTGACTACGTGAAAAACATGGTAACTGGTGCTGCGCAGATGGACGGTGCTATTCTAGTAGTTGCTGCCACTGACGGACCAATGCCTCAAACAAGAGAGCACATCCTTCTTGCCCGTCAGGTAGGTGTACCAGCTCTTGTGGTTTTCTTGAACAAAGTGGATTTGGTAGATGACGAAGAGCTTCTTGAGCTTGTAGACATGGAAGTAAGAGAATTGCTTTCTTTCTACGACTTCGATGGAGACGATATCCCAGTTATCCAAGGATCAGCACTTGGCGCCCTTAATGGCGAAGACAAGTGGGAAGAAAAAGTGATGGAATTGATGGAAGCTGTAGATAACTACATTCCACTTCCTGAGCGTCTTATTGACAAAGACTTCTTGATGCCTGTAGAGGACGTATTCTCGATCACTGGTCGTGGTACAGTAGCTACTGGTAGAATAGAAAGAGGCGTGGTAAACTCTGGTGAAGCCGTTGATATCATCGGTATGGGAGCTGAAGGCCTTAAGTCTACCGTAACTGGTGTGGAGATGTTCCGTAAGATTTTGGACAGAGGTGAAGCTGGTGACAACGTAGGTCTACTTCTTAGAGGTATTGAGAAAGCTCAGATCAAGAGAGGTATGATCATCTGTAAGCCAGGTTCTGTAACTCCTCACTCCCTGTTCAAGGCTGAGGTTTACGTACTGTCTAAAGAAGAAGGTGGACGTCACACTCCATTCTTTAACAAATACCGTCCACAGTTCTACTTGAGAACGACAGATGTAACTGGAGAAGTTAAGCTTCCAGAAAACGTTGAGATGGTAATGCCAGGTGATAACATCACCATGGAAGTACAGTTGATCAACAAAGTTGCCTTGGAAAAAGGTCTACGTTTTGCGATCCGTGAGGGTGGTAGAACAGTAGGTGCCGGACAGGTAACTGAAATTCTTGACTAATCATAATTGATCAAGATATAAAAATAAATGCGGTTCTGATGTTTTTCAGGATCGCATTTGTTTCTTTATATATTAATACCTACTTTTGCATTCCTTTTGGATGTGTAAAAGGGAAAAACGGGCATAGTTCAATGGCAGAATAGCGGTCTCCAAAACCGTTGATGGGAGTTCGAATCTCTCTGCCCGTGCAATTAAAATCATAGAACATGAACGTAAAAAACTTTGTTGTAGAGTCAATAGACGAAATGAAGAATAAGGTTACATGGCCGAAGTATTCTTCATTGCAAAGCAATGCTGTGCTGGTTCTTGTTGCCTCGTTGATCTTTGCCATAGTAATTGGCTTGATTAATTTGGGCTTTGAGAACATCATGAAATGGTTTTATGATTTATTCTAAATAGAATCAACAATTACTGATGGCAGAACATAAATGGTATGTACTCAGAGTGGTAGCAGGGCAAGAGAAAAAGGCCAAATCTTATTTGGACAATGAAATTACCCGTCAAAAACTAGAGGATTATATTCCCGAAGTATTGATACCTTCTGAAAAAGTATATGAAATGCGCAATGGCAAAAAGCGAGTCAGAGAGAGAAACTTCTTTCCTGGCTATGTTTTGGTTAATGCGGATTTGTCCCATGGTGAAGCCAATCACGTGATTACAAGCATCCCGGGTGTTATCGGTTTTCTAGGTGCAAACGCAGGAGGAGCTTCCAAGACTCCTGAACCATTACGACAATCAGAAATCAACCGTATCTTAGGTAGGGTTGAAGGGATTGACGAGTTTGCTGAGAAACTGGATACGCCATATATAGTCGGAGAGACCATAAAAGTAATGGATGGTCCCTTTAGTGGTTTCTCGGGTACGATAGAAGAGGTGTTTGAGGATAAGAAAAAGCTTAATGTTATGGTTAAGATATTCGGCCGAAACACCCCTGTTGAGTTAAACTTTATGCAAGTAGAAAAACAAGACTAGGAAATGGCTAAGGAAATTACTGGTTATCTGAAATTACAGGTGAAGGGTGGCCAGGCAAATCCATCTCCTCCTGTTGGTCCTGCCCTTGGTGCCAAGGGTTTGAACATCATGGAGTTCTGTAAGCAGTTCAATGCTAGAACTCAGGAAAAAATGGGTCAACTTCTACCTGTCCTTGTTACGATTTATTCTGACAAGTCCTTTGATTTCGTAATCAAAACTCCTCCGGCAGCGAATTTGTTGTTAGAGGCAGCGAAACTAAAAGGAGGTTCTCCGGAACCAAACAGGAAGAAAGTAGGCTCAGTGACCTGGGATCAGGTAAAAGAAATTGCTGAGGTGAAAATGCCTGACTTGAATGCCTTTAAAGTAGAATCTGCAATGAAAATGGTTGCAGGTACGGCAAGAAGTATGGGAATCACAGTTTCAGGAAAAGCTCCTTGGGAGGAATAAACATAAAACAATGGCTAAGTTAACAAAAAAGCAAAAAGAAGCTCTTTCTAAGTACGACCCAAGCCAGCAGTACTCCCTTACTGAGGCTTCTTCAATCGTCAAGGAAATCACTGCTGTGAAATTTGACGCTTCTGTGGATGTAGACATCCGATTGGGTGTAGATCCCAGAAAAGCGGACCAAATGGTAAGAGGAGTGGTTGCTTTGCCCCATGGAACCGGAAAAGACGTAAAAGTATTGGTACTTTGTACTCCGGACAAGGAAGAAGAAGCGAAAGAAGCTGGAGCTGACTACGTCGGCTTGGATGACTATATTGCCAAAATCGAAGGTGGATGGACTGATATCGATGTGATCATCACCATGCCCAACGTAATGGCAAAAGTAGGTAGATTAGGTAGAGTACTGGGCCCAAGAGGCCTGATGCCTAACCCTAAGTCAGGAACTGTTACCCTAGATGTAGGGAAAGCGGTGAAAGAAGTAAAAGGTGGTAAAATAGACTTTAAAGTAGATAAGTTCGGTATTGTACACGCAAGTGTAGGTAAAGTTTCTTTTGATCCAGATAAGATCCAAGAGAACGCCCAAGAACTCATCAACACAATTTCTAAATTGAAGCCTGCATCTTCTAAAGGGACGTACTTCAAGAGTATACATTTATCTAGCACAATGTCTCCTGGTATTGCAATTGATAAGGGGAGTATTCAAGGTATTTAATTATGACTAGAGAGGAAAAGAAAGCAATAATCGAAAGTCTTACCGAGAAATTCAAAGAAACTCCGCATTTCTATATCACAGATGCATCAGGTTTCACCGTTGCTCAGGTAAATACTTTCAGAAGGATGTGTTATGAAAATGGAGTTGAGTACCGTGTTTATAAAAACACGTTTATCAAACAAGCTCTGGATAATCTTGACGCAGACTTCTCAGAATTAGATAGTGTTCTTAAAGGCTTTTCGGGAATTATCTTTGCTGCAGAAACGGCAAATTTACCTGCAAAAGTCATCAAAGACTACAGAAAGAAATCAGGTACAAAAGAAGCTAGACCGGGCTTTAAAGCCGCTTCCATAGACAGCGATTTGGTGATTGGAGAAAACAATCTCGATATGCTGGCCGCTTTGAAATCCAAAGAGGAACTATTGGGAGAAGTTATCGGATTGCTTCAATCTCCAGCCAAAAACGTTATCTCTGCACTACAGAGTGGACAGGATACATTGGCAGGGCTTGTTAAGACTCTTTCTGAAAAAGAAGCATAATATCATTCAAATCAATTAAGTAAAAAAATCAGTTAATTTTAAATAATAATACAATGGCAGATCTTAAAGCATTCGCTGAGCAGTTAGTTAACTTGACTGTTAAAGAGGTTAGTGAATTAGCCGAAATATTGAAAGAAGAGTATGGTATCGAACCTGCTGCTGCAGCTGCTCCAGTAATGGTAGCTGGTGGTGCTGGTGAAGGTGCTGGTGAAGAAGAAAAATCTTCTTTCGATGTAGTTCTTAAAGCTGCTGGTGGTCAAAAACTTGCAGTAGTGAAATTGGTTAAGGAATTGACCGGCCTTGGTCTTAAGGAAGCTAAAGAAGTAGTAGACAGTGCTCCTAAGGCTATCAAAGAAGGTATTGCAAAAGACGAAGCAGAAGCACTTAAGAAACAACTTGAGGAAGCTGGTGCTGAAGTAGAGCTTAAATAATTTGAATAACCTCATCTAATAAGATGTAGGTTATTGATTAGACCTGACTTTTAAGTCAGGTCTTTTCCTGTTTGTGCACAGTTTTAAAATTGCACTATTCTAAGCGGAAATTGCCGCATTCAGTTATTTATTATCACTATAAACATATACTGCCTTGGCTATCCAGAATCAAACCGAAAGGAAAAGTTTCTCATCTATTAAGGTGGTCAAAGACTATCCGGATTTCCTCGATATCCAGTTACAATCATTCAAGGATTTTTTCCAATTGGATACTCCCGCAGAAAAGAGGAGACAGGATGGGCTTTTCAAGGTGTTCTCTGAAAATTTCCCCATAAGTGATTCCAGAGAGAACTTTACACTTGAATTTATTGATTATACCGTAGATCCGCCTAAATATAGTGTGGGTGAATGTATCGACAGAGGATTGACTTACTCTGTTCCATTGAAGGCAAAACTTCGCTTACTGTGCTCTGATGAGGACAATGAAGATTTTGAAACAATCGAGCAGGAAGTATTCTTAGGGAACCTTCCCTACATGACCGAAAAAGGCTCGTTTGTCATAAACGGTGCCGAAAGGGTAATCGTATCCCAGCTACACAGGTCTCCAGGGGTGTTCTTTGCCCAGAGTAAGCACACCAACGGTACCAAGCTTTATTCTGCCAGGATTATCCCTTTTAAAGGGTCTTGGATTGAATTTGCGACGGATATCAACAATGTCATGTATGCATACATTGACAGAAAGAAAAAATTCCCAGTAACCACGCTTTTGAGAGCTATTGGTTATGGTTCTGATAAAGCTATCCTCGATTTGTTTGGGCTTTCTGAAGAAGTAGAAGCCAATAAGACCAATCTTAAAAAGATCGTAGGCAGAAAGCTTGCAGCTCGTGTCCTCCGTACTTGGGTAGAAGATTTTGTAGATGAGGATACTGGTGAGGTAGTTTCTATCGATAGAAACGAAGTGCTGTTAGAGCGTGATTCTGTCCTTAGTGAGGAAGATATTGAGTTGATCCTAGATTCAGGAGCGAAGAGTGTCATCTTACATAGGGATGATGTGAATATCGCTGATTATTCTATTATCTATAATACGCTTCAGAAGGATAATTCCAACTCTGAAAAAGAGGCAGTAGAGGTAATCTATCGTCAGTTAAGAAATACTGAAGCACCAGATGAGTCCACGGCCAGAGAAGTAATCCATGGATTGTTTTTCTCTGACAAGCGATATGATCTTGGTGAAGTAGGTCGTTACAGAATCAATAAAAAGCTAGGACTCGATATAGAGGCCGAGAAAATAGTTCTTACGACCGAAGACATTATTAACATTGTAAAATACCTGATCGGACTGATCAACTCCAAGGCAGTAGTGGATGATATTGACCACTTGAGCAATAGGCGAGTACGGACCGTGGGTGAGCAATTATATAGCCAGTTCGGAGTAGGTCTTGCCAGAATGGCACGGACTATCCGGGAACGAATGAACGTAAGAGATAACGAGGACTTTAAGCCGGTAGACCTGATTAATGCCAGGACGCTGTCGTCGGTAATCAATTCGTTCTTTGGTACCAATCAGCTTTCTCAGTTTATGGACCAGACTAACCCACTTGCAGAACTTACGCACAAGCGTAGGTTGTCCGCTTTGGGACCAGGAGGTCTTTCTCGTGAAAGAGCTGGATTTGAAGTACGGGATGTTCACTATACACACTATGGTCGTTTATGTACCATTGAAACTCCAGAAGGACCTAATATTGGTTTGATATCTTCTTTGTGTGTGCATGCCAAAGTGAACTCCATGGGCTTCTTGGAGACGCCATATAGAAAAGTGAGAGAAGGCAAAGCTGGTATGGAAAGCGATGATATCGTATTCTTGACAGCAGAAGAAGAGGACAATAATAACATTGCACAGGCCAATGCACCGCTAGAGGACGACGGAACTTTCGTAAATGACCGTGTTAAAGCGCGTTATGAAGGTGATTTCCCTGTTCTTGAGCCTAAGGAAATCAGTTATATGGATGTGGCGCCTAACCAGATTGTATCTGTGGCAGCTTCCCTGATTCCTTTCTTGGAGCATGATGATGCTAACCGTGCCCTGATGGGATCCAACATGCAGCGTCAGGCCGTACCGCTTCTCAAAGCCGAGTCGCCTATCGTAGGTACCGGTCTGGAAGCGAAGGCAGCTGTGGATTCGCGTTCATTGATTATCGCTGAAGCAGATGGTGTGGTAGATTTTGTGGATGCGAAGAAAATAGTCATTAAGTATGACCTTAGCGATGATGAACTGTTGGTCAACTTCAGTGACGAGTACAAGTCTTATGACTTGATCAAATTCAGAAGGACCAACCAGGACACCACGATCAACTTGACACCATTGGTGTTGAATGGACAGCGTGTGACCAAGGGGCAAGTATTGGTAGAGGGATATTCTACTAATCAAGGCGAGCTGGCCTTGGGTAAAAACCTAAAAGTGGCTTACATGCCGTGGCAAGGTTATAACTTTGAGGATGCGATTGTAATTTCCGAGCGGGTGGTAAGAGAAGATATCTTTACTTCCATACACGTAGAGGAGTTCCAACTTGAAGTAAGGGATACCAAACGTGGTGAAGAGGAATTGACTTCTGAAATCCCTAATGTATCCGAAGAGGCAGTGAAAAACCTCGATGAAAATGGAATTATCCGTATCGGTGCTGAGCTGAAAGAAGGAGATATCATTATCGGAAAGATCACGCCAAAAGGGGAGACTGATCCCACACCTGAAGAGAAGCTTCTTAGAGCGATCTTCGGTGACAAAGCAGGTGATGTAAAAGATGCCTCACTAAAAGCATCTCCTTCCCTAAACGGTGTGGTTATAGAGACAAAGCTGTTCTCACGCCCCAAGAAAGACAAGGAGCTTCGTGCCAAAGCCAAGGCTGAAGTAGAAAAGTTGAAGCAGTCATATACTAAAGAGCTGCTTGGAGTAAGGGCTAAGATGATCAATAAACTAGTGAGCATCTTGGACGGGATGACTTCTCAAGGTGTGAAACATAAGTTTGGAGATGAAATAATCAGCAAAGGTGTGAAATTTAACCACCAAAACATTGAGAACAATCTCTTCCCTGCCAAGAACCCTTACAGGGATGAAAGTAACTACAATGTTCCTGAGGAAGCCAATTTGATCTCCGATATTATTTTGGATGACTGGACGAATGATGAGCATACGAACAGTTTGATCCAACAATTGGTTAAGAATTATACCAATACGAGAAATGAAATTTCAGGTAGGTTTAAGCGAGACCGCTTTACCCTGGAAGTAGGGGACGAATTGCCAGCGGGTATTGTAAAACTTGCAAAAGTGTACGTAGCCAAAAAGCGTAAACTTAAAGTGGGTGATAAGATGGCAGGTCGTCACGGAAACAAAGGTATCATTGCCAAGATCGTTCGTGATGAAGATATGCCATTCCTGGAAGATGGAACCCCAATGGACATCGTTCTTAACCCGTTAGGGGTGCCTTCCCGTATGAACATCGGTCAGATATTTGAGACTGTATTGGCATGGGCAGGAGAGAAGATGAACAAGAAATACGCAACACCAATATTTGACGGAGCGACTACCGAAGAGGTAGCAGCAGAACTTGATAAGGCGGGCTTACCATCGTTTGGCAGGACATACCTGTTTGATGGGCTTACCGGTAAGCAGTTTGATCAGCCAGTGACAGTAGGAATTGCCTATATGCTGAAGCTGGGTCACTTGGTGGATGATAAGATGCACGCAAGATCTATTGGTCCATACTCTCTTATTACGCAGCAGCCACTTGGTGGTAAGGCCCAGTTTGGTGGTCAGCGTTTTGGAGAGATGGAGGTTTGGGCACTGGAGGCCTTTGGTGCTTCCCATGTGCTTCAAGAAATACTTACTGTGAAGTCTGATGATGTGATTGGTAGAGCCAAGGCCTACGAGTCAATAGTAAAAGGTGAAAACCTTCCAAAACCGAATATTCCTGAATCATTCAATGTATTGGTTCATGAACTAAGAGGTTTGGCACTAGAAATCACACTCGACTAAATTAGATCTTATTGGGCCGTGAGGCCCTTCACATAAGCACAAAACAAATTATGGCGTTCAGAAAAAATAAAAAACTAAACAACGACTTTTCCAGAGTCACTATTAGTTTGGCTTCTCCGGAATCCATCCTGGATAGCTCTCATGGCGAGGTGACCCAGCCAGAAACCATCAATTACAGGACGTACAAGCCTGAAATGGGCGGTCTTTTCTGTGAGCGGATTTTTGGACCTGTCAAAGACTGGGAATGTCATTGTGGAAAATACAAGCGCATAAGATATAAAGGTATCATTTGTGATAGATGTGGGGTTGAGGTTACCGAAAAGAAAGTGCGCCGCGAAAGAATGGGACACATCGAATTGGTCGTTCCTGTGGCACATATTTGGTATTTTAAATCCCTTCCTAACAAAATAGGTTACTTGCTAGGTCTTCCTACCAAGAAACTGGATCAAATTGTATACTACGAACGATACGCTGTTATCAATCCGGGTATCAAGGCCGAAGATGGTCTGCAATATCTTGATTTCTTGACAGAGGATGAGTATTTGGATATCATGGACAAGCTTCCAAAGGAAAACCAAATGCTCGATGACGATGATCCGAATAAGTTCATCGCAAAAATGGGGGCTGAGGCCATTGAGATGCTATTGTCAAGATTGGATCTGGATGACCTTTCTTACAGCCTTCGTCACCAAGCAGCTACTGATACTTCCCAACAGCGAAAAGCTGAGGCGTTGAAGCGATTGAAGGTGGTAGAAGCATTTAGGGATGCCAGAACTAGGATCGAAAACCGTCCAGAATGGATGGTAGTGAGAATGGTGCCGGTGATTCCACCAGAGCTTCGTCCATTAGTACCTTTGGATGGTGGTAGATTTGCCACATCTGACCTTAATGATCTATACAGAAGGGTGATCATCCGTAACAATCGTCTAAAGCGACTTATTGATATCAAAGCTCCAGAAGTAATCCTTCGTAACGAGAAGCGTATGCTTCAGGAAGCGGTTGATTCCCTGTTTGATAATTCCAGAAAGGTGAATGCCGTAAGGTCGGATGGAAATAGAGCACTGAAATCGCTGTCTGACATGCTGAAAGGTAAGCAAGGGCGTTTCCGTCAAAACTTACTTGGTAAGCGTGTGGATTATTCCGGACGATCTGTTATTGTGGTAGGTCCAGAACTGAAGCTTCACGAGTGCGGTTTGCCTAAGAACATGGCCGCAGAACTCTTCAAGCCTTTTATTATCAGAAAGCTGATCGAAAGAGGCATTGTGAAGACAGTGAAATCCGCCAAAAAGATTGTAGACCGTAAAGATCCGGTGGTATGGGATATCCTTGAAAATGTATTGAAAGGACACCCCGTATTGCTTAACCGAGCTCCTACGCTTCACAGGCTGGGTATTCAAGCTTTCCAGCCGAAATTGATCGAAGGAAAAGCGATCCAGCTGCATCCATTGGTGTGTACGGCCTTTAACGCCGACTTTGACGGTGACCAGATGGCTGTTCACGTGCCGCTTGGTCATGAGGCCATTTTGGAGGCATCGACCTTGATGCTTTCTTCCCACAATATCCTTAACCCTGCTAATGGTGCGCCTATTACTGTACCTTCTCAGGATATGGTATTGGGGCTATATTACGTAACCAAGGGGAAAAGGACTACAGAGGAAGAGCCTGTAGCTGGTGAAGGAATGACTTTCTACGGTGAAGAGGATGTTATCATTGCCCTTAACGAAAAGGTCATCTCCCAACACGCACATATCAAGTGTAAGGTAAAAGTAAGGGAAGCCAATGGTGAATTGGTAGACAAGGTAGTAGAAACCGTAGCCGGTAGGTTGATCTTTAATCAATTTGTTCCTGAACAAGTTGGGTTTGTCAACGAATTATTGACCAAAAAGAAACTTCAGCAAATTATTGCCGAGGTAGTAAAAATATGTGGTATCGCACGAAGTGCTCAGTTCTTGGATGATATTAAGCATCTTGGTTTCCAGATGGCCTATTCGGGAGGATTGTCCATGGGGCTGAATGATGTGATTATCCCAAGTGATAAGGATCCATTGATCACCAAAGCAAAAGAAGAGGTAGATCAAGTATGGAACAATTACTTGATGGGACTGATTACTGATAACGAGCGGTACAACCAGGTAATTGATATCTGGACCAGAACCAACTCCAATCTGACAAATATCCTAATGAAGCAGATGGAGGAGGATAAGCAAGGCTTTAACGCCATTTATATGATGATGCACTCCGGTGCGAGGGGTTCGAGAGAGCAGATTCGTCAGCTAGGCGGAATGAGGGGATTGATGGCGAAGCCGCAGAAAAACCTCCAAGGTTCTGTTGGAGAGATTATCGAAAACCCGATTCTGTCCAACTTTAAGGAAGGACTGGATGTATTGGAGTACTTTATCTCTACACACGGTGCCCGTAAAGGTCTTGCCGATACGGCCTTGAAAACTGCCGATGCCGGGTATTTGACCAGAAGATTGGTGGATGTAGCGCAGGATGTGATCGTGTCAGAAGAGGATTGTGGTACGTTGAGGGGGCTTGTAGTACAAGCACTGAAAGACAATGACGAAATCGTAGAGCCACTTTCTGAACGAATTGTGGGTAGGGTTTCAGTACATGATGTAGTGGATCCACTTACAGAGGAAGTAATCATTCAATCTGGAGAAGAAATCACCGATGAGCTGGCCAAGAAAGTAGATGAATCAGCAGTGGAAGAAGTGGAGATCAGGTCTGTTTTGACCTGTGAATCCAGAAGAGGTGTATGTACCAAGTGCTATGGTCGTAACCTGACAAGTGGCAATGCGGTCCAAAATGGAGAATCAGTTGGTGTTATCGCTGCCCAATCTATTGGTGAGCCAGGTACACAGCTTACCTTGAGAACCTTCCACGTAGGGGGTACTGCATCTAACATTTCCGTTGAAGCGAGTATCAATGCCAAATTTGATGGTGTTGTAGAATTTGAAGAAGAATTCAGGTTTATCAATACTACTAACAAAGATGGTGATCCAGTAGCAGTGGTGATGGGCCGATCAGGAGAGATCAAGATCAATGACGCCAAATCAGGTAAGACGCTGGCTTCAAACCACGTTCCTTATGGTGCGATTCTGAACGTAAAAGATGGTCAGAAGATCAGCAAAGGAGATTCCCTTTGTACTTGGGATCCCTATAATGCCGTGATACTTTCCGAATTTGACGGTGAGGTTTCTTTTGAGTCCATTATTGAAGGGGTGACCTTTAAGGAGGTTGCCGATGATCAGACGGGATACAAAGAAAAAGTAATCATCGATACCAAAGATAAAACCAAAAACCCAGCGGTAGTCGTGAACTACGGTGACGAAACCAAGAGCTATAACATTCCTGTAGGAGCGCACTTGGCAGTAGAAGAGGGTGATAAAGTGAAATCTGGACAAATATTGGTGAAGATTCCTCGTTCTGTAGGTAAGACCCGTGATATTACTGGTGGTCTACCACGGGTAACAGAGCTGTTCGAAGCGCGTAACCCGTCCAATCCTGCGGTGGTTTCTGAAATAGACGGTGTCGTAACTTATGGCGGCATCAAAAGAGGTAACAGAGAAATCTTCATCGAGTCAAAAGACGGAGTGAAGAAGCGTTATATGGTATCATTGTCCAAGCACATCTTGGTACAGGAAAATGACTTTATCAGAGCTGGCGAGCCACTTTCTGATGGAGCCATCACTCCAAATGATATTCTCTCCATCAAAGGCCCTACGGCTGTTCAGGAATACCTAGTGAATGAGATCCAAGAAGTATACCGTCTGCAAGGGGTGAAGATCAACGATAAGCATATCGAAGTGATCGTAAGCCAGATGATGCAGAAAGTAGAGATCTTGGATGCCGGTGATACAGGCTTCCTACAAGGACAAGTGGTAGATAAATGGGCTTTCAGAGAAGAAAACGACAATATCCTAGACAAGAAGGTCGTAATGGATCCAGGTGATTCAGCGACCCTAAAAGCAGGAATGATCATCACTTCTAGAAGACTTCGTGACGAAAACTCCAGCTTGAAGCGTAAGGACCTTAAGCTTGTTCAGGTGAGAGATGCGGAAACTGCCGTATCCAAACCAACACTTCAAGGTATCACCGCGGCATCTTTGGGTACAGAGAGCTTTATCTCTGCGGCTTCCTTCCAGGAGACTACCAAAGTCTTGAGTGAAGCAGCCATCCGAGGTAAGCGAGATGAGTTGTTGGGCTTGAAAGAAAACGTAATTGTTGGGCATCTTATCCCAGCAGGTACGGGACAACGAGACTTCCAGCACATCATCGTGGGATCCAAAGAGGAATACGAGAGGCTTTCTTCTTCTAGTGACAAGGAGAGAGAATCCCGTAAGTCTAAAGAGGCAGTAAAGTAATATCAAATAAATAACGTGCAAAAGGCCTGTATTCATTGCAGGCCTTTTTTGGTTAAGTCTCGTGAGCGGTGACGTGAATAACTGGATATATTACTGTAAAGACCAACCACCATTGCACCGTAGTGGACAGCGGGCGAGCCACTGTTCGATTGACCCAATAAACAGTAACAAATAACCAATACCGAAAAAGTAATGGAAGATCACAAAGACGAAGAAAAAGGGAAAAACCAACAGATCAATGTGGAGCTGTCCGATGAAGTAGCAGAGGGGATTTATGCCAACTTGGCTATGATCGCTCACTCCAATTCTGAATTTGTATTGGATTTTATCCGTTTGATGCCAGGAGTACCAAAGGCACGCGTGAAATCACGGATAATCATGACCCCTGACCACGCGAAGCGGTTGCTGACAGCACTTAAGGATAATATCGAAAAGTACGAAAGTGCATTTGGCAAGATAGAGGCCGGTAACGACGTTCCGGAATTTCCGATGAACTTCGGCGGGACGCTTGGTGAGGCTTAACCAAAATATAACTCTTTAATTTTGTTTGTTTTACCGTTTTCGTTACCTTTGCAATCCAAATTTCATATGTTAAAGGAGTAAAATAAATTTTATCAGTTAATGCCTACTATACAACAGTTAGTTAGAAAAGGTAGAACCACTTTGGTGACAAAGTCCAAGTCTAGAGCACTGGATGCATGTCCTCAAAGGAGGGGAGTGTGTACAAGGGTATACACCACAACGCCTAAGAAACCTAACTCGGCGATGAGAAAAGTGGCCAGGGTTAGATTGACAAATGGAAAAGAAGTGAACGCTTACATTCCAGGAGAAGGACATAATTTGCAAGAGCACTCTATCGTATTGATCAGAGGTGGTCGTGTGAAAGACCTTCCAGGTGTGCGTTATCACATCATCCGAGGTGCACTGGATACAGCAGGGGTGAAAGACCGTAAGCAAGGTCGCTCCAAGTACGGTGCCAAGCGTCCTAAGGACAAAAAATAAACATTAGAAAACAAACTGAACAATGAGAAAAGCGAAACCGAAAAAGAGATATATTCTTCCTGATCCGAAGTTCAATGATACTTTGGTGACCAAGTTTGTGAACTGCCTTATGGTAGACGGGAAGAAGAGTATTGCTTACAGAATCTTCTATGATGCAGTAGAAAAAGTAGAAGAGAAGTTGGGTGAGAATGGTCTTGAGGTTTGGAAAAAAGCGCTTAACAATATAACTCCAGCTGTAGAGGTGAAGAGTCGTAGGGTTGGGGGAGCTACATTCCAGGTACCAATGGAAGTAAGACCTGAAAGAAAGACATCACTTGGTATTAAGTGGATGATAACTTTTGCCAGAAGAAGAGGCGAAAAGACGATGATGGACCGACTTGCTGGCGAAATTATCGCTGCATCCAAAGGAGAAGGTGCGGCTGTGAAGAAAAAAGATGATACACACAGAATGGCAGAAGCCAATAAAGCATTCTCTCACTTTAGATTTTAATTAGGATGGCAAGAAACTTAAAATTTACAAGAAACATCGGTATTGCCGCTCATATTGATGCTGGTAAAACAACAACAACAGAGCGGATTCTATTCTATTCAGGCGTATCCCATAAAATCGGAGAGGTACACGATGGTGCTGCAACGATGGACTGGATGGCTCAGGAGCAAGAAAGAGGTATCACCATTACCTCAGCTGCTACGACGGTTTTCTGGCCTTACAGAGATAATAATTACCAAATCAACATTATTGATACTCCAGGTCACGTGGACTTTACCGTAGAGGTGAACCGCTCCCTGCGTGTGTTGGATGGGCTTGTGTTCTTGTTTAGTGCGGTAGATGGCGTGGAGCCACAGTCTGAGACTAACTGGAGACTAGCTGATAACTATAATGTGCCTCGTATTGGTTTTGTCAACAAGATGGACCGTGCGGGAGCCAACTTCCTTGACGTATGTAAACAAGTAAAGGACATGCTAGGCAGCTATGCTGTTCCTTTGCAGATACCTATCGGAGCTGAAGATAGATTCCGCGGAGTAGTTGACTTGATCAACAACCGTGCAATTGTATGGAATGAAGATGATTTCGGGATGACATTTGAAGAGGTGCCGATTCCCGAAGATCTAGTAGAGGAGACTGCAGAATGGAGAGAGCACTTGCTCGAAGCTGTGGCCGATTATGATGAGTCTTTGATGGAAAAATTCTTCGAAGATTCCAGCTCCATAACTGAAGATGAAATCCTTACAGCTCTTAGAAAAGCTGTGATAGACATGAAGATCGTACCAATGGTATGTGGGTCTTCATTCAAAAATAAAGGAGTACAGACCATGCTTGACTTGGTGATGGAATTGCTTCCTTCTCCATTGGACAAGGATAATGTCATCGCCCGTGACCTGAATGATGAGGAGAAAGAAGTTTCTCTTGCTCCTGATGTGAAAGAGCCGTTTGCTGGTCTTGCTTTTAAAATCGCTACGGATCCTTTTGTGGGCCGTCTGTGTTTTGTAAGGGCTTATTCAGGTGTGCTTGATTCAGGTTCTTATGTCTTCAATAGCCGCTCTGGCAACAAGGAGCGTATCTCTCGTGTATTCCAGATGCACGCCAACAAACAAAACCAAATCGAACGTCTTGAAGCAGGTGATATCGGTGCGGTAGTTGGTTTTAAGGACATTAAGACGGGTGATACGTTGTGTTCCGAAAGTCGTAAAGTCGTACTGGAGTCCATGATCTTCCCAGAGCCAGTAATTGGTTATGCGATTGAGCCTAAGACGAAGGCAGATGTGGATAAATTGTCCATGGCTATCACTAAATTGGTAGAAGAAGATCCTACACTTCAGGTAAATACTGACCATGAAACTGGCCAGACGATCCTTAGAGGTATGGGAGAGCTTCACCTTGACATCATCATTGATCGCTTGAAGAGAGAATTTAAGGTGGAAATCACCCAAGGAGCTCCTCAAGTGGCTTATAAGGAAGCTTTGTTTGGCTCTGTAGAGCACAAGGAAGTTTATAAGAAACAAACTGGTGGTAAAGGTAAGTTTGCCGATATCGTATTCGAGCTTAGTCCGAAAGAAGAAGATCCAGAAACTGGAGAGGTGAAGCCAGGATTGGAATTCGTTAATGGTATTGTGGGTGGTGTGATTCCAAAGGAATTTATTCCATCTATCCAGAAAGGTTTCCAAGAAGCAATGAAGAACGGTCCATTGGCAGGATACCCAATTGAAGCCATGAAGGTGAGATTGTTCCACGGTTCCTTCCACGATGTCGATTCCGATGCACTATCTTTTGAATTGGCTGCTAGGTTAGGCTTCAAAGAGGCTGCTAAGAAATGTAAACCTCAGTTGTTAGAGCCTGTTATGTCTGTTGATGTGGTTACGCCTGACGAATATACGGGGCCTATCACTGGTGACTTGAACAGAAGAAGAGGCTTGATGAAAGGGATGGATACCAAAGGTACTTCATCTGTAGTTAAAGCTGCTGTGCCATTGTCTGAATTGTTTGGTTACATCACTGACCTTAGAACAATTTCTTCTGGTAGAGCGACAGCTACCTTGACATTCTCTCACTATGAACCAGTTCCTAATAATATCGCCGAAGGTGTAATCGCTGAAGTAAAAGGAGCTAAGGCCTAAATTTAATTGAACATGAATCAGAAAATAAGAATAAAACTTAAGTCTTACGATCATACTTTGGTGGACAAGTCATCAGAGAAAATCGTAAAAGCTGTAAAAACTACCGGAGCAGTGGTGGTTGGACCGATTCCTTTGCCTACTAAAAAGGAGAAGTTTACGGTACTAAAGTCACCACACGTAAACAAAAAGGCAAGAGATCAATATCAATTGTGTACCTACAAAAGATTGGTGGATATCTATTCCAACAGTTCTAAAACAGTAGATGCCTTGATGAAGATCGAGCTTCCAAGTGGAGTAGATGTAGAGATCAAAGTTTGACCTTTACCAATAGAATATAGCAAAAGGACCTGTCCGCCATTCGCGGATGGGTCTTTTCTTTTTTAGCGAATGCTCATATAATCTTTTGAAAGAAGCGCTCCCTTGTGGTGTTTTGAGGAAGATAATTTTTGTAAATGTTTGAAAATATATGAGTTGTAATTTGTAAGCTGTATTTAAATTACTAACTTTGCAGTCCTTAAAAAGGCACAAGTGTGTAAATACTTGTGCATAATTATATTATATAACAGAAGATGTCTGGAATAATAGGTAAAAAAGTAGGAATGACTAGCATTTTCAGTGCCGATGGACGAAGTGTCGCATGCACGCTAATAGAAGCTGGTCCTTGCGTAGTGACGCAAGTAAAAAATGTAGAAACAGACGGGTACAGCGCTGTTCAGTTGGGGTACGGTGAGCGTAAGGAGAAAAATACTCCTAAGCCATTGTTGGGCCATTTCAAAAAGGCCGGTACCACACCTAAGCAGAAAGTTGTAGAATTCAGAGACTTCAGAATTGAATTTGAAGGTCAAGTGGATCTTGGAAAATCCGTAAAAGCAGGAGAAGTTTTCGAAGAAGGAGACTTTGTAGATGCTATCGGAACTTCTAAAGGTAAAGGTTTCCAAGGTGTTGTAAAACGTCACGGATTTGCTGGAGTAGGTGGGGCGACTCACGGTCAGCATAACCGTCAAAGACACCCAGGTTCTATTGGTGCATGTTCTTGGCCATCTCGAGTATTCAAGGGGCTAAGAATGGCAGGTAGAATGGGCGGAAGCCGTGTAAAAGTATTGAACCTGAAAGTATTGAAGGTTTATGCTGAAAAGAACTTGATCTTGGTAAGTGGCTCTGTCCCTGGTCCAAAAAATTCTTACGTTATTTTAGAGAAGTAATCAAATGGAATTAGCAGTATTAAAACATAACGGTGAAGAGACAGGTAGAAAGATAAGTCTTTCTGACGAGATTTTCGCAATCGAGCCTAATGATCATGCGATCTACCTGGATGTAAAGCAGTTTTTGGCCAACCAAAGACAGGGTACTCATAAGAGCAAAGAGAGGGCTGAGATAGTCGGCTCAACAAAGAAGATAAAGAAACAAAAAGGTACGGGTGGTGCCAGAGCTGGTTCTATTAAATCTCCATTGTTCCGAGGAGGGGGTAGAGTATTTGGTCCTAGACCAAGAAACTATTCTTTCAAATTGAACAAGAAAGTTAAACAATTGGCAAGAAAATCTGCCCTTACTTACAAAGTAAAGGACAACAGCTTGACGGTTTTGGAAGATGTTAGCTTTGACAGCATCAAGACCAAGAACTACGTGGCGCTATTGTCTGGTCTTTCTTTGGCGGATAAAAAGACGTTGCTAGTGCTTCCAGAAGCTAATAACAATGTGTATTTGTCAAGTAGAAACCTTCCAAAAGCACAAGTAAAAACGGTAGCGGACATCAATACTTATGATGTGCTTCATGCTGATACGTTGGTACTTTGTGAAGGTTCAGTAAGTAAGTTGGAAACCCTTTTATCGAAGTAAGACAATGGATATACTAAAGAAGCCCTTGATTACGGAAAAGATTTCGGCGATGAACGAGAGAGGCGTTTATGGATTTGTAGTGGAGAAAACCGCTAAGAAGCCAGAAATCAAAGCGGCCGTAGAGAAAATGTTCGGTGTAAAAGTGGTGTCAGTAAGAACGATGCGCTATGCCGCTAAGTTGAAAACACGCTACACAAAGAGCAAAGTAGTATCCGGTTATACCAATGCTTTTAAGAAAGCTATTGTACAAGTAGCCGATGGAGAAGTAATTGACTTTTACGGAGAAATTTAATTGAATCAGAATCATGGCAGTTAAAAAATTAAAGCCTGTAACTCCCGGTACCCGATATAGATTGGCGCCGACTTTTGGTGAAATCACCAAGTCCAAGCCAGAGAAGTCGTTGTTGGCTCCGTTGAAGAAATCAGGCGGTAGAAATAACTCAGGAAAAATGACCGCTCGCTACATTGGTGGAGGTCATAAGAGAAGACTTAGAATTGTAGATTTTAAGCGTAATAAAGATGGAGTGCCTGCTACTGTTAAGGCGATCGAATACGATCCGAACAGAACAGCTCGTTTGGCGTTGTTGTATTACGTAGATGGCGCCAAGACTTATATCATAGCACCGGAAGGTTTGCAAGTAGGACAAACGGTTGTTTCCGGAGAGAATGCAGCTCCAGAGGTGGGTAATAACCTTCCAATGAACAAGATTCCTTTGGGTACCATCATCCACAACGTGGAGCTTAAGCCAGGAAAAGGTGGTGCCATGGCAAGAAGTGCGGGTAGCTATGCACAATTGGTCGCAAGAGAAGGCAAGTATGTAGCCATCAAACTCCCCTCCGGAGAAATGCGATTAGTACTTAGTGTATGTACAGCTACAATAGGAACAGTGTCAAATGCCGATCATATGAACGTGGTATTGGGCAAGGCTGGTCGTAACCGATGGTTAGGCAAGCGTCCAAGAGTACGAGGTGTAGCGATGAACCCTGTGGATCACCCAATGGGTGGTGGTGAAGGCCGTTCTTCAGGAGGACACCCAAGATCTAGGACTGGTTTGCTGGCTAAAGGTAAGAAAACCAGATCGCCTAAAAAGTATTCAAACAAGTTTATCATTAGTAAAAGATCTAAATAATTATGGCACGTTCATTAAAAAAAGGGCCTTATATAGCTCATCACTTGGCCAAAAAAGTAGATGCAATGAACGAATCCGGCAAGAAGTCTGTCATCAAGACTTGGTCAAGGAGATCAATGATCTCTCCGGATTTTGTAGGCCATACCTTTGCTGTGCATAATGGGAATAAATTCATTCCAGTATTTGTAACAGACAATATGGTAGGTCACAAGCTTGGTGAATTTGCTCCTACAAGAAACTTTAGAGGTCACATTGCCAAAAAAGATAAAGGAAGAAGATAATCATGGAAGCAATAGCAAGACTAAATAATGTACCTACATCGCCTCGTAAGATGCGTCTTGTCGCCGACCTTGTGAGGGGACAAAGGGTAGGTAACGCCTTGAGTATATTGAAATACACACCGAATCACGGTGCTGCAAAGCTGGAGAAACTGTTGCTATCTGCCATTGCAAACTGGCAGGCAAAAAATCCAGACGAGAAACTTGAAGAAGCTGACTTGTATATAAAGACTATTCAAGTGGATGGTGGTCGAATGTTGAAAAGACTTAGACCTGCTCCCCAAGGTAGGGCCCACAGAATTCGTAAAAGATCAAATCATGTGACTTTGGTAGTAGATGCGTTCAACTCTGAAGTTACCGCTGATGAATTAGAAACAAAAGAAAACGCTAATTAAGATTAGAATATGGGACAAAAAGTTAACCCTATTGGTCTTAGACTAGGTATCGTTAAGGGCTGGGATTCCAACTGGTATGGCGGCAGGGATTTTGCCGATAAACTGTACGAAGATCAAAAGATCAGGAAATATGTATATGCCAGGATTCCTAAAGGGGGCATAGCAAAAGTAATTATCGAAAGGACGCTTAAGAGAATAACCCTTACTATCCACACTGCCCGTCCAGGCGTAGTCATCGGTAAAGGTGGTGCGGAAGTAGATAAATTAAAGGAAGAGCTTAAGAAACTTACCAACAAGGATGTTCAGATCAATATCTTTGAAATCAAACGACCAGAATTGGACGCCAAATTGGTAGGTGAGTCTATCGCTCAACAACTTCAGGCCAGGATTTCATTTAGAAGAGCGATGAAGCAATCCATCGCCGCTACAATGAGAGTAGGAGCTGAAGGTATCAAGATCAAACTTTCAGGACGTCTAGGAGGCGCTGAGATGGCCAGATCAGAAATGTACAAAGAAGGTAGAATTCCTTTGCATACATTGAGAGCGGACATCGATTATGCACTCTCTGAAGCACAGACTGTCTATGGTATCATCGGTATCAAAGTATGGATTTTCAAAGGTGAAGTTTATGGCAAGAGAGATCTTTCTCCAAATGCCGGAATAGCCAATGAAAAATCTGGAGGAGCAGGACGAAGAAGAAGAGAAGGCGGTCCTAAGAGAAGAAAGAGAAATAACTAATTTTCACCCAATAAGTGAGAAATCATGTTACAGCCAAGAAGAACTAAATATAGAAAGATGCAAAAGGGACGCATCAAAGGTATCGCACAAAGAGGTCATACTCTTGCGTTCGGTAACTTTGGTATCAAGTCCCTGGAAGCAGGATGGATTACCTCTCGACAGATCGAGGCAGCCCGTATTGCGATGACAAGAGCAATGAAAAGGGAAGGGCAAGTATGGATCAGGATTTTTCCTGACAAGCCTATCACCAAAAAGCCTGCTGAGGTACGTATGGGTAAGGGTAAAGGAGCCCCTGAGTACTGGGTAGCAGTAATCAAACCGGGAACCATTCTTTTTGAAGCAACAGGTGTAAGCCGAGAGTTGGCCCAAGAGGCCCTTCGTCTAGCCCAACAAAAGCTTCCAGTGAGTACAAAATTTGTAGTGCGTAGAGATTACGTAGGATAATAATAACTATGAAAAACTCTGAAATCCAAGCACTCTCCGAGAGTGAAATAATTGAGCGTATTGCCGCTGAGCAAGAGAAACTTACGAAGTTGAGGTTTGCTCATGCAATTTCTCCTATAGAGAATCCTAACAGAATTAGTGAGACAAGGAAGCTTATCGCAAGATTGAAGACTTTCTTGACTGCCAAACAACTAGCTAAATAATAAGACGATGGCTACTGAGAGAAATCTACGTAAAGAAAGAATTGGAAAAGTAGTCAGCAGCAAAATGGATAAATCCATCACAGTTGCCGTAGAAAGAAGGGTGAAACACCCAATGTACGGTAAGTTTGTTGCTAAGACTACCAAATTTATGGTTCATGACGAGCAAAACGAGTGTGGCAAAGGAGACCTCGTTAAAATTAGTGAAACTCGTCCGCTGAGTAAGAACAAGCGTTGGAGATTAGTGGAAATTATAGAAAGAGCTAAATAATCATGATACAGTCAGAATCCAGATTAAGTGTTGCGGATAATTCAGGTGCTAAAGAAGTACTAGTTATCCGAGTACTGGGAGGAACCGGTAAGCGCTATGCCTCTATCGGAGATAAAGTAGTCGTGACAGTAAAATCTGCTCTTTCTTCCAGCAATATGAAAAAAGGCACCGTTTCTAAAGCGGTAATCGTAAGAACTCGAAAAGAGGTTAGAAGGAAAGACGGTTCATATATCCGTTTTGAAGATAACGCAGCGGTTCTTTTGAACAATAACGATGAGCCAAGAGGTACCCGTATCTTTGGTCCAGTGGCAAGAGAGCTGAGAGAGAAGCAATTTATGAAGATCGTATCTTTGGCACCTGAAGTATTGTAATCATGGAAAGAAAAAAGAATAAGCAACCTAAATTGCACATCAAAAGAGGAGATACTGTAAAGGTATTGTCCGGAGATGACAAAGGTAAATCTGGTAAAATTCTTTCGGTAGACCTAGAAAAGAGAAAAGCTATTGTAGAAGGCCTTAACATGGTGACAAAACATGTGAAGCCTACAGCTGCTAATCCTCAAGGAGGAATCGAAAAGAAAGAAGCTGCCATTCACATAAGTAACCTTATGCTGATCGATCCAAAAACTGGTGAAGCCACCAGAACAGGGAGAAAGCTTGGCGAAAATGGAAAATTAGTTAGATATTCTAAGAAAACCGGGGAGGTGATCAATGGCTAATCCTAGAGTAAAAGATAAATATGTCAAGGAAATTGCTCCTGAACTAAAGGAGAAATTCCAATACAATTCAGTAATGCAGGTGCCAAAGTTGAGCAAAATTGTGATCAACAAAGGAATTGGAGCAGCCGTAGCTGATAAAAAGTTGGTTGACCATGGTGTAGAAGAGCTGTCGTTGATCACAGGTCAGCGTGCGGTGATGACCAAGGCCAAGAAATCTGTCTCTAACTTTAAGTTAAGAGAGGATATGCCGATTGGAGCCAAGGTGACATTAAGAGGTAATAGGATGTATGAATTCCTTGATCGTCTTACCAGCGTGGCACTTCCACGTGTTAGGGACTTTAAAGGTATCAGTGATAAAGGTTTTGACGGAAGAGGTAACTACACTTTGGGTGTGGAAGAACAGATCATCTTCCCTGAGATCAGCATCGATAAAGTGAACAGGATCTCTGGTATGGATATCACGTTTGTAACTACTGCTGAAACCGATGAAGAGAGCTATGCTTTGTTGAAAGCTTTCGGGATGCCTTTTGTAAACAACAAAAAAGAAGAATAATTATGGCAAGAGAGTCGATCAAAGCTCGCGAGAGAAAAAGAGAACGTCTGGTAGCAAAATATGCCAAAAAGAGAGCCGAACTAAAAGCAGCAGGAGATTACGAAGCCCTGGACAAACTGCCAAAGAATGCTTCTCCCGTAAGGCTACACAACAGATGTAAGCTTACTGGCCGTCCAAAAGGATATATGAGGAAGTTTGGTATCAACAGGGTGACTTTTAGAGAAATGGCCTCTGCGGGTAAAATTCCTGGTATCACTAAGGCGAGCTGGTAAAAATCATATAAAAGTTTTTATTCTAAGAATCAATGTGTAACTTTGCAGGCTCTTTAGGGCGTGCAGTTAGACTTATATTAATATGACTGATCCAATAGCTGATTATTTGACCAGGTTGAGAAATGCCATTAAGGCCTCTCACCGTATCGTTGAGATCCCTGCTTCAAACATAAAGAAGGAGCTCACAAAGGTACTTCATGACAAGGGATACATCCAGAACTATAAGTTCGAGGAAGTAGGACCTCAAGGAAGTATAAAAATTGCCTTGAAGTATAACCCTTCCACGAAGCAAAATGCCATCGTGAAGCTTTCCAGAGTGAGTAAGCCAGGGTTAAGAAAATACGCTCCTAAGGATGAACTCCCTAGAGTGATCAACGGCCTGGGAATTGCAATTATCTCCACCTCAAAAGGTGTGATGACTGATAAAGAAGCCCGTACTGAAGGAATAGGCGGGGAAGTGCTTTGTTACGTATATTAATAATACCGTTATGTCAAGAATAGGTAAAAAACCAATAAATCTACCAGCGGGTGTTACTGTAGACGTGGCAGCAGATAATGTTGTTACTGTTAAAGGTCCCAAAGGTACGCTGACTCAGGATGTGAATCCCGACATTGCCGTTTCGGTGGAAGACAATGAAGTTGTATTTACACGTCCTACCGAATCGAAGAGGCACAAGTCACTTCATGGCCTGTATCGCTCTTTGGTCAACAACATGGTTGTTGGTGTAAGTGAAGGATATAAGAAAGAATTGGAACTAGTAGGTGTGGGTTATAAAGCCACTACCCAGGGACAAGTGTTGGAGCTTTCCCTAGGTTACTCCCACAATATCTTCTTTGCCCTTCCTGAAGATGTCAAAGTTAGTGCTGAAACACCAAAAGGTAAAAATCCTTTGGTGTCACTAGAAAGTATTGATAAGGAATTGATCGGGCAAGTAGCCGCTAAAATCAAGTCTCTACGTAAGGTAGAACCTTACAAAGGAAAAGGTATCCGCTTTGTAGGTGAACATATTAGACGTAAGGCTGGTAAAACTGCCGCTAAAAAATAATTGAAAGATGGCTTTTAATAAAAATTTACGAAGATCTAGGATCAAAAGAAGTGTTCGGAAAAAGATTTCTGGCACTACTGAGAGACCTCGTTTGTCCGTATTCAAAAGTAATACGGGGATATACGCACAACTGATAGATGACCTTAAAGGTCACACGCTTGCGCAAGCTTCTTCTAAAGAACTTGGCAGTAAAGCTAATATAAATGTGTCTGCTTCCAAGGAAGTAGGCAAGAAGTTAGCAGAGCGTGCAGTGGCAGGCGGATTAACAGAAGTAGTTTTTGATAGAAATGGCTACTTGTATCATGGTAATGTAAAAGCTCTTGCCGAAGGTGCAAGAGAAGGTGGCCTTAAATTTTAATCAATTATGTCGCAATTAAGAAGAAAACCCATCAGGGCAACAGATACAGAGCTTAAAGAAAAAGTAGTTGCTATCAACCGAGTAGCTAAAGTAGTGAAAGGTGGTAGGAGATTCTCTTTCTCAGCTATCGTAGTAGTAGGAGATGGCAACGGCATTGTTGGTTTTGGCCTGGGAAAAGCTAATGAGGTAACCGATGCTATTACCAAAGGTATAGAGGATGCCAAAAAGAGCTTGGTACAAGTACCTATCCTAAAGGGAACCATTCCGCATGAGTCAATCGGTAAATATAGCGGCGGACTTGTGTTGATAAAACCGGCTGCACCAGGTACCGGTGTAATTGCAGGTGGTGCGATGCGTGCGGTGTTGGAAAGTGCTGGTGTTACGGATGTTTTGGCCAAGTCCAAAGGATCTTCTAACCCTCACAATGTGGTGAAAGCTACTATCGACGCACTGTCGCAGATCAGAGATGCGATTGCCGTTTCACGACAACGTGGTGTTAAATTGTCTAAAGTATTTAACGGATAAGAACATGACGAAGGTAAAAGTTACTCAAGTAAAGAGCACCATCAGCAGACCGAAAGATCAAAAAGCAACCATCGTCGCTTTAGGTCTCGGTAAGATCAACAAATCCGTGGAAGTGGAAAACACTCCTCAGATTGCTGGAATGATAAGAAAAATTAGTCACCTTGTAAAAATAGAGGAAGCCTAATCATGAAATTACATACATTACAACCTGCAAAAGGATCCGTAAAAAACCGTAAAAGAATCGGTAGAGGACAAGGATCCGGAAGAGGCGGAACTTCGACAAGAGGTCATAAAGGTGCTCAGTCAAGATCCGGTTATAGCCGTAAGCTTGGTTTTGAAGGTGGTCAAATGCCCCTTCAAAGAAGAGTTCCTAAATTTGGCTTTAAAAACCACAACAGAGTTGAGTACAAACCAATAAATTTGGACGTATTGCAGACACTGGCTGAAAAGCTTGACACTGATAGCATTACGTTTGATGTCCTTGTTGAAAACGGACTGGTTTCTAAAAAAGATGTTGTAAAAGTCCTAGGAAGAGGCGAACTTACGTCAAAATTAAACGTAAGTGCTCATTATTTCTCAGCTTCAGCTACAGAAACTATAGAAAAACTGGGCGGAACTGTTAACAAGATTTAACAAATGAAAAAATTTATCTCAACAGTTAAGAATATCTTTTCTATTGAAGATTTGAGGATCCGTATCGTGAATACAATTGGTTTTCTGATTGTATTCAGATTGGGTTCTTATATCGTTTTGCCTGGAGTTGATCCTGATCAACTAGAGGGTTCATCAGAAGGGATCTTTGGCCTGATCGATACATTCCTAGGTGGAGCATTCAGTAATGCTTCTATTTTCGGATTAGGTATCATGCCGTATATTTCTGCATCCATTGTGCTGCAATTATTAACTGTTGGAGTGCCTTATTTCCAGAAGCTTCAAAAAGAAGGTGAGTCAGGTAGAAAGCGAATCAATCAAATCACAAGGGTTTTGACGATTTTGATTACGCTGGCTCAAGGAGTAGGGTATATTACCGCTACTATTCCTAAAGAAGCCATATTGGTTAGCCAGACACTGTTTATGTTCAGTTCTCTGATACTTCTTGCAGCTGGTACTATGTTCTGCATGTGGTTAGGCGAGAAAATTACGGAGAAAGGAATCGGTAACGGTATCTCCATGTTGATCATGATCGGCATTATCTCTAATCTACCAGGGGCTATACTTGGCGAGGTTGTTTCCAAGGGAACTTCTGGAGCCTTGTTATTGATCATTGAATTCTTTGTGTTGTTCTTCGTTGTTGTAGGTGTTGTCGCCTTGACAGAAGCGACTAGAAGAATCCCCGTACAATATGCCAAGCAAGTAGTCGGCGGAAAAGTTTACGGTGGTCAACGACAGTATATTCCTATCAAGGTAAATGCATCCGGTGTAATGCCAATTATCTTTGCCCAGTCATTGATGTTTGTGCCTGCACTGATAGCTCAGATTTGGTCTCA
Source organism: Echinicola strongylocentroti (assembly GCF_003260975.1). Classification (NCBI taxonomy): domain Bacteria; kingdom Pseudomonadati; phylum Bacteroidota; class Cytophagia; order Cytophagales; family Cyclobacteriaceae; genus Echinicola; species Echinicola strongylocentroti. The sequence goes on along the minus strand of NZ_CP030041.1, from coordinate 2,026,781 downwards.
AGACAGTGATATTGCTAATTATATCGGCAGCACATTCAGTAACCCTACTTCATGGCAATATAATTTAGTATTTGCTTTGATGATTATTCTTTTTACTTTCTTCTATACAGCAATCACGGTAAATCCTGAACAGATTGCAGAAGATATGAAAAGGAATGGAGGGTTTGTTCCAGGAGTAAAACCTGGTGCACCGACAGCTGACTTTATTGACAATATTATTTCCAGAATTACTTTACCAGGGTCAATATTATTGGCACTAGTAGCTATCATGCCGGCATTTGCCATGATAGCAGGAGTAGGGAATCAGTTTGCCCAATTTTATGGTGGAACATCCTTACTAATCATGGTAGGTGTGATTATGGATACTTTACGTCAAATAGAAAGCTACCTGCTGATGAGGCATTACGAAGGAATGATGAAAAGTGGCAACATGAAGAACAATCCTTCAAATTACGCAGTAGCATAATATGATACATTACAAGACTTCAGAAGAAGTCCAGTTAATTAAAGAAAGTGCTCAAATATTAGGCAAGGCTCACGGAGAAGTGGCCAAGCTAGTAAAGGCAGGGGTAACGACCTCACACCTTGATAAGGTTGCTGAAGAATTTATAAGGGATCACGGAGGAGTACCTTCATTTAAAGGCTACAATGGTTTTCCCGCATCATTATGTATTTCTGTGAACGAAGTAGTGGTTCACGGGTTTCCTAATGATAATGTTTTGAAAGATGGCGATATAATCTCAATTGATTGTGGAGTCTTTCACCAAGGTTTTCATAGCGATTCCGCTTATACTTACCCTGTCGGTGAAGTTTCCCCAAAAGTATTGTCATTGCTCAAAGACACTAAAGAGTCATTGTATCTAGGTATTGAGAAAGCCGTGTTTGGCAACCGTATTGGAGATGTAGGAAATGCCATCCAGAAGTTTGTCGAAGCACGGGGGTACACCGTGGTGAGGGAGCTTGTGGGTCATGGAGTAGGTAAGAGCCTTCATGAATCTCCAGAGGTGCCCAATTACGGAAAGAAAGGAAGTGGTCCATTGCTGAAAGACGGTATGGTGATCGCAATAGAGCCCATGGTGAATCTAGGGACCAGAAATGTAGTTCAAGAAAGAGATGGCTGGACGATCAGGACTGCAGACCGCAAGCCATCGGCACATTATGAACACACCATAGCAATATTTGAGGATAGGACAGAAATACTTACTACGCATCAATACATAGAAGAAAACTTTAAATTCTAAATATGGCTAAGCAAGCATCAATCGAACAGGATGGCACAATCATAGAAGCGTTATCCAACGCGATGTTTAAAGTGGAACTGGAAAATGGTCATCAACTGATTGCCCATATTTCTGGTAAAATGAGAATGAACTATATAAAGATCTTGCCAGGAGACAAAGTTAAATTGGAAATGTCTCCCTATGATCTTTCGAAAGGCAGAATTGTATATCGATATAAATAAAGTGTCATGAAAGTAAAGGCATCTATTAAAAAGAGAAGTGTTGACTGTAAAGTGATCAGAAGAAAAGGTAAGCTTTACGTCATCAACAAGAAGAATCCTAAGTTTAAACAAAGACAAGGTTAAAATTATGGCTAGAATTGCAGGTGTTGACATTCCCGACAATAAGCGCGGTGAAATAGGCTTGACCTATATCTTCGGAATAGGTAGAAGTTCTGCTAAAGCAATCCTTTTGAAAGCAGGAATATCGTTTGAGAAAAAGGCCGGAGAGTGGACAGATGAAGAATCTACCGCAATCAGGAATATTATTGCTGAGGAGTTCAAAACGGAAGGTGTTTTGAAGTCAGAGGTTCAGTTGAACATTAAGAGATTGATGGATATCGGTTGTTATAGAGGTCTTCGTCATAGAAAAGGACTTCCAGTAAGAGGTCAGAAGACAAAGAACAACGCTAGAACTAGAAAAGGTAAGAGAAAGACTGTTGCTAACAAGAAGAAGGCAACCAAATAAATCTTGATATAGATTATGGCTCAAAGAAGAAACGATAAAGCTAAAGGAAAAAAGAGAGTTGTTAAGGTGGAAGCAGTAGGCCAGGCCCACATCAAAGCTTCTTTTAACAACATCATTATTTCCATTACCAATAATTCAGGTCAAGTGATTTCATGGGCTTCAGCCGGTAAAATGGGCTTCCGAGGTTCAAAGAAGAACACTCCTTATGCTGCACAGATGGCCGCTCAGAATTGCGGGCAAGTGGCATATGACTTGGGATTGCGTAAAATAGAAGTATTTGTAAAAGGTCCAGGTTCTGGGAGAGAATCTGCAATCAGAACATTGCAGAATGTAGGTCTTGATGTTACTACGATTATCGATGTGACTCCGCTTCCTCATAATGGATGTCGTCCTCCAAAACGTAGAAGAGTTTAATTTAACGAAGAAATAAGAATGGCTAGATATAGAGGTCCAAAAGCAAAAATTTCTAGAAAATTCGGAGAGCCTATCGAAGGACAGAGCAAGGCACTTCAGAAGAAAAACTATCCTCCTGGTCAACACGGAAGAGGAAGAAGAAAGAAGCAATCAGAATATGCAATTCAGCTAGCTGAAAAGCAAAAAGCAAAATACATTTACGGTGTGTTGGAAAGACAATTCGCCAAAATGTTTGGTATTGCTTCCAGAAGGCAAGGGATTACTGGTGAAAACCTTCTCCAATTGCTGGAGGCCCGTCTTGACAATACTGTCTTCAGACTGGGAATTGCCCCGACAAGAAGAGGTGCGAGACAATTGGTTTCTCATAAGCATATATTGGTGAATGGGGAATTGGTAAACATTCCATCATATACATTAAAACCAGGCGATATTGTGTCAGTAAGAGAGCGATCAAAATCGCTGGAGGCGATTACCTCTAGTCTTGCAGGTAGAGCAAACCGTTATTCCTGGTTAGAGTGGGATAATAATTCATTAACTGGTAAGTTTGTAAGTATCCCCTTGAGAGAGGATATCCCTGAAAATATCAAGGAGCAGCTTATCGTCGAATTATACTCTAAGTAATAACTAAACTTTCTGACTTAAAAGAACTATTGATATGTCCATACTTGCATTTCAAATGCCCGAAAAAGTGGTGATGGAAAAAGCCGATGATTTCCATGGTTTGTTCACTTTTAAGCCACTTGAAAAAGGTTACGGGGTTACAATTGGTAATGCGCTGAGAAGAATCTTGCTCTCTTCCCTTGAGGGCTACGCCATCACCTCGGTGAAATTACCTGGTGTAGTTCATGAATTTTCTACTATCGAGGGGGTTGTGGAAGACGTAACTGATATTATCCTTAACCTAAAACAGGTGAGGTTTAAAAAGATCCATGATTCCATCGATGGCAAAATTACTGTGGAAGTAAAGAACCAAGATGTTTTTACTGCTGGAGATATCGCTAAGTTCACCTCTTCTTTTGAGGTATTGAATCCGGATTTGGTCATTTGCCATCTGGATGAGTCCAAGAGCTTTGAGATTGAGCTGACTGTGGAGAAAGGTAGAGGATACCTTCCTGCAGAGGAATCAAAACCAAAAGAGCAGGTGTTTGGAGTGATTCCGATCGATGCGATCTTCACTCCTATCAAAAACGTTAAATATAGCGTAGAGAACACCAGGGTAGAACAAAAGACCGACTTTGAAAAGTTGGTTCTGGAAGTAAGCACTGACGGTTCTATTCACCCTGAAAAAGCGCTTCAGGAATCAGCGAAGATTCTGATACAGCACTTTATGTTGTTCTCTGACCAGACCATGGTCATTGATACTCCAGGCGGAGATTCTCCTGAGCCGATAGACGAAGAATTCCTTCACATGCGTAAGTTGCTTAAAACTCCGCTTAGTGATCTGGATCTATCTGTCAGGGCATTTAACTGCCTGAAAGCTGCCGATGTAAAAACATTGGGAGACTTAGCGAAACTGGAGATTTCTGATATGATGAAATTCAGAAACTTCGGTAAAAAATCCTTAGCGGAACTGGAACAACTTATCCAAGAGAAAGGCTTGCAGTTCGGCATGGACATATCTAAGTATAAACTTGACGAAGAATAATAAACGATGAGACACGGTAAGAAATTCAACCACCTTGGAAGAAAAGCTTCCCACAGAAAGGCTATGCTTTCTAATATGGCAGCTTCTCTTATTCTTCACAAACGTATTTCTACTACGCTTGCCAAGGCCAAGGAATTAAGAAAATATGTAGAGCCTCTAGTGACTAGAGCCAAAGAAGATACTACACATAACAGACGTATTGCCTTCTCCTACCTTCAAGACAAAGATGCTATCAAGGTACTTTTTGGTGAAGTGATTGAGAAAGTGGCCAATAGACCTGGTGGGTACACCCGTATTATCAAAACTGGATTCCGTCTAGGTGATAATGCTGAAATGTGTATCATTGAGCTTGTTGATTTCAACGAATTGATGTTGAAAGAAGCTAAGCCTGAGAAGAAAAAGACAAGAAGAAGCCGTCGTGGATCGGGGAGTTCAGCATCCAGTGAAGGAGCTGAAGCTGCTGCGGAAGCGAAGGCTGAAGGTACTGAGGAACCTGCTGCTGAAGCTAAGGAAGAGAAAGCTCCTAAAGCTAAAAAGAAGGCTGCAGAACCTAAGGCTAAAAAAGCTGAAGAAAAGCCTGCAGATGATTCATCTGCAGAAGGTAATGCCGATTCAGACGAGGAAACAAAATCTGAATAATCGATGCATTCATTATATTAAATATAAAAGGGGTTGGACTTTAGTTCAATCCCTTTTTTATTATCCTTTTCAAAAAATATCTGTCTCTTAGTGATAAAATCCTTAAATTTGGGCATTCAATTTCAATAAATGGACAAACAAAAAGCAACACTCCTTCTTGAGGATGGTACCGTATTCTACGGTACATTGATCGGTAAGCATGGTACAAACGGTGGCGAGATCTGCTTTAACACAGGTATGACCGGGTATCAGGAAATCTACACAGACCCTTCCTATACGGGGCAAATAGTAGTAACCACTACACCACATATTGGTAATTATGGTGTGATTGATTCTGAAATGGAATCTGATGGCCCAACGATTGCCAGTATAGTGGTCAATAGCTTTTCGGAAGTGTACAGTAGGCTTGATGCCTCACAGTCATTGCAAGAGTACTTGGTAAGTAACTCCATCACTGGTATAGCTGATGTCGATACCCGGAAAATAGTAAGGCATATCAGGTCTAAAGGTGCCATGAATGCTATTATCAGTTCAGAATATGATAACCTTGATGATCTGAAGAAAGTACTTGAGAGTGTACCTTCCATGGAAGGATTAGAACTCTCTTCTAAAGTATGTACCAAAGAGCCTTATTATGTAGGTGATGAAAATTCAGCTATTAAAGTGGCCTGTGTGGATTATGGTATCAAGAAGAATATTCTTCGAAACCTAGCTGCTCGTGGGGTTTATTGTAAGGTTTTTCCTGCAAAAACTGCTGTTTCAGAGATGGAAGCATGGCAACCCAATGCCTATTTTCTTTCCAATGGCCCTGGGGATCCTGCAGTAATGGATTATGCCGTAGATACCGTGAAAGAGATTCTGGCTTTGAACAAGCCGGTTTTCGGTATTTGCCTAGGCCATCAGTTGATAGCCGAAGCGGTAGGGATCAAGACCTATAAAATGCACCATGGCCATAGGGGAATTAACCATCCTATCAAGAATTTAGTAACCGGAAAAAGTGAAATTACCTCACAAAATCACGGGTTTAATATCGTTAGGGAAGACAGCGAAGGGCATCCAGGAATAGAGATCACCCATGTTCACCTAAATGATAATACGGTAGCCGGTATCAAATTAAAAGATAGACCTGCATTTTCTGTGCAATATCACCCAGAATCTGCGCCAGGGCCACACGATTCCAGGTATCTGTTTGATGATTTTATTTCTTTAATCAACAATAATTAATACAACCTATAAACCTTTTAGCATTATGACTTTGATTACAGCAATTCATGCTAGACAAATTTTAGATTCCAGGGGCAACCCCACCGTGGAAGTAGATGTGGAAACTGAAAGTGGCGCTTTTGGAAGAGCCGCCGTGCCAAGTGGGGCTTCTACTGGTGTCAATGAGGCTGTAGAGCTTCGTGATGGAGATAAAAGCAAATACTTGGGTAAAGGAGTGCTACAGGCAGTAAAAAATGTAAATGAAATCATCCAGCCGGAATTGATCGGTCAATCTGTTTTTGATCAAAGAGGTATCGATGAGTTGATGATTCAGTTGGATGGAACTGATACAAAATCAAAATTGGGAGCCAATGCTATCTTGGGTGTGTCCTTGGCAGTAGCCAAAGCCGCAGCCGATGACCTTGGTCTGCCATTGTTCAGGTATGTGGGTGGCGTCAACGCCAAGACCCTTCCTGTGCCAATGATGAATATCATCAATGGTGGTTCACACTCTGATGCGCCTATCGCATTCCAAGAGTTTATGATCCGACCAGTAGGCGCACCAAACTTCTCTGAGGCCATGAGAACGGGAGCTGAAATCTTCCATAATCTTAAGAAGATCCTTCACGACAAAGGCCTTAGTACCGCCGTAGGTGATGAAGGTGGTTTTGCACCAAACTTCTCCGGAGGCACTGAAGAGGCCCTTAACTGCATCTTGGATGCCATTACCAAGGCTGGATATAAGCCAGGTGATGATGTGACCATTGCGCTTGATTGTGCTGCTTCTGAGTTCTTTGAGGACGGAAAATATAACTACAAGAAATTTGAGGGAGATACTGGTGTTACCAGAAACAGAGAAGAACAAGTAGCATATCTTGCCGAACTTACCGAAAAGTACCCGATTGACTCTATCGAAGATGGATGTGGTGAAGAAGATTGGGAAGGCTGGGCAATGCTTACTGCCAAAATCGGAGATAAGGTGCAGCTGGTAGGCGATGACCTTTTCGTGACCAATGTGAAATTCCTTCAAAGGGGTATCGAAGAAAAATCTGCCAATTCTATCCTGATCAAAGTAAACCAAATCGGTACGTTGACGGAAACATTGGAAGCAATTGATTTGGCTCACAAGGCTGGATTTACTGCTGTAATGTCCCACAGATCAGGTGAAACAGAAGACAGCACTATAGCTGATCTTGCCGTTGCTTGCAATACTGGACAGATCAAAACCGGTTCTGCTTCCCGTTCTGACAGAATGGCCAAGTACAACCAGTTGCTAAGAATAGAAGAGCTTTTGGGCGATACTGCTTATTTCCCTAAGAAATAAACGTCCAATCCAAACTAATAACTGTAGAAGCACTCCGAGAAGTCGGAGTGCTTTTTTTATTTGGAATGGTGAAGCCGGAATATAGCCGATCTATTGCGACCTGATCCGCGGCGGACAAAATCAGCTCTTTGCTTTAGTTTTCTGTATTTGACCTAGCGGTGCTACACTGAAACCTCTTAATTACCCTTATTGCATATAACTGTTTTAAGATTAGTCCCCACTATTTTATATATTTGTCATAAGTACAAATGCGAGTCTTATGGCCAAATACCTCAAATACACTAAAAACTTCTATTTTATATTCACCGTACTTTTTGTGGTTTGGATGGTGTTTATTGATAATAATGATATTATCAGCCAGTTTAAGTTGCGCTCAAAGCTTAACAGTCTTCAGGACCAAAAAGAGTTTTATCAGGAGCGAAAAGAAAAAATACAGGCCGAAAGAGAAGAATTACTCAGTAATTATGAACTTTTGGAAAAGTTTGCTCGTGAAAGATACTTGATGAAGAAAAAAACTGAAGACCTATATGTTATTGTTGAAGAATAAAAGTGTCCTGCTGACATGTTTGGTGGGCCTATTTTTGATGGTTTCCCATTCCAAAACGTTTGCTCAGATCGAGTATTATCAGGAAGAAAATGAAAAGGTGCCTCTTAGTGAACGACTGTATTTTGGAGGGAACTTGGGCTTGCAGTTTGGGTATGTAACCTATATTGAAGTTTCGCCTTTGGTGGGAGTGATGGTCACAGACCGATACTCGGCTGGTCTGGGCATCACTTATCAATACCTTAAGTATAAGGACTTTGGCGAATCATCCAATGTGTATGGCGGAAGGATATTTAACCGTTATAATATACTTCCCAATCTATTTGCCCATGCCGAATATGAAAATTTGAGTGTGGAAGCCTATAAGCAGGATGATTTTGGCAGAATAGTCTCCGAACGGGAGTGGGTGCCCGGGTTGTTTTTAGGAGGGGGCTACTTTGTGCCCTTTGGGAGACGTGGAGGAATGAACTTTACATTACTGTATAATGTCCTTTATGATAATCAAAATTTGATCTATACTGAACCATATGTGATCAGACTAGGTTTTGTTCTATAACTGCTAACGATTACAATGGAACATAGAGAATTATTTATCGATAAAATTCATGACGCTCACAAACAATGTCCTGACTGTCCTTCTCCAAAGAGAGTACAAGAATTTTTTGAGGGGGTTTTGGGAATACTATTTCCAGAATATGCTGTTAAAATTCTTCAAGACAAGCAAGAGATAGCGGATAGACTCCAGTTTTATGAAGTCCAATTACAGGGTATCCTAGGGAGGAACAAGCAACTTATTGACGCTGATGGCGAGGAGGTGGCCCATGCCTTTTTTGTCAAGCTGTCTGATGTTTATGATGCTATACAGGAGGATGTTGAGGCGATGTTTGAAGGGGATCCAGCAGCCAATAGCAAAACAGAAGTGATCAGGAGTTATCCTGGGTTTTATGCCATTGCTGCTTACCGAATCGCCCATTTGCTCCAAGAGCAAGGTGTGGCACTTATTCCTCGCATGATCACGGAATTTGCCCACAGTAAAACAGGGATAGATATTCACCCTGGGGCTGAGATAGGCCGCTACTTTTGCATCGATCACGGTACAGGAGTAGTAGTAGGGGAGACAACTAGGATAGGTGACCATGTGAAATTATATCAGGGCGTGACCCTAGGTGCATTGAGTGTCAATAAGGAAGATGCTGATATCCAACGTCATCCGACCATTGAGAATCATGTGGTCATCTATGCGGGAGCGACAATTTTGGGAGGAAAGACCGTCATCGGAGCGGAGAGTGTGATTGGGGGGAATGTATGGCTTACCAAAAGTATTCCCGCCAAAAGCAAAATCTATTATCAGACCAAAATGTACGATGCCAGTGCAGAGACCACTGATATGTATGTTTTTAAAAATGATGCCTAATACATGAAGTTATTTGAGTTGATCGGCAATACACCGCTTGTTGAGCTAGAACATATTCCCACCAACCCCAACGTAAAGATCTATTGTAAACTGGAGGGGCAAAACCCCGGTGGTAGTGTGAAAGACCGTGCAGCCTATAGCATGATCAAAAGGGCCATGGATCGTGGAGATATTAAAAAGGGAGACAAAATAGTAGAGGCGACCAGTGGCAATACGGGCATTGCCTTGGCGATGATAGCAAAGGTCCTTGGTGTGGAAATGATCTTGATCATGCCAGATAATTCGACTCGCGAAAGGGTCGTTTCCATGGAGGCGTACGGAGCAGAAGTCATCTTGACCCCAGCAGCCAAAACCATTGAATACTCCAGGACACTTGCCGAAGAGATGGCTGAAAAGGAAGGGTATTATATTTTGAACCAATTTGCCAATCCTGATAATTATCAAGCTCATTATGAGGGGACAGGGCCTGAGATCATGCGGGATACCAATGGTGAGATTACCCATTTTGTTTCCGCTATGGGGACTACAGGGACCATCATGGGAGTTTCCCGGTACCTAAAAGAGCAAGATCCTACAATTCAAATCGTTGGTACGCAACCTACCGATGGCTCTAGTATACCGGGGATCAGAAGATGGTCACCCGAGTTTTTGCCCAAAATATACGATTCCAAACGCGTGGATCAGATCATCGATGTAAGTCAGGATGAGGCAACTGAAATGACACGACGAATGGCCAAAGAAGAAGGAATACTGGCAGGTATGAGCAGCGGTGGAGCACTGCATGCCGCAGTGAAGCTCGCCGAAACATTGGATGATGGGGTGATCGTCTGCATTACCTGCGACCGTGGTGACCGTTACCTGAGCTCTGATTTATTTGGGTGAATTTTTTTAGAAGTGCATTCCCGGATTTGGCAATTGTACACTGATTTTTGGCGTTGAGAGAACGATTTTGGATGTAATCCAGTTGGTAAGAAAACGACAATGAATAGTGCAATGAAGAATATCAAACCACTGGGTGAAATAGCTTTTTCCGTACTGGATTTGGCCATCATTAAAGAACAGCATGATGCTACTGATGCCTTCGCTAGGAGCTTGGGCCTAGCGAAGCATGCCGAAAAATGGGGCTATAAGCGTTTTTGGCTGGCAGAGCATCACAATATGGTCAGCGTAGGGAGTTCTGCTACGGCTGTTTTGATCGGACATATCGCAGGAGGGACCAAAAGTATCCGCGTTGGATCAGGAGGGATCATGCTGCCTAATCATGCTCCACTGATGGTGGCAGAGCAATTTGGCACCTTGGCATCCCTTTATCCCGAGCGAATCGATCTTGGACTGGGAAGAGCTCCTGGTACCGATCAGACAACTGCTAGGGCGTTAAGGCGGGATCGTTTAGAGACAGTAGAGGAGTTTCCTAGGGAGCTGGAAGAACTTCAGCTTTATCTTTCCGATGAAAACATCGACGGTAAGGTTCGGGCCATTCCAGGTGAAGGACTAGATATCCCTATTTATCTGTTGGGAAGTAGCATGAGCAGTGCAGTGCTCGCAGCCAAGAAGGGGTTGCCTTATGCTTTTGCGAGTCATTTTGCACCTGCACAATTTTTGGATGCTGTTCGCTATTATCGGGATAATTTCCAGCCTTCTGAGTATTTAAAGCATCCCCATGTGATTTCCTGTGTCAATGTAATTGCTGCAGAAACGGATAAAGAAGCCCATAAGATGGCTACTTCCTTTTACCAAATGGCGTTGGGGATTGTGAGAAGAAAATCCTATCCATTGAGACCTCCGGTGGATACGATGGACGGTTTGTGGACAGAAGCGGAAGCAGCTGCGATCAACCAGATGATGGCCTGTAGTTTTGTAGGATCAGCCGCTACAGTTCGGGAAGACTTGGAGCATTTTCAGGAAATTGCCCAAGTAGATGAAATCATGATCTGTTCTCATATTTATGACCATGAAGCACGTTTAAAATCCTATGAGTTGGCAGCATCATGTTTTAGAGAGCCTGCGAATGCACGTTGATTTGCGCACTTTAGCGAAAGTAGTTTGACCCAGAGTTCTACAGGATGAATCTTCTTGGGAGTAACTTTGCTCCATGAGATTAAAATCGTAAATTCACCATAATACAAACTTTAGGGGTGTCCCAGCTGGGACTGAGATGAGACCCTTTGAACCTGATGCGGATGATGCCGACGAAGGAAAAAGTTATCCTTTCTTACAGGCTTTTGCCTGTATGGTTTGCAGGTTCCCTAAAGTTTTTTAAGCTAATGGATATGAAGGAATCTGTAATAAAAAATCTAAAAATACTGAGAGAAAAAGGCCCCTTGGTGCAAAGTATCACTAATTACGTGGTCATGAACAATACAGCCAATGCCCTATTGGCCATAGGAGCCTCTCCGATCATGGCACATGCCAAGCTGGAGATGGCGGATATGGTCAAAATCGTCAATGCGTTAGTGGTCAATATTGGAACATTGGACGAGTTTTGGGTGGACAGCATGTTACTGGCAGCCAAGGAAGCCAATGAACGGAATACTCCGTGGGTCTTGGATCCTGTGGGGGCTGGAGCTACGCCGTACCGAAATGATACTTTGACGCGGCTGTTGACCTTTAGGCCGACCATTATCCGTGGAAATGCCTCTGAAATCATGGCTTTGGCAAAGGCAAATGTGCAGACCAAGGGAGTGGACAGCGCCCATTCTTCTGATGAGGCCTTGGCATTTGGTAAACAACTTTCCAAGGAGGCATCCGCAGTGGTGTGCATTTCCGGTGCAGTGGATTATGTGATTGACGGCGATAAGTTGACTCGGATCAAGAACGGCCACGAACTGATGGGAAAAGTAACGGGGATGGGCTGTACTGCGACTGCTTTGGTGGCAGCATTCGCAGCAGTGGAACCTGATCCTTATCTGGCGACTGTTGCGGGAATGACCGTTATGGGGCTTGCAGGTGAAATAGCTGCTAGAAAAGCAGAAGGACCTGGGACACTTCAATTGTACTTATACGATGCCCTCTACCACCTCAAGGAAAGTGAAGTGAAGCAATGGGCAAAAGTGGAAGAAAGCGATGACTGAACCTCCATTTCCTTACCGACTTTATCTAGTGACCGATCAACAAGCATGCCTTGGCAGGGATTTTTTTTGGGTGCTGGAAGAGGCCCTAAAAGGTGGCGTGGACTTGGTGCAATTGCGGGAAAAGGAACTTCCAGCGGGAGCCTTTTTAGATAAGGCACTTAAGGTAAAGTCACTTTGTGATCGGTACGAAGTCCCGTTAATCATCAATGACAGTTTAGAAATAGCCAAAGAAACAGCTGCCCACGGAGTGCATATCGGGCAATCGGACAGTAGTATGAATGCTGCTAAAGCTTTTTTAGGCGAGCAATTCCCTGTTGGACTTTCCTTGGAGCAGATGGATGAATTGGACGACGGAGATGCTGAAAAAGCGTGGTATTACGGAGTCAGCCCTATCTTTTCTACACCGACAAAGCCTGATACCCGTTTTGAATGGGGGTTGGGTGGGTTAAGCAAACTTAGAAAGTCTACTGCAAAACCATTGGTGGCCATCGGGAATATCAATGTGTTCAACGCAGTAGATGTTCTCCGTGCAGGGGCAGACTGTCTTGCGGTGGTGTCAGCTATTTGCAGTGCAGATAGCCCGGCCAAAGCAGCAGAGAGCTTTCGCACCCAAATCGAAAAAGTAAAATGAGCAATATGATAAAGACCTATGTTCCTGTACTGACCATTGCTGGGTCAGACAGTGGCGGTGGAGCAGGCATTCAAGCAGACCTGAAGACATTTTCTGCCTTGGGTTGTTTTGGTACCAGTGTCATTACGGCAACGACGGCCCAAAACACCTTAGGCGTGAAGAGTATCCATGATATTCCCGTACAGCATATAAAAGAGCAGCTGGAGGCGGTGCTTTCGGATATCAGACCGAAGGCCATAAAGATCGGGATGATCAACCGGCCGGAAGTGGTTGAGGTGATTGTGGAAGCACTCGGTCAATACCCTGATATTCCCGTGGTTTTTGATCCTGTCATGGTGGCCACCAGTGGGGACCGTTTGATCAAGGAGGAAACGGTGGAGGTATTGAAAAAAGAACTTTTTCCTATTTCGCATATCATCACGCCCAACATGGACGAAGCGGCAGTGCTTATAGGCAAGGCAGTGGATTCGCTTCCTGAGATGGAAAAAGCAGCTAGCCAATTATTGACATACGGATCGGCCTTCGTGTTGGTCAAAGGGGGGCATCTAAATGGTGATTCCGTGGCTGATGTCCTTTGTGGCCATGATGGCCAAATGCAGGTCTTTAAAAGTGAAAAAATAACTACTGGCAATGTCCATGGAACAGGCTGCACGTTGTCGTCTGCCATAGCCGTTTTTCTGGCAAAAGGGATGGAAGTGGAAAAAGCAGTGGAGCTGGCGAGGAACTTCGTCTTTCAGGCAATTGATGCTGGGAAAACCGTCAAAACAGGTCAGGGAAGTGGGCCTTTAAATCACTTCCACCAACCAAAAAAAATGATTATCCATGAGCTGGACCAGTGAAGCATGGAAGCGAATCGCTCCCCTTTATGACAAGGTCATTCATATGCCTTTTAATCAAGAATTGCAGAGCGGCACACTTCCGAAGGAAACGTTTAAATTTTATATGGCTCAGGATGCTTTTTACCTGGGCGAATTTGGCAAGGCCCTCAGCACGATCAGCGGTCGTTTGAACGACTTGGATAAGGTGTTGGCATTTTCCGAATTTGCCGCTGGTGCCATCGTGGTGGAGAGAGCACTCCATGAGAGCTATTTCAAGACTTTGGGATTGCCTGATGAAGTAGATCCTTCACCATCCTGCCTGCTTTATACCAATTATATCAGAAATCAGGCAAGTTTTGCCAACATAGAGAAGGCAGTGGCAGCTATATTGCCTTGTTTTTGGATTTATAAAGAAGTAGGTGATTATATCTATGCACAACAAGGTTCAAGTGAAAATCCCTATAAAAACTGGATAGATACTTATGCCGGAGAGGAATTTGCCACTTCAGTCGCCAAGGCACTCGAAATCACCGACCAACTGGCAGAGAAAGCCAGCCCCGCAGCACGCGAGGAGATGTTTGAGGCATTTGAAATGGCATCTAAGCTGGAATGGATGTTTTGGGACAGTGCCTACCGCTTAGAGAAGTGGCCTGTTTAGGGACGTTAGGGGGAGACGCGGACACGTTACTTTTACAGTTGTGAAGGGAATGCGTCTGCTTTATTGGTTGCCTCAGCTTTTCTACTTGGTTTTGGATCAGGTATAGGTGATTTGAATCAAGTGATTAGAGATAAAAAAAGAAATCTGCTTCATATCGAGCAGATTTCTTTGGTTGGTGGCTTTATGAGTGAATAAAGGGTTATTCTTCAGTTATTTCCTCCCCTTCTTCATCGTATTTTTTGACGATGGTCTCTTCTTCCATTCCGAAGTGGGCTTCGTAGGTAATCGAGCCATCCATGTCAGTTACCTTATATGCCTTCGTAATGGGCATGGTCTTTAGTTCTTCGTCATCCAGAATGGCTTCTTTTACTTTTTGAGGTAAATCTTCAGGAACAATCTCTACTCTATTGTCTTGGTGGATGGTGGTTTGAGCGTGTAAAATAGCAGACGGAGAGTTTACTGTTCCGAAGGACATCATTGCCCCCATGGCGAATATTAATGCTAGCTTTTTCATGGTTGTTTTAGTTTGGTTAGTTTTCATTTAGTAGTAGCGAGAAGCCAAGATCCATTTGTTAATTTGGCCTGTGAAACCTGATTCAGGTTTTTCCAAGCTGGATACTTCTGCTACTTTTATGGGCTTACTGCTAATCTTCAGAGCAAGCTTGGATTGATAATGTTCATTTTTTATGCCAACACGAGAAATGGGTTTTACTGCCCTCTTGACTAGGTTTTATCGAGCTGTTGTGTAGTATGTTTTGTACAGATTGTAGAAATACGTAAATATTTTAGATCTAGGAATGTGGTTTGGACTTGTTTTGGGGAGGGGATTCGAAAAAGTTATGGAGGATCAATATAATTTGTTTCGGAAGAATTTGAAACTTTCTTATTTTTGAATTACCACAATGGTGGTGAGGTTTTACTATGAGAATCAGTTAGCTTTAGTTTTTAGAATAAATTAGCAATACCTATGGCCAAGGAAAATAAGCAGGCGCCTTCTGTGAATAGCAGGAGGAAGTTTTTAAGGAATGGCACATTAGCGACCGTGGCGGCGGTGGCAGGAGCCAAAGTAGTTTTTGCATCATCCATGCCGGAGGGTTACGTGCCGGTAGTATTACAGGATGATGATCCCTACAAGCTTTTCAAGAAAGATAAAGACCTCATCGTCCTCAATAACAAACCTTGGAACATGGAGTCACAACCGCACCTGCTGGACGATAAGGTGACGCCTTCGGATAAAATATTCATCAGAAATAATGGATTGATTCCCGACTCGCTGGAAGAAGCCAATTGGGAACTGGTAGTTGATGGAGAAGCGGTCTCCTCTCCGAAGACCTATTCACTGACAGACCTGAAGCGTGATTTTCAGCAATATACCTACCAGCTTACCCTTGAGTGTGGAGGAAATGGTCGTAGTGAATTTTACCCTCCTGCTAGCGGCAACCAGTGGAAAACAGGAGCTGTTTACTGTGCATCCTGGACAGGTGTGAGGCTCAAGGATGTGCTGGAAGATGTGGGCATTGGAGATAATGCCGTATATATTGGTTACCATTCTGCTGATACCCACCTGAGCGGCAATCCCGATAAAGAGCCTATCTCCCGAGGCGTTCCGATTGCAAAAGCATTGCAAGAGGAAACGCTGCTGGCTTTTGAGATGAATGGTGAAGCCATTCCCATAGTGCATGGGTATCCGCTAAGACTGGTGGCTGGAGGTTTCCCCGCATCGGTATCTGGAAAGTGGCTTACTGGGATTTCTGTTAGGGATAAAGTGCATGACGGAGCCAAAATGGCAGCCCCCTCTTACCGTGTTCCATGCAAGCCCGTTTCTCCTGGTGAGGAGGTGCCCGACGAGGAGATGTGTATCATTGAGTCCATGCCGGTGAAGTCGCTGATTACCTATCCTAAAAGTGGTGCCAAGATAGATTTAGGAGATTCGTTGGAGGTAAGGGGACATGCTTGGGCTGGGGAGCTTGAGGTGAGTGCCATGCATGTTTCCATTGATTTTGGACAGACTTGGCAAACCTGCGAGGTGGAGGCTCCTGTGAACCGGCTAGCCTGGCAACATTTTAAAACCACTGTTAAATTTCCTCAAGACGGATACTATGAGGTGTGGGCCAGGGCCACCGATAGCAATGGTGCCAGTCAGCCCATGGTGGTTCCAGGTTGGAACCCGAAGGGATACTTAAACAATGCATGTCACAGAATTGCCGTAAAAGTAGGTTAAGATGGATCAGGATATAATCAAGTCATTAAAGAGGCTTTTTACGGCAGTAGTGGTTATGGGCATTACTGTAATGCTATTATTGGTAGGGTTGGTGGCACTGCAACAAAACCCTGATTTGTTGGTTGATCATAAAGAAGAAGATACCGCTATCCCTCCGCCGCTGGTGACGGAAAATTTGGTCAAAGATGGTGTGCATGTGGCCACAGGGCTGGTGGCTGCTGAGGGGTATGAAACCGTAATTGCCAATTGCACCAATTGTCATGCGGCCAATTTGATCACCCAAAATCGTGGAGACAAAGAGCACTGGGAAGAGTTAATTGATTGGATGCAGGAGACACAGGGACTTTGGGATCTTGGGCAGAATGAAGGGGTCATCGTGGCTTATCTTGCAGAACATTATGCACCAGTCCAGCGTGGCAGAAGAGCGAACCTTAGTGAGATCGAGTGGTACGAGTTGGAAGAATAGTGACTATCCGTGATTTTGCCTTGAAAAAAGACTTTTCTTAGGAGGAAGGGAACTGCCGTGTCTTCACGGCAGTTTTTTATTATCTTTCGTAAAAGGATCAGTTGGAAAAAGGTATAATGTGGGCAACTAGAATATTGGTAAATGGCATTATGTCATTGTTTTTGCTTTGTTTTATAAATGTAGCGAAGGCTCAGGACGCGCCTGTGTACTTGGTGCTGAAGTCCAGCAAGCAATCCATTCGTCCAGCAGAGTTTTTTATTAGTGGCGTCCAGGATATTAGGACGGCACAGCCAAGTATTGGGGAGATTTATACTTCGTCCCAATCCCTGAGAAAGGAATCGTTGGAAGTTAGAGGCGGGGTAGTGAAAAGTTTAGAGGATTTTGTCGAGGGGATGCTGTACACAGATCGTTCAAAGCGACCTGTGGTGGTACAAGTAAAAGAAATGGATGTAGCAGAAAAGAGCGGAAGTGATGGTAAGGTGAAGGGGGAGATAGGTTTATCCTTACGTTTTTTGTTAGAAGAGGATAGTTTGGTTCATTTGCTTGATTATGATGGTGGAGCCCGCTATACCAGGTCCTTGGGAAGGTATGCTGTTATTGGTAATGCCATGGAACAGTCCTTGGGGAATGCGTTAAATTACTTTAATGAATGGATGAACCAGCAGGCGTCACGGAATATTAAGCTGGCCAAAGAACTGGATATGGAAATCGTGGATTATCCTGTGCAGGAAAAGGGGGACACCGTTTTTTACCATTATGGTAGGGGGCTTGACTGGGATGATTTCAAGGCCAGTCCACACCCAAGGAGTGGTTTTGCTGCTTCTATTTTTACTAGCTTTTCTTGGGAGGGGGATCCCATCGTAGAAGATGGTAAGGTCAAACTTCAATTGATCGTTAAGGTCTTTATGTTGAAATCCTCTTCATGGGTAAAACCTGGACATAAAGATGGTTATGGTATAAATCACGAACAAAGGCATTTTGATATAACCAAGATTGTCGTGGAGCGATTTAAGGATAAGGTCAAGGCCATGGAGTTGACTCCGCATGATTATGATGGGAAGATCGGTTACTTGTACATAGAGACCTACCGGGAGATGAACCGTATGCAGGAAGCGTACGATGAGGAAACTGATCACGGTAGAAATAAAGCTGCTCAGCAAAAATGGAATGCTCTCATAAATGAAGAGCTGGCCAAGTATCGCTGAATGTATATAGTAGGCTGTCTACGGTCGGGCAGGAGGGCTTAGTTCCCGAAAAAATCCATTGGCTCAGCCAATTCCTCCGGGCCCCAAATTTTAATATTGTCGAATTTTCCTACATCATCGAAGGTGCCAAACCCAATGTGCCCTATGTTGAAGTGGTGGTCTTCAGTTTGCATGATTGGAGTGGACATGTCGTCAAAATAAACCTCAATACTGCCTTTTTCAATATCCCGAACGATCTTTACTTTATGCCATTCGTCAGTGGCGCCCCAGTCCACGCCATCACTTACCGTTTTGCCAATCGCCACTCTAGGTTCGTCATTAACCAAGAAGATATTGTGGGCATGCGGATCGGGTATGGAAGCGATGTGGACGTAATAGAAGTTGGCAGGGTCTTTCATGCCAAAAAAGAGGCATAAGTCTCTGTGGCCATATTCTTTTCCGGTTTGTTGTAGGTCAGCTTCGAGTACGAAGCTGCCAAAAAGCCTGTCTCGGATGATGGCGATATTGAAAGGTGACCTGACCCTAGGTGAGTACTCGCTCTGTTGATGGATTTCCAGGGATAAATCTTGGCTTTTGCCGCTAATCTTCCAAGCCTTGGGATCAGTCATTTCGAATTCCTCCAAGGCGGTAATATTGTCAAAGCTTTGTTCGTAAAGTAGCTGGAAATTAGCAGGGATTTCTTGGGCTTCAAGCGTAGAGTGCCCAATCATGGCAAGAAGAAGTAAATAGGTGATTTTTTTCATTAAAACAGTAGGAGAAATTGATGGTAAACAAGTCTTTCCTAAAGTTAAGTTTTTATTGATGGAAGGAGAACGGGATTGGCATAAAAAAAACCGATCATCTACGTGTGGAATGCAGTGATCGGCCTTTTTCGAAAAATAACCCTAACAAACCAGATAATCTTTATCTGACTACTAATTTCGACATTTATTTTTGAAATACAAATAAAACGAAAATATAAAAAGTTTTGAAATCTTTTATTATAGGATTTATTTTAATTTCTATCGCTAATAAGTGATTTTTTGAAGGGTTTTGTCAATTGGATAGCAAGAAAATGAAGTATGTATCTAGGAGGTGGGGAGTAAGTGTGTGGGAATTGCTGTGTGCATAAGATAACTTCTAATTTAATTTTCAGGTAGTTTTGAAACGAAAATAGAATTTTGTGTTATTCTGTTCGTTTAAATAGAATAAATCCCAAACGAAAATAAAGATGTGTTGTTTAGGTGGCAACCATAAGGGTATGTGTGAAAAGTGTGTTTGATAAATGAAACATATTGAGTATTTTTCGTAAGACTTTTTAAGGAAATGATATTATTTAAAAACTACAGAATAGAAAATATGCTATGAAAAAGACGGCGCAGCGTAGATCCAGGATCTTAGAGGTTTTGGATGAACATGGACAGGTCAATGTCAGTGAATTAAGCAGTTCTTTGGGGGTGAGTGAGGTGACGATAAGGAATGACCTCGCCAACTTGGAGCGAAATAAACTTTTGGTAAGGGCCCACGGGGGGGCGTTCAAAACCAATAACATGGCCTTGCCAGTGACCGAGAAGAAGAAGATCAATTTAGACTTAAAGCGAAAGATAGGGAAGAAAGCAGTGTCTTTGATCGAGGAAAATGATTCGATTATATTGGATTCTGGTACGACGACATTTGAGATTTCCAATAACTTGGCCAAGTTTGAGCGGTTAACGGTGATAAGTAACGCATTGGATATTGTCAATAATCTGGCAAGCTACGATAACTTGGAGGTGATGATGCCGGGTGGGTTTTTGAAGGAATTTTCCATGTCGTTGGTGGGGCCGATGGCGGAGAGGAATTTGAAACAATTGCACTGCAATAAGTTGTTTTTGGGTGTGGATGGCTTTAAACCTGATGTAGGGGTGTTTACCCATTATATGGAAGAGGCTTATCTGAACCAGATCATGATAGATATCGCAGAAGAGGTAATAGTGGTTTCTGATTCCACCAAGTTCAAGAAAATAGGCTTGGCTTTTATAGCGGGCTTTAATAAGGTGAATAAGGTGGTTACAGATGACCGTATCGAAGTCGAGCATGTGAAAATGCTTGAAAGGAATAATGTCGAGGTAGTTATTGCCAGCTAAAAAAAAGGCTGTCTCAAATTGGGCTACGCACTTTTGGTTTACAGGATGGCGGCAGCGTGTGTGAGACAGCCTCTTTCTATTTACTCTTTGATCCTTACGGTGACCACTACTGGCATGTGGTCACTGAAGTCCACGGGTAGTACTTTTACTTCTGTTATTTCCCAATGGGCATTTTTAGAGAGCCATACGTAATCTATTCTAGATTTGGGATTGTCATATGGGATAGTCGGTTTTGGGTTCCCATAAGTTGCTGCAGCATCAATGAAATCTTTTTCAATTATGGGGTAGGGATTGCTGTCAGGGCTGAAGTTAAGGTCTCCAGCTACGATGGTTGCCCCGGGGATTTTATCCATATGGGCAACTATGGCTTTCGTCTGGGCTATCCTGTTGGCATCGTACTGGTGGCATAAGTGAGTAGCACCGAAAGTGATCTGTTTTCCGCTTTCCAATTGGTAAGAAGCCAGGGCCATTGCTCTTCCTTCTCCGCCTTCTGGAATGGGAAGGTCTACTTTGGTCATTTTTGCAGGTTGTCGACTGAGTAGGCCTTCGCCGTACCCGCCGTTGCTGTACTCG
Organism: Echinicola strongylocentroti; assembly: GCF_003260975.1. Classification (NCBI taxonomy): domain Bacteria; kingdom Pseudomonadati; phylum Bacteroidota; class Cytophagia; order Cytophagales; family Cyclobacteriaceae; genus Echinicola; species Echinicola strongylocentroti. The sequence continues at coordinate 2,005,883 of NZ_CP030041.1, read as the reverse complement.
ATGGCTTTGGCAAAGAACCCGTGCATGCCTGTTTGCTCGGCCAGTTCCTGGACCAGGTTTACTGGCTGGTTATTGTATATGGCAGCTGTCCGCTGTGTCATGCTGTCCACTTCTTGTAAGGCTACAAAATCCGGCTTGATCTCCTTGATCAGTTGAGCGATTTCTTGAAGGTTCTGTGCGCCTTCTTCATAGGCTTTTTCACCATGGTATATATTGTAGGTCATCAGGGTGAAGGTGGTCTCTTGCGCTTGTAGCATCGCTGTGGAGACAAGCGCAAGGAGGAATGAAAGGGCTGTTCTTTTCATGAGCTGTTCGATTATTCAATAGTGGTTGAGAATTCGTTGCTTTGCCTTCCTTCGGGTGTTACTACTATGTAGCGCAGTGTGAGATTGTCATGATCAGGGCCTGTGATTGGAGCTAGGAAGGGGCTTGTGTAGGCCGTGGCTGTTTGGTCTGCTTTGTGGCCGTCCACTGTGTAGTATACTTTGCTTCCTTTTACCAAAGGTGTGATTTGCACTTGATGTCTTTCCGAGTTTGGATCCTTTGTGATCGAGACCGTTGCTTCAGGTACCCTGTAGAAAACGTTTATCTGCTCTAGCTCTGCCAGACGATGTGGGAGACGGTAGGTGGTGAATTCGTCGTAATCTTTTTGCGTTTTCCCCATCCAGGCTACTTCGGCCAATGCGAGCGCTCTTGGGAATAGGTGGTATTCGAGCTTGTTGTTAGTGGCGATATATTCAGTCCATAGGTTGCCCTGTACGCCCAAGATGTGATTTTGCTGTTCAGTGGTTAAGGTTTCGGGTCTTGGTGAATAGCTGTAGACCTTCTCAAGTGGAAGGAATCCGCCAATAGCTACTGGTTCGGTGGTTTGATCTTCTGCTTGGTAGTGGTCAAAATACATGTGGCTGTTTGGAGTCATGATGACATCATGGTTCATCTGGGCTGCGGCAATGCCGCCTTTTTCGCCTCTCCAGCTCATTACAGTCGCATTGGGAGCTAATCCACCTTCCAGGATTTCATCCCAGCCGATCAGCTTTCTGTTGTTCTGGTTGAGGAATTTTTCAATTCTCGTGATAAAGTGGCTCTGTAGCTCGTGTTCGTCTTCCAGCCCTTCTTTTTTGATGACGTCTTGAGAGATGGCGGAAGTTTTCCAGTGGTCTTTGGGGGCTTCGTCACCACCTATATGGATGTATTCACTTGGGAAGATGTCCATGACCTCGGTGAGGACATCTTCGAGAAACTGGAAGGTCTCCTCCTTTACTCCGTAAATATTAGGTTGTACTCCCCAAAACCCGGGGACGGTTGTGTTGAGATCATTGTCATAGGGCTCGCCTTTTTCGTTCATGGCCATGACAGATCCCGTTAGTGGTTTTCCGTCTTTTGGCTCGTATCCGTCCATTTTGAAACTGCCAAATTCAGGGTGAGCGGCAAGTGCGGCAGAGCTGTGTCCGGGCAATTCGATTTCTGGAATGACCGTAATCATACGATCTGCTGCGTATTGTACGATTTCACGCGCCTCTTCTTGGGTGTAAAACCCACCGTGCTTGACACCGTCGTAAACAAATGGGTCAAAGTCCCAGTATTGACCTATGATGGTGGAGTCTCTCCAAGCGCCGACCTCGGTCAGTTTTGGGTATTTTTTGATTTCGAGTCTCCAGCCTTGGTCTTCGGTAAGGTGCCAGTGCATTTTGTTGAATTTAAAATAGGCCATTAGGTCGATCATTTTTTTGATTTCCGCTACTTCAAAGAAATGACGGCCTACGTCCAGCATGATGCCTCTGTAAGCAAATTCCGGCTCGTCCTTGATAGAGACGGTGGGTATGGAGAGATTACCATTGTTGGTAGAGATAAGCTGTAAGGTGGTCTGGAGGCCGTAAAAGATCCCTTTTTCAGACCCTGAAATGTCAATTCCCTCTTCTGTTACTTCTACTTGGTAAGCTTCAGTTGTTTCTTCGTTACTAGAGATGGAAAGTTTTATGGAGGGGGTGCCATGGTCAAAGGTGGCAATAGGGAGGCGGATGCCGTAAAGCTGATGTAGGAAGTTATTGAAAACAGTAGCTGATTTCCTGGATTGACCGCTTTCCGCAAGGATGACTACTTCTTCATTTAGATCGAAATGCCCGTTTGTAACAATTGTCTCCGATGGCTTTGGGATGATAGATAATTGCGCAGCAGATTGTTGGGCGTGTGCTGTGCCTATGAGGCAAAATGCCAGTGCGGCCAGTTTGAGTTTTTTAATGATCATTTGTAATAAATGGTTAATGTTTTTTAAACCGTAAAACCGGAATGTGTAAAAACTTTTTCTTTCGTTTTATTTATTTATTAAGTATTTGTCAATTGGAAAAGTAATTTAACGAAAATAATTTGTTATTTAAATAGGGTTGTGAAAATTAATCAATTGTTTTATAGTGGAGGTCAATTTCCTGTGGGTAAAAATTTCAAGAGTTTTTGAAGGCTTGGGTTTGGATTTTCTTTGTTCCAGAGGGCAGTGATTTCTGCTTTTTGGGGGATGTCGGCTAGGTGGATGAAGTTGACGCCGGCACTAGTGACCTTCTCAAAAGAAACAGGGAGAAAAGTAATGCCCAAACCATGGCCTACCAAGTTCAATACAGTGTGTCCGTGGACGGTCTCATGGGCAATGTGTGGCGTAAAGCCACTGTCTTCGCAAATACTCAGCTGGAGGCGGTAGTATAATTCTCCGTCTGCTTTAGTGGGAAGGATGAATTCTTCGTCCCTGAATTGGTGTAAGCCGCTAAAGTTTTCCTGGTTGATCGGGTGATTTTTGGGAAGGACCAACGAAAAGGGTTCGCAAAAAACCAGCTGACTGCCGTATTGGGGATGAGGATAAGGGTTTCTGAGAAATGCAATGTCTAAGTCCCCGTTTTTGATGGCTTCTAGTTGAGTGCGACTGGTCATTTCGTTGAGATAGGTTTGGATATGTGGGTGGGATTTGTGCATTTCGGTGAGTACGTCGGGTAAAAACGTATGGATGCAGGAGCCAACGTAGCCAATCCTGATTTCGCCCTTTTCGCCCTCTTGAACAAGCCTAGTATGGCTTTTTATCAGTTCCAGTTGGTCGATAATGGCTTTTGTTTCTTTCTTGAAGTATTGGCCCGCAGTCGTGAGCTGTACGTTTCTTTTGTCCCTTTTGAGCAGGGTGATTCCCAGCTCTTCTTCCAGTAGTTTGAGTTGCTTCGAAAGAGCTGGCTGGACGATATGAAGTCGTTCGGCTGCTTTGCGAAAATGCAGCTCTTCTGCCAGTACCAAAAAATATTTTAACTGTCTCAATTCCATGATTGATTACTTTTAGTTATCAAATAGTGAATATAATACTATTTTTTATTATTAGTTATAATCTTGACCTTTGTTGCAGGGAATCGCTTTTAACCCCATGAAGTTATTTAATTCTGGCAAAAAGAGTCAGACCGAGCGGAGTCTTGGTCCAACGTTTAGCCTTCGACTCCGCTCAGGCTGACATCTCTTTACTAATAGTTTAAAAGCCATTTCCCTGACCTTTGTTGCTGTCAGGGTATTGCCCCATTTATTTCTACGGATTATAGATCGACCTATTATGATGGATGTTGTAGTAAAGCGAGGAGAGTATAAAGTTGGTGAAATGCCCGTTACTTTAGAGCGGATTCACCACGCGGTAGCCAGTGGTGAGCTTTTGGTAATGTCGCCAGCGGCCATAGAAAGGATACGGCGATGCAGGGAATACCTGGATGATAAGATTTCCCAAGATGAGACGGCGTTGTTTTACGGGATCAATACCGGATTTGGTTATTTGCAGCAAGTGAGGATTGATCGGAAGGAGATCCTGCAGCTCCAATATAACCTATTGCAGTCTCATGCCTGCGGGGTCGGTGAGAAGGTGCCCAAGGAGCTGGTGCGGCTGATGTTGCTGACCAAGATCGAGTCCCTTTCTCGTGGTCATTCAGGTGTACAGCTGGAAACAGTCCAGCGTTTAGTGGATTTTTATAACCATGATGTGCTTCCAGTGGTCTATAATCAGGGGTCTTTGGGAGCTTCTGGGGATTTGTCGCCGCTATCCCACTTGAGTTTGCCATTGATTGGAATGGGCGAGGTTTATTTTGAAGGCCAGATTTTGCCGAGTGCGCAGGTGTTGGAGAAGTTTGGCTGGCAGCCTGTTACGTTGCGGTCAAAGGAAGGCCTTTCTCTTATCAATGGTACCCAGTTCATGCTTAGTTATGGGGTACATATTACCCATAGGGCAGAAGCGTTGTTCAGGTGGGCTGACCTGATAGCTTCCATTTCGGTAGATGGTTTTAATGGGAATTTGCAGCCTTTTAATGCCCTCATTCACCAAGTGAGGGGGCATGAGGGACAGTTAAGTACGGCTGCGGCCATGCGGCGCTATCTTGAAGGAAGTGAAATTGCGTTGTCGAAAGAAAAGCAAGTGCAGGATCCTTATTCTTTCAGGTGTATTCCGCAGGTGCATGGGGCTTCTAAAGATACTTTGGCTTTTGTGAAGAAGACGTTTGAGCGTGAGGCGGATTCTGTGACCGATAATCCCAATATCTTTCCTGACGAAGATGAGATTTTGTCCGGCGGTAACTTTCATGGCCAGCCATTGGCATTGGGGTTTGATTATCTTGCCATTGCGATGGCGGAAATTGGCAGTATTTCGGAACGTAGGACTTATCAGTTGCTTTCCGGTCAGCGTGGCCTTCCGTTGTTCTTGGTGGATGATCCCGGTCTTCATTCCGGGCTGATGATCCCGCAGTATACTGCGGCGTCAGTGGTAAGTGAAAACAAGCAGCTTTGTACGCCCGCATCGGTGGATTCGATTGTTTCCTCAAACGGACAGGAAGACCATGTCAGTATGGGAGCCAATGGAGCTACCAAGTGCATGCGTGTTTTGGATAACTTGGAAAAAATTCTTGCCATAGAGCTCTTGACAGCTGCGCAAGCATTGGGGTTTAGGCGTCCAGCGAAAAGTTCTGCTATTGTGGAGGACTTAGTTGGTTGTTATAGGGAATGGGTGAGTTTTAATTCCCAAGATCGAGTGCTGTCGACCGATATCAGTAAGACGATACAGTTTTTAAAGAAAAGAAAAGTGGAGGAGTTTGGAAATTGATTTCCCTTACATACCAATTACCAGCTACCAAATACTTGTACACCATACCTTGTGCTTTACCTCTCCCCGGATTTCCTCATTGAGTAGAATGCCCTTGGTTTTCTGCTTGATTCTAAATGTGACAGGGGCTGTGGTTGGTATCAAACAATAAAAAAGACTGCTTTCTAAGGCAGTCTTTTTATTTATATTTGGGAAATATCCTTTTTAAGGGATTGATTTTTAGTTTACTAAGTGTTTTTCTACTGCTGTGAAAGGTAGGTCAAATGCATCGGCTACGGCCTTATAGACCACGTCTCCTTTTATCACATTCAGTCCTGTTGCCAACTCTACGTTTTCTTTAGAGGCTTTTTTCCACCCCTTATCGGCCAATTGTATGGCATAAGGAAGTGTGGCGTTGGTCAGGCCTATGGTGGAGGTGTAGGGAACCGCTCCAGGCATATTGGCCACGCAGTAATGCAAGACGCCATCGATGGTGAATGTCGGGTCTTGGTGTGTCGTAGGTTTGCAGGTTTCGATGCATCCTCCCTGATCTACAGCCACATCTACCAATACTGTGCCAGGCTGCATTTCCTTCAGCATGTCCCTCGTGATAAGATGTGGTGCCTTGGCTCCCGGGATAAGTACCGCACCAATAATCAGGTCGGCTGTTTTGATCAGTTCCCTGATGTTGTATTCATTGGACATCCTGGTTTTTACATTTGCCGGCATCACGTCGGACAAGTACCTCATCCGTGGTAGCGAGACATCCAGAATGGTGACATCGGCCTTCATGCCGGCAGCCATCCAAGCGGCTTGTGTGCCGACTATGCCTCCGCCTAAAATCAGGACTTTGGCAGGTAATGTTCCGGGTACGCCTCCCATCAGGATGCCTTTTCCGCCCAATGGCTTCTCTAGGTAATTTGCACCTTTTTGTGTGGCCATTCTACCAGCTACTTCTGACATAGGGACAAGGAGAGGGAGACCTCCTCCTGGCTTTTCCACTGTTTCGTAAGCTAGGCAAACTGACTTACTTTTGATCATCGCATTGGTCAACGGTTCGTGGGAAGCAAAGTGGAAATAAGTAAACAGAAGCTGGTCTTCACGGACTAGGTCATACTCAGGTTCAATAGGTTCTTTGACCTTCATGATCATTTCTGCTATCCGGTATGTTTCCTCGATGGTGGGGAGGATTTTTGCTCCAGCCTCTTCGTAAAGATGGTCAGGGAAACCACTCCCGTCACCGGCTGTATGTTGTACATATACAGTGTGGCCTCGTTTGACCAATTCTTGAGCGCCTGCGGGTGTAAGGGCGACTCTGTTTTCGTTGTTTTTAATCTCTTTAGGTATCCCTATGATCATAACTGTTGTTGGTTGGAAGTACGACTTACAGTGCAAATATACTAACTGTGAGGTGATTGGTTGTTAGATACTTATTGATTATTTTGACTAGGGTAAGAAGTTTGTCTATTTTTAGAATTTAATTCTGTTTATTGTGTTTGTTTTATATTTAGTTTTAAAACAATTCTTTTTGGATGTTTTTTATTTTGCATAAGATATTTTAAAAAATGACCTTACTTTAATTCAATTTAGTAAAATTTTAAAATAATGTATTTTTGCTATCATTTTGGTAATGTCGGAATATTATTTCAATAAACTTGATAATTTGTGTTGTTTTTGGAATTTTTTATCGGGAATTAAGGTTATTACTTGACGGGAATATTTGCATAGAACTTAAAAATCAGTATTTTTGAAGTACCTTGAAAAACCCAAAATAGCTATTAATATATAAATATGATAGAAGTGGAAACGTTACCTACACATAAGGTTGATCTCGATTTAGACAAAGATCAAATTTTATTTGATTACAAGATAGTTCAGCAAAGTCGGCAAGCCTCCCTGATGGGGAGGAAGGAAGTCTTTATGGGCAAAGCTAAATTTGGGATTTTCGGTGACGGCAAGGAGTTGGCACAGGTGGTGATGGCAAGGTATTTTAAGAAGGGAGATTGGCGCTCTGGCTATTACCGGGACCAGACATTTATGTTGGCCATTGAGGAGTTGCGGCTGCAGGAATATTTTGCTCAGCTGTATGCGCATACTGATGTAAAAGAAGAACCAGCCTCAGGGGGCAGGCTAATGAACGGTCACTTTGCTACACGTTCATTGGATGATGACGGGACTTGGAAAGACATCAGAAATACCAAAAACTCAGGTGGTGATATTTCACCTACTGCTGGGCAGGTTCCCCGATTGATTGGTCTGGGCTATGCGTCTAAATTGTTCAAAGAAAATGAAAAACTCCAGAAGCTGAAGCAGTTCGAAGGACTCGGGAAGGAAATTGCTTGGGGAACCATCGGAAATGCTTCCTGTGCGGAGGGAATGTTTTTGGAGGCGGTCAATGCAGCAGGTGTTTTGCAGATTCCGGTAATCATTTCGGTTTGGGATGATGAATATGGAATTTCGGTGCCCAATGAGTTTCAGACTACCAAAGGCAGTATTTCGGAAGCTTTGGCTGGGTATCAGCGGGAAGAAGGAAAGCCTGGGGTGGAGATAATTGTTGCCAAAGGATGGGATTATGAATCCCTTCATGCTGCCTATAAAAAATCCGAAGAACTGGCCAGGGAACATTCTGTGCCTTCGCTGGTTCATGTGATCGAAATGACACAGCCGCAAGGGCATTCGACCTCTGGCTCACACGAAAGATACAAATCCAAAGAAAGATTGCAGTGGGAAGCAGACCATGATTGTAACCTGATGTTCAGGTCTTATATTTTGGAGAATGGGATTGCTACCGAGGAGGAGTTGGATGAAATAGATAAAGAAGCGGTTCGTATTGTACGCGAGGAAAAAGGGAAAGCTTGGAAATCATTTTCTGAAGGCATCAAGTCAGAGCTTAAGTTTGCTGTAGAGCTGATCAAATCAGCAGCTGGAGGAAGTAGTCAGTCGTCCACGCTGAACCAAATGGCAGAAGACCTGTCCAAGACGCTCAATCCGATCCGAAAGGATGTTTTTAGTGCGGTGCGGAAGGCCTTGTTTTTGATGCGGTTTGATCAAGAAGAGGCCAGAGCTGGTTTGAAGGAGTGGTACGAAGAGCAGGGAAAGCTTAATTATGACCGCTACCATAGTCACCTATACAGTGAATCAGACGAGAGCCACCTACGGGTAGAGGCAGTTGCTCCTGTCTATACTGATAGGTCTCCCGTGGTGGACGGCCGGGAGGTCTTGCAAGCGTGCTTCGACAAAATGCTCAGTAATGATCCACGAGTGTTTGCTTTTGGTGAGGATGTAGGGAAGATCGGGGATGTGAACCAAGCTTTTGCAGGACTTCAGGAGAAGTACGGTGAGTTGCGCGTTACGGATACCGGGATCCGTGAAATGACGATCATTGGGCAGGGGATAGGCACAGCTCTCCGTGGCTTGCGTCCAATTGCTGAAATCCAGTACCTGGATTATATATATTATGCCCTAATGAGCCTGACAGATGATTTGGCTTGTCTACATTATCGTACCAAAGGAGGCCAGAAGGCTCCTATGATCGTGAGGACGAGGGGACATAGGCTTGAGGGTGTGTGGCATTCAGGTTCGCCGATGAGCGCTATTTTGGGCAGTCTGCGCGGATTGTTGGTGTGTGTGCCAAGGAACATGACGCAAGCAGCGGGGATGTACAATACGCTTTTGAGAAGTGATGAGCCTGCGCTGGTGATTGAGTGCCTCAATGCTTATCGCCAAAAGGAAAAGATGCCTTCCAATGTGGGCGAGTTTACTGTGCCTTTGGGAAGGCCTGAGATCCTGCGTGAAGGAACAGATATCACCGTGGTTACTTATGGAGCTATGTGCAAGATTGTAATGGATGCCGCTGAACAATTGGATGAATATGGTGTTGCTGTAGAGGTGATCGACGTGCAGACCTTGTTGCCATTTGATGTGGGGCATGTGATTGTGGATTCTGTTAAGAAGACCAATCGTGTCATATTTGCCGATGAGGATGTGCCTGGAGGCGCCTCTGCGTACATGATGCAGCAGGTGCTGGAGCAGCAGAAGGCATATTATCAGTTGGATTCTGAACCAGTGACTCTTTCTGCCCACCCGCACCGCCCTGCTTATTCCTCGGATGGGGATTACTTCTCCAAACCTAGCGTGGATGATGTGGTGGAAAAAGCCTATCGTATCATGCACGAAGTGGACCCGGTAAGCTATCCAATGTGGTAATAGGAGAGATTATCAATAATAGAATGTTACGCCCTTGGAATAGAGCGTAAACCAAAACGGCTTAAATCAATTGCTGATTTAAGCCGTTTTGGTTTATTACTGCTGAATTTGATTAAGGGTGAATTCCGGCGTGGAAACTACATTGCTTTTGTTTAGGGCGCGGTCTTGGATCTGAAGGTCCAGCCGAACCGTGTCGTTTCGAAAGATCGACCGCCAACCCAATGAAAGCATGGCATATTCAATGGTACCCTCTACCGCCCTCTGGTTGTTGTCATTAAGGATCAGCGGAAAGCGCCCGTCAAAGGTGGTGTAGTATGGAGCGTCAGTCCATTTGAATTCGTTAAAAGTACCGTTTCTTTTAATGAAAAATCGCACAAAGATATTGTAGTAGTCCGGGTTATGCTCTACCCAGAGGGTGTCTTCGATGGTTTCGTTGTTAATGGTTGGTTCTACCGCCCAATCTCTTCGATTATATTCAGGGGCATCAGCGGGCCGGTTGGAATAAGTGATATAGTCTCCATTATCGTCAGTGAGGAAAAAGAGGGGATTGTAGGGAGGGTTGTCTTCTCTAGGGTCAAGTCCAAGATCCCCTTCCGCATCCCGGAAGTTAATGGCGATCTTCAAAGAGTCCGAACCTCCGTCAAGTTCTTGATAGGTCAATCCAGCATAACTGATATCTGGAACGGAGGGGAAATTGTCAGGTGGAGACACGCAGGCACCCGCAGAAAAAATCAAAACCAATATATATACATAGCTTTTTGCTTTCATATGGCCAGTAATAGTTGATTATATAGAGTCAATCTTAAATTTGCTTAAATTTGTGCATTATAGATAATAAAACGATGAATTATTTCAAAAGTTTTTCTGAACAGGTGCAGCGTATGGGGCCTGGTGATTTCGGATCATTGGCGATGGAGCTGTTTCATTTCCAAGCGAAAGAAAATACGATCTATAAAGCGTATTTGGATGCTCGTGGCATCAATCCTGTTGAAGTGAAAGCCATGGATGAGATCCCCTTCTTGCCGATCCGTTTTTTTAAATCACATAAGGTGGTGAGTGGACCAGAGGATGGATTTGAGTCGTTTTATTCCAGTAGCGGTACTACTGGTCAGGTTACTAGCAGGCATTTTATTTGGTCTGAGGAATATTATCTAAGGCATTCTGAGAGGGTTTTTGAGCAAGTTTATGGTCCACTTGGGGGTTTTCATGTGCTGGCACTTTTGCCAGCATACCTTGAGCGGAAGGGTAGCTCTCTGGTGGCCATGGCTGACCATTTTATCAAGCAATCAGGTTCTGACCAATCTGGCTTCTATTTGTACAATTATGATGTGCTGATCGATCGTCTCTATCACCTGAGGCAATTGAAGGATGGGAAAAGCGTGTTGTTGTTGGGCGTAACGTTCGCCTTGCTAGACTTAGCAGAGCAGTTTGGGGAGGATTTTCCCGTGATGGACGATTTAATTGTGATGGAGACTGGGGGCATGAAAGGACGCAGAAAGGAAATGATCCGTGAGGAGGTGCATGCGGTACTTACACAGGCGTTTAAACAGCCCAGGGTTCACTCAGAGTACGGCATGACGGAATTGATGTCTCAGGCATATTCATTAGGAGAGGGCAAATACCAGCTTCCTTCCAGTATGCGTGTCATGCTTAGGGATGTGAATGATCCTTTGTCATGGAGTCCAAGAAACCAGGGCGGGGTAAATGTTGTTGATTTGGCCAATTTCCATTCCTGTGCATTTATAGAGACGCAGGATTTGGGACGGTTTGATGATAAAGGAATGCTGGAGATTCTTGGTAGGTTCGATAATAGTGAGGTTAGAGGCTGTAATTTAATGGTCAATTAATTTTGTATTCCTTTTATAAATAGACATATTTGGTTTGGATAAAAAATGAGATTAGCATGAGAAGACTAGTAGCTATTATTCTTGCTTCCGGCCTATTGGCACTGGGAGCATGCGCGTCAAGCAAGCCTTGCCCTGCTTACGCCAAAGCAATGGATAACCAAGAAGTGAAAGGATAAAAAAATACGCTGATTTAATAGTCAGCGTATTTTTTTATGTCTTCCAGTGAAATACTGTTTCCTCCGAGGATGACCAGCCTCTCCACCACATTTCGTAGTTCCCTGATATTGCCTGTCCAAGGGTATTCTTGTAGTTTTTTCAGGGCTTGGTCGTCGATGTCTTTTTTGGATGTTCCATACTCCTTCGCAATGTCTTCCAAGAACCGTACGACAAGTAAGGGGATGTCTTCTTTTCTTTCTTTCAGTGCAGGTACCTGAATTAGGATCACGCTTAGACGGTGATAAAGGTCCTCTCTAAAGTTGCTCTCTTCGATTTCCTTTTTGAGGTCTTTATTGGTGGCAGCCAAGATCCGGACGTCAATTTTGATGTCTTTGTCTCCGCCCACGCGGGTGATTTTATGCTCTTGCAGGGCGCGTAATACTTTGGCCTGTGCAGAGAGGCTCATGTCCCCGATTTCATCCAGAAAAATGGTTCCGCCATTGGCTTGTTCAAATTTACCCTGCCGTTGTTTGTTAGCAGAAGTGAAAGCACCTTTTTCGTGTCCAAAGAGTTCGCTTTCGATGAGTTCGGTAGGAATAGCTGCGCAGTTCACCGCAATAAATGGTGATTTGTTGCGATTGCTTTTTTGGTGCAGCCAGTGTGCGACCAGCTCTTTTCCTGTTCCGTTGGGGCCCGTAATCAGTACCCGTGCGTCTGTCGGGGCGACTTTTTCGATGGTCTCCTTTACTTGTTGAATAGCAGCGGATTCTCCCACCATATCCAGTTTTTTGGAAAGTTTCTTCTTAAGGACCTTGGTTTCGGTGACCAGGTCTTTCTTCTCCAATGCATTTCTGACCGTAAGTAAAAGCCTATTGAGATCAGGTGGTTTGGGGATAAAATCAAAGGCACCTTTTTTGGTGGCTTCTACCGCAGATTCGATAGAGCCGTGCGCCGATATCATGATGAATTGTGGCTGTTTGTCGGATTGATAGACTTTGTCCAGTACTTCCAATCCATCCATTTTTGGCATTTTGATGTCACATAAAACCAAGTCGTAATCTTGGCTTTCGATTTTTTTTAGTCCTTCTACGCCGTCCTGCGCCTCGTGGATTTCATAATTTTCATATTCCAAAATTTCTTTTAGCGTAGACCTGATGACTTTTTCGTCATCGATAATCAGGATTTTCGGCATAAGTAATTTTTATTGTTTAGTAATAAATGTGCAAGCCTATAAGCCGGGTTCTGTCCCCGCCGTGGCGGGTACTTGTCATTTATCTGGTCCTGTCCTCGCGGACAGGATCTATCGATCTACCCACTCCGGTTTTCCCGCCTAGGCAGGAATTGAACGAGCAGCTCTTGGACCGGAGCCTATTTGATCTTTCAACCCATAAGGTTTGCCATGCGACATCGGTCACCCGATGCCCGGTGGGCTCTTACTCCACCTTTTCACCCTTATCCACCTACGGTGGACGGTTTGTTTTCTGTTGCACTGGCTGTAATCCAGCCGTCTCCCGCTGGACCCCTTCCCGTTAGGAAGTATGGCGCTCTATGTTGCCCGGACTTTCCTCACCAATCGCAGGGATTGGAGCGACAAGTTGGCTTGCACTTTGCAAAATAAGTTAATTTCCGCTGATTTTTAACGAATAAACATAAATGTTGTTCACTCCTTGCCGAAAGCTTTTTCCAAATGAGGCAATATGCAGTTGACTTTTTTTAACTTTGCACAGGAAAAGAGACAATTTATGATATTAGTAGGTAATGCGGTGCTTAGCGATGACCTTAAGGAACATTTCTTTGTTTGCAATCTTGAAAAATGCAAAGGGGCTTGTTGTGTAGAAGGAGATGCTGGTGCGCCACTTGAAGATGACGAGACGGCCGTTTTGGAAGAACTCTATCCCAAAATAAAGAAATATCTTACAAAAGAGGGAATCAAGGCCATTGAGGAGCAAGGCACTTGGGTGATTGACCAAGAGGGAGAGAAAGGAACCCCCACCATTGGTAACCGGGAATGTGCTTATGCGCTTAGAGATGGAAATGGAACCCTAAAGTGTGGTATTGAAGAGGCGCATATCCAAGGTGATATTGACTATAAGAAACCGCTCAGCTGTCACCTCTATCCGGTAAGGGTGACCAAGTATGACGAATACGATGCCTTGAATTATGACCGATGGGATATCTGCAGTCCCGCATGTGGGCTGGGGAAAGAACTAAATGTGCCGATCTACAAATTTGTAAAAGATGCGCTGATCAGAAAATATGGCGAAGCATGGTACGAAGACTTGGTAGCCGATATTGAGGGTAAATAACTTTTTGCTAAGGCTCTATTGGCCATGGAGCAGGGGATGGCCCGAAAGAAAGGATGATAAGCGCTGTTGGTCAATAGAGCTTATCATCCTTTTTGTTTTCTATGGTTGGAAACTCTTCGTGAACAATTTTCCTGATCCCGTCACGGTATTTGGTAGGTTTAAAGAAAAAGTTCTCCTGGAACTTTGAGCTGTCAAATACATATGGTCTTTCATATTGGTAAAGCATTTCTTTTAGTTCTTTCATGAATGGTACAAACCATCCGGAAACAGAGAAAAACCAAGGAGCCAGTACTTGATAGTTGGGAGATTTACCCATTTCTTTGGCGATAAGGTGAATCCATTCTTTTCCCGTTGGTGGATTGGAAGCGGTGGGCAAATGCCATATTTGGTTGTACGCATCTTCAGTATTGCCCAGCAGGGCCAAGGCTTTTCCTGCATCGGGAGTGAAGGTGAATGCATGAGGCTGATGGGCGTCACCGATCCATTTTGCTGTCCCCGATTTGACCATTGGTTTAAAAGCCAGTTCGGTAAGGATGCTTTTTAATGTTATATGAGGTCCATAGAAGTCTGCAGATCTGGCAATAATGGCATTAAGGTCTCTTTTGGCCATGCTGTCCAGTATCATATCTGCAATTTTGGCCCTGACGGTGCCTTTTCTGCTGACTGGTCGCACAGGAGTGTCTTCTTTCATACAACCAATATAGTTGGGGTCGTACATGTACACATTGTCAAAAAATACCAGTTTGCATTCATGCTGGATGCATGCATCGATTACATTGGAGATGATTTTGGGCCAAGTGGCTTCCCAGATATGGGTCTTGTATTTTAGCCCAGCAGTCAGGTAGACGATAGTGCTGCCCTTTACAGCTGCTTTGACCTGATCAAGGTGGGTGAGGTCTGCCGAGAAAGTTTCATCGTCATTATTTATCTTTTGGGGTTGACGACTGACTAGTCGTAGGTGATTGGTGTAAGTTCTCAATTCCCTGGCCAATTCATTTGCAATAACTCCTCCTGATCCAAGTATAGTTTGCATAGGCCATTATGATTAAGGGTAGTGAACTTGTCTAAAGATAGTTGAATATAACAGAGTTATGGCAAATGTCGAAGTGGAATTTGGTGAAATTAGGGCTCGGTGGCAAAAATAACTATTGATCAATAAGGTGGTTAACAGTGCGAATTGGTGAAGTGAGCTTAATTTTTTGTGCTTGGCAGATAGGGTTTTGCAAGGTGTTTATAATGAGGAAGTTTGCTGGGTGGATGGTTTTTTGCTTCATTACTTACGACGGTGCTTATAAGGCCGATCTATTTATAGGAGGAGTTTTTTTTACTTATTAATTGTTGTTTAAATAATAAAAAATGTAATTTAGAGTTATAAATATGTGTTTTATTACATTTATAGTATTTTATAACTAAACCAAAATGATCATGAGTAGTGTTTTTAAATCTAGGATTTCGAGTCTGTTATTGATGGGGTTTCTAGCTGGTAGCTTGATGGCTTGCAGTGATGCGGATACGGAACCGGATAATCCAGAAGGAACAGAGGAGGAGGAAATGCCAGAAGAGGCCAAGTGTTTTATTGATAAGGAATCTTGGGCTATGGGAGTGGACCACGAGGAAATGGTCAAGTACTTTGAGCTTAAATCATATGATCCAGAGGATGCTCCCGGCACAGAGGTGAGATGGCTTTACTTGGAGCTGGAGCATGAGGGCGAGGACCATGTGCATATTGGAGCTGTCAAGATCAAAGAGCTATTGGAAGAAGAGAAGCCCGAAGGAGCTGCTAATGGTGAATTTGTGAAATTGATGATAAGAATCGATGAGCCTACGTGGTACTTTGGCCCAGAAACAGAGAATGTGAAGGTGCAGGGCTATAATAGTGAGCCTACCGGGGAGACTGATCCTTCTATGTTTGATACACATACAGGCGTGGCAGAAGTGGCCAGTGGTGATGATTGGGAATACTATGAAGTGATCCTAAAGAGATATGCTTTCTATTCTGTTTATGTAGGAGCCAAGATGGAAGTAGCATGTGAGGAATAGGTAGAGTGAGTACTGCTCTACTACTTCTTTTTCTTGGGTTTACAATCCTTGCAGAATTGGTCGAGTTCGATGATGGCTGTGTCTATTGCCAATTGGTGCTGGCTGATATTTTGAGGATTGGCCACCAAATCGGACTTTAGCTTGGATAGGTGAAGTGAATAGTCATTTCCTATTTGGGCGTAAAGCTCGTTGGCAAAGTTTGAATCTGAAAAGGCCTTCTTGTTCTCGTAAAGTGACTTTCTGAATTTTCTGGCGTAAAGTTCCAATAGATCAAACTGTAATTGGGCGTAAGCTAATAGCTGGTCTGTATATTCACCGTCTTGCATCCATGAATGATGCGGGGAAATGGATACATTGACGTATTTGTTGAAGTTCTTCTTAAATAAGAACTCATAAGTGCCCATTGCGTATGAAAAATCCATATTGGCGGACAGGTAATACTCTTGGATTCCTGTTTTGGGAGTAGTGGGAGCTTCGCCTTGGAAATATTCTTTACCTAATTTCAGGTCTTGCTCCCATTCAATTTTTTGCTGGGCAAAAACTGAAAAGGAAAGGGTTGTAATAGCAAGAAGGGCTAGTAGTTTTTTCATGGATTTTCAATAAAAAATAAGGTGAAAAAACCGGCTGTTTCGTTAGGGAAGTCCCGAACCTGACAGCCGGTTATATGATGTTGTCAAATCAAATAAGTATTCGCTTATCCTTTGATGACAGAGAAGTCAAAAGTTTCCAGGAACTTCGTGGTGAAGTTACCCGCTTTAAACTGTTCGTCTTCTAGAAGGGCTATATGGAATGGAATGGTGGTCTTGATGCCATCAATCACAAATTCCTCCAGCGAACGTTTCATTCTTACGATTACTTCTTCCCTTGATTGTCCGCTGACAATCAGTTTGGCGATCATCGAATCATAGTTTGGCGGAATGACATAACCAGCATATACATGGCTGTCCACTCTCACGCCACGTCCTCCGGGAAGGTGAAGGTTGTTGATTTTTCCCGGGCTAGGTCGGAAGCCGTTGGAGGGGTCTTCTGCATTGATCCTGCACTCCATGGCGTATAGTTTTGGATAGTAGTTTTGGCCGGAGATAGGAATGCCAGCTGCTACTTTTATTTGTTCTTTGATCAGGTCATAATCCGTCACTTCTTCGGTAATGGGATGTTCTACCTGGATCCTGGTGTTCATCTCCATGAAGTAGAAATTACGGTGCTTGTCCACGAGAAATTCGATGGTTCCTGCGCCTTCATAACCGATGGCTTCGGCACCTTTGATAGCGGCTTTTCCCATTGCGTCCCTCAACTCGTCGGTGATAAAAGGCGAGGGGGTTTCCTCTACGAGTTTTTGGTGCCTTCTTTGGATGGAGCAGTCTCTTTCGGAAAGATGGCAGGCTTTGCCCGTGCTGTCACCCACGACTTGGATTTCGATATGGCGAGGCTCTTCCACGAATTTTTCAAGGTAAAGACCATCATTCCCAAAGGCAGCACCTGATTCCTGTCTGGCATCGTCCCAGGCTTTTTTGAATTCGCTTTCTTCGCGGACGATCCGCATGCCTCGGCCCCCGCCACCTGCGGTTGCTTTTAGGATAACGGGGTAGCCCATTTCATTGGCGATTTCGATACCTTCCTCTATGGAGTCAAGAAGTCCTTCGGATCCGGGAATGGTAGGGACACCAGCAGCCTTCATCGTGGCTTTTGCGGTGGCCTTGTCACCCATTTTGTCGATCATTTCAGAACTTGCACCAATGAATTTGATATTGTATTCTTCACAGATTTTTGAGAACTCGGCATTTTCAGACAGAAAACCATATCCTGGGTGGATGGCGTCAGCATTGGTGATTTCTGCTGCTGCGATGATCCTAGGTATATTCAAGTAAGATTCACGGCTGGGAGCAGCTCCGATGCATACCGCTTCGTCTGCGAATCTAACATGAAGGCTGTCTTTGTCTGCGGTGGAGTAAACTGCCACTGTTTTGATCCCCATTTCTTTACAGGTACGGAAGATTCTCAAGGCAATTTCTCCTCTATTGGCAATTAGTATTTTCTTAAACACGATTGATACAAATTGGTGGAAAAATAAATTTATCCTGCTGGGTCAACCAAGAAGAGAGGTTGGTCATATTCTACTGGTGTGGCATTTTCGACCAGGACTTTAACGATCTTTCCTGAAACTTCTGATTCAATTTCGTTGAATAGCTTCATTGCTTCAATGATGCATACGGTTTGTCCTGTCTTTACGCTGTCTCCTACATTGACAAAGTTGTCAGAATCAGGGTTAGGAGTGGTGTAGAAGGTTCCGATCATTGGAGATTTTATTTCCAGATAGTTTGAGGAATCTGTAGCTGCTCCCCCTTTTTCTGGTGATGGAGCAGCAGCTTCTGATGGTGCAGGTGCAGGGCTTGGTGCTGGGGCGGAAGCTGGGGCTTCTACCGTTTTTACGGCCTGTGCTTCTGCATTTTTCTTTATGGACAGTTTGAATTCGTCCGTTTCGATTTTTACCTCGGCAAGTCCCGAGTTAGAAATAAAATCTATTAGTTCTTGGATTTCTTTGGCTTTCATAAAATTCTGTTTTAGCAAATGTCCTGGTCAATACCAGAAGCAATTTATGGGTTTATAAAAACATAAAGCTATGTAATTTAGCTAAATCACATAGCTTTTGAAATTATTTTACTCTTTCGGAATAGGAACCGTCACGCGTATCCACCTTGATCAAGATGTCTTGGTCCACGAATAGCGGCACCATGACGGTGGCTCCGGTTTCTACAGTCGCGGGTTTTAGGGCGTTGGTAGCGGTGTCGCCTTTGATACCAGGTTCTGTGTAAGTGATCATGAGCTCCACAAAAGGAGGTAGCTCCACGCCTAGTGGTGTTTCTGTCTCGTCATGAATGAGGATGTCGACAATCTGGCCTTCTTTCATTAGGTCGGGTCGCTGGATGATTTTTTTCTCAATAGGGATTTGCTCAAATGAGGTAGTGTCCATAAAATGGTGCCCGAGGTCGTCTGCATACAAAAACTGGTGTTCTCTTCTTTCTACCCTTGCGGTAGTTATTTTTTCCCCTGCGTTGAAGGTTTTGTCGAGTACTTTGCCAGTGGTGAGGCTTTTGAGTTTGGTTCTGACAAAAGCGGCACCTTTTCCGGGTTTTACATGCTGGAATTCCACAATGCTCCAAATGTCATTGTTTAGCTCCATGCATAGACCATTTTTGAAATCTGCAGTACTTGCCATACGATTTTGGTTTGTTAAGTTTATTTATTTGGGGTCATATCCCCATTTGAGGTAAACGGAGCCCCAAGTAAACCCGCCGCCAAAAGCGGCAAGAATGATGTTGTCTCCTTTTTTAAGTTGTGATTCGTAATCAGATAGACACAGGGGGATGGTCCCTGCGGTGGTGTTGCCATATTTTTCGATATTGATCATGACTTTTTCTGGCCCCACATTCATACGGTTGGCAGTGGCATCGATGATCCTTTTATTGGCTTGGTGTGGTACCAGCCAGGATATATCCTCGCCTGTTAGGTTGTTTTTGGCCATGATTTGGGCGCTGACCTCTGCCATATTGGTCACTGCAAACTTGAAAACAGTAGCCCCTTCTTGGTAGGCATAATGTTCTTTTGCCCTGACGGTTTCTTCTGAAGCAGGTTTTAAGCTGCCGCCAGCCTTTATGTGGAGGTAAGGAGATCCCGAACCATCAGAATGGTGTAAGGAGTCCATGACTCCCACCTCTTCTGTGGTAGGTTCTAGCATTACCGCTCCACCGCCATCACCGAAAATGATGCAGGTAGTCCTGTCCTCGTAGTTTACGATAGAGGACATTTTATCTGCCCCTACTACAATGACCTTCTTATGCATGCCTGTCTCGATAAACTGGCTGCCGATGGTCAATGCATAGATAAAACCAGAACATGCAGCAGATATATCAAAACTGTAGCTGTTCTTGGCGCCGACCTTGTGGGCGATCATGTTGGCACAGGACGGGAACGGCATGTCCGGGGTTACTGTGGCACAAATGATCAGGTCAATATCTTCTGGGTCGGTATTGGTCTTTTCGAGTAGGCCTTTTATGGCATTGGCCCCAATATCCGATGTGCCTTTGTTTTCTCCCTTGAGAATTCTTCGTTCTTTGATACCGGTGCGGGTGGTAATCCATTCATCACTGGTTTCCACCATGGTTTCAAGTTCCTTGTTCGTCAATACGTAATCCGGAACCCATCCATTGACACCGGTAATGACAGCTCTAGTTTTTTCCATTTATTCTTTGTTTTGGGCAAATACCTTTATTGCATCGGAGGGAAGATGGCATTTGCTCCTTATGTACTATTTTGCGAAATCTCAATTATTGAAATAGTCACAAAATAAATTTGGCTTCCAAAATTATTTAAAATGTGCCTTACCACCAAGTAATTTTGAAAGTAGAATGCTTTTTCTGACCGATTAAAATACAGTTGCCCTTTTTAAAGGGTAGATTTTGGGCAAATACTATTGGCTTGGACGCTAGGGGAGTGGGTTTGGCACGGTAGAGGCATAAGTGACAAATGAGCTGGTTTACGTTAATTGACTTCCTTCTGCTGTTTGTTGCTTCCGTGGATGATTTTACCTTTGCCAATAAGCTTGGTGAGTTTCATCCGGCTGGATGCAGCATTCCCTTTCGTGGATCAAGCACAATATCCCCGGGGATACATTTTCTTAAAATTACTTCTCCCAATTGATTGTTCGAATAAAGCGCTAGGAAGATGATTGTATCAAAAACAATGAGATTTTTTTTGATGTTGCCCGTGGCTATGGATGTGACGCCCTTTCCTTTGGTTATACAAATTGGCTTTTCCAGTTTAAGAAAAAAATCAGCGCAAATCATAATCATCTGCGCCATCAGCGTTCTATTAGCTCCAGCCCCTACTTTTCTGCTTGATCCCCTTTCATGGTTACGAGGCTCCACAGCCCGGTAGGTTTGGGTTGTCTATTTGATCTTAAACCCGGAATATGCATTAGCCTATCTGTTGCGACCTGAAACTGCTTCAAAATCAGCTGTTTCACTTTAGTTTTCGGCATAACCGTAGCGGTGCTACGCTAATGCCTCCAAACTAACTGATTTTCTTGCAATTTCAGCTCTCACTACGATTCCTAACGCATAATCCGGGTTAAACAAAAAAAAATCCATTTGGATGTTCCCAAATGGATTTAATATCTTCATTGACCTCAGTGGGTAATGTCCGCTTTCGTCATCGGTTGCCCGATTAGGCAAGAACTTCTTTTTCAATGATCACTTGACCTTTGTAGTAAAGTTTGCCGTCAAGCCAATATGCTCTGTGAGGCAAGTGGTATTCACCGGTAGTAGGGCATTGGGCTAGGCTTGGGGCGCTTAGCTTGTAATGCGTTCTTCTCTTGTCTCTTCTGGTTTTCGAAATTTTGCGTTTAGGATGTGCCATCTCTATACAGTTTTTAGATTAATCTTTTTTCTTAATATTTTTCAATGCTTCCCATCTGGGATCTATCTGGTCGTCCGAATCGGGTTCCGAAGTGGCGTCTTCCTCTTCTTCATTAATGTCGTCTGACCAATATACCAACTTTCCCTCGCCTTCCATTTCTTCTTCATCCCTGTAGTCGGGATGGATTTTTTTGACTGGCAAGGCAAGTATTATAAATTCATAAATCAATTGGGCCACATTTATCTTTGGTGTGTCACGGGTGATCATGATGATTTCTTCATTGATCTCCTGCTCCTCGGAACCGTATTTGTAGATGATCTTCTCCTCGGTATACAGTGCTTGGTCAAATTCCTCCAAACTTCTGTCACAGGTGAGTTTCACTGTGCCATCTATGATAAATGTTGCCTCTAGAAGGTTGACTTCCTTTCGTAAAAGAATAGTAGCCTTCAGGTTTCCTTTTTTGACAATGTCGTTGTCTTTGAAATGTTCAAAGAATTCATCCTCAATATCGAAGGGAAACTCATGAGTTCCTTCATTGAGTTTGATGATGTCAATGTCAAAAGCTCTCCAGAATTTTGCCATTCCTCCTGCCTGTTTAAGACCGCAAATTTAGCGAACTATTTCTTAAATATAAAATATGCTTACGATTTATTTTTCTTACTCTTCTTCCCAAGGGTGTTTTTGGCAAAGGATATCATAGGCTGTAAAGATGGCTGCACGCATGGAACCTTCATCAGCGACGTTTTTGCCAGCAATGTTGTAGGCTGTGCCATGATCTGGGGAAGTCCTGATAATAGGGAGTCCTGCTGTGAAGTTGACGCCACTGTCAAAAGCCAACGACTTGAAGGGTACCAGGCCTTGGTCATGGTACATGGCCAGTACACCGTCAAATTTCTTTTGGTGCATCATGCCGAAGAAGCCGTCTGATGGGTAGGGGCCAAAGATCAGGTGTCCTTTGTCTTTGAATTCCCGTATGGCTGGCTGAATGATTTCTGTTTCTTCATTGCCCAGCAGGCCATCTTCCCCCGCATGAGGGTTGAGCCCCAATACAGCGATACGCGGTTTTTGTATACCGAAATCATCCTTTAGTGAACGGAGCATTATTTTTAGCTTTTTCTGGATTTTTTTCACAGTTACTTCTTTCACTACTTCAGCCAAGGGGACATGCCCGGATACCAGGCCTACTCTCATGTCTTCCGATACCATAAACATCATGCTTTCATTGGCTTCAAAAGCTGCCGTGAGGTATTCTGTGTGCCCCACAAATCTCAACGTATCTGAATTGATATTGTTTTTGTTTAATGGAGCGGTGACGATGGCGTCGATTTTTTGGTTTTTGATATCCGCTATGGCGTGGTCAAGTGCTGCCAAGGCCATTTTTCCGGCCTCGATCGTTTCTGTCCCCGGCATGATTTCAGGACATTCTTCGGTTACATTGATGACATTTACCTTCTTTTGGTGGATTTCGTCAATGGACCTGATTTGCATAAAGTTAAAATCCTCAATTTTGAGGTGCTTCCGGTAGAAGGTCAGTGCTTTGCCGTGTGCGTAGATGACAGGGGTGATTTGCTTCAAAATCCGGTTGTCGGTCAGTGCCTTCATCGTTACCTCTGCGCCGATTCCGTTGATGTCACCGATGGTGATTCCTATGACGGGTTTGTTTTTTTTCTGGTTCATTTCATCTAATATGTTTGTCGCTTTTGTGTGCTGCTACTGCTTGAAACATTTCCAAAACTCGGCAAGCACGATCGATGTTGGTTAATTCTCCAACTGGGGCAGTGTTAAGATGTCTGGCTAGTTGGATATGTTCTTTAAAAACTGGGTTATCAGTCTGACGCCAAACCCAGAGCCTCCTGCGGGCTTGTAGCCTTCTCCGGATTTGCTAAATGAGGGGCCTGCTATGTCAATATGTATCCAGTTATAGTCTGTAAAATGCTCCAAGAATTTTCCGGCGGTGATTGCTCCCGCAGTGGGGCCTCCTAAATTGGAGATGTCGGCCACTGTAGATTTCAATTGATCTCCGTATTCTTCCCATAACGGAAATTCGACCAAACGCTCAAAGACTTCTTTACCGGCAATTTTAAGAAAACTTTTTTCTTCATCATAGGCTTTTCCCATCATTACAGCACCTTCTTTTCCAAGGGCTGCGGCGGCAGACCCTGTTAAAGTGGCCAGGTCAATGACCAGCTTGGGGTCGTATTTGGTGGCGTATATCAAGGCATCCGCTAAGATCAAGCGGCCTTCCGCATCAGTGTTGAGGATTTCGACGCTCTTGCCGTTAGGATAGGTAATGACGTCTCCAGGGGTGATGGCATTGCGGCCGGGGCGATTGTCTGTAGCAGGGATAAGCCCAATTATTTCGACCGGGAGCCCCATTTTGGCTACCGCGCAGAGAGTGCCGATGACTGCTGCCGCACCGGCCATGTCAGCCTTCATGAAGTCCATGGAGTTTGGAGTGGGCTTTAGGCTCAGCCCTCCGGTGTCGTATACCACGCCTTTGCCTACCAGTACGATAGGTTTTTTGAATTTTTTTCCTGTGCTGGGTTTATAATGCATGATCGTAAATGTCGGCGGGAGTTCACTTCCTGCATTCACGGCGAGTAAACCAGCCATTTTTAAGGAGGTGATTTTACTCTCGTCCAAGACTTCAGTGTCAAAACCGTAGTTTTCACCCAGTTGTTCGATTTCTTTGCTGAGCTGGATGGCGTTTAAGTAAATTACCGGTTCGTTGACCAAGTCTCTGGCGACAAACGTGGCCAGACAAGTAGTGATCAATTCGTCCAGATTGCTTTCATCTGTAATGTTCGTACAGACTTCCAGTGAAGAGGGGGAGTTGTTTTTAGAGGATTTGTACTTTGAGAATTTATACGAGGCGAGAGCTGCGCCTTCTAAAAAAGCCAAAAGTAACTTTTCCGATTTTCCAAAGTAAAAAACCCTTGGTATGTCCCAGTTTTTGAGCACTTTCCAGCTGGAGGCACCTGCTTTTCTGGCCAATTCTAGCTGATAACTTGAGCTTTCGTGATCTTTAGTTTTTATGAAGATCAGTTGGCTGGTTTCGCTTGAAAGGTGTACTTGTGTTTTGTTTTTATCAAACA
Organism: Echinicola strongylocentroti; assembly: GCF_003260975.1. Lineage (NCBI taxonomy): Bacteria > Pseudomonadati > Bacteroidota > Cytophagia > Cytophagales > Cyclobacteriaceae > Echinicola > Echinicola strongylocentroti. The sequence continues at coordinate 1,981,741 of NZ_CP030041.1, read as the reverse complement.
GCTGTGTTCTGATGAAAGCCGACCTGGTGTTTTCTACAGGGAGAAGCTCGATGTCTTTTTCATTTGATATAAATACCACTCCGTTTTGGTGAAGAAGATTTCCCGGAGAGTCTAGTAATGTTATGGCAGTTAGCATATATTGTCTTAATTTTGATTGGCAATTTAGTATAATTTTATCAGACAAATAAAGATGGAGAAGGTCAGAGCAAAAAAGCACCTTGGGCAACACTTCCTTAAGGACCTTGGGATAGCGGAAAAAATCGCAAGTTCAGTAACTGGTCATGGGGGTGTCAGAAAAGTGTTGGAGATCGGGCCTGGGATGGGGGTGTTGACTGACTTCCTGCTCCAAGTAGACTGGGAGCTGTATTTGGTGGACATAGACAAGGAATCCATTGCCTACCTACACCAAAAATACCCCCAGTTAGGAGATAAAATTATCGATGCCGATTTCCTGAAATTCGACTTTGGAAAGATTATTGATGGTAAGTATATAGTAGCTGGTAATTTTCCATATAATATTTCGTCCCAGATTTTTTTTAAGGTTCTGGAGCAACGGAATAATGTGACAGAGGTGGTGTGCATGCTCCAAAAAGAGGTAGCCCAACGAATCGCTTCTCCACATGGAAATAAAGATTACGGTATTCTCAGTGTACTTTTACAGGCGTATTATGACATAGAATATTTGTTTACCGTGCCACCGACTGTTTTTGATCCGCCTCCTAAAGTCAATAGTGGTGTGATCAGGCTCAAGCGTAACGAAACGATAACCTTGGATTGTAATGAAAAGTTGTTTTTTAGAGTGGTCAAGCAAGGTTTCAGCACTAGAAGAAAGACACTTAGGAATGCCCTGAAATCAATGGGGCTAACTGAAGAAATGAAGAGTGATCCCATTCTGGACAAAAGAGCCGAGCAGTTGGATGTACCAGCGTTTATTTCACTAACCAATAAACTGGAAATGTCTTGGAAAGAATAAGAGAATTTGAACTCTCGCGAGAATACCTGGAATTCCTAAAAGCGAGTATCGAAGAAGGAGATGTAGAAGGGCTGCGTCAATCTATCGATGGAGCCAATGAAGCCGATGTGGCCTCATTGCTCGACGAGCTGGAAATGGAAGAGGCACTGTATGTGCTGCGGGTACTTGAAAGTGAATTTGCCGCCGATGTATTGATCGAGTTGGACGAAGAGCCGCAGTTCAGGATTGTCCAGGCTATGGAATCGGACGAATTGGCGGGGCTGTTGGACAGGATAGAGTCGGATGATGCCGTGGATATCCTACATCAGCTCGTGGTCAAAGACCGAGAGGATGTGATCAGCCATCTTCAAGAGAAAGAGAAGGCTGGCCATATCATGGAGCTTTTGCGGTACGAGGAAGGCAGTGCCGGTGCGCTGATGGCAAAAGAATTTATAAAAGCCAACCTTAACTGGACGGTGGTACAGACCATCGATGAAATCCGCCGACAAGCGGAGAATGTGGAGAAGATATACTCTATTTATGTCGTAGACAATAAGGAAAACCTTCTGGGAAGGGTGGCGCTGAAAAAAATTATTTTGGGCTCTGCCAATACGAAAATCAAAGATATCTTTGAAGAGGATATTATTGCTGTTCCGACTTACATGGATGAGGAGGAAATTGCCGAAATCATGCGGAAGTATGACCTGGAGGCATTACCTGTGGTGAATGCCAAAAATAAATTAGTGGGAAGGATTACCGTCGATGATGTGTTGGATGTGATCAGGGAGCAGGCAGAAGAGGATATGCAGGCCATGACAGGTATTTCGGATGATGTGGAAGAGTCCGATTCTGTATTTCGACTTTCCAAAGCTCGCTTGCCTTGGCTAATGATTGGTATTTTTGGTGGTTTGATGGGGGCCAGGATCATTGGAGTGTTTAATGACGGACTGAGCAAATACATTCAGTTGGCCTCTTTTATTCCGTTGATTACCGCAACGGGCGGTAATGTGGGGATACAGTCGTCCTCTTTGGTGGTACAGTCCCTTGCTGCCAAATCGGTTTTTGCCGAGAGTATCGGTAGACGGTTTGCCAAGGTGCTTTTAGTGGCCGTCCTGAACGGAATCGTGCTGGGAGCGATCGTTTTTGGTACTGTAGTCTTCGTGTATGGCAATGAGGTGAAATTTGGAATTGTGGTAGGCTTTGCGTTGTTTAGCGTGGTCCTGCTTGCCTCTTTTATGGGGACCGTTACACCAATAGTCTTGGATAAGTTCGGTATCAATCCAGCGATGGCTTCAGGGCCTTTTATCACCACGGCCAATGACCTTTTGGGTCTGGCAGTATATTTCTTGGTGGCCATGATGCTGTTGAACCTTTAATGAACCGGAATAGGAGGGCTTAGATGAATGCCTATTTTGAGAACCAACGTTATAAATGAACATACTGATAATAGACGAAATGCATACCAGCATCACTCCCTTACTGGAGAAGGCTGGTTTTAAGGTGGATTACTGTCCGAAAATAACAAGAAAGGAAATCGAAGAGAGAATAGCGGGGTATGAAGGCTTGATTATCCGCTCAAAGACACCCATGGACAGGGCTTTGCTGGAACAGGCCGTCAAGCTTAAGTTCATCGGGCGTGCAGGGGCTGGACTGGACAAAATCGATATGGAATATATCGATCAAAAAGGAATTAGGCTGTTCCATGCTCCTGAAGGGAATAGGGATGCTGTAGGAGAACATGCCATTGCGATGTTATTGATGTTGTTTAACAACTTGCAGAAAGCAGACAGTGAAGTACGGCGTGGTATTTGGGACCGGGAAGGAAACAGGGGTGAAGAGCTGCAAGGTAAAACAGTAGGGGTTTTTGGCTATGGCAATATGGGAAAGGCCTTTGCAAGGAGGTTAAACGGCTTTGGGGTAAAGGTATTGGCATACGACAAATACCTGGAAAACTACAGTGATGAATATGCCAAGGAAGCCAGTTTTGAGGAAGTTCAGAGAGAGGCAGATATATTGAGTATCCATGTGCCGTTAACACCCGAAACGAGGAATTTCTTTACCGAAGAAGTGTTGTCGCAATTTCAGAAGCCGTTTTATTTAATCAATACTGCTAGGGGAGAAGTGATCAGTTTGGATGTTTTAAATCAGGCCCTGACCCAAGGTGTCCTCAAGGGGGCACTGCTTGATGTGCTTGAGAATGAAAAGCTGCATACCTTGACTCCTGCCCAAAAGCTGTCCTTTGAACGATTGACAGCCCGTGACAATGTCCTTTTTACCCCACATATTGCAGGATGGACTTACCAGTCATATGAAAAGATCAATAATGTATTGGTGGAGAAGATATCAGCTGAATTTCCTTAATAGTAAGGGTCGGTAGCCTATAAATCTAATAGTTAAAATTGCTTTATCATTAGGATATGTCTATATTTGCGTCATACACAAAATATAGGTGGAAAAAAGAAACGGTCTTCAGAAATGAGACCGTTCTTTTATTTTTCACACTTTGAGAAATTATAAGACTATGGGACAAGTACAATATTATACCGAAGAGGGATTAAAAAAACTGAAGGACGAGCTTCAGGAATTAAAGACAAAAGGAAGGCAGGATATTGCCAAGCAAATAGCTGAAGCACGGGACAAAGGTGATCTCAGTGAAAATGCAGAATACGATGCTGCCAAAGATGCCCAAGGACTGCTTGAGCTGAAGATAGCCAAACTTGAAGGAGTGATCGGCAATGCCCGAGTGCTGGACAACTCCAAAATGGATACTTCAAAAGTAGGCATCCTGTGCACCGTGAAGATCAAAAATGTCAAGAACGGCATGACGGTTACCTATACGCTGGTGTCCGAAGAGGAAGCAGACCTCAAGGCCAATAAAATCTCACTGGCATCTCCATTTGGAAAAGGCCTACTGGGCAAAAAAGTAGGAGAAATCGCTCAGATCAATGCCCCCGCGGGTGTGGTGGAGTTTGAAGTGTTGGATATAGCTTATTAAAATGCATGATCCCGATGGTATTCCATTCGGGATTTTTTATTTTTACCCCATGGCAAGTATTTTTACGAAAATTATCAACAGAGAAATCCCCGGTCACATCGTGGCGGAGGATGACGATTACATGGCATTTCTTGATATCATGCCACTTGTAAGAGGGCATGTTCTCGTAGTCCCGAAAAAGGAAGTGGACTATATCTTTGACCTGGATGATGAAGTCTTGGCCGGATTAAATGTCTTTGCAAAAAAAGTGGCCAAGGCCATTGACAAATCCATCAAGTGTACACGTGTGGGAGTAGCAGTCATTGGGCTGGAAGTCCCCCATGTTCACGTCCATTTGGTACCGCTCAATACCATGGACGATATCAATTTTACAAAGCCGAAGTTAAAGCTAAACGATGACGAGCTGGCAGATATCGCTGTCCGTATCAAAGCTAAGTTGTAAGGAACGATCTGTATACTAAAATGGGGAGGTTGTGAGGCTACAAAGCCGTGCAGTTTCCCCATTTGTTTTTGTTTTTTAGATTTTTCAGGTTTAGTTAGGATCAAGCGGAAAAGCTAGGGAATTTTAGTTGGCTCTAATAGAACGCTGATGCCGCGGATGATTAAGGTTTGCGCTGATTTTTTTTCTTAAACCCGGATTATGCGTTAGGAATCGTAGTGAGAGCTGAAATTGCAAGAAAATCAGTTAGTTTGGAGGCATTAGCGTAGCACCGCTACGGTTATGCCGAAAACTAAAGTGAAACGGCTGATTTTGAAGCAGTTTCAGGTCGCAACAGATAGGCTAATGCATATTCCGGGTTAAACTGGACGCAATGTCCACTTTTGAGGCTTTCGTCTTTACACTTCATGGTGCCGATTTATAGAAACTGAGGTCAATAAGGTCTGCGAATTGCTATTTCCTGTAGTGGGGTTTGATTTTTTTCAATGTCGATAATAGCCAATGAGCTTGATGAAAATGATTGTTCATGGGCATTCACTTTGGTGATTTTTACACAAATACCATGAATTTTATTCTCAAATCAAAATCATTTTTGCTCAATTGATATTACGAAAAATGCTTAGATATTTCAGTATAATAGGATTATTCTAATTACTGCCAGTTGCCATGGATAGCTGTGATTTTTAGTTTTTACTTTAATTTGTAAAAGTTATATAATTTTGAATTATGGAAATGTTAATGTAATAATTTAACTGTTTAATATTATTAAAATAATTTTGAGTATATGTGTGTATGGATACTTTACCAAGTTGCGTATATGTGCGTAGGCGATTTTTATTATATGAACAAAAAACTTTAGTCATTTGTGTTAATGACGGTTAAGTGTATTTGACTAGTTGATAAGTGATGGTAAATAGTGATTGCCTTTTTTACTTATTAATGCTGTCTCAGCAACATACTTCATAAACAATGGAATAAAAATAATCCAATTTAGGAATTAAACTATTTGAGCTATGGGAAAATTATTACAAGTGGCAGTTTTTTGTGTGTTTGCCATGGGCATCATGGAAGGGCATGCTCAACAACTTCCCCAGTTTAGTCAATACATATTTAATGGACTTTCCATTAACCCTGGTTACGCAGGCTATAAGGAGGAAGGGTATATTCAGTCTACCTATCGCTCTCAATGGGCAAACTTTCCTGGGGCTCCCAAAACGATGTCTTTATCAGCAGATTTCAGTGCCAATGAAGGAACAATGGGTTTTGGTGTTTCTTTTTTACATGATGAACTAGGGCCTTCTAAGACAATCGGAGCCATGTTGACCTATGCGTACCGTATTCAGGTAGGCTATGATGGATTCTTGGGACTTGGGATCAGTGCTGGTGTTTCTGACTATCAGATAGACTTTAATATGCTGGAGGCGGTTCATGAAGATGATGAACTTATTCGTGAAGGGGTTGTCAATGTATTGGATCCAAACCTGAATTTGGGGTTATTCTATCATACCTCAAATTTTTATGCGGGAATCAGTGCTTACAATGTTATAAATAACAAAGTGTTTGAAAAGCAGGGGATTGGCCGTGGTTATCAGGCATTCCATTTCTATCTCACAGCCGGTGGTTTGGTACCGCTCTCTGATAATTTATCCTTTAAGCCGTCTTTTTTGGTCAAAGAGGTAAAGGGAGCACCTACCAATATAGACTTGAACGCTCTGTTTCTGTTCTATGATAGGCTATGGTTGGGAGGATCTTATAGGACAAACACAAAAGCCTGGAAAAGCAATCTACAAGAGAATTTGAGCAACCGAAATGCTGTGGCATTAATCGTGGAGATTTTCGCTGTAGAAAACTTTCGGGTAGGCTATGCCTATGATGTAAATATGAATGTCCTGCAGAATAAAAGGCACAACTCCCATGAAATATCCTTGGGATATTATTTGTCTCCAAAGAAAGTCAAGATGAGGAACCAAAGATGGTTTTAATTATGAAGAGAATTGTTGTAATAATATCGGTTTTATTGGTGGCTTTGACCGCTAATGCCCAACATTCACTGCTCAGGTATGCTGGTCAGCAAAAGGAGCAGATGAATTATAAGGTGGCTGCAGAAGTGTATGAAAAGGCCTTTGACAAAAGGGCTACCTACACCTCCGCCAAAAATGTAGCTTATTGTCATTCAAAAAACAATGAATACAACCTTGCCATTGAATGGTGGAAGAAGGCATTTGTTTTTAGTGATGAATATACGGATGAAGATATTGCAGGTTTCCTAGCAGCGGCCCAAGCCGTTGGTAAAAGAGACCAAATGTCGGATTACTTGATAGAAAACGGGATAACCCAAAAGGAGCATCAGCAGGAGGATTCAATGCCTGCTTCTGGCAATGAGGGAGGAGATCCGGTAAAGTACCTGGAGGATATCAACAGCCCGGCAGCCGACTTTATCCTTGCTAAAGACGCAAATGGGAATCGCTATTTTGTATCTGACAGGGGAGAGCAGCTTGGCAATGACGTTCCGGTGAAAAAACTTCGGTTTGATGCTAAGGATAAAGTGTACGACGATGACATCTATGAATGGACCGGACGTGATTACCTTAAAATTTACCGTGAGGATACTGAGGGTAATATTGCTTTGGTGAATATGGAAGGGAGTGGATTTATGCACGTAAGTGATCCGAGCTTAGTTACTGTCGAAGATGTGGACTATATGTTCTTTTCCGTTACAAGGGACCTTAAGGACGAGGTTAAAAGCCGGGATTTTGAGATACAGCCGGAGCTGTATTATGGGCAAATTAATAAGGGGGGTAGACTCTTGTTTGCCCAGCCATTTCCGAGAAATTCGCCGCTTAAGTATGGCCTGATCACACCTTATGCCGATCAAGAGACTAGCCGGTTATACTTTGCTTCCAACATGGAAGGCGGATATGGAGGCTACGACCTGTACTATGTCACCTATTTCAAAGAAGGTGATAGATTGATTTTTTCGGCTCCTGCAAATTTGGGAGAGAACATCAATTCAAAGTCCAATGAAAGAGATCCATTTGCATATAAAGGCAAATTCTATTTTGCGTCAGATGGCCATTCCGGTTATGGGGGATTAGATATTTTTTCTACCAAGTCACTCACAGATGAGGTCTTTGGCCAGGTAGTCAATATGGGTGAGAACATCAATTCGGTAAGTGATGACTTTGCTTATCGGCAGTACAGTGAAGATGAAATCTATATAAGCTCCAATAGAAAAGGGGAAGAAGGCCTAGATGATATTTATCAATTACTTCCAGCTCGGAGAAAACTACTGGCAAAGGTGATGGATTGCAACGGAAACGTTTTGGATAATGTTCAAGTGGCCCTTCAACAAGTCGACGGGGAAAGCGTGGAATGGAAAAGTAAAGAAGAAGGAACATTTTTGGCCGATTTGTCAGCAGAGCAAAGGTTCCAGGTCAAAATTGATCTCGAAGGCTATTTTCCAGTGGTCGATAAAAGTATATCGAGTGTCGGGTTGGATTCAGGGACAATCAATAGAGCGTATTATTTGGCCAAGATACCGACAGCTGATATGGCCATTACAGAAATCATCTACTATGATCTTGACAGGAGCCATATCCGAAGGACTGAGCATGAAATCCTTGATGATGTAGCTGAGGTGATGAGGATGTACCCCCAGTTAGCACTGGAAGTATCTTCTCATACGGACTCTAGGGCTACTCATCGCTATAATCAGCGATTGAGTAAGAGCAGGGCAAAGTCCGTGAGGGATTACTTGGAAGCGAAGGGGATTTCAAAAGAACGGATAAATGCCAATTGGTTTGGAGAGGAAAGTTTGGCGGTAGATTGTCCTGATGGAAAAGACTGTAGCGAAGACCAACATCAACTTAACCGACGAAGCGAACTCGTTCTTAAGGTTTCTGTCCAGGATTGGATGTCCAATATAAAAGAGTACAAAGACTACTGTTCACTTACTAGCTCTCTTGATGAGTTGCTTAAGAAAGCGGAGGCGGACAAGTTGGATTTTAAGACAGGAGAGGAATACCTGGGAGGAGAGCAATTGATGACGTTAGAGCGATTGAACCTGTTTTTGGAGATGAATCGGGAAGTTGAGTTGCTTTTTGTAGGAGCTTCCAATCAAGCGGTCTTTGAGGACAGGGTATCCATGGCTGTGGACTATTTGAAGGGAAAGGGAATTTCCTCGCAAAGACTGTCCAAGAAATGGTTTGAGAGTGAAGATGGTGTTCTTGAGGCCAAGCATCGGTCTCGGATGGCTTCTTTTGATATGGGGTTACAAGAAATAATAATTGAAATTAAATGATGCCACGAAGAAATAAAATATCGCTTATAGCTAGTCAGGCTCTTATGATCCTAATGGTGGTTGGTGGCATAGCCAATGCACAGACTACTAATCATGGCTTGATGACTATCAAGGAAGGAACAACGGTTTCTACCTTGTTTGCTTTGGAAATTAGTAAAGACGGATCCATGGTAAATGATGGAGACCTGTACGTCTATTCCCATTTTAGAAATGATGGAAAGGTCAGTTTTACGAAAGGAAGTAATGGAGGAATGACGCGATTTGTAGGGTTTTCGGGGATTCAAGAAATTACCGGTAGCCAGGTTGCAGAGCTCAATGATGTTCTTTTTGATAATGGCAATGACCAATACGCCTTCCATTTGGGAGGGGGGTTGAGTGTTGCAGGAAACGGAGACTTTTCTCGTGGGATTGTCCAGGGTGACGAATACGGAGGGCGGATCATTTTCGAAAATGGTGCGACCCACAGCAATACTTCGGATGATAGCCATGTAGACGGGTTGATCCAGAAGAATGGTAATGATGATTTTGTGTGCCCAGTTGGTGATGGGGGGTACTTTAGGCGTGATGGTATGTCATACTCCCCCGCTGGTGTTTTGTATTCGGCCGAAACCAAGTATTTCTTTGAGGACCCCGACCCGAGCTACCCACGCGCAAAAAGAGAATCACAAATTCAAGCTATTGATGATTCGGAGTATTGGGTCTTGAGCTGGATAAGCGGTGGAGGGCAGGATATAGATGTGATGCTCTCTTGGCGAGATGTGACCACACCGGCATTTATCCTAGGTGAAGAAAAGAGCAATATCCATATCGCAAAATGGAATGAGGAAGAAGATCAATGGATGGACTTAGGTGGGGTAGTAGATGCTGAGAACTACACTGTCACCGCCAAGGCGCAGCTTAACGTCAGAGGCGTGTATACCTTTGCTTTGGTACAAAGTGGAACTACCGATTTGCGGGTTACCAAGACCTCATTTGAGAAAGTGGTATGGGAAGGGGATGAGTTGGAGTATGAAATCCGAGTGCAAAATAACAGTGAGGCCAATGCTACTGATGTGGTGTTGGTAGACAATCTTCCTCCAGGAACCCGCTATAAGGAGATGACCGTAGAGTCGGCATTTGGGCTCTTAGAATATGAGTTGGAAGTGTCTGGGCAGACATTGATGTGGAGCATTCCTGAATTTCTTGCAGGAGACGAAATGGTCATTACACTGATCATTACCACGGAAAAAGAAGGAACGATCATGAATGCAGTAAATGTGAATTCAGCAGAAGAAGATACAAATCCAGAGGATAACGAAGATCAAGATATTAATAAAGTAAATAAGTTCTTTGTTCCTAATGTCATTACACCTAATGGCGATTTGGAGAACGACACTTTCATCATCAATGGATTGAATAGATTTAAGGAAAATAGGATTACCATCTTTAATCGGCTGGGTGACCACGTATTTGAAGCTGAAGATTATCAAAATGATTGGGCAGCTAAAGGCTTGGTTGATGGAACCTACTTTTATGTATTAGAGGTCCTGTTTGAAAATGGCGAACAGGATGAGTTTAAAGGTTGGGTTCAGGTAACAACAGACCCATTGAAATAACAAAATAAAATTGTAAGAAATTTGAACAAAATAATATGAGCATGAAAAATTTACTTTTAGTGTTGCTGTTTTGCCTAGGAGCAGGGTATGCAAATGCTCAAGTAGGGATAGGGACAACCACACCAAACCCATCATCTCAACTTGAGATAGTTTCATCGGATAGGGGGGTGTTGATCCCAAGGATAGCCCTTGTGAGCGTTACGGATAACGAAACGATATCCCAAGGAAATGTAGAGAGCTTATTGGTTTTTAATACCACTGATAGCGATTTGATTTCGCCAGGTTATTATTACTGGTTTGAAAATAAGTGGATGGGGTTGAAATCTACTGGTGATGATGCCAATAATGTGATCTTTGATCCCGAAAAAAATCAGTTCTTCTACGTAAATGAAGAGGGGGATTTGGTACATATAGCCATCAGTGATTTATTGCAGGAAACAACTTCTACTTTGGAAGAAAAGGAGAATGGAACATACCTGTATACCAATGAGAATGGAGAGGAGACTATCATAAATGTTCCTTCTGACGTTGTGAATAATTTTACCGAGATCATTAACAATGTTGAGATTCTGAACGAACTGGTAACGATTATTGAGAAAAATGGAGGGAATGTCTACTATGACGGTGATTCATTTAGCTATACCAATGAAAAGGGAGATTTAGTAGAGATTAGCATTGAATCCTTATTGGATGAAACAACCTCTACACTCGTGGATAACGGTGATGGAACGTATTCCTATACGAACGAAGTGGGACTGGAGACTATAATAAACGTGCCTGCTGATGTAATCAAGAAATTTGGGGATATCGTCAACAATGAGACTGTAAATAAGTCCATCACGGAGCTGATCAAGAACGTTGGCGGAAATGTATACTATGATGGTGATAATATTACCTATGCGGATGAAGAAGGTGATGAGCACGTTATCAATATAGAAGAGATTGTAAAAGAGTACGAGACGGTGACTACCTTGGTTGACAATGGCGTTGGTACGTATACTTACACCTCCGAGAACAATACGGAAGTAAGCTTCGATGTTACGCGGAGCGGCACTGGCAACCCTGGTGAAAACGGGACTGTCGGAGAGGCCGGAGATGTGTATGTCGACGAGTCGACCGGTGATGTCTATTCCCACGACGGGACAGCATGGACAAAAGTAGGCGGTGAAGGAGATTTGATCACTGTTGACGAAGGTGACCCGAACGACAACGGTACGCCCGGTGAGGCCGGCGATGTCTACATCGACAACAGCACGGGAGCGACCTATGTCATCAACCCTGATACGGGAGAGTGGGAACAGGCCACTGACGGCATTACGGTAGCTGACGGTAAGGTAACGCACCGGGCTGTTGACGGAACGGAGAAGAGCTTTGATGTTACGCAGAGCGGTACTGGCAACCCTGGTGAAAACGGGACTGTCGGAGAGGCCGGAGATGTGTATGTCGACGAGTCGACCGGTGATGTCTATTCCCACGACGGGACAGCATGGACAAAAGTAGGCGGTGAAGGAGATTTGATCACTGTTGACGAAGGTGACCCGAACGACAACGGTACACCAGGTGAGGCCGGCGATGTCTACATCGACAACAGCACGGGAGCGACCTATGTCATCAACCCTGATACGGGAGAGTGGGAACAGGCCACTGACGGCATTACGGTAGCTGACGGTAAGGTAACGCACCGGGCTGTTGACGGAACGGAGAAGAGCTTTGATGTTACGCGGAGCGGCACTGGCAACCCTGGTGAAAACGGGACTGTCGGAGAGGCCGGAGATGTGTATGTCGACGAGTCGACCGGTGATGTCTATTCCCACGACGGGACAGCATGGACAAAAGTAGGCGGTGAAGGAGATTTGATCACTGTTGACGAAGGTGACCCGAACGACAACGGTACGCCCGGTGAGGCCGGCGATGTCTACATCGACAACAGCACGGGAGCGACCTATGTCATCAACCCTGATACGGGAGAGTGGGAACAGGCCACTGACGGCATTACGGTAGCTGACGGTAAGGTAACGCACCGGGCTGTTGACGGAACGGAGAAGAGCTTTGATGTTACGCAGAGCGGTACTGGCAACCCTGGTGAAAACGGGACTGTCGGAGAGGCCGGAGATGTGTATGTCGACGAGTCGACCGGTGATGTCTATTCCCACGACGGGACAGCATGGACAAAAGTAGGCGGTGAAGGAGATTTGATCACTGTTGACGAAGGTGACCCGAACGACAACGGTACGCCCGGTGAGGCCGGCGATGTCTACATCGACAACAGCACGGGAGCGACCTATGTCATCAACCCTGATACGGGAGAGTGGGAACAGACCACTGACGGCATTACGGTAGCTGACGGTAAGGTAACGCACCGGGCTGTTGACGGAACGGAGAAGAGTTTTGATGTTACGCGGAGCGGCACTGGCAACCCTGGTGAAAACGGGACTGTCGGAGAGGCCGGAGATGTGTATGTCGACGAGTCGACCGGTGATGTCTATTCCCACGACGGGACAGCATGGACAAAAGTAGGCGGTGAAGGAGATTTGATCACTGTTGACGAAGGTGACCCGAACGACAACGGTACGCCCGGTGAGGCCGGCGATGTCTACATCGACAACAGCACGGGAGCGACCTATGTCATCAACCCTGATACGGGAGAGTGGGAACAGGCCACTGACGGCATTACGGTAGCTGACGGTAAGGTAACGCACCGGGCTGTTGACGGAACGGAGAAGAGCTTTGATGTTACGCAGAGCGGTACTGGCAACCCTGGTGAAAACGGGACTGTCGGAGAGGCCGGAGATGTGTATGTCGACGAGTCGACCGGTGATGTCTATTCCCACGACGGGACAGCATGGACAAAAGTAGGCGGTGAAGGAGATTTGATCACTGTTGACGAAGGTGACCCGAACGACAACGGTACGCCCGGTGAGGCCGGCGATGTCTACATCGACAACAGCACGGGAGCGACCTATGTCATCAACCCTGATACGGGAGAGTGGGAACAGACCACTGACGGCATTACGGTAGCTGACGGTAAGGTAACGCACCGGGCTGTTGACGGAACGGAGAAGAGCTTTGATGTTACGCGGAGCGGCACTGGCAACCCTGGTGAAAACGGGACTGTCGGAGAGGCCGGAGATGTGTATGTCGACGAATCCAACGGAACAGTGTATACCTTTGTAGAAAATCCTGATGGTGACCTCGGTACAGATGATGCTGCTTGGGTGCAATCTAATGTGGCGGAGCCTTGGCAAGTGTCTGGGACTACAAATAAAGCAACTGAAAATAACCAAGACATCTATCAAATGGGTAAGATTGGTGTTGGAAATGATATTCCTACGGAACGCTTGCATGTAAGTGATGGCGGTGTCAAGGTGGACGATATCAATCCAACAGATACAGAAGATACTTACAGAGGTACGCTAGAATCTGCCGCTGATGGTCAAAAGGACCGCGTGGTGGTGGCCGCCGCTGATGGTACGTTAAAGACCTTGAAAGCGATGTTACAGAAGTTTTTCTTTATGCCTTCTGTGTTGATACCTGTTAATGAAGACCAAGTAGAGTCCGGAGATACTTTCGGGACTATTGATCTCTATTCAAAATACTTGGTACAGTTTGGGACGCCCATGGTAAGTAGCGCCAATGCGGTAGAAGGTATTCCAATCCTTCCTGCTGATGAATTGGAGTATCATATTACTTGGTTTGACGAGGGACTGTTTGAAAATGTACAGGTGTCTGAGGCCGGAGTCCTAACCTACGATGTTATTGATGGGGCAGAGGTAAATGAAGGCTCATTTATGAACATTGTATTTGTAGTGAAAGAGTAACAGTCTTTTTATAAAAATAAACTATCACATAAAATATAAGCTTTATGTATAAAGAGGTCTATAAGGTGTTTTTTACCCTTATCCTCATAGTGTTAACATCAGTGTCTGGCATGCCAAGACCTGATGTTAACACACTAAATGGGGAAAAGCGAAATATGATCGGGTTGGTTGGTCGTGGAAGTTTATATATGTTTGATGGTCTTAGCGATCACAATAGGGAATATTCACGAGAATTGATTAGTGGTGAAGCGGATGGGACATTACCTTCAGCAACCATGGCTTGCGATAGATGTCCATCTCCAGGAATAATAGGAGGGCAAGGGTTTTGTGATGATTTTGATGGAGATGGGGTCTTAAATATATGTGATCTGGATGATGATAATGATGGTATATTAGATACGGATGAAGGCTTGGTTTGTACGACAAACACACTCAATACTGTGTTGGAGAGTGGAACAAATACCATCCCCGCCCAGGGTACACCGTTTTGTGGTAATTTGGAAAATAGTTATACCAATTTTTCAGATGGGTATTTGGAAACACAAAATGATATAACAGGTACTTATAGTGTTACGTATAATTATTCGGGTCTGCCCACAGATAAGGAGACTACTTTCCGGCACCGACTTTTATACTCTAATGTAAATGGTGGACATGGAATAGATGAAAATACTTCAAATGTAAGGATAACCTCTAGAGTTTATCTTAACAATACATTGGTAAGAACCGCTTCATTAACGGGTTGGAACTACCATAGTCAGCCTACAGAAAAGGATTATAAATACAATACTTTTACTCCAAGCACACCATCTGGTACTGTAAAAGTTGTCATCACCTTCGAGAGGCTTAATGGGTATTGTAACGTTATACCTGAAGTGATTTTTTTAGGAGATATTACCCAAATAAGTGATGAGCCCACTTGTACATCTATTGATTCCGATGGGGATGGATTACCAGATTACCAAGACTTGGATAGCGATGGCGATGGCTGTCCTGATATCAACGAAGCAGGAGTGTTTGGCTATTTTAAAACAATGGGCCAATTGGTACAGGTAATTGATGGAGAAGTGGTGAATGGAAACGGAATAGATGATTCCGAAAATACCACCACCACCATATCCAATGCTATGCTAGATCCCACTAATGGAGGAGATACGGTAGGACCGGGTAATGGTTTCCATGACCAGCTAGAAAGCGAAAGTGTTGGGGTGTATGATAATGCTCCTTATATGCTGGACGGGTATTTGGATGCTGAGGTAAGCAGTTGTTATGTGAGAAGAATCTATAGTAATCCTGCCATGCATACCGGAAGAAAACAGTGAAATTTATGGTAGTACAAGTGGTTGTAAACTACTAGCATTTGATACCATGACGGTAGTTGACGGTAAGGTAACGCACACGGCTGTTGACGGAACGGAGAAGAGCTTCGATGTCACGCAGGCAACCCGAGTGATAACGGGCTGTTGGAAAAGCCGGTGAGTGTATGTTGACGAAACTAACTGAATAGTGTGTATCTTTAGGGGAAATCCTGATGGTGATCCCGGTACAGATGCTGCTGCTTGGGTACATTCTAATGTGGTGGAGCCTTGGCAAATTTCTAGAACTACAAACAAATAAAGCAACTGAAAATAACCAAGACATCTATCAAATGGGTAAGGTAGGTATTGAAAATGTAAAGGTGTCCGAGGCTGATGTACTGACTTATGATGTCATCGATGGAGTAGAGGTGTATGAAGGCGCATTTATGAACATTGTATTTGTGGTGAAAGAGTAACAGCCTTTTTATAAAAAATAGACTATAACATAAAATTTATGTATAAAGTAATCTATAAGGTGTTTTTTACCCTTATCCTCATGGTGTTAACATCAGTGTCTGGTATGCCAAGACCTGATGTTAACATACTAAATGGGAAAAAGGGAAATACGATCGGGTTAGTTGGTCGTGGAAGTTTAAATATGTTTGATGGTCTTAGCGATCGCAATAGGGAATATTCACGAGAATTGGTTAGTGGTGAGCTGGATGGGACATTACCCTCAGCAACCTTGGCTTGCGATAGATGTCCATCTCCAGGAGTAATAGGAGGGCAAGGGCTTTGTGATGATTTTGATGGAGATGGTGTCTTAAATGCATGTGATCTGGATGATGATAATGATGGTATTTTGGATAAGGTAGAATGTCCTGCAGCTTTCACAAATTTAGTAGACGGAGGAGGTTTTGTTGTTGATCCAGCTACTCCAAATTGGTATTATTCAAACAGCTCATCAAATTATGAGACTTCCACAGGGGGGTATCCATTTTATTATTGGTCAACTCAAAAAAACTCAACCCTTACCACAGGTTTATTTAATGAACTTGAAGGGGACAATGCAAATTCGGGTACCTTAAATGCATTAATGGAACTAAATGGCCTTACAGATGCCTTGGTAACTAGGTTAAATGAAGAACTTGTACCCGGGGTGACCTATAGGTTTAGTTATGATGCTGGGCTTCGAGGATACGGTGCAGTTGAAGATCAAGACTGTACGTTGCAATTATACAATGCGGATACTGATGAAGTAGAAGCTGTTTTAAGTTCAGTTCCACTTCAGAATTTACCTTCTTATGGTGCAACACCAAATTATATAACAATTTCAGGATCATTTACTGTGCCTACAGAAGGGAACTATTATTTACTCTTTATGAATGCAGGTCATGGCGGTACTGAAAATGATTATATCATAGATAGGGTAGCTTTTGCAAGAGGTTCTGGGCTATTTCCTTGTGATGATGATAATGATGGGATTCCCAATCACCTTGATCTAGATAGTGATGGCGATGGCTGTCCTGATGCAGCAGAGGGGGGAAGTGATTTTTCATTATCAGCTTTAGAAGCTTCAAGCATTGATGGTGGAAATGAAGGAGATAACTATGTAGGTTTTGCAGGGCCTGTTACCGAAAACTTAACAACTACAGAGGTAGACGCCAATGGGGTGCCAACAGTAGCCACAAGTAGTGGGCAAACATTAGGAACTAGCCAAAATATAGGGCAGGTATCCGAGGCTTGTAATAATTGTGATGCGTTGTCGGGAACTATAACAGATAGCGACGGTAATCCTATAGAAGGAATAGAAGTGAAAATATATGCAGATTTTGATGATAATGGAGAAATATCTGATGGAGATCGGGTAATCAATAGCGTCCCTTCAAATAGTTTAGGAGCATACAGCTATGATAAAAGCTATTATTTTACCATACAAGATGATTTTTCAGGGAATGTATTTTCTGGAGATGATAATAGTTCAGGAGATTATAATGCGTGGCTAGATGCTGATTGGAGCCAAAGTAATAGCTCGAATTCAGGAACTCCAACGGGGAGCAATTCAGATGACAATTTACCTTCTCAGCATATATTTATGCACAATGGTACACGAATATACAGAGCAGTCGACTTATCGAAATTGAGCACTGCCTATTTAAGTTTTGATTTTGATACTGAAAACAACCTTGATGCCTCAGATGAGTTTTTTGTAGAAATATCTACAGACGATGGAGCTACTTATACTACGATATACACCTATACCGATGGAGATATAGATGATCAGCCTATTCGAAGTGAGGATATTAATATAAATGAATATGCAGGGGCAAGTAATGTAATTGTTCAATTTAGAACTGGAACGGGAGATACAGAATATGTATGGATAGATAATGTAACCATATACACTGAGTTTCCTAAACTGATATTACAGCCAAGGTATAGCGGAGCTTACAAAGCGTCAAACCCCAACAATATTTTGGTAGATACAAAAGAAGCAGGAGCGTGTAGTATGCTAGATTTCGAATTACTTGACTTGTGCGATCTAAATCCTTTAGATACCGATGGTGATGGGCTTTGTGACGCTATTGATATAGATGATGATAACGATGGAGTATTAGATGAGACGGAAGGTAACTTTTGCGGGAAATTAGACAGGAATATTATAATAGGATACCAGGATTCTGGTGCAGGAGACAATGGTTTGGCAACAGATATGTTATTAAATTTAAATAATTTCGGAAAATACGGAACCTATAATAGGATTATAAATGGTGTTGTATTGGTACCTTTTAGTTCTAGTGAAATAACCGAAGCAAACCTGTTGGCAAACAATATCGATATTTTTTACGCAGGCTCATCTGCAACTAATTCAACCGCTAGTGGTTATAAACTTTCCACCGCAACCAATACAACGCTTTTAAATTGGGCAGAGACTCACGATAAAGGTCTTTTTGTCTTACAAAACAATGCAGTAGACTATGGTTATACTCTAACCAACAACGATGTGCCACCAGATTCACCTAACGGAGAGCTAGGAGAAAATGTATACACCTATGGGTATTGGCCAGTATCTTCAATTAGCCAAACGGGAACAGTAAAAATGACCATTAGTTCAGCGACAAGAGACTTTGATGTGCTTATGGTAGATAGCGAAAATAACCCTACTGTAATAAAAGATACAGCATTAAAGCTGGTTATTTTTCCTGATGCAACAATTTACAATGCAGAATCAAATACAGTAGACCCGAATACCAACAATGCTACAAAAGTAATAGCAAATACTTGGGCTTTTGTGATGGATACATTTATTGGAGATGACTGTACAGAAATCGATACAGATATTGACGGAATACCTAATCACTTAGATTTAGATAGTGATGGAGACAGTTGTCCAGATGCGTTTGAGGCAGGAGCTACTGGTGTAAATACCCCAAACTTTAAATTCGTTTCTCAAGCAGGTACGGCAACGGACACTAATAGCGATGGGCTAGCAGATGTAGTAGATGCCAATTTAAATAGTATTCCAGATTATGTGAGTAAATATAACCCAATAGCATTAGATAACTCTACTTGTTCAGATAGCGATGGAGATGGAATAGTAGACTCTATTGACCTAGATGACGATAATGACGGCATTTTAGATGCCGATGAAGGCTTTGTTTGTGTAGGCCCCGATCAAGGTGATTTTAAAATAGGTTATATAAATACGACTACAGGAAAAATTGGATTAATGGAAAATATGTTAACCAATCCAGATAACTTTGGACCTGCAGGGACTTATGATAAAATTCCTAATGTACAGATGATACCTTATGAAATTAATGAGGTAACTGAAGAAACGTTGTTAGATGATGAAATAGATGTATTTTACTTAGGGTCAAGCACTGATGGAGATTTGCTTAATGATGAAAGTAATACGTCTGAAAAACTACCCACTAGTTTAAATTTAATTGTAAAACAATGGGTAGAAGACCACAACAAAGCTGTATTGGTACTTCAAAATAACGCTATAGATTTCGGGTATCGCATAGAAAATAATAACGATAATCCAAATACGGCGTACGGCCCAGTTGGGGAGTCAGTAATCACCAATGGGTATTGGGATGGTAACTCCTTTAACCAAACGGGAACTGTGCAATTAACTGCATCTTCAGCAACAGAAAATTATAATGTAGTAATGACAGATGCAAATGGAAAAGCTACGTTGTTATCGTCAAGCACATCAAATATGGTATTGTTACCAGATGCAACAATAATGAAGAATAATAGCTCGAGTGCTACAGTTTCAGATGATATTCAAAAAGTGGTAGCTAACATACATGCCTATTTATTCGATTTGTTTTTGGCATCAGCACAGTGTCAAGGAATAGACACCGATGGTGATAGTGTCCCCAACCACCTTGATTTAGATAGCGATGGCGATGGCTGTCCGGATATCAACGAAGCGGGGGTGTTTGGCTATTTTAAAACAATGGGCCAATTGGTACAGGTAATTGATGGAGAAGTGGTAAATGGAAACGGAATAGATGATTCCGAAAATACCACCACCACCATATCCAATGCTATGCTAGATCCCACTAATGGAGGAGATACGGTAGGACCGGGTAATGGTTTCCATGACCAGCTAGAAAGCGAAAGTGTTGGGGTGTATGATAATGCTCCTTATATGCTGGAGGGGTATTTGGATGCTGAGGTAAGCAGTTGTTATGTGAGAAGAATCTATAGCAATCCTGCCATGCGTACCGGAAGGAAACAGTGAAATTTATGGTAATACGAGTGAATTATAAGATGATATAATTTTCGATATGTATACCCGCAATGAGACCAATGATCATAGAGATATTAAATAGGCTCTCACAGAATCCACGGAAATCTCAGAAAAGGCGTATTTCATTCTGGGCGTTCAGTGAGAAATAAAATCTACTGGCAGGAAAGTGTATAATCAAATTTTTATATTCCTAGATAACTGAAAAAAGTAAAGTCATCCGCCTTAGGTGGATGACTTTCTGTTTTATTCGTTTGGGTAGGGGATGTAGACGAAATTGGTGAAGTCCTGATCGACTACGAAGAGACAGCAGTATTCATCAGGGTTTTTATAGGCCTCTTGGAAGTTCTCGATGGCCTCTTGGTCTACCAGTTTGCGTTGGATAAATTCATCCAAATAGGTGATATAATAATTCCAATCGACCTTTACATCTGTATTGCCTATCAAGAGCTGCCCGATGGGTTGGTCTGTTTTACATACAGGGAAGATGGGGAATTCAGAGAATTTTCTGGAGCGTACTTGGTAAGAGGCCTCTTTTAGCGTTTCGGCCACTTTGACAAAATCCTTGGTGATAGTCCCTAGATATTTGCCGTTCAATTCCGGATCATTATCGTCTCTCATGATGTTAATTATTAAGTTACCGGTTGTTCGTTATTAAGTTATTGGTCTCGGTACGTGGCCTGTGGTCGGCTGGAGGTCACATTTTCATTATCTCTATTTGGGATTATAAATCCCGACCAGCTAAGTACATGGCGCACAGATTACAGTGGACAGCCTGTTTCGCCCATGATGGTTCCACGGCCACTTTGGTTAATTTATGATTTCTTCAATGTCAACAGAACCACGTTTTCGACATGATAGGTTTGTGGAAACATGTCCACTGGCTGTACGATGTCGACATTATATTTTTCACCCAAAAGTGCAATGTCACGGGACTGCGTGGCAGGGTTACAGCTGACATAAACGATTTTGGGAGCCGATAGTTTTAAGAGCATGTTTATGACATCTTCATGCATCCCGGCACGGGGCGGGTCAGTGATGATGACATCCGGCGCGGCATGTGACGCGATAAACTCATCAGTAAGCATGTCCTTCATGTCTCCTGCATAAAACAGGGTGTTGTCTAGGCCATTCTCCTTGGCATTCAGCTTGGCATCTTCGATCGCTGCTTCGACGTATTCGATACCGATGACCTGTTTGGCTTTCTTGGCTACGAAATTAGCAATCGTCCCAGTGCCCGTATATAGATCGTATACTACTTCATCTCCATTGAGATCAGCAAATTCCCGAGCCACTTTATACAGCTCATAAGCTTGCTTAGAATTGGTTTGGTAGAAAGATTTAGGGCCAACTCTGAATTTGAGCCCCTCCATTTCTTCTATAATGTAATCCCTCCCCATAAAGGTGTGGATATCCTGATCATGGAAAGTCTCGTTCTTTTTTAGGTTGATGATATAAAGTAAAGAGGTGAGGTCAGGGAAGCGCTCAGAAAGAAATGTCATCACCTGTTCGATCTGCTCTGGATGATCTTCTCCAAACTGCACGATTACCATTGTTTCTCCCGTTATGCTGGTACGGATGATGAGGTTTCGGAGGAGTCCTTCTTGCTTGATCATATCAAAGAAAGTAAGTCCTTTCTCAAGGGCAAAATCCCTAAGGGCATTCCGTGCATCATTGGATGGCCCTCCCTGTAGGTAGCAGTGCTCCACATCTACGATCTTGTCAAATCTCTTGGGGATATGAAAACCAAGGGCATTTCTTTCGAATTCCTTACCAGAATCGATTTCCTCTCGTGTAAGCCATCTATTATTGGAGAAAGTGAAATCCAGTTTGTTACGATAATACTGGGTCTCGGCAGAGCCTATGATGGGCAAGACTTCCGGAATGGGGACTTTGGCTATCCGCTGAAACTGGTCCACGACCTGCTGCCGTTTATATTCCATCTGTAGGTCATAGTTGATATGTTGCCATTTGCATCCTCCGCAGACGCCAAAATGAGAACAGAAAGGTTCCACCCGGTCTTTGGAATACTCGTGAATATGGATGGCTTCACCTTCCATAAAACTGCTTTTTCCACGCCTGATCCTGACGTCTACCACATCTCCTGGTGCCACATTTTGGACAAATACTACTTTTCCTTCGTAGTGAGTGACGCTTTTGCCTTCAGAGGCAATCCGCTCTATCGTAAGGTTTTTTATAACCTTATTTTTCATCTTTCTCGACATAGGCTGCAAAATTAATCATATTATCTGAATTGTGGCAATGGAATCACTGTAGTAAAGTACCAAGTAGCTAGATATAAGTATCAAGGTGTGAGACTTGAGATATGAGACAAGAAAAAAGGACAAAGAAGAAGACTCTTCCTTGCGGCGGAGAGGTTAAGAGATGTTGTTTTGGGGCAAAAAAGAAAAACCATAAGCGTTGTCTGGAGCCAAACAGGCCTAAAGGGGCCCAGCGAGATCAATTTTCTTCGTATCGGGGTGCCGCTCTCGGGGTCGTTGTCGCTTCCTGACCAGCGGATATTCTTGCTAGTTTTTATAATGAACCAATAAGCCTTTAACCAATTTGACCGAAATGATTATATTTAGGCTTAAAGAAGGAAAGAGTAATGAATTTAAAGGATAAGGTAGTTATAGTGACGGGAGCGACTTCAGGTATAGGAGAGTCATGCGCCATTGCATTTGGAAAGGAAGGGGCTAAGGTGGCAATTACTGGAAGGAGCCAAGTGAAAGTGGACAATACCCTAGTGAAACTGCAGCAAGTGGGGGTGGAATGTATAGGTGTTTTAGCGGATGCCGGAGTAGAAGAGGATAATAAAAATATGGCCAAAAAAGTAAAAGACCATTTTGGCAAGATTGATATTTTGATCAATAATGCGGGTATATCCATGCGTGCGCTATTTGAAGAGCTTGATACGGCTGTTTTTCATAAGGTAATGGATACCAATTTTTGGGGGACTGTTTATGCGACCAAGTATTGTCTTCCCGAGATTTTGGATCAGAAAGGATCAATTATTGGTGTCTCGTCCATCAATGGGTATCGCGGGACTCCAGCCAGAACAGCTTATACCGCCAGTAAATATGCCATGAACGGTTTTTTGGAATCCCTTCGTACAGAAGTAATGAAAAGGGGCGTTCATATCTTGGTGGCCTGTCCAGGGTTTACGGCGTCCAATATCCGAAACAATGCCTTGACCGCCGATGGTGGGGCACAAGGAGAATCTCCCAGAAACGAAGACGATATGATGACCGCTGATGAGGTGGCCCAGCATATTCTAAAAGCCACATTGAAGCGGAAGCGTGATTTGGTATTGACGAGCGAGGGGAAATTGGCTGTGTTTTTGAATAAATGGATGCCAGGAATCATGGATGGAATCGTTTACAATCACATGGCAAAGGAAAAGGAGTCTCCGTTTAAATAGAATCTTATGATAAAGGACATCTTTCAGGTCTATATGAACAGGTTAATGGATCTGTCAGCAAGAAACAGGTCCATTTTCTTGCCAAAACTGGTGAGCACCCAAATGATAGACTTGAAGGAATTCCAGTTTTTACAGCATGAAAATACCTTTAGCTACATAGTGGAGCTATTGGGGAGGAAAAAGAAAATTCCACTTATCCCATCAGAGGATGCCAGGGATAGTCATGTCAATCAGCTTTCACTTCGCTTAAAGCGGATCCAACAGCGGGTGAAGTTGGCGGAGGAAGAAAGTGGTGAAAAAAGCCTTTATGTTGCTTGGCCATTTATAGAAGGCAAGCTCCCTAATGAACAGGTTATTAGGTGTCCATTGCTTTTTTTTCCAGTGCGGTTAGCTCGGGAAGGCAAGCACTGGTACCTTAAGAAAAAATCCGGCGATCAGCCGTTCTTCAACAGGGCCTTTTTACTGGCTTACGCCAATGCCAGTCAGCAGCCATTTAAGAAGGAATGGTGGGAAAACCCATTGGAGGTTTTTCCTAAGGAGCCTACGCCTTTCAGAACGGAGCTCTATCAGTACCTGCAAAAAGAATTGTCACTTAACTTCAGTCAAGAGCTTTTTCAGGACAAACTAGAGGCCTTTACAGCGACTAGTTCTGCAGAATGCGACAAAGGTTATAAAACCGGAATGCTGAGGCTGACTCCTTCTGCGGTGCTGGGACAGTTTTCACAAAAAAGCTCCTTTTTGATCCGGGATTATGAGGAGTTGACGGATAAGTTTTCGGCGGGGGATTTGGAGGAGCTTTTCACAGAATGGTTCGCTCATGAGGAAGAAGAGTCCGTCTCCCAAGTGGAGGGGAATTTGTTCAATACCCTTCCGCTGGATGCAAGCCAGGAAGAAGTGCTGAAGACAGTACGGGAAGGGGGATCCTGTGTGGTAGAAGGACCTCCCGGTACGGGTAAATCCCAGCTGATCTGTAATTTGGTGACCGATTTTATCTCTAGGGACAAGAGGGTACTGGTGGTCTCTCAAAAAAGAGCGGCATTGGATGTGGTCCACGACCGATTAGTGGACCAAGGGTTTGGTGCTTTTTTGGCACTGGTGCATGACTTTAGGGCAGACAGGGAGTCTATGTTCAAGAAAATCGCCGATCAAATCAACTCCCTTGGTGGCTATAAAGAGCTGAACAGAAGCCTTGATGCTATCCAGCTGGAAAGGAATTTTAGCAAGATAGTCCGTACGATAGAAAATCACGGAGATTTTCTGGAAGACTATAGACATGCACTTTTTAATACTGAAGAATGCGGTGTGCCGATCAAGGAATTGTACATGAGTTCTTCTTTGGGAGATGAGCACCTTAACCTCACACAGTATTACAAGCATTATCATTGGAATATTCTGGATGAATTTCTGCGGGACCTTAAGGAGTACCTGTATTATTATCCCAAGTATGAGCAAGCGGATTCTTTTTGGCTTCATAGGGTGGACTTTGCAGAGTTTACAGCGAATGCCATTCACCGTTTTAAGGAGAACTTGCTGGAGATCAAGGAGCTGAAAAGTACCGCAGAACTAATCCTTGGAGACCTGTTGTATCAGCCATTTGAATTTCCGTTGGTTTACCAGTCGTTTGAGCATAAGGGAAGACTGGAGGAATTACAGGCCCTGATCAACAATAAGGATATTTTCTTGGCACTGAAAGTATTGATGAAATACCCAAAGTCGGATATGGACTTGCTGTGGTTAGAAAATAAGGTGGATATCATCAAGAACCTTTTGGCAGAAGAAGGAGTGGAATGGTCCATCCAAGATGGGAAAGTAGAGGATACTTACCAAAAAGTACTCCATGTGATAGCCATGAAAGATTCCTGGTGGAAATCCCTTTCCCTGAAGTTCTATAAAAAGGAATATAGGGAAGTGTGGGCTTTGCTAGAACACAATGAGCTCGATAACGACAAGGAGGGGCTGCAGGTACTGACCAAAATGCTGGAAAACAGGCTGAACATGAACCATCAGTATACCCTTCTGGACAGAAAGCCTTGGATCAATCTTCTCGAAAAGCCATTTGATTTCACCGCTTTCAATCATGATTTTCATATTCTGACACAAGCCGTAAAAGCGCGGTTTATTCTCGAAGAACTGGGGGTGCTCACGCCGTATTTGATTTTTGAAAAAGCAGATTTTGATCATTTTAGAAGGATACTACAAGAACTGATTGGAATCAATGAACTGATAGAGCATAAGGCAGCAGGGTGGAGAAACTATTTTAGTACTATTCAGATCAAGCATTTATTGACTACCTCAGATGAGGAAAAACTGGATAAAATTCAAGAAACCATCACGGGGAATTTTACTGAAATGGTGGCTTTGGACCGACTCAAACGGAAGCTGAGGAGTATAGACCTAGAAGTTATCGGGAAGTTATTGGATGAATACCCCAATAGCAGCTTTGATGAGCTAAAACAGATTTTCTTGGCAGGACTGAAAATCAGCTGGATCGAACACATCGAAACCAAATATCCAGTGCTTCAGGAGATGAGTTTGCATAAGGTGAGGGATGTGCTGGAGGAGTTTTCCGAATCCGTGGACGAGAAACTAACCATAAGCCGATTTATGACAGAGCAGCGACTACGGGAAAATACGTTTAGGAATCTTGAATATAATCGGCTGAATAACTTGGTGACCTACCGGGAATTATTGCATCAAGTGACCAAGAAAAAACGTATATGGAGTACCAAAAAATTGGTTGAGAAGTTTGAGGCTGAGCTGTTCCGCTTGGTGCCATGTTGGCTGGCTTCTCCTGAGACCGTTTCTGCATTGTTTCCGATTGAAAGCAGATTTGACTTGGTGGTGTTTGATGAGTCCTCTCAGTGTTTTGCCGAAAGGGGCTTGCCCGCCATGCTTAGGGGCAAGCAAGTTGTCATTGCCGGAGATAGCCAGCAGCTACAGCCCTTTGACCTTTATCGGGTAAAAATGGATAGTCATGATCATGAAGAGACGGCGCTAGAAGTGGAATCACTTTTGGGGCTGGCTTCTAATTATTTCAAGAAATATACCCTGGAAGGGCATTATCGTAGTCGCTCATTGTCATTGATCGCCTTCTCAAATGAACACTTTTATCAAAACACCCTGACCATGCTTCCCGAAATGGAAAGTCTCAACAAGGGGGAGAAATCTTATCAATGGATCAAGGTGGATGGAACTTGGGATAAGCAGACCAATGTAGTGGAAGCCGAGCGGGTGGTCACCGAACTCAAATCGCTGGAGAAAGAATATCCCGACCTTTCTTTTGGCGTTATCACATTTAACTATTTCCAAATGGAGCTAATCAATGACCTGTTGGAAAAGGACAGAAAGCTCAGTGGACAAAAGGGTAAGAGGATTAAGGTGAAAAATATAGAAAATGTTCAGGGTGACGAATTTGATATAGTGTTGTTTTCGATAGGTTATGCTAAGAATAAGGCAGGGAAATTTATAGCAAATTTTGGGTCTCTTTCCAAGGATGGCGGGACCAATCGGCTCAATGTGGCCATTACCCGGGCACGGAAGCAAGTTTATGTAGTGACCAGTATTAGTGCACAGGATTTTAAGACCAAGCAGATTTATAACCCCGGAATAAGGATGTTGCGGGATTATTTGGAATATGCAGAGGAGGTGGCCAATGGGAAAAAAGTAACCATACAGGAAAAAACAGCCGGAGGATTTGAGGTTTCTTGGTACTTGAAGAATAAATTGGAAGGAACTTACGGAAACCATTCGGTGAAAAACAGCAGCATTTCATGCCTAATGGATCTGGAACTATTGGAAGGGGGTAAATATGTAGGGGCTGTACTGACAGATGATAACAGGTTATTTTCTGCCAAATCAGCAAAAGAGGCGTTCGTCTATCATCCAAAAACACTAAAGGAAAAAGGGTGGAATATTACCCATATCTTCAGTAGGCAATTCTGGATGGACAGAGAAGATCTGTTGCAGACAAAAATTCATGGTAAACTGGAGAAGGAGTGATCTCGTTCACTCCTTCTCCAGTTTAATACCTACTGATTCGATTCCGTCCAAATCGTTGCTTCGCATGTACTGTACAAATTGCACTTGGAGTTTTTGGTATTGGCTCACCTCTTGCAAGTCCAAGGTGTCGATCTGCGTGAAGCTATTTCCATAACCACTGCCCAATGGCTTTCCCGTCTTGGGGTCAAAGAGGTTCATGTCCAACAGTTCATTGTCCACAATCTGACCAAGGCTATCTCTTACCAAATACCGGACATAAAGATTATAGTAATCATATTCTTGGTTGTATTTGATACGGAGGGTGGACAGTGTCTTTTGACCTGAAGCAATATCAATGTCAAAACTGACCGTATCTGCAATGGGCCAAGAGAGCTTTTCCAAGCCTTGGTGTTCCTCGTAGATCCTGTTGTTGTTACACGAAAACAACAGGAATATCCCGAACAATGAGCTACAAAGATTATTGGCCATTGATCTAATTTTCATTTTGCTGGTTGCCATTTTTATTGGGACCCCTACCTCCTTTTCTACGGTTGTTTCTATTTCGGTTCCCTTTTTGATTGCTCCTTTGCGGTTTTTTTGGATCAGGATTGGCCCTGGTTTCTTGTGAAGCTCGGGGGGCATTCTTATCTGTGTTGGGTTTGGTCTGTTGTGGAGATGCTCCTTGCCTGTTTTCTCCTCCTTTTCTCCTGTTGGAAGGTTTACGACGGGGCGGTCTGCCTTTGTTTTCGTTGGGGTGTTGGCCAGTAGGCTTTTCACCTTTAGTTGCTACAGGGGTGTCTGTAGGACGCTTTGGTCTTGGCTTGCGCTTTTTTCGTTTTTTATTTTTCGAACTGAACTTTTTATCCAGCATTTCGAGGTCAATATTGGAGTTGGTCTTGTCTTCTTCCAAGTCCATTACATCGTCAAATTCAAGGCTAAAAGGCTTTTTATCATCCTTGTTCATTTCGATGATCTCCTTCACCCTATCACAATCAATCGAATGCCAGTTATTTTCATTGTTATAACTGAACCACATCAGTTTTCTGAAAATGTCCGTCTTTTGAAGTTTGGCATGTCCTGCTTCTGTAACCAACGGTTTTTCGATAGTGGGGATGTCTTCTAGGGCAGACATGTAGGTGTCCAGCTCATAGTTTAGACAGCACTTGAGCCTGCCGCATTGCCCAGAAAGTTTGGTGGGGTTGAGAGAGAGGTTTTGGTACCTCGCTGCTGATGTGCTGACACTTTTGAAATCATGGATCCAAGTGGAACAACATAATTCCCGACCGCACACACCGATTCCCCCAAGTCTCCCGGCTTCTTGTCTTAGGCTTATTTGCCGCATTTCCACACGGATTTTAAACTCAGAAGCCAAGACTTTGATGAGTTCCCTGAAATCCACCCGTTCATCAGCAGAGTAATAGAAGGTGGCTTTGGAATTGTCCGCTTGGTATTCTATGTCGGACAATTTCATTTCCAGTTTTATCTCATCGATAATCTGCTTGGTTCTATAGAGCGTAGGGACTTCCCTGTTTTTGGCTTCCTCCCATTTCTCGAGATCTTTTGGCGATGCGACGCGATAGATCTTTGTGATATTGTCGTCATTTTTGATCTTACGCTTCTGCATCTGTAGTCTTACCAGTTCGCCTTGAAGGGATACATACCCTATATGATGGCCGCTGGGGACATCTACGACCACAGGATCTCCAGTGGTAAGTTTCAGGTGGTTGACATTCCTGAAATATTCTTTTCTTCCACCTTTGAATTTTATTTCGACTACATCAAAATTGTCCACGGTTGGTATGCCCATATGGGATAGCCAATCGAAGGAGTTCATTTTATTACAATCGCTCGTACCACAGGTGCCGTTATTTTGGCACCCTCCGCCTCCAGCGGTGGTAGAGCAGCTACTACATCCTGCCATAACACATATATAATTTAGGGAACATGCTCAGCATATTCCTCGTGAATAAATTATGGTTTTATTTACCATAATTTAGGATGTCTTGACCGATATCTTTTCGGAAATAGACATCATTCCAGGATATTTCATTTACCCTGGTGTAGGCATTGGACAGCGCTTCTTCGATGCTGTTTCCTTTGCCGGTGATTCCCAATACGCGGCCGCCATTCGTGATGACTTCTCCTTGGGGATTAGTGGAGGTGCCTGCATGAAATGTGACGCTGGTGTTTCGTTCACCATCCAGTCCAGAGATAGTGTCACCTTTTGGGTAGGGACCTGGATATCCGCCAGCTACCATTACGATGGTAGTGGTGGTGAAATCCTCCAGTTCAAAATGGTAATCCTCCAAAGTACCCGTGCCCATCGCATATAACAGGTCTAGAAAATCGCTCTTGATACGAGGTAGTACAGCTTGGGTTTCAGGATCGCCCATACGTACGTTATATTCGATCACGTAAGGTTCCCCGTTGACATTCATCAGGCCTATGAAAATGAAGCCTTTATAGTCTATATTGTCTTTTTCAAGACCTTGGATAGTGGGTTTGACCACTTTTTCCTCAACCTTTTGCAAGAAATCTCCTTTTGCAAAAGGTACTGGACTTACGGCGCCCATTCCGCCGGTATTGAGGCCTGTGTCCTTTTCTCCGATACGTTTATAGTCTTTGGCTTCGGGAAGGATTTTATAACTTTTGCCGTCTGTCGCTACAAACACCGAAAGCTCTATGCCCGAAAGGAATTCTTCTACCACTACTTTTTCGGAAGCAGCCCCAAATTTACTTTCCAAAAGCATTTCTTTGAAGGAGTTTTCCGCGTCTTCCATTGTTTCGCAGATCAGCACACCCTTGCCTGCAGCTAATCCGTCAGCTTTCAGGACCACAGGAAGCTGTTGTTCTTTGATAAACGCCAAACCTTCTTCTATAGTATCTTTGGTAAATGTGGCAGATGCAGCTGTGGGGACTTGATGTCGCTGCATGAATTGCTTGGAGAAGTCTTTGCTTCCTTCGAGGGTAGCCCCTGCTTGCTTAGGGCCAACGACAGGTAGTCCTTTGGTTTCTTCTTGCCCTGCAAAATAATCCGCTACTCCCTTTACCAATGGCTCTTCTGGCCCAACGACTACCAGGTCAATGGTGTTGGTCAAAATGAGTTCCTTCATGGCTGGAAAATCGGTGATGCCAATGGATACATTGGTGGCGATGCTGGCTGTTCCGGCGTTTCCTGGGGCTACGAATAAGCGTTCACATTTTGGGCTATTGGCAATTTTATAAGCAAAGGCATGTTCTCGGCCTCCGCTTCCTAACAAGAGTATATTCATTGAATTTAAATCTAAATTTTAGTTGGCATGATCAGAAATAAACTTGATTCTGTAGACCCGGATTTCTTCTTCTCCAAAGTCTTCGTCCTCAAGTTCTTCAAGTGCTTCTCTGATGTTGTCCGTCTCTGCAGTCATGAAATAGTCATGTAGCGTATCTTCCCGTTCCTCATCCATGATGTTGTGGATGTAGTAATTGATGTTTAGCTTGGTGCCGCTATAGATGATCTGCTCTATTTCCTGAAGTAATTCTGCCATGTCAATATTCAGGTTTGAAGCGATCTCATCCAGATCGATCTTGCGGTCTACCTGCTGGATGATGGAGATCTTTACCTTGGAACGTGTACCTGCAGTTTTGACTACAACGTCTGAAGCTGTAATAATGTCGTTTTCCTCAACATAAGTTTCAATTAGTTTAAGGAATGAAGCCCCAAATTTAATGACTTTTCCCATTCCGACCCCATTTATCTGAGCAAGTTCTTCACGAGTGGTCGGATACACAGTGGCCATTTCCTCTAAGGAGGGGTCTTGGAAAATCACATAAGGAGGAAGCCCCTTGGTTTTGGCGACCTTCTTTCGCTCTACTTTTAGCAGCTCAAAAAGCTTTTCGTCGTAAGCTTTGTTGATATTGGCAATTTCCTCCGCTTCGTCATTTTCGATCATTTCTTCAAAGTCATGATCTTTGGTGAGTGTGATGGCATAAGGTTCTTTTAGAAAAACCTCACTGCTTGGCGAAAGTCTGATAACACCATAGTTTTCAATGTCCTTTTCTAAAAGTCCATTGATCATGGTCTGCCGTAGGACGGATCTCCAGTGTCTTTCGCTGTCATTTTTTCCTTTTCCGAAGACGGAGAGCCCGTTATGATGATAACTTTCCATGTATTCGTTCTGCTCTCCACGGATGACCTTGACAATGTGTTCTAGGTTAAAGCGCTGATTGGTTTCCTTGACTGCTTCGATAGCGGTAAGGATGTCGTCTTTACCATCAAAAGAGTCCCGTTTCTTCTTACAGTTGTCACAAAAACCACAATCTTCATTTAAGGTTTCTCCAAAATAATGCAGCAGCACACGTCTTCTACAGACGGAGCTTTCTGCATATGCTGCCATCTCTTGCAGCAGGACTTTGGCATTTTCCCGTTCATTGACAGGCTTGTCCTTGTTGAATTTTTCTAGTTTGACGATGTCCTCGTACTTATAAAACATCAGGCAGTGTCCTTCCAGTCCATCTCGTCCTGCTCTCCCTGTTTCTTGGTAATAGCCTTCCAGCGACTTGGGGACATCGTAGTGGATGACATAGCGTACATCCGGTTTGTCTATGCCCATGCCAAAGGCGATCGTTGCCACGACCACATCGACTTCCTCGTTCAGGAAATTGTCTTGGTTTTTTACACGTGTGCCGGCTTCTAGTCCAGCGTGGTAAGGAGCTGCATTGATACCGTTTACTTTAAGGAGTTCGGCGATTTCTTCCACCTTTTTCCTACTAAGGCAATAGATGATGCCGGACTTGCCTTTTTGGGATTTGACGTATTTAATGAGGTGCTTTTTGGTATCGTTCTTCACCTTGGGCCTGACCTCGTAAAAAAGGTTAGTCCTGTTAAAGGACGACTTGAACAGGTCGGCCTCTTCCATGTTGAGGTTGCGCTGGATGTCCTGCTGCACCTTTGGGGTCGCAGTGGCAGTAAGGGCAATGATGGGCAGTGAATCACCGATCTGGCCGATAATGCTCTTGATCTTTCGGTATTCTGGCCTGAAATCATGACCCCATTCGGAGATACAATGCGCCTCGTCAATGGCTACAAAGCTAAGTTGGGCTGTTTTTAGGAATTCGACATTTTCTTCTTTCGTGAGTGATTCAGGGGCTACGTAGAGGAGCTTGGTCGCTCCTGAGAGAACCTGTTTTTTGACTTTATTGGATTCAGTTTTGCTAAGGGTGGAATTCAGGAAGTGGGCATTGATGCCAAAAGCATTCAGTTGGTCCACTTGGTTTTTCATCAATGCTATCAAGGGTGATATGACAATAGCCGTACCTTCTTTGGTGACGGCCGGTAATTGATAACACAGGGATTTACCAGCTCCCGTGGGCATGATGACAAAGGTGTTGTTACCTTGTAATATGTTGTCAACGATAGCTTCTTGGTTCCCTCTAAACTGATTGAAGCCAAAAATCTTCTTGAGGTTTTCTTTAATTTTTATATCCACTCCATTATCTCTTTTTAATGATGCGCCGAAAGCTTTTTCATTAAATTTTTAAAGTAAATAATTTTACCTTTGTACAAATTTAATAATAACCTCGGTAAAATTGAATATAATAAAAAATATTAAAAATAGCGCCATCAAAGTTCTCCAAACAGAAGCGGAAGCCCTTCAGAATCTGATTCCTAATATTGATGAGGATTTCGAAAGTTGTGTGAAAGAAATCCTACGTTCTGAGGGCCGAGTGGTCATTACCGGGGTGGGTAAAAGTGCCCTCGTGGCCACTAAAATCGTGGCTACACTGAATTCCACGGGTACTCCAGCACTCTTTATGCATGCAGCTGATGCTATTCATGGGGATTTGGGTATGATTCAAAGGGAAGATTTCGTAATTTGTATTTCGAAAAGTGGAAACACACCTGAAATAAAAGTTTTGGTGCCCATGCTCAAAAGGATGGGATCCAAATTGGTGGCCTTGGTAAGTAATACAGAGAGTTATTTGGCAGAGCAGGCGGATTTTGTGTTGAATGCTACAATTGGAGAAGAAGCCTGTCCTCTAAATCTGGCCCCCACTACCAGTACCACAGCCCATATGGCCATGGGCGATGCATTGGCCGTTTGCCTATTGGAAGCCAGGGGCTTTAGTAGTGATGATTTTGCACGCTATCATCCCGGAGGTTCCCTAGGTAAGCAGCTCTATCTCACTGTAGATGACCTGATGGTAAAAGATGCTGTTCCACAAGTGAATGAAGGAGCGGACTTGACGGAAGTGATTCTGGAGATCAGTGGTAAGCGACTTGGGGCTACGGCGGTGGTCAACGGCGACCAGCATTTGGTAGGGATAGTGACCGATGGTGATCTCAGAAGAATGCTCGAAAAACACCAGGATCTTTCCACAGTGACCGCTAAAGATATTATGACAAAAAACCCAAAAACCATCGCTCGCAATGAATATGCCGTCAGGGCGTTAAATTTCATGAGGGAATATAACATTACCCAGCTCGTAGTAGAAGAAGATGGGGGAGTGCGTGGGTTTATCCATATCCATGACTTAATGAAGGAGGGGATTGTTTAAGAAAAATCATGCAAAATACACCATATATTGTTGTTCTTGCTGGAGGCATTGGCTCTAAGTTTTGGCCTTTTAGCAGAAATAATTTTCCAAAGCAGTTTTTAGACCTTTTAGGTACTGGCAGGACCTTGTTGCAGATGACCTATGATCGGTTTGTGAAGTTGTCGGCGGCGGACAGGTTTTATGTGGTGACCAGTCACGCTTATGCGCACATTGTTAAGGAGCAATTGCCGGAATTGTCAGAAGATCAAATCTTAAGAGAACCGTTAAGGAGGAATACGGCCACATGCGTGGCCTATGCCAGCTATGTGATCCAAAAAAAGGATCCTGAGGCTAGGGTGATCGTCACCCCTTCGGATCATTTGATTCTCCACGAGGTGGCATTCCAGGATACCATGCGCTTAGCGCTTAATGAAGCCGAAAAGGACAATCAATTGATTACCATTGGGATAAAACCCAATCGTCCGGATACAGCTTACGGTTATATCCAGTATATTGACAGTAATGATGAAGTGAAAAAGGTGAAGACTTTTACCGAAAAACCTGATGTTGATCTGGCAAAGACCTTTCTGGAAAGTGGCGATTTTGTGTGGAATAGCGGCATGTTTGCATGGAAAAATAAGTCCATCATCAGAGCGTTCGGCAAGTACATGCCTGAAGTAGCTGAGGTTTTTGAGGAAGGAGAGTCATATTACTCCACTCCACAAGAGGAGGAGTTTATCAGAAGGGCATACTCATTAGTGAAAAACGTCACCATTGATATTGGTATCATGGAGAAGTCAGAGAATGTTTTTCTGATTCTTGGGGATTTTGGTTGGTCTGACCTGGGGTCGTGGATGAGTATCCATCAGCTGAAAGACAGAGATGGGAACAATAATGTGGTGGATGCCAACGCAATGCTCTACGATACGACCAACAGCTATATTAAAGTTTCTCCTAAAAAACTGGTCGTGGTGCATGGCTTGGACAACTACCTTATCAACGAATCCGAAAATGTATTGTTGATCTGTAAGCTGGATGCAGAGAAAAAATTCAAGGAGTTTGTGGCGGATGCCAAAAACAAGGGAGAAGGATATACCTAGCCAACTGGAGGTTTGCCCCATCGATTGTAGGAGTTTTTTTACTAAAACACCGACATCCATCGGAACAGGCTATACTGAAGTCCTCACATAAAAACCGGGTTTACAAAAAATGTAGGATTTGTTTTTCCCGGTTTGAGATATTGGTTGGGTCAAGGTGTTAGCGAAAACTACTCTTGTGGAGGAGCTATTAGCTGTAACTTTGCTTTTTGGAGGCGATTCTTACTACTGGCTTATGTCTGATGTTGAAATTACAACTGTTGGCGATAAAGCAGTGTTTTTGGGCTTCTTCATGTAGGAGCATGGCCTTGGTTTTCATGTCTTCGTTTTCCACTGTGACCACTGGATAAAGCACTACTTCATTAAACTGACCAGAGCCATTTTTATTTTCTTGCATGATTCCTTCAGCATGGTCTTCGTAATTGACGACACTTACGCCAGCTTCAGCGCAGAGATGGAGGTACCATAACATGTGACAGGACGCTATGCTGGCAAGGAATAGTTCTTCCGGGTTGTGGCGGGATTTATCCCCTCGGAAGTGTGGGTCAGCACTTCCTGCTATTTGGGCTTTGCCCTCTGTAGTGACATCGAAATTTCTTTGGTAAGCAAGATAGCCCCTGGTTCCCATGCCGGTGTTTCCGGTCCACTCGATTAAGGTTTGGTAATGATGGAATTTTGACATGGTATTAAGATAGGCAAAAATGGAATATTGAAAAATTAAAATAGTGTAAAAATTGAGCCTGTTCCGGATTTTAGGTCCGAAACAGGCGGAAATGGCTAGGCCTAAGGCCGGTGCTTTTTTTATTCTTTAAAAGGTATCCCAAATTTTTCACCTAGGGCTTTCAGGTCTTTTTGCACTGGTTCTAGAAGGGGAATACCGCTCTCCATTCGTTCTTTTTCGAGTTCTCTTTCCGGATCTCCGGGAATCAAGACTTTTTCGTGACCGGGTGTGGTCTTGGCAGATCTGAATCTATTGATCCAGTTGTCCATATGGTTTTTGAAATCATCGGCTGGTCGGAAAGCATCGACACGCATAGCGCCAAAGAAATGGCCAATACCTTCACCGACAGGATTGGGGTCTGGCTGCAAGAAGGCTACAAAAGGAGGTACCCACGGACCATAATTGGCGCCGGAGAGTACGGCAGAAAAAATGTCAACAATGGAGCCCAAGGCGTAGCCCTTGTGCGAGCCATGCTCACGGTCCCCTCCCAGAGGTAATAGGGCTCCGCCTTCCTTCACGCCAAAGGCATTGGTGGTGGGGTTTCCTTCTTTGTCCTGCACCCACCCAGAAGGAGCTTCTTCTTGTTTTCTCTGGAGGATTTCAAGTTTACCATTGGCGGCCGTGGTCGTGGCCATATCGGCAACGAAAGGAGGTTCTTTGCCTGCTGGGATAGCGACAGAGATTGGGTTGGTTCCCAGCAGTCTTTCTTTCGAAAAGGTAGGGCTTACCAAGGGGCTGGCGTTGGTCATGGACATGCCGATCATGTCTTCCTTGACAGCTTGCAGGGCATGATGGCCTGCTATACCGTAATGGTTGGAGTTTTTTACAGATACCCAGCCAGTTCCGGCACCTTTGGCCTTGTCAATGGCGATTTGCATGGCAATTGGAGCGACCACAAGTCCCAGTCCGCCATCTCCGTCCACCACAGCTGTGCTGGGAGTCTCATGGACGATACGGACATTTGGGGTGGGATTGATCCTTCCCGCTTCCCAAAGCCTGACATAACCGGAAAGCCTGGCTACCCCATGGGAATCTACTCCGCGCAAGTCCGCAGAAAGAAGCACTTCTGTAGCTGATTGGGCATCACTTTCTGGGCATCCCATTTTAATGAATATTTCTTTTGTAAATGCAAATAGGCTTTTAAAGTCAAAATTCATGGTGCATTATAAAATTAAACAGGTCGTCTCGTAAATTTCGCTATTGCGATCGTACCGATAGTGTTGGGGACAATTCCCCTATGGATTACACGGGCGTACATCGAGGATATTTATCTGCCACGTTGGAGCGGGAGTTCCAGCCCCGATAGCTGCCTTGGCGGTTTGGTCTATTTAGGAGACAAGCCCTGTTGGTTTAAGGTTTTTCTATTCCCATGCAGGGGATAATGGATTCTTTTTTCAGGATTTTTGAGATGACTCCTTCCTTTAACGCATAGTTGGAGCAGATCAGTTCATCAGCGTCCACGTATTGGAGGATAAATTCAATCAGGCAGGATGCAACCACAATCATATCCACGCGCATGGGGATCATGCCAGGGAGGTTGAGCCGTTGTTCCTTGTTAAGTGTGACGATTTTTTGTGCGAGTTGCGCAAACTCTTTTCTTGGTAGATGGAAGACCGTTTGGGACTTGGTTTTGGTCAGTTGAGCTGTAGCATAGTACATGTCCGTGAGGGTGTCGAAAGTACCCGAGGCTCCTACCAGTCTTTTGGGACGGTACTGTTCGAGCGCCTTGATCAGTGGCTCGAGCCTGTCCGAAAGGTAAGCCTTGAGCTTATCGATTTCATCGGGAAGAATGGGGTCATGGTAGTGGAAGAGATCCAGCATCCGCTGGCCGCCAATTTCGAAGCTTTGCTTCCAGATGGCTTCGTGGTTGCTGCCAATGATGAATTCTACTGAGCCACCGCCAATGTCCATCATCAGGCTATTTTGCTCGACGAGTGATCCGCTAAATCGTATGCCTTCATAGATAAGCTGGGCTTCCTGCTCCCCATCGATCACATTTACCTCGATATTGAATTCGTTTTTGATTTCCTGTACCAGTTCCATCCCGTTATGGGCATTCCGTACAGCGCTGGTGGCAAAGGCGTAAATGTTTTCTATTTTTTCACCATTGATCAAATTACGGAAATGGCCAAGCGTATGCATTGCCCTTTTTTGGGCATCAGGGTGTATTTCATTTTTACTGATTCCTTTTTGGCCGATTTTCACAGGGATTTTTTCCTTGTAGAGTATTTCAAATCCCTCCTCGTTAAGATCTACCAATAGCAAATGAAATGTATTGGTCCCCATGTCAATAATGGCTGCCTTCTCATGTCTCATGTAGCCCCAATTTTTAGTTGTGCGAATATAAAAAGTTTATTTAAAATGCTTTAAGATAATTGATAGATTAATATAAAGGTGATCTCAAATACGTAACATTGCGTAGCTCTGCGTAGAGTTAAACCTGAATTTTAAGACATCGGAAAAGAGTAACATAAAGTAGCTACCTTATTTGATAACGACAGTAGGTACATGGTGCACAATAGGGGAATTCCGTAATCAATTTACCCAGTACTTTTAGATGGGACCTTTGCAACAATTGGCGGAACGTAGCGAGCATCTTAAAAACGAGTTTTATTTTGAACCCGGAATATGCATTAGCCTATCTACGCCAGGGCGCACAAGTATGGCGACCTGATCTGCGCGGTGGACAAAATCAGCCGCTTTACTTTAGTTTTTGCTGTCACCGTAGCGGTGCTAGGCAGGGCAAAGGCATTTAAAAAAAAGTTCCTATTTGAATTTATATCTGCCGTTTCTAAGGAACTTACCCTTTTGTGTAATCATTCTTTCAGCCCATCCTGCCATTCGGTAAGAGCTACTGCGGTTTCCAATGTACAAATCGGGGCAAAGTGCCAGCGGCACGATAAATTTTGTAACCTGCGGATTCATCCGCAGGAGCTTAAGCACTCATCAGCCTTCAGAAGGAGTGCCAGCGGCACGGATGATAGCCGCCCTACACGAAATTAATACTAAATGCGTTTGCCCTGGGCTGTTATTAAAATATTTCTCTCCTTAAAAACAGTTCGTTATATTGTATCCAGAACCCAAGACAGTGATTTTATGAAAAGTTCGACCAAAGGAGTATATACATTGCCAGGAAACAAAGAGAAACTGGAGCTTTTAAAGAAAAAGAATGAGGAGGCCTTGCAGGGAGGGGGAAAAGACCGAATAGCCGTACAGCACCAGAAAGGTAAATTGTCGGCAAGGGAGCGAATCCATTTGCTCATAGATGAAGGTACTTTTCAGGAGATCGATAAATTTAAAATGCACCGTTGCAAGGACTTTGGTTTGGACAAGGAGTATTACCTTGGTGATGGCGTGATCACGGGGTATGGAGAGGTAAATGGCAGGCTGGTGTATGTATATTCTCAGGATTTCACTGTCTTCGGTGGTTCGCTATCTGAAACTCACGCTGAAAAAATCTGCAAAATATTGGACATGGCCCTGAAAAATGGTGCCCCTGTCATTGGCTTGAATGACTCAGGGGGGGCGAGGATCCAAGAAGGTGTCAATTCCCTTGGGGGATACGCGGATATTTTTTACCGTAATACAAGGGCTTCAGGAGTGGTCCCTCAATTGTCGGCCATTATGGGGCCTTGTGCCGGAGGAGCAGTCTATTCGCCAGCCATTACGGATTTTATCCTAATGGTGGAAGAAACCAGTTATATGTTCGTTACAGGGCCTAATGTCGTTAAGACCGTCACCCAAGAGCATGTCAGTTCAGAAGAATTGGGAGGGGCGAGTACACATAGCACCAAAAGTGGGGTCACCCACTTTGCTTGTCAAAATGAAGTGGAATGTCTCAAGACCATAAAAGATATCCTTAGCTATATTCCCCAGAATTGTGAGGACGATGCTCCGTCCTATCCGTATGAATCGCTAGAGGATGAATCAAGGGAAGTGCTAAATAAAGTTGTTCCGGAAAACCCCAATCACCCTTATGACATGCGCAAGGTGGTGGGTGGGATAGTGGATGAGGAATCCTTCTTGGAGGTGCACAAAAACTTTGCGGATAATATGGTGGTGGGCTTTGCTCGGATAGCTGGAAGAAGTATTGGTGTGGTGGGAAATCAACCCCAGTCACTTGCGGGTGTACTTGATAATGACGCTTCTATAAAAGCAGCTCGCTTTGTGCGGTTTTGTGATTGTTTTAATATCCCCCTGTTGGTCTTGGTGGATGTGCCTGGTTTTTTGCCTGGGACAGATCAGGAATGGAACGGCATCATTACCAACGGTGCCAAGCTTCTTTATGCCTTTTCCGAGGCCACTGTGCCCAGAATAACGGTGATTACCCGCAAAGCCTATGGAGGAGCCTACGATGTGATGAATTCCAAGCACATTGGTGCGGACCTGAATTTTGCGTGGCCCACAGCAGAGATAGCGGTAATGGGAGCAAAGGGTGCAGCAGAAATTATTTTCAAAAAGGAAATTGCCCAGGCAGAAGATCCTGAGGAAAAGCTGCAAGAGAAAATCGATCAGTACACCAAGAAATTTGCCAATCCCTACAAAGCCGCCCACCGAGGATATATCGATGAAGTGATCCTTCCTTCCCAAACAAGGGAAAAACTCATCTCAGGCTTCAAAATGCTTCAAAACAAGGTGGATAACCTCCCAAGGAAGAAACACGGGAATATCCCTCTGTAGATTAGGTTAATAAGAAAGCTTTGTTGTTGAGTTGTTGTGGAGGATGCGTTATTGTATAATCATCGTCTTAGGTTGTGGAATGGATATATCTTGTTTGATTATTCGCGTTCTTGCTAGTAGATTTTATTGCTCACGGAACGCACAGAACATCCAGAATGAAATAAGGCTTTTCTGCGATTTCCGTGGTTTCTGTGATAAGCTATTTATTTACTACTGGTGTCATTGCGGATATACTTAATATCTTATCTTTCAAAAGCCAAAACAAGCTATCAAAATAAAACAGATAGGTAGGATTAGGAGTACTAACTAATAACCTACTAGCTTAATAACTAAATAACTAATTCATGCAAGAAAACGAGAAGTTTCTTTACAAATACCTTAATAATGCATCGCCGACGGGCTTTGAGGCGTCTGGTCAGCAGATATGGTTGGATTATATCAAGCCCTACGTGGACCAGTATTTTACAGATAGTTATGGGACTGCTGTGGGAGTGCTCAATCCTGATGCCCCATTTAAGGTGGTTATCGAAGCACATGCTGATGAGATCAGCTGGTTTGTAAACTACATTACGCCGGAAGGCTATATCTATGTACGTCGAAACGGGGGCTCTGATCATATGATCGCCCCATCGATGCGGGTGAATATCCATACTGATGAAAAAATCATTCCAGGAGTTTTCGGATGGCCCGCGATCCATGTAAGGAAAGGAGACAAGGAGGACAAACCTTCCCTCGAAAATATCTTTATCGACGTAGGGGCTCGGTCGAAGGAGGAATTAGAAAAAATGGGGATTCATGTTGGTTGCGTGGTTACATTCAAAGATGAACTGTTGGACCTGAATGGCAAATTTTATGCTGGCAGAGCTTTGGACAATAGGGTAGGGGGATACATGATTGCCCAAGTGCTGAAGAAACTGCATGATGCTGGCAAAAAGCTTCCTTTTGGCCTATATGTAGTCAATGCTGTCCAAGAAGAGATTGGTTTACGTGGGGCTCAGATGATTGCAGCGAAGATAAAGCCCAATGTGGCTGTAATTACGGATGTCTGTCACGACACCACTGCACCTATGTACAGTAAAATCAACAGTGGAGAGCAGGTTGCCGGAGAAGGACCCGTGCTCACTTATGGTGCTTCAGTGCACAAAAAGTTATTGGACTTGATCATACATTCTGCCCAGCAAAGAAAGCTTCCTTTTCAACGGGCCGCAGCCTCTAGAGGTACGGGGACTGACACGGACGCTTTTGCTTATTCTAATGACGGGGTACCATCTGCACTGATTTCGCTGCCTTTAAAATACATGCACACGACTGTAGAAACTGCAAGTAAAAAAGACATTGATAGTGTGATTGACCTGATTACTGGCTTTTTGGAGGACCTTGATCCGGATTATAACTTTAAGTATATCGAATAGCTTCA
The DNA here is from genome assembly GCF_003260975.1 of Echinicola strongylocentroti. Classification (NCBI taxonomy): domain Bacteria; kingdom Pseudomonadati; phylum Bacteroidota; class Cytophagia; order Cytophagales; family Cyclobacteriaceae; genus Echinicola; species Echinicola strongylocentroti. The sequence continues at coordinate 1,939,749 of NZ_CP030041.1, read as the reverse complement.
AGTGCCAGACCAAAAAGCGAAGCCATGGTTTAGGAAGCAACTGTTAGTTTTTCTACACGATGCGAGCGGTGATACTCAACCGGGGAGATGATGATTTCCCCGGTTTTTTTATCCCGGAATCAATGCCGTTTAGTTAGTGTGTATTTGGAAATATTGGTTCTATTATTTTTCTGCTAAATTCCAAGATGGTTTTCATCCCTTTACCTTTGTTACTTTTTTGCTTCAGGTCAAAAAAGTAACCAAAAAAAACCGCCGCTGTGCATCTATTGGCCTAAAATTAAAACCTTCCCTCATGCAGGCAAACTCCTCCTGTCTAAAGCCAAGCAGGCCTATCTAAAGCCAGGTAAACCTTCTTGAGCTGCCAACATTCTTTTTGGGCAGCATTTCGTCAAACAAGCCTGCCTTTTTGCCCACCCGCTTTTTAATTTCTTAACGCCCAATACCTGCAAGGCGGATCCGATTAATAAGTTTCTTATGGATAAATTATCATCATTATTCCATGTAGTGGTATATTTTCTTAAGTAACCAAGTTGAGCGAGAACTATAAGCCCCCCTGAGCCAAAAAAGGTATCGCTTCCTTATTACGGTCCTTGGTAAGCCTGTTTTCCAGCCGATGGTGGAGGCCGTTAAGAAAGGGAGTTGGCTCGCGTCGTGGAACAGCGAGACCCACTCACTTTTAGGTCGTAGCCATCGGGTGGAAATTAAAATGGGTGACGGATCTCGGTCGCAGGGTAAATCCATGTTCCATTTTAAAAGGCATACCACCGGCCTAGATTTTTTTCTTTCTTTTTTCATCAATGGAAAAAAGGAAAAGGATAAAATCCACCAAGATGATCAGGTTTCCCCAGCCAAAGTCAATCAAAAAAAGGACTTTTAGGTATATGAAAAGAAGGAAACCCCCTTTACTAAACGGCATTGATCCCGGATTATGCGTTAGGAATCGTAGTGAGAGCTGAAATTGCAAGAAAATCAGTTAGTTTGGAGGCATTAGCGTAGCACCGCTACGGTTATGCCGAAAACTAAAGTGAAACGGCTGATTTTGAAGCAGTTTAAGGTCGCAACAGATAGGCTAATGCATATTCCGGGTTTATTTGACTCGGGGCAGTCACTGTATGACGGGACTGCCGTGCCCTTTTTCTGCGCACGACCTGTCCCAAAGTGGGCTAGCCTGCTTTAGGAAAGCCTGTAATGATATTTTCGTGCTATTCTATGAGGCGAACTCAGGTTAATCAGGCCTAAGTTGATTAAAAAATATTGGCTCCATGATCAAGGGTGTAGGAGATGTCGAAAGAATATGAAGGTTTAAGGGCGGATGTTGATGTTGAGATGTAGTAGCTATAGGTTCACTGGAGTAGTGTTAAGCTATTGTTAGGAGGAAGTTAGTATATGTTAAATTTGTACTGAGGGGAATATGATTGGTTTATTTTTCGTTTATGCAAGGCAGGGTGTGGAATTTTCGAATAGAATAATCAGATCCTGTATTTTATTGAATAAAAATAAATTGAAGTTTTTTTGTTTCATTTTATTTCGTTTAATTTGATGTGTATGTGAAACGAAAGTTGATTACGCCTTGTTTTGGGTGGGATGGTTTCAAATACAAGATGAAAAGGACTATTTTACTATAAGATATGATACAAACGACTTATTTGACCTTGGATGGAGACAAAGCCGAAGAGGTGGGTGCATTCCACACAGCCAAGGAGATCGCGGGACAACCCGAACTATGGCGACAAGTGTTTGCGCAAATTGAAAGTGAAAAGACCGACATCCAGACTTTTTTGGCTCCGATTTTAGCAAAAAAGAATGCTAGGCTTATTCTTACAGGAGCTGGGTCTTCTGCTTTTATAGGCGAGTCTGCCCAGGGAGTGGTGCAGCAATTTACCGGTGTTCACACTCAGGCAATTGCCACAACTGACCTGGTAACCCATCCAGCGTTGTTTTTTCTTGAAGATGCGCCAACGGTGTTGGTGTCTTTTGCCCGTTCTGGAAATAGCCCAGAAAGTGTAGAGACCGTTAAGCTGGCTGATGAGTACTGTGGTGAGATTTATCACTTGATCATCACTTGTAACCCTGATGGGCAACTAGCCGCTTATGCCAATGATTGCGAGGGGAATTGCTATGCGTTGGTATTGCCTGAAAGCGCAAATGATAATAGCCTTGCCATGACGGGAAGTTTTACTTCCATGTTGCTGGCGGTTTTATTGGTAGCCGGTATCGACCAGTTGGAGGAACTGAAGGCGGATTTTGATGATGCTGTCCAGACGGCCACAAATATCCTGACCTCAAAGCTTGAGGAGTTTGAAGAGTTGGCAAAACTGGATTTTGAAAGGGTGATTTTCTTGGGCTCAGGTCCTATGTTGGGAATTGCGCGGGAATGTCACCTGAAATTGCAGGAGTTGACCGATGGACAGGTAGTATGCAAGCACGATTCTTTTCTGGGCTTTAGGCATGGCCCTCGTGCAGTAGCCAATGAAGATGCTATTGTTGTTTACTTATTCTCCAAAGATCCTCATGTGGTCCGTTACGAAACGGATTTGGCGACGAGCATTGGTCAAGATAAGAGAGGTATAAAAACCATTAGCTTTGCTGCAGAGCAAACGGAGGGGTATCATTCGGTCATGGATGTTCCCGCTGTAGGAAAGGGAGAGGTGGCCGTTTTTAATGTGCTTCCTGCTACGATGATGGGGCAACTATTGGGCTTTTACAAATGCCTACAATTGGGGCTTAAACCGGACAATCCTTCTGTAAGTGGAGCCATCAGCAGAGTGGTGCAAGGAGTGGTTATTTATAACAAAGAAAAATAAAATGATCCTATCTGTCTGTCCCAACCCTTCGATCGATACATATGCCCAGCTCCCAGATTTTAAGTTTGGCCAAGCGAACAGGGTTTCGTGGCAGCGCGAGTTTCCAGGAGGGAAAGGCGTGCATGTGGCGATGGCAATCAAGGAATGGGGTGATGCCTCCAGATTGTTGGCCGCTTGGGCAGGGCATTCAGGAAAATGGATAAAGGCGGCCTGCGAGGAAAAAGGACTGTCCACTGTCGGCCCCAAACTTCCGGGAGAAAACAGGAAATGTTATACGTTCCTTTCGGACAATCCTTCTCTACATAATACGGAAATGATGGAGCCAGGTCCGGAAATGACTGCGGAGCATTTTGATGACTTGACGTCCATCTTCATGCAAGAACTGGGTCAAGCAAGCATGGTTGTGATGTCGGGGTCTTGGCCAAAAGGATCCGAAGCCACAGCATATAGAAAACTTATCTCTCTAGCGAACTCCAATGGGAAAAAGGTCATGTTGGATTGTAGTGGAGAGCAGCTGGGCCATGCGATCGAGGAGGGAGTGTTTGGGCTTCACCTCAATGAGCACGAAGCATTGCAGTTTTGTGGTACTTCAGATGTACATGCCGCCATGCGGAAGCTGCATGAAAAAGTGGACTTGATCGCATTGACAAAGGGCAAAGAAGGGTTGTTTCTCAGTTATCTGGGTAAATTGATCCACGCCAATGTTACAGTAGACAAAGTGATCAGTACTGTAGGATGCGGTGATTGCCTGACTGCAGGAGTGGCCTTGGGAGTCAGCAAGGGACTGTCAGTAGAGGAAATCGCAAGATATGGTGCTGCTTTTGGTGCTGCCAATTGCCTTAGAGAAGATCTAGGGATGATTTATAAAGCCGATGTGGAGCGATTGCTCCCTCAGATAATTACTAAAGAATTGACTTATGCATAAAAGGGATTTGCTAGTTGTCGGTGAGTTGAATATTGATTTGATTCTAAACCAAATTCAAGGATTTCCTGAAATGGGCAGCGAAAAGGTGGCCCAAAAGATGGATGTGGTGTTGGGGAGTTCATCGGCAATTTTTGCTTCAAATATTGCCACATTGGGAGTGGAGACGGCTTTTTGTGGCAAGGTAGGGAAGGATGATTTTGGAGAGATGGTGCGGGAGACGTTGGACAAAAAGCAGGTGGATACTTCCTATATCTCCTCTTCTGATGAGTTAAAGACCGGCCTTACAGTGGTCATGAATTATGATCAGGACCGTGCAAATGTCACCTATTGTGGGGCAATGGAAGCATTGACCATAAATGATATTCCTTGGGAAAAAGCAGGAGAATTCAAACATTTTCATCTTTCCAATTATTTTCTCCAGAAAGGAATCCAAGAAGATATTACCGCCATTTTTCAGCGAGCAAAACAGTCAGGGATGACTACCTCGCTGGACTTGCAGGTGGACCCTGATGACCACTGGGGTTTTGACTATAAAAAGTGCCTCCCTTATGTGGATATCTTCCTGCCAAACGAAGCTGAATTATTGTCCCTAACCGGAAAAGAATCGGTAGAAGAAGCCCTTGAAGAGGTAACACCTTATGTCAATACAGTGGCCTTGAAAATGGGCATGAAAGGTGGTCTGGTGTACGAAAAAGGTCATGTCACGGAGGTGAAGGCCTTTGTGAACGACCGGTTTGTGGATGCCATTGGTGCGGGAGACAGCTTTAATGCAGGGTTTATTTGTAAATATCTCCAAGGGGCCGATTGGGAAGCATGCCTTCGCTTTGCCAATCTCACAGGGGCGCTTAATACAACGGCAGCAGGTGGTACAGGAGCTTTTGTCTCACTGGATGCTGTAAAACAACGGGCCAAGTCCCAATTTGATCAAGAAATCTAATCATAGTCATGAAGTTAAAGCAAAAATTACAGGAACTTACCGAACAGAAGCGTGGACTGCTGGCCACCAATTTCTATAACTTAGAAACCCTTCAAGGGGTGTTGAATGCGGCATCAGCCTTGAATGAGCCCGTCATTTTGCAATTGACCCAAAGCTCGATCGACTATATGGGGCTCCATACCGCAGTGTCCATGGGGCGTGCAGCATTGGAGGAATATGGCGTGGAAGGCTGGATCCACCTGGATCATGGAGGAAGCGTGGATTTGGCACAGGCGTGCTTGGACGCTGGATTTGACTCCGTGATGATCGATGGGAGTGAGCTGCCTTTTGAAGAAAACGTAAAGATCACCCAAGAAGTGGTAAAAAGAGCACACAAATATGGGGCAAACGTGGAGGCTGAATTGGGCTATGTGGCCAAGCTGGGACAGTCCCACGAGCATCAGGGATTCACCACAGCCGAGGAGGCCAAGACTTTCGTGGAGGAGACTCAAGTAGATGCATTGGCAATTTCCATTGGTACGGCACATGGGTTTTATAAACAAGAGCCTAAATTGCAGTTTGATTTGTTAAGTGAAATAGCTGCTGTGACTCCTGCGACCTTGGTGCTCCATGGCAGCTCAGGAGTTCCTGAAGAGCAGTTGCGAGAAGCAATCAGCCGAGGTATCTGCAAAGTCAACTTGGCTACAGAAATCAAAAATATATTCATGAAGACTTTGCAAGAATTGCTCCTTAAAAATGAGGAAATCGACCTCCGAAAAGTCTTCCCAAAAGCCACCAAAGAAGTGACCGACTTGGTGAGTTATAAGTTGGATATAATGAAAAATGACAAAAAATGATTCGTCCATTTATAGACGCACACGTACATTTAAACACCCATTCTATCGAAAAAATGGAGAAAGCGCTGGAGTATGGCGCTTCCTTTCTTTCGATCAATACAGAGATACCTTTTTTTGATTCCATTGAGGGACAGCAAGAGGTGCTCAAACAGCTGGATAGCCAATATCCCAACCGTATAAAATTCGTAACGTCCTTTTCTACTGAAGGGATAAATGAGCAAGGTTGGGCAAATAAAGCCATTGAACAGATAAAGCGTGGCTTGGAAATAGGGGCTTCAGGCGTGAAGATATGGAAGAATATTGGCATGGACCTGAAGGACAGCCAAGGTCAGTTTATCATGATAGATGATGAGCGGGTCAAACCCATTCTGGATTATCTTGAACAAAATGACATCTTGCTGATCGGGCATCAGGGGGAGCCAAAAAACTGCTGGCTTCCTTTGGAAGAAATGACCGTAGATTCTGACCGAAATTACTTTAGTGGCCATCCCGAATACCATATGTACCTGCACCCGGAGTATCCTTCGTATCAGGAGCAAATGGATGCACGGGATAGGATTTTGGAGCGCCATCCAAAACTTCAATTCGTAGGCTTACATTTGCTGAGCATGGAATGGAGTATCGATGAAGTAGCCACAAGACTGGATAACTATCCGAATCTTCTGACCGATGTGGCCGAGAGGGTTTGCCATTTGCAGTTACAGGCCAAAGATCGCTGGGAGGATGTACGGGATTTCATCATCAAGTACCAGGACAGGATCATGTACGGTACCGATGTGATCGATGACGGTTCTTTTGGTGATCAGGGAGTGGCGGACCGGTTTGAGCAATTGTGGAATTTTCACTGGGACTTCTTTGCTACCGATAAGGAGCTGGAAGCACCCGAGTTTTCCGGTAAGTTTCGGGGCTTAAATTTGCCTGAAGAAGTATTACAGAAACTATTCTATACCAATGCGGCCAGGGTTTATGGTTTTGAATGACGACCTGAACGAAGCTGTTTTGGAAAATTTATATTTACACTAACCAAAAAAGTCATTATTATGAGCAATAATAGAAGAGATTTTCTTAAGCTATCCGGGCTTGCAGGTATGGGGTTGGTAGGAGCTGGCATGAGCGGGTTTACCCAGCCACAGTTGGACGAAGTGTTGAGACAGAGCAAAAGAAAGAATAACCAGCGGTTCAATATGTCGGGCTACGGTGCCCCAAAACTGGACACGGTACGAGCAGGTTTTATTGGCCTGGGAATGCGTGGCCCTGGTCATGTGGAGCGGATGAGTAAAATAAAAGGCGTAGAGATCAAGGCCATTTGTGACTTGGTGCCGGAGAAAGTGGACAAGGTAAAGGAAATGCTGAAGGATTCTCCTCATGACCCTGACACCTATTCTGGTTCTGCCTATGCTTGGAAGAAGATGGTAGACCGTGATGACCTGGACATTGTTTTTATCCTCACCCCTTGGGAATGGCACGTGCCGATGGCCGTGTATGCGATGGAATCAGACAAGCACGTGGCTATCGAGGTGCCTGCTGCCAAGACGCTAGAGGAGTGCTGGGAGCTGGTGGAGACCTCCGAACGTACCAAAAAGCACTGCATGATGATGGAGAATTGCTGCTACGATTTCTTCGAAATGATGACGCTCAATATGGCCAGAGATGGCTTCTTTGGAGATGTGATCCACGGAGAAGGTGCTTATCTGCACGATCTGCTGGGGCTGAACTTCAAGAAAGACGGCGGTTACGAAGACATGTGGAGGCTTAAGGAAAATGCCTACAGAAACGGCAACCTTTATGCGACACACGGCTTAGGCCCAATTTGCCAAATCATGGACATCAACAGGGGCGATCAAATGGATTACCTGACCTCACTGTCCAGTAATGACTTCATGATGCAGCAACACGCCCAAGAACTGGCAGAGGAGGATGATTTCTTTGCTTCTTATGCCAATATGCAATTCCGTGGTAACATGAACACTACCATGGTGAAAACCAAAAAAGGCAAGTCTATCATGATCCAGCACGATGTGACTTCCCCAAGGCCTTACTCAAGGATCCACTTGGTGAGCGGTACCAAAGGCATCGCCAGAAAGTGGCCTAAGCAAGGTGTGGCGACGGGTCACCGTTGGTTCTCTGATGAGCAGATGACTGAATTGGAAGAGAAATATACCCCGGAGATCACCAAGAAAGTCGGCGAAATGGCCAAGAAGATCGGTGGACACGGTGGCATGGACTTTATGATGACCTGGAGACTGGTAGATTGCTTGAGGAATGGCTTGCCATTGGATCAGGATGTATATGATGCGGCGCTTTGGAGTGCTTTTTCTCCCTTGTCCGAATGGTCTGTCGCCAATAAGGCTACTTCTATCGATGTACCAGACTTTACCGGAGGTTCTTGGAAAACCAATGCACCGGTGAGTATTACCCTTGAAGGTGGAGGGAACACTGGCGTGAGGATATAAAAAAATAGTTAGGCTTTATATCTTTTAGCTTGCTAAATAGAATTTGGAATATCACCCTGAGAGAAATCACAGGGTGATATTTTTTTTCCAAATAAAATTTCGAAATTTTCAGTTCCGGCTTTTCCGTTAATGGAAGTGTGATTACCTTTGCGCATGGCAGAACAGATACTTATCCTAGACTTTGGATCCCAGTACACACAGCTTATTGCCAGAAGAGTAAGAGAACTCGATGTGTACTGTGAAATCCACCCTTATAATAACATCCCAGAAATCACACCCGACATCAAAGGCGTGATCCTATCGGGCAGCCCCTGCTCGGTGAGGGATGAAGGCTCTCCAGATGTAGACCTTGAGCAGTTCAGAGGTAAATTGCCCCTTTTGGGCGTTTGCTACGGATCCCAATTGCTCGCCCAGAAGTATGGCGGCAATGTGGCGCCTTCCGAAATTAGGGAATACGGCCGGGCCAACCTGAATTTTATCGACAAGCACAATGATTTGTTTCATGAAGTCTCCCATGGCTCCCAAGTGTGGATGTCGCATGGTGATACGATCAAGGACCTTCCGGATGGCTGGGAAGTGATTTCCAGTACCGCTTCTGTAAAGGTGGCGGCATTTAAGGTGCCTGAAGAGCAGACCTTTGGTATCCAGTTTCACCCAGAAGTGACCCATTCCGAAGAGGGCAAAAATGTGCTGAGAAACTTCGTCGTGCAGATTTGTGCATGTAGTCAAGATTGGACTTCGGATGTGTTTATAGATGCCACGATCGATGAGCTGAAGGAGAAGATTGGCAAGGATAAGGTGGTCATGGGACTGTCTGGAGGGGTGGACTCTTCGGTAGCGGCCACCCTGATCCACAGGGCCATCGGGGATAACCTGACCTGTGTGTTTGTGGACAATGGTCTATTGCGGAAGAATGAATATGAAGAAGTCCTTGATTCTTACAAACATCTAGGACTGAATGTGATCGGTGTGGATTCGAAGCAGCGTTTTTATGATGCTTTGTCTGGCAAAAGTGACCCTGAGGAAAAAAGAAAGGCGATCGGAAATACGTTTATCGAAGTGTTTGACGACGAGGCGCATAAGATACAAGGTGTAAAATGGCTCGGCCAGGGGACGATCTATCCAGATGTCATCGAATCCGTTTCTGTGAATGGGCCTTCTGCCACGATCAAGTCCCACCATAATGTGGGGGGATTGCCTGATTTTATGAAACTAAAAGTGGTGGAGCCGCTGAATACCTTGTTTAAGGACGGGGTGAGAGAAGTTGGCCGTGCATTGCAGATTCCTGAGAATATCATTGGAAGGCATCCATTCCCTGGGCCAGGATTGGCGATACGGATTTTGGGAGACGTTACCCCAGATAAGGTGGCCATTCTACAGGAAGTGGATCATATCTTTATCCAAGGACTGAAAGACGACAAACTCTATGATGAGGTTTGGCAAGCGGGAGCGATACTGCTGCCGGTCCAGTCTGTAGGTGTGATGGGTGATGAGCGGACCTATGAGCAAGTGGTGGCGCTGAGAGCAGTGACTTCTGTGGATGGCATGACTGCTGACTGGGTGCACTTGCCCTACGAGTTTTTGGGAAAAATATCCAATGAAATTATCAATAAGGTAAAAGGAGTCAATAGAGTGGTGTATGACATCAGCTCTAAGCCGCCCGCGACCATCGAGTGGGAATAAAGCATAAAGCCTGGTGTAAATCAGGCTTTTTTTGTGTGGTTTTGTATCAAAATCACTTAAATTCGTAATCCGTCTGAGATAGGTATAAAATTTGAGCTTAGCCGTAGGCGGGCATTAGTTGTTTTTGGAGGGTTCACTTCTTCGATCACCCAAGGTAGCATTCAGCTGTTCGGGTGATCATTGGCTAATGTCTTCAGGAATCATCGTAAGTTAATTTACCCATGAAAAAAATAAACATTCTTTTACTGCTTGCCTTGATGTGTATCGGGTCGTTAAAAGCACAGGAGACAGGGACAGGTTACCGTTCGGCAGTGCGGTTGATTGACAGTGGACAGCCTGCTGAGGCCTTGGACCAGCTTCGGCCTTATTTGGACTATACTAATTACGGGAAGCTGTCACTCTACGCTCATTTTCATTTTGCACGAGCGGCCTTCAAAAATAAGCAGTACCAGCTGGCCAAAGCAACATTGGAGCAGCTAGTGACCGATTACAATTGGGAGCAGGAAGACGAAGCATTGTATCTTTTGGGCACGACCGAATTTGCCCTTAACCAGGCTTATGATGGACTGAATGCGATCGGTAAGATCAAAAGGGAGTCGCTGCGTGAAGAGGGGTATAGAGCAAGCTATGACTACCTGAGCAATAATGCTACAGTCAGTCTCTTGGTGGCTCACTATACCTCTTTCAAAGCCAATAAAGGCTATGATCTAGCCCTCAAAGAAAAATTGCTACAGCAATCTTCGCTCACTTCCAATGAAAAAAAGCTGCTATCAGAACTAGAAAGTATGAACTTGGAGGGCCAAGAAGGCACAGGAGGAAGCATGGAAAAGGTGGAGAATGATGTGTTGGATGTAGCCATCATCCTTCCGTTTAATTACCAAGGGGGAAGCGGAGTGAACAATCTAGAAGGAGGGAATTTTGTTTTTGAACTCTACCAAGGTTTGGACATGGCTATCAAGGACGCAGAACGAAGTGGAGCGGCCATTAATGTGAAGACATTTGATACGGAAAGAAATGATGGGGTGGTGAAGAAGATACTTTCGGATCCTTATTTTAGAATGGCTGATGTGATCGTCGGTCCGATCTATCCCGAAGAAACAGCCTTGGTGGCCGATTTTGCCGATAAACACCAGATCCCATTTATCAATCCCCTTTCCAATATCAAGGAGAATTTTGGCGATACCAAGTATGCATACCTCTTTAGGCCATCTACGGAAGTGATAGTGGAGAAGTTGCTGGATTATAGTCGGCGGCATGTGACCGGAAATCGAATTGCCTTGGCGTATAGCGGTTCCTCACGTGATGAGCTAATGGCCAGACAGTTTGCGGCTGAGGCTTCCAAGAGAGGATATAGGGTGGTGTTCAATGAGAAAGTTGGTTCCAATAGTATCAGGGATTTTCTTTCCAATGTAGGGTTGAAACCTGGTGAGACGTCAAGAGCTGACCAGATTGTGATATTTTCCGATGATCCCTATATCGCCTCACCTACCTTGTCCTTAATGGAGTCGCTCAGTACGAGCACACCCGTCTTTGTCTTGGACAGTTGGCTATATTTTAATTTTGCAAACTTTGAGATGCTGGATGGTACGGACTTGAATTATATCGGGAACAATACCGTGAACTTTGGCAAGGAAATAACTGAAGATTTTAGGTTTCGTTTTTTCGAAAAGTACAGTAGTTACCCAGGGGCCAATGCTTATATTGGGTTTGACCTGATGAACTGGGTGGCAGGAACGGTCAATTCCAGAAAGGGATTTGATTTTGGAAAAAACCTCGATCGACAAGGAGAGGTGAAATCCGGTTTGGGTTTTGGATTGGACTTCAGGAATAGTCAGTCCAATCAATACGTGCCAGTGCTAAAGCTTAATGAAGGTAAAATAGAAGAAATCAAATAATTTGTATTAATGGACATCAAGAATAGTAAAGCGCTTTTTTCCAATGCACAGAATTTTATTCCCGGAGGAGTCAATTCTCCTGTAAGGGCTTTTAAGGCCGTGGGAGGAGATCCGTTGTTTATCAAAAGAGCAGAGGGCGCCTATCTGTACGATGAAGATGATAACCGCTACATTGAATTGATCAACAGTTGGGGGCCAATGATCTTGGGGCATAACCATCCGGAGATCAAGGAGGCTGTTATTAAGGCCGTCGAGATGGGGACATCCTTTGGCACCCCTACTGCTAAAGAAGTAGATATTGCTGAAATCATCACCAAGATGGTCCCTTCTGTAGAAAAGGTGAGAATGGTGAATAGTGGCACAGAGGCCACGATGTCAGCTATAAGACTGGCCAGAGGGTATACTGGACGAGATAAGTTCATTAAGTTTTCGGGGAATTATCATGGTCATGGAGATTCATTTTTGATAGCAGCGGGTTCAGGGGCTATTACCATGGGTGAGCCCAATTCGCCCGGAGTGACCACAGGAACTGCTAAAGACACCCTTCTGGCTCCTTACAATGACCTTGTAGCCGTGAAGGAGCTGGTAGATGCCAACAAAGACGAAATAGCGGCCATTATCCTAGAACCAGTACCCGGAAATATGGGGTTGGTATTGCCCGAGGAGGGTTTTCTGGAAGGATTAAGAAAGTTGTGTGATGAAGAAGGGATCGTGTTGATTTTTGATGAGGTGATGACTGGCTTCCGACTAGCGCAAGGGGGCGCCCAAGAGGTCTTCGGTGTCACGCCGGACTTGACCACAATGGGAAAAATCATTGGCGGTGGTATGCCCGTGGGGGCTTATGGTGGAAAAAAAGAAATCATGGACTATGTCTCTCCTGTAGGACCGGTGTACCAAGCAGGAACATTGTCAGGTAATCCTGTGGCCATGGCAGCTGGAATGGCTATGTTAAATTACCTTTACAAGCACCCTGAAATCTATGATGGATTGGAAAAAACCGGTGGGAAATTGGTTGCAGGTGTAAGAGCTACTTTACAAAAGATGGGGCTGGACTATTCGACGACACATCTTGGGAGTATGTACAGTCTGTTTTTTACCTCTGAGAAAGTAACTGATTTCGAAACCGCAATGTCTTCAGATACAGCCCTGTTTGGTAAGTATTTCCAAGCCATGCTAAAACGAGGGGTTTATCTTCCTCCATCGCAGTTCGAAAGCCTCTTTTTGAGTACGGCGTTGACCGAAGAACATATTGCCCAGATCATTGATGCCAATGAGGGCGCATTAAAAGAAATTTTGTAAAATATAAAAGGCTGCTCTTACGGGCGGCCTTTTATATTAGGGGCAAGGGAGTAAGGTGAACAAATCACAATGCCCAGGATGTGACTGGCAATTGGGTAGTCCAGATAGTAAATGGAGAAAGTTTCGGAAGGAATCCGGGGGAGATTTTTTCCTGATTATTGGCTAGCAATCGCCAGAAAAATTAGCTTTGTTGGCAAATCAACAGATTCAAAATAATATGGGAACAACGCTCAGTGTCTATGGTATCAAAAACTGCGATACCATGAAAAAGACCTTCAACCTGCTGGAGGAAGAAGGCATTGCCTACCATTTTGTGGACTATAAGAAAACGCCTCCTACACAATCACTTTTGGAGAGCTTCTTGGAAAAAGTGCCTTTGGACAAATTGGTGAACAAAAGAGGGACTACTTATAGAAAGCTGTCGGATGATGAGAAAATAAAAATGGATGAAGAGGCTACCGCTCTACCGATATTGGTGGAGAATAGTAGCATGATCAAAAGGCCAGTAATGGTGTATCCAGATGGAGAGGTGGTTTTAGGATTTCAGAAAGAGATCATTTTGGACAAAAAATAAGCCTGATTTATTCAGGCTTATTTTTTGTCCAATGGGCCCACTGAGGCTGATTGCGATACGTGTAGCCAACCATTACTTTATGGTCAATGAATAATCCAGGTCGGTTGCTATTTTATTTTTGTTTTTGTCCAGCAGAGTGAATTTTTTGGCGTCACGTTCCTGAAGAAAATGTTTGGTAGGATTACCTTGATCGTCCAGCAAAGTGATAACCATGGCTCCTGGATTTCCATCCGTTCCATAAGTGACTTCGTAAAGCCCTGCCGACTCGAATGAGCGATCTCCATCAGGAGTGCCGAGGTACACTTCAGTGAGTTTGTATTCTCTGGCTTCTTTTTCAGGACGGTTTTCCAGCTGCAAGGTAGTCTTGATCCCACTACAGTCAGCACAAGGCACAGTGCCTTCGTAGGTGAACCATGTAGAGCTTCCTTTTTGAAGAACTTTATCTGCTGGTGATGCAGCGCTTTCTGATACCACGTTCTCGTTGGTGGTTTCTTGGGCAGGCTCATCACAGCTCATCGCAGTTCCCAATAAAAAAAAGTAGGGCAGTAGCTTTTTCATTTATACTTTATTTTAGGTTTACCAAATAAGCCGGTAAGTTAGCCAAAATATCTTTAGTCATTTCTTCCAATCCAAAGGAATGTTGCCAGCCCCAGTCATTATGGGCAGCACTGTCATCAATACTGTCAGGCCATGTGTCCGCAATTTGTTGCCTAAAATCAGGACTATAGGAGATGGTAAAGTCCGGGTAGTGTTGTTTGACACATTCATAGATGTCCTTAGGAGAAAAGCTAATTCCTCCGAGGTTGTAACTAGAGCGTATGCTGATTTGGTCTGCTGGTGCATGCATGAGGTCAAGGGTGGCCTTGATAGCATCGTCCATATACATCATGGGCAGGTAAGTGTCTTCTTTCAGAAAACACTCAAAGTGCTCGCCATAGATGGCTTTATGGAAGATGTCCACTGCGTAATCGGTTGTGCCACCACCAGGCATGGACTTATAGCCAATAAGGCCCGGGTAACGTAAGCTCCTGACGTCTACGCCATATTTTTCAAAATAGTAAGCACACCATCTTTCTCCGGCTTGTTTGGAGATGCCGTAAACGGTGTTTGGGTCCATAATGCAGTCTTGAGGAGTGTTCTGCATCGGTGTATTCGGGCCAAAAACAGCAATCGATGATGGCCAGTAAATCTTGTTGAGCTTTTCCTCTTTGGCTATTTCCAGAATGGATAGGAGGCTTTCCATGTTCAGGTCCCAGGCAAAAAGCGGATTCTTCTCACTGGTGGCCGAAAGGATGGCTGCCAAATGGTAGATTTGTGTTACTTTTTCGGTTTTGACAATATCTGCTATCCTGCCTTTGTCCATAACGTCCAGTGGCATAAAGCGGCAATAGTCAAATTTATAGGAAGAGGCTTCATTGATGTCTGTGGCAATGATGCGATCACCTCCATACATGTTGGCAAGTGCCAAAGTCAGTTCGGAGCCTAGTTGTCCTGCGGCTCCAGTGATAAGAATTGTTTCCATAATCTCTATAAGCCTTGTCCTTGTGGAGACAAGGGCTTTTTTATGTTTAGGGTTTATATTGCTTCGGAATAGACGTTAACCTTTCTTCTGTGGCCAGAAACTGATTTTTACGTATTCTAGGCTCTCTTTACGTGGCTTAAAGTACAGTCCGATCTTACGTAAAATTAATAAATTCAATTTTACCGATTGTAAATATTTTAAACTACTTTTATATGAAAGTTTTTCAGTTACAATAATACAAAATTAAATCCAAATATATCATGTACGAAAGTTTAAAACCAAAGTTGGAAAAGGAATTGAAAGAAATAAGTGATGCGGGTTTATATAAAACTGAGCGTGTCATAACTTCCCCCCAAGCTGCAGAAATTACCACCGAGGGAGGGAAAAAGGTCTTGAATTTTTGCGCCAATAACTACCTGGGGCTGTCCAGTCATCCCAAGGTAATTGATGCAGCCAAGAAGGCGATAGATACACACGGCTACGGAATGTCGTCGGTTAGGTTTATATGTGGGACCCAAGATATCCATAAGGAGTTGGAAAAGAAGATTAGCGAATTTTTGGGCACAGAAGATACGATCCTTTACGCGGCAGCTTTTGATGCCAACGGAGGTGTTTTTGAGCCTATATTGGGGGCTGAAGATGCGATTATCTCTGATGCCCTAAACCACGCTTCTATCATTGACGGCGTGCGCCTTTGCAAAGCAATGAGGTTCCGCTACAAGCACAATGATATGGAGGACTTGGAAGCTCAGCTGAAAGACGCCAATGAAAAAGGGGCCAAGCAAAAAATCATTGTAACGGATGGGGCTTTTTCCATGGATGGTACCATCGCCCAAATGGATAAAATTGTAGAATTAGCAGAGAAGTATGGTGCTTTGGTGATGTCCGATGAATGTCATTCGACAGGGTTTATCGGAAAGACTGGCCGCGGTGTACACGAGTTGAAAGGCGTGATGGGCAAAATGGATATTATTACCGGTACCTTAGGAAAAGCACTTGGAGGTGCCTCAGGAGGGTTCACCTCCGGAAGAAAGGAAATTATAGATATTCTGCGTCAGCGTTCACGACCATATCTTTTCTCCAATACCCTTGCTCCTGCCATTACAGGTGCCTCTATTGCAGTTTTTGATCTATTATCAGAAACCACCGAACTTCGGGATAAGCTAGAGGAGAATACCACTTATTTCAGGGAGAAAATGACCGAAGCCGGATTTGACATTAAGCCCGGTGTCCACCCGATCGTTCCGATCATGCTATATGATGCAGTGCTGTCCCAGCAAATGGCAGAGAAGCTACTTGAGCGAGGGGTGTATGTTATAGGTTTTTACTTTCCTGTGGTGCCAAAAGGCCAGGCAAGGATCCGTGTGCAGATTTCTGCTGCCCACGATAGGGAGCACTTGGATGCTGCCATTGATGCCTTTACTGAAGTAGGCAAGGAATTAGGTGTGATCTGAAGAGGGCATTAGCAAGTTTTTAATGGCTTTAGTGCCTGTGGGATCATCCGTACCATGGTTCGGTGTCATGGTACGGATGATAGTTTCGCCTTACGCTTCAGCTGGTCGTTGTTTGAATTTTTTGTTTTCGAAGGAATTGATCAGTTCAAATTTTTCATCAATATCCACTCCTGTAAGGTAATTATTAAGCATTTCACGTACCTCTTGGAAGGAGAGGTTGTGGAGGATGTTGCCATTTTTGGCCATGGATACCTGGCCGGTTTCTTCCGATACGATCAATACCAGCGTGTCGGTGGCCTCGGACATGCCTATTGCGGCACGGTGGCGCAGACCAAATTTGGCAGGCACTTCCTTTTCGGTCACGGGTAAGATGCATCGTGCTGCTTTTACCTTACCATTGTATAAGATGACTGCCCCGTCGTGGAGTGGACTGTACTTGTTGAAGATGCTGATGAGAAGCCTTTTGGAAACAATGGCATCTATGAGGTCTCCGCTTTCAGCGTAAAATTTTAGTTCGGTATTTCTGGAAATAACCATAAGCGCTCCCGTGCTGGTTCCGGAGAGGGATTTACAGGCTTCGATAATCGGTGTGATATTGAAGGCGTTGGTTTCCTTTTTTCTCCAAAAAAGGAGCTCTTGAAGGACGTTTTCATTGGATAGGATAGAACTTCTGCCGATAATCAAAAGGAACTTTCGGATTTCAGGAGCAAAGAGAATGATCGCCGCAATAACACCTACTCCCATAAACTGGCCCAATATGCTGGAAAGCAGCTCCATTCTGGCAGCATTGACCACCAAGTAGACCAAGTAAATGGACAAGAACCCTAGAAAGATTTTTATGGCCACACTGCCACGCATCAATTTATAGACCTGATAAATCAGGATGCTCACCAAGGTGATATCTATAATATTGACGATGGAAATGTCTAAAAATCCTATTTTGAAAAGTAGATTCAAGGGTAAAGTTGTTTATATAATTTTATGGTTTCACTAGCTTCTTTTACGTCGTGTACTCTTAATATTTTTGCTCCATTAAGGAGTGCGGCCATATTGAGGGCCGTTGTCCCGTTGAGTGCCTCCTCGGGCGATACGCCCAAAGTTTTGTAAATCATAGATTTTCTGGAGACACCAGCTAATATAGGGCTTTTTATAGTCTTAAAATAAGATAAATTTTTAAGAATCCTATAATTTTGCGCTAAAGTTTTAGCAAAGCCAAATCCTGGGTCTATTATTACATCTTTAATGCCAGCTTTATGACATTGGTTCAATTTTTCGTTAAAAAAAAATAAAATTTCTCTTTCTATGTCATTATACTCAGTTTGGGCCTGCATGGTTTCAGGGTTTCCCCTCATGTGCATACAGATATAAGGGATATTGAGCTTTCCGACAGTAGGGATCATGGCACTGTCCAGTTCTCCACCTGAAATATCATTGATGATGTCAGCACCTTCTGCAAATGCCTCCTTGGCTACTTCGTGTCTGAACGTGTCGATAGAAAGCAAGGTGTCAGGGAAGTGCTTTTTTAGTCGTTTTACTGCTGGAATGATGCGTTGTATTTCATCTTCGGTGCTTACATTGGCAGCACCTGGTCGGCTGCTGTATCCTCCTAGGTCAAGTATGGCCGCTCCTTCTCGGATCATGTTTTCGGCTTGATCGATAAGTAGGGAGCCATTGTCCGTAACTCTGCTGGCGGCAAAAAATGAATCAGGAGTCACGTTGAGAATGCCCATTACGCAGGGATCATCCAATTGAATGAGCTTTCCTTTTACTTGGAGTGTTATTTTTGGGGGAAATAATTTATCTTCGGTTTCTGAAGAGGAGTTCGGAGTATCTTTCATTAAAATCAATCATTGCTTTGAAAACGCAAACTGTTAGCGAATATAATCAAGTTATTGCCCTTTGTAAAGAACTTTTTAAGAAGAAAACCGTCGATTATGGGACGGCTTGGAGAGTGTTGCGCTTACCGTCCATTACGGATCAGATTTTTATCAAGGCCCAGCGTATTCGTTCTATCCAAGATAAAGGCACTCAGCGGGTACAGGATCCAGTGCAGGATGAATTTATAGGCATTATCAATTATTGCCTGATCGCCCTGATCCAACTGGATTTGAAAAATGATGAGCGGTTGGAATTGGGGTATGAGGAGTTGGAGCCGCTGTATGACAAGTGGGTGGACGCTACCAGAGGACTGCTGGAAAATAAGAACCATGACTATGGAGAAGCTTGGCGTGATATGCGAGTGTCCTCTATGACGGATATCATTTTGATGAAACTGTACCGTGTAAAACAAATAGAGGACAACAGTGGTAAAACCCTTGCTTCAGAAGGGGTAGATGCCAATTATCAGGACATGATCAATTATGCCATATTTTGTCTCATTAAGTTAAACGAACAAGAGCATGCTTAAAAAAATCTTATTGACCCTGTTCAGACTTTTGGTTGGGGGGCTTTTTATTTTTTCAGGACTGATCAAAGTAAACGATCCGGTGGGAACTTCCATCAAGCTTGAAGAATACTTTGAAGTGTTTTCGAATGATATTGCCTCGTTCTTTGAGGTGTTTAAACCATTTTCGCTAGAGCTATCCGTTTTTCTGATCGTCCTTGAAGTGGTTTTGGGCATTATGTTGCTTTTAAATTACAAGAAGAACCTTACCGTAAGCCTATTATTGGTACTGATCCTCTTTTTTACGTTTTTGACTTTTTATTCGGCCTATTTTAACAAGGTGACCGATTGTGGTTGTTTTGGTGATGCCATTAAGCTCACTCCTTGGCAGAGCTTTTACAAGGATATTGTCTTGGTAATAATGATCGGCGTGTTGTTTGTTTTGCGAAAAGACTTACCAAACAATACCTCAAAATTCACCTCCATTTTGGTAGGGGGAAGTGCGTTGGCATGTCTTGTTCTCTCGGTTTTGGCCATTCGCAATTTGCCTTTTATTGATTTTAGAGCGTATAAGGAAGGTGTTAATATCCCAGACGCCATGCAGCCATCCGGTGCATTGGAGTACCGCTATGTTATGAAAAAGAACGGCGAAGAGGTGGTCTTGGATGAGTATCCTTCCGATGAGAGTTATGAGTTTGTGGACATGCAGCTGAAGAACCCCGATGCACTGCCGAAGATAGCTGATTTTGGTATATGGAATGACGAAGGGGACTTTACCGAGGGGATTTTGGAAGGGAACAAATTGCTGATTTTGATCAGCAGTTATGATAAGATGGATGCGGATAAGCTAGGCAACTTGGATGTCATCATGGATGTCGAAGGGGTCGAAACGGTGATTGTCACTGCGATGGCTGCAGAGGAAATAGAGCAGGTCATCGCTGGTCGAGACTGGGATGTGCCTTATTATTTTGGTGATGCCACAGTGCTCAAGACCATCATCCGCTCTAACCCGGGGGTAGTGCTGCTAAAAGACGGCACCGTGCTGAAGAAATATCATATTAACAATGCTCCCGGTATAGAGGAGGTAAAAAATAGTTACCGTCAATAATGGATAATTCCGCAAAGATCGTTTTGGTAGGGATGCCCGGGAGTGGAAAATCCACGTTGGGCAAAGCCGCCGCAAGGCAGTTGGGTTTTGATTTTTATGACCTGGATGAAGAGATCGTAAAGGAGGAAGGTAGGAGTATTCCCGAGATTTTTATGGATGAAGGGGAGGGCTATTTCCGGCGCTTGGAAACCAAGGTGATCCAAAAACTCCTGAGTAAGGATTCTTCGTTTCTGCTTTCGACAGGCGGTGGCGCCCCCTGTTTCAATGAAAACATGGAACTGATCAACCAGCACGGAATTTCTGTATTCCTGAATGTGGGCATTGGGCAGCTGCTTTTACGACTGACGAAGAATGAGGCGGATAAGCGACCAATGTTTAGGGGGATGGATACTGCGGAGATCAGGCTAAAGCTACAGGACCTTTTGGCGGACAGGGAAATGTATTATGAGCAGGCAAAAATAATGCTCAGCGGAGATGATATTTCCACTGAGCATTTGGTATCGGAATTGATGAGTTTTTTTAGAAGTTAAACCCTAGGGTGAGGAGACCTTGAGTGTTTGAGTTGTCGATAGTGGTCAGTTCAGCACCTGGGTAGGATGTGTAGTATGAGTCAAATTGACTATGCACGATGCCCAAATCCACATACATTTTTGCCAGTTTCACGCCTACTCCTCCGGTATATTGGGTTCTGGAGCGGTCCAATTCCGAATCTTTATATGGGTCGCCGTATAAAGCTGTACCAGCTCTTAGTCTGAACATATTGATGCGCCATTCACCACCAATGCGGTAGTTTAAGACATTGCCCATTGTATTGTCTATGTCTTCATTGGCAGCATTCAATCTATAGTCCGAAGAGGAAAGATTCATTGATGAATAGTTCAGGAAATCCACATCAGCTGTAATAAAACCATTTTTGTTGATAAAGAATGCCATACCACCGCTCAGTTTCATTGGAGTGGTAAGATTGATGGTGGATTCATATATGTTGCTATATGCCTGATCTTCTGATTCTAGATTGCCGTTAAGGTCATAAAATTCAGCTAAAATGTCTGAGTCAAACACCTCTTCATATCGTGCCCATGTAGGTGAACTGAAGGATGCACCGATATTAATTTGGTCGATTGGTTTGTAGATGATACCAAGGTTTAAATTGATACCGGTACCACTGTGGTGCAGGTTTTCTGCTAAGGAATAATACAATGAGTTATTATTGTCTTGATCAGTGAATTGTTCATTGAATATTTTACGTGAGGTGTAATTGATAGAGGTTATTCCCATTGATCCACCGATGAACAGTTTGTTTTTGTAGTTTCCGCCATAGGCAAAAGTGAACTGGCTTAGGTTACCTTCGTTTCTAATTAGCTCATCTTGAAATGGAGCAATAGGATTGTCGTAGTTTGGGGATCCATCCTCATTGGGGTTGTAGGTGTAATCAGAGGGGTAGAAAGAGCCCCCATCACTTACCACTAGTTCTACGTCCAAAGGAAGACCTGCGGGGTCTCCGATAACAGGTTCTCCGTACATATTATAGTCATCAGCATAATAATCAAGTAAAGATGTAGGGCTGCCAATTGCAGAAAAATAGCCAAAGGTATTATTGAAATTGTTAATTCTATTGTAGCTGATGCCAAAGGAATGTCCTCTCCAATCATCTTGGTTGAGAGGATCCTTTACCTTGGCCATTACAATGCTAATATTGGGTAGTGAAAAGTTGCCTTTATTGTCCTCTTGAGGTTGGCCCATAAAGGAGGAGGTGGACTTCCAGTTACCATAAGACGGTGTAAAGCTAAATTCAGATTTTCTGAAAAAACCAAGCCCAGCAGGGT
Organism: Echinicola strongylocentroti; assembly: GCF_003260975.1. NCBI lineage: Bacteria > Pseudomonadati > Bacteroidota > Cytophagia > Cytophagales > Cyclobacteriaceae > Echinicola > Echinicola strongylocentroti. The sequence continues at coordinate 1,918,050 of NZ_CP030041.1, read as the reverse complement.
TTCCTGAGATATTGGAAACATCCCCGCCAATGGCAAATTGGCTTCCTCCGATTCCCATTATTCTGGCAGAACCAGTAGCATTATACTGGCTATACCTTAATGCGTCTTCAAGGGTTTGGGCTAATACGGGTGTTATCGAGGAGGTTCCAAGTAGAATACCTATCCCTATAATAGTTGTTTTAATATTTTTCATACTCGCTTAACTAATATGATTCCATTCAGCTATGCAGATAGCTGTGCGGTGATTTGCTAATAAGGTTCTGATTATTTAACGGTGATAGTGGAAAAAGTGGTAAAAAAAGGGGGAATTAATTTCCCCCTCTTCTTGATCCTCCAGAACTACGGCTTGTGCCTCCTGAGCTCCTGGATGACGAGCTGCTGCTGTAGCTTCGGCTGCTGCTACTTCTGGATGGAGTATAACTGCTGTTTGATCTTGTCCTACTTGGTGTAGAGTATGTTCTACTGCTTGAAGAGCTTCTGCTTCTGGTGTTATAAGAAGGAGAAGAACTACTTCTACTTGGAGTAGAATAGCTTGATCGTGATCTATTAGTGCTTGATTGACGAGTTGAAACTTCCCTTCGGGTGCTGGAAGATCTTGGGGTGTAAGCACTTCTGGATCTTTCTGAGCTACTTGGTCGGGTCATAACAGCGGAATTGGTCGTTCTTCTGCTTGATGATGCCGAAGTTACACGGCTTCTTCCGTTTACATAGTCGTTTTCAGATCTGCTGAAATCGCTTCTGGATCTGTTGCCGTCTACTCTGCTCACAGCACTTCTGCGAGCGATGGCACGGGAAGTGCTAGGCTCTGAAGCGCTTCTTCTGGTCACCCTGGTCGGAGAGGTACTGCCTCTGCTTGTTCTTGCAGCTCTGACGATACGACGGCTTTCTCCGTTGTAGATATTGTTTACGATGATGGGACGTCCATAATAGCCTCCTCCATAGTAACCGCCGTAATACCCACCACCATAAGCATAGCGAGGTCCATAGAAAGGATCGTAGAATGGGCTGTAAGGATTATATCCCCATCCGCCCATGCCGAAACCGATTCCAAAACCGATGGACATGTTAAAGCCTGGTCTAAACCCATACCCGGGACCCCAGAAAGGATCATAGAATCCCATGCCAAAGCCAGGGGACATTCCCCAAGGGCCGTACATCATATTCATGGACATATATGGAGTCCAAGAGTTTCGACTACTGGACCCGTTTGGATCATTATATCCGTAAAAACTGTTGTACACATTTACATTGCCTTCAGCATCTGTTGTAGTGCTTTGGGTGGATGTATTGTCATCAAAATACACGATATCATCATCAGGTACTGTGTCATTCTGAACCTGATATTTGGCGACATATTCTGGGTTGACATTTTTGGCAGAAAAGCTCTCTTGCTGGTACTGATTGGTAGCGCTTGCCTGAGAATAATCATTGAAATTTTCAGGAGTGTTATTATTTACAGCATTAGAAGTGACTACAGCGTCATCAGAGGCCATAAAATAGAGGTCATCTGTTTCTCCTTGCATAGCGCTATAGCTGCTGCTACAGGAAACCAGTCCTACAGCTGCTAGGAGAGCGAGATAACGGTATGAGGTATTTTTCTTCATAATCATTTAGTTTACAACTCGTAACACTATATACGTGCTCATGGGGGGAGGGTTATATTTTTTTAAATTATATTTGCTCCCCAAAATAGGGACGAAAGTTAAAGAGTTTTTCGAAAACAACAAATTTTACTCATGAGCAAAGGACTGCCAAAAAGAAGTGAAGACTACTCACAGTGGTACAATGAATTGGTGAAAAGGGCCGATCTGGCGGAGAATTCGGCCGTTAGAGGATGCATGGTGATCAAGCCTTATGGCTATTCCATTTGGGAAAAAATGCAACAACAACTGGATAAAATGTTTAAGGACACGGGACATAGCAATGCCTATTTCCCTTTGTTCATTCCAAAATCCTATTTGTCCAAAGAAGCCAGTCATGTAGAGGGATTTGCGAAGGAATGTGCTGTGGTGACCCACTATCGTCTAAAGAATGATGAAGATGGTAAAGGCGTGATCGTAGATCCTGATGCCAAACTTGAAGAGGAGTTGATCGTGCGACCAACTTCTGAGACCGTAATCTGGAGTACCTACCGAAACTGGGTTCAATCTTACCGAGATCTCCCCCTAAAGGTAAACCAATGGGCCAATGTGGTGAGATGGGAAATGAGAACCCGACTGTTTCTGAGAACAGCGGAATTTTTATGGCAAGAAGGCCACACGGCACATGCCACCAGAAAGGAAGCAGAGGAGGAGACGGAGTTGATGATGAATATCTATGGACAGTTTGCCGAGGAATATATGGGCGTTCCAGTGGTGAAGGGTATTAAAACCGCTAACGAGCGCTTTGCAGGAGCTGAAGAAACTTACTGCATCGAAGCTATGATGCAGGATGGTAAGGCGCTTCAAGCTGGCACGTCACACTTCTTAGGGCAAAATTTTGCCAAGGCCTTCGACGTGAAATTCGCCACCAAAGAAGGAGGGTTGGAGCATGTGTGGGGTACTTCTTGGGGCGTGAGTACACGTTTGATGGGGGCCTTGATCATGGCGCATTCCGATGATAACGGCTTGGTGTTGCCTCCGAAATTGGCACCTATCCAAGTGGTGATCGTGCCGATATTCAGAAGCGAGGAGGAATTACTAGCAGTGGAAGAAAAGGCTCATGAAGTCATGGATGAATTGAAGCCACTTGGTATTTCGGTGCATTTTGACCACCGTGACACCCATAAGCCGGGTTGGAAATTTGCAGAATATGAGCTAAAAGGGGTGCCGTTAAGAATCGCAATGGGGCCGCGGGACCTCGCCAACAATACCATAGAAATAGCCCGAAGAGATACGCTTACCAAAGAAATGGTCAATTTGGGTGAGGTGAATATAGGTAGTTATATCACCGCAAAGTTGGATGAGATTCAAGAGTCTATTTACCAGAAGGCACTTCAGTTTAGGGAAGAAAAAACGACCCCCGTGGAGACTTGGGAGGAGTTCCAAGAGGTGCTTGAAGGAAAAGGCGGTTTTGTGTCAGCCCATTGGGACGGGACTTCCGAAACTGAGGAAAAAATCAAAGAATTGACCAAGGCTACTATTAGGTGCATTCCATTGGATCAAGTTAAAGAAGCAGGGAAGTGTATCCTTACCGGTAATCCTTCCAGCGGGAGGGTGTTGTTTGCCAAAGCTTATTGATTGGAATAAAGTAGCGGGATGTGAGTCTTGAGGTATATGCGTAGCGGTGCTGAGGCTCTGCTCTAGTACTGGTAAGCTTTGAGTTGCTGACTCCATTAAGCTGTTCCGGATTCGAATAGCGGGGATTTGTAATCCTCACTTTTATAAGCCATCAGAGAATATGGGGAGGCTGGAATGTGACATAGCAGGATTTGCTAATGTTGGGTTCTGGCCTTCTTTATTTTTAAGGGAATTTAAATGGGTGGATTTCCTAAATCCAAAAAATCTATCTAATTTGAGCAGAACAATTAACAACGAACCATGACTTGGGCGCTTATTCTCGGATTATTGGTACTAGGGTTGATACTTATCCTTCTGGAAGTGATTTTTGTTCCAGGAACTACCGTGGTGGGGATTTTGGGATTGGCCTTTAGTGCACTTGGAGTTTACCTTACTTTTGTAAATTATGATTCATCGACAGCCCTTTGGGTACTGGGTCTTACGGCTATGACCAACGTGGGTGTGATTTTTTATGGCTTCAAATCCGGCGTGTGGAAGCGATTTTCGCTGAAAGACACTATCTCTAGCCGTACGTATGATGATCGTTTGGAAGGGCTTCAAGTCGGGCTAAGGGGGAAGACAGTGTCTGATATCAAGCCCTATGGCAAGGCGGAGTTTGGTGATACGATTTATGAAGTAAAGTCCAATTCGGGGTTTATTCCTGCTGGACAGGACGTAGAGATCCAGCAACTTGAATACAACAGAATTATCATTAAATAAGAAACTATGGAAATAGCTAATTCAGCAATTATCTTAATTGCAGCTTTTGGAGGACTGATATTACTGTTCATCTTCCTTTATTTTGTGCCAGTAAACTTATGGATTACTGCGATTTTTGCCAATGTAAAAGTAGGAATAGGTGAGTTGATAGGGATGAGGATCCGGAAAGTCCCCCCCAGTATTATTGTCAATTCCCTGATCACTGCCACCAAGGCAGGCTTGGACCTCACCACCAATGAGCTTGAAACACATTATTTGGCAGGAGGGAACGTTCCCAATGTCATCAGGGCGTTGATTTCAGCTGATAAGGCTAATATTACCTTGACTTTTAAGCAAGCCACAGCGATTGATTTGGCAGGAAGGGACGTGTTTGAAGCGGTGCAGATTTCTGTAAATCCCAAAGTGATCAATACGCCCAATGTGGCGGCTGTAGCGGCCGACGGTATCCAGCTGATCGCCAAAGCAAGGGTGACTGTTCGTGCGAATATTGCCCAGTTGGTAGGTGGTTCTGGTGAAGATACCATTTTGGCCAGGGTAGGTGAGGGGATTGTGACCTCCATTGGTTCGGCGGCTACGCACAAGAGCGTGTTGGAAAATCCAGATAAAATCTCCAAGCTAGTGCTGCAGCGTGGACTGGATGCGGGGACGGCATTTGAAATATTGTCCATTGACATCGCCGATATTGATGTGGGGACGAACATTGGTGCCAAACTGCAGATCGACCAAGCATCTGCTGACCTTAAGGTGGCCGAAGCTAAGGCCGAGGAAAGAAGGGCGATGGCCGTAGCGCTTGAGCAGGAAATGAAAGCCCGTAATGTGGAAATGAGGGCCAAGGTAATCGAAGCAGAAGCAGAGGTGCCCAAGGCATTGGCAGAGGCTTTCAGGTCTGGAAATCTCGGTGTAATGGACTATTATAAAATGGAAAACATCAAATCCGACACAGGTATGAGGGAGTCCATCGCCAAGCCTGACGACAAGGGCAATGACAAGTCCAAAGGAGATAAAAAATAGATTGATATAATATAAAACCCGCATTCCAAGCCTTGGGTAGAATGCGGGTTAAATAAAATCGGTCATCAAGATTCAGTTTTTAGCTGAGTACTGATGACCGATTGTTTTTTGTAGCTTAGTCTTTTTTCTTTCTCTTCTTTTTGCTGTCATCTTCCGTGATAATTGGCTTATAGATGTCTTCAGCGAGTATTTTTTGGTTGCTATTGTCGATGATGATGTCTTGGTAATAAACAGGCAAAAGAGCTTCTCCAGTTTCGTTGATAATGCCGAAACGCCCGTTTTTTTGGACGATGATCTTATCGTAGCCTTCCCTTCTTACTGATTGGAATGTTGGCGTGACGATTTCTTTACCAGTTGGGTCGATCATTCCAAAGGATCCGTTGTTTTCTGTAATATAATAGTGGTCGTCCGATAGAGCGATATGTTGATAATACTCCTTAAGGATTTCTTTTCCACTGCGATCGATAAGGTTGGCATTTCCGTCTTTTTTGACAATGGCCAGGCCGTTGTGAAATTCGCTGGCATCATCATACTGGGCAGGGATTATCATGCTGCCATGGCTGTCGATATAGCCCCAGGCGCCATGGTCTTTGACAGCGGCTAGCCCTTCAGAAAACTTTTTAGTACCTTCATATTGGTGCGGGATGATCCATTTCCCAGCCCTGTTTACATAGCCATAATGCCTGTCTTGTAATGCCCCGAAACGCTCTTCATTTCCGGGTTGGATAGCTGTAATACTGTCTGCTGGAACCACCTGCCAGATGCCTTTACTGTCCAAAAGCCCCACTTTTCCGTTTTTGAAATAGACATTGTAATGGTCCGCATCGATTCTGACTACATCTGCCATGCCCATGATGTCAAGGAGGATACCGTCGTTTTTCATGATCCGTCGTAAGCGGCCGTGGATGTACTCTAGGATTACGTCATTTTTCACGATTATTTTATGGTAGCTGCTGTACTCTATTTTGGCATCGTCTTCAGTGGCCTTGATGAGCATGTACTGGTTTTCGTTATAGCCAAAGAAAAATTCATCTTCCAGGTGTTGGAGAGTGTCGAGGACGGGGGCAAGGATATACTCTCCTTCTCTGTTGATCAAGCCATATCCGCTGGACCCATGTGAAAGGATCGTGCCATTGGATACTGATTCCAAGTGTTGGTAAACCTGTTGTGGGCTGTCGGACAAGGGCAACTGGTAGCCAGCGGGTGTTTTTGCGATGATTTGGCCATTTTTGGCAATGTGGGCTTCTTGAAAGGAGCCTAATGCCTGCAGGGTTTTTGATCCGATGTCATAGTGGTAAAAGGTGTTTCCCTTTTTGCCGAGAAGTTCGTTGTACCGCGTATCGATGTGATCATAATCGGGTTTCATGATCAGCTCCCCATATTCATGATAAGCGCCAAGTTTTCCGTCTTGCTCTACAAGGATCCAAGGGCTCAGGTATTGGTAAATGGAAGATCCTTCCAGTTCCAAAAATGGTTCGTAGTTAGGGTTGAGAAGTTTGAGGTGTTGATCTTTATCACTTACTCGGATGGATTCGCTCAGGAGGAAAATGTGGTCGTTGTTGATCTTTTGGATCAGCTCAAGTTGTGGGTTGTACACTTCGTACATTTGAGCAAAGGCCGATCCCAATGAAGCGATGAGCAATGAAAAGGCCAGTGCCCATTTACCTGTTACTGTTGACATTGAAGTAGTATTTTAATTTTGTCTCTAAAGTAAGCCTAATGCTTATGTTTTTCAAAAAATGTCTGATAAACAAAAAAACATCTGACTCATATTGGTGCTCCAATTACCATCAGATGTTTATGAGATGACTGTCCCTTTATTTTAGTGATTGGTGTTTTCTCTTTCCAGATCGAATAGATCAGAAATGATGTCGATCATTCCTTCCGCCTGGTCTTTCTTGCATGCTGCTTTTAGCTGTACCACAGGTACTTTGATGATCTTTTGCATCATGCTTTTGGTGATCTTGTCGATGACAGCGTATTCTTCTTTGCTGGCGTTTTTCATGTACCGCTCCAGTTCTTCCATGCGGATTTGTTCCAAGGCATTTTTGAGCTTGTTGATGGTCGGGGATACCATCATTTCTTTTTTCCAGCTGTAAAACTCCTCAATACTTTCTTTGATAATATTTTCTACTTGCGGTACAGCAGCGAGTCTTTTTTCAAGAGCTTCTGTAGCTTTGCTCTGGATATTGTCGACATTATACAATAATACGCCGGGTACATCTTCCAAGGTCGTTTCTATGCTACGGGGCACAGATAGGTCGACGAATAGTTTATAGCTCTTGATGTCAAATTCCTTGACAAGGGACTTGGTGATGAATGGCTTGGATGCCGAAATGGAGGAAACCACTACGTCTGCCTCTTGCATGGCCTCAAGTGCTTTTTCGAAAGGAACAACTTTAAACCCTAGCTCTGCACCCATTTGAATTGCCTTTTCGTGGGTTCTGTTGGTAAGGGTTACTTGGGCATTGGGGAGATAAACCATGTTTTTGGCCACATCTTCACCTATTTCTCCCAGTCCAAGAAGTAGGATTCTGGGATTGATAGTGTTGGAAGTGAGCCCTTCTATCAATTCTACTGCAGCATAAGAAACAGAAGCCGCTCCGTCCCGAAAAGCTGTCTCTTGTACCACTCTCTTGTTCGTGAAGAAAATGGTGTGCATCAATCGGTGGAGGAAGGGACCTGCCATTTCAAGGTCTGCAGAAGCTTGATAAGCCCGTTTTACCTGGTTGGATATCTGCATGTCTCCCACTACCTGCGCTTCCAGCCCCATGGAGACTTTAAAAAGGTGCTCAATGGCCTCTTTTTCGTCTTGGATAATGGTGAAGTACTCAAGATAGGAGACCACATTATGTAGGCCTTTTTCGGTACCGATCAGCTTAATGATCTCTGTACTAAGATCCAGCTCATGCGCATAATACACCTCTGTCCTGTTACAGGTAGATAAAATCAAGGTGTCCTTCACGTTGAAGAACTCCTTCAGTTTTACCAGTAGAGATTGTATGGCCTTGTCGTCCAGTGCTATAATTTCCCTGATTTCCACCGGGGCGTTTTTATAGGAAAGACTTATGGCGCTAAACTTATGCTGCATTATTGGTACTTTTAGATATTACAAATTTATTACAGAAACTCCACGAAATGAATTATTTCGACCTGCTCTTATTAATTTAAAATCTGTCTAAATAGTAATTCGGTGTTTTTTGATCAGAATTCACTGCAATAATGATAAAATTTTGAAAATAATTCCAATATGATTATTTTATGAGGTATTGACAAAATCTATGAGCAGGGGAGTAATGGAGAAGAGGTGCCTTGTACAGCATTTTTTATTTGGCAGAATTTAGATGCCAAAGGATAGAATAACTACTATGAAAAAGAAATTACGATACTTTTTAAGAAGCTATTTGGGCTTTACGCAGCGTGAATCCAAGGGGTTTGTGCTGGTGATTCCTGTATTGACTTTCCTTGCGATCATTCCAAGGCTATTGGCGTGGTATGGCCATCAGTCATCTGAGGACATCTATCAAGGTTATTTGCTGAAGGTAGATAGTTTGTCCGCTGTCGTGGAGCGGGATTCAGGAGCGCTGTTTCAGCAAATAGGAGATCGACGGGCGGTCTTCGATACCGGGAGCTGGGAGGATTATCGGGAGAGAAGACCTGAATTAATGAAAATGGATTTTGCAGAAGCTGACTCGGCGGTGTTGCAAGTGGTTCCGGGTATTGGGCCTACACTGGCAGGAAGGATAGTGAAATTTCGCCAAAGCTTGGGTGGGCTGCACCAAAAGGAGCAATTGCTTGACGTGTATGGGCTTAAGATGGATGTGGCCAAAAGGGTGTTTGAGTACTTTTCCTTTACGCCAGCCATCTATCAGCAGCTTCCATTGAATACTTCCAGTCCTAAAGAATTAGCTGCTCATCCTTATATTCGGTACGGTGAGGCCAAAGTCATTGTCGCTTACCGCGAACAGCACGGTCAGTACCGGTCCTTGGATGACTTGCTCCGTATTAAGATTTTTTCCAAGGAGTGGCTGGAGAGGGTGAAGCCCTACCTTAACTTAGAGTAGGTAGGGCGAATGTGTCACTGATGCCAGCTTTCCATGTGTCTTCGACACAATTTATGCTTATTTCGGGTTCAATTTAGCTGTTCTTAATTCACCTTTTCTCCTCCAAGGAAGGTAGCTTGTACCTTGATGTCCCTCAGGGTTTCTTCTGGAGCTGTCATCAGGTCTTTTTTGGTGATGATAAAGTCTGCTAGCTTGCCTTTTTCAATGCTGCCTTTAAGGTGTTCTTCAAAATTGGCATATGCCGCCCAGATGGTCATTCCCTTCAGTGCTTGTTCACGAGTGAGGCTGTTTTCTGGTTGGAATCCGCCTTTTGGCCAGTTGTTGTCGTCTTGACGGGCAATGGCCGCATGAAACCCAAATAGTGGATTGATGTTTTCTACTGGGAAATCACTTCCCAGTGCGATCAATCCATTCTGTTGCATGAGGTCTTTGTAGGTATAGGCATGTTTGATCCGCTCGTGTCCTAGTCGGTCTTCTGCCCAGTACATGTCGGAGGTGGCATGGGTAGGTTGGACGGAAGGGATGATGTTGAATTTAGCAAATTTCTGGATATCTTGAGGGTGGACGACTTGGGCATGTTCGATCCTCCACCGCTGATCGTTTTTTCCCATAAGCACCTTTGCATAGATGTCCAATAAGGTTCTGTTTGCTGAATCACCAATGCAGTGGGTGTTCATTTGGAAGCCATGTGCGTGGATTTCCTGGGCCAGGGATAGGAAGTTTTCGGGAGTATTCAAGAGAAAGCCCAGTTCGTTGGGAGCGTCATGGTACGGTGCAAGGAGTGATGCGCCCCTTGATCCCAAAGCCCCATCTCCATAAATCTTAAAACTCCTTACGGTAAGTGATTCGTTTTGGAAAGGTCCTTTTTCGAAATAATGAGCTTTGTTTTTCTCAGTAGGGTTGATCATGGCATAGACGCGCATTTTGAGGCTACCTTCCTGCTGCATGCTTTCGATGAGGTCTATGGTGGATTTGTCCAGCCCGGCATCTACCACTGTGGTCAGCCCCACTGCGAAGCAATTTTTCTGTGCGTCCAAGAGCGCTTGACGAGCGGCATCGATGGTGATGTCAGGGATTTTTGAAGATACCTGATCGATGGCATTGTCTATCAATACACCGGTCGGTTGTCCTATTTTCAGTATCACTTTGCCTCCTAAGATAGAGGTATTGGCCGATATGCCGCCGAGATCCAGCGCCTTTTGGTTGGCTATGGCTGCGTGCCCATCTATTCGGGTAAGTAGCACAGGGGTGTCGGGAAAGGCCTTGTCCAGTAAGCTTTTTTCAGGAAATTCCTTTTCAGGCCATAAATTTTGGTCCCAGCCCCTGCCCAGTATCCAAGCTAGGTCAGGGTGTTCTTTTCTGTGCTCTTTGACGGTTTCTACTAAGGATTGGAAGGACGATATGCCCGTGAGATCGGCTACCTTGAGCCCAGTACCGTACCGATAAAAGTGGGTGTGTGCGTCGATTAGCCCAGGGTATACAAATTGGCCTTCTAGGTCAATGGTTTTTGAGGAGGAATATTTCTGGAGAATGTTCTCATTGGAATTGACTTCCAGGAATTTTCCGTCCTTTACAGCAAAGGCTGTGGCTTGGTCAAAATCGCTGTTGACGGTGTAAACTAGCCCGTTGTGGACGATAAGGTCGGCGGGCTCTTTTTTATTGCAGGCCAATAGCAAAAAGGATAAACCGATCAGGAGGGAATAAATTCTTTTCATTTTTGTTGAACTTAGTTTTAAAATCATCTAATAAGCTTGGATATTTGTGGCATGACAGCAGCAGATTATCCTTTTCTTAATGTTGCGCTTAATTTGCCAACTACTGATTTCCAAATTACCGCAGAAGGTGGGAAATTAACTATTTTTGACGCCTTACGAAAGAAATATTTGGTTTTGACACCTGAGGAATGGGTGCGGCAGCATATCATTTATTATTTGGTAGCTTTCAAAAAATATCCTAAAAGTCTTTTTGCGCTGGAAAAAGGACTGAAGTACAATCATTTAAAAAAGCGGTTTGATATCCTTGTGCTTGATCGGTCAGGGGCTCCCTTTCTTCTGGTCGAGTGTAAAGCTCCGGAAGTGAAGCTCAACCAAAAAACCGTGGAACAGGTCTGCGTGTACAATAAGACCATACAAGCTCAATTTATGGCCATAAGTAACGGCATGCAGCATATTTGCTTGCAGTTCGATGCTGATTCAGGTGCTTACCAGCAGATTCGGGAATTCCCTGTTTTTTAAGCCGGAATCAATGCCGTTTAGTTAGTGTGTATTTGGAAATATTGGTTCTATATTTTTTCCTTGGGCAGTTATTTTTCTTGCTAAATTCCTAGGTGTTTTTCATCCCTTTACCTTTGTTACTTTTTTGCTTCAGGTCAAAAAAGTAACCAAAAAACCCCGCCGCTGTGCATCTATTGGCCTAAAATTAAAACCTCCCCTCATGCAGGCAAACTCCTCCTGTCTAAAGCCAAGCAGGCCTATCTAAAGCCAGGTAAACCTTCTTTAGCTGCCAACATTCTTTTTGGGCAGCATTTCGTCAAACAAGCCTGCCTTTTTGCCCACCCGCTTTTTAATTTCTTAACGCCCAATACCTGCAAGGCGGATCCGGTTAATAAGTTTCTTATGGATAAATTATCATCATTATTCCATGTAGTGGTATATTTTCTTAAGTAACCAAGTTGAGCGAGAACTATAAGCCCCCCTGAGCCAAAAAAGGTATCGCTTCCTTATTACGGCCCTTGGTATGCCTGTTTTCCAGTCGATGGTGGAGGCCGTTAAGAAAGGGAGTTGGCTCGCGTCGTGGAACAGCGAGACCCACTCACTTTTAGGCCGTAGCCATCGGGTGGAAATTAAAATGGGTGACGGATCCACGTCGCATGGGAAATCTATGTCCCATTTTAAAGGGCAGACCACCGGCCTAGATTTTTTTCTTTCTTTTTTCATCAATAGCCTGCCCCGAAGGCTTTCGGGGGAAAAAAGGAAAAGGATAAAATCCACCAAGATGATCAGGTTTCCCCAGCCAAAGTCAATCAAAAAAAGGACTTTTAGGTATATGAAAAGAAGGAAATCCCCTTAACTAAACGGCATTGAACCCGGAATATGCATTAGCCTATCTGTTGCGACCTGAAACTGCTTCAAAATCAGCCGTTTCACTTTAGTTTTCGGCATAACCGTAGCGGTGCTACGCTAATACCTCCAAACTAACTGATTTTCTTGCAATTTCAGCTCTCACTACGATTCCTAACGCATAATCCGGGTTAAATCGGAAAAGACAGGTAGCATAAAAAGCCCTGAAAATGCGTAACATCCTTAGCCATGAGCAACACCAATGGTAAACATCAAAAATAATCTCATTGTTTTAGCAGCAATTACCTTCCTAGCGCTTATAAATTCACGCTAAAACCCAATACGCACCAACAGCGCTTTATTCCCCCAGAAATATTGCTTGATCTGGTTTAAATAGTTGATAGTACATTTTCTAATGGTTGTTGAATGTGAAAGTAAAGGAGATGAAATTTTTCAGTTTGTAGCTGGTATGAAAAAATAATAATATATTAAAATAGGTAATCGAAAGTTTTTAAGTTTCAAAAACTTTTTTACTTTTGAGATATACATACCCCGCCAGGGTATAAGCCCAATTATAAATAAAGAATGGAGTGGGACGAGGAGACCGTTTTTCCACTCCATGTATTACGATAAGATTGATTGTTGAAAATTTTCTTCATACGGTTTAATATCAAAAAAATCCCCGGAGCATTCGGGGATTTTTTTTAGCTTCGATCTTAGAATGATAGAAAATGACAGATAAGCCGTACATCGACCAAATGGGACAGAAAGTGACCATTCCGGTCTTCCCCAAGCGCATTGTTTCCCTAGTGCCTTCTCAGACGGAGTTGCTGATTGACTTGGGGCTGGAAGAGCAGTTGGTTGGTATTACGAAGTTTTGTGTGCATCCTAAGGGGCTGCGTCAGAAAAAAACCATCATTGGCGGTACCAAGAAATTCCGATTTGAGGCGATCGATGAATTACAACCGGATTTGATTATCGGAAACAAAGAGGAAAATTATAGGGAAGGAATCGAGCAGCTGGCTGAAAAATATCCGGTCTGGATGAGCGATATTTTTACGCTGGAAGATGCCCTCCAAATGATACAGGAGATTGGGGGAATCACTGGGAAAAAAGATGTGTCGCAGTTGCTGGTGAGGGAAATTAGCCGCGGTTTTCAAGTAGAGGATGATAGAAAAGGTTCTGCGGTCTATTTGATTTGGCAAGAACCGTATATGGCTGCTGGCGGTGGGACGTTCATTGATCAGATGTTGGCCAAGGCGGGCTTTCAGAATTTGATCATTCAGAATCGATATCCCGTAATAGCGGTAGAAGAAATCAAAGAGCTTTCCCCTGAATTTTTGTTGTTGAGTTCAGAGCCATTTCCCTTTAAAGAGAAACATGTGCAGGCCTTGCAAATGGAACTTCCCGCCACAAAGGTTCTCCTAGTGGATGGTGAAATGTTCTCTTGGTATGGTAGTCGGTTACGGTATGCCGTAGATTATTTTAGGTCGATATAGGAGCAGGTAGCTAGCCTTTTAAATCCAAAATGTCGCCGATCTGGTTGGCATTTTTCATTTTTTCGGCCAATTGCTCGAACTGGTCACTGGTGAGGAGGTTTCTGAAAGTAGCCAAGTTTTCGATATAGCCATTCAGCGCTTCAAGGATGTTTTCCTTGTTTTCTTTCATGATGGGCGTCCACATTGCCGGAGAGCTTTTGGCCAGCCTGACGGTGGAAGCAAAGCCGCTTCCAGCCATGTTCAGAATATGCTTATCGTCTTCCATTTTATCCAGTACCGTTTTGCCAAGCATAAAAGAGCTGATGTGGGATAAATGGGACACAAAGGCGAGTTGGTTGTCGTGCTCATGCGGTTCCATGAATCGGATCTTCATTCCCAGTGATTCAAAAGCCTCATAAGCCTTTGATTTAAGGTGAAGGGCTGTCTTTTCTGGCTCACAGAGGATCATGATCTTGTCCTTTAACAGGTCAGGGAAAGCCGCTGATGGGCCGGCATATTCCGTCCCGGCGATGGGGTGTGCTGCCAGGAAGTTTGCTCTGTTGGGGTGTGCTGCCAAGGTGGTGCAGATGTGTTCCTTGGTCGAGCCAAAATCCAGGATGAGTGTTTCCGGTGATACATCATCGAGCAAGCTGGCCACAATGCCACTGATCGTATCCACAGGCGTGGCCACGATGACCAAGTCAGCATTTTTAGGGACTTGGTCGCTGCTTTGGTCGATGATGCCACGGGATAGTGCTTCCTGCAAGTGAGCGTTGTTTTTGTCAAAGCCAGTAACTTCAATTCCAGCTATAGCCTTTTTTAGGCCGAGTGAAAACGAGCCTCCCAAAAGCCCAAGTCCTATAATATGAATGTGCTTCATATGGATCTGTTTTTTCTGTTTATTTGGTCCACGAGCTGTTTACTCTGTCAAAGGCTTTTTGGATGAGGTTTTCCGGTATACATAGCGAAAACCTGATGTATCCATGGCCGTTACTGCCAAAGATATCGCCTGGTGTGATAAAGATATGGTTTTCATACAGGAGCTTGTTTACCAAGGCCATGGGGTCTGTCTGGTCTGCTAGTTTGGCCCAGACAAACATCCCTGAGCTATTGCGTTCACAAATGGCACCGACCCTTTCGGCCAGTTTCCAAACGGCCTCTCGACGTCTTTGATAGACTGCATCCATTGTTTCAAACCAGCTCTTGTCCAGGTTTAAGGCTGCAATGGCGCCTTCTTGGATGCCTAGAAACATTCCTGAGTCCATATTGCTTTTTACCTTTAGCACCTCCTGCACGTAGGTGGCCTGACCGCAGAGCATCCCGACTCTCCATCCTGGCATATTGAAAGTTTTGCTGAGCGAATTGAGCTCGAGGGCGATGTCCTTTGCGCCGTCAATGGAAAGAATGCTCTCAGGTTCATTGGTAAGGATGAAGCTGTAAGGATTGTCGTTGACCAGTAGAATTTGATGTCTTTTGGCAAACGCCACAAGTTTTTCCAAGGTCTGTTTTGGGGCATTGGCTCCAGTGGGCATGTGGGGGTAATTGACCCACATCAGCTTGATACCAGTACTTGCCAATGTTTCCAATTGGTCGAAATCAGGAAGCCACTGGTTTTCTCCTTTTAGGTCATAAAACACCGCCTTGGCACCGACCAGTTCTGTGACAGAAGAGTAGGTAGGGTAGCCTGGATTGGGGATCAGCACCTTGTCCCCTGAGTTAAGGTAGGCCAAAGAAATGTGCATGATGGCTTCTTTGGATCCCATCATGGGCAGTATTTCATTGGTCGGAGAGAGGGAGACGCTATAGTTCTTTTGGTAAAAACCAGCGATGGCTTCTCGAAGGGCGGGAATGCCCTGGTAGCTTTGGTAGCCGTGGGCTGTTGGCAGCTGGCTAGCAGTGTTCAGCGCATCAATAACATCCTGATGTGGTGCCAGATCAGGGCTGCCGATGCCCATGTTGATGATGGGATGGCCTTCCGCTTTGAGCTGGGCGACCTCACGTAGCTTTTTGGAGAAGTAATACTCCTTTACGTTGCCAAGGCGATCTGCTGGAACTATCATGGTGGTTATTTAGTGTTTTTGTATTCTCCCAATACTTTAATTTGATGGCCTCTTTCTTTCAGTTCTTTCAAGGCTTGCTGGTAATCTTCCAGGGATTTAAAGAGCAAGTCGATGAAAAAAGCATAATGCCAAGGTTGGTCAATTACGGGCAGCGACTGGATTTTGGTCAGGTCCAGTTGGTAAGCGCTCATGGTCGTAAGGACTTTAGCCAAACTGCCCTGTTCGTTTTTGATGATGACTTTGATGGAAGCCTTGTCAAAACCTTCGACTTGCTTGGCATCGGCTGCATTTTTAACGATGCAGAAGCGTGTGATGTTGTTTTTGATGGTTTGGATGTCCGAAGCCAAAATCTCCAGTCCATAAAAATCAGCCGCCGACTTGCCGGCTATGGCGCCCACTCCTTTGAGGTGTTGTTCGCTGATTTCTTTGGCGACGGATGCCGTATCCATGTCTTCTATCAGTCTGATATGCGGGTAATCTTCAAAAAACGCCTTGCACTGTAGCAGGGCCATGGGGTGGGAACGCACCTCTTTGATGTCTTCGATGGACTGCCCCTTTAGCACCATCAGCTGATGTGAAATGGGGAGGTAAAATTCCCCAATCACCTGGAGGTTGTTTCGGTCCATCAGGTCGTAATTGGGAAGGATAGCTCCCGCGATGGAGTTTTCCAGTGCCAAAACACCGATGTCAGCTTCTTTGGAAGTGATCTTTTTGATCAAATCCGCGAAGGTGAGGCATTCGATCACATTGATGTCCTGCCCAAATTGGTTGAGCGCTACTTGGTAATGGTACGATCCTTTGATGCCTTGGATAGCTACTTTTTGTTTTTGCGGAGTCGAGGTCACTTGTTTGAGCGTTGATTTTGAAAATTATATGAACAACTATTGGACTAAAGGCTGTAGAAAAACGTGATCAGCATAAATTTACTGTAATGGGAAATGATGTGCCTTTCCCTTGCATAATGGAGTCGAACCCGAAATATGCACCAGTCTATCCACGTCATCATGCTGAAGTGGGGAAGCTGGCGAACAGGTGTTGTGCCTGAAATTGTCTCCCAATCAGCTGCTAAGCTCATTCGTCCAAACTGACTGATTTTATTGCCCTTTCAGCCCTCTCCGACATCGGTCGGGACAGGCTGTCACGATTCCTAGGGCATAAACCGGGTTGAAGCGATAGTTTCCTAGGCCTTTATTCCTGCTAATATACAGTGTTTCCAGAAACTTGGGTAAGATTTATTGACTACCTCCTTATCTATTATTGTTACTTCTGTGCGTGTTACCAATGGCATAAATGCCATGCCCATTCTGTGGTCATCATAGGTTTCGATGCTTACCTTTTCGGGAATGTTGTTGGCGGGAATGACTGTAAATGTTTCATTTTCACCTTCCTTCAAGTCTGCGTTGATTTTGGCCAGCTCCTGTTGGAGGGCATAAATCCTGTCGGTTTCTTTGATGCGAAGGCTTTCCAGTCCTGTAAAATGGCTCTTTTGTCCGATCAGTGCACAAGTGACCGCAACGGTCTGGGCCAAGTCTGGGCAATGCGTGAAATCAAAGCTTACCAGTCCGGTGACAGGTTTTTTGGTGAGTAGAATGCCGCCTTCCTGGAACTCGCTCTGCACGCCGAGCTTGTCCATGATCTCAACGATCTTGGCATCTCCCTGAAGACTATTTTCTTTCAGGCCTTTCAGAAAGAAACTTCCTTCTTCTGCGCAGGCAAGCAGGCTGAACCAGTAGCTGGCACCAGACCAATCACTCTCTACGGTAAATGAAGTATTCTTGTAGCGTTGGGGAGTGATAGAAATGATGTTGTCTTCGAAGGTGTAGGAAACCCCAAATTGCTTCATCAGCTCTAAGGTCATTTCGATATAGGTCCTGGAGCCGATTTTTCCGGTAAGCTCAAGGGTAAGTCCCTCGGGCAATAAGGGGGCATTCATCAAAAGGGCGGAAATATACTGGCTACTGACATCTCCCCTGATCTGTACTTTGTTGGTCAGTTGCTTTTCAAAGCCTTGGATTTCGATGGGCGGGTAGCCTTCTTTTCCTTTATATTCAATTTTTGCGCCTATTGTTCTGAGGGCATCCACCAAAATCCCGATAGGCCGTTCGCACATCCGTGGTGTTCCGGTGAGGGTCTTGTGGCGATTGGTCAGGGCCGCATAAGCAGTCAGGAATCGCATGGTGGTCCCTGCATCAAGTACGTCCAAGGTCTCCGGGTCTTCACTTAGCAGGCGGATCATGGTCTGCGTATCCCTGGCTTCTGCTAGGTTGGACAATTGGTTTTGGCCTTCCGTCAGGGCATCGATGATCAGCACCCTGTTGCTTTCGCTTTTGGAAGAAGGTAGTGGTATGGTTACTTCGCCAAAGTGTTTTTTGGTTGGCAATATGATGTCGTTCATGGATGTTGGGTGTTGTAAAAATGCAGGGAATCTATGATGTCTTCCAGTTTTACGGCAATGTTGTAATCACAGTCACCGATCTTTTTTAGCAAAGAACAATTGATGGTTTTGCCATCGTTCTTTTTGTCCTGAAAGCAAAGCTGCGCAATTGCTTCCAAGTCATCAGCAGGGATTTCTACTTTCCCAAAGACATGGAGCAGTGCATTAGAGATGGTTTCTAGGTCCTCTTTGGAGAGCCTAATGTGGGTTTGCGAAAGGTAGGCCTCGGCTATCATGCCGATGGCGATAGCTTCCCCGTGAAGGAGGTGTCGTTCGGTGTCCAGATAGTAAGATTCGACCGCATGTCCTACGGTGTGTCCAAAGTTCAAGATCTTACGTAGCCCTTCTTCTTTGGGGTCTTTGGAGACCACCTCTTTTTTGATATAAACGGATTTCTCAATGATCTCCGTCCAGCTTTGATTTTCCCAGTGCTGTAGCTTTAGGCTGTTGAAGTAGTTTTCGTTCCTGATCAGGCCGTGTTTGAGGACTTCTGCATAGCCGGACCGGAGCTCTGGTAGTGGCAAAGTCGACAAGAAAGCCGCGGAAATGATGACCGCCTCAGGTTCATTGAAGACCCCGATGTGGTTTTTGAAGCCGTTGAAATCGACTCCCAATTTGCCGCCTACACTGGCGTCTACTTGGGAAAGCAGTGTGGTGGGGATGTTGATGAATTTTACGCCACGTTTGTAGGTGCTGGCGCAAAACCCACCCATGTCGCCCGTCACACCACCTCCAAGGTTGATGATCAGTGATTTTCTGTCAAAGCCGCAATCGGTCATCCATTGCCATATTTTTTGGCAAGTGTCCAGGGTTTTGTTCACCTCGCCCGCTTCAAAAGCAAACTGCTCATGTGCCGGAAGTGTATCCTGAATGAGGGGGTAGCAGGCTTGGTAGGTGTTGCTATCAGTGATGACACCAAGTTTGGAGAAGCTCTTTGATTTCAAGAACCTCTCCAAGTCTGGTGCGATCTGCGTGGAGAAAATGATTGATTCCAATGGATCGATTATATTTAAAATCTCAGTTAGACGTTTTTATTTACCGGATCTCCGGCTCTCAGTTGTTTTTCTTGTCTCTTTACAGACTCTTCATGGATCGAAAATAACAATTCTTTCATGAATTTTTCACTAAGTCCCTTTTTAACTCCCTTGTCGGTTCTGGAGTCCATCACTTCTTTCCATCTGTCAGATTGGAAGACGGTAAGTTTGTTTTCTCTTTTATGGGAGCCGATCTGGTCGATCACGGAGAATCTCTCGACAAGCAGGTCGATCAGTTGGTCATCCAAATGGTCCACTGCTGTTCTCAGATCATGTAGTTTTTCACCCGGTTTTTCTGCATCCAAGGTGTTCTTGAAGTCGATTTTAGAGAGGATTTCTTTCAGTTGGGCAGGTGTTACTTGCTGCTTGGCATCACTCCATGCGTTGTCTGGATCATGGTGGGTCTCGATCATTAGGCCGTCCAGTCCGAAGTTAATGGCTCTTTGGGAGATCTCCAATATGCCGTCTCTCTTACCTACGATGTGGCTAGGGTCATTGATCACTTCCATTCCCTTCCATTCTCTTTTCAGGTGAATAGGCATGGACCAATTAGGTTTGTTCCTGAAACGCTTGTCGTAAGCATCGCTGAATCCTCTGTGGATAGCCGCAAGCTTATTGATGCCCACCGCGTGAAGTCGCTCTAGTGCGCCCAACCAAAGTTGAAGATCTGGGTTCATCGGATTTTTGACCATGACAGGGATATCGGTGCCACGTAGGGCTTCGGCGATTTCCTGAACGGCAAATGGGTTAACGGTCGTTCTTGCACCGATCCAAAGCACGTCCACTTTGTGCTTAAGGGCTAGCTCCACATGAGCGGTGTTGCCTACTTCTGTGGTGATAGGGATGTTGAGGTGGTTGCGTACGATTTCCATCCACTTCAGGCCATCTTCACCGATTCCTTCGAAGCTTCCCGGTCTGGTTCTTGGTTTCCAGATGCCCGCACGGAACATGGAAGGGATGACGTTTTGCTCTTTCATTTCCAGGCAAACCTTTTCTACCTGCTCTGGGGTTTCTGCGCTACAAGGGCCAGCGATGATGACATGTCCTTTAAGGCCCAGTCCCCA
This sequence comes from Echinicola strongylocentroti, assembly GCF_003260975.1. Taxonomy (NCBI): domain Bacteria; kingdom Pseudomonadati; phylum Bacteroidota; class Cytophagia; order Cytophagales; family Cyclobacteriaceae; genus Echinicola; species Echinicola strongylocentroti. The sequence continues at coordinate 1,897,869 of NZ_CP030041.1, read as the reverse complement.
TTCCGATGTTCTTAAGTGATCTTTCATTATTGATTTGGTTTTAAATAAAAAAAGCCCGACTCTTTCGAATCGGGCTTCTTAGTTTATGTTTGAATTTTTGTTTTTCATTCAGGCAATAAGCAGCTCCGATTCGACTTTTGGACGAAAGTAAAAAAAGAAGAAGGTAAAATATTTAGCTGCTTGTTTTATCATGGCATCAAAATTAGTTGGTGATTTTTAAAAAACCAATAAAATCTAAATTAATTTTTTGTTAAAGACGGAATTTGGCACGTAGGGGATGGGGTGTAGTGTGAAGAAAAATAGCGGGAAGGGTGAGTTGCCATATAAAATTTGGATAGGGCTTGCTATGGAGGGTGATATGGTGGTTTTATATGGGGGTGATTTTTTTGTTTGAAGGTGCAGATAAATCCATTAATGCATATTAGATTGGAGAAGGGACGGCTATCTCTGGTTAAATCAGAGATAAGGATAGTTTTGTGAAGGGGAGAGTGGCAAGTTTCTTGTATGATTAATTTACACTGGCTAAGGTAGTCAGGACGCGTTTTTTTATATATTTGCACCTTGATTCAAAACGATGAATACAAAACCCAACATTTCTTTTGAAAATACTGAAATCGCCTTTGCATCCAGGACGGATGTAGAGCTCAGAAAAATGTATCTTTTTTTTGCGGTAATGGATAAGAATTGGGCGGTAAAGATAGGCACTGGCTTGTCTGATATTGCCTTTAAGTTGAAGTTACCCGTAAAAGGGATCATGAAAAAAACGATATTTGGCCACTTTTGTGGAGGTGAAAGTATCGCGGATTGTGCCAAGTCCATTAAGGAATTACAGGAATTTGGCATTGGGACCATTCTTGATTATTCGGTAGAGGGCAAAGGTACGGAAAAGAGTTATGACTTTACCAGGGATGAGATCCTGCGGACGATCAAACGGTCTTCAGGAGCGAAAGAGATCCCTTTCTCGGTTTTTAAGGTAACTGGGCTTGGGAGCTATAAGATCATGACCAAGGTACAGGCAGGAGAGAAGCTAAGCCAAGAAGAGGAAGCGGCTTTTGAGCGGTTAAAAGACCGGGTAGATACGCTTTGTAAGGCCGGCTATGAATATGATGTTCGCATCATGATAGACGGGGAAGAAAGTTGGTTTCAGGATGTGATTGACGACATGGCCTATGAGGCGATGGAGAAGTACAATAAAGAAAAGGCCATCGTGTACAATACCTTCCAGATGTACCGTAAGGATATGCTGGGCTTGCTGAAGCAGGCACACGAAGAGGCCGAGCTAAAAGGCTATCATGTGGGAGCGAAACTGGTTCGCGGTGCTTATATGGAGAAAGAAAGGGACAGGGCCGAGGAAAGAGGCTATCCGAGCCCCATACAAGATACCAAAGAGGATACTGATAACGACTATAATGAGGCGTTGAAGTTTTCTATGGAACACAAAGACCGCATTTACCTAGTTAGTGGCTCACACAATGAGCTGAGCAATATTATCCTTACCGAGCTGATGAACTTGCATGGTGTAGCGGCTGGGGACAAGAAGGTCTATTTCTCCCAGTTGTATGGGATGAGTGATAATATTTCATACAATTTGGCTTTTGCCGGTTACAATGTGGCCAAATATGTGCCCTACGGTCCTGTGGAAGCAGTGATGCCTTATCTTTACAGAAGGGCGTCAGAAAATACCAGCGTGGCTGGCCAAAGCAGTAGAGAGTTTGAACTGATCAAAAATGAGATGGCGCGAAGGGCGTCGCTCAAGAAAACAATAATTTAACAATACTTTGCTATGCAATTACTGAGTGAACAAGAGATAGAAAGACGGAAAGACCGTGAAGAGTTGATGAAGCTAGGCATCAATCCATATCCGGCCATCCAGTTTCCCATCAACGCATCTGCTGAAGATATTCATAAGAATTATGAAAACAACAAGAACGACTACAAGGACATTACCATAGCAGGGAGGTTGATGAGCAGAAGGATCATGGGATCTGCGTCTTTTGCCGAAATCCAGGATTCCTCAGGAAGATTGCAGATTTATGTACGTCGTGATGATATCTGCCCAGATGAGGACAAAACGCTCTATAATAAAGTGTTTAAAAAGCTCTTGGGCATTGGTGACTTTATTGGTGTAAAAGGCTATATTTTTACTACACAGACAGGTGAAATATCACTACATGTGACAGAACTGACGGTGCTTAGTAAGTCAGTAAAACCACTTCCAGTGGTGAAGCGAGATGAGGACGGGAACGTGTACGATGGTTTTACCGACCCAGAATTACGCTATCGTCAGCGGTATGTGGACCTGACGGTAAACCCCGAGAAGAAAAACGTGTTTTTGACGCGCTCCAGGATCATTACCAATATGCGGAAGTATTTTGATGACCATGGATGGTTGGAAGTGGAGACGCCGATCCTGCAAGCTGTGCACGGTGGGGCCGCAGCCAGGCCTTTTAATACGCACCATAATTCACTTGATATGCCGCTATACCTGCGTATCGCTAACGAACTTCACCTGAAGCGGTTGATCGTTGGGGGCTTCGATGGGGTCTATGAGTTTGGTAAAATGTTCCGAAATGAGGGCATGGATCGTACTCATAATCCAGAGTATACCTCGATGGAAATTTATGTAGCCTACAAGGATTATATCTGGATGATGGAGATGGTGGAAGATATGTTGGAAAAAATAACCGTGACCCTTCATGGCCAATCCAAGGTGAAAGTAGGAAGCCAGGAGATTGATTTTGCCGGTCCTTACAGAAGGTTGACCATGTTTGACTCCATTAAGGAGTATGCAGGAGTGGATGTCAGCAAGATGGATGAAGCAGAACTTAGAAAAGTTTGCGCTGATTTTAATATTGAAGTTGATGACACGATGGGAAAAGGAAGGTTGATCGATGAGATCTTTGGTGAAAAAGTGGAGGACCACTTGATCCAGCCTACCTACATTACAGATTATCCTATCGAAATGACTCCTCTTGCCAAAAAACACCGTACCGAAGAAGGCTTGGTGGAGCGATTTGAACTATTTGTCAACGGGAAGGAGCTCGGAAACGCCTATACCGAACTTAATGACCCAATCGACCAGCGGGAGCGTTTTGAGGATCAATTGAAATTGGCCGAAAGGGGTGATGATGAAGCCATGGCGATGGACGAGGATTTCTTGCGAGCACTGGAATATGGCATGCCGCCAACTTCCGGACTTGGCATCGGTATCGACCGACTGACCATGATGCTGACCGATAACAGCACCATCCAAGAGGTGCTTTTCTTTCCGCAGATGCGGCCTGAGAAAAAGGTGAAGATCGCCACCGATGAGGATTTTATTGCTCTTGGTATCGATGCAGGACTGATTCCTGCCATCCGTGAGCTGAACATCCACACCATCGAGCAGCTGAAGGAACAAGATGCCAACAAGCTCTTTAACGATGTGTGCGGAAAACGCAAAAAGTTAAAGCTGGAGGTGAAAAATCCGAGCAAAGAAGAGGTAGCCAGCTGGCTGGCCTAAGAGGCGCCAACGATAAAAATTGAAAACCGAATCTCTCCGATTCGGTTTTTTTATTAATTTCACTTATAAACCTTTCAATATATAACAGATGAATAGAAGTTTACAAACAGCCATGGGGTTAGGCTTGGTGGGGGCAATGATGATTGCCTGCTCACCAAAAGAATCCCATGAAGAAGAAAAAGTCCAGGCCATTAGCTTGGACAACATGGACAGTACCATCCGTCCTCAGGATGATTTTTTTGGTTTTGTCAACGGCAAATGGATCGAGAAAACTGAAATCCCCGCTGATCAAGGCCGGTGGGGCAGTTTTAATGAGCTGCGGGATTTTAACAATGAGGCGGTGCTGACAGTCTTGGAAGCAGCCAAAAATGACGAGCAGTTTTCCACTACTTCGGACCAAGGCAAGGCAGTGGCCTTTTACCAGATTGGAATGGATTCGCTTTTGGCGGAAAAACGAGGGCTTGATCCAGTGAAGCCTGTTTTTGACCAGATAGAAAAAATCACGGACAAACCATCCCTTCAGGAGTATTTGGTCTATCAACAAACACATGGTGGAGGCGCATTCTTTGGCCTTGGGGTCAATACGGACCTGAAGAATTCCGATGCGATGGCCTTGTATATTTCTCAGGGAGGATTAGGATTGCCCGACAGGGATTATTATACCGAAGATAATGAGAAGTTTGCCGAAATCAGGGCAAAGTATTTGGCTCACTTGGAAAGAACATTTGGTCTGATAGGCTATGATCAGGCCAAGGCAGCTTCCGCAGCAAAAGCGGTGATGGCGTTGGAAACGCGGTTGGCACATGCCAGTAAGACGAGAATCGAGCTGCGCGATCCTGAAGGTCGGTATAATAAGTATGCTGTGGGCGATATGAAAACGTTACTGCCATCGGTGGACTGGGAAGCATACCTGTCTTCCCTCGGGGCTGACGTGGACGAGGTGATTGTGTCAACGCCTAAATTTATGGAAGAAGTAGAAGCGGTCTTAAATGAGGTTCCGGTAGCGACATGGCAGGATTACCTGAAATGGCATGTGATCGACGCAGCATCTCCGTATTTGAACCATGCGTTTGTTCAGAACAACTTTGATTTCTACGGTAAGGAACTCCAGGGAACCGACCAGATGCGCCCAAGGTGGAAACGAGTGCTGGGAACCACAGAACGGGCAGCCGGCGAAGCGATTGGCAAGTTGTATACCGAAAAATATTTCCCACAAGAGGCCAAGGATAAAGCCAAGGAGATGGTAGACAATATCCTTGTGGCCATGGGTGAGCGCATCAAAAACCTGCCATGGATGTCCGAAGAGACCAAGACGAAAGCCTTGGAAAAACTGGGCACGTTCAATGTGAAAATTGGCTTTCCTGACAAGTGGAAAGATTACAGTGCACTTGAGGTGAATGATGATCCCGAAACAGCGTCTTATTTTGAGAATGTGATGGCATCTTCCCAGTTTAATTTTGAGCGAAACATCGAAAAGCTAGGCAAGCCCATTGACAAGGATGAGTGGTTTATGACGCCGCAAACGGTGAATGCCTATTATAATCCTACTTGGAATGAAATCGTGTTTCCTGCGGGAATCCTTCAGCCGCCGTTTTATAATTATAAGGCAGATGCTGCGGTTAACTATGGTGGCATTGGAGCGGTAATTGGCCATGAGATTTCGCACGGTTTTGATGATCAGGGAAGCCAGTACGATGCAGCGGGCAACCTGAAAAACTGGTGGAAAGATGAGGATCGGGAGAATTTTGACAAGCGTACCGGTCAATTGGTAGCGCAGTTTGATGGTTATGAGCCTATCGAAGGGGTGCATGTAAAAGGAGCACTTACTTTGGGGGAAAATATTGGCGATTTGGGAGGTTTGTTGGTGGCCTACGATGGGCTCCAGCGTCATTTTGAAGAACATGGAAGACCCGAGAATATCGACGGATTCACCCCTGAGCAACGCTATTTCATTTCTTGGGCAACCATCTGGAGGATGAAAAGCAGGGAAGAGGCACTTAGGACCCAGATCCAAACCGATCCACACTCTCCCGCCCAGTACCGAGGCAATGGGCCACTGGTAAATATTGATGGTTTTTATGATGCCTTTGACGTGAAGGAAGGTGATGAAATGTATAAAGCGCCGGACGATAGGGTCAGGATTTGGTAAATTACCGAAAGGTAGTGCCCAACGTCCGGGTGAGGTATGTTGGGTTTTTCGGAACAATCAATCGAACTAATGCAGAAAGGACGGCAAAATTTAATGTCGTCCTTTTTATTTATGTTATAATTATTTAATGGTTATTTTTCTGTATTGGTAAAATAATACTTATTTTGTTGGTATTGTTGAAATAATAGAAGAGAGAATACTTTATGGATCTGAGAATAAATTCTGAATTTGGAACACTGAAAGCAGTACTGATGCACCGGCCGGGAAAGGAAATAGATCGGTTGACACCTTATAACAAAGAATTGCTGCTGTTTGAGGATGTCCCATATTTGGAAGCCATGCAGCAGGAGCATGATTATTTTACCAATATTATCAAACAAACCACCGGGGCAAAAGTTTATGGTTTGCATGAGCTATTAATGGAGACCATGGCCGATGATGAAATTCTCTTTAAAATGATGGAGGAGGCCCTTTCGTTCAGCAGGTTGTCGCATTTTACCGAAAGTATTCTTGGGAGACTTTCTACCTCCGAGTGTGCCACGGCGCTGATTGCAGGGATCAAAGTGCATGAGCTTAAGAAAAAAATAAGCAAGTTGCCGCTAGTGGATTTGATGGACTATGCGTTTATCATTCCTCCCTGTCCCAACCTATATTTTCAGCGTGACCCTGCTGCATTGACACCTGGGGGCATGGTGTTTTCCAGTATGAAGATGGAGGGACGCCAGCGCGAAGCCAATGTGATCCGTTCTGTGTTTGAAAACCATCCTGATTTTAAGGATAATATCAACAAAATATATCCCATCGACGGACATAAGGACCCCGCCTGTATCGAGGGTGGGGATGTCATAGTGATTTCCGATAAGGCAGTGGCCATCGGTAATTCGGAGCGAACCGATGAAAAGGCCATTTACCATGTGGCAAAGAGCTTGCTAGCGGAGGGAACGGTAGAGCGTGTTTACGAAGTTCACCTTCCCAAGAGGCGTAATTTTATGCACTTGGACACGGTGTTTACCATTTTGGACGAAAACTTGGTGCTGACTTATCCAGACGCCATGGAAGCGGTGTTGCAGACGTCACTTTATACGCTTAAGAGCAATGACGGTGACCAAGTTCATATTAAGCGGACAGTACTGAAAGAATCCTTGCTGACTGTGCTGGAAAAGGAAATTCCTTATCTGGAGATCATTCACCTTGGCGGTGACGGGAACAAGGACTATGCGCTGAGAGAGCAGTGGTTTGACGGCGCCAATGTGTTTGCGATAGGGCCTAGAAAGGTGATTTCCTACAGAAGAAACAAGCACACCAACCGGGCACTACGTGATATGGGCGTGGAAGTGCTTGACATTCCTTCTTCCGAGCTTTCCCGAGGACTGGGCGGGCCAAGGTGCATGACCATGCCATTGAGTAGATCGAAGATTTAGATGGAGATATGAGACTTGAGACTTGAGACATGAGTCCTGAGACTTGAGATAAGTGTATTCGTATCAAGAAATAGATGAATGGGGCAAGTAAATAAGAAAGGCTTTACCACCTTCAAACCTCCGAACTCTTTAACCTTCCAACCTTTAACCTCCTTACTCCCTACTAATAATCAAAGAAAGATCGTCTTCTTGATACCTTCAGGTCTTGGAGGATGCTGGCTTTGACACGGATGTCGATATTATAGCTGGTAAATGCGCCGAAAGGTATCCAGCTAACATTCATCTGCCAGCAGTGGAGATCCCGGGCGATGCCGATCATAGTCTGGGTGATCTTGGCAGTGGAGAAGTCGTAACCTGTATTAAAGTTGACTTTCCACTTTTCTGATAAGCTGAGGTCACCAGATACGTTTAAGGCCTGCGTGATATTGGTGTCTCCGGTACGGTCACTTTTGCTATAGCTCAGGTTGTAGCCGTAGTTGATATTCCATGGAATGCTCCAGTCGATGTACTGGCTGGGGTCATTGGAAATGCGGTCGATCTCATTTTCGACAAACTCGTTCATCTGACCTCCATCCTGGAGGTATTCATTGGTGAGTTCCTCCCGTGTGTCTGCGGGGGTTTTTTCTGGCGATCCACTGGGGTTGAAGCTGCCGTTTAGGTTCAGGTTGGCCCGGCTGATAGAGCCGATTCCTTGGCCATTTTGCCAAGCGTATTCGTTGACTTTTCTATAATAAGTTTCGGTCCCGTCCATGTAGCTGGTAGTAGCGTAGGGATTCAGGGTGGCAGAAAGTGCTACGGAAATTTTATTGTCAAAGAAAGTTGTCCGCGTACTCATATTGATCGGTGCCAACTTAAAGGAATCCGCAACGAAGTTATAGCTGGTAGAAATGTTGAATGACTGAAGCAGGGGAAACTTCTCCGTAGTGGCTTCAGTGCTGTCGTTTTCCACTCTTTTCTTGGCTTCCAGTGTATTTCGGATTGAGACATTCAGTGATCTTGATTCACCTCTTGGTGCTCCACCGTACAGATAGCCTTGAAAACGACTATAGAGCTGCGTATTGCCTTCCGCATCGGTTTGTACCTGTTGGTAATACCCGTATTTGGGGTCGCTGAAGTCAGGGGTGAAAGACATGCCCACCGTCGGCTGGATATGGTGACGGATGGCTTCGAGTTTTGAGTCTGGCTTGAAACGGTAAAAACCATACACGTTGGTCGCCATGTTAAAGGAGGTGTTATAGTAACCTACCCGACTGAAGCCGTTTTCCAGGATCTTATCCACGCGCTGCTCGGGTGCATTGTAATAATAGTTGATCCGATCAAAGTACCAGAGCTCAGTGTATTGGAAGCTGGCTGTGCCGGTGAAATATTTAAAAAGGGTAAAATTTGACGACACCGGAAGGGTGTGTCGGAAGCCATTTTCGGCTTGTTTGAGCAGTTTTGGCAGATTGGCCCAAGTGAACGGTATTACGTCTGGGGCTTCCAGGTCGTCTTCAAAAGCATCATCCTGCAGAAAATCATCCTGTACACCCAAAATCGGTACCTCAGCATTGTCTATTGAGTTTTGGGCATTGAAGTTCCAAGCAAAATTCAGGGTTTTCAGTGGCTCGAAACTCGAACTTCTGAATGGTGTCTGTCTGTTCATGTTGACAGAGATATCTGGAAGGATGAGCCTTACCTCACTGGTCTGCACATTTTGGGAATGCCTTAGGTTTGCAGACATGCTGAAGGGCGTTCCGGTGAAGGTTTTGCTATAGGAAATATTGGAGGTGAATTCCGAATTGGTATTTCTGAGGTAGTTGTTAGGGTTGACTACCAGGTTGTTATAGTTGGTGGTACCGGCATTGACCGACGCCGAAAACCGGGAGTTGCCCCTTGATTCTGGGCTATGGCTCCAGTTGATCCACATGGTGGTGTAGTCCAACGGGTTTTCGTCCGTTTCAGGGCTTCTAAACTGCTGGTAGTCGACATTAAAACCACCGCTGAATCGGTATCTTTTCTTGTAGGCAGTGGCCAGCTTGGCACCATAACCTCCTTTAGAGTAGATCTCGCCAGTCAAACGGGAATGGATATAATCGTTAAAGGCAAAGTAATATCCAAAATCCCTAAGGTAAAAGCCCCTACGTCGCTCTTCTCCGTAGGATGGAATGATGATGCCGGAAACCTGCTCTTCTTTTTGGTCAGGAATAAAGCCAAACGGAAGCCCTACAGGAGTAGGGATCCCATTAAAATAGAGGTTAAAGGGTCCCGAGATGGTTTGTTTTCCTTCTACTGATTTGATGCGCTTTGAAGAGATGTGCCAGTGAGGTTCTGCCAAGTTACAGGTGGTGTAATAGCCATGGGAGAGGAAGACATTTCCTTGGTCATCTTTTTTGACCACTTCACCTCTGAGGAGTCCATCTTGCTGTTCTGTGACCACGTCCGAAATAATGGCTTTGCTCGTTTTGAAATTATAGCGCATTTCTTTTCGGATCTCATAGGTGCTGTTCCCCTCCTTGAAAATAGGGCTTCCCTGTACCGTTCCCGTAGAATCTGTAATTCCAGAAGCATAGAGTTCATTCTTCTCCCAATCGATTTCTATATAATCGGCATCCAGTCGGATATTGCCATATTCAAACCAAGCCTTGTTATAAAGATAGACCTTCTTTTCCCTAAAATCAGATAAGATGCTATCTTGCGCAGCGTACTTGATGGTAGTTTCGATATCTCCTTTGGGCACAACCTTTGTAGTGTCACTAGCAGGTATGGAATCATTAAGGACAAGACTGTCGGGAAGAGTCGGTGCTATGGTGTCCGTCAAAGGAGTCAGGTCCGGAGCTACGATTTCCTTTTCTGCAGGACGCCTTTGCAGTTTGGTCTGTCCAAAGGAACCCTGAAAAGAAATGAATAGTAGGATAAGGGAAAGATAAGCTACCTTAATATTCTGCACCGATTTACTTCTATTTGCTTCAAAAATTTTTAAATTTTGCGTAAAGTTAAGCTTATTAATGTTTATGAAACGAACCAGTGTCAAAAATGTTATAATAATTCTTTTTCTGACCTGCATCACCTTGTTGTCGGCGTTTGTACCAGCAGGGGAGAGTGCTCGGAAATTTAAGATGAGAAGGGTGGTCATTGATGCGGGTCACGGCGGAAAAGATCCCGGGACCATGGGCAGTCGTTCCAAGGAAAAAGACGTGGCTTTGTCAATTGCCCTCAAAGTAGGGAATTATATCAAGCAGTATGTCCCAGATGTGGAGGTGATCTATACCCGTAAGACAGATGTATTTATCGAGCTGAAGGAAAGGGCGAATATAGCTAATAGAAATAAAGCAGACTTATTTGTCTCCATTCACTGCAATGCCGTCCGAGGTTCCAATGCCTACGGTACGGAGACTTACGTGATGGGGTCAAATCACTTTGAGCGGAATTTTGATGTGGTGAAGCGAGAGAATTCTGTAATTCTCCAAGAAGATGATTATAAGGAAAATTACGAAGGGTTTGACCCAAACTCTCCAGAATCCTATATGATGGTAAACCTGATGCAAAAAGCCTACTTTGCCAATAGCCTTTCGTTGGCACAGAAGGTAGAGACTGATTTCAAAACACGTCTCAACCGTCACAGCAGAGGCGTGAAGCAGTTGCCATTGTATGTATTATGGACGACCAGTATGCCAAGTGTCCTGATCGAAACAGGCTTTTTGTCCAATTCTAATGAAGAACGCTATCTGAACAGTGAAAATGGACAGGCCTATATCGCTTCGGCCATTTATCGATCCATCAAATCATATAAGGAGGAAGTGGAGGCGTTTTAGGGCAGGGCCACATTATCGGGTAGGCTCAATAAATGCACCGCTGTACGCCGTGGCGTAGCGGCCATAGCCGTCAGTATAAGCTGCTATCAGCACACCAGCTACCACAATTACATGAACTTAGCGGTTCGATATTTATAATCTCGAACCGAGATAAGGGGGATTTGAAATCCCCCTAGGCCATTTTGGGAGGATCTTTATTAGCGCTACTTAATGGGGATTGTATATTGATAATCCCTGTAATTTTTTATATTTAAATTAAGGAGAAACTGAAAAATCCTTACTAACCATTTCAGATATAAACCCATGAACAATTTAGAGAATCCAAATGGAGTGTACTTGGAGTTGATCCAACAGCTGATCGAAAAAACGGCAACGGTAAAGCAAGGAGGAGGAGAACAGCGAATAGCCAAGGAGCACGAAAAAGGCAAATTGACCGCCCGTGAGCGGATCGGGTATTTATTGGACAAAGGAAATGACTTTTTGGAGATTGGTCTTTTTGCTGCAGATGGAATGTACCAAGAAGAGGGCGGGTGTCCGTCTGCCGGGGTCGTTGCGGGAATTGGCCAGGTAAGTGGCAGGATGTGCGTCATCGTGGCCAATGATGCCACTGTTAAGGCTGGGGCTTGGTTTCCTATGACTGCCAAAAAGAACCTCCGGGCACAAGAGATTGCGATGGAGAATAGATTGCCAATAATCTATTTGGTGGACAGCGCAGGGGTTTTTTTGCCCATGCAAAACGAGATTTTCCCGGACAAGGAGCATTTTGGAAGGCAGTTTAGAAATAATGCCAAAATGTCCTCCATGGGCATCGTCCAAGTAGCGGCCATCATGGGAAGCTGTGTGGCCGGAGGAGCTTATCTTCCCATCATGTCCGATGAGGCATTGATCGTTGACAAAACGGGTTCTATTTTTTTAGCGGGGTCTTACTTGGTCAAAGCGGCCATTGGTGAGAATGTGGACAATGAAACCCTTGGTGGAGCGACTACTCATTGTGAGATATCCGGAGTGACCGACAATAAATATGAAAGCGATGAAGAATGCCTAGACGCTATCAAGCGGATATTTGACACACTAGGAACGACAGAGAGGGCTGGTTTTGATCGGAAAACACCCCAATCCCCTGCAGTGGCATCAGAGAAAGTGTTTGAGATTTTTCCGGTGGATAGGGCCAAACCTTATGACATGCACCAAGTGCTAGAGACGCTAGTGGATGCGGGAAGCTTCGACGAGTATAAGCCCAGCTACGGCCAGACGTTGGTGTGTGGCACGGCCAGGATAGATGGCTGGGCCGTGGGGATGTTGGCCAATCAACGGAAAATGGTCAAAACCAAAAAAGGAGAGGTGCAAATGGGGGGAGTGATCTATTCCGATTCGGCTGATAAGGCCGCCAGATTTATCATGAACTGCAATCAGCGCAAGATCCCGTTGGTTTTTATTCAGGATGTAAGTGGCTTTATGGTGGGGAGCCGTGCCGAACATGGGGGGATCATCAAGGATGGCGCCAAAATGGTCAATGCCATGGCGAATGCGGTCGTGCCAAAATTTACAGTGATCATCGGTAATTCTTATGGAGCCGGTAACTACGCCATGTGTGGGAAGGCTTATGATCCCAGGCTGATTTTCAGCTGGCCGACGGCCCAAATGGCCGTGATGTCTGGAGCTTCTGCGGCCAAGACCTTGCTACAGATCAAGGTGGCTTCGCTCAAAAAAGAGGGGAAAAAAATCACTCCCGAAGATGAGGCACAATTGCTCAAGGAAATAACCGAAAAGTACGAGGAAGAATTAAGCCCCTACTATGCGGCTGCCCGTCTCTGGGTCGATGCTGTGGTCAGTCCTCTGGAAACCAGGGGGATGATTTCCACGGGGATCGAAGCGGCTAACCATGCTCCCATCAAGGACCGCTTTAATGTAGGAGTTATACAAACTTGATCGTAAATTTGTGTGTTGTAAAGAGTGTGAATTTATGGGGGAATCGCCCGGCTATGTAGGATAATATGGAAAATTTGAGTGAAAGTGAGTTGAATGCGTTGGTGTCACTTTTAGATGATACGGATCATGAAGTGAAAGATCACGTGAAAGGAAAGATCATCTCCTTGGGGAACGATGTGATCCCTTTTTTGGAAAAGAAGTGGGAGAGCAGCTTTAACCCCGACGTGCAGAAGGAAATCGAGGAACTTGTGCATCAGCTTCAGTTTGACTTGTTAAAGGAAAGACTGGAACAATGGAAAGCTTCTGGAGGCAAAGATTTGCTTAGAGGGCTTTGGATCATCAATACCTATCAGTATCCTGATCTGGAATTTGATAAGTTGAATGCGGAGATGAACCAGATTTATTTTGAGGTTTGGACTGGTTTCAAGACAGATGTGTCAGCCTACGACCAAGTCCGCCTGATCAATAATATTCTCTTTAGCCAACTCCGCTTCTCTGCCAATACCAAAAATTTCCACTCCCCTGGCAATAGCATGATCAGTAATGTGCTGGATACTCGGAGGGGAAATCCAATCAGTTTATGTGCCGTTTATTATCTAGTGGCGCAAAAGCTGGGGTTGCCGGTGTATGGGGTGAATTTACCCAACCTCTTTGTGCTGACTTATAAGGCCCCCGATGCGGCTATTTATATCAATGCCTTTAACAAAGGGCTTATTTTCAGCAAACAGGACATCAATAATTATTTGGAGCATTTGAAGATATCTCCGAAAGAGGAGTTTTTTGAACCATGTAGCCATTTGGATATTGCGAAGCGCACGTTGAGGAACTTGATCGTCGCTTTCGATAAGCTGGGTGAGCCAGAGAAAGTGGAAGAAATCCGGGAGTTGCTTCAGATCCTAGACCCACCTATTCTTTAGTTTTTTCAACCCGATTTATGCATTAGGAATCGTTATAGATAGGCTAATGCATGTTCCGGGATCAATGCCGTTTAGTTAGTGTGTATCTGGAAAATATGGGTTCTATATTTTTTCCTTGGGCAGTTATTTTTCTAGCTAAATTCCTAGGTGTTTTTCATCCGTTTACCTTTGTTACTTTTTTGCTTCAGGTCAAAAAAGTAACCAAAAAACCCCGCCGCTGTGCATCTATTGGCCTAAAATTAAAACCTCCCCTCATGCAGGCAAACTCCTCCTTTTCTAGCAGCCAACATTCTTTTTGACTAGTATTTCGTCAAACAAGCCTGCCTTCTTGCCCACCCGCTTTTTAATTTCTTAACGCCCAATACCTGCAAGGCGGATTCAGTTAATAAGTCCCAAAAAGGTGTTGTTTCCATATGACGGCCCTTGGTATGCCTGTTTTCCAGCCGATGGTGGAGGCCGTTAAGAAAGTGAGTTGGCTTGCGTCGTGGAACAGCGAGACCCACTCACTTTTAGGTCGTAGCCATCGGGTGGAAATTAAAATGGGTGACGGATTTCGGTCGCAGGGTAAATCCATGTTCCATTTTAAAAGGCATACCACCGGCCTAGATTTTTTTCTTTCTTTTTTCATCAATGGAAAAAAGGAAAAGGATAAAATCCACCAAGATGATCAGGTTTCTCCAGCCAAAGTCAATCAAAAAAAGGACTTTTAGGTATATGAAAAGAAGGAAATGTCCTTAACTAAACGGCATTGGTTCCGGGGTAAACCTAGAACAGGCAAACTGACAGCACTACCAAATGGTGTACGTCATGATCAAATTGCCCGTTCTTTCTACTTTAACGGTATAATAGTGGTCAGCAAAATCAGTATTGCGGATTTTGCCTTTGATGACCTTGTCTTCTTGACTAAATGGTGAAAGTAAAATATGCTGCCTTAGGCTGATGCCTTTTCTACCTTGGCACTTGAAAATAGATTCTTTGGCGGACCATGCAATGGTGTAGAGGATGGGGTCATTGTCCAGAAAATCAATCTCGGAAGGATCCAAGAATTTTGGCCCGAGCCGGACGACTTTTTCCTTGACATAATCGATATCGATGCCTACGGGCATTTCTTTATGGAAGATGGCCGCAGCAAGCCCTTTGGTATGGGTCAGGGAGACGTTGCCATAACCATCCATGGGGTAGGATTTACCATGTTCATCCTTGTAAAAACCAGGATAAGACATGCTTATGGCGTCCAGGGCTTCTTTAATGGCCAGACGGGCTCCCTTCCATTCTTTGCGCTTTTCTGGATGGCTGATATTGGCAAAGGACAGTTTTTCGCGAAAGCTCAGAAAATCAACGGGCTTACCTTCCTGTTCTTCAATATTCTTGATGGCCAAAGCTGATAAAGGACTTATTTTTTCTATTTTTGCTTGCATATAGCTTAGCGCGGAATTGAAAGATTTTAATTGCAATATATGTCAAAAATTCAAGTAAATAAACTTTACACACTCACAGGTCACAATGATAGTATATTTGCCTTGGTAGAGGGAGACGACCCGCGTTTTTTTTATACTGGAGCAGGAGATGGAATGGTCGTGGAGTGGGATCTGGACACACCCAAGGATGGTAAACTGGTCGCCAAACTGCCCAATTCAGTATATGCCCTTGAGGTGGATGGACAGCGTAATTTACTTTTTATCGGACATAATTACGAGGGCGTTCATGTCATCGACCTTCATACCAACAAGGAGATTTGGTCGTTAAAAATTACAGACCATGCCATTTTTGATATAAAAGTTTATGGAGATAGGGCATATGTCGGCACTGGAGATGGGGTGATTACTGTCTTGGATATTGAGGAACGGTCACTACTAAAGCATATTAAGCTTGGAAATGAGAATATACGGGTATTGGATGTGGACAGGAGCCGAAGACACCTAGCGGCAGGGGCCAGTGACAATACTGTGAAAATACTCGATTTGAATGACTACACCCCTATCAAAAAACTAGAAGGACATACCAATTCTGTATTTGCCCTCAGGTATTCTCCTGACGGGAAGTTGTTGATCAGTGGGGGACGGGATGCCCGTCTCCAAATATGGGATGCTGAAGATTATCACCAAGTGGAGAATATCGTCGCCCATATGTATGCGATCAACTACCTGGCCTTTCGAGAAGATGGCAAATATTTTGTAACTTGTAGTATGGACAAGTCCATAAAGCTCTGGGAAACGGAGACATTTCAATTGAAGAAAGTCATTGATAAATCCCGTCACGCAGGCCATGGGACATCCGTAAACAAGGTGATCTGGAGCCGTTATAGTCAGCAGGTGATCGCTGTCAGTGATGATCGATCGGTATCCATTTGGGACATTGAATTAGACGAAAAGTTATGAAAATTACACCACTAGAAATCCGTCAAAAGACATTTGAGAAAAACTTCCGGGGATTCGATAAGGATGAAGTCAGTTCCTTCTTGGTGTCACTGTCCCAAGAGTGGGAGCGTGAAATGGACGAGAAACGATCGCTTCAAGTGCAATTGGAGCAGGTCCAAAAGGAGTCTGCCAAACTAAGAGAAGTGGAAAACTCGCTTTTCAGAACCTTAAAGGCGGCAGAGGATACCGGAGCCAGCATGATCGAACAGGCAAACAAAACTGCCGAGCTCATTCTGAAGGAAGCCCAAATGAATGCAGATGCCATGATCGCAGAGTCCAAAGGGAAGTCAAGAAGTCTCATCGAAGAAGCTGAAAGTCGATCCAAACGAATCATTGAAGACCTTAAAGCGGATGTCAGCTCCCTAGTGGAGAGCTATGAAGAACTACTGGCCCAGCGGGAAATCGTCATCCGGAACCTCAAAAATATGGCCAGTGACAGTCTCGAAAATGTCAAGCAATCACAAGAGGACATCAAGCGTATTGATCTGGATGTACATACCAAAGCTGTAAAAGAACTGAGTCGAAAGTCACCTCATTTTAATTCGGAAGATAATGTCAAGCAGCCTAAGGAGAAGTCTCACACCTTCGTTATTGAGCCCAAAAAAGAACAGCCACAAACAGCCAAAGAAACTTCCAGTAGTTCAGACATTGAAATAAAGCTGGATCCCCATGCTCCGACAGAAAAGGAGCAAGCAAAGGATAAACAATCCCAACATGTAGCTCAAAGGGAGGATCCTCATGCGCCTGAAATGAAAGAAGATTTCGAGGAGACAGAACCTAAAAAGAGCGAGGCAAAGACTGATGAAAAAGCTCCTGCGGATGCTACTGAAAAGGTGACTCAGATTGAAAAGAAAAAGGAGTCGGGTTCATTTTTTGACCAGTTTGATTGATTATGGGAAAAGTATCACTTGAAGGAATAGAATTTCATGCGTTCCACGGTGTTTTCTCTGAGGAGAAAAAGCTGGGCAACCGGTTTACGGTGGATATTCATGTGGAGACGGATTTTAAGAAAGCCATGCTGGATGATGACCTGAATGAAACGGTCGATTATTCACGCATCTACCAAATCGCCAAGTCCCATATGGAGGAGCCTGTGAAGCTTTTGGAGCATTTGGCACACCTGATGGTCCAAGATATCCTCAGTGCCTACCCAAAGCTCCAACGGATAGATATTATTATCAAAAAGCATAACCCAGCATTGGGTGGCGTAGTGAATTATTCCGTAGTAAAAGTGTCCTACCCCCTAGATTACCAGAATTGACAAGTGTATAGCAGAGCAGAAATCACCAAGACCAAGCAGGATTTTTGGACGGCTTTTGGACAGTACATGAAGCCAGTGCCTTCGGCAGAAGGTGGCCGGATTAACTGGCAAAATTATAAAACCGGTGTCCCTCAGGTGTTTTTTCGAATGAAAGCAGACCGTGGTTTTGCTTCCATCGGAATTGAGATCAATTTTAAGGATCTTGAATTACAGGAGCTGGTTTTTGAGCAGTTTGAAACATTCAGAAAAATGCTTCATGGGACCTTGGGAGAAGAATGGGACTGGCAGCTCCATACCTATGATGAGTACGGAAAGGCCGCTTCCAAAATAGAAAAAAAACTCAATGGAGTAAGTGTCATGCACCAAGATGACTGGCCGGCCATTATCTCTTTTTTAAAACCTAGGATCATTGCCTTGGATGAGTTTTGGAGCAATGTGAAGCCTGCTTTTGAGGGGTTTTAGTAGCGATAATCCTTTGGGGGAAATTTTGTGGGAATGGGGGAACTATTCCGAAAGGACAGTCGGAGCAAAGACAACGGTCACAGGTACAGCGGTGTTTGTCATTAGGCAAAAAGCCCCTGCTCGAAGTGTCAGGGAAAGAACCGGGAACAATGGCTGTTTGACGGGGAAGTAAAACTACTGCCCGTCCCATCCAGTGCTTTATTCTGTTGCATCATGCCTTTTGGGGATATCCGGATTCTCGAAGGTAAATCCTCTGGCTTCATTGCCATCATAGAAATCCACCTGCATTCCCATCAAAAACATGACATGCCGCTTTTCGATTAGCACAGGGATGCCGCCCAGCTCGAATTGCTGATCTTCCTCTTTGGGTTTGTCAAATCCTAGTGCATAGGACATCCCGCCGCACCCGCCGCCTTTGACGCCTACCCGTAGGGAATAGTCAGCAGGGATGTTTTTGTGCTCCATGATGTTTTTGATCTCTTCTTGAGCTTTGTCTGTAATGGTAATTGGAATCAGCATGTTTAGTAAATGTTCCGGACAATTGGATAGTTCAAAAATAATGACAAATAATCAACTTCTCTTTGAAATATTTTAGATATTCGGGAATTAATGAAAAATAGTAAATGGAGTACATAGTAGAACTGTTAAAGATTATTTTGCCAGCGGGGCTTGTGATTTATGGGATGTACCTGGTCGTGGTCTCCTTCCTTTCCAAAGACCGGGAGTCGAAGCTGGTGGAGTTGAAAACCCAAAACACGAAAGTTGTCTTACCCATCAGGTTACAAGCAGGCGAGCGGCTTTGTCTTTTGCTGGAACGGCTTACGCCCAATAATTTGGTAAGAAGAGTAAATGACCAGTCCTATTCAGCAAGGGAGCTTCATGGACTGTTATTGCAGGAGATCAGGGAAGAGTATAACCATAACCTTTCCCAGCAGGTTTATTTCTCGGATGATACCTGGGAGAGTGTAAAGAGCGCCGTGGAGGGAGTGATCACACTGGTCAATTCTTCCATGCAGGATGTAAATCCTGATGATAAAGGCATGGATTTGGCCAAAAGGATCTTTCAACGCTCTCTGGATCAAAAGAATGACGGCATATCTTTTGCATTAAAGAAAGTGAAATCTGAAATTAGAGTGTACTTTTAAGCGACGTTGATTATGGAAAACAGGAGAAATGAACAAGGGAATTTGCTCGGTAAAGCAAAAAGGGTGTATCATAAAAAAGCAGAGCGCATAGCTCACAGCAAGGAAAAGCTACATCAATTGCTAGAGAAAGTGTCAGAAAAACTTCATCAGGTAGCCGATAATCCTACGGTTCAGGAATCCCGTTATTACCTAGAAACAGTGATCCGTATGGTCAGGGCTTATTACAAAAATGAATACAGGGCTTTTTCTACCAAAACCTTGGTGTTAATGGTGCTGGGCTTGTTGTATTTTGTCATGCCGCTGGATTTTATCCCGGATTTTATAGCCGGTCTTGGCTTTGTAGATGATCTCTCTGTCCTTTTGGCCATTACCAAAAGCATGCAGGGCGATATCGAGGATTTTCTGGAATGGGAGAGAACTAAGGCATAGGTGAGCTTGTTAATAGCTGAAAAACAAGGAAACTATATGACTGCCATTACCTCTTTGATCACGCATGAGCTGATCGATCAAGCACAAAATTACAGTGATTACCGTGCTCTGATAGACCGACTTCTTCTAGAGAATAAAACGACAGGCGATAATCATTCTGAAGCCATGATGGACTATACCCGTATCAACGTCCAACGGATGAAGCGTTGGGACAAAACGGCCAAAGTCAGTGAAACAGCTGCAGCGTCAGTACAAAAAATAGATAGAAATCAGGTATGGCTTGTGCTTACGGAAGCTTGGTGTGGAGATGCCGCCCAGAATATTCCGTATATTGAAAAACTCGCAGGACTCAACGACAAAATTCAGCTTAAGTACATTCTGAGAGATGAGAATTTGGAAGTGATGGATGAGTTCTTGACCAATGGCGGACGGTCCATTCCCAAATTGATTGCTTTGGACGCTGCATCACTCGAAATATTGTTTACTTGGGGCCACGGCCACAGGAAATGCAAGAAATGTTACTGGCTTATAAGGCTGACCCAAAAGGTGTTTCTCCTGAGGAATTTAAAAAATCTATCCACTTGTGGTATGCCAAGGACAAAAATCAAAGCCTAGAAGGGGAATTTATAAACTTATTATCCCAATAAAATATCCAACAATGAAAACCATCGCCATAGTTTCGGGAGCTTCAGGCTTGATCGGTGTGCAGCTGCTGCACCAGCTGTTCAAGGAGAATACTTATGATCATGTGATCACTGTTTCCCGAAGACCGTTGGCTTTCAAACAGCAAAAATTGATTCAGGTGGAGGTTGACTTTGATCATTTGGAGCAAGTGAGTTTGTTGGATAAGCTTCGCCAAAACGATATTGGGGGAGAAAACCATGACTTGGTTCAGGCGTTCGAAAAAGAAAAAGTGAAAATCCACGCTTTTTGTGCTTTAGGGACGACTATCAAAAAGGCCAAGTCCAAGGAGAATTTTTATAAGATCGACCATGATTATGTGATCAGCTTTGCGAAATGGGTCCACCAGTGGGGGGCTAGCAAGTTTTTATACGTCAGTTCACTGGGGGCAGACCAGCGATCATCTGTATTTTATTCTAAAGTGAAAGGCGAAGTGGAAGAGGACCTTAAGTTGATCCCCTTCAGTTATTTGGGGATATTCAGGCCATCCGTATTGCTTGGCGACCGCAAGGAAACCCGTATCGGTGAAAGTCTGGGGAAGGTGGCCGCCAAGGCCATTACCTCAGTTGGGCTGTTCAAGAAATACAAACCCATCTATGACCATCAAGTGGCCAAAGCCATGGTCCATCAGGCACTGAACGATGAACTGGAAGTGGTGAAAATCATTGAATCCAAGCAGATGCAGATTTTTGAGTGAGAAAGGGAGTCTAGGTTATTCTACGCTAGAATTTCTTTCATCTTTGGCGTGGCAAAGTGTTTTTTAGCCATTTCCAAGAAACTATTATGACTGCTGCGGTATAAACGCAGTAGAGCGCTAGCCACTTCCAAGGGGCATACGCAGGATACCACGTCTTCCATGCTTCGAAATCTGCACCCCCGTCGGGAATGCCTCCTAGTACTCTCATGGCAGGGATACTGATGGCCAGCAAAATCCCCCATTGTTTAGTGGTCAATTCCAATTTGCTTAGTAGCAAAAGCATGATAAAAGGACTGCCTAAAAAAGCGATTCGCGTAAAGTCACCTCCTGCAAAAAGACTGAAAAAGGCATAAGTGCCCACCAGTGGAATCAGCCATTGTTGGTGCTGAGGGAGAGGGTTTGGCCGAAAGTGACGATTACGGATCGAAGCCCACAAGAATCCTCCATAAGCCAAGGTGATAGCGCATATCCAGCGAAGGAATAGATCAGGGTGTCCAAGTAATCCCAAGGTGTTATAGAAAAGGTTTACCGCTCCGTTCTTTCCGGTATTAGCTGGAGGAAAATAGTGCCCAGTTATTTTCAGGGTGACCAAGCTAATCAGAAAAGCAGCTAAAAGGGCTATCGGGGCTTTTTTGTCATGACGACGCCATAATGGTATTCCGGGATAAATGATGAGCACCAGCAACAGTGGCAATAGGGATTCTTTTTGGATGGTCATCAATGGAGTGATCAGTATTAGCCATCCCCACTTTCTGCCGATTAAGCAATAAAATAACAGTAACTGGAAAAAATAGATCGGAACATCCACGCTGATGGGGTCGGAGAGGTTTCCCTTTAAAACGCCTACCCAGTGGAAAGTGATCCAAAACCACCCTATCCACATTTTGATACGGTCAAAGCCGACTTTGTCCGAAACCAAAAACCATAATGGAACCCAAGCCAGGGAAAACAACAGGTTGATGGCCTTGAAGTTATTGGTGATGTCACCGAATGGTAATTGGACTGCAAGCCAAGGTACCAGAATACGGACGCTAAAGGGATAGTTTACAAGGTAGTCATCTGCCTTTCCAGTAAAATACCCATAAGCCTTTTCGTATTGATTGGCATCAAAGAGTGGGTTGAGCTCATGCTGTAGGGGAGCTTGTAGTCCGCTGAAGATCATAAAGCCACCCAGTGTAAGGGCCATTGCCAAAATGACATCGGTAAAACTGTATATCTTGCCTGATTTCAACTATCTTCAACTTTTTATTAAACACAGGAATACAATGATAGCAGTTATTCAGCGAGTTTCTGAATCTTCGGTTAAAATTGATGGCCATATCAAGGGGCAAATAGGCCAAGGGCTTATGGTCCTGTTGGGGATTGAAGATGCCGATAGCGAAGAGGACATTGCTTGGCTAAGCAAAAAAATGGTCAATCTCCGGATTTTTGGCGATGATAATGGTGTGATGAACAAAAGCCTGATTGATATAGGCGGTGATATACTGCTGATCAGCCAATTTACCCTTCATGCCAGTACCAAAAAAGGCAATCGCCCTTCTTATATCAAAGCGGCCAAGCCTGATGTGGCCATTCCACTGTATAGACAGTTTATCGCTACCGTGGAGAAGGACCTTGGGAAACCGATTCAGACGGGCGAGTTTGGGGCAGATATGAAAGTGGCCTTGGTCAATGACGGCCCTGTGACCATTACGATCGATACCAAAAATAAAGTGTAGGAAGGTATTGGAAGTATGAGGCACAAAGGGCGAGGTACGAAGGAGTGATTTTCTTCCCAGCCGTAGCAAAAAGGTTCGGCGAGGTTATTTTGGAGTTATAAGTAACAAGTACATTATCTGAATACCACATCGGGATTAATTGGTGTTGGCATGAAACAAGTAAATAAATGACACAGGATATATTTCTTTCCATAGAAAGCGCAAATGTAAAGTACCTTGACAGGACGATTTTTCAAGGGCTGGACTTTGCGATGAGCACCGGGGAAAACTGGGCCATCCTAAGTGCTTCGGGGGCGGAGAAAACCGCTTTCCTAGAGACGATCCTTGGCAAGACCATTTTGTCTGCAGGAAGGGTGACGCGTGATTTTGCGGTGGATTATCAGCAAGAGATGACTGCAGCAGGGAAGATCAATAGCTTTCGGGACCTGATCGCAGTGGTTTCCCAAAAGTACACCTTTACCAACAAGTCCAACCTCCAGAACTTCTATTACCAGCAGCGGTTCAATTCTTCTGAATCAGAAGAAGCAGCCACCGTTAAGGAGGAACTAGAAGGAGTGCAAGCAAAACAACGTGGCCATTGGAAGGTGAACAATGTGATGGAATTGCTGGAACTTGAGGAGCTTAAGGATAAATCCCTGATCAAGCTATCAAATGGTGAGTCCCGAAGGTTGGCGATTGCCTGTGCACTACTTCGCAATCCGCGATTGTTTCTGATGGACCAGCCCATGACAGGATTGGATGTGGACACACGGGCACATTTTGGGGAGGTATTAACGGCGATCACCGATTCCGGTATTCAGGTGATCATGACCACTTCCCCAGATGAAATTCCAGAAGCCATTTCCCATGTGGCTATTTTGGACGGAGGGAAGGTCACTGAAGTAGCCAAACGAGAGGATTTTCACCAAGTGGACTTGGTCAATCATGCTGCTTTGAGCCAGTTTGATCATAAGAAGCTGGACGAACTGATAAAGCTAAAGCCAGTGGCGAAGTTTGAGACCCTGATCCAGATGAACCATGTACATATCCAGTACAATGGAAAAGTGATCTTGGATGATGTCAACTGGCAGGTAAAGCAGGGTGAATGCTGGGTGCTCCGCGGCCATAACGGCGCTGGAAAATCCACCTTGCTAAGTCTGATCAATGGTGAGAATCCACAGGCCTATGCTAATGATATAGTGCTTTTTGACCGGAAAAGAGGGACTGGAGAGACGATTTGGGATATCAAGCGCCCGATTGGTTTTGTATCGCCAGAGCTGGCCAGGTACTTTCCGGCTAATCAGACCTGTCTGAAAGTGGTGCTCTCAGGGCTTTTTGATACCATAGGGCTGTTTAAGAAAGTGACAGCGGAGCAGGAAAAGCAGGCGATGGACTGGTTGCGGCTATTTCGGATCGAGCATGTTGCCCAGATGCGTTTGACACAGATCCCTCTCGAAAACCAACGCTTTTGTTTGCTTGCCAGGGCCATGATCAAGTCACCCGCTTTGCTGGTGTTGGACGAAGCAGCGCAGGGTATGGATGATGAGCAGCGACTGCTTTTTAGAGAAACGGTCGCCCATATTGGCAGTCATCCAGCGGTGTCCATGATCTATGTCAGTCACTATGATCAGGATATTCCCAACGTGGTGGACCATGAACTGGTCTTGGAAGAGGGAAAAGTGGTTAAGAAAGCTTAGAAGGTTGAACCCGGAATATGCATTAGCCTATCTGTTGCGACCTGAAACTGCTTCAAAATCAGCCGTTTCACTTTAGTTTTCGGCATAACCGTAGCGGTGCTACGCTAATACCTCCAAACTAACTGATTTTCTTGCAATTTCAGCTCTCACTACGATTCCTAACGCATAATCCGGGTTGAATGTTTTATGTTGGAATGTATAAATGCTTAACTAATAACACAATAATCAATAGCTACCCATGACAATAGAAGAAGCACAGCAGCAAGTGGATCACTGGATCAATACCGTTGGCGTCCGGTATTTTAATGAACTCACCAACATGGCCATTCTTACAGAAGAAGTGGGGGAGCTGGCCAGGATCATTGCCAGAAAGTATGGTGAGCAGTCATTCAAGGAAAGCGATAAGGATGCTGACCTTGGCGATGAAATGGCCGATGTACTGTGGGTGCTAATGTGCCTGGCCAACCAAACTGGCGTGGACCTTACCAAAGCACTGGAAAAGAACTTCGAAAAGAAAAATATCCGGGATAAGGACCGCCATAGAAACAATGATAAGCTGAAGTAGGCACCGACATACGATCCCCGAGCGAGTCCAAGGGGGAACTTGCCAGTTTTAAAGTAGTTTGCAAGTTGCAATAGATAGGCTAAGGCATAATGCGGGTTTAAGAAAAAACCAGTACAAATCTTAATCAGCTGCACCACCTGACCCGCTGAAGTAAATCAGTGTTCTATCCGGGCTATTAACCTCAGTTCGATTATAAAACCGTCACTGCGAGGCTTAGGGGGAGGTTTGAGGGGTGGAAGCCGTGGCAGTCTTCGTATTTGGGGATTGCCACACCCTTTTCCAACCCACATCCTCCTAAAAAGGGTTCGCTATGACGTTTTTTATACTAAAAATAAGTCGAGCTCAGGTTATTACGTAATCCTCCCACTTTTCCGCTTGATCCGTTATTGCAATTTTTGACAATGAAACCAATAATTAATCCGGCTAACACGAATTAAGGGCGCACAACTCCGGCTGCTAGTATCTTGCTTCTAATTTCTTTTATCTAATCTCTTACCTTCCTACCACAGCGCAAATGGCCTGTCCGCCGAAGCCCAGTGCCGTGATGAGGACATTATTGATTGCTGTGGGAGGGGCAATTTCCTGTTGGATGTAGGCGGGGAGTTTGGGCAGCTCCTGATGATGGAGGACGTTAATGGCCAAGTCCAGATTGGCTGCTAGGCTGGAGCCAAGGGAGTGGCCGATCTTCCATTTGTTGGAGATGGTAAAAGGTACGTTATCAAAGATCCTTTCATAGGCGGTTTTTTCCGCCAAATCACCCAGCTTTGTCCCTGGGAAATGTCCGATGATCAGGTCGATTTTTCCTTTATGAAATTCCCCAAAAACATTTTCTGCAGCTGAAACAATGCAATCTCCTGTTGGTGAAAGGTCAGTGCTATGGTTGATTTTTTCCATTCCGGATCCTACACTTTTGAGCTGGGCCAATTCGTTGGGGTTGTTTTTTTCTAATTGAAAAGCATAGGCACCTTCGCCGAGGACCATGGTGTTAGTGGCTTTTTCAAAATCCATGGATTGGCAAGGATAGGGTATTGCCTCATCTTTGGCATAGATCCTAATGGCCTTCATCTGGTCAATAGTCAGTCCAGCAGTGGGGCATTCTACGGCTGCGGCGATAAAATTATCCGCCATTCCGCTGTTGAGCCAGGCAAAGGCATTTTGGAGCGTCAGTCCAAAACTGCTACAGGTTGATGACTGAAAGAACAAAGGAGCATCAGCTTCATGCAACAAGGCTGGCCAGCTGCTGGGAAAACCCAAGGTGGAATGGGGAGAAGTCCATACTGGCAAACTGTGGTGATCCACTTGCATTTGGCTGAGAAAATCAATGCTTCCCCTCGAAGTAGCGGCGTTGATCAGTTGCTTTTCATGGGGCTGCAGGTGCATGTGATGGATCAAAAATGAAAGCAGCTTAGCCTCTTCCGGAAAACGCTCTGACTTATGGCCGAGGCTAGTTATGTAGCCATTGATGTCGCGCCAGATTTCATCAGAAATGCTTCCTTTCCAGTCGCCTCGTTCGTTTTGATCAAGTGCATGATGAGAAGAAGTATATCGGTCGTTTTCTTCAGAAGCGTAAAATCCAAGGGGATTGATGCCCATGGCCTTGGTGATGCTGATATGACTGTTGCCCATGTAAATGTGTCGGTTTTAGGAGTTAGTCCAAAGGATTTAATAAGGGGAGTCCGCTTTGTTGATCATCCCATTCAGGCATACGAAACTGTGCGGTAGGAGTGAAACGGCCAAGGATAGCACTTTCGGATGAAGTGTTTTCTGTCCCGTTCCAAATGACCGTAAAATCCTCAATACCTGCTTGCATTAAAACCTGCAAGGTAAGAAGACTATGGTTTATACTGCCTAGATAATGCCGTATGACGATCACCGGATGAAGGCGACTCGAAACCAGAAAATCCAAAAAAGTCTCTTCATCATTCAGTGGGACCATCAGCCCACCAGCTCCTTCGATGCAGCATTTTGGATGGTCTGGGATAAGCTGGCGGGTCAACTGGATCGTGGTATTTTCCATTTTGGCTGCCAGGTGTGGTGACTGTGGTGTTTTTAGCCGATAGGCTTCCGGTAAGATGTCGGTGTGTGGACTATGCTGTTTTACAAACATAGCGTCCGACTGCTCTAGATCACCGCACTGAACCGGTTTCCAGTACGCATGTCCAAAGGTCTTGCAGAGTGCTGCTGCACAGACGGTCTTGCCGATGCCCGTGCCTATACCTGTGACAAAAACCTTATCCTTCATTTTATGCATTGAGTAGATTGATCAATTGGGTAATTTCTTCTTTTGTGTTGAAAGCATGCAATACGATCCGTATCCTTTCTTCGCCTGTTTTTACGGTTGGAGAAAGAATTGGGTAGCAATTAATGCCTGATTTTTGCAATTGCCCCACCTTTTCTTTCAGTAGTGGTACGTCGTCGCATCGCCAGTATTGTATGGGGCTTTGGTTATTGGAAAAGCTGGGGGAACTGGCAGGAGCGACTTCCAGATAAATCTCCACCGCCTTCGCCAGCGCATCAAAATTGCTTTTGGAAGCCAATAGTTTCAATGCTGCTCCAATACTGCACAGCTGATCCCAAGATGGGGCAGTGGTGTAGATGAAGGCCCTGCTGTAATTGATCAGAAAGCTTCTGAGATCGTTATTTCCCAATACCATAGCGCCATGTCCACCGGCAGCTTTTCCGAATGTAATCACCCTGGCCAGTAAATTGGGATGCTGCGCAAAACCAAAGGAAGCTCCTTTGTTTTCTTCACCTATAGTGCCCAGGGAATGTGCTTCATCGATGATCAGCGCTGCTCCATGTTGTTGACAGATACCGAGGATTTGACCGATGTCAGGGCTGTCGCCATGCATGGAGAAAAGGCCTTCTGTTAGCACCATTAGCCTTTTGTCTTTTTGCGCATGGAATGCCAATTTCTTCTCCAAATCCCTGAGATCATTGTGCTTGAAGGCCGTTTTCTGACCAAAGCCAAGCCGCATGCCTTCTTTGATACTGGCATGAACGTGCTCATCGAAGATAAATAGGCTATCCTTTTCTCCTAGCGAGGAGAGTAATCCTGTATTGGCCATATAGCCTGAATTGTACAGCAAAGCAGCAGGACTGTCCATGAAACTGGCAAAGTCTCTTTCGAGTTGTTCCATTTCTGGGTGGTTTCCGCTGATCAGCCTGGAGCCTGTGGACCCTGACCAGTGCGAAGGAGCGAGCGGGGAAGTCTGCTGCTCCAAAAGGCCTTTGGTAGCATAGCCCAGATAGTCATTGGAAAAGAAATCGGTATTTTCCCTAGGCGCAGTTTTTAGCGTCCTCAGCCGATTGTAAGCGGAGGCTTGGTCCAATTTGGCCTGGATAAATAGGTGGTGCTTTTCCATGGGGCACAAAGGTAAATTGAAAAGTGGCAAGGAGCAAGGAGCTAGTAGTGAGATGTGAGACTTGAGACAAGAGTACTGAGACGTGAGTCTTGAGACAAATGAGCGTTGTATATCCCTAGGTTCAAATACCCTTCGTTTTCCTGATTTGAAATCCTTAACATCATTAGTCAATTCACGGTTGTACC
This sequence comes from Echinicola strongylocentroti, assembly GCF_003260975.1. Taxonomy (NCBI): domain Bacteria; kingdom Pseudomonadati; phylum Bacteroidota; class Cytophagia; order Cytophagales; family Cyclobacteriaceae; genus Echinicola; species Echinicola strongylocentroti. The sequence goes on along the minus strand of NZ_CP030041.1, from coordinate 1,869,559 downwards.
GAGGGCTGTGCCCCGGTACGATGAGCATTGAGGTTTTACCTCAATTTTCCGATATGTCAAAGCTTAGCCCTCATTGTAAATACATCTGGGTTATGTCTCTCTGCCCCAGCAAGCACTGGCAAGCATTGAGTCGTTGAGACAAATAAAGCTGTTCCTGATTTCTGTCCTGATCGTGTAGAAGGGTGAATTGCCAAAATATTTCCACAAAAGATCACCAAGATTCTTTTGATAAGTTATGGTTATATGTGAAAATGAAATATCCTTAATTTTGGACTTTGGAGGTTCTTCCTGTGGCTCTAAACGACCTGCAGGTCTACTTTCACAAGCGCTTCTCCCTGAAGCTTGGCGATAAAGTCAAATTTGTCCAAGGTAAGGCAGAAGTCGATGTCCGCTTCAATATTGTGGTTTTGGAGTCGTTTGGCGTGGGAGGCTTGGCTGAGGAAGTCTTTGAGATCATCTTGATGTTGTTCATACAGGGCTTTCATGGCGATGGCACCATCACAATCATAGCCAAAGTGGCCTGCCAACACGTTTACCAAAGCACCGGCATACAATGAATCTTCGAGGTTAAACATTCCTTTCCAGCCAGCGCAGTGGATGACGACATCCTTGCCTTGCTGGATAAGGTAATCGGCGGTAGCCTTAAGGTTTAAGAAAGCACCAATCAGCACTTCCGCAGCATCTTTTTTGGATTTTTCGATAGTGAGGGTACCGTTGGTGGTAGTGACGGCGATTTTTTTGTCTTCGAAGGCATTGTTAAGGTAGCTGAGGGGGGAGTTTCCCAATTCGAAACCTGCTGCCGTTTGGCCATTTCGCTCGCCAGCGATGATATAGCCTTTTTCTTTCATGGCCCGACAGGCTTCCAGTCCAGCAACGGGGGTAATGGATTTTACTTTGTTGGCCAGCCCGGTGACCATAGTGGAAGTGGCACGAAAAATATCCACCACTACCACGATTTTACCCTTTAGGTCATGGAGATGGATCAGTTCTGGACTCAGACAGATTTCGATTTTGTTCATTATTGTATGAAGAGGCTGTCTCAAAAGGTGAATTACGTCTCCGAGAGCTTTCGGTATCAACTATCGCGAGCGAAGCGAAGTGGTCCTGACATCCTTTTGTTGCACAAAGGAAGAGGGTACTTCTCTTCACTATCGCTACGACGTGGGCTTTTGAGACAGCCTTGGTTTGATTTATACTTTATTTCTTTAGCAGTGGGAGCTTTTCTACCACAGCCGCTAGGTTTTTGTTTCTTATGGTAATAGCAATTTCAGTACCTGCTTTGGCATATTCCTTCTCTACATAGCCAAGACCAATGCCGATGTTCATGCTCGGAGACATGGTGCCGGAGGTCACTTCGCCAATTTGTCTGCCTGATTCATTGACAATTGGGTAATGGGCCCTTGGGATGCCTTTGTCTTTAAACTTAAAGCCTACCAGTTTTTTACTGACGCCTTCTTCTTTCTGCTTTTTCAGGTTTTCACTGTTGATGAAGTCCTTGGTGAATTTGGTGATCCAGCCAAGGCCAGCTTCTAGTGGAGAAGTGGTGTCGTTGATGTCATTGCCATAAAGGCAATAGCCCATTTCCATTCGCAAAGTGTCACGAGCGCCCAATCCTATGGGCTTGATATCAGCAGTTGCACCAGCTTCGAAGATGGCATTCCATACATCCACGGCATCTTCATTTTTGACATATATTTCAAATCCTCCAGCACCTGTATATCCTGTGCCAGAGATGATGACGTCTTTTTTGCCCGCAAATTCACCAACGGTAAAATGATAAAATTTCACCTCGTCTAAGTTTACTGGGGTTATTTTCTGGAGTGTTTCCACTGCCTTTGGGCCTTGGACGGCAAATAGGGACATCTCATCTGAGATATTTTCCAGCTCAGCCCGCATGTCATTATGTTTATTGATCCAGTCCCAGTCTTTTTCGATATTGGAAGCGTTGACCACGAGTAGGTACTTTTCTTCATCCATTTTGTACACGAGCAGGTCATCTACGATTCCTCCTGTTTCGTTGGGAAGACAGGAGTATTGCGCTTGGCCAATGACCAGTTTGGCAGCATCATTGGAAGTGACTTTTTGGATCAGTGCCAAAGCATTGGAGCCAGTGACCATAAATTCTCCCATGTGCGAAACATCAAAGACACCTACGCCATTCCGTACGGTGTTGTGTTCTTCTTTGTCGGATGAATAGCGTACAGGCATATTATATCCTGCAAAAGGCACCATCTTTCCGCCCAATTCAATGTGCTTGTCGTTTAACGCGATTTTTTTAATCGTATTTTCCATATATCTGGGTTTAATTTCAGTTTTGGCAAAGGTAGTAAAAGCCTGCTAACATAGCGAATGGCCTGGGGAAAAAGCAGGGCAAACGCATTTAGTATATGGAACCCGGAATATGCATTAGCCTATCTGTTGCGACCTTAAACTGCTTCAAAATCAGCCGTTTCACTTTAGTTTTCGGCATAACCGTAGCGGTGCTACGCTAATACCTCCAAACTAACTGATTTTCTTGCAATTTCAGCTCTCACTACGATTCCTAACGCATAATCCGGGTTGAAAGAAAACAATTTTCGTGTAGGCATAGTGATCATCCGTGCCGCTGGCACTTTACCCCGATTTGTGCATTGGCCTATCTATGGATCAAGCGGAAAATCTGGGGGCTGATGGAACGCTGATGACACAGATGATTATGATTTGCGCTGATTTCTTTCTTAAATTGGAATAGCCAAGTAGCATAAAAAAGCCCTGAAAGGGCGTAACATCCATAGCCATGGGCAACGCCCATGGTAAACATCAAAAATGATTTCATTGTTTTAGCAGCAATTATCTTCCTAGCGCTTATAAATTCACGCTAAAACCCATTACAGACCAATAGCGATTTATTCCAATAATCGATAGGGAAAAAATTCAAGAAAGTGTGTCGAAATTTATTCCCCCCAGAAATATTGCTTGATCCCTGTCTAGTGCACTTTCAGTCCTCACTACTTCTTGATCCATAAAAAAAGACCGGATTGTCCGGTCTTTTACTTGTAATATCAACGTCTTAATATAGCTTATGACTAAATCGAGAAGCTTTCTCCGCAGCCACAGGTTCTGGAAGCATTGGGATTGACAAACTGGAAGCCTTTTCCGTTGAGGCCGTCAGAAAATTCCAAGGTAGTGCCGGCCAGATAGAGCAGGCTTTTTCTGTCCACGACGATTTTGACACCTTGGTCCTCAAATACCTGGTCGCTATCCTTGATGCTTTCATCAAAACCCAGGTCGTACATCAATCCTGAGCAGCCACCGCCTTTGACAGAGACCCGGATATTTTCATTTTCCTTTCGGCCCTCTTCCTGTCTCAATTCTTGAATCCGCTCTTTTGCTTGGTCTGAAACGATGATCATATTGCTTAATGTTTATGTTTTTTTATGTAGATTTTACTAACTAAGCGATAAAAAGAACACAATCCAAAAAAGGGAATTTTAGTGTTCTTTGAGACTTAGTGCTGGAATTTTAATCAATTGGGAACTGTTTTAACGTAAACATACTTACCTTAAAATTAATTCCACATACAAAATTACACAAAATTCAGCCATGAGAAAAATCGAACATTTGGGAATAGCGGTAAAAGACCTGAAAAAATCCAATGAATTGTTTTCCAGGTTGTTTGGTCGGGAAGCCTATAAGGAAGAAAAAGTGGAAGGAGAGGCCGTGGTGACTTCATTTTTCCAAATGGGAGAGGTCAAGGTAGAGTTATTGGAAGCTACTTCGGATGATAGTGCTATTGCCAAATTTATCGATAAAAGGTCAGAGGGTATCCATCATGTGGCCTTTGCAGTGGATGATATTCATGCTGAAATGGAGAGGCTGCAGGAAGAAGGCTTCGAATTGCTCAATGATGTGCCAAAAAAAGGGGCAGATCACAAATTAGTTGTATTTTTGCATCCCCGAAGTACCAATGGGGTATTGGTGGAATTGTGCCAAGTTGTAAGTAATACCGAAAAACCCTGAAACTGAATGAATAAAACGATATTTGAAATTACCAAAATGGACTGTCCTTCAGAGGAAAATCTAATCCGAATGAAATTGGACGGAATTTCATGTATTGCGAATTTGGACTTTGATATTCCGAACCGAAAATTGACTGTATTTCACCGCGGAGAATCCGACCAAATCGAAAAGTCCGTTATCGAACTGAATTTAGGCGGTAAGATAATATCAACTGAACAAACCGATCAAACAGAATTTAAAGAAAATGTAAACCAAAAAAAACTACTTTGGTCTGTACTTGCAATTAATTTTGCCTTTTTCCTTATCGAAATGACAACGGGGATAATCTCAAAATCAATGGGGCTTGTTGCCGACAGTTTGGATATGCTTGCCGACAGTTTCGTTTACGGAATTAGCTTGTTTGCGGTTGGCGGAACATTAACTAAAAAAAAACGGATTGCAAAACTTGCTGGATATTTTCAAATCACACTTGCAATTATTGGATTTGTAGAAGTTTTAAGAAGATTTTTTGGAGAAGAGAAACTTCCCGATTTTTCGACAATGATTATCGTTTCGATTTTTGCCCTTATTGCGAATGGAATTTGTCTTTACATTTTGCAAAAGTCAAAGAGTAAAGAAGAGGCACATATGAAAGCGAGTATGATTTTCACCTCGAATGACGTGATTATCAATTTAGGAGTAATAATCGCTGGACTTTTGGTAAATTGGTTGAGTTCAAGTAAACCTGATTTGATTATCGGAACAGTCGTTTTTGTTTTGGTAATTCAAGGAGCGTTTAGAATATTGAAATTAAGTAAGTGAATAAAAAAGCACTGCTTACAACAATGTGTAAAAAATAATTGCGGTTTAATCGCTAAAATAAAAGTAAGTAATTATAAAAAAGATCTGTGTTTAACCGAAGGTTTACTGCGTGTAAATCCGCTACTATCCTTATTACTAGACCGATAATAGCAAAATAGTAAGATCAGCGTAAGACAAAGAGAAAAGAGATAATAGATTAGAGACTATAAGTTTATGAGCGAGAAGAGAACGGAAATAGGAGAAATAGGCGAGTTTGGGCTGATCGATCGGCTCAATGAAAAAATAAAAGTTCGCCACGAAGATACGCTAAAAGGAATCGGAGACGATGCAGCAGTGCTGGATGCCGGCGATAAGGTGAAGGTGGTGACCACCGACTTATTGCTGGAAGGAGTCCATTTTGACCTTTCGTATGCGCCTTTGCACCATTTGGGTTTTAAGGCCGTCGCGGTGAATATTTCGGACATCGCAGCGATGAACGCGATCCCAAAGCAGATCACCGTGAGCATTGCGATCAGCAACAGGTTTGCCGTGGAGGCAGTGGAAGCCTTATATGCCGGGATCAATGCCGCTGCTGAGCACTACAATATTGATGTGATCGGTGGCGATACCACTTCCAGCCGATCTGGATTGGTGATTTCGATTACAGCAATCGGCGAAGTGGAAAAAGGCAAAGAAGTGTACCGCTCAGGCGCCAAGGAGAATGATATTGTCTGTGTGACCGGTGATCTCGGGGGAGCATTGATGGGCTTGCAGGTCTTGGAGCGGGAGAAGGAAGTCTTTATGGCCAACCCCAACATGCAGCCGCAGCTGGATCAATATACCCTGGTTACGGGCAGGCAGCTAAAGCCAGATGCCAGAATGGATATCATTCATGAGTTAAGAGAGCTTGGAGTGGTGCCTACCTCCATGTTGGACGTGTCAGATGGGCTGGCCTCGGAGCTTTTTCATATCTGTAAACAATCAAAAGTAGGCGTAACCATTTACGAGGATAAGCTGCCGATCGATAAGCAGACTTACGACACGGCCGTGGAATTCAATATGGATCCAATTACCTGCGTGCTGAACGGTGGAGAAGATTATGAGTTGGTTTTTACGATTGACCAAAAGGATTTTGGCAAATTGGAAAAACATCCTGACATCCACTTCATCGGTCATGTCACCAAAGAGGAAAGCGGTAAGTTTATGGTAACCAAAAGCGAAACTGCCGTGGAACTGAAAGCCCAGGGGTGGGTGCATTTTCCGGGTGATTCCAAGTAATCAAAATGGCTAAAGTCTCAGAAAGCGGAGCTGGTTTTTTGACGAAACTAGCGCTTTCTGAGACTTTAGTTCTATTTAATTCGGCCGGGATTTTCATCCAGAAAGGCTTTCCAGCCAGCTGATCGGCCTCTGGTCTGCAGGCGTCCATCGTGAAAATGGTGGCAAAGCGCTACGGCCAAGGCGTCGGTGGCATCCAAGAGTTTGGGGACATCGATATGCAGCAGGGTTTTGAGCATCTCGGCCACTTGTTCTTTGGAAGCATTTCCATTGCCCGTGACGGATTGTTTGACTTTCTTCGGGGAATATTCAGCGATGGGGATGTCCCTGGCCAGAGCCGCCGCCATGGCCACTCCCTGAGCTCGGCCCAGTTTGAGCATGGATTGGACGTTTTGACCATAAAAAGGGGCTTCTAGGGCAACCTTGTCCGGTAAGAACTCATCGATGATGCCCGTTACCCTTTCGAAGATTTTCTTGAGCTTTAATTCGTGAGAGCCGTATTTTTTCAGATGGATCACGCCAAACTGGAGCGGTTCATACTTATTGCCTCTCACCAGTATCAAGCCATAGCCCATGACATTCGTTCCAGGATCTATTCCCAAAATGATTTGCTCTTTCACCTCCTTTTTCGCTATTTTGCTCATTAGCGCAATTTACTAGAAATCCTTCCATCGACATGAACCTTTTGCCAATTTTCTTTTTTGCTGCACTGGCAGTCTATCTGCTGGTTTTGGTATTATTGTCGTCGAAGTGGAAGCGGCCAAAGGCCACCAAAATGGCTGTGGAAGGAGGAGTGGACTATCCGGTGAGCTTATTGGTGCCTTTTCGGAATGAAAAAGAAAACCTACCCGGCTTATTACAAAACTTGGCCAATCTCAGCTACCCAAATCTCCAGGTGATCCTTATTAATGATCATAGTGAAGATGGAAGCGATACGCTGGCGAGGCAATGGATCGAAGCAGAAAAGAAAAGTAATTTTAAACTGGTCGATAGCCAAGGTGTGGGGAAAAAGGCGGCGATGGAGCATGGAGTGGTCATGGCCAATGCAAACATTATCCTTACTACTGATGCAGATTGTGCATTGCCGGCAGATTGGGTGCAGAATATGCTCAGGGCATTTGATGACCCGAAAGTACAAATGGTGGCTGGCCCAGTGGTCTCCAGTGCCAACGGAGGTGTTTTTGAGTACTTTCAACAAATAGAATGGGCGAGTATTCTTTTGATGACCAATTTCTTTTTTCGGACAAGAAAACCCATTATGTGTAGTGCGGCGAATATGGGGTACCGAAAGGAGGCATTCTATCACCTCGGCGGATACCAGGGAAACAGTGGGCAAATGTCAGGAGATGACTCGTATCTCTTGGAAAAAATGTTGAAGCGGTTTGGACATCAGTCTATTAGGTATGTGACGGCAAGCAAGGTGTTGGTGAAGACCAAGCCGTCCAGTGGTTGGCGGGTGTTTTTGAACCAGCGATCCCGCTGGGCGAGCAAGTGGAACAAGCACCAGTTTTTGGGGAATGCCATTGGAGCTGTGGCTAGTATTGGGTTTTCATTGGTCAGTATAGGTACTGTAATATTGCTTTTTGGAGGTGGGGGCTTTGTGGTGATGTTTGCGATATATTGGTTTTTGAAAATAATATTTGAGTATTTTAGCCTGAACAAAGTATTAAAGACTTATCAGGTAAAACCACCAATGACTAGTTTTGTGTTTGCCAGTTTTTGTCACCCAGTTTATGTATTAGGGGTGGCATTTGCCTCCTTTTTTGTCCCGTCCAAGTGGAGAGGAAGAAGGTCTACAGTGGGTGCTTAATTAACCAAAAACAATCATAAATAATGTCAGAAGAAGAGTTTGAGCTGATGGATGAGCTGTATTTTGTACAGCCATATAGCTACTTAAAAGAGGTGCTTGACTGGGAAGATGAAGTCCTTTTGACTACCTTGCAGGGGTTATACGAGAGGAGATTGATCAAGTGTCTGTTGGTGCCTGACCAAGAGATTTTTGATCAGGTCGAGGTCATGAAGAGTGGTACACTTTATTATTATTTGGCCACGAAGAAGGGCTTGATGGAGCACAATACATTATAAATAACAGGAAAGGTTTTGACTACTGAGACAGTAAAATACCAAAGAAAGGAACTAGAGCTGAAAGCACTCTTGGAGATCACCCAGGCGATCAATGAAAACAAGAATGAGGAGGTGTTGTTCACTATATTCAAGTTTACATGTTTGGTGCATTTGAATATCAAGGCATTGGTACTTTATGTGGCCGACCAAAATGGTTTTGAAGAGCGTGTGAAGCATGGGGTAAAGCAGAATATTCCGGCTATGATCCCTCATGGTGATGTAGATGATAACAGGGATATAGGCAAGCTCAATCTGGTTATGCCACCAGAGTATTCTTTTACAGAACTGGATATTTATGTCCCTGTGTACCATAAAGATAAAATGCTGGCCATTTTGCTGCTGAAGACCAAGGACAGTGATAAAAACCTAGACTTGGATTTTACCCAGGCATTGACCAATATCCTGGTGGTGGCTTTGGAGAATAAGCGGTTTGCCAGAAGGCAGCTGGAACAAGAGCGGCTCAAAAAGGAAGTAGAAATCGCCAGTAATGTGCAGCGGATGTTGTTTCCGGCAGAGCTTCCCGAGACAGAGCGGCTGAATGCCACTGTCACCTATTTTCCCCATAGTACCGTGGGAGGGGATTATTATGACCTTATTCGCAAATCCGAAAACGAAGTCTTTTTCTGTATTGCCGATGTGTCGGGCAAGGGGATGCCAGCAGCACTTTTGATGTCTAATTTTCAGGCAGCACTGAGGACACTGCTACGAAGTTCATCCGATCTGAAAATGATTGCGGATCAGCTGAATTACACCATATTTGAAAATACCAATGGAGAACGGTTTATTACCTTTTTTCTAGGATACTATAATTATAAGACACAGACCTTACGGTATATCAACGCAGGCCATAATCCCCCGGTGCTTTGCAGAGAGGATGAGGGAAAGAGCGAGTTGCTGGATGCAGGGACCACCATTTTGGGGGCTTTTCGCGAGCTCCCCTTTCTGGAGGTGGGAAAGAGGTATGGGCTGAGCCGGTTTACCATCCATCTTTTTACCGATGGCCTTACGGAGGTGTTCAATCAACAAGATGAGGAATATGGTGATGAGCGATTTGTGGACTTTGTAAACCGAAATCTATGTGAGGAGCCAGAACAGTTTCATAAGGAGTTTTTTAAAGAGTGGAATGTATTTGCCGATGGTGCCCCTAGAAGAGATGATATTACACTGTTGAGTATGCGGTTTAAATGAGCATAATATTATGGTCGTTCATCATGTGCCAAAAATAGTAAAATGGCTTCTCCCTAACCTTACATGGAACAGAAGCCGCAAAGAACCGGTCATTTACCTGACATTTGATGATGGGCCAGTGCCGGGAGTGACTGATTTTGTATTGGATGAATTGAAAAAGCACCAAGTGAAGGCGACCTTTTTCTGTGTGGGAGATAATGTGCGAAAGCATCCAGAATTGGCTAAAAGGATTATTTCAGAAGGTCATCAGATCGGGAACCATACTTTTAATCACCTAAAGGGTACTGCTACTGAGGATCGCCGATACTATAAGAATGTGCAAGAGTGCAGTGATGTTATTTTTGAGGTGACAGGAGATTTTCCCCGCTTTTTTCGCCCCCCATATGGCAGGATCAAAAAAAAACAAGTAGTGCAGCTTGCTGAGTACTATGAAGTGATAATGTGGGATGTCCTATCAGGTGACTATGACCGACGACAATCAGCCAAAACCTGTCTTCAAAAAACCAAGGCACATACTAAGAATGGAGCGATTGTATTGTTTCATGACCAGAAGAAGACCCAAGGAATTATCAAAGAGGTATTGCCGGAGTATTTGACCTTTATTAAGGCTAAAGGATTTGAATCGGGATTATTATGATATGGTGGTTTTCCTGTACAGTGGTATTGTTGTTGATTTTTCAAGATTGCTTATTGGTGTATTATTTTCTAAGCTCATTCAAGGAGCATGGGAGACCAGATACAGTGACTATATGGCCTGCTGTAAGCCTTCTTATCCCTTCCCGTAATGAAGAGCATACACTGCCAGCATGCCTTACTGCCTTGGAAGAACTGGATTATCCACCCCGGAAAATACAAATCATATTAGCTGATGATCAAAGCAGTGACCGTACCGGAGCGATCATTGATCAGTGGGTAAGCCAAGCCCCCAATCGAGTAAAAGTAGGGGTGGAGCCGATGTTTTCACATCTTAACGGTAAGGCCAATGCCTTGGCTCAAATGGCCCATGTGGCTACTGGAGACTTGTTGCTGTTTACAGATGCAGACTGTCAAGTCAATCCAAAGTGGGTTAGAAGAATGGTGAGTGCCTATAAACCAGTGTACGGGCTGGTGGTGGGGGTGACACACGTGAGGCGCAGGGGGCTTTTAGCCAAGATGCAAGGACAAGATTGGTGGTTGACCCTAGGAATGATAAAGGTGACTTCAGACAGGGGAAATTTACTTACTGCAGTAGGGAATAATATGCTGATCAGTAAAAAGGCTTATCATAAGGTAGGGGGATTTGAAGGGTTGTCATTTTCGGTAACCGAAGATTTTGCCATGGGCAAAGCCATCAAAGAGGCCGGGTATCGTCCGGTATTTGAGTTTGTAGAAGAGAGTCTTGTGACCACCAAAGCGGAGACAGGGGTGGCAGATTTATTAAAGCAACGCAAGCGCTGGATGAAGGGGGCTTTGAGTCTTGGGTGGTACTGGCAGGCATTATTGGCACTACAGGCACTGTTTTTTCCATTTGTGCTAAGCATAATCTTTTTTGATCCAAGCTTGGGGCTGGTTATTTGGGGGGGTAAAGTCTTTTTGCAGGTATGTTTTGTGTGGTTTCTGGCAAAAAAAGCAAGTATTTCTATTCCTGTTTGGGAATTATTTATTTTTGAAGTTTATTATCTAGTAATTTCATGGTCAACAATAGTGTATTATTTTTGGCCTTCGAAAATTAACTGGAAAGAGAGGAGATACTGATGCAATTTATTGATACCCATGCCCATATTTATTCCAAGAAGTATGACGATGACAGAGATGAGGTCATTGAAAGGTGCAAAGCAAATGGGGTGAATAAAATCTACATGCCCAATGTAGATGTGGAATCGATCGACGCCATGTTGGAGGCCGAACAGCGTTATCCGGCTGTGTGCGTACCCATGATGGGGCTTCATCCCTGTGATGTGGATAAGGATTTTGAAAAGCAATTATACGTGATGGAGGATTGGCTTTCTAAGCGTCCGTTTGTTGCTATCGGCGAGATCGGGACTGACCTGTACTGGGATAAGAGCTCTTTTGATATACAAAAGGAAGCGCTCAAGATCCAAGTGGGCTGGGCGAAAGAAAAACAAATTCCTATCGTGCTTCACTGTCGAGAATCAATCGATGAAACCATAGCCATTATCCGCGAGATGAACGATGCCCGTCTCACTGGTATTTTCCATTGCTTTACGGGTACAGTGAAGCAAGCAAAGGAAATTATAGAAATGGGTTTTTTGTTGGGGATTGGAGGAGTTTCCACTTTCAAGAACGGAGGGCTGGATAAGGTGCTGCCTGAAATTGGCCTGGATCATTTAGTGTTGGAGACAGATGGGCCTTATTTGGCGCCGGTTCCCTACAGGGGCAAAAGAAATTCACCAGAGTATATTCCGATTATTGCCGAACGGGTAGGGGACCTTACTGAATCCACCATGGATAAGGTCGCCAAAACCACGAACGTAAATGCAAATCAACTCTTTAACCGGCCTGAAGGATGAATTATAAAATCGTAAGATTAAATACAGCGGCAAAAAGTGAGATTAAGTCCTCAGTGCTGATTATTTATACGGGAGGGACATTGGGAATGGCTTATGACGAATCAGGAGCACTGGTTCCGTTTAATTTTGGCCAAATCCTAGAAAAAATACCCAATTTAGGTAACCTTAACATTGCCATTACGGTCATCTCATTTCCTGAACCGATTGACAGTTCGAATGTCAATATGCAGCATTGGGTAGATATGGCCTATATTGTTTATGAAAACTACGATACCTACGATGGTTTTGTGGTGCTTCACGGGACGGATACGATGGCTTATTCTGCCTCCATGCTGAGTTTTATGTTAAAAGGCCTGACCAAACCGGTGATTTTTACCGGAGCTCAACTTCCGATCAGTGCAATGAGATCGGATGCACGGGAAAACCTGATGACCTCATTGGAGATAGCCATTAGCAAAGCCAACGGGAAGCCTATAGTGCCTGAAGTATGTATTTTCTTTAACCATATGCTGCTACGGGGCAATCGTGCCAAAAAGATGCAGAGTGTCCACTTTGATGCGTTTGAATCAGAGAATTACCCTCCTTTGGCAGAGTCAGGGATTGTTATTGATTATAATTATGCTGCGATCAAACCCTATAAGGAAGGAGTGCAGTTAAGGTACCTCAATAAGCTGGACAAACGGGTGATGATCTTGAAGTTGTTTCCAGGGATTACAGCAGAGGTAATCGATAGCATCTTTAATATAAAAGACTTGAGGGGAGTGGTTTTGGAGACATATGGCTCAGGTAATAGCCCTACTGAGCCTTGGTTTATAGATACTATCCAGAAGGCAGTGGACAAAGGGATCATCATCCTGAACGTGTCCCAGTGCAATGGTGGCCGAGTGATCCAAGGGAGGTATGAAACAAGCAAGGAACTTAAACGACTGGGGGTGCTCAGTGGAGGGGATATTACCTCCGAAGCCGCTATATGTAAGATGATGTTTCTATTGGCCAACGAAACGGATGAAGATGAAATCAGAAGGAAATTGATTACACCTCTGGCTGGTGAGATGTCCTTAACTAGCAAATAATGACAAAATGGTTCCTGTTTTGGGTGCTTAAAATGGAAAAACATTTAGTAAAAGCAATCTTTTGATTTTCAGTAGTGTAGTGGGGTTTGGAAGGCCGTAAAAGAAAAATAGCAAATGTTAAGGGGGAAATTAAGCACTGTTTTCCTTGCAGGAACTAAATATTATATATTTATTTGTCGCCTCAATTGAGACCAAAAAAACACAGAGAGGTGTCCGAGCGGTCGAAGGAGCACGCCTGGAAAGCGTGTATACCCCTAAAGGGTATCGAGGGTTCGAATCCCTTCCTCTCTGCAACGTAAATTCTGCCTTTGGCGATGCGAAATCACAATAGGTTTTGATATCCGGTTCCAGTAAAATGGAAGGGATGAGAACCCTCGGGTTTGAAATCGACCATCGGGAGATTCACGAGAGGTGGTATAGCATGGCAAGCGGGCACGAATAGCCCCCTCCTCTATGGCGTCTTTTAAAGGTTTCAATTGACCAACGGAAGATTTATAGAATTAATATTAGGGAGGTTAGCTGAAGCCGTAAAGCTTGAAGAAAAGATATTTTGAAATCCCCTTAATTGCCCATTGTTAAAAAAGTTCTTTCTTTCCACTACTCCATCTCTTATATATTACCACTAATCATTCTTATTAAGTAAAGCTTTTTTAGTTCATAAAAAGATAGTTACCTTGTAAGAACATTTATTAAAAAGGCGAGGTGAAAAAAATTATAACATTATCCCTTGTTATTTGAATTGAAAAAATTATATCTTTAAAAGCTCAATATTAAAGTTAGAAACCGTTTAACCTTTATTTAAAGTCTATTAAAAACTAAATTATGAAAAAGTTAATCGCTTTGTTCATGCTTACCGGAATGCTTATTTCTCCGGTTATTACAAAAGCACAAGACGCCTCAGAAGAAGCTTCTGCAGGAGACACTACTGAAATGATGGAGGAAGCAGCAGCTCCGGCTCCTGACCCTGCTCCTGTAGTTACAGATGATGAAGTTGTAGTTGAAGAACAGCCATTTCACCAAATAATCAAAGACAAGTTCATCGAAGGTGATCCTACTTTCATGACTCCTGTATTGATCTGTTTGATTTTGGGTCTTGCAGTAGCATTGGAAAGAATCATTACCCTGAACCTTGCTACTACCAACACTAAAAAGCTTCTTGCTAAAGTAGAAGATGCACTTGATCAAGGTGGTATCGAAGCTGCTAAGGACGTGACTAAGAGCACAAAAGGTCCAGTAGCCTCCATCTTTACCCAAGGCTTGATGAGATACTCAGAAGGTATCGAAATGGTAGAGAAATCAATCATTGCCTATGGTTCTGTTGAAATGGGCCGTTTGGAAAAAGGATTGGTATGGATCTCCCTATTTATCTCCCTTGCACCAATGCTTGGTTTCATGGGTACGGTAATTGGTATGATCGGTGCATTTGACTCTATTGAGGCAGCCGGTGATATCTCCCCATCCCTTGTAGCAGGTGGTATTAAAATCGCCCTTTTGACCACTGTTGCTGGTTTGATCGTTGCGATTATCCTTCAGCTTTTCTATAACTATTGTGTAGCGAAGATCGATTCTTTGGTAAACGATATGGAGGATGCTTCCATTACTTTGGTTGATATCCTTGTGAAGCACAAGCTGACTAAGTAATAGGTCGCCAGTTGCTTTAAAAAATTGATTAATTAAATACAACCAACCAAAGAACTTAACAATATGGATTCTTACGATATAATGTTATATGTAGGATATCTTTTGATTGGCTTGGGCGCTCTAGCAGCAATTCTAATGCCTTTGGTTAAATCAATTGATAATCCTAAAAGTTTGCTTAAGATAGGTGTTGGTGTGATCGGTGTGGCCGTACTGTTCTTCCTTGCTTACTCTCTAGCAAGTGATGAAGTGGCTCCGAAATATGCCGTGGCACCTTTTAATATCACCGAATCAAGCTCTAAGGCTGTAGGTGGTATATTATTCACTACCTATGCATTGTTCGCCCTAGCGCTTGTCGGTATTGTAGCGACAGAACTTAATAAACTTATAAAGTAATTTAGTATGCCAAGAAAGAAAAGCCGAATGAGTCAGGAGGTAAATGCAGGATCCATGGCGGATATCGCCTTCTTGCTACTTATCTTCTTTCTTGTAACTACGACAATTGCTTCTGACAAAGGTATTACCAACGTACTACCGCCAAAGCTTGATCCTAATCAACCACCACCAGAAGTTGATAAAAATGAGCGAAATATCTTTAAGATATTGATCAACTCAAATGACCAACTCTTGGTAGAGGATGATTTCAGGGACAACTCAGATGGTCTGGATCAGGAAGTCAAAGAATTTGTGATGAACTTCGGTGAGCCGGATCAGGAGAATATTGATTTGTTCAATAGCTTGCCACCCGTTCTTAAAGGGCAGGCAAATAGAGATCCTGAATCTTCCGACCATCCAAATGAGGCAGTAGTGTCCATTAAGACAAATCGTGGTACAAGTTATGACCTCTACTTGGAGGTACTTGACAAAGTGAAGAAAGCGTATTATGAAATCTATGCCGAAAGAGTAGGCCTTACAGCAGATGAATACAGGGCACTGTCCAGTAGAACTGCTGCTGAAAAAGAGCTTATGGATAGAGGTAAGGAAAATATTCCTATGGCGATTTCAATTGCAGAACCAGATAAAGGAGGAGAATAATTATGGCAAAGTTTAAGAAAAAAACCAAGACCGAAGAAAATATCCCGACTTCTGCATTGCCAGATATCATCTTTATGCTCTTATTCTTCTTCATGGTAACGACCGTTTTGAGAGAGCAAGAGCTTTTAGTAGAGCAAAAGTTGCCACAGGCATCGCAGCTTCAGAAGCTTGAGAAAAAATCGTTGATTTCTTATTTGTTTATAGGAAAACCCAAAAATCCCAGTGTCTATGGTACAGAGCCTAGGATACAAGCTAATGATGCATTGATCACTACCAATGATATTGTCCTTTGGGTAAACCAAGAAAAGGATAAATTATCAGAAGCTGAGAGAGATCAAATTTATGTATCTTTAAAAGCTGATAGGGACGTGAAAATGGGACCTATAGGTGATATTCAGTCAGAACTGAGAGAAGCTGATGCCAGGAAAATCCTGTATGCTTCTGTAGGGAAAGTTGATCAATAAGATTAATAAAAATATTGATTAGTGAAAAAAAGCTATCCGCAAAAGCGGATAGCTTTTTTTGGTTTTAAACAGCATTGTATACGATGGTACCAAATAAAAAGAAGGTCCAATTTGCATGGGCGATGTATGATTGGGCAAACTCTGTATATAGCTTGGTCATTACTTCAACTATCTTTCCGGTTTATTTTAATAATGCCACTTCTTCGCAAGAAATGGGAGATGTAGTTACATTTTTTGGAGTTGAGATAGTGAATACGGTACTGTATTCATGGTCCATTTCTTTTTCGTTTTTGGTTATAGCTTTTTTGTCTCCGCTTCTGTCGGGTATGGCTGATTCGGGCGGTAGGAAGTTATTGTTTATGAAAATATTTGCCATTTTAGGGGCGTCATCATGCATGGGGTTATTTTTTTTCGATGGAAGCAACTTAGAGCTTGGTATTATTTTTAGTGTTTTGGCAAGTGTTGGCTATGCAGGAAGTATTGTTTTTTACAATGCCTTCCTTCCGGAGATCAGTACTTTTGAAGAGTATGATATTTTGAGTGCCCGTGGTTTTGCGCTTGGGTATATAGGGAGTGTTATTCTTCTGGTCATTAATTTAGTGATGATTCAGCAACCTTCATGGTTTATGTTAGAAGATGGGAGTTCTGCTGCCAGGTGGTCATTTTTGATCACCGGTATTTGGTGGCTAGGTTTTGCATCGATTCCAT
This sequence comes from Echinicola strongylocentroti, assembly GCF_003260975.1. Lineage (NCBI taxonomy): Bacteria > Pseudomonadati > Bacteroidota > Cytophagia > Cytophagales > Cyclobacteriaceae > Echinicola > Echinicola strongylocentroti. The sequence goes on along the minus strand of NZ_CP030041.1, from coordinate 1,852,765 downwards.
TTAAGTACTTGCCTAAGCATACCAAAAGTAATCTTACGGAACAGTCACTTTTTTGGTCTGGATATAAGGGGATTCGTAAAGTTTTTGGGCTTGTATCCAAACGGACAGAACTTAAGCAGTTCTTGTTGGCTTTTCTTTTTTATAGTATGGGAGTACAAACGGTCATGTATATGGCTGCTTCTTTTGGAGATAAAGAGTTGAATTTGGCAGGAGATAAGTTGATTGTAACTATCTTGATCATCCAGGTAGTGGCGATAGCGGGAAGTTATTTGTTTGGTTGGTTAGCTAAGACCAGGGGGAATAAACTTTCCTTGATGAGTATGGTTTTTATTTGGGTAGGGATTTGCCTATCAGCCTATTTTGTGACTACCGAAGTTGAATTTTATGGCCTGGCATTTGTAGTGGGTTTGGTGATGGGAGGTATTCAGGCTATTTCCAGGTCATCTTATTCCAAATTAATACCAGAAGGAAGTCAGGATAATGCCTCATATTTTAGTTTTTATGATGTTACTGAAAAGATAGCTATTGTGTTTGGAACATTTTCGTATGGTTTTATTGAGAAATATACCGGAAGTATGAGGGATAGCTCGCTAGTTCTTGGTATTTTTTTTATTATTGGTATGTTGTTCCTGTTTAGGGTGACCTTTCCCGAATATAAATTAGTGAAAGCTTAATAAAAATAAGATGCTAGAAATAATCTCCGGATCGTCAGTCAAAAAGCTCGATGCAGATTTTATTGCGGATAGGGGGATTTCCTCTCACCGTCTAATGGAAAATGCCGCACAGGCATTTTGTGGATGGTTTGAAAAGAAGTATCATCGAAATGACAAGGTGGGGATTTTTTGTGGTCATGGTAATAATGGAGGTGATGGATTGGCAATTGGTAGGTTGCTGTGGAGAAAAGGTTACGATATCATCGTTTTTTTGGTTGGTGACTTTGATCGTGCTTCAGCAGACTGTAGGCTAAACCGAGAGCTATTGCCTGATAAATTGCCCGCTATTACCATGAATGATGAGGATATTAAGCACATGGAGTTTGATCTTAATGTTGTGATCGATGCCGTGTTGGGGATAGGTGTAAACAGACCCTTGGAAGGAAATATTCTTCATATGATCACCAAGCTCAATGGGCTTTCTGAAGTAAGTAAGGTTGCCGTGGATATTCCTACTGGATTACCTTCCGATGAATGCCTGAAAGGTGAGGCTTTTCGGGCAGATGTTACGGTAAGTTTTCAGTTTCCAAAGTTTTCCCTCATGTTTCCAGAGCATGCTGCTTTCGTAGGTAAATTACATGTGGTGAATATAGGCATTGACCGTAATTTTTTAAGTCAGTTTTCAGAAAACAAATTCTATTTGCAAAAGAAGGATGTTGTAGATAGGCATATTAGTTTTAGTAGGTTTTCGCATAAAGGAGATTTTGGAAGGGTGCTGTTAGCTGGAGGAAGTTACGGGTCAATGGGTGCAATCAAAATGTCAGCTGAGGCGGCTTTACGTACAGGGAGTGGTTTGGCTGCCTGTTTAGTTCCTCAATGTGGAGTGAATATCATTCAAATTGCCTTGCCGGAAGCACAAGTTCTTTCTGCTGAATCAGAAAATAACCTGGGTAAGTCTTATCCACAGGATTCACTAAAACGGTTTGATGCAATAGGGGTAGGCCCTGGTATGGGAACCAATTCGGATGCGGTATCATTTTTAAAAGATTTTTTTACCCGGTATCACGGACCAAAGGTGATTGATGCGGACGCCATCAACATATTGGCCAAGGAAAAAGAGCTGTTGAATGAATTGGACGAGAATTGTGTTTTAACACCACATTTAAAAGAATTTGAACGATTGGTAGGGGCTTGCACCAATCATAAGGAGCGTTTGTCCAAATCGATGGTTTTTTCTAAAAAATACCGCTGTATAGTCGTTCTTAAAGGTGCTCATACGTGCATTTCTTTTCCAGATGGCAGGCAATTTTTCAACTCTACAGGAAACAAACATATGGCAACAGGTGGGGCGGGGGATGTTCTTACTGGGATGATCACTTCTTTTTTGGGGCAAGGGTATTCTGTAGAGAACGCCACTTTGTGTGGAGTCTACCAGCACGGCCTGGCTGGAGAAATCGCTTCAGTTTACAAAAAAAGAGGGACGATTGCCACTGACATTGTCAGAGCTATTCCTAAAAGTTACTTGGTACTTAAGATTGACTGATTGTAATATAGGCTAAAGAGGATCAATATTAAACCCGGAATATGCATTAGCCTATCTGTTGCGACCTTAAACTGCTTCAAAACCAGCCGTTTCACTTTAGTTTTTGGCATAACCGTAGCGGTGCTACGCTAATGCCTCCAAACTAACTGATTTTCTTGCAATTTCAGCTCTCACTACGATTCCTAACGCATAATCCGGGTTAAATCTACTCTTCCGAGTGAGGTGTTTTATTATCCGGGATAGAATAAAATCAATAAAGCCTGAAGTGGAGTGTCTTCAGGCTTTATTGATTTTATTCGCTATACACAGGATTGATTTGGGTTAAAACTCTGCGTTTCCAGGAGTCCTTGGGAAGGCAATTACATCTCGGATATTACCCATTCCAGTGACAAATTGCACCATTCTTTCAAAACCAAGACCAAAACCAGAATGAGGTGTGGCGCCAAATCTCCTGGTGTCCAAGTACCAGTAAAGTTCTTCCTGACTTATGCCCATTTCATCCATTCTGCCAGTGAGTTTTTCCATGTTTTCTTCTCGCTGTGAGCCGCCAACGATCTCACCAATGCCAGGGAATAGAATGTCCATGGCTGCGACCGTTTTTCCATCATCATTTTGCTTCATGTAAAAAGCCTTGATGTCTTTAGGATAGTCGGTAAGGATAACGGGCTTTTTGAAGTGCTTTTCTACCAAGAATCGCTCATGTTCAGATTGGAGGTCAGTGCCCCACTCTTCAATGAGGTAATTGAATTTTTTCTTTTTATTTGGCTTGGAATTTCTGAGAATATCAATGGCTTCAGTGTATGTGACACGCTCAAAAGCATGCTCGGCCACAAACCTAAGGCGATCCAGTAGGCCAAGGTCAGTTCGTTCATTGACAGGTTTTTTGGCATTTTCCTCGGCAGCTCTTTTATCAAGGAACTCTAAGTCAGCTTTGCAGTGCTCCATGGCATAAGTAATGATGGACTTCAGGAAGTCTTCTGCCAGGTCTTGGTTATCTTCAGCGTCATAAAAGGCCATTTCGGGTTCGATCATCCAAAATTCAGCCAAGTGGCGGGTCGTATTGGAATTTTCTGCACGGAATGTAGGCCCGAAAGTGTAGATCTCAGCCAGCGCCATGGCCGCCAATTCACCTTCCAGTTGACCAGATACCGTAAGGTTGGTTTCCCTTTCAAAGAAATCCTTGGAATAGTCAATGGCCCCGTTATCAGTAAGTGGAGTTTTTTTGAGATCCAATGTCGTTACTTTAAACGTCTCGCCTGCTCCTTCAGCATCTGATGCTGTGATGATAGGTGTATGGATGTAAAAAAAACCTTTTTTATTAAAGTAGTGATGTACCGCAAAGGCCAAGGCATGTCGTACACGAAAAACTGCTCCAAATGTATTGGTTCGCATCCTAAGATGGGCAATATCCCTAAGAAACTCCATGGAGTGTTTTTTGGGTTGAAGAGGGTATTTTTCCGGATCAGCTTCTCCAAGTACTTCTATGTTTTCAGCGATCACTTCAGAGTCTTGTCCGGACCCTTGTGAGGCTACCACTTCTCCCGAAACTTTTATACAGGCGCCAGTAGAGATCCGCTTAAGGATGTCTTCATTGATGATATTAGGGTCAGCAACAACCTGATAATTACTTATGGTGGATCCGTCGTTTACGGCAATAAAAGAGACGTTTTTATTGCCTCTTTTAGTGCGCACCCAGCCCATGATGGTGATTTTTTCACCTATTTTGTTGCTTTCAAGCAATAATTTTATCTTTGATCGTTTGTTGAATGCCATAGGAATCGAAGGTTTGAAACATTAAATCTTAGTTTTCAAGATTTAAAGCTAATCAATGTTTTAAAATGGAATGCAAAAAAACGATATAATCACCTTTTTGTCAAAATTTTGCTGTAATTTCCTAAATTTGAATATGTGAATTGGGTTTATTAACGGAGCCCGGCTAGACTCAAGTTTTTATCTTAAAGGAACGATTGTAGAAGCGATATATGCAAAAATTAAATTTAAATCAGGTGCTTTCCCAAAAGCTGAGTCCCCAACAGATTCAGTTCATCAAATTGCTGCAAGTGCCTACAGCCGAATTGGAAGCGAGAGTGGAAGAAGAGTTGGAAATAAATCCGGCACTGGAAGAAGGTAAAGAGGAGACGGATGACAGGCAGGAAGAGGTGTTGCCAGATAACTACGAAGAAGAAAGTAAGGAGGATAAAGATATCAACTTGGATGATTATCTATCGGATGATTATGGAGGTTATAAGATGCAGGGGGATGGAAACTATTCGCCAGATGAGGAAGAGCGGGAAATGCCCCTATCTAGTGGTACGTCCTTGCACGAGCAGTTGCTTTCCCAGCTTAGTTTTTTGAGGTTGGATGGCCATCAGAAACTGATCGGTAAACAATTGATTGGTAGTATTGAAAGTGATGGTTATATCCGGCGTGATTTAGAGGCTATAATTAATGACCTCGCCTTTAGCCAAAATGTGGAGACTGATTTGGACGAGGTTGAGGAAGTGCTCAGGAAGATACAGAACTTTGATCCAGCAGGAATTGCTGCGAGAAGTCTGCAGGAGTGCCTGATTATCCAACTCGAACGAAAAGAGCACCAAGAAGATGAAGTGGTACAAAAAGCAATCAAGGTGGTGAATGATTGCTTTGACGAATTTACCAAGAAGCATTACGATAAAATCTTGAAGAAGTGTAATCTGAATGAACATGACCTCAAAGAAGTTATCCAGATGATTACCCGGCTTAACCCCAAACCGGGAGGAGGTTCTGATGGCTTGATGCGGACACAGTATATTATTCCTGATTTCCTGCTTAATATGGTCAACGGAAAACCTGAGATCACATTAAATTCCCGAAATGCACCAGAACTTCGGGTTAGTAGATCATATTCAGAGATGTTCGAGGCCTATGATAAGAGCGATAAGAAAGATAAGAAGCTAAAGGATACGGTTAGTTTTGTGAAGCAAAAACTAGACGCAGCCAAGTGGTTTATTGATGCCATCAAACAGCGACAACAGACGCTGCTAAAGACCATGCATGCGATTTTGGAATACCAAGAGGAGTTTTTTGAAGAAGGTGACGAGACTAAGCTTAGACCAATGATCCTAAAGGATATTGCTGAACGGATCGATATGGATATTTCTACAGTCTCCAGGGTGGCCAATAGTAAGGCTATTCAAACCGAGTTTGGGGTGTTTCCACTTAAATACTTTTTCTCAGAGGGGATTTCCACAGAAGGAGGAGAGGATGTAAGTAACCGAGAGGTGAAAAGCGTACTCCAAAAACTGGTGGACAATGAAGATAAACGAAAACCGCTTTCAGATGATAAACTCGTAAAACTATTAAATGAAAAAAGTTATAATATTGCCCGTAGGACAGTAGCAAAATATAGAGAACAGCTACAAATTCCGGTGGCCAGACTAAGAAAAGAACTATAGTGTACCGAAAGATAGCACTTATCCTTTCTGTTTTGTTTCAGCCATTGGTAGTGCCTACTATGGTGTTTGCCTTGGTCTTGTACCTGATTCCTGATGCCACGCATGTTCCTGATGAAATAAAGGGCTCCATGTTGCTGATGGTAGTGGTGACTACATGGCTTATCCCGATGCTCAGCGTATTTGGCTTACGGTACATGAGCGCTATTCCTAGTATCCATATGGCGGGTAAAAAAGATCGCTTTGTGCCTTTTGTCATGGTGAGCGTTTTCTATGTAATGGTAACGTATTTCTTTTATGCCCGGCTCAACTACGACGAGTTGATTGTCTACAGTCTCATAGCCATTACAGGGACCATTATCCTGTTGACCTTGGTGACTTTTTTTTGGAAAATCAGTGCACATTTGACAGGACTATCGGGTTTACTGGCTATTACGATCGTGATGAGCTGGAAGTATCCTTCCAGCCAGTTGCTATATCCCATGATCTTTACGGTAATGCTTTGCGGTATTGTCGGATCGTGCAGGCTGTATTTAAATGCCCATAGACCGGGAGAGTTAATTGCTGGTTTTTGTTTGGGATTTGCTACTTGCTTTATCTCGTTTTATTACTTTCTATTGTGATTTGGTATGGAGTTTAAACACATCAATTACACCTTACAGGAGTATTGGGTGGAAATTGTTATTAACCGACCCGAAGTGTATAACGCTTTGAACCTTGAGGTACTGAAGGAATTGTTTGCTGCTTTTGAGAAAGCAGGTAAGAGTAGTGAAATACGATGTGTTGTGTTGACAGGAATGGGGGCTGCATTTTGTAGCGGACAGGACTTAAAGGCCGTAGGGCAGGATTTGGAAGCCATTCCATTTAGGGAAATAATTAGAGATTATTATAATCCACTTATTTTGAAGATGCAGGCTCTTCAGAAGCCCATTATTTGTAAGTTAAATGGATTGGCTGCAGGGGCGGGGTGTTCCCTGGCCTTGGCAAGTGATGTAATCGTTGCGTCCAAAGAAGCATATCTTCCCGAAATTTTTGCCCATATTGGATTAGTGATGGATGCTGGTGGTAATTACTTTTTGCCAAAGAGGATTGGGTATCCACTTGCATTTGAATTGGCAACTACCGGTAGAAAAGTGTATGCCGAAGAGGCTGAAAAGATAGGATTGGTCAATAAAGCTGTAGAACATGACCAGTTGGATGCCGCAATAAGTCAATATGTGGAGATTTATGTGAATGCATCTGCCCATGCAGTAGGCTTGATTAAAGAGATGCTCCACGAATCTGCGGGGATGTCGCTGCAAGAAGTGTTGGATATGGAAATGGTCTATCAGCATAAAGCGGGCAAGCATCAGGATTTTATAGAAGGAATCACCGCATTTATTGAAAAAAGAAAACCAAGGTTCAACTCATAAAAAAAAGTCCTCAATCAAAATTGAGGACTTTTTTTATGAGTTTGAGGTGTGTGCTTAGAACAGCGCTACAGACATTCCAAAGTTGAATTGCTTTGTCTCTGTTTCGAAAGGTCCTTGGCCAGTTTTAAAGACTTCATTTAGCCCGTAATAAGCCCATAGGTTAAATCCTCCGAGACCTACTCTCGTGTATACCCCATAGCGGAATTTGTTTAGTCCAAGATCTCCAGATGTTTTTACTTTTTGGGTCAATCCATCGGCATCTGTATATTTCACCTTAGTATGTGCTTCATATAGCATTCCTACTTTTCCTCCCAATGCTATCCTGAAACCTTGCTGGTAATCACTCCTATTAAAGTGATAACGCAATTCGATAGGGACATCAATGTAGTTTAGTGCTGTTGTGTTTTTCTCAATAGAGATGCCTTCTCCATAGACGTCGTCTACATCTACCAACATACTGGAGTTTGTTCCTTTGTCGGGATCATTGACTAACATCATGTCATTCTTAAAAGCAAGTTTGTCCAAGCCAAACCCTATACCGGGGTTCAAGGTGAAGCCAGACTTTTCTCCTAAATTGATAGGACGCTGAAAATAGATGTTAACAGTCTTTGAAGGGAAAAAACGTGAGTTCATTTCCTCCGGTCTATTATTTAGCATATTAAAGCCAAAATCCAGAAACAAGTCTCCTTTAAGATCTGGTCGGCCTTTTAAAGGATTGGTTATATC